>CAYTUK010000024.1:0-4008 GCA_964441285.1 uncultured Thiotrichaceae bacterium | reverse complement strand
GATAATTTAAAATACAGGGAACTTCATTATGAACAAAGAAAAAGTGGCGTTCAGTTTTTTTATGATCCTGGCACTCACGCTGAACTTCGGCTTTTTTTATGGCCAGGTTGATGATGCAATCCACCATAATGTCTATGAATTATTTGCAGTGGTGGTGGTCAACCTGATTGCAACCGTATTGAAGTTTGGTGATAAATCCCAGCTGGGTGCCATGTTACTGGCTACCAGCCTGGTCGCCGATGTCCAGCTTCTATCCGCCTCACTGGTGTGGACCTATGCGGCACACATACAGGTTGGCGGTTTCGTCCCCGGCAATATGTCAACCATTGTTGCACTCAGTGGCGGTGCCATGCTGGCCAATATTATTTCGGTTATTCTTTTAATTATTGAAACCAGTACATTCCAGCATTAATCATACTACTGAGATAACAACCTCCGCCTCTCACTATTTTAATACCCCTGATGAATAAAGTAACATCAATCACACTCAGGCGAATGCGTACACCCTTTCTGGTTCTAATTGGTGTCTACAGTATCGCTATCTTAGGCATGGTGCTAATTCCCGGACTGGACGATAAAGGTCATGTCTGGCACATGAGTTTTTTCCATGCTTTCTATTTTGTCAGTTACACAGCGACCACCATCGGCTTTGGTGAAATCCCCTATCCATTAACCGATGCACAACGCCTGTGGGTACTGCTGACTATCTATATGACGGTCATTGCCTGGTTCTATGCACTGAGTAAAGTTATCACCCTGTTTCAGGATAAAACCTTCCAGCAGGTGGTTAGTGAAGCACGTTTCAGGCGCGAAGTCAGAAGTATTCACCAGCCATTTTATCTTGTCTGTGGTCTAAGTGAAACCGGCAAAGCTGTACTTGCTGCCTTAACAGATGAACATTATCGCGCTGTTGTGGTTGATCAAAATATAGACAATATCAATGAACTGGGCATTACTGATATGAAAGAATATATCCCCGGTCTTACTGGTAACGCCTCACAACCCGAAGTACTGGAGAGCGCTGGTATCAGACGAGCCAACTGTCAGGGGGTTATTGCTGTTACTGCGAGTGATAAGATTAATCTTAAAATTGCCATCACCAGTAAATTACTTCACCCCAGTGTACCGGTTATCTGTCGCTCAGAAATAAAAGAGTATGAAGATAACATGTTATCGTTTAATACTGATTATATTGTTAACCCATTTGAAACCTTTGCCGATATTTTTTCCATGGCACTGCATTCGCCTGCGTTGCACCTAATCTATGAATGGCTCACTGGTGCCCCGCGTAGCACGCTGAAAGCGCCAGTACGCTTTGACCAGCGGCACTGGCTGCTACTTGGTTATGGTCGTTTGGGGAAACAGCTCTACAAACAATTAAGAAACGCACATATCACTACAACCATTATCGACCCGTTAGAAAAAACCCGCGACGACTTCCTCGCCTGCCATCATCGCGGTCAGAAAGACCAGTTTATTCAGGGTACCGGTATCGATGCTAAAACCTTAATAGAGGCGGGTATTGAAACCGCATCAGGCTTAATCGCCGGCAGTGATAATGATTCAAATAATCTGTCAGCCATTATGACTGCCCGCGGTATTAATCGCGATATTTTTATCGTTGCCAGACAGAACCAGTTAAGCAGTGACGCACTCTATAGCGCAATTAACCATAACTATGCCAGACAGACTGGCAATGCTGACACCATTGCTCATCTGGTAATGCGTCCACGGGAAATTATTGGTCGAAAAATTCGCGCCCTGCTGATTGCGCCATTATTACTGGAATTTCTCCAGCAGGCTAAAAATGAAACCGAAGAATGGGCAAATATAACCATCAGTCGCTTAAGTGCTGTAGTGGGCAGAAAAACCCCGCATAACTGGACTGTTACAATTAATACAGAGTCCGCACCGGCAGTAGCACGCGCACTGGAATATGGCCGATATATTACTCTCGGTAACATTATGCAGGATCCAAAAAATCGCTCACAAAAAATTTGCTGCATCGCGTTACTACTGCATCGAAATAATAAAAACATCCTTCTGCCAGAGGCTAATATAAGACTACAGGCAAACGATCAAATTCTATTTTGTGGTAGTCGTAAAGTTAAAACCACCCTCACCTCAACCATCACCACATTATCTAATCTTGATTATGTAATGACGTTTAAAAATGACCCCGAATCCTTTATCGGACGTAAACTCAGCAACCTGTTTAATAAACAGGATCGACGCAAACAACCACGTTCGAACCGGTAAATCACAACTTCAACAATAAAATAATAGTCCGCCCAGAATGAATATGCTAAAATCCGCGCTTCTTGCCCCGATAGCTCAGCCGGATAGAGCGGCCCCCTCCTAAGGGGCAGGCCGGGGGTTCGACTCCCTCTCGGGGCACCATTTTATAAGGCATTAATTCTACTGTTTGTGTGTTCACTTTACGCCAGTTGCTTCAGCCATGCCTCCTGGCTGGTTTTTTTCTGCCTTTCCTGCAATAGAATTTTTATACGTGTTTTTGCACTGGAAAAGGCTACGATTGAAGATTCATTAATTTTCTCAGGGTGTACATTTCACGCTCAATCTAGCTGGTTAATCGTGGTGTAAACAGCATTCATTCAATCGCCTGAAGATAACGTAACAATGCAAACTCAAATGGCAACTTAGCCAGCTCATGTGCCGACAATACAACGCCTTCATCCAGCCGTGCCAACAAACGAAAAACCACCGCCGAATCTCCAGGCTGCATCGTAACCCGTGTACGCCACGTTTCACATTCAATCCCCAGCAAAGTGCTGACAAAATGCGCCGTGTGCATATGTCCAATGGCAGAAATAAAACCACTACTCAGTAATGACCTTGCCTCATCCACCGACAACGGTCCGGTGAATTCCCATAACCCATAGGCGGTAAGAACAGGTGTGTTTAATAAATATAGTTTGTCCGTGTTTGTAACCTGCATATCTAACCTCTGCTTTTTGAAATAACGGACGTAAGTTAAACACAGGTATAAAAGACTGTACGGCTTGACAATATTGTTGAATATTTATTCGGGTAAAGAAACAGGGCTTATTGCATAATTTTTCAGCCTGCCTGATTTTGATTCTGCATTGGTTCTGACTAACAGGGATAGTTGGTGAAATATTTAAACAGTCTTAATCCCTTCTTCATGCCGCTGACAATTGGGTAACTCGTAACTCTTTGCGGTGCTGTTCTGCCTGCCAGAGATCGTACTGCGATTGTTGATTTAACCAGCTTTCAGATGAAGTGTTAAAAGCTATGGATAAACGCACAGCCATTTCAGGGCTTATTCCAGACTTACCATTAAGAATAGTTGATAAAGTTTTACGACTGACACCAAGGCCTTTTGCTGCCTCAGTAACAGTTAAGCCTAAAGGCTCAAGACAAAGTTCTTTTAATACCTCGCCGGGGTGTGGGGGATTGTGCATTAACATAATATAGCCTCAGTGATAGTCTTCATAATCTACGACCTCAGCATGTGCACCATTAAAACGGAATGTGACACGCCAATTGCCGCTTACACGTACAGACCAAATTTTAGCTCGATTACCTGTGAGTGGATGCAGGAACAAGCCTGGTAAATTCATATCATCAGGTGACGTAGCTGCATTAAGGCGACCTAGAATTAATTGAAGTCGTTTTACATGTTTGGCTTGAATGCCTGATTTGCGACCAGTTTTAAAGAATAATTCTAGTCCTTTATGCTTAAAGCTCTGTATCATTTATAGACTGTAACCTATAACGTAACAGGTGTCAATATTTTTATCTTTGGCTCTTCAGGACAATTTAGTGGGTAAAAACATACAGAAATGAGAGGAACTAGAGAAAGTCATACGATAAAAAAGATTGAGCATCCTGCTCCGATTCTGGGAAGTGCGATATGAAACCGACAACATACACATCTAGCATTGGTTCTGACAAGTTGACGAGACCATGATCGGGTTTTTACCTGCGTCTTAATCCTTTCTTCATCAGGGCATTGGTTCTGAC
>CAYTUK010000023.1:0-17981 GCA_964441285.1 uncultured Thiotrichaceae bacterium | reverse complement strand
ACAGACTTGATCTGTAAAGCGATAATAATGGCGTATAACTTGAGACGGCCACCGATTAACGATGAAAATTCTCTAAAAAAAGTGTCCGGTTGGACTTGACCAGTACATTTTCCAGTGGTATAGTTAAAGGCTTTAACACCAAAGTCAAAACTGACTACCAGAAAAGCGCATGGTTTTAGCACCTATCATGCGGCTGAAATAGCCTTGTATCATACGTTGGGGGCGTTACCTGTACCGGAAACCCGCCCACAAATTTTTCTGACGAGGCATTTATTTTAGCATTATTTCTCATCCAATAAGATAAAATAGCCACGATCCAGAGCATGCTGCATAGCAAAAAAACCTTCTCTTGCTTCTTCATACATTGTGCGCAAACCACGTAAGGCAGAAATATCATTACCGCTTATATTATCTGTGCTTTGTAATTTGATAACTTTGGCGAGGTATTTAGCCCGTAACCTTGCAACGGTTGTTGCAACATGAATAAAAGACTCTTTCGAAACACCACCCGTAATTTCTGAGATTTCTACTCGGTTAATACCCTTTATTTCATGCTCAAGCTCCTGAAAAAGTCGCCTGATCTCCACATCATCGGATGTTGATTCAATATGGTCATTCACCGTTCTAGTCAGCTTAGTCATTCCAGCCCTCTTAATTTACCAATAAATAAAAATAGTATAACCGAAATGCATCAATTACTATCAATAAAAGCTAATTATGCTCTACCGTCACAGAACACCATAATGACACCATGCTTCCGTAGCTTAACGATAAAACTTTATCGGCACCGCAGAAATTCAACATCAAACTTGTACGGAGTGATGTTTTACGCAAAAAAGCGCTACAGCCTAATCCTTATTAAGCCTAACTATACATCCATCAATGCCTCTCTGGATAAAAAACCAGGAAAGTTCAACTATTTGACTACCACTACTTTTTGTAACCCAGCGACTGATCTTATCCAGGGCTTCGAGCCAGTTCTTTTCTCCAGATAAGTCGCAGCCTGGCTTGCACTGGCAAAATCAGGATGGATATCAATCAGAATATAAACCGCATTACCTTTTCGATCAGTACGTACTGTCATCAAATCCGTCAGTTCTTTCTCTGTTTTAAATCTTTCCATGCTGGCCATTGTTTTACTGGCATAAACCTGTACCACATAATCAGTGATGGGCAAAGCCAGTATTTTTTGCGCCGATGTCATTTTTTTCTTATCTGCCGCTATAATAACATCCGGTGCAGGTATGGCTTCAGGCGGGGCCATAATCACAGGCTCGGGATCCGCGAGCAAAGCAGCATCTTTAAGGGTAACTGTAGATTCTGTCTTGTCCGCTGACACATGCGTTGCCCCTGCTTCATGCTTCGATGGCCAGGGCGAATTATTCGCTTCAGCCCAGGGTTTTGGTGTGCTGGCACAGCCGCCTAACCCTAATATTAGTAAGGTTATCGGTATGACTGCACGATTTTTTGTTGTTATCTCCATAAGCTTCCCCAACCAGTTAATTATTATGCTACAACTTTAATTGCCTAATTTTATTGATAATAATTGTAGTTCATTTTTTCAACATCAATACAAATTACTGTTTTTTGACACCACTAAGCTCAATGAATAAAAGCTGTAGTACGTGTATAGACCAGGGTTAATCGGTATACCACACACTACTTTCCCCACTAACCATCAGTGATATCAAGTATTCTCAGGCTTTTTATTGTGGCGCAAAAAAAAGGGGCCAAAGCCCCTTTTCTCATATCACATTTTTATATTACGATTTTTATATAAATAGTATCAGCTCGCTTCAACCGCATCAACTTCCTTCATACTTAGTCGGATACGACCCTGACGATCAATTTCAAGCACCTTAACTTTAACAACATCACCTTCAGTGAGTTTATCGCTGACATTTTCAACTCTTTCATCACAAATTTGCGATATGTGAACCAGTCCATCCTTGCCGGGCAAAATTTCAACAAAAGCACCAAAATCCATAATTTTCTTTACCGTACCATCGTATATAACACCAACTTCCGCATCAGAGGTAATCTGTTCAATGCGGCGTTTCGCTTCTTCTGCGGCGGCAAGATCACTGGATGCAATTTTTATATTACCGTCATCATCAATGTCGATGGTGGCACCAGTTTCTTCAGTCAGGCTACGAATAACCGCCCCGCCTTTACCAATCACATCACGAATTTTGTCTGGATTAATCTTAATATTCAGATACCGTGGTGCATATTTCGACATTTCAGAATTGACTTCAGATAAGACTTTATTCATCTCACCCAGAATATACAACCGCCCCTGTTTGGCCTGCGCCAGGGCTTTTTCCATAATTTCACGGGTAATGCCGTCAATTTTGATATCCATCTGTAGAGCACAGATGCCATCTGCTGGACCCGCGACTTTAAAGTCCATATCACCCAGATGATCTTCATCACCGAGAATGTCGGATAAAACAGCAAAACTATCGCCTTCTTTTATTAAACCCATTGCGATTCCGGCGACAGGTGCTTTAATGGGAACACCTGCATCCATCAGTGACAAACTGGTGCCACAGACAGAAGCCATTGAACTGGAACCATTGGATTCGGTAATTTCTGAAACCACACGGATGGTATAGGGGAATTCATCTTCTGTTGGCATGACACCTAATACACCACGTTTTGCCAGGCGACCATGGCCTATTTCACGGCGTTTGGGTGAGCCAACCATGCCCGTTTCACCAACACAATAAGGCGGGAAGTTGTAATGTAACATGAAGTTTTCACGGTAAGAACCTTCAAGTGCATCAATAATTTGTGCATCGCGGGCAGTCCCCAGTGTGGTAACGACTAATGCCTGCGTTTCACCACGGGTAAATAACGCAGAACCATGTGTCCTTGGTAACACGCCGGTACGTACCGTGATCTGTCTGACATCATCATTACTGCGACCATCAATGCGCTTTTCACCGGAAATAATGCGGCTACGTACAATTTTCTTTTCGAGTTCACCAAATGCCGCTTTCACATCATCAACAGACCAGCCTTCTTCACTGTCAGCCGCAGCCAATGCGTCTACAGCTGCATTACGTGCTGTTTTAACAGTATCCTGGCGTTCCAGTTTATTGGCAATCTGATAAGCCGAAGTGATGGAACCAGTAGCAATCTCTGTCATCCTGGCATCCAGAGATTCATCCACTTCTGTTGCCTGCCAGTTCCATGATGGCGTACCAACCTCTGCAGCCAGTTCTGAAATAGCAGTAATAACCACCTGCAACTGCTCATGACCAAACATAACCGCGCCCAACATAATGTCTTCAGACAGCGATTTCGCTTCTGACTCCACCATTAAGACGGCTTTATCTGTACCAGCAACAACCAGATCAAGTTCGGAGTCTGCCAGTACAGCCTTACCTGGGTTAAGAATATATTCACCTTCTCTGTAACCCACTCGAGCGGCTCCCAGGGGGCCAGCAAAAGGCACACCTGCAATAGACAATGCAGCGGAAGCACCGATGATTGCGGGTATTTCTGGATCAATCTCATCACTGATGGACACTACCGTAGCAACGATTTGCAAGTCGTGATAAAAACCTTTGGGGAAAAGTGGGCGAATCGGACGATCGATAAGACGACAGGTTAGCGTTTCGGCTTCACTTGGCCGTCCTTCGCGACGAAAAAACCCGCCTGGAATTTTACCTGCCGCATAGGTTCTTTCCTGATAATTTACTGTCATCGGAAAGAAGTCGCCTCGCGCATTGGCTTCTTTAATGGCGACGACGCTAACAAATACAACGGTATCGCCCATACTGATTTTTACTGCACCAGTGGCCTGACGTGCTATTTCGCCAGTTTCCATCGTAACAGTTAAATCGCCGTACTGAAATGTCTTCTTAATTGCTGTAGGTATCACTGTTTTATGTCTCAGATATTAAGTCCCGAATACGTTTATTCAGGGTTACTGTCATGCGAAAAATTAATTAGTGTACATCGAATTAAAAGAGTTACATTACAACCAGCTTTTCTATGTTTCTAATCAATACTTCTAACTAATTTATACGCGCGTCTAAACCTTGCTCACCAACAATTTAATAATACCATTCAATTCTGCACTCTGCTTCACAATATAGAACACGAAATCAAATAACAGATAAATAGCCTGATGACTTATTTAACGATATAAACTTTAACGACGTAAACCAAGGCTACTAATTAAGGTTTTGTAACTCGCAATGTTTTTACCTTTAAGATAATCGAGCAATTTACGACGCTGGTTAACCATGCGTAACAGTCCACGACGTGAGTGGTGGTCATGTTTATGCTCTTTAAAATGCTCAGTCAGTTGTACGATACGAGTGGTTAAAAGTGCAACCTGTACTTCAGGGGACCCTGTGTCACCATCTTTACGATTGTATTTTCCAATCACGTCGACTTTTTCTGCGGTCGATAATGCCATGTAAACTCCAAAAACTTCTATCTTCGAAAATAATAAAAAAGGTTCGCGATTTTATCACTTATCAATGCGACAAAAAAGCGCTGATTTGTATTTCTATCCAGGAAAGCAGAGCTAAATACCCGACCCGCTATGCTTTCAGCCAAAATTGGGACTAATTACCCGCTTTATGCAAGCCCGTCTATTCAGGCACAATCCTGAATCATACGGCGAGGCGCAACCAGACCATCATCCTGAATTTCACCAATACCCAAAAACTTACTGTGGTTATAAATTCTTACCCAGCCTTTGGTTGGCGCATGTGGTACCAGCACTGCCTGTCCCTGCCGCACATAAAAAGCAGCATCTGCGCCCAGCTGCACATCGGGCCAGTCGGCAACGCCACTATCAATAGATAGCAGACAGTTATCCAGCGCAGCCGTGCCTTGCTCTGCCAATGTTTCCAGTTGTGACAGAGTAATCATTTCACCTGAGTAGGGGCCGACACGTAACCGTCTAAGCGACACAATATGCGCACCCAGATCAAACCGAGCGGCGATGTCTTCCACCAATGTTCTCACATAGGTCCCTTTAGAACAGGTCACTTTCAGCTCCAGCACACTACTCTGCAAGCTGAGAAGTTGAATTTCATAAATAGTTACGCGCCGAGGTTTACGTTCAACTTCAATCCCCTGCCTGGCCAGTTTATATAAACGCTCACCATTGTGCTTTAGCGCTGAATACATCGGTGGAATCTGCTCGATCTCGCCCGTAAATTCAGCTAACAGCGCTTCAATATCGGCACTCTGGACATGACTGGCATCCTGCGTTGATAGAACATCACCTTCAGCATCGCCTGTTGTGGTACTAACTCCCAGCTGACAATGCAAATGATAGTGTTTATCGGCATCAAGTAAAAAGGCCGAGATTTTGGTCGCCTCTCCCATGCAGATGGGTAACATACCTGTTGCTAATGGGTCGAGGCTGCCCGTGTGGCCTGCTTTGGCAGCACCAAACAGACGCTTTACTTTTTGCAGCATTTGATTAGAACTGCCGCCCGATGGTTTATCGAAAAGCAATACGCCGTTAACAGCGCGGCCTTTATTTTTTCTTTTACCCACAAAAATATCTCAAAATCACGAATTATCTCGCTTTATATTATCCGCTGCCGCGCTGCCTGGTTTTACATCCGCAGCTGCATGATCAGATAACGTGTCATACTCCTGCGCCTGTTTCTTGTCATTACCAATCGCCTGACCAATCAGTTCATCCATTGCAGCGCCACGTATTACGCTATCATCAAGCACAAATTTAATCGTCGGTACAATGCGGGCATGAATCCGTCCAGCAATTAATTTACGCATAAAACCACTGGCACGATTAAGCGTGTCCAGAGTTTCGGCCTGTTGTTCAGGCTGAAGCACTGAACAATACACCACCGCATGGCTCAGATCGCGATTTACTCTGACTTCGGTAAACGACGAAAAACCCAGACGCGGATCTTTGATCTCACTATGTACAATTTCTGCCAGTTCACGGCGAAGCTGCTCTGCCATGCGCTGGTTACGCGAAAACTCTCTTGGCATGTCTTACTCAGACCTTACTACGATTATCATTGATTGCATGCTCGTCGGTTGCAAGCCTGATTACAGCTTACGCTCAAGTTCAATCTTCTCAAAGACTTCAATCTGATCACCCACCTGCACATCGTAATTTTTTACCGCAATACCGCATTCAGTACCACTGTTGACTTCCTTTACATTGTCTTTAAACCGACGTAACGATTCCAGCTCACCTTCAAAAATAACCACGTTATCACGCAACACACGTATTGGCGCATCCTTCCTCACCACACCTTCAGTTACCAGCGAACCCGCTACCTGACCAAAAGCTGGTGATTTGAACACTTCCTGCACGGTTGCCATACCCAGAATCTGTTCGCGATATTCGGCGCGTAACATACCTGTAAGCGCTTTTGTCACTTCATCAATTAATTCGTAAATAATGCTGTAATAATTCAGTTCGACGCCACGTTCTGCTGAAGCACGTCTGGCCGAAGCATCTGCACGTACATTGAAGCCAATTACAATCGCATTCGATGCGGCTGCAAGGCTAATATCTGTTTCATTTATACCCCCCACACCAGAACCAACAATGCGTACATCAACCTGGTCATTATCCGCTGCCAGCTTCAGCAATGAGTCACTAATCGCATGTAAAGAACCTTGCACATCAGCTTTTAACAGAACATTAAGCTTCTTGACTTCACCTTCTTTCATCTGATCGAACATTGAATCAAGTTTATTTGCCTGTTGCGCCGCAAGCCGTATGTTACGTTTTTTCTCCTTGCGTTTTACCGCCACATCTCTGGCTGTTCGCTCATCTTCCAGTACCAGCATTTCATCACCGGCATTGGGCGTATTGGAAAGCCCAATAACCGCTACCGGAATAGATGGCCCAGCCGACTCAATCACTCTGCCCGACTCATCAAACATGGTTCTAACGCGACCAAAGTCCTCGCCAGCCAGCATAATATCGCCTTTTCTTAAAGTCCCTTCCTGAATCAGTACAGTTGATGTTACACCACGGCCTTTGTCTAGCGATGCCTCCAGCACCACACCTTTAGCAGGACCATCAACGACCGATTTAAGCTCTAGCAAGTCAGCCTGCAACAGTATCGCATCAAGCAATTCATCAATGCCCTGACCAGTATGCGCAGAGATATTAACAAAAATATTTTCGCCACCCCAGTCTTCAGGAATAATTCCATAATTACCGAGTTCATTTTTCACCCGATCAGGGTCGGCACCTTCTTTATCCATCTTATTAATCGCAATAAGGACAGGCACGTCAGCCGCTTTGGCATGTTGCACGGCTTCAACCGTTTGTGGCATCACACCATCATCGGCTGCCACCACAATAACCACAATATCGGTTGCATTTGCCCCACGCGCCCGCATACTGGTAAATGCAGCATGCCCCGGTGTATCTAAAAAGGTGACCATGCCTTTACCTGTTTCAACACGGTAGGCACCAATATGCTGAGTGATACCACCCGCCTCACCCGAAGCAACTTTTGACTTACGGATGTAATCGAGCAATGATGTTTTGCCGTGGTCGACGTGCCCCATAATGGTTACAACGGGCGGTCTGGCTTTTTCTTCATAACCAGAAGTATCGCGCGCCAACAAGGTTTGTTCATAATCATCTTCGTTGACAGTAACAATTTTATGTCCCAGCTCCTCAACAACCAGCACGGCAGTATCCTGATCAATGACCTGATTAATCGTTGCCATCACTCCCATTTTCATTAAATGCATAATGAGTTCAGCGGCTTTCATCGACATGCGTTTGGCTAGATCATCAACAGTAATCGTTTCTGGAATCACCACTTCATGCACAATTGGGGCAACCGGTCTTTCAAACGCATGTTTAGTATCAGCAACAACCGTTGATGATCTTACGCGCTTACCTTTTTTCTTCTTACGACGGTCAGACACTGACACATGAAGCTCTTTACGACCATACAATGTTGGCTCTTTTGTATTTCGCGTTGACGTTTCTGCCTTGCCTTTTTTTGATGGCGTTTTTTGTCGACGTGTTTCTTCGGCCTGCACAACATCCGGTGTAACCACTTTTGCCTTGGCCGTAGATTTTTCTTTTACTTTAGATTTCTTTTTACCCTGATTTTCAGCAACCGTAGCTTCTTCTACCTTAAGTCGTGCCAGACGCGTCTGTTCATCTAGCTCAGCCTGCTCACGTTCCCCTGCACGCTTACGTTTTAACTCGCGTTCAGCTTCGCGTTCAGCTTCGCGTTTTGCCTGGTCTATACGTAATTTTTCCAGCTCAGTTAGCTCAACCGGCTGTTCAGGTTTGGCTTCCGCTTCGTCAACGACGGCAACAACTGGGGCAACCGGACGCGAGATACTGCGTTTACGCCGCACCTCAATAGCAACCGTTTTACCCTGAGCGCCACCAGCGCTCATTTTTAACTCACTAACAGACTTACGCTTAAGCACTATCTTGCGTGGTTTGATGTCACCTTGTGCATCGGATTTACCGTGCAGCCCACGTAAATGCGACAGCAAGCGAATTTTATCTTCATCTGATACCAGGGCTTCAGGGCTATCAATGGATAAACCCGCACTCTTTATCTGCTCAAGCAAATGTTCGACGGGTGTTCCGACGACACTTGCAAGTTGTTTTACTGTTACTTCAGCCATTCAATCAATCTCGCCTTTATTGTTCTTCAGACTCAAACCACGGAGCACGCGCTGTCATAATCAATGCCGCTGCACGCTCCTCATCCATACCATCCATTTCCATTAATTCATCAACCGCAAGTTCTGCCAGATCTTCCATGCTACATAAACCTTTTACCGCAAGAGCATTGGCCAACTTTTTGTCCATACCCTCCATTTCAAGCAGATCTGCTTCGGGCTGGTTATTTTCAATCACTTCCTCTGTCATAATCGCCTGGGTTAATAAATAATCACTGGCGCGGCTACGTAATTCTGCAACGATATCGCCATCAAACTCTTCAATACTCAGCAGTTCGGCTTCCGGCACATAGGCAACTTCTTCAATAGTAGTAAAACCTTCTGCCACCAGAATTTCTGCCACTTCTGCATCCACATCAAGATGTTCGGTAAATACCAGTAGAAACTTTGCGCTTTCTTCCGCATTTTTAGACTCTGCTTCCTGCTCCGTCATCACATTTAGCTCCCAGCCTGTTAATTCACTGGCAAGACGAATGTTCTGACCGCCACGGCCAATTGCCATGGCGAGATTCTCTTCATATACCGCAATATTCATACTGTGTGCATCTTCATCAACAACCAGTGACAATACTTCGGCTGGCGACATTGCATTGATTACAAACTGCGCGGCATCTTCATTCCATAAAATAATATCAACGCGCTCGCCACCAATTTCATTCGACACCGACTGCACACGCGAGCCGCGCATACCTACACAGGCACCAACGGGATCAATGCGGCTATCCAGTGTGCACACAGATATTTTTGCGCGTGAACCAGGATCACGCGCACCGCCCAGAATTTTGATTAACCCTTGATCCACTTCAGGCACTTCAAGCTTAAACAGTTCAACCAGAAATTCTGATGCAGTCCGACTAATAAATAGTTGCGGCCCTCGGGTTTCAGAACGCACTTCTTTAAGATAGCCACGCAAACGATCACCAGGGCGCACCGCCTCACGCGGGATCATGTCTTCACGCGGTATAAAACCTTCCACACCACTACCCAGATCGAGATAAACATTACCCCGCTCAACCCGTTTTACCGTCCCCATCATCAACTCGCCTTCGCGCCCCTGATAGGCCTCTACAATACGTTCACGTTCCGCTTCACGAACCTTTTGCACAATGACCTGCTTGGCTGTCTGAGCGGCAATACGGCCAAATTCAACTGATTCAATCTGTTCTTCGATGTATTCCCCCGACTGTATTTCAGGGTCGTCGAGCTGCACTGCTTCCAGGGTAATTTCGCCCAGGGGATTTTCCATTACCGTTTCGTTGTCAAGTACCAACCAGCGACGGTAAGTATCGTATTCGCCAGTCTCACGATCAATATCAACACGTACTTCAATGTCTTGACCATGCTTTTTGCGGGTCGCAGTTGCCAGTGCAGCTTCTATAGCACCGAATATAACTTCCTTATCAACATTTTTCTCATTTGAGACAGCATCAACAACATAGAGGATTTCCTTGTTCATAGCGTTCCACACTCAAGATTTCTTTTATTCATCATAACTATATTTTTTAAAATAAATTAACGTTTTTGTTCAACCGTTTTAAATTTGACCTGTCTTAGAATTGCGGTACCAGTCTGGCTTTATCAATGGCTGTTATCGGCAGTGAAATTTCTTCAACATCCGTTTCAATTACGACTGTTTGCTCATCCACACTTACCAGACGGCCCTTAAAATTGCGTTGCCCAGCCTGCGGCAGAGAGGTTTTTATCTTGACCACCTCGCCAATAAATTGCTGATAATCTTGCAGTCGTTTTAATGGTCTGTCTAACCCGGGCGATGACACCTCCAGATTAAACTGCCCCCTCACTGGATCTTCGACATCAATCAGCGCGCTTATCTGACGACTGACTGCTGAACAATCATCAATATTAATACCCGATGCTTTATCTATATACAAACGTAAGACACCATGCTTCGAATTAGGGAAATGCTCAATCTCAATCAATTCATATCCCATGCCTGTTACTACAGGCTCAAACAGCCCCCATAATTGCGATAAATCCTGCGCCATATCTTTCTTCAGCCAACCTTACGCTGCATAAAAACAGTCAAAAAATTTTCTTCGGTAACAAAAAGGCCCCGTAAAACGGAGCCTCTTCCAGAATTCCTGCCGTATTGTTAATGCAAAATACCGCATCAATCACTACACTACCAGGAAAATAGATTTTAGTAGCGAGCCGACACTGCAACAGTATTCACCTTCAAATATACTGCTTACATATAACTTCTAAACCGCTATCAAAAAAGCGCGTTACTTTTATATGAGGGCATCCACGCTTCAATGGCGTTATTATACCAGCAGTCACCCTCATTCCACAATAGAACATCAGCTAAAATGCCCACGCAAAAGCAAAGAACATCGTTCACTACAAGAAAACACATTATATTCAGCCAGTTAGAAAATAGTCGGCAAAGCAAAACATCCGGCAGACACAACGGTGTCAGCTGGATTTGCCCGCAACCGAGTTCGAGAAGTGTACGGTTCAACCCTCGCCAGACGCTTTCTTTCGAGAATTTTCATAGTTAATTGGACTGATCACCGTTTGCAGTATGCCGCCTCACGAAGCTGTAATACCAGGCCGTGCAGATGCAGCTAGTTTCAAACTTATTGCGCCATTTAAACCGCTCAGTGCAAATGATTGCTGTGAACGCCTGAATGAATTGTCTTACTGATTTTTGGATCTAAAAAATTAAAATGTATAACCGCATCAAAAAGCGGGTTTTTTTTAATTTTGCATTTATTGTCATCGTATTTATCACTCTTAATGACTTCTTGTTCCGCTAATCCCAGGAATACTAAAAAGCGCTTATACGCCCTAAAAAAATAACAACGCCGCAAATCTTCTTCTGGAGTGGAATAAGATGACTCATCCATTTCATCAACCACCATAGGGAAGGCGCGTAGAAAATCAGCTTCATAGACAGAAGTAAACGTCATTTCTTCGCCATGCTGCTTTAACAGATACAGGGTAAATAAAAACGACTGTTGTATAAATGGAACATCACTGTAGTGATCCCAGTAGCCCCAATTAAACTCACGACAATAGGTTTTAAAAATAATGGGGTAAAGTCCTTTTAAACCTGACTTGCTTGCAATTTTTTGATATTTTTTAGTCAAATAGAAACGTCCTTTGGCTTTACGAAGGAAGCCTGCCAACTCAAGTACAATACGCGCCACATGCAATTCAAAAAAATCATCTTCTTTATTCACCTTGTGAAAGGAAGAGAAAATATCATCCGCATATAATTGACTGTAATCGCTCCATATTTCTCTACAGAGTTTTTGAGGTAGAGAGCCTTTAACTTTTGTTGCTTGCAAACCTTTCTCATCAATAGCTGAAATAATACCCTCCATTAACATCAAAACAGGAGCATCCGGCTCGATGGGCAATGGGTCAGAAAACTGAAAAAGTTCAGGGGTGTCAAAAGCAAAATACAGCATTCGATAAACTTGATTTGAAGACAACCCAAGGAAATCATCTTGTACTTTCTGATTTTGTTTTGCCATAAAGGTATCAGCTGCTGCCTGCACCTCTTCTATTGAGTCAAATTCTTGACCCGACAACAAATCACTTAATTCATCATTTGCTGCGCGCGCGACTGATAAGCAACAATGTTTATATTTTTTGCCGCTGCCACAAGGGCAAGGATCATTTCGGCCAGTTTTCATTTGCTAAATTCCCGACATTTCAATTATCTTCAACTCTAACCCCTCAAATAGCGAGCCTGCCTTAACCATTGTTTCGCAAAATGCCTTATGTAGCACATCGAGAGATACGGCCAGTTTTTCTGAGGGTTTTGCCCTTTATCGCTTGGTTATTCACTTTTTAAGCTGTTGAATATATCGCTTATCGTGTTATCTTCTTGTTCATGCGCACAAGATACAGCGGCAAAGATAAAAGGGAAATGCCGACTATTATGGACAAATTTGTTCGTCGTGTACACCGAACTTATGGCCTGGTTACCCTACGCGTCAATTGATGAGGGAACCGAAACAGAACATTACTGTCACAAGGCGAGTTATTTGAGGAAACAACTGTCTTGAAAAACACCGGTTTCAACTACTGTGAAAGCACAGGATTGATGAACCCGATCAGCTTGATATACCATAACCAAAAAAAGGCGAATAGCATGAAAAAAATAATTTCGATTCTATTGATGAGCACATTACCCGCATTTGCATTTGCAAGTGGCGGGCATGCAATGGAAGGTCATAAGCACGCCCCCCACGGCATGAATGCGATGGTTCACGGGAATGATGCAGCTGATGTTGGCAAGCCCGGCGATTCAAAAAAAATTGATCGCACTATCCATGTAACGATGCATGACACCATGCGATTCACACCGGATTACATCAAGATTAAAAAGGGGGAAACCATACGCTTTGCAGTGCACAATGCGGGCAAAATCCAACACGAAATGGTGATTGGCACGATGGTCGAGCTGAAAGAGCATGAAGCAATGATGCGCGCGAATCCGACGATGCACCACGTTGACCCAAACATGATTTCGCTAGCTCCGGGTAAAAAGGGCGAAATTATCTGGCAATTTGATAAAGTAGGCACATTTAATTTTGCTTGCCTGAGGCCGGGCCATCTTGAGGCGGGAATGAAAGGCAAAATCGTAGTTAAGTAAGCCTTAATCAAGTAGACTGCATTCTTTGTCATACTTTGTCATACTTTGTCATAGCTGAAAATGCAGTCTACCCCTCTGTACTCATGCAATGCTTAACATAAGCTGAATAACAGCTTCCAGAGAGTGTGAATTATTCTGTGTAGCTGCCCTGGTTAAATTTAATCAGTTAAATGTTCTTCAAATTCAATCCTAAACCTGTTCAGTGATTCTATCGCGTTCGTTGTGTAGATGACTTTGCGTATATCCTGCGGGTAATTAGTCGATCCTGAAAGACTCATCCCAAGCCTTCAAGCAACTACTATATTACATCGAAGAAAAAATATTTCCAGCGCAACTTTCATTTGTTTTAGTTTTTTAAGCCAAAAAACAACCTCCCTCACCCACTTTTTAAAGTTGAACGCAGCCGCTACCATGACCAGGTTGATTTGGTCGCCGGTAAAGCCCTTCAGGAATTCTGAGGACAGTATACCTACTTCATAACCACTGTTGATTTCGGTTTTACAAAACGTCAATATATTCTTTACTAAAAAATTGCTACAACGGGAGATGAATGGCCAGGATGTTAAAAATGATTAATAAGTATACTGTCCCTAGAATTGGAATTGGAATTGTGTCCCCAGAATTGCACAGTGCACAGACAGCCTTTACATGAAGGGCAAATGGTATATACTGTTGATATATTAAGCTCCCAAAGAGGAAAGTCTATGCCAACTGCCAAGCTGTTTCTCAATGGTCGATCACAGGCCGTTCGTTTACCTAAGGAATTCCGTATGCCGGGAACAGCTGTCAACATCTCGCGTGATGGAAACAGGGTTATTCTTGAGCCCATTGAAAATTCATGGGAACGGTGGTTTGCGGCGATTGAGCAATTCCCGGATAATTTTATGCTGGAGGGCAGGCAGCAACCTGATATGCAGGATCGCGATTGGAGTGATCAATGACATGTTATTTGTTGGACACAAATATATGCATCTACATCATCAACAAGCGGCCACCTGAGGTTTATCGGCGATTTCGGGAAATTCAGCTACAACAACTGCATATTTCAACGATTA
The DNA here is from genome assembly GCA_964441285.1 of uncultured Thiotrichaceae bacterium. Classification (GTDB taxonomy): domain Bacteria; phylum Pseudomonadota; class Gammaproteobacteria; order SZUA-229; family SZUA-229; genus S010-25. The sequence goes on along the minus strand of CAYTUK010000023.1, from coordinate 3,605 downwards.
CTCTCTTTGAGCTCTATTACGGTCTTGAGAAGAGTCAGTCTCACAAGCGCAATGAAGCCTACATCCAGGATTTTATCGCACCGTTGAAAATTGTTGATTTTACAATGGATGCAGCCAGAAAAGCCGAGAGTATACGTTATCAATTGCAAAAGAAAGGCACGCCCATAGGGGCTTATGACCTGCAAATCGCCGCAATTGCATTGGCGCGGGATATGGTTTTATTGACGAATAATACCGGCGAATTTAAACGCGTGGATGGGCTAAATTTAGAGAACTGGGTTGGTTGACTGAATTTAAGTTCACACTGCCTCCACTTCTGCTCAGAAAAGATGTGAGGAATTCGACAATTTTGGGAATTCCTGCAACGCTGTCTCGACTGGTGCATCTGTTTAACCCCCTGGCCTCTTGAGTTTGCTTCACGCCGTAGTTACTCTATTCTCTATATAATAAAGCTTGTGCTGCGCCCGCCGCCTGAATCTTTTTGTAATACATCCCTGTCAATCAGGTCGAGGATATCGCAGTAGGCCGTGTCTTGTGAACACTTTGCGATCTTCGCCAATTTCGATGTCATTAGCTTGCCTTCAAACCCATCCAGCAACCGGTTCAGAATCTTGATCTGCCGTTAATTCAAGGGTTCTTTAGCAAAACGCTCCCAAAAGCGTGCCTTGTCAAGGACGGCACTTAATGTACGCTGTGCCCCTTCGATTGCGCGGAGCAAGCACTTCAAAAACCAGTCCTGCCGCCACCGCGTCACATCGAGTTCGCCTTTCTGTGTCCATTCCAACGTATCGTAATACTCTTTGTGCTCGCGGCGGATTTGTGCCGACATGCTGTAGAAACGCTGGCCTGCAATTGCACGCTTAAACGCCTTGTATGCCATTCAACCTTTAGCAAAACATTTTGCTATTTTGCTATTTTGGAATTGGGATAATCATGCGAACACGGCCTTGATAATCAGTATAATTTTTTCCTAGTATGGCGACCAGATCTCTTTCTTCATAGTGGAGGCCAATAAATATATACACTGACATGGCAACGGATAACATTAAATGGGTCATGGACATGGTTGGCGTTGCCCAAATCCCAATCAGTACGCCTAGCTGCAATGGGTGGCGTACAACTCTATAAAATAATCGTTCAGTGAAATGTGGCGCAGGTTCAGGCTTATTAACCAGGTTGCAGTATATTTGCTGCAACCCAAATAACTCAAAGTGATTAATTAAAAACGTGGCCAATATCGCAAGACACCAGCCAGCAATATAGCCTGCAATTAATACCATTTTTCCACTGGAATTATCGATTTGCCATAGCGTGCCATCCAGTGGCTGCCAATACAGGCAAAACATAATCAGTATTATTCCTGACAGGAGAACATAGGTGCTCCGTTCTGCTGCGGCAGGGATTACCTTCGTCCACTGGCTTTTGAAAGAGGGTCGAGCCATAACAGAATGTTGCAGCCCGAATAGACTAATTAGACCTAGATTGATCAGTAAGGCTGAACTGAGTGGACCAGGCGTTTCTGAATCAATATGGAAAGAGAGGAAGTTCCATCCACCAACAAACAAAATGAACCAAACCAGTCCGCCAAGACCAACGGCATATGAAATTAGTCCGTATACGAAAATAAGCAAGCGCTTCATGTGATTATCTCCTTGTGGATTTGAGCATGAAATCAGTCGATGCCAGTTTAGTTTCTAACCTGATAAACATATTCTGTGCTAACCAGTCGTTATTTTTTCTTTGTTTTGCTGAGCTGTTCATTTTATTCTCCTGCCTGCGCTTCAACATTTTGCATGACAGATGATTCAGGTTTGTTTATTGATGATGCTTTTTCTGTCATATCGATCTCCATTTGCCGATGAGACCAGTATGGCGCTTGCTAAAACGCATGAGTAGTGTCATATTTGACATACTACTGGTGAGATTGGACATAATTATGCGAATTGCAGTATTACTCACAAACCGTTGTATCGGCAGCGGCGTCCATAGCATTCTCGACTCATTGATTGCGACCAACTACACACTGGTGAAGTCGGGTCAAAACCCCTTGTTTGAATGGGATACGATATCCATCGATGGCAAAGCGATTGTGCCAACCAATGGTCTGAGTATTCAGCCTGACTACAGCCTTGCTGATTACTTGAGAGGTAAAAACCAGCCTGATGCCTGGCTGTTTCCTTCGGTATTTCACTCATCGACCCGTTCAGATAAAGCCGAGCAGTCGCTTCGCAATGCCGAGCCGATTCTGCCCGTCATTCAGCAACATTATGATCGCGGTGGTTTATTAATCAGTATTTGCAGCGGATCATTTTTACTGGCTAAAGCCGGTTTAATGGATAATCGACCCGCATTGATGCACTGGAAAAGTGAACAACAATACCGGTGTTTATTTCCAGGACTTAAAATAGACACCCACAATGCCATTGCTGACTATGGCAATATTATCAGTGTCATTGGTGGCAGCATGGCCTGTGAACATCTGGTCATGCATCTGGTCGAGCGCTTTGCCGGACATCAAACAGCAATCAATACAGCAAAGCTATTGATGATGAATTTAAATGCACCTTCACCGCAACCGTTTCGTACCAATATTGAAACCACGAATCATGACGATGAGCTCGTTTTACGTGCGCAACGACATATAGAAAAACACAGTCATAAAGAAATTAATTTCAATACACTTTCCAGCTTTTTAAGTATCAGCAATCGGCAACTGACCCGCCGTTTTTGCCGATCTTTACAGTGCTCACCGCTGCAATACCTGCAAACCGTACGTGTCAATCGTGCCTGCAATCTACTTGAACTTACTCAACGGCCATCGACAAAGATTGTTTACGAAGTTGGCTATAAGGACGAAAGTAGCTTTCGCCGCCTGTTTAAAAAACAAATAAATATGACCATGGAAACCTACCGAAAGCAGTTTGGTAGTAGACTTGCAATCAAGCAACAATGATTCCCTGGCACTTAATGGTTAGTGTGATGGTCGAGGGCATCTATAAGATTAATTGCTTAACCTCTGGTATTTGAGATCAGGACCAAAATCCCATGCATCGGGATCAAAACTCTTTTCTAGACGCCTGTTATAAGCTAAATTTCAATAAATCCTGAATTGTTGTGGCTTAATAAATCTGTACACCTGAAAGGGATAAACTTCCCATGAAATAAAGGGTGTAAAGAATGACTAAAAAAAGATCAAGTTACTCAACGGAATTTAAAAATGATGCGGCAAGCCTGGTCGTTGATAAGAACTATACTATCACAGAAGCCTGTCATGCCATGGATGTTGGTTACACGGCCATGAGGCGCTGGGCGAAGCAGCTTAAATCGGAGCGAGCAGGCACAAGCTCCACTTCGATTTTTTTAAACCATGAAACCCAGATATTCGAACAGTTTTTATTAAAATACTCATTTTTTCTATTTTTCCTAAGCTTGTACAATCTGCATAAGCTTCTCATAGCTATTTACAACATCGTACTTCACCTGATCCGAGGTGATTTTTTTGAAAAACTTCTTAGCACATTTTATTTTTACGTTTTCAATCTCTTTAAGTTGCAAGGAACTCATTGTTCCCTTGGTTTCAGCTATGAAGTAAACATGTTTGACTG
>CAYTUK010000022.1:0-21825 GCA_964441285.1 uncultured Thiotrichaceae bacterium | reverse complement strand
AGACATTGGCAGCATAACTTTTAACTTTAGGCGACAACTCTCTTGAAATCCGCCGATAACCTTGTTCGATTTTACTGACTCTAATGCTTCTAAGGTTTCATTCCATTTTTTCTCATCCAGTGTCTCGCGGGAAAGAAACTCTTTAATCGCTTGATTTATAAGGTAATTTTTTCTTCTATCAAGCTTATTTGCCAATTTTTCTAATGGACTTTCTATTTCTGGTTGAAGTCTGACACTTGTTACGCCCATGACGATACCTATGCATATAATTACTATGTAGTACATTGTAGGTTTGCCTGAGATATATTACAAAGATTATGTGTTTTTAAGCTTATAATGTTTTGCATAACTTGACGGCTTTATACAGGGTAAAGTGAAACGGCGTGGCGTATAAAACTGGTCAAGTTATGCACTTGTATACGCCCAGCATGGGCATGGACGAATAAGGGACTGGAGGTTATACCAGGATCGATGCCTTTAACATCAAAAAAAGGAGGGAGATAATTTATAGTAGACGAACTCGCTACTTCCCCGTTAACGCTCAGTAACGTGAACTGAGGTTTGTAGTACAGCCTTACTCAATTTTACGCTATTATCTAAGAACCATAGTCCGAAAACACTGTCCGATAACGCATTAACCTACTTTCACCAATGCATTACACTCAGAGAATTATTATGCAAGCCAGTCCACTCACGCAACTGAACAAACTTGGCCAGAGTGTCTGGCTCGATTATATTGACCGACAAATCCTGGAGGATGGGACCCTGGCAACATTGATTGACCACGACCGTCTTGCCGGTCTGACATCCAACCCAGCTATCTTTGAGAAAGCCATTGCTCACGGTGGTCATTATACCGAAGCTATTGCTCAATTACACACTAGTGACACTGATCGTGAAAGCCTTTATGAACAACTGATACTCGCGGACATTGCACAGGCAGCGGACACGTTTCGACCCGTATATGAATCCAGTGGCGGCTTCGATGGTTATGTCAGTATTGAGGTCTCGCCCCTGTTAGCGCGTGACACCAAGGCAACGGTGATCGAAGCACGCCGACTGTGGCAACATCTTGAACGTCCCAATATCATGATCAAAGTTCCCGGTACTATCGAGGGTCTACCCGCCATTCGCCAATTACTCGCAGATGGCATCAATGTGAATGTCACGTTATTATTTTCCGTAGGGCGTTATTTGGCGGTACTGGATAGTTACCAGGAAGCGCTGGAAATTCGCCATCGCGCCGGCCTGCCAATAGCAACGATGGCCTCTGTCGCCAGTTTTTTCCTTAGCCGTATCGATACTCGAGTGGATGCAGAACTGGACACGTTAATTGCTGCTGGAGGCACATCGGCGAAACTCGCTCAATCATTACGTGGCCAGGCGGCCATTGCCAGCGCAGGATTTGCTTACCAACGTTTTCGTGAGTCCTGTGATGATGGACGCTGGCACACATTGCGGGCGGCTGGTGCTCGCCCGCAGCGGTTGTTGTGGGCCAGCACCAGCAGTAAAGATGCCGCTTTTAGTGACATTAAATATGTCGAAGCGCTGGTCGCACCAGAAACGGTTAACACACTGCCACTGGATACATTAAACGCTTATCGCGACCACGGCCAGCCTGAAGTCCGTATTGAAACAGCAATTGAATCCGCACCCGCGGTCATGCACGGACTGGCTGATCTGGGTATTGATATGAAACAGATTGATGAAGCACTGGAAGCCGAAGGCATCAAAAAATTTATCCAGCCCTATGAATCCTTACTGGCAACACTGGGTAATCTGTAAACAAATTAAGAGGTTAATGCATGGTCTGTGAGAGCCATCTGCAAATGGCAGATAATACCCAGTTTGTACTTTTTGGTGCAATGGGCGACCTGGCCTGGCGACTGGTTGGGCCAGCATTATTCAGCCTGCATCTAAGTGGGCAGTTACCCGCTAAATTCCAGCTTATCGGCGTAGATCGAGAAATTGATACCGATGCATTGCGCCAGCGCCTGCGTGATGGCATCGAGCGTTTTTCTCACCACGGTGTGCCAGATGCAGCCACCTGGACAGCGTTTGCGGCACGCTTCGATACCTGTGCCATTAATCTCAAAAACCCGCAACACTATAAACAACTGAAACAGCAGCTTAATAGCAGCGATGACAAACATAACCAGGTATGCATTTTTTATCTGGCCATTCCGCCATCACTGTTTAGTGCAGTCGCAAACGGGCTGGCTGGTGTTGATCTGCACCGTGATCGAAGCGGTACACGTATTGTGGTAGAAAAACCACTGGGTAATAGTCTGGCTGTTTTTCAGGAAATTGACCAAACCCTGCGGGCGCACTTCGAGGAACGCCAGATCTACCGCATGGATCATTTTCTAGGTAAGGAAACAGTGCAGAATATACTTGCACTGCGTTTTGCTAATCCTATTTTTGAACCCATCTGGAATCGGCGCTACATCGACCACATCACGATTACCGTAGCCGAAAATATTGGTGTCGGTCACCGTGCCGGTTACTATGAACATGCTGGTGCCCTGCGTGATATGGTGCAAAACCATCTGCTGCAAATCATGTGCCTGGTCGCTATGGAAGCACCAGTAATTTATGATGCCGATGACATTCGTAACAAAAAACTCGATGTGCTACATGCCTGCCGACCCATACCGGCTAACAACATTAATGCCTTTGCAGTACGTGGCCAATACGGTTCCGGCTGGATACAGGGCGAACATGTACCCGCTTATCGCCATGAGCCGGATATCGATCCCAGATCTAACACCGAAACGTACGCAGCGATCAAGCTGTTAGTCGATAACTGGCGCTGGCAGGGCGTTCCGTTTTATCTACGCACTGGCAAGCGGATGACAGAAAGTGTGTCAGAAGTTTCGATCCGCTTTCGCGATGTGCCCCATAATGCCTTTCCTGCGGCCACCGGACTGAATTCCGAGCCCGTGCGGCTAGTGATTCAGATCCAGCCACAGGAGGGTATTATCCTTAAATTTATGGCCAAGGAACCGGGCAGCCCATTACGCCTGCAGCCAGTGGATATGCGCTTTTACTATGCTGATGCCTTTGGTAAAGCCAGCCCGGGTGCTTATGAAACGCTGCTGCGTGATTTGATGCTGGGTGATGCCACCCTGTTTATGCGCAGTGATCAAGTTGCTGCCGCCTGGCAACTATTGACCCCAGTACTGGATGCCTGGGCAGCAAACCCAGCACCAGATTTTGCCAACTATAATGCCGGGAGCTGGGGGCCTGAAGCCGCTGATCGCCTGATTGCCCGCGATGGTCGCGCCTGGCTCAACCCCAGCCAGCCAGAGGATGCCAACAATGGATGATGCCCCAGGAGCACCAGGGATGCGCTCCAACTGGTGTAATGCTGCCAAGCAGATCGTTGGCACCAGTCTGGGCCCGGCGCGAGTCTGGTTCACCATTGGCCAGGGTATTCTTAACGAAATTTATTATCCGCGTGTCGATATTCCTCAGGTCCGTGATCTGGGTTTTATTATCGCTGACGATGCCGGTTTCTGGGTAGAGGTAAAAACGATTACCGACTGTCAGATTGAATGCGCTGAGCCGGGCATCCCCGCGATAACAGTCATTCACCACCACCCACGCTTTACCTTGACGCAACGTATCGCGCCCGAACCCAACCGCGATGTCATTCTAATTGAACTAACACTGGAAGGTGATGCGGGGTTACAACCCTATGTTCTGCTGGCGCCTCATCTTGGTGGCACTGGTCGCAATAATTCGGCTAAAGTTCGCATGCATCATAATCGCCGGATATTATTTGCCCAACAAGGACCGTTTGGACTAGCTCTGGCAGCAGCAGACGCCAGCCAGAAAGATGCTTTCGGCACTTGCAGTGCCGGTTATTCCGGTAGCTCTGACGGTTGGCAGGACTTTCACCAAAACAACCGGATGCACTGGGTCTACCCTCAGGCCGGGCCAGGCAATGTGGCACTCACCGGCGCACTGCCAACACATGCAGTGTTAGCGCTCGGATTAGCAAACAGTGCAAAAGCAGCTGCCACACTGGCTATTTCTGCACTGTTTCATCCCTTTGAACTAATCTGGAAACAGCAGATAATGCACTGGCGCGAATGGCATAACCACTGCCGCCTGCCACTCCCCGGCACCAATGCTGTGGTATTACCAAAAGCCATCACCGAACAGGTTAAAATCAGTGCCATGGTATTACGCACACACCATGATCAGAACTACCGTGGTGCGCTGGTTGCAAGTCTTAGTGTGCCCTGGGGTGAAACGGCAGAAGAACGTCCCGGTTATCATCTGGTATGGCCGCGAGATCTAGTGGAGTGTGCCGGTGCACTGTTGGCATTGGGTTCAGAAATCGAAGCTCGCGAAATCCTGCGTTACCTGATGGCAACTCAGCGTAATGATGGCTGCTGGAACCAAAATCAGTGGCTTGGTGGCAAGCCCTACTGGACTGGCATTCAGCTTGATCAAGTGGCTTTTCCAGTATTACTGGCCGGGACTCTGGCAGATCGTGGTGCCCTCGATGGCATTATAGTGACGGATATGGTGCAGCGCGCACTCGGATTCATTGCCTGTAATGGGCCGGTCAGCCCCCAGGATCGCTGGGAAGAAAATAGTGGCGTTAACACCTTTACCCTGGCAGTGTGTATTGCAGCGCTGGTATCAGGGAGCCGTTTCCTGGACACCGCCAGTGAGGCCTTTTCGCTGGAACTGGCGGATTACTGGAATGTTCGGCTGGAAGACTGGACGGCCGTACGCGAAACAGAATTTGCTGCCAGCCATGATGTTGCCGGTTACTACCTGCGCAGTATGCCGAGAGCCGCGATGGGTAACGATGCGGCACTCTCGCGAGTTATGCCGATCAAGAATCGACGTATTGACCCAGGCCTGTCGATCACTGAACAGATCGGTATCGATTTTTTACAGCTGGTGCGCTACGGCCTGCGCGCACCGGACGATCCGCTAGTGCGCGACACCCTCAAACTTGCCGACAAATTGCTGCGCGTGGATCTGCCTCAGGGTTCATGCTGGCATCGTTATAGCGGTGATGGCTACGGTGAACATGCTAATGGTCGGGCTTTTGACGGGACGGGGCGTGGTCGATTATGGCCCCTGTTCTGTGGTGAGCGTGGCCATTACGAGTTAGTCGCTGGTGGTGATGCGTTGTTGCAACTGAAGGCGATGGCAGCTTTCAGCGGGGTTGGCGGTATGTTGCCTGAGCAAGTCTGGGATAGCGCAGCAATCCCTGCACATAACCTCTATCCCGGCCGCCCTACCGGTTCCGCCATGCCGCTGGCCTGGGCACATGCCGAATTCATCAAGCTGGCCTGTTCCATTATTGAAGGTCGGCCCGTGGATCGCCCACAACCACTGTGGACACGCTATCACGGTCACCGCCCACACGCCCACGTCTGGTACTGTACACCACAGACACCACTACACACTATCCCCGTTGGTATCCGCCCTGGTGTCTGCCTGAAATCGCAGACCACCATACACTGGCATTACGATGCGCAGGCCACACAGTCACTGCTAACAACACCGCTGACAACCGGCATGCACGTAGCACGTCTACCGGCGGTCCCACCGAAGGCAAAATGCCTGTACCTCGAACTAAGCCAGGCTGACGAACAGGTACAGCTATTTCAAGTTAACATTGTGCCGCAATAGTAAAATGAAAAGATCAACGAAAGCGGCTTTACTCTCCGCACTTGTTCTACCAGGTAGCGGGCACATTTTCTTAAAAAAGTACATTGCTGGCTGCATTTTAGCCGGTATGTCATTAGCGGGGCTTTATTATTTAGCCTCAAGAGCGATAGAACAGGCTTTACAGATAGCCGAGAAGATACAGGCTGGGAGCCTCCCCCTTGATCCTGGCAGCGTCCTGGAATTAATATCAAAACAGCCGACTCAAATTGCACTTCAACGACTCAGCATTGCCACCAGCGTATTTATTATCATCTGGTTAATCAGCATTATTGACTCATATCGCATTGGTTATATGCAGGAGAGAAGGAAGACCTATTGATTCAGTTATAACACAGCAATCGCAGACTGAAAGTCAACAACTGGCTGGCTACATTAAAAATCATTCGTCCCTTCCGCTTCACGCAACCGTTGCTGTCGTGCCTGCTCTTCGACAAACGCGGCTTTAATTTCCTGTAACACCACTTCCACATCAGCCGCTACTGCACTTTCTTTAAAACAGCCGGTCAACTCAGCGGCTGGATGTAAAGCACCATCTTCATACAGTGACCAAATTTCTTTCGCGTATTTACTGTCGAGTAATTCAGGCGCATACCGACCGTAATAGGCCGTCATATTATTCACGTCTCGCTCCAGCATCAACCAGGCATTATTATTACTCGCCGCATCGACAGCTTGAGGCAGGTCAATGATAACTGGGCCATAATCATCGACCAGCACATTAAATTCCGACAGATCGCCATGCACCACACCGGCACAAAGCATAAGCTTTATGTACTGCATTACCGTGGCATGGTCTTCCAGTGCAAGCTCAGCCGTCATAGAAACATCATTAAGGCGTGGCGCTACCTCACCTGCATCATTGGTGATCAATTCCATCAATAAAACGCCATCAAAACAACCATAGGATTTAGGTACACGCACGCCAGCATTAGCCAAACGATAGAGTGCATCCGCCTCGGCATTTTGCCAGGCCTCTTCCTGTTGGTTGCGACCAAAATTAGAACCTTTTTCCATAGCGCGAGCGCGCCGACTATTCCGACTTTTGCGGCCTTCCTGATACTGTACGGCCTGTTTAAAACTACGTTTATTTACCTCCTTATAAACCTTAGCGCAACGGATTTCGCTACCGCAACGCACGATATACACTGCGGCCTCTTTGCCACTCATCAACTGACTGATAACTTCATCGACCAACCCATCATCAAGCAACGGCTGGATGCGTTTCGGAAACTTCATAAAGTATTCTTTGTCTTGTTCATGCAGCGTATTTTATTGATCATATTTATGGATGACTAATTAGAACGTACTGACAAAAAAAGGGCAAGACCTTGTGGCCCTGCCCTTCGCACTGCCCTGAACGGCAGTCAGACTGGCCCGCGTGTTCAGCACGGGCAGTCATAATCAAAATCAGATCGCGACAATATTCTCTGCCTGAGGACCTTTAGGGCCCTGAGTAACAGTAAATTCAACTTTCTGACCTTCATTCAACGTTTTAAACCCTGAACTGGAAATAGCGCTGAAATGAGCAAATACATCAGGCCCAGATTCCTGTTCGATAAAGCCAAAACCTTTCGATTCGTTGAACCATTTTACGGTACCGGTAGTAGTAGACATAGTTATATCCTATTAAATTTAAGTATAATTAAGCTTTTTTATAAAAGCCATTTGGCCAGAATGTGTTGTTATTAAATTATGAAAAACAGGACGAGGAGCTACAGATGTGACATCGAAATGGTGTTGCATAAATATAAAAAATACTTTCAAGCTAAAGGGGATTGTATACACATTAACGCCATTGTCAACATTTATCCCCAGATAAAATATATCTGAAGTCACACCTGCCCACAGACAAACCATTTAACACCAGCAAGCACGCTAACCACATATCAATGCATAGGGAGATATAAAGTTTAAACACTACCCCAACCATTCACCTCAGCCATTCGAGCAGATAATAAATACACTGATTTTCGGATGATTTTGACGGACCACTGACGCGCGCCGCATAATACCGGTTAACTGGGTCAGCCGCAGCCAGCGCCTCGGCAGCACAGCTTTTTATTTCAACACAGCTGGCGGCAAACCGATTACGGCTACGTTTAGGGACATAAACCACCGCATATTCAAGATTTGATACCCTGGTTTCAGGGTCAGGTGGTATGATGCCATGCATAATTAGCCTTTAATTATTTAACCTGATTAATCAAAAGTTCCATCAATATAATTCAATAGCCGTTGAGATAAAATATGCACGTATTACCAGAGATTCCCCGACAGTGAAAACCGCATTAAGAATTGATTATACCGAACTAACCCCAGAAACCATAATTACTGCCGTTGAAGCCTGTGGTTATGATTGTAGTGGTCGTATGCTAGCACTTAACAGTTATGAAAACCGGGTATATCGACTCGACATCGAGCAATCAACCCCCATCATTGCTAAATTCTATCGCCCTGATCGCTGGACCAGTGCGGCCATTACCGAGGAACATGATTTTGCCAATATGTTGGCCAAACGTGAAATTCCTGTGGTAGCACCGATTAAAGTTAAGACCAAGACTTTGCACCATTTTAACGGCTATCAATACGCACTTTACCCGTTGCAGGGCGGACGCTGGCCAGAACTGGAAAAACGCGAGGATAGAGTCTGGTGCGGCCGTTTTATTGCACGGATTCATGCGGCTGGCCAGGGCGCATTATTTCAGCACCGGCACGATATAAATATAAATAGAATGGCGGTTGAACCGAGCCAGTACCTAATAGAAAATAACTTTATCCCAGATTATCTTGAAGTGGCCTATCAAACCCTGGTTAATGACCTGATTCAGCAAATAACGGTACAATTTGAGCGCACCAAAACCGTTGCAAGCATTCGATTGCATGGTGATTGTCATCGCAGCAATATCCTGTGGACAGACAAGGGGCCACATTTTGTTGACCTGGACGACTGTTGTAATGGCCCGGCAGTTCAGGACTTATGGATGTTATTATCTGGGGCTCGTCAGGAGATGACCGAACAACTCTGTGACCTGCTTGAAGGTTATAGTGATTTTGCTGAATTTGATCCGACAGAATTGCAGTTGATTGAAGCCTTGCGCTGCCTACGCATGATGCATTATGCCGCATGGATAGCAAAACGCTGGCATGACCCGGCTTTTCCGCTAGCATTTCCGTGGTTTAATCACCATCAATATTGGGAAGAACATATTCTGGAGCTACGTGAGCAGTTTGCAAGAATGCAGGAGCCGACACTAATCGTGTAGGCACAGCGTTAAACCAAGGTCACTTAGATTTCTTTACACACACAAAATTTCTATATTAAACACGACAATAAAAATCGGGAATAAAAAAATGAAAATAACGATTATTAGCGGCAGCCACCGTGACCCCTCACAAAGTAAAAAAGTGGCTCACCATATTGAGAAAACACTAAATACTTCCATACCAAATGTAGAAGCTTCCATTTTTTCATTGGCCAATAATCCATTGCCACTTTGGGATCAGGAAGTCTGGGAAGACAATGAAAACTGGAATACATTACTGAATCCAATAAAAAAACAGCTAGCCGAAAGTGATGCCTTTGTGATCATATCACCAGAATGGCACGGACAGGTTCCATCCGGTTTAAAAAATTTCTTTTTACTTTTTGGCCGCTTTGAGCTTGGTCATAAACCCGCGTTAATTGTTAGCGTATCATCTGCTGATGGCGGCGCTTATCCCGTTGCCGAGTTACGTATGAGCAGTTATAAAAATAGTCGCCTTTGTTATATTCCAGAGCAATTAGTCTTACGCAATATTGAATCCATATTGAATCCAGTAGCGACGGACAATGATGCGGAGGCAGACGCTTATTTCAAACAGCGAATTTCATGGGCATTAAATATTTTATATGGTTATGGGGTGGCATTAAAAACCATGCGTGAAACTACCGAAATCCATCATGAAATGTTTGGTAACGGCATGTAAGGTGAGGTATATGATTTTGCCCAGGGAAGCGCAATAGCCCACCTGGTTACAGGACTTCCCTGACATCATGAACCAGGCGACTGACTAACAGGATGGATAAAAAAACACCTGTTGTCCAAGACCGTCAGCCGCAGGTCGAGCTTGCATGGAGGTATTTACAGCGTGTCTTGAACAACAGGTATCCTTTTTGTCTGCTTCAGTAATAATATGCTGGTGACATAGCACCACCGACTGCTTTCTACCTAGCGGACTTTTTTTAGTTGTGCGATTTCTGCTTTTAAGCTTTTTTGGCGCGCCATGTCTTTATTTTTTTCTGCTTTTAACAAGGCTTTTTCGGTGGCAACAACCTGTTTCAGCTGGTCTTTCGTTACTCTGAGTTCAGATTTTAATGATTTTAGTTGCTGACCAAGGGTCGGATCATTCGCTGTTTTAACGAAGGTAATGTGGGCGGAATCGGTTACCGTTGTGCTAATCTTTGATTTAATGTTGTTTGATTTAATGCTTTTTTTAGTTGTTACTTTTTTTGCCGCAATTTTTTTTACTGTGGTTTTAGATTTTCGTACAACTTTGGGTCGTACAATTTCAATTTCAATTTTCTTGGCTTTGGTATTGCCCGATAGCGTTTTAATTTTATTGCGTGGGCGAAGTTTGGGTTTGCGTGCTTCAACCTTTGTGTGGATGACAGCAGGCTTGCCTTTATGCGTTGATTTCTTTTTCACCAGCATAGGTTTAGCCGGAACACGCCGAGAACGCAAGCCACGCAAGGCAGATTTAATGCGCTTGATAACATCGTTAATATCACCCTGTACATCGAGAACATGCAACACGCCCTGTTGCTTGTAATAATCACTAACAGGCTGAGTAAGCGCTTCAAAAACTTGCAACCGGTGTTCGATACTGGTTCCATTATTATCGTTACGATGCTGCAACACTCCACCACATTCATCACATTGATCATCAATCACTGGTGGTTGTGTGTATAAGTTAAACAAAGTCCCACAGGAAATACAGGTCAGGCGGCCCGTCATACGCTGAACCAACAGCTCGGCATCCGCCTCAAACAGCATAACCGCATCAATGGGTTTGCCCAGTTTATCGAGAATATCATGCAACGCTTCTGCCTGTGCCAGATTACGCGGGAATCCATCAAGAATAAAGCCCTGGTCGGCATCGGGGCGGGTAATACGTTCACGAATCATGCCAATAATAATGTCATTTGGCACCAGTTGACCCGCATCCATAATCGCTTTGGCCTGCCTGCCTAGTGGGGTTTGAGCCGTAACGGCGGCTCGCAATAAATCGCCAGTGGAAATTTGAGGGATGTGGTATTTTTCTTTCAGGTATTTGGCCTGCGTGCCTTTACCTGACCCAGGCCCCCCTATCAGGATCAACTTCATAAATAGCACTCCATTGTGATACCGCCCTGTTTGTTATTATCATATTATTTCTTGTTCACCAATAATCGATACTATATCAAACTGGTGATTATTGGTACGATAGGCGGATTCTATCAATTGCTGCACAATTGTCGAGCCTCTAATAAGTGTAAACTCGGTATAATTTACTGTTATCGGATTAATTTTTCACTAAATATCCTCACTAAAGACCCCGATAGCCTATTACGCCGCTTAATTTATGGTTATAACTGAGTTGTATGTCTTATAAATCCTATGTCTCGGATCACGCCTACGAGGCACATCTTTTTAAATTACGTGTCATTGTTGCGGCATTAATTTCACTGTTATTACTTGGCACCTTGCTGGCTCGTCTGTCGTGGCTGCAAATCATTGATTACGCGCATTTCTCTGCCTTATCAGAAAACAACCGCATCCGTCTGATGGCGCTGCCTCCCAATCGCGGTCTTATCTATGACCGCAACGGTGTAATTCTGGCTGAAAATATTCCAACCTATCATCTGGAAATTATTCCCGAACAAGTCAAGAATATGAATGCAACATTAAAAGCGCTCGGTAAAATTGTCAGCCTGAGCGCTTCTGATCTGGAAAATTTTCACAGTCAGTTACGCGTAAAACGCCCATTTCAGAGCATTGCGTTGCGTACCCGATTAGATGAAAAAGAAGTCGCACGGCTGGCAGTTAATCGTTACCGCTTTCCAGGCGTAGAGGTGAAAGCCCGCTTAAGCCGGTACTATCCTCAGGGTAAGTCGGCATCGCATGTCGTGGGTTATGTAGGGCGCATTAACGAGAAAGATTTACGTTCCATCAATGTGGGGAACTATCGCGGCTCAAGCTATATTGGCAAAAGTGGACTAGAGAAATATTACGAAGCTGAACTGCATGGCACAGTTGGTCAACAACGCGTTGAAGTAAACGCTCAGGGCCGAATACTGCGCGTTATCAGCAAGATACCACCGATACCAGGCAATGATTTAATTTTAAACCTGGATATAGAATTGCAAAAACAGGCCGAAGCCGCATTGGGCGATCTCGCTGGCGCGGTAATCGCGATTGAACCAGAGACGGGTGCAGTAGTGGTTTTTGTCAGCAAACCCATGTTTAATCCTAATCTTTTTGTGCACGGCATCAGCCATAAGGATTACAATGCATTGCAGCATGGTGAAAACAAACCCTTATTTGATCGTGCTATATACGGGCAGTATCCTCCCGGCTCAACAATTAAGCCGTTTATCGGACTGGCGGGGCTTGAAACGCATGCGATTACTCCTAACGAAACAATAACCTGCAAAGGCTACTACATACTGCCCGGCGACAAAACCAGGCATAAATATCGAGACTGGAAGAAATATGGTCATGGACAAGTGAATTTTGAAAAGGCCATTGAACAGTCCTGTGATGTGTATTTTTATAAACTGGCCCATAAAATGGGCATTGATAAAATTCATGCATTTCTTACAAAATTTGGCTTTGGACAAAAAACCGGGATTGATTTAGTCGGTGAACGTAGCGGACTATTGCCCTCAACAGAGTGGAAAAAAAGAACACGCGGCAGAATATGGTATCCCGGCGAAACCTTAATCGCCGGTATTGGACAAGGATATATGTTGGTAACACCGCTACAACTGGCAGTGGCAACAGCAATCCTGGCCAGCCGGGGTAAACGTTTTCAACCACGTCTACTCAATGCCATCCATGTAAAAAATGGGGATAAAATCATCCCGATAAATGATCCATACAACTATATTCAGCTTAGTGATAAACACAATTGGGCTCGAATTGATAACGCGATGGAACAGGTGGTTCATGGAGCCAGAGGTACTGCGCGTGCAACCGGTTGGGGAATGAAATTTAAAATGGCAGGTAAAACGGGCACTGCACAGGTTTTCGGTATCGCGCAGGGTAAAAAATACGATAAAAAAACCGTGGCAAAAAAATTACGCGACCATGCTTTATTTATTGGCTTCGGGCCAGTTGAACACCCCGTACTTGCCGTTGCGGTGGTGGGAGAAAATGGTGAACATGGTAGCCATATGGCACCAATTGCCAGAGACCTGATAAGAAACTATATGCATAAATACACGAATACCCAGGGTGCTAAATAACTAATCATGCTGAATAATAGCTCATCGTTTTTTGACTCCAACTATCAAAGCCGAACAGCAAGAACCCTGCGTTTTTTACATATTGATCCATTACTCTTGTTTGGCCTGTTGTTATTAATGGCGGCTGGACTGGCGATTCTTTACAGCGCTGGTGATGGTTCAGTGGCATTAATTGAGCGGCAGGTTATCCGCCTTGCGATTGCTTTTACCGTGATGTTTGTGATTGCCCAGATTCCACAACAGCAGCTTTACCTGTGGGCACCGTGGTTTTTTGCTATCGGCATTGTATTGCTGATGCTGGTACTGTTTGCGGGTGATGTCGGCAAAGGCGCACAGCGCTGGTTAAATTTGTATGTAATTAAGTTTCAACCTTCAGAAATGATGAAACTGGTCACACCGATGATGCTGGCGTGGTATTTATCCGAAAAACACTTCCCTCCACGTTTTTCATCACTGCTCATTTCCTTGCTACTGGTTACTGTACCAACCGTATTAATTGCACTACAGCCTGATCTTGGTACTGCATTACTGGTGGCTACCGCAGGATTTTTTGTCGTCTATTTTGGCGGTATACGCTGGCGAGTACTGCTTGGAGGTTTAATTATTCTGCTGGCACTCGCCCCCGTATTGTGGCATTTTATGCATGGGTATCAACGACAGAGGGTTCTCACCCTGTTTAACCCGGAAAGCGATCCACTGGGCGCAGGTTATCATATTATACAGTCAAAAATTGCCATTGGATCGGGGGGGATTTATGGCAAAGGCTGGTTTAATGGTACCCAGTCACAACTGGATTTTTTACCCGAGCGAACGACAGACTTTATCTTCTCAGTATTTGCAGAAGAATTTGGCATCATGGGTGCAGTGGTTTTATTATCCATCTACGCCTTTATTATTGTCCGTGGCTTATATATTGCCGGAAATGCACAGGACAGTTTTGGACGTTTGCTTGCCGGTAGCCTTAGCCTGACCTTCTTTGTCTATTTATTTGTCAATGTAGGGATGGTTTCAGGTATTCTACCTGTCGTGGGTGTGCCACTACCACTGGTAAGTTACGGGGGCACATCCATGGTTACGCTGATGGCAGGATTTGGGATGTTAATGTCCATCAGCACGAATCGTCGGCTGGTAAAAAAATAAAGGGTCAGCTTTTTGATACCGAGTACAAACACCGGCACCAGTATAAAATCGAGATAAATGTTGCGTACAAACCCCACCATTTACGGAACAGCCGCCCCCCAGTAAAAACAGTTTAACTATAAAATGGTAATCATGAATCGTTGTCAAGGAACAAGAAAATCTATTCTTCATAAACGCCTTACCCTGAAAATTAGCGGCCCCCTGCTGATTTTAATTTTAACCTGCGTTCAACCGATCAGCGCTTTTGCAAATTATGCACAACGTAAAGACGTACAGACATTTATTAGCAAAATGGTCACACAATACGGTTTTAACAGGGCGCAGCTAACACAACAGTTTGCTACCGCCAAACGTCTTGATAACGTACTGACATCAATTGCGAAACCAGCGGAAAAAGCACTGACCTGGAAACAATATCGACCTATATTTCTGAGCCGAAAACGGATTGAAAAGGGCAAAGAATTTATCCGGAAAAACCATGTCTTATTAGCAGAAACCGAACAGAAATATGGTGTGCCAGCAGAGATAGTCGCCGCCATTATTGGTGTGGAAACTTACTACGGTGAACATATGGGCAAATACACTGTATTTGATTCATTAACCACACTTAGCTTTGATTATCCACCGCGTGAAAAGTTTTTCCGGAAAGAACTGAAAGCCTTTTTACTGTTATCCAAAGAAGAACACCTTAATATTGATGAAATGACCGGCTCTTATGCTGGAGCGATGGGTATGCCACAATTTATTTCTAGCAGTTATCGCCACTATGCTATTGATTTTGATGGTGATAAAAAACGCGATCTATGGCACAGTTTGCCCGATGTTATTGGCAGTGTGGCGCATTATTTCAGCGCACATGGCTGGCAAAGAGGGGGGGTAATAGCACTCCGTGCAAAAGTAAAAAATATTGCTGTAGTCCCAGATAAAAACAAACTAAAGCCTTATATTACGGTCAAACAGCTGCGTGCTGAAGGTGTCACAATAGTGCCGAAATTACCAGATAATACCCTGGCGACGTTGCTTAAGCTGGAAGGTAAGAAGGGCAATGAATACTGGTTAGGGCTGAAAAATTTTTATGTAATAACACGCTATAACCATAGCGCTTTATATGCAATGGCGGTATTTCAACTAAGTCAGGCATTAAAAAATAAATAAGCCGCGCACCCCTATGAGAGAAGAATCAATATTGGCATTATGTATGCTCTTTATGTAACATTTATTTTATTTTTTTCTGCTCTACTGTCTTCCTGTGTGAGTGTCAGGGATGGTGCGCCAGCGCAATATAACATCCCCTGGAATAAAATAAAAAATGCCGTACCACGGCCTGTTCACAGAAGTAAATATGGCAATCCAGACAGCTACAAAGTATTAGGTAAGACCTATTTTGTCATGCATTCTGCAAAGGGTTTTACACAAAGAGGGATAGCCTCGTGGTATGGAAAAAAATTCCACGGTAAAAAAACGTCCAGCGGTGAAGACTATAATATGTACGCAATGACGGCTGCACATAAAACACTCCCGATACCGATCTATGTTGAAGTTACCAATCTGGATAATGGGCGCAAAGCCATTGTCAGAGTCAATGATCGCGGCCCCTTTCACCCGGGCCGTATTATTGACCTGTCTTATGCTGCAGCTACCCGCCTTGGGGTAACCAGAACAGGGACAGCAAATGTCCGTATTCGCGTTATTGATGCCCGCACTAAAGAAACTAATGCTCAACCAACACGGTCTGTAACCCTGCCCACATTAGCCGAACCACCGACACAAGAAGGTAAAATTTATGTTCAGGTTGCGGCCTTTGCAACGGAGGAAAATGCAATACAACAATTAGGGGCATTGCAAGGTGAGGGTTTTAGCGAGGTGCGCTTGCATATCGAGAGCCGCAAGGGTAAAACATTTTATCGAGTAAGAATAGGTCCGCTACCCACAACACGGGTTGCTGCGCAAATTCTTGACCAATTAAGGCGACATAATCATCATCACCTGAAGATAATCCCGTATAATTAACCTTCTGGTCTGATTCTGCTGGTTGAGTCGCTTACTAACAGGATGGATGAAAAGGATACCTGATGTTCAGGATCGTCAGCCGCAGGGATGCGGGTGTTGAGCTTACCTGGAGGTATTTACAGCATGTCTTGAACATCAGGCAGCCTTTTCATCTGTTTCAGTAATAAGTCGCTACGTTTTTAGTGGCTGCAAACCAATGACCGAAGTATTTTTCTGGCATTTATTTATAACATTTTTGTATAGCGAGTTAAATTTTGAACAGTCTCTTTATCCCATTTAAACGTTTCCGGCATTTTCTTTTACTGGTATTTTTACTTACTGGTATTAATCCCGTACAGGCTAGCATTCCAGTCCCGGCGGTGCCAGATGTAGCCGCAAGAAATTATATTCTTATTGATTATTCGAGCGGTGATGTATTAGCAGAAAAGGCCGCTGATAGCAAAATCCAGCCAGCGAGCATTACCAAATTAATGACCGCCTATGTCGTCTATAACGAACTGAAAGCGGGACGGCTGAACATGGACGACATGGTTACTATTAGTGATAAAGCCTGGCGTATGGGTGGTTCACGCATGTACCTGAACGTAGGCAGCAAAGTGCCTGTGCATGAACTATTAAAAGGCCTGATTATTCAATCAGGCAATGATGCTGCGGTGGCGCTGGCCGAACATGTTGCTGGCACTGAAAATGCGTTTGTCTCCTTAATGAATCAGTATGCTAAAAAGCTCGGCATGAATCATACTCATTTTGTTAACTGTACTGGCTGGCCAAACAAGGCGCACTTAACCTCGGCTCGGGATATTTCTAAACTGGCCAAAGCAATTATTCATAACTTTCCGAACCATTATAAATTATATGCAGATAAAGTTTTCACCTATAACCACATCAAACAATATAACCGTAATAAGTTATTGTGGTGGGATAAAAGTGTCGATGGCCTGAAAACTGGCCATACTGAGTCAGCAGGTTATTGCCTGGTTACCTCAGCGAAACGAGATGGTATGCGGTTAATTTCTGTTGTACTGGGGACGAAAAGTAAAAAAGCGCGCGCGACAGTTAGCCAGTCTTTACTCAATTACGGCTTCCGGTTCTTTGAGACCCACCTGTTATATAAAGCCGACAAAATGCTATCACACCCCCGCATCTGGAGTGGAGCAGTGAAAACTATTCAACTCGGCCTGGCGAAAAATTTATACATCACCATTCCACGAGGTAGTTACACAAACCTGAAAGCGTCAATGAATGTAGATAAAACGATTGAAGCACCGGTTAAAAAAGGCAGCGTGCTGGGCGAAGTGAAAATCACGCTGAACAATAAAACGATTGATAGCGTACCGTTAATAGCGTTGGAGTCAGTTAAAAAAGGTAATCTGTTTCAAGTTACCAAAGATTATTTTCTCCATATGTTGGAGTAATCATGTATGGCAGAACATCCACAGATTGTTTATTTAAACGGTGACTTTATTCCTGTTGCCGAAGCACAGGTATCAGTGCTTGACCGTAGTTTTTTATTTGGTGATGGCGTGTATGAAGTCATTCCCGTGTTTGGTAAAAATTTATTACGCTTGGATGAACATTTATTACGGTTGCAGAATAGCCTTAATCGTATCAGTCTGGAAAAACCGATTAGTGATGCCAGTCTGAAGCAACAGCTTGCTCTCCTGCTTGAAAAAAATCCGGGTGAAAACCGTGCAATATATTTACAGATATCAAGAGGCGCTTATCCAATAAGAGATCTAGCCATAAAGCCTGCGTATCCGCCGACACTTTTTATTATGGTTCTCGCCTTAAAAAGAATCGATTTATCGGTTATGGCTGCCGGCATAAAAGCCGTTACCCTTGAAGACTTCCGCTGGGATGCCTGTGATATAAAATCCACTTCATTAGTGGGTAGCGTTATTTTGCGTCAGCAGGCAACAGCCGCGAATGTGGACGATGCGATTTTAGTCAAACACGGCTATGTCACAGAAGGTACGGCGAGTAATGTTTTTCTGATCCAGAATAATACATTAATTACACCACAGACCGGACACCAGTTACTCGCTGGTATTACGCGTGAAATTGTGATTGATCTGGCACATGAAAACGCCATTCCAGTCATTCAACGTCCGGTCGCACAGGCTGAATTATTTGCGGCGGATGAAATCTGGCTAACCAGCTCAACACGCGAAATTGCGCCACTGGTAAAGCTGGATGAAACGATTATCTCAGGCGGTGTTGCAGGCCCTATGTGGAAGCGTATGATGACGTGGTATCAACAGAAAAAACAGATGCTAGAGCAGTCATGAGCGATAAAAAAGACCATAAAACACCGGCTAAAACCGTCATCCCAAACTGTACAGAAGCATTCCAGCCGGTTGCAGAGGATGAAGTTGAAACCCTGTTCGAATTTCCCTGTCAGTTTCCTGTTAAAGCAATAGGGCCAGGTTGCGATGAAATGGAAGCCGCAGTTATTGGCATCTTGCGCCGTCATGTGAAAGACATGAGTGAAAGTGCGGTGACTACCAGATCCAGCAAAAAAGGTAATTATACTGCCATCACGGTGATGATTACCGCACACAGTAAAAAACAGCTGGATGCTATTTATATGGAATTATCAGCGTGCGAGCATGTTTCGATAGCACTTTAATCTTTCTAACTACCGTGTCTACTTGAATGGATGTTGTAAGTCGTTTTTATACTGAACTGAACTATCAGCAGAGCTGGCAGGCAATGCAACAGTTTACTGACAGACGTGATAGCAATACGCCTGACGAACTCTGGTTTTTACAACATCCACCGGTGTTTACTCTAGGCAAAAACGGGGATCCATCGCATGTATTAAATGCGGGAGATACCCCTGTTATCAATACTGATCGGGGCGGGCAGGTTACCTATCATGGGCCAGGCCAGCTGGTGGTTTATACTTTGCTGGATCTAAAACGGCTGAAACTTGGCATCCGCGCTATGGTGACACTGCTTGAAGAAAGTGTGACTGGCTTACTGGCTGAGTATGACATTGAATCGTCTTCCCGCTGTAATGCGCCCGGTGTGTATGTAAATAATGCTAAAATTGCCGCACTTGGTCTACGGGTGAGAAAAGGCTGCTGTTTTCATGGCCTGGCGTTAAATATCGACATGGATCTTGAACCATTCAGCCGGATTAACCCCTGTGGCTATAAAGCATTGCAGGTCACTCAACTCAGTGAATATATTGATGCGGTTGATTTTAAACAGGTAAGTTTGGACTTGCAGCAACAACTGTTAAACAGATTAAAGTAATATTATGACGCTTAAAAGATCTTCGCGCGCTGTCACAGGTGAAAAACATAAAGGTGCTGAGAAAGTGGCACGCATCCCGATAAAGGTAAAGCAACCCACTGAGCGTTTGCGTAAACCCGACTGGATTCGTGTAAAACTGCCCTTTCACCCTAATGTGAAAAGGCTTAAAGCTATTTTGCGTGAGCAAAAATTACATACTGTTTGTGAAGAGGCGGCCTGTCCGAATCTAGGTGAATGTTTTGGCAAAGGCACGGCGACCTTTATGATTATGGGCGACATCTGTACCCGCCGTTGTCCATTCTGCGATGTTGGTCATGGTCGACCCAACCCACTGGATGAAGAGGAACCATTGCATCTTGCTGAAACCATTCGGGCAATGAATCTGCATTACGTTGTCATTACCTCGGTTGACCGTGATGACTTGCGTGATGGCGGTGCAGCACATTTTGTTGCCTGTATTGAAAATATACGTAAGTTAAATCCTGACATTGAAATTGAGATACTGGTGCCAGACTTTCGTGGTCGTATGGAGGTAGCGCTAGAAATTATGCAGGTTTCACCGCCGGAAGTGTTTAATCACAATCTTGAAACCATTCCGAGATTATATAAACAATGTCGACCAGGTGCAGATTACCAGTGGTCACTGGATTTATTAAACCAGTTTAAACAAAAACAACCGGCTATTCAGACTAAATCAGGTTTAATGTTGGGTCTGGGCGAAAGTCTGGATGAAGTGGTCGAAGTAATGGAAGATATGCGAGCATATAATGTGGATATGTTAACACTGGGGCAATATTTACAGCCCAGTAAACATCATTTGCCGGTAGCACGTTATGTTCCGCCGGAAGAATTTAAAAAATTGTACACAATTGGCATGGCAATCGGATTTAAACACATTGCCAGTGGTCCAATGGTGCGTTCGTCTTATCATGCAGATTTACAAGCGCATGGTAAATTTGCTAATAACTATTAAAAGTGAGAGAAAGAAATGAGTTTTATTTTTAAACCAATACGTTGGGTTTTAGGCCAAATCATAATTTTTACTGACTGGGTAACACGTCCAAAACCAGTGCAACGCTCATCTGAAGCACAGACTGAAGTTAATAAACAGACAGAAAACATGGTTCTGTATCACTTTCAACAATGCCCTTTTTGTGTAAAAACCCGCCGTCAGGTTAACCGCCTGGCCTTAAGTATAGAAAAACGTGACGCACGTAATAATCCGAAATGGAATCAGGAACTAATCACTGATGGTGGTAAATATCAGGTGCCTTGTCTAAAAATAACCACTGCCGATGGCGCGGTGGAATGGCTGTACGAATCCACCGCAATTAATCAGTATCTAGAACAGAAATTTGCGGTGAATAGTTAGTCGATCCTGAAATACTCATCCCACGTAAGGAGACTGTAAATAAATCTGTGTAACTGTTTATCATACACTCCAACTAGGAGAGGATAAGCAGATGAAAAAAGAAGATTTATTCGCCATTGCCAAAGAGGCAGCCAAAAACATTAAAACTGAGCACGATTTGAGCCAGCTCACGAAGATGTTATCCAAGATCACCATTGAAGCAGCACTGAATGCTGAACTAGATGATCACCTGGGCTACGATAAAAACGAAGTTACAAGATCAGATAATAGCCGCAATGGCTACACCAGCGAGACCATCCAGACAGAAGATGGTCAGTTTGAGATCGACACGCCTCGTGATAGAAACGGTGATTTTGAACCACAATTAGTTAAGAAAAACCAACGTCGCATGCCTTCTGTGGAAGACAAGGTCATGCATTTTTATACGCAAGGTTTATCGACACGAGACATCGCTGACACGTTTAAAGACCTCTACGATGCCGATGTGTCACCAGCGCTCATATCCAAAATAACGGATGCCGTCATCGACAAAGTGACCGAACGGCAAGCACGGCCACTTGATGCGATTTATCCCATCGTTTATCTGGACTGCATCGGCCTAAAAATCCGTCAGGATAAACGCGTTATCAATAAGTCCGTCTACCTGGCGCTGGGCGTTAATCTTGAAGGCCAAAAAGAACTACTGGGCATGTGGTTGTCTGAAAATGAAGGGGCCAAGTTCTGGCTAAACGTACTCACCGAACTTCAGAACCGGGGTGTTAAAGATATCTTAATTGCCTGTGTTGATGGTCTTAAAGGCTGTAGTGGTCTAATAGCACCGGACACTTTAATAAGAGAGAATAATTATCAACGA
>CAYTUK010000021.1:0-25713 GCA_964441285.1 uncultured Thiotrichaceae bacterium | reverse complement strand
CAATTAACGATGAAAATTCTCTAAAAAAAGTGTCCGGTTGGACTTGACCAGTACATGACAGACTGGTACGACGATACTCAGGTTGAATCATTAAAGTAATCGAATTCTATCCACAGCACGCCGTTTACACATTAAAGCGAAAATGCATGACATCACCATCCTGTACGATGTAATCTTTCCCTTCCACCTTTAGCTTTCCAGCTTCTTTCGCACCCTGCTCACCATTGTTCGCAATAAAATCGTCATACGCAATGGTTTCAGCCCGAATGAATCCTTTTTCAAAATCGGTATGAATGACTGCTGCCGCTTTTGGTGCAGTAGTACCTATGGGAATAGTCCAGGCACGCACTTCTTTTACGCCAGCGGTAAAATAAGTTTGCAGGCCGAGAAGTTTGTAACCCACACGTATCACCCGATTAAGACCCGGTTCTTCCAGCCCAAGATCCTGCAAAAACTCTTTGGCCTCATTGACTTCAAGTTCGATCAACTCTTCTTCAATCGCTGCACACACTGGGACAACCACTGCACCTTCTTCCTCCGCATGTTTCTGTACCACATCCAGATAAGGATTATTTTCAAAACCCTCATCGCTAACATTAGCAATATACATCACCGGTTTTGTCGTAATCAGGTGCAGGTCATATAACTCAGCTAGCGCATCGACGCTTAAACCCATTGAACGCACCGGCTTACCTTCATTTAGCTGGATTTCAACTTTTTTAAGAATGTTCAGTTTTTCAAGCGCCGCCTTATCACCAGAATTTGCTACGCGACCTACTTTATTAATGGATTTTTCTATCGATTCCAGGTCGGATAATGCCAGTTCAGTGTCGATAATTTCGATATCACTGAGTGGATTGATTTTACCCTCCACATGCACAATATCATCATTTTCAAAACAGCGAACAACGTGTGCAATCGCATCTGTTTCACGAATATTCGCCAGAAATTTGTTCCCCAGACCTTCACCTTTTGATGCGCCAGCGACCAGCCCGGCAATATCAACAAACTCCATCGTGGTGGTCTGCACTTTCTGTGGCTTTACAATTTCTGCCAGTCGATCCAGTCGAGGATCGGGAATCATTACTACGCCAATGTTTGGTTCAATCGTGCAAAACGGATAATTTTCTGCCTGAATACCCGCTTTAGTCAGCGCATTAAATAAGGTTGATTTTCCTACATTGGGTAAGCCGACAATGCCACATTTAAATCCCACTTTTTACTCCTGGAAAACTTTAAACGGTATAACCATAAAAAACCACCCGAATTATTTACTGTGCAACTGATGCATGGCTTTCTCCATTTCACCTTTTGCCAGTTCGGGCATAATACTTATTGCCGCTGCTATATTGTTATCAATATCAATACGCGCATCTTTCGATGCATTGTGTAACACATAGTCCACCACCTGATTCTTATTGCCGGGATGCCCGACACCTATTCTTAAGCGATGAAAATCTTTTGATGCACACTGACTGATAATATCGCGCAAACCATTATGGCCACCATGTCCACCCGCAGTTTTTAGTTTTATGGTATCTGGCGGCAGATCAATTTCATCATGCACGACCAGTAACTGTGCTGGCATTAAGCGATAAAAATTCAGCAGTGCACGCACTGCAAGACCACTACAGTTCATAAAGGTATCCGGTTTTAGCAGCCAGATATCTTTTCCGACAACAGTGATTTTTGCCAGCTCACCATGAAATTTTTTTTCTGAACGAAAGTTATTATGGTAAGCACCGGCTAATGCATCAACAAACCAAAACCCGGCATTATGCCGGGTTTCAGTGTATTTGGCACCGGGATTACCCAGCCCCACAATAACCTTCAGATCAATTAACCGTGTCATGACACAGCACTCACTATCTGCTTAACTGTCAGCCTCTTCAGAGCCTTCAGAACTGTCCGCTGAATCGGTCGTGTCATCAGTCTCTTCCTCTTCAGTAACTTTACGCGCATGCATACTGCATACTGCCGTATCGTGTTCTTCGCCCTGTTTCAGCGCAAGCACAGCGACACCTTCAGGTAGTTTCAGGTCGGACAGGTGAATAATATCGCCCACATGCATTGCAGATAAATCCACTTCAATGTGTGTAGGAATATTTTTTGGCAAACATTCCATTTCAACTTCATTAAACATATGGCTAACAACACCGCCCTCCTGTTTAATGCCCGGTGAGTCCTCATCGCCAATAAAGTGTAGTGGTGTATTGACATGTACAACTTCATTTTGTTTAATCCGAATAAAATCCATATGCATCACTTCCTGCCGGTAAGGATGATGCTGAATGTCACGTAACAATACCTCTTCTTTTGCACCTTCAATATCCAGCGACAAAACCTGCGAATAAAAATCTTCATTCGGTAATTTGTGCTGAACATCTTTCTGTTGCAGTGTGATAGACATAGCGTCCTTATCCCCGCCGTAGACAACAGCGGGTAGTTTTTTTGCATGACGCAGGCGGCGGCTCGCACCTTTCCCCATGTCGTCACGCTTTGTAGCAATTAGTTCAAGACTCATAATTTGTCCCCTGAGATAAATAAAAATTATAGATTAAAAATCTTCACCCGCGACCAGATGAAGCTGATTTTGAAGCTTTATTGCTTCGTTTTTACCCGCTACAGAAAATAATAGAGCAGGTGAAATTCTATTTTGCCTAGTCGATATACATTTCACTGACCGACTCTTCCCGATGAATCCGGCGAATCGTTTCTGCTAGCATATTCGCCACCGACAATTGACGAATTCGACCACAGGCCATGGCTTCTTTGCTCAGTGGAATGGTATTGGTAACCACCAGCTCATCGAGTACGGAGTTAACAATATTTTCAAGTGCATTGCCCGATAGAACCGGATGAGTACAATACGCCGACACACTCACCGCACCGCTCTCTTTCAATGCACTGGCCGCTTTGCACAAGGTGCTGGCGGTATCAACAAGGTCATCAATAATGACGCAGCTCTTACCTTCCACATCACCGATAATATTCATTACCTCCGACACATTGGCTTTGGGACGGCGTTTATCAATAATGGCTAGATCGGCATCACCGAGGCGCTTGGCCAGCGCCCTGGCGCGTACCACACCGCCAACATCGGGCGATACCACCAGTAAATTCTCATGTTCCTGCTGCCACACATCTGCCAGCAAAATAGGCGAGGCGTACACATTATCCAGTGGTAAATCAAAAAACCCCTGAATCTGATCAGCGTGTAAATCAATGGTTAAGAGACGATCAAGCTTGACACTTGCCAGCATGTTCGCCACCACTTTTGCTGTAATCGGTACCCGTGCTGAACGCGGCTTACGATCCTGACGCGAATAACCATAATAAGGCACAACAGCAGTAACTCGCGCGACCGATGCACGCCGCATAGCATCAATCATCACCATGAGCTCCATCAGGTGATCATTACAGGGAGAACAGGTCGGCTGAATAATAAACACATCCCGCCCACGCACATTTTCCATAATCTCCACACAGATTTCACCATCACTGAAGGTATCAACGCTGATTTTACCCAGACGGGTGCTGAGAATTTCCGCGATGTGTATGGCCAGTAATGGGTTAGCATTGCCGGTAAATATCATCAATCGACTTTCGTCTTCTTGCGTCACGTTTTCGTTCTCGTGTAATACACTAAGCGGAGCCAACAGGATAAATCTGTTAGCCAAAGACCTTAATATCTTCTTTTCACATCACTCTGCCATTGAGTGATGCATTTAAATGGCTGGGCCGGCAGGATTTGAACCTGCGCATGCCAGGATCAAAACCTGGTGCCTTACCGCTTGGCGACGGCCCAATTAACTTTTTTACTGAAACCAGTCTAAACTTATGTAAGTTTATTTAAAAATACGCGCAAAGGTGACGTATTCACCCCCCGCGCCAGAAAACTTTTCCAGTTTTTTGGCAGGTATTGCGCCCTGATTTGTGCCAATACCTGTTCTGCTACTGCCTCACAGTCAAATTGTGCAAACACCGAGGCACCTGTACCACTCATCCTGGCGACTGCAAATTTACTTAATATTTCAATTGCCTGCGCCACTTCCGGGTAGTGTTTCACTACCACAGGGGTACAAACATTCACCCACTGCTCCAATGAAAGGTCGCATATTTTGATGGTAGAACAATCCCGTGTCAATTCAAGATTACAAAAGATTTCTTTCGTTGATACCTGAATTGGTGGCGTAAGCACCAAAAACCACGGCTCATCGAGCATTATCGGGGTTAATTTCTCACCGACACCTTCAGCAAAAGCGGCAACCCCTCGGACAAAAACGGGTACATCTGCCCCCAGTTTCAACCCGATTTCACTCAGCTGCACTATGGATAAATTCAGTTTCCATAAATAATTTAATGCCACCAGACAAGTTGCAGCATCAGAACTCCCTCCCCCCAAACCAGCACCAAGCGGCAGGTTTTTCTGCAATCGAATGTCTACGCCCTGCCTGCTTCCACTCAATTGTTGCAATAATTGTGCTGCTCGGTAAGTCAGGTCTTCTTTCATGGCAACTGAAACATGCCCTCCACGCATTGAGATAATCGCATCATTACGCAGCTTAAACTGTAAGTTATCACCATAATCCAGAAACTGGAATACCGTTTGCAAGTTATGGTAACCATCCTCACGCTGCCCAGTGATATGTAGCATTAAATTTAACTTTGCGGGCGCTGGCCAGGAACAGATATCAATGTTCAATGCTGAAAAACCATCTTTTTTATTTTAACGTATAGACGAACTAAACGGGCACTATAATTTAATAACCATTACCGTGACCAAAGCTTAATTGTCAACCATCCACTGACGTAACACCAGCCTAATATCTAGCTCAGGTCTATCTTTCCGGCTCAGGTAAATCTTATATGGCAACCGTATTTTTCCACCCAGGTCATTACTCATCACAACGTGCCAGCCTGCCTGATCGACCACATGCAACAAACCTTGCCGATTCCAGCGAATACTGTCCAACGGTAATGAAGCCGCAGGCAATCCTCGTACCCAGTCGCGCAGCGCGGACACAGGTAGATCAAAACCCAATGTCGACTTAAACAACGCATCAGGATTATCCAGTATTCGGGTTTTACCGTCCGGCAGCCGAATCATCACCGACTGCAAATTTCCACTTATCAGATAGCTACCCTGCCCCAATGGAGCCAGCAAACGAATAACATAGTTATCACCATCCTGATGCCAGTTAAGGTCGAGGCTACCGCCATTATCGGCCGTCTGTATTCCCAGTCGTCCGCGTAATTCCCAGCTTTTTATCGACTGCCTGTGTTTTTTTGTTGCCGACCAGTTAGCGGGCTTAATCGAGCCTGGCAGCGGACCTGTAGACGGTTCAATATTGGCATTAAAATGCGCGCACCCAACCAGCGATAACAGAATGACCGAGCAAACAATTTTTTTCAGTACAAATATAAGCGCCTGACCGCGAATGCTGTTTAACGTTGCATACCCCATTAATTTATCCGTTTACGGATTAAGACGTTTAAGCGTTTCCATTAATACCGCATTTTTAGCATTAATTTTCTGGCCTTCCCGCCAAATTTCTCTGGCTTTTTCTTTTTTATTTCTGACCCAGAGAACCTCACCATAATGTGCGGCTATCTCGGCATCTTTCTGTTGCCCGAAAGCTTTTGCAAGCCATTTCTCGGCTTTACTCATACGACCTAAACGGTAATTAACCCAACCCAGACTATCAAGAATGGCGGGGGCATCCGGCATCAACGCAGCAGCACTTTTAATGTATTTTAGCGCTTCTTTATACCGTTTGGTGCGGTCAGCAAGGGTATAACCCAACGCATTCAATGCATTGGCATTTTTTGGCTCCAGTGAAACCACTTTACGCAAATCGGCTTCAGCCATACCCAGATGGTTGGCTTTTTCTGCCATTAAACCACGCGCATAAAGCAAGCCTGGATCAGCCGGCTTTTGCTTTAAAGCTCGGCTATACATTTTTACACCTTCCGCATAGCGATGCTGAGAGTTCAGTATTTCGCCCTCTGCCAAATAAACACGAACGCGTGACTCCCAGCCAGTTTGTTCTGCTGCCAATGCCCTGAGCTTTTTCAGCCCCGCATCTGGACGTTTAAGTTCAGCCAGTAAAACAGCTATGCGTATTTGTGAATCAAATCGATAAGCATCATCCTTTACTCGCAGGTAGTAAGCGATGGCGGTTTTCTTTTCACCACTACTCTGTGCGATGCGGCCAAGGTAATAATTAGCAATCATGGTTCTTTTATGCATTGCTATTAGCTTTTTCAACTGCACTGTTGCCTTATCCATATCCTTAGTATCAATATTGATCAGCGCAAGGCTGAGGAGGATTTCAGCGTTATCTGGCACCTTATGTGCCAGAATTAAATACTGTGCTTTTGCCTGTTTCAGCTTACGCAGCTCAACCAGCATACGCGCATACTGCAAACGTAAAACATTATTGTCCGGGCGTTTATCCACAGCCAGCTCAATCTGCGCTGTCGCCGCCTTATCTTTGCCCTGTACTGCCAGAATACGTGCTTTAATGATCAGCACATCAACCATAGAACTGTCACTTTTATAGGCATCATCCAGTAGCGTCATTGCTTTTGTATAATGCTTTAACTGTGCTTCATACCTGGCCTGCAACACCAGCATCGAACTATTTTTATCTTCTTTTTTACGATTAAGTTGCTGTAATACGGTTAACGCATCTTTAACATTAGCCTCTTTTGACAATAATACTTTCAGCGCCAGAGTTTTGTTTTTTGGTGATACCTTAATCCCTGAAAATATTTTTTGAATGTAAGGTAGTGCTTTATCCGGCTGATGCAATTTCAAATAGACGATGGCATACATGCGGACTACCCCAGCCGATTTTGGTGCCAACTTATGCCAGCGATTGAGCGCAGACAGCGTCTCATCATAATCCTTACCATACAGGGCAATGTATGCGGCGCGCGCGGCGATGCGTGGGTCACTCGTTTTTTCTGCCGCCCGCTGATAAAAATTTACCGCTGTTTGAATATTCCCTGAGTTCCCGGCAAATTCGGCTACCAGCAGGTCATACAATAAATCGCCACTAAGTTGTGCTGGTGCTATTCTGTTGTTAACCTTACTCTTATCCGTTACAACATGACCATTAGCCGAGGGGCTCGTTAGTGGTATTTCGCCAGTCCGGACGGGTTGCTTGATTGCGGCTTTATTCGGCTTAATATTCGCTGAAGAGGCGTTACACCCAGTAAGACTTAAACTAATACTACTGATAAACACCAGGCTGATTGCGACAGTTGCAACGGATTGTTTCAGTTCGGGGACAAATTGCATCATGCCTGATAAGCGGCGTGGAAGAGAAAAACTATTCATAATACATTGTTTCGTTAACATTGATTTTTATCATATACCTGTTTTATTTTAATTTGAATTAAACTTTATTATTTTTATATTAGCGTATTTTAACCACTAAATGCACGCGCACAACATTGCAGCAACCGTTACACGCTACAATGTTGTAAAATGCCATGCATGTATTACCTAATATAGCTTGAGTTAAGAACCTATATCCCTCAAAATCAGCGATTTTCCCAACTCACATATAATCCGCAATTCGTTTATGCCCTTGATTACGTTAGGCCTGAATCATAAAACCGCGCCAATAGAACTGCGCGAACGGCTTGCATTTACCCCACAATCTCTGCCCGAAGCACTACAGAGTCTAAAAAAGCTAGCTCCCGTTGAAGAAGCCGCTATTTTATCTACCTGTAATCGCACCGAGCTCTATTGCGTCGTCTCAGATTCATACAAAAATAGTGACCAGTCACTCATCGAATGGTTCAGTCGTTTTCATGGTATTGATCGCCAACAACTCAACAACCATCTTTACTTGCATAAACATAAAGCCACTATTCAACATGCTATGGAAGTTGCCAGCGGTCTCGATTCGATGGTACTGGGTGAACCACAGATCGTCGGGCAAATGAAAGATGCCTATGCGTTAGCGCACAAACATGGCACCATCGGACATTTGCTGGGAAGACTATACCAGCGTGCATTTGCCGTTTCCAAGCAGGTGCGAACGGATACTGATATTGGTTCCAACCCAGTCTCTGTTGCGTTTGCTGCCGTGAGCCTGGCAAAACAGATCTTTGGTGATTTAAATCAGTCAACGGCGATGCTGATAGGCGCAGGGGAAACCATTGAACTGACTGCTCGCCACCTACATTCGCAGGGGATTCAACACATGATTATTGCAAACCGTAGTGTTGAACGGGCACAACGCCTGGCGGATGAATTTAATGGTAATGCCATTGGACTGCAGCACATTGGGGAGCACCTGCATCGCAGTGATATCGTGATTGCCTCCACCGCAAGTCCACTCCCTATTCTCGGCAAAGGCACGATTGAACGGGCATTAAAGCAGCGCAAACACAATCCTATTTTTATGGTCGATCTTGCCGTCCCGCGTGATGTGGAACCAGAAGTCAGTGAGCTGGATGATGTCTACCTCTACAGCATTGACGATTTGCAGTCGGTTATTCAACAAAACCTTGCTGGTCGACAGCAGGCAGCTGAACAGGCTCACGAAATTATTGACAACCAGGTAACCGTTTTTCTTCAATGGCAACGTTCACTTAGCGCTGTGAATGTCATTGCTGAAATACGCCAACACACACAACAACTTAGCCAGGAAGTACTCACCAAGGCAAAAAAACAACTGGCCACTGGCGAAGATGCAGAAAAAGTGCTCGAATTTCTCAGCCACACACTCACTAATAAATTTCTGCACCAGCCCAGCACATGCCTGCGGTTGGCCAGTCAAAATAATCAGGACGAAATTTTCAACGTAGCCTACGACCTGTTTATTCAGCCTGGTGGTCAGACAAAAATAAATAACAAAGAAGATTAAATGTGAAACCCTCCATACTTGATAAATTACATTACCTGGCGGATAGATATGAAGAAATTACTGGCCTGCTTGCTGATCCAGATGTTATTAGTAACCAGAATAAGTTTCGCGACCTGTCCTGTGAATACGCTCAACTGGAACCCATAGTCAACTGCTTTCAACAATACAGTCAGTCGCAGGAAGATATTGAAAGCGCCAGTGAAATGCTCAAAGATGACGATATTGAAATGCGAGAAATGGCTGCTGAAGAACATAAACAGGCAACACAACAGGCGGCAAGACTGGAGCAGACTCTACAGAAGCTATTGCTACCCAAAGACCCCAATGATGGCAACAATATCTTTCTGGAAATTCGCGCAGGTACCGGTGGTGACGAAGCCGCTATTTTTGCAGGCGATCTATTTCGTATGTATTCACGTTATGCTGAATTATGCCGCTGGCAGATTGAAATAATTAATTCGAATCAGGGAGAACATGGTGGTTACCGGGAAATTATTGCGCGCATTATTGGCTCGGGCGCTTATTCAAGGCTGAAATTTGAATCGGGTGCCCACCGCGTACAACGTGTACCAGAAACCGAATCACAGGGACGCGTACATACCTCTGCGGCCACCGTTGCCATTATGCCGGAAGTCGCTGATGTGGCACAGATTGAAATTAATGCAGCCGATCTGCGCGTAGACACCTACCGTGCATCTGGTGCGGGCGGGCAACACATAAATAAAACTGACTCCGCAGTACGGCTTACACATATTCCCACCGGGACGGTGGTGGAGTGCCAGGATGAACGCTCGCAACACAAAAATAAAGCGCGTGCCATGTCTCTGTTACAGGCGCGCATTATGAATGCAAAGCGTGAAAAACAACAGACAGAGCAGGCACAGACACGCAAAAGTCTAGTCGGCAGCGGCGACCGCTCAGAACGCATTCGTACCTATAATTACCCGCAGGGTCGAGTTACCGACCACCGCATCAACCTCACGCTTTATAAACTTGATGAATTTATGCAGGGGCAATTGGATCAGGTGATCGAACCGCTGATTGGTGAACACCAGGCAGCACAGCTTGCCTCGTTGACAAGTGATTAAACACGTTACCATGACTATTCAACAGGCACTTAAGCAGGGCTACCATCAGCTTGCAGAAAGCAGTAATAGCGCACGCCTGGATACAGATATACTGCTCTGCCATGCACTGCAATGCAACACCGCAAAACTGCTGACATGGCCGGAGCAGGCACTAACGAAAACACAGCAGCAAGACTACCTGATCTGCATTAAAAAACGTCAGCAGGGGATGCCTGTAGCTTATATTACCCATTGTCGTGAATTCTGGTCACTGGCGTTAAAAGTTACCGAAGCGACCTTAATTCCTCGCCCTGAAACCGAGTTACTCGTCGAAACGATTCTCAGTAAATTTGATAATACGCAGAAAATATCTCTGGTCGACCTGGGCACAGGCAGCGGTGCTATCGCAATTGCTATCGCCTGTGAGCGACCAGACTGGGCAATAACAGCAACTGACATTTCATCCACAGCACTTGAAATTGCACAATACAATGCGCGCAAGCACCAGCAAAATACCATTCAGTTTTATCGTGGTCGATGGTTTAAGCCATTGCGGGACAAAAGATTTGATATTATCGTCAGCAACCCGCCTTATATTGCTGCGGGTGATAAACACCTGTCACTGGGAGATGTACGGTTTGAACCACCACAGGCATTAAGTTCCGGATCTGATGGCATGAATGACATAAACCACCTATGTAAACATGCACAACAGCATATAAAACCCGGCGGGATGTTAATTTTTGAGCACGGTTACAATCAGCAGCAGCCGGTTTTAGACTGCTTGAGGAGAAACACCTTTAAACATCTTTTTCAAAACAAAGATCTTGCCGAGCATGTCCGTGTCAGTGGTGGTCAGCGGGAAAAATCAACATCGCCAGCGATGGAATCAATGGCCAGTTATCATTAAAAAACCATGTCTACTCATGGCACGAATCCGTTATATTCGTCGCTGATACTGAACACTACAGATTAAACATGCCCATTAAAACCTACCCGCTGGATGACACACAACTACTGCGTTATAGCCGCCAGATTATGCTGCCACAGTTTGGCATCAAAGCCCAGCAAACACTGTCGCAGTCGCATGTAGTCATTATGGGACTGGGTGGATTAGGTAGCCCCGCCGCACTATATCTTGCGGCGGCAGGCATTGGCCAACTCACGCTGGTTGATTTTGACAAAGTTGAACTTAGCAACCTGCAACGTCAGATCATTCACACCACCCACACCATTGGGCAAAGTAAAGTCGCCTCTGCCAGCACACAACTTGCAGCCATTAACCCTGACATTAACCTTCATTGTATTAGTGAGAAAATAGACCTCCGGCAACTGGAAAAACTTTTTACCACAACCGACTGTGTGCTCGACGCTACCGATAATTTCAAGTCACGTTTTCAAATCAACCAGGCCTGCGTGCAACAGAAAACACCGCTTGTTTCCGCCGCTGCAATACGTTTCGAAGGCCAGTTGGGTGTATTTGATAGCCGGGATAAAGATAGTCCGTGCTATGCCTGCCTGTATCCGCAAAGTGGTGAAGAAAATACCACCTGTAGTGAAAATGGTATTCTAGCCCCTGTCGTTGGCATAATGGGCTGCATGCAGGCACTGGAAACCATAAAACTACTCTGTAATATTGGTGATAATTCAACGGGAAAATTACAGTTATTTGATGCCCTGACAATGCAATGGCGTACCCTTAAATTAAAAAAAGACCCTGACTGCCCAGTGTGTTCAAATTAGGCGCGCGAGTTACTGCACACCACGATGAAAAAAGCAGAGAAAAACCATGACTCAGCTAGACAATAAAACAGATACCGCGCTGATGCTGCCGCGCCCATTGGTAAATAAGATTTTGACCCATGCACAGCAAAATTCAACGCCTGAAAATTTAGCCGGTGAAAACCACATCAGCAGCTGCGGCCTGGTTAGCCTCGGCACGCACAGCCATAAATACTATTATCCATTAGCGTTAGCTCCTGCCAGCTCAAACACCACAACCTGCTTTAGCCATAACAATCCCGCTTTTCAACAACTTGTTCTACAGATACAGGCGCAACGGCAAACCCTCCTTGCCTACGTATTTACAGCATCACAAACGGCTGGGATCGCATTAATAAAAGCGCACCTTGTCACACTCAATCGGTGCTACTACATTATGAATTCACTGGATATAAAAGGCGTACTAACAATGCAGGGGTATGTTCGTGACAAGACTGGTCTGAAAAAAATCAAATTATCACTTGAAGGGGATTGAATATCAGGTGAGTTGCTTAAACCGAGATAAAATAGACGGAGGCGCAGCGTTTTTAAGCACCTCTGAGTTAAATCCCCGCCGCTGGCATACGCCTGAAAACGCGCATTTTACCACTTGTATCCTGAGTCAGTAAACGGCCATTTTCCAGCCGATAACTAAACCGCATCACCCGCCCACTGCCATCCACACTGGCGACTAATGTATTCGGTAACACTTTTATATTTCCGGT
Source organism: uncultured Thiotrichaceae bacterium (assembly GCA_964441285.1). GTDB lineage: Bacteria > Pseudomonadota > Gammaproteobacteria > SZUA-229 > SZUA-229 > S010-25. Next base: position 13,272 of record CAYTUK010000021.1, on the reverse strand, counting down.
CAGGTAACGCGACTTACCATCACTCCATAAAAAACGCGGACTTTTAATGCCTAACATTTCACCCGATCTGGTCACCCATGCTCCATTTAATCGTGCAATAGCACCGGCCGAGCCTGGCAGTAAACCACAGTACTCAGTCACACAGGGAGCAGCATTATTAATGCTTGAATTAGCATAATAACGTGCCCGATTTTGGCGACGATACAACCTCGCTAATGGAGAAAAATGCCCGTCAGAATAATTGTTCAGTGGCGAAGATCGGTCGTATCTGGATAAGGGTGAGCTGAACCACGGTCTCGACAGCGTTGGGTTTAAACTGAATGCGTTTAGCCCCGCAAAATTCATCCCGTAAGGATTTAATCGCATCGAGTTAAGCGCATAAGGATTCATTCCCGATAAACGTAAATCCTGCCGTTTTAGCAGGGCGTTATTTAATAATAATTGCCGGGTTAAATAATTTTGCCGGCCATCACCCATCATCTGTGGTGGCACCTTATCAAGCATCCCCATCACCACCATCATGTTAAGCATCATCTCAACAAAGGGCAGATTACCGTTATACTGATAATATTTCGTCTCTGCCTGCACGGGCGAATCCAGCAGTAAAACCAACACCAGAGAAACCACAAAAATTTTAAGAGTTGAATACATAAATATTACCGAAATACAAACTTTGTAGATAGACTAACCGGTCGGAACCATCCTCCCCTCCATGTTTCAGGGCAGGCGAATAAAGTCCTTCGCCTGCGCCAGCACAAACTGCTTAAAAGCCTGCGCTGCCGGTGATAACCGTTTTCCTTTGCATTGTAAAATATACCAATGCCGAAGAATAGGGAACCCCTGTACGTCCAGTATTTGCAACCGTTCGGTTTCGAGCTCAAGTTCTAATGTATGAATCGACACCACACCCAACCCCAGTCCGGCTTCCACCGCCTGTTTGATGGCCTCATTGCTGCTCATTTCTATGGCGGTATTAAAATGCATCGCATGACGCAAAAAAAATCGTTCAATCGCAATGCGTGTACCAGAACCTTGCTCACGCACCACAAATTTTTCACTTTCAATGGTACTAAGCGGTATTTTATGCTGACCAACTAAAGGATGGTCTGCCGGCGCGACCATAACCAGCGGGTTATCCATAAAAGCATCAGCTTCAACTTCCACCCCCTTTGGCGGTTGCCCCATAATGACCAGATCAGGCTCATTATTTTCCAGTTGCCGTTGCAAAGTTTCCCGATTGGTAATATCAAGACTGATGGTAACATTTGCAAACCGTTGAGAAAAAGCCGCCAGCAACCGTGTCGCAAAATGGCTGGCTGTCGTTGCTACAGAAATAACCAGTCGTCCGGATTGCAAGCCTTTCAAATCATCCAGTACCCCTTCGGCCTCTTCTAACAGGTGTCGAATCCGCAAGCTATAGTCATATACCTCCCTGCCAGCCTCGGTCAGATGCATTTTTTTACCAATCTGTTCAAATAAAGACAACCCTACAGAAGACTCTAACTGTTTGATTTGCATAGAGACCCCTGGCTGGCTGAGGTATAATTCTTCCGCAGCACGCGTATAACTTAAATGCCTTGCAGCCGACTCAAATACCTTAAGTTGTCTGAATGTAATGTTTAGCGCCATCGCAATAAATCTCAGTATTATTTATTTACTTCATAAGTGATATATTATCATAACCATCAAAAACTATTAGTGTTAATTATAGTAAATTAACATTATAGTTGCGTCACTGAAGCAGAGGCATCAAACGACCTTCAACAAGTTCAACACTCGATCAGGAGAGACATCATGGCATTAGACCAAACCGCACGTTATTCAGACTTAAGCCTGAATGAAGAAACCCTTCTTGCAGAAGGCAAACACCTTCTAGTTGCATACAAAATGGCGCCTGCCGCCGGTCACGGTTATCTGGCAACAGCCGCTCACTTCGCTGCCGAATCATCAACCGGAACCAATGTCGAAGTTTGCACCACTGACGACTTCACCAAAGGTGTTGATGCCCTAGTTTATTCTATTGACGAAGCCGGTCTGGACATGCGAATCGCTTATCCAGTTGAGTTATTTGACCGTAACATTATTGATGGGCGCGCCATGATCGTGTCCCTGCTGACCATGATTATTGGTAATAATCAGGGCATGGGTGATGTGAAAGAAGCTAAGATCTATGACTTCTGGGTACCACCAAAATTCCTGCAACTGTTTGATGGCCCATCAAAAGACATCAGCGACCTGTGGCGTATATTGGGTCGCCCCATCGAAAATGGTGGTTACATAGCGGGAACCATTATTAAACCTAAATTAGGTTTACGCCCTGAACCGTTTGCCGATGCAGCTTACCAGTTCTGGCTCGGTGGTGATTTCATTAAAAATGACGAGCCTCAGGGTAATCAGCTTTTCTGTCCGACTAAAAAGGTGATTCCTCTGGTTGCCGATGCGTTAGCGCGTGCGCAGGACGAAACCGGTGAAGCTAAACTGTTCTCCATGAACATTACGGCGGATGATCACCACGAAATGTGTGCCCGTGCGGATTTTGCGCTGGAAACCTTTGGTGAAAATGCCTCCCATGTCGCCTTCCTGGTTGATGGTTTCGTCGGTGGTCCCGGGATGATTACCACTGCCCGTCGTCAGTACCCCGATCAATATCTGCATTATCACCGCGCCGGCCACGGTATGATTACCTCACCTTCTGCAAAACGTGGTTATGATGCCTATGTTTTAGCTAAATTTGCTCGTATGCAGGGCGCGTCCGGTATTCACGTAGGCACCATGGGTTACGGTAAAATGGAAGGTTCTCAGGACGACAGAATCATCGCTTACATGATTGAACGTGATGAGTGCCAGGGTCCCGTTTACTTCCAGAAATGGGATGGAATGAAACCCACTACACCAATTATTTCCGGTGGGATGAATGCGCTGCGTTTACCTGGCTTTTTCGAGAATCTGGGTCACGGTAATGTCATCAACACCGCTGGTGGTGGTTCTTACGGCCATATCGACAGTCCGGCTGCGGGCGCTAAATCATTGCATCAGGCCTATGAATGCTGGAAAGGAGGCGCTGACCCTATCGAATTTGCTAAAGATCATCATGAATTTGCGCGTGCATTCGAATCCTTCCCAGGTGATGCTGATCAAATTTTCCCAGGCTGGAGAGACAAACTGGGTGTTCACAAATAAAGTAAATACACCGTTGTAAAACCCCCGCACGTCGGGGGTTTTTTTTCAGATATAATTGCTTAAAATACGCGGTAAAAAAATTTTATCAAAAGGCGACTACCATGACTGACGTTGATATTGAACAATACAAAATAACCCGGGAGCCCTTCTATGCCGCACAGGAAGATGAAGTGGCCTTATATGCAGCCGCTTATGCCGCCCGCCTGCCGGTGATGATAAAAGGGCCTACCGGTTGTGGTAAATCCCGCTTTATTGAATACATGGCATGGAAACTTGGCAAACCACTGATTACAGTTGCCTGTAATGAAGACATGACAGCATCAGATCTGGTTGGTCGTTATCTGTTAGATGCTAACGGTACACGCTGGTTAGATGGCCCTCTAACCATCGCTGCACGTATTGGTGCCATTTGTTATCTGGATGAAATTGTTGAGGCACGTCAGGACACGACCGTGGTTATTCACCCTTTGACTGACCACCGTCGTCAATTACCGCTGGATAAAAAAGGTGAACTGATTAATGCCCATGCCGACTTCCAACTGGTCATCTCCTACAATCCCGGTTATCAAAGTTTGATGAAAGACTTGAAACAATCGACCAAACAACGTTTTAGCGCACTGGACTTTGATTACCCCGATACCCGCGTTGAAACCGCCATCGTTGCCAAAGAGGCCAGCATTGATGAAGTGATCGCTGGCAAGCTGGTAAAGATCGCACACACTGCGCGACAACTGAAAGGCCACGGCCTGGATGAGGGTATTTCAACACGTTTACTGGTGTACGCGGCAAATTTAATCAACCAGGGTATCGAAACCAAAGCGGCCTGCCGCATGACACTAGTGCGCCCGATTACCGATGATGCAGATATTCGCAGCACTTTAGATCATTCAATTGACAGTATTTTTGGTTAACAATTAAAAATTTTAACCCCTATGAACCCTACTGAGCTACAAACATACCGCGATAAACTAAAATGTAACTTTCCTCAGATAGAAGAATGTTTTGAGGACTACATTCAGGATTCGCTACACAAACTCAGCAACGACGGTATCGAACAATACCTGTCAGGCGCATCACTGATTTGCATGATTGGTCGCGGCTGGGAGCCGGTGATGATTTATCTGGAGAAAATGCCAGGCATTGCGCAAAGTCTGGGCGAACCCATGCTTGAGATAATATCTAAATGTGTCTGGGACATGTCACGCACACCCAATGGTAATTCTATCCCCCCATTTATGCAGTGCCTGCCAGAAGCAACGCGGCGTTTAGGAACGCTACAGCAGGTACAGCGTTTCATTGATATTCTATTTGAAATGATGACGGCAACCACCGGCTCAATTCACGGGTTTCACACTACCATTCCAAGTCCTGGTTTACCTGAACTGCTAAACCACACCCCCTACCTTTTAAACCAGTTATCTCTGGAAGGGTTAAAAAACTGGATTGATTACGGGGTGCGTAATTACATCCACCACTCAGAACGACAAAAAGATTATTTCAGTCTACAGTCTGCCGACAGTAAGGCCATGTTGCAACGTGAACGCCACGGCACTTTATATGTGGATAACGAACGCAAGCTGGATATGTATTTACGTAGCATGTGGGGAGATGAGTCCTACTTCGTCCCCTACTCACTCGGTTTTGACCAGCTACGCAAACCCGTTCCCTATTACGACCACCTTGGCATTCGTGTTCCAGATGTTTATGATGATCTTAATGGCGTATCAGGACTGAATCGTTACCGCGTTACCGTTGCCCACATCGCCGCACACCGTAGATGGACAAAGGCTATCATCGCAGATAACTTTAGTCCGTTCCAGCGCCTGGCCATTGAGCATCTGGAAGATTCGCGTGTCGAATACCTCATGCTCAGAGAATACCCGGGATTACGTAAATATTTACTGGCTTTACATCCTGTCCCGGTTGAAGGTGACTGCAATACAAAAAAAGAATCCTGTATCCGGCATCGCCTTGCCATGTTATCGCGTGCCATTTTAGATGAGCATCACAGTTACACAAATATCTTTATTCTGGATTTTGTGCAGCGTTTTTTTCAGGCCGTTGAAGACAATGGCAGCAACACTAAAAGCATGGCCGATATTGCCGTTTTATTTACTGCCCGCACTCGTCTGCAAACTGACCAGTCACCCAATATACGGTTTGAAAACACGCTAGTAGATTACCGAGATGATAATCGGCACATGTGGATGTTTATCGAAGAAGGTGATGAAGAAGAAGCGTTTGAAGAAGAGCAAAAATCAACACCGGAAAAATTGGAAACCGACCGTTTGCCACCGCGCCATTATCACGAGTGGGATTACCACACCAGTACATTCAAACCCGACTGGGTAAGCTTATATGAGTCCATTTATCCCGCAACTAATGCCGCTGATATTGATGTTATTCTGGATAAACACAAGGCACTGGCAAAGCAGTTAAAAAAAATACTCGATATGCTCAAACCGCAACAATTTGTCCGCGTACGTTATCAGGAAGAAGGCAGCGAACTGGATCTGGACGTTGCCATTCGCTCATTAATTGATTACAAGTGTGGCGCGCAACCCGACCCACGTATCAATATGAGCCATGAACATGACGGTCGCGATATTGCCGTAATGATATTGCTCGACCTGTCTGCCTCACTCAGCGACATCCCGGAAGGCTCCGAACAAAGTCTATTACAACTCAGCCAGGAGGCGGTTTCATTATTAGCCTGGACCATCGAACAACTTGGTGATAAATATGCTATTGCCGGCTTCCATTCTGATACCCGACATAATGTTCGCTACTTCCATATCAAAGGTTACAGTGAACACTTTGATGATACGGTCAAAGCCCGACTTGCTGCGATGACTGCCGGATTTTCAACCCGCATGGGAGGTGCTATTCGTCACGCTGCACACTACCTGGAAGCACAAAAAGCCGATAAGAAATTAATGCTGATACTGACTGATGGCGAACCTGCAGACATTGATGTTGACGACGACCAGTATTTAATTAGTGACACCAAAAAGGCAGTGGATGAAATTTCAGCCAAAGGCATGTACAGCTACTGTATTAGCCTGGACAAAAAAGCCGATAACTACATTCAGGATATATTTGGCCCTGGCGGATACACTGTCATCGACAATGTAGAAAAACTGCCAGAAAAACTGCCTTTATTATTTACCGCATTAACCTCTTAAAAAATCTTAGGTATTTTTCCAGGGCATATTTTTTCAATGCTTAAAACTTTTTACGAATACCCAACGCCCAGATTTTAGCCGCACCATTCGCCTGATCCGATGACTTCCTGCCATACCCCACATAAACATTTGCCAGTCTGCTCAACAAATGAATATACGCGATAGCGATGCCGCTATGATCAGTACCGGCTGTCTTTGCATTGGCTTTACCGTAGGTTACGGCAAAAATATTGTTGCGATTAATTCGGTAAGTCCCACTACTGAAGAGATAATTTGCACCCGTGCGTTTATCGGCATTTTCATACTGTAGCGCAACGGTAAATTTATCTGTGTGGTATTTACCACCAATTTTAGTCGCTGCTTCAACCGAACACTGCGTTGCCGCGTTACAGCTCGTTGTTATAACTGCACCTTTTACGAACGGGGGATTAGCAACACTACCGGTACCAACAACATCAGCTATCGCACCGGTCTGGCTCTTCAGATAATCCACATAGGCAAAAATATGCTTATTCGACCAGCGCAGGCCAATACCTCTGGATTCATCATTATTCGCCGACAGGGTTGTATTGGCCACCAGTCGAATACCTTTAAATCGGGGAGAAATATATTGCAGCGTATTCGTTTCACGACCACGGTTAATGCCCTTACCACTGTGCAAGTTCGATTGTGTACCCAGCACACTGCCACGACCTTCAAGTGGAGTACGGTACAACGGGTCAACTTTCGCACCCGTTTGTTTATAGTTAGACGACATCGTGCCTACCTTAATAATACCCATATTACTTTTTATTCCAACAAACTGATCCCGGCCTTTTAACGCACCACCATCGGTTACGTTCACATCAAATTCCACTTTATAGATAGCTTTTAACCCGTTGCTTAGATCTTCAGAGCCTTTTACACCAATGGCTGAGGTGTTACTTTTCAGATCCGTTTTATTATTCGCTGGGCTGGTACTTCCCTGATTGTCAACCGCCTGAACCGTTAAATGGATGTTACCGTAAACATGGGGTTCCGCCATCGAAACAGTGGGCACGAACAAACTTGCAGCGACTGCCATAGCCAATAGTGATTTTTTCATTGAACCGGACTCTTTATATAAAGTTACTCACAGGACGGATGAAACGACAACTTATATTCAAAGACCGTCATCCGCAGGGAAGCGGGCATCGAGATTACATGGATGGATGGACAGCGTGTTTTGAATAATAAGTTGTCGTTCCATCCGTTTCAGTCATACATGTGAAATATTTAGTGGATCGATTATACACGAATGCCTGTCCAACGATAAATTAAACCATAAAAAAAGCGGAACCCGAAGATTCCGCTTTTAATCATCACTGACTTAAACAGATTTAGAATGAAACCTGATATTGAGCTAGCACGGTATTATCCGTAAAGCCTTTTGCAACACCATTGTACTGAGTTACACCAGCAGAATCATCACCCGTAGTAATTACATAGTTAATCTGTACCCGACCATTGGTTTTACTGTTACCGAGGAAGAAGTTCGCACCCAGATAAAGATTAGTCAGATTAGCACTTGTAGCTCGAGCGGTTGTGACATTGTTGATCGTGACCGTACCAGTACTCGTCTGATAATTTTGGTCTGCTTTGTAATAACGGGCAACCAGTTCAGCATGCCGGTTTAACATAAAACCGTAATGAATATACCAGACTTTTTCATTGTTATTACTCATGCCTTTAACATTGCGACCATCAATATATTCAGCCTTGATTGTATTGGGTCCCATATGAACACGCATGCCAAGATCATAGACATTATAGTTCGATTGGCCAGGGTTTGTTCTACCATCACCTTCATCAACACCATAAGCGGCTTCAACGTGCATCATGCGACCCATATTGTACATCACACGACCCACATAGGAATTACCGTTACCTGCGGCAGCAGCGCTAGGTACTTTAAAACTTGCATTGCCACGGGTTGCATTATTACCCATAAAAACATCATAACCAAAACCACCGTGGGCAATTTTACGACCACTAACCATTACACCAATAGCACGTTCGAGAACCAGCTTCTTCTCCATACCACGTTTGGTAATGTCGAGTTTTTTACCGGAAACATTAAAGTCCATACCCAGTGGGGTTTTAAACTGACCCGCGCTAATCTTAACCGCATTATTCAGTTTATAACCGGCAACGGCATCTTTAATAAAGGGCGGTAAAGTTTGACCAGTTGTTTTTTTACCAGCTTGATTCGCATCTACCTGCAATTTAGCAAAGATAGGGCCGTCTTTCATTTTAAAGCCAAAACGAATCCGGTCGGCACCAAATACGGTGCCAGCAAGCGCACCATCTTTATTTTTATTCTGACTTTTTTGTGCTGCAGTGATTTGGGTAAAACCAAACCATTTTACTTTTACTTTTGCCTGCGCAGGTACGGCCGCAACCAGACCTGCCACAACGGCAAGGGATAATATCGATTTTTTCATTATGCAAGACTCCTGCATTAGTTTTTTATGATCATAGCTATAATTACAAAATTACCATGTAGCCACTTTTTTTGCTTCCCCCAATGAAAGCGGTTTGCCTCATCTTAAAAAGCCGAAGCAACTACACGAATCTTCTATACAGGTTCCTGTTATATTCAGACACTCAAGCACGAAAGATTAAGCGCAGTATATTCAGATCTCTTTAAATTGCAAGTGAAATCACACATTAATTCACTCTGTCTCTGTTTACCACTATTATTTCAGAAATAATCTATTTTCAATCATAACAACTGCCGTCAAACAGCCACATTGACCAATACGTTTTTCAGGATTGATTTCAGGATCAAAAAAAACCCTGCAAGCAGGGGCTGTTGAATATGTTTTCAGCGGCTCGGATTAATGATCGAGCCCAGTTGTTAGACTGGGGTTATTAAATCCTGGTAATTAAATTCCGATTATCATTAACGTTTCGAGAACTGTGTCGCACGACGCGCTTTGCGTAAACCCACTTTCTTACGCTCAACTTTCCGTGCATCCCGGGTTACAAATCCAGCCTTACGCAACGGTGGGCGATAAGATTCATCATACGCCATCAATGCGCGGGTAATGCCATGCCGGATCGCACCGGCCTGACCAGAGATGCCGCCGCCAGTTACTGTAATATTAATATCTACGCTATTTTTCATATCCACCACATCCAGTGGCTGGCGCACAATCATACGCGCGGTTTCGCGACCGAAAAATTCATCCAGTGGTTTCCCGTTTACAACGATACTACCTGCTCCTACACTTAAAAATACGCGTGCACTTGATGTTTTGCGTCGACCTGTTGCGTAATACTGTTCTGCCATGATGAACCTTTTAAATAATCTGGTGAATAATTTTAAAGAAGACTTTTTATAAAGCTGGATACGTTATTAAACTATATTTCCAGCGGTTGTGGCTGCTGTGCCGCATGCTGATGCTCGGCACCTGCATAGACTTTTAATTTACGATACATTGTTCGTCCCAAAGGTGTTTTAGGCAACATACCTTTTACAGCAATTTCGATTACGCGCTCAGGTGCGCGTTTAATCATATCTGTAAAGTTGGTTTCTTTCAAACCACCCATGTAACCTGAGTGATGATAGTATATTTTATCTTTGGCTTTATTGCCGCTAACACGTATTTTTTCCGCATTGATAACCACGATATAGTCGCCGGTATCAACATGCGGAGTATAAATTGTTTTGTGTTTGCCGCGTAAACGCCGGGCGATTTCAGTTGCCAGACGCCCCAGTGTCTTACCTTCAGCATTCACCAAAAACCAGTCGCGTTTTACGTTTTCAGCTTTAGCACTCATGGTTCTCATTGTAGATCCGGTTTTCATTGTAGCTCTCATACATTAAATATTACGCCGAAACAGACCGCTCGACAAAGAGGCCGAATATTACAGAAAATATGCGCCACAGACAAGTGATTTATGCACTCTTCTAAAAAATAATTACTCCTTAACCATCCCAGGCTATTTTATAGAAAAGCATTCGCATTATTTAACCACAGCGGCACATTCAACTTACACCACCTTAGTAACTTGTAATCCTGGGCTATACAACCTACTTTTTAGACCCGCATCTGGAATTGCCAATGTTCGTTTATCTATGTTAATTGCCAACCTATTTTGGCAGGACTTGCTATCGGGGAGCACTACTCAGCGCTATTAAATAGCCCTAATCGCCTGATCAAACTACAATATAACCATAAATTAGTAAAATACGATCTTTATCCAACATCACTGTGTGAGATTTTTGAAAGCTCTGGTTTGTCACCAGGCAAAAAAAAGGCGCGGAAGGGAACCGCGCCAAAATTACCACCAAAGGGAGGATGGAGGAAATATGAAAAAACACTCAGTTCCGTTAAATGTATTAGTATATTCTAATATTTTTACTATCTTGTCAAGTCTTTTGGTATCTTAACTACGTTATTTTTTCTAATCCTTACTGATTAGCATTCAATGTTACTCTAAGAGAGCAGTTTTACCTTTTAGTTCATTAATCCGCTGTTACTGTCATTAAATTAACAATCTTTCCACAATCTGCCCACCGAGAAGATGCCGGTCGATAATTTCATCAATGTCTTCCTTATCAATATAGCTATACCAGACCGCTTAAAAGATTAAATTTTTTATCCCTACCGCCCCGTTAATGATCAGTGGTATAAGTTTTTTGGGGAGGGTATTACTGTAACCGCCTGCCGTATAGAAGATTAACGCGAACGCAGGGATCATGGCATAATAATTTAATAATACGATGCAGGCATTGCATCCTCGCCGAGATAGCGGCATTATTAAGAGATGAGACATTACAGCCCCTTTGACCAGTTTATTACTCAGTTTGACAACGCATTGCGCACCTTTGCCAGCACGGGTACAACCACTGCACGAGATTACCCGGCCAAAGGGATTGATGATACCGATTTTAATAAAAATGAACGCCGGCATGTCACCGGGTTAATGCGCGTGAACCACAGCGGCGAAGTCTCGGCGCAAGCACTTTACCAGGGTCAGACTCTAACCGCCAAAGATCCGGTTATTCGACAGAAACTGCAACAAGCGGCGACCGAAGAAAACGACCACCTAAAATGGACACATCTACGTCTACAGGAACTGGGCCAGCACACCAGTTTTCTTAATCCGATCTGGTACACCGGCTCATTTGCAATTGGTGCCTTTGCTGGCGTGCTGGGGGATAAATGGAGCCTGGGTTTTCTCGCTGAAACCGAGTACCAGGTAGTCAGACATCTACAGTCTCACCTCGAGCAATTACCTGAAAAGGACAACCGAAGTCGCGCCATCTTGCAACAGATGAAAACGGATGAAGCCAGACACGCAACTACCGCTATTGATAGCGGTGCCGCTGAGTTACCTTTCCCGGTAAAAAAACTGATGACAGCAATGGCAAAAGTAATGACCACGTCCACTTATTACATCTAAAACACGCTGAGTACGCACATGTAACAGTGCGTGTTAATAGTGCGTGCAAAAAGGATACGTCTGGTTCATGGCTGTCAGCCTGTGTGTATTATTGTTTAGCGGCGGCTACTCTCTTCCTCGATAATTTCAAAGTCATGGCTTATTTCAACAGAGCTGGACAGCATGATTGATACCGAACAGTATTTTTCGGCCGTTAAGTCCACCGCTTTAGCCACCCGCCTGGGGTCGAGATTTTTTCCTTTGATGACATAATGCGCATGGATCTTTGTAAACACTTTGGGTATTTCCGTCGCACGCTCCGCACTGAGTTCAACCTGGCAATCACTGATTTGCTGGCGCGCTTTTTTTAGAATTAATACAACATCAAAGGCAGTACAGCCCCCCATGCCCAGCAGTACCATTTCCATTGGTCGAACCCCCAGATTTCGCCCGCCACTTTCCGGCGGCCCATCCATTACGACAGCATGTCCACTTTCCGTTTCGCCAACGAAGGCCATGTTATCAAGCCATTTTACGGTTGCTTTCATCTTGTTTCTTACCTACTTTAAATTGCAAATAACTCGGCGAGTTTTTCGCCCGGTTGTGCTACGCGCATAAAGGCCTCTCCCACCAGAAAAGCATGCACATCATGTTGCCGCATGTATTGCACATCTTCAACTGTATGAATGCCACTTTCGGTAACCAGTATTCTATCACCCGGCACACTCTTTAGCATGCGCAGGGTTGTTTCCAGCGAAGTTTCAAAGGTGCGCAAATTTCGATTATTAATACCGATCAGTTTTGCAGAGGTGTTCAGCGCGCGCTGCATTTCTGCTTCATCATGCACTTCCATCAATACATCCATCGTCAATTTTTTCGCCAATGACAACAGCTTATGTAACAGGGTGTCATTCAGCGCGGCAACAATTAATAAAATACAGTCTGCATTAATCGCTCTGGCTTCATAGACCTGATAGGGATCAATTATAAAATCTTTGCGTATTACCGGAAGTTGGCAGGCAGCTCTTGCCTGTTTGAGATAATCTTCATGCCCCTGAAAAAAATCGTGGTCAGTCAGGATAGAAAGGCAGGCTGCACCGTGAGTAGCATAACTGTCGGCAATTTCAGCAGGAACAAAGTTTTCACGCAAGCGCCCTTTGCTGGGCGATGCTTGTTTAATCTCGGCAATTACCGCTGGCTTTTGTTGCTGTATTTTCGCTTCGATTGCAGCAATAAAACCACGCGTCTGATCCGCATTTTTAATGCGTTGTTTCATTGTGTCGATTGAAGTGATTGCTGTACGCTCAGCAATTTCCTGCCGTTTACGTTGCAATATTTTCAGTAGAATATCCGGAGTATTATTACGCATAACTTTATTCGTATCGTTTACTAACAGTACAGATGAAAAGGCTACCCATTGTTCAAGACCGTCAGTCGCAGGGATGCGGGTGTCGAGTCTACAGGGATGTATTCACCGCGTGTCTTTAACAATGGG
>CAYTUK010000020.1:0-30205 GCA_964441285.1 uncultured Thiotrichaceae bacterium | reverse complement strand
TTTTATTTTTCCTCTAATTAATTTTAGAGGCGACAACTATCCTGACACAGGGGGCTGATTAGCCGGCACACGGCTATCTGAACAACCGATCCATAAATACTCAGGTGCCTGCTGCCTGGATAATTGTGAAAAAAATTCTGGATTACTTTGTTTAATCGAAGTTGCCCATGCTCGATTTCTGTCAAAAAGATGTTTGAGTGTTTTCACTATTTAAATATTCCACTGCTGCTGTTACCCGATTCTACCCTTAAAGATAATAACGCGTCAGGGCATTTTTCATATAGATCCAATTGCGTTTTTTGCTTATCCGGAAAATAACTTTAACAAAAAATCGCTGTATTATGGCAACATACAGTCACTATGAATATCTACCTTGTCGGCGGTGCCGTCCGCGATCAACTGCTTGGCTATCCTTACCATGAAAAAGACTGGGTCGTTGTGGGTAGCACCGCTGAAAAAATGCTGGCCAATGGTTTTCAACAGGTAGGTAAAGATTTTCCGGTATTCCTTCACCCCGAAACACACGAAGAGTATGCGCTGGCTCGAACTGAACGTAAGACGGCACCCGGCTATCATGGTTTTCAGCTGAAGGCCACCGCTACAGTTACTCTGGAAGAAGATCTGCTACGGCGTGATCTCACCATTAATGCTATTGCACAGGATGATAACGGCAGCTTAATCGACCCCTGTCACGGCATTACAGACATTAAAAATAAACGGCTACGTCATGTTTCCACTGCGTTTACCGAGGATCCGGTCAGACTTCTGCGTGTTGCCCGTTTCGCTGCGCGTTATGCCCACCTTGGCTTTAAGATTGCCGATGAAACCATGACGCTGATGAAAACGATGGTTAAGGCCGGTGAAGTTGATGCGCTGGTACCAGATCGCATCTGGCAGGAAATGAAAAAGGCGCTGGGAGAAAAAACACCGGGGCGTTTTATTGAAGTATTACGTGACTGCGGCGCACTGGCGCAAATCATTCCTGAGCTTGACTGTTTGTTTGGCATCCCGCAACCTGTTGCGCACCACCCCGAAGTCGATACCGGCATTCACACGCTTTTAGTTCTGGAGCAGGCCAGCAAATTAAGTAGTGATGAAGATGTGCGCCTGGCAGCACTGTTTCATGACCTTGGCAAAGGCACCACGCCAAAAGAAAAATGGCCCTCCCATATTAATCATGAAGCCCGTGGTGCCGACATTGTAGTAAATGTCTGCAAACGATTACGCATTCCCAATAGCTACCGTGACCTTGCTGAACGTACTGCACGCTTTCATTTGCACTTTCATCGAGCGCTGGAACTAAACGCAGCAACAGTTATAAAAACACTCGAACAACTTGATGCCTATCGAAAACCGGAAAGGTATGAGAAGTTTCTACTTGCTGCCGAAGCCGATGCCCGCGGCCGGCCTGGTTATGAAACCCGCCCCCTTCCACAAAGCGATTTTTTACGCCAGGCACTAGCACTAACTAAAAACATTAATGTAAAAGAATTACAACAACAGGGCTATGAAAAACTGGCGCTAGCGAATAAAATTCATGATCGACGTATTAGTCAAATTAAAGAGCTAAAAAAATGCTTTACTTAACCATTACCTTTCACTGCTATAAATAACAAACAGAGCTTACTCCGTAACAGTAATGTCCCATCCCGACCTGTACCCCCAGCTGTTATTCAATCGAATAAGCCATACAGACGTTAATCTGCGGTTCTGTTAGATTAAGGAATAATGCATCTATGCCAGCAAAGACATTAATTTCTGTAAAAAATCTGTCACGCCGTTATGGTGAACACATCGCCGTTAATAATATTAGTTTTAAACTGGCCACTGGCGATATACTGGGCTTTCTCGGCCTCAATGGCGCAGGCAAGTCCACCACCATGCAGATGCTTAGTGGTAATCTGGCACCCACTGAGGGTGAAATTTGCATTAACGGCTTTGATTTGCTGGAACAGCCCAGAGCAGCCAAAGCTGCGTTGGGTTATCTGCCCGATGTACCACCGTTATATAAAGATATGACGGTTACTGAATACCTGTATTACTGTGCAAAATTACACCGCGTTAAAAAATCAACACTACAACCCTGTGTTGAAACCGCCATGCAACGTTGCGGCTTGCTTGAGGTAAAACAGCGTTTAATTGTTAACCTGTCAAAAGGTTACCAACAGCGCACAGGGATTGCACAGGCTATTTTACATTCGCCGCCGGTTATTATCCTGGATGAACCGACAGTAGGACTTGATCCTATCCAGGTTATTGAAATTCGCAACCTGATAAAAGAGCTGGGTGAATCACATGGTATTATTTTATGCACGCATATTCTTCCGGAGGTACAGGCGGTCTGCAATCGAGTACAGATTATCCATCGTGGCGCACTGGTTTACGAAGCCACTATGCAATCATTCGAACAACAACAGAATACTGACTGGTTTGAAGTTTCATTACACCAGTCACCAACAGTTGCAACCCTGATGGCGCTGAATGAAATTAATCAGGCAGAAAAAATCGGTGCGTTTAATTACTTACTGCAATCGTCACTTACGGCTGAAATTTTATGCAAAAAGCTGGTCGGGCATGCATGGGGACTATCTCGTTTTTCACCACACCGGCAAACGCTTGAACAAAAATTTGTCGAACTTACGCTAAAGGAGACAAACAGAGAATGATTTTTACCATTGCTTCTCGTGAACTTCGCAGCCTGTTTTTATCGCCACTCGCCTGGGTGATACTGGCGGTGACTCAACTGGTGCTTGCCTGGGTGTTTCTTGCTTCTATCGATACATTTTTTGCCTTACAGGCCAAACTGGCAACCATCCCCAATGCACCGGGTGCTACCGATTTAATTGTTGCCCCCTTACTGGAAACGGCTAGTGTTGTCCTGTTAATGATTTCACCGCTATTAACCATGCGTTTAATCAGTGAGGAACGGCGTAATCAAACACTTAGTCTGCTAATTTCCAGTCCGGTGAGTATTACAGAAATCGTGCTGGGCAAGTACCTCGGCATTATTTTATTTATGGCTGCATTTGTTATTATGATTAGCAGCATGCTTTTTGCGCTGCAAATGGGAACGAGTTTAGATATAGGCAAAACACTGAGTGGATTGCTCGGCCTGTTTCTTTTACTCGCCGCTATCTGCGCCGCAGGGTTATATATGTCTTCACTCACCGATAGCCCGATGATCGCGGCTATCAGCACATTTGGTTTATTACTCATGTTATGGATAATGAATAATCACGGTGCCAGTATCAGTAGCGATAAATCAGAATCAGTATTAAATTATCTGGCAATTACCAGTCACTTTTCGGTTTTACTGCGCGGCATTTTACGCACCACTGATATTGCTTACTACCTGTTATTTATTATTACTTTTCTGACCATGACCATTCGCCAGATGGAAACCCGCCGCCTTCAGTCCTGATTATGCAACTTACCAGTAAAATACGATTCCAGTTAAAGCTACAGAAGTTTGTTTTTCTGGCGCTATTTTTTACCACCATCGGTTTACTCGCATGGTTAAGCAACCATTACTCAACACGATTTGATCTGACATCCAATCAGCGTCATTCACTCAGTCAGCGCAGCATTGACCTGCTTAACACCATGCATGGAAAAATTATTTTTAATGCTTATGTTACTGGTAATACCACACGCCAGGCCGTTGATGAGATCATTCAGCGTTACCAGAAAATAAAAACCGATCTTGAACTGCATTTTTATAATCCTGATATAAATTTTGAACAGGCTAAAGCCGATAAAATAAGCTTAAGAAATAATATTGATTTTGTCATTCACTATAAAAATCGTCAGGAAAATATTCACAATTTAAGTGAGGACACCATCAGCAACGCATTCTTTCGCTTAAGCAAGAAAGACCACCAGCTCGTTATTTTCCTTAGTGGCCACAATGAACGCAACCCATTTGGACACGGTAATCGAAGCTACTCCAAATTAAGAAATGCACTCGATAATCGCGGTTTTAATATTGACACAATAAATCTTATTCTACATCCGATAAGTAAAAAGACCACCTTGCTGGTTATTGCTGCACCAGAAAAATCTTTACAGCCAGGTGAAGTCAAACAAATACAGACCTACATTAATAATGGTGGCAATCTCTTATGGCTGGTCGATATTGGAAAACTACAGGGGCTGACACCGGTGGCAAAAACACTCGGAGTTAGTTTTCCAGCTGGAATTATTGTTGATAATAATACCAATTTACGCCGCACACTTAACATTCAGTCACCTGCCATTATCCCTGTTATTGAATACCCCAACAATCCGATCACCCGCCAGCTAAATTACACCTTGTTTCCGATTGCTCGCGGTATAAAAATAGTCCGCAATAAAAAGAGCCCGTGGACGTATACATCATTGATACAATCACTGCCAAAAAGCTGGCTGGAAACAGGTAGTCTGTCTAATGAAATTATTTTTGAGTCCGCAAAAGGTGATATCGCTGGTCCAATCACCCTTGGTATAACACTTGAGCGCACGATCAATAAACCTGGGCAGCATAACGCACATCAGTTATCGAACGCATCTACCAGACACTTTCAACGTATTTTTATTATTGGCGACAGCGATTTTCTTGCTAACGGTTATATTGGCGCAGGCGATAATTTGTCACTGGGACTAAAGCTGTTCAACTGGTTAAGCAATGATGACAGCCTGCTACATATTGCGCCGAAAAGAAGCACCGATTTAAAACTTAATTTAACTGACAGCCAGCGCTCTATCCTTGGTTTTGGCTTTCTTCTTGCGCTACCGTTAATCCTGCTTATTACCGGCTTTACGCTCTGGTATCGTAGAATAAAAAGATAATCAACACCTGCGCTTAAGATGCTTAAAAAAACCCTGCTCAATCTCGTTCTGTTTGGCATAGTCATTATATTGATTTATTTTGTCTCTCACACTAAAAAAGAAAATAACCTGCTTGCCACGCTGACCAAAATTAAACCGGATACTATTTCGCAAATAATTATTCAGCACAATAAACATAAAAGTGTGCTCATAAAAAAATATGACCACGGAAAGGCAATCTGGAAATTTACTCAACCGATTATCATCGGTGCCAATGCTTTTCGCATAAGGTCTTTATTGCGGTTATTAAATGCACCCGTTCAGGCCCACTACACCAGCAGTGAAATTAGTCTGCGTAAAATTGGCTTGAAGAACTCTTCTACCAGTATTCAATTTAACCATCACCTTATTCAGTTCGGCATAATCAATCCCATTAACCATTTACGTTATATCCTTTATAATAACAACGTATATCTGATTGAAGATGTTTACTTCCCGTTAATCAATTCCAATTTCAGCACGCTGGTAGCAATGGAATTACTGCCGCATAATAGTGATATAGAAAAACTGGTTCTGCCTCATTTAACTATTGATAAAAATTCCCGTGGCTTATGGCAGAGCAACGTCGATTTACCCGCCGACACCATCATTCGTACTGTGCAGCAATGGAAAACTTTTCAGGCGTTTGGTGTGCATCAGTATATGCAGCGAGCCTCTTTAGGAAAAATACAGGTTTATCTCAAATCAGAAAAAAAACCGATCACTTTTCAGATATCTGATATTCGTCCGTGGGTTATTCTTGCCCGCCCTGAATTAAACCTTGAATACCACCTGGATATAAAAGCCAATAACCTGCTTATTAATCCAGCACAACCTACGCCAGCAAGCTCACCAGGAACGCATAATTAATCATGCCTGAATTACCCGAGGTTGAAACCAGTCGACGAGGTATAAAGCCACACATAGATCAACGCATAATTACTGACGTTATTATTCGTGAGCACCGCCTGCGCTGGCCTATTCCTGACAATCTGCCTACCACAGTAACATCACAACGGGTTACACAGGTTCTGCGGCGTGGCAAATACCTACTATTACAGCTCCAGACTGGCAACATTATTATTCATCTGGGCATGTCCGGTAGTTTACATATTACTTCGCCAGATCAGTTGGCCGATAAACACGACCATATTGATTTCTATTTTGATAATAAAAAAATATTGCGGCTGCATGACCCACGTAAATTTGGCTGTGTATTATGGACCGATCAGCCAATTTCTGAACACAAATTATTCAAACATCTGGGGCCTGAACCACTGTTAAAAGAGTTTAATGCTGATCACCTTTATCAGCTATCACGTAAACGCAAAATCAGCATTAAAGCCTTTATTATGAATAGTCATATCGTGGTAGGTATCGGTAATATTTATGCCAGTGAATCCCTGTTTAAGGCGGGCATTAACCCAAAACGTAAAGCGGGTAATATCTCGTTTGCAGCATATCAACGTCTGGTCAATGCAATCAAAAATATCTTACTTGCATCAATTAAACAAGGTGGCACAACCCTGCGAGATTTTACCGCCGAGGATGGCAAACCCGGTTATTTTGCACAGCAGTTAATGGTGTATGGAAAAGCGGGCGAAGCCTGTCCCAACTGTGGCCATGCTATCAAACAGATTACCCAGCAACAGCGTTCGACATTTTATTGTTCTGTATGCCAGCGATAACAGAAACACTTATGGCGCGGCACGGTCATTAATCATGCTATCCCGTTAATTTTCTATGTAAATATTGTAGGTCTATTACTGAAACAGATAAACGAGGGTAGTTGCCAACTCAGTATCGGTTTTTTTCGTTCCCACAGGGACTGAAGATTTATTACGCAGGGTGTAGGTAAACTTCAGTGCCAGTTTATCACTAATACTTGCACGCACGCCGGTTACCGATTTGGTTGTTGTAAAGCGCCCACCAATATCTACAGATAGATTCTGGGTAAATTTTGAATGCTCGGTAATCGCCCACCAGTATTTACCTGCCAGGCGTAATAATGCCTCATTAGTCGCCGCGCTATTATTGGGCTTAAAAAACTGGACGCCAGGGCCAGCTTCAAGATCCAGTTCCATAGCGGGCTGCTTAATCACTTTTCGTCCATAACCGAGTGAAGCCGTATTTTCATATTCAAAGCCACTAAATCGATCCTTCTGTAGCTTGACCAGTCCAAATGTATAATTGTACTGGTCAAATTTATAGTCGGACTGACCTGATAGCTCATACCGCTCTGCTGTATTGTTCGACTGCCCCGTTGAATTATCCGTCGTCTGCTGTCCATAACCTTCGATATGACCATGATGATGCCACTTACCCACTTCGTAAATCACGTCACCTTTGGTATCCAGAGTTTGCGTTTGGGTATTACCTGTGACGCGGATAATGCCCAGCTCCATTTCACTTTTCCACGGCGATTTCTCTGGTTTATTTGCTGCGTTTGCCGCACTTACTA
Organism: uncultured Thiotrichaceae bacterium; assembly: GCA_964441285.1. Taxonomy (GTDB): domain Bacteria; phylum Pseudomonadota; class Gammaproteobacteria; order SZUA-229; family SZUA-229; genus S010-25. The sequence goes on along the minus strand of CAYTUK010000020.1, from coordinate 22,899 downwards.
TCAAACATGATGTCAGCAGCAATAGTATTTGATTCGTCATTTTTCCATCCAGTTATGATTAATAAAGAGACTTGCAGTGCAGATAAAAAGGCTACCCATTACTAGAAAATACTCTGTACAAAGTTTCGCATTTCAGCGAAAATTATAAATTTCACGTACTTGTACTACACTTAACTAACAGGACAGATGAAAAGGATACTTATTATTAAGACTCGCTATCAATACATCCCTGTCGGCTCGACGCTCACATCCCTGCGGTTGACGATCCTGAATAATAAGCATCCGTTTCAGTAATAATAGTGCAACGTAATCTTTTATACTTATTAAATAATGATGCCAGAAATACCCAGAACAGACGAACGCCGTCATTCACTCCGCCACGAGATCAAGCTCGCGGTGGATCTGGTGCTAACGGATGGCGTAATATTACCCGTTGAGTCACTCAATATTTCAGCTACAGGCATTCAGGTATTATGTGATAAATGGGTAACTGATGAAATCGAACCGCGTGGCATCCAGTCACATTCTATTCGTCAGATAAAGCTAAAAGCGGTCACTGAATTACCCGGCAAGTCAGGTAAAAACAAGCTATACGCCTATTGTAAAATCATCTCGGCGCAACGCCGGTCACAAAACGAATATACATTAAGCCTGGTCTACACCTGTTTTGAAAACAATTCAGAAACCACTCTGAACAATTTTCTTGCACAATACGAGCAAAAAAAACGGCGGTTAAAGCCATCGCCTGGCTCAATATATCGTTGATTAAAAGACCTTAGCAACCCTGAGTCAGGTTTAGATTACCGAGCCTTCAATCATTTTGCCTGGCTTGAACAGGCCCCGCTATCAAACAACTAAGGCAGCTGGGTATCACCCATCAGGTATCGATCTATTTCACGCGCCGCTTCGCGACCTTCATGGATTCCCCATACGATCAACGATTGTCCACGCCGGCAGTCGCCCGCAGCGAAAACACCGGCCACACTGGTATTGTATTTACCGTATTCAGCCTGAAAATTCGAACGTGCATCGTAGGCTATCGACAACGCATCACTGGCATAATGTTCTGGCCCCAGAAACCCCATCGAAAGCAGAACCAGATCTGCATCCCAGGTTTTCTCTGAGCCTGCAACTTCATCCATTTGCCATTGACCGGCTACTTTTTGCCAGCTGACTTCAATGGTTTTCACCCCGGCAATATTGCCTTCACCATCGTCCAGAAAGGCTTTGGTCAACAAACAGTATTCGCGCGGATCTTGATCAAAACGTGCCGTACTTTCTTCATGGCCATAATCCACTCGAAAGATGCGCGGCCATAAAGGCCAGGGGTTATCCTCTGCACGTTCCTGTGGTGGATGCGGCAAGAGTTCAAAATTAACGATTGATACACAGCCATGACGAATAGATGTACCAATGCAGTCGGTACCGGTATCACCACCGCCGATAACAATGACTTTTTTATCTTTCGCTGTAATGTAGTGACCATCTTCCAGATTTGAGTCCAGTAAACTTTTTGTATTGGTGCTCAAAAAGTCCATTGCCGGATGAATTCCTTTTAAGCCACAACCATCAATGGCTAAATCACGCGCGCGGGTTGAACCGGTGGCAAATAAAATCGCATCATTATCTGCTTGCACTGTTGCCACTGCTGTTGCATTTTTACCTGCACCTCCGATATCTACATTACACTTGAACTCAATACCTTCTGCGGCCAGTAGATCAACCCGACGCTGAACAATGTCCTTACCCAGTTTCATATTCGGAATACCATACATTAACAAACCACCTGTTCGGTCAGCACGCTCATAAACCGTCACTTTATGGCCAGCTTTATTTAACTGTGCCGCTGCTGCCAGCCCAGCTGGTCCAGATCCAATCACTGCAACTTTTTTACCACTGCGTTTCGCTGGCAACACCGGCTGTATCCAATTTTCCTCAAAACCACGGTCGACAATGGCCTGCTCGATATTTTTAATGGTGACAGGTGGATCGGTAATACCTAACACACAGGCACCTTCGCAGGGCGCAGGACAGGCCCGACCGGTAAATTCAGGAAAATTATTGGTTTTATGCAGCCGATTTAAAGCTTCTTTCCACTGCTCAGTATAAACAAGGTGGTTCCACTCTGGAATCAGGTTGTTCACTGGGCAACCATTTTCCGACTGACAAAACGGGACGCCACAGTCCATGCAACGTGCCCCCTGCGTTGCTAATTTTACAAGATCATGCCTGACAGTATAAATTTCAGCATAATCCTGCAGTCGCACATTGATGTCACGATACGGCTCAGTTTTACGTTGAAACTCTTTAAAACCTGTCAGCTTACCCATTACGTTTTTCTCTAAATATTTTCAATTTGAAATCAGCAGTGACCATCAGGAAACAATGGCTGATTCATTCTACGCTACGGAAGATTTTTTCATTTCCTGTAACACGCGCTTATAATCCGTTGGCATAACTTTAATAATTTGCCCAACGGTTTCAGGCCAGTTATCCAGCGCAATTTTAGCCACTGTCGAGCCTGTGTATTTAAGATGATTTTTGATTAGTGTTTTAACTTCCTCGATCTCCTCAACCTCTACCAGAGATTCAAGTTCAACCATTCCCATGTTGCATAATGCCGCAAAGGACTCGTTGCGATCCCAGACATAAGCAACACCACCACTCATACCGGCAGCAAAATTACGCCCCGTTTCACCCAGTACAACCACGCGTCCTCCTGTCATATACTCACAACCGTGATCGCCCACACCTTCTACGACTGTTGTTGCACCACTATTTCTGACACAGAAACGTTCCGCAGCAATGCCACGGAAATAAGCTTCGCCAGCAGTGGCACCATACAGCACCGTGTTGCCCAGAATAATATTTTCTTCGGCGGCAAAAGTGCTATTTTCAGGTGGATAAATGATTATACGACCACCGGATAATCCCTTACCCGTGTAATCATTGGCATCGCCCTCAAGTTCGATAGTGACACCCGCGTACAACCAGGCTCCCAGACTCTGGCCAGCAGAGCCTTTAAGTTTAATGTGCAGAGTATCATCCGCCAGGGGCTTTCCCTGTCGCGCCTTTGCCAGCTCGTGCGATAACATGGTACCCACCACTCGATTCGTATTAACAACCGCCAGCTCCATACTCATGGCAGTGCCATTTTCAATCGTGGCTTTGGCACGTTTAATAATTTCATTATCCAGGGCTTTTTCCAGGCCGTGATTCTGTTTGGTGGTGTGATATACCGCGACATCAGCATGTGGTTTGGCGGCTGGCATCAGCATTGCTGATAAGTCGATACCTTTTGCTTTCCAGTGGTTAATCGCCTGATCTGTTTCCAGCACATCAACCCGACCGATCATTTCATTGACGTTACGAAAACCCAGTTGCGCCATGTGTTCACGCATGTCTTCAGCCACCATAAACAGATAATTCACAATGTGTTCTGGCTTACCTTTAAATTTTTTACGCAATTCAGGGTCCTGCGTTGCGATACCAACCGGACAGGTATTAAGATGACATTTACGCATCATAATACAGCCCAGCGTAATCAACGGTGCGGTGGAAAAACCAAATTCTTCTGCCCCCAGTAATGCCGCAATGGTAATATCACGCCCCGTTTTTAACTGCCCGTCTGTCTGTAAAACGATACGTGAACGCAGGTCATTCATAACCAGTGTCTGGTGTGTCTCAGCCACACCCAGCTCCCACGGCAGACCGGCATGTTTCATCGAAGTTAAGGGTGAAGCCCCCGTACCACCATCATGACCAGCAATCACAATGTGATCAGAAAAAGCTTTGGCAACACCTGAAGCAATGGTGCCAACGCCAACTTCAGAGACCAGTTTTACGCTTATACGTGCAGACGGATTGGCATTTTTCAAATCATGAATTAGCTGCGCCAGATCTTCAATGGAATAAATATCATGATGCGGTGGCGGGCTAATCAGCCCTACACCGGGAGTTGAATGACGAATACGGGCAATATTCGCATCGACTTTTGCACCCGGCAGCTCGCCACCTTCTCCAGGTTTCGCGCCCTGTGCAACTTTAATCTGGAGTTCATCCGCATTGGTAAGATACCAGTTCGTTACACCGAATCGACCCGAAGCGATCTGCTTAATGGCGGAACGTTTAGAATCCCCATTGGCCATCGGCTGAAAACGTGCAGGGTCTTCACCGCCTTCACCCGTATTCGACTTTCCACCCAGACGATTCATGGCAATGGCCAGTGATTCATGCGTTTCTGCCGAGATTGAGCCAAAGCTCATGGCACCGGTAACAAAACGCTTAACAATTTCTTTTGCGGGTTCAACTTCAGTTAATGGAATCGCACCACCATTTACGCCGGCTTTAAATTTTAGCAAACCACGCAATGTTGCCCGATGCGTAGAATCTTCATCCGATACTTTTGCAAACGTTTTATATGCTGACTTACTGTTAGTTCGCGCCGCCAGTTGAATACTTGCGATGGTTTCTGGGTTCCACATATGCAACTCACCGCCACTACGCCAATAGTAGTTGCCCGCATTATCCAGCACGGGTAACCGCACCAGATCACGGGGAGGGTAAGCCTTTTCATGACGGCACAAACTTTCTGCTGCCAGCACTTCCAGCGAAACGCCCTTAATACGACTTGCCGTGCCGTTAAAACACCATCTAATGACATCCTCACCCAGCCCCACGGCCTCGAAAATTTGCGCACCCTTGTAGGAATGCAGGGTAGAAATACCAATTTTCGCCATCACTTTAAGCATGCCTTTACCTACCCCTTTACGGTAGGCGGCAACGATGTCATCGTCGTTGTAATGTTCTTTATCCAGTAAACCATCGCGCTGTGACTGGAATAATGCTTCAAAGGCAAGATAGGGGTTAATTGCATCGGCACCATAGCCAATCAGCAGGCAGTGGTGATGGACTTCACGCGCCTCGCCCGTTTCCAGCACGATACCAATACGCGTGCGCTCCTGATTTTCCACCAGATGATGATGCACTGCGCCCGTGGCCAGCAAAGTACTAACGGCGACACGCTCAGCACTCATATTGCGGTCAGATAATAGAATCAGGCTATAACCTTCAACAATCGCCTGGCTCGCCTGCGTACAGATTTCATCAAGCCGTTTTGACAAACCCACGTCGGCTTCCACTTTGGGGTAGGTAATATCAATAACTTTTGTCTTCCAGCCACGATAATCCAGGTGCCTTAAGGCTGCCAGTTCTTCATTCGTTAGAATCGGGTGAGGTACGCATAAACGGTGCCCGTGCTGCTCGGTGGTTTCCAGCAGATTACCCTCCGGGCCAATATAACATTCCAGTGACATCACCACTTCTTCACGAATTGAATCAATGGCCGGATTAGTCACCTGGGCAAACAGTTGTTTGAAGTAGTCATAAATCATCCGTGGTTTATCCGACAGACAGGCCAACGCGGCATCATTGCCCATTGAACCCACCGGATCACGTAACTCACACACCAGTGGCAACAACATAAACTGCATGGTTTCAATGTCGTAACCAAAGGCCTGCATACGTGGAATAATTGTTTCCGGCTCGAAACCGTGCGCTTCTTTATCACAGCCCAGATCAGCCAGTTTAATTTCCTGGTTCTGTAACCACTGTGCATAGGGGCGACGCGTTGAAAAATCCTTCTTCAGCACTTCATCTGGAATTAATTCACCCTTATCGAAATCGATCAGAAACATTTTTCCCGGTTGCAAACGACCTTTAAATTTAACCTCAGCAGGGTCAACATCAACCACGCCCACTTCCGATGCCATAATGACCCGATCATCATGAGTGAGGTAGTAGCGACTGGGGCGCAAACCATTACGATCAAGCACCGCCCCAATGCAATTCCCATCGGTAAACGCGATGGAGGCTGGCCCATCCCAGGGTTCCATCAGAGTAGAATTAAACCGGTAAAAAGCTTTTTTTGCCGGCTCCATGTTTGCATCCGACTGCCAGGCTTCCGGCACCATTAACATTATCGCTTCCGGCAAACTACGACCGGACATCAGTAAAAACTCCAATACATTATCGAAGTTTCCCGAATCAGAACAGTCATCTTCGGCAATGGGGAAGAGCTGCTCTATCGGGCAGTCAAAATCATCACATGCAACCACACCCTGACGCGCAGTCATCCAGTTTTTGTTGCCTAATAGAGTATTAATCTCTCCGTTATGGCTCATGTAACGGTTGGGCTGAGCCCGATCCCAGGATGGAAAGGTATTGGTGCTGAACCGTGAATGCACCATTGCAATGTGCGAAGCGTAATCAGCATCCTGTAAGTCCAGGTAAAAAGTTTTTACCTGAAGTGCGTTGAGCATACCTTTATAAATAATGATGTGTGGCGATAACGAACAGATATAAAAAAGTTTTGCCTGCGACATGGCGGCTTCCGAGCGCAGCAGGTGGGTGCTACGTTTACGGATAATATATAGCTGGCGCTCAAAATCCCTGCCTTCAACATCGATCGCCTCAATATATAATTGCAGTATAACCGGCTGCGATAAGCGGGCAGTTGGGCCAATATTCGCCCCATCGGTATCCACGGGGACTTCACGCCAGCCCAAACACTTTTGCTTCTGCTCAGCGATCACTTTTTCAACGGTTTCAATGCACTGCTGACGTTGATTTTTATCCGTGGGTAAAAAAATATTACCTGCTGCATACAAACCGGCAGCAGGCAAATCCACGCCCAGACTTTGCTTCGCCACTTTAAGACAAAACGCATGTGGCATCCCGGTTAAAATGCCAGCACCATCACCTGTTGTTGGTTCACAGCCACAACCACCGCGATGCTCCATGCGTTGCAGCATAATTTCAGCGTCCACAACAATCTGATGACTGGGCTTACCTTTAATCTGCGCAACAAAACCGACACCACAACTGTCTTTTTCAAATACCGGGTCGTACAAACCCTGTTTTTCCGGCAACCCATACCGAGGCAAACGGGACTCATGCTTTAGTCTTTCTTTATTGCTCATACTCAAACCCACTATCTTCCACAACGGCTTTACACACAGCTGACGACAAACCAGCCGCATCGGCTGTAAAGCGTATAAATGCTTAAAATAAAATCAGATAACCCATTGCTGCCAGGCACGCCATATTACGGCAAAGCTGGACAACACAAATGCCGGACAAGGCCGCCTATTTTATCGAATTTCACCGCCCCTGACCAGCTTTCTAACGCATCCGGGGCACAATGCCAAAGTTGCGCGGTTGCCGGATTACCTGCACCATAATTACCCCGCAACGAGCAATTACCAAAATACACGGAAAAACACGGGTTATTTTTTTGACTCTGTACCATAGTACGAAAGCTAAACTACGCTTAGATTCAAATACCGGAGAGCCCCCATGTTAGCCACAATATCAATGCCGACTACAATCAGGTTACATCACCAAATACCAGCCAATAACCTTCCTGCCAGCGGGTTATCCTCCATCCAGACAATAAAAATTTTGCCGTGGTTATTAACGCTATTAATATTATGGACCCCTCCATCAATGGCAGGTTTTCTTGACCTGTCACCACAGCCACTCCCCTATGCGGCACCGGATGCCCCGTTTATCTCTCAGGGAAAAACCCATTCGCTCGCGGAATACAAAGGCCAAAAAGTGATGCTGTGGTTATTTTCTACCTGGTGCCACACCTGTATTGCCGGCGTTAAAGCCCTGCAGGAAAAACAGGCTATCTGGAATAAAACCGGGCTGGTGGTACTCGCCATTCGCAACTATAACAATGGTGGTTATGCCGGGCCCAGTATCTCCACCTTCATGAAAAAAATTGCACCACAATTATTACATCACCAGAGCTGGGTAAATGGTGAGGCAACAAAAATCATGCAGCAGGAAATGAACCAGAAAAGATTCCCGGATATTTATTACTTGATTGATAAGGCCGGCTTTGTCCAGGTTGTCAGTACGGCACCAACGGCAACCATGAACAAAATTCTAAAATTTGCCCAGGGTACGCCCAGATGAGCACTATCACCATTGCATTAAAAACAGTCCTTGTCATGCGCACTTATCAGTGGCTTACCGGCATTAGCTTCCTGCTGTTTCTACTCCTGTATCTCATTACTTTACCGGCCTCCTTTACCGGCGGCTACATCAGTCTTCAGGCATTTAAATATTTAACCCCTCGCCTGGTAGGGTTTTCTGTATTAATGGCAACATTAGTTGCTTTGCTTATACCGCTGATTATTTATTTAATCAAACGAGGGCAGAAAAGCAGTAAATCTTCTGCCGCAGGGGGAATACTGGTTGGCCTGCTCGCGCCAATGTTATGCTGTTCTCCATTGCTCCCCATCCTGCTTGGGTTTATTGCCGCGCTGTTACCTTCATTAGGCGGTAGTTTTGGCATTCAGATACAGGGATTTATCGCCACCCACCAGACCATGCTGTTTAGCGCCGCAAGTCTGCTGCTTGTATTTGCGCTATACCAGAATGCAAAAAAAGTGGTTAGCAGCGTGCAGTGTAAGATATAAGTATCCGTACTATTTTAAACAAACCTCTAACCAGTGTTTAAAAAATTTTTCCGCATTACGCTGCAAGCTCGCCGCATACTTTTCACTGTCTGCGCGTAACGCTGCCACTGAAATGCCCTGGGTATCATGGATTTCACCCGTATGACCGATATACCAGCGCTCCAGCCCATCAGCCGTTACTTCGGGGTGAAATTGCAGCGCCAGGCAGCGATTGCCCACTAAAAATGCCTGATTTTCAAACCGCTGACTGGAGGCCAGCGCGATTGCATGCGGCGGCATATCAAAGGTTTCGCCATGCCAGTGAAGCATCTGTGTACTGGCTTCATCCAGCCACTGCAACCCCACCTGCCTACCCCGATCATTCACCTGCAAACCATACCAGCCAATTTCTTTTTGCTGCCCCGAGTAAACCTTTGAACCCAACGCTTTTGCCATTAACTGCGCCCCCAGACAAATCCCCAGGGTGGGTTTATCCGCGGTAAGACGCTGCTGCAGCAGATCAATTTCAGTTTGCAAAAAGGGGTATTCGACGACCTCGTTGACGCTAATGGGGCCGCCCAATATCACCAATAAATCATCCGACAATGCAGCCACGGACGTTAGCTCATCCCGTCCCGCTTCCAGATAGCTGATCTCAGCACCCAGGGCGATCAATATTGGCGTAAAACTGCCGAGATCTTCAAAAGCGAGATGGCGAATAACAGTGACTTTCATTTGTGCTACCTAAATTTCCTACCTGATACAAACAGGTATCACTACAGATACAGTTTCGATAGCGTACAATAACACCTTTTCAACCGGATCATTACTCCCGCAAATGTCTAACGTCTTGCACAGCTCTCATATCAAAAGTCTGCCGTTGTTACATAAAGGCAAAGTTCGTGATATTTATGATATAGACAACCAGCATATGCTGATCGTTACCACCGACCGTATTTCAGCCTTTGATGTGGTAATGCCAACCGCGATCCCAGGTAAAGGCGGCATTCTCAATGAGGTTACACAATTCTGGCTCCAGAAGCTCGCCCACATTGTTCCCAACCATCTCAGTGAGCTAAAACTCGAAACAGTTTTGACTGACGAAAACGAGCTCGCCGAAGTCGCCAACCATGCGCTGGTGGTTAAAAAACTAAACCCATTACCCATTGAAGCGATTGTGCGCGGCTACGTGATTGGCTCAGGCTGGAAGGATTACCAGGCAACCGGGGCGATTTGTGGTTTAAAGTTGGCGAGTGGACTGAAATTAGCCGATAAACTGCCTGCGCCAATCTTTACACCGTCAACAAAAGCGGCGCCTGGCGCACATGATAAAAATATTGACTATACTCAAACCCAGGCGCTGTTAGGCAAAGATATTGCACAACAGGTAAAGCAGATCAGTTTACAGCTGTATCAGCAGGCCGCCGATTACGCATTAAAGCGCGGCATCATTATTGCTGATACCAAGTTTGAATTTGGCCTTGATGGAAATAACCGGTTAGTACTGATTGATGAAGTGCTCACGCCCGATTCCTCACGCTTTTGGCCAGTTAAGCAATACCAGCCGGGGAATAGCCCGGTAAGTTTTGATAAACAGTTCGTGCGCGATTATCTCGAAACACTAGACTGGAATAAAACCGCCCCCGGTCCTGAACTACCAGATGAAATTGTGATGCAAACCGCAGAAAAATATAATGAAGCCAAAACACGGCTTCTGGGAGGCTGATTGAATTGCCTGATCGCCTCCATTTATAATTGTTTTTAAATAGTCAGGAGTCACAGTCAATGCAGGGTATTTTTATAACCGGTACAAACACCGATGTAGGTAAAACGTATATTGGTACCCATATTGCAAAACAACTCATACAAAAAAACATCACCGTCATTCCACGCAAACCCATCGAAACGGGCTGTGAAAAAGTGAACGGCAAACTTGTCCCACGAGACGCACTGGCGTTACATAACGCCGCCGACTATGATGGTGATCTGGCCGAAGTTTGCCCCTACCGTTTTGAACCACCCATTTCGCCTGTACGCGCAGCACATCTTGTCGAGGCAGCGCTAACCACGAAACAACTGGCGGGCATCTGCCGAAGCGGAAGTGAGCAGGGCTTTGTAATGGTCGAAGGCGCAGGCGGCTTTTATTCACCCCTGGCAGAAGATGGTCTCAATGCTGACCTGGCAGTCGCTTTACAATTACCCCTGTTATTAGTCGCCGACGACAAACTGGGAGTGCTTAATCAGGTACTGCTTAGCGTAGAAGCAATACGGCTGCGCGGACTGCAACTGCTGGCCGTGGTTTTAAATACCACGCAGGAACGACAGCAGGACGACACTGATAATGCTGCGGATTTACGCGAGCATCTCGATTGTTCGATCTTCTCCATCGCCTACAGTCAGGATGGCAGCAGTATACTGCCTGATGCATTAATCAGCTCACTGCTAACACTGCCCCAGGTAGTCTATGTCAACGCCGCAGGCTAAATACAAGCATGATCAACTCACGCCAATTAATTCAACCTTAAAGACCAGTGTCGCGTCAGGAGGAATAACACCGCCTGCGCCATGCTCACCGTAACCCATATCCGCAGGAATGGTCAATTTACGGGTTCCACCCGTCTTCATCCCGGCAACACCCTGATCCCAGCCAGCAATTACCTGACCCGCGCCCAGCTTGAAGCTAAATGTCTGTTCGCGATCATGGCTTGAGTCAAACTGAGTCCCATCGGTTAACCAGCCGGTGTAATGTACCTCAACAGTCTGACCTGCAACGGCTTCATCACCCTCACCCACTACTTGATCTTCAATTTCTAATTCAGCCATACGTTACCTCTAAAAATAATTCATTTTCAGCTTTAGTAAAAGCTGTATTCAACATTCAGAGGCATTAAATACCCCTGACTTATTCAGTCAGATACCTGCCTTCAGCCAGAGTAGTTACCCGCCATTGTTTCCAGTGAAATGGGGGTGATTTTAGATGCATTACCCGCTGAACCAAAGACCTCGTAACGCGCCTTACAAATTTCTTTCATACCCTTAGTCGATTCTTTAAGAAATTTACGGGGGTCGAAGTTTGAAGGGTTCTCTATCAGATGCTTACGAATAGAACCCGTGGATGACATACGTAAATCCGTATCAATATTCACTTTACGAACACCGTTTTTAATCCCCTCAACAATTTCTTCAACAGGAACACCGTAAGTTTGTCCCATATCACCACCGTATGAGTTAATGATTTTCAACCACTCCTGTGGCACCGAGGATGAGCCATGCATAACCAGATGCGTATTCGGAATACGCGCATGAATTTCTTTAATTCGATCAATACGTAAAATTTCGCCATCAGGCTCTTTGGTAAACTTGTAGGCACCATGTGAAGTACCAATAGCAATTGCTAAAGCATCAACACCGGTTTGTGCAACAAAATCGGCGGCTTCTTCAACCCCTGTCAGCAGCATATCCAGATCCAGTTTACCTTCAGCGCCATGACCATCTTCCTCACCCATTTCACCCGTTTCAAGTGAACCCAGACAACCTAATTCGCCTTCCACCGATACTCCACCCGCGTGTGCCATTTTTACAACTTCTCTGGTGACACTAACGTTGTACTCAAAAGAAGATGGTGTTTTCATATCCGCCATTAAAGAACCATCCATCATCACTGAACTGAAGCCTGACTGGATAGAACGCAAACAAACCGCCGGCTCGGAACCATGATCCTGATGCATTACCACAGGAATATGTGGATACATTTCTATTGCCGCACTAATCAGATGACGCAAAAATGGCTCGCCTGCATAAGCACGCGCACCGGCGGAACCCTGCATAATAACCGGGCTGTCAGTTTCATCAGCCGCCTGCATAATGGCATGCACCTGCTCCATATTGTTAACATTAAACGCCGGCATACCATAATTATTTTCTGCGGCATGATCCAGTAACTGTCTCATTGAAATTAGCGCCATTCGAGCTCTCCTGTACTTAAATAAAATTGCTTAGTAAAAACGTAAGCCTAATAAAAAAAAATAATAAAACCGGTTGTGGGTTTGCGTGATTCGAAACTTAATTTACGGTAACTATTTTCATCGTATTACTGCCCCCGCCTTGATCACCCAGCATATCACCGCGGGTAATGATAACGCTATCACCCGAGCTGGCGATATGCCTGCTTTTCAGCAGATCGACAATACCTTCGGTCACATGATAACGAGCTATCTTATCAAACTCCACTCTTACCGGATAAACACCTCGGTATAAAGTCACCTTACGTAAAGTTCCACGCCGCGGCGTGAGTGCATAAATAGGAATGCCTGAACTAATACGTGACATCCACAACACGGTTGCACCAGACTCTGTCAATGACGCAATGGCATCAGACTTAAGGTGATTAGCAGTATACATTGCTGCCATCGCAATCGCTTCATCCACTCGACCAAAGACAAGGTCAACACGATGGTCAGAAACCATTGCCACACGCTCTCGCTCCGCATGTTCACAAATACGACCCATTGCGGCAATTACTTTTGACGGATATTTCCCCACTGCTGTTTCACCGGAAAGCATAACCGCATCGGTACCATCAAGCACCGCGTTGGCAACATCAAAAACTTCCGCACGCGTTGGAATCGGGTTTTCTATCATCGACTCCATCATCTGTGTCGCCGTAATCACCACACGATTTCGACTTCTGGCATTTCGAATCAGGCTTTTCTGCAACGCGGGTAATTCAGCATCGCCCATTTCCACACCCAGATCGCCACGCGCAACCATAATGACATCAGATGCATCAATAATTTCATCAATATTTCTAATGGCTTCGGCGCGTTCAATTTTTGTAACGATACTGGCATCACCGCCCGCCTCGCGTACCAGTCTACGGCACTGGTGCACATCATCTGCGGTGCAGGCAAAAGACAGCGCCATAAAATCGACTTCCATCGCCACTGCTGCTTTTAAGTCCTGGCGATCCTTATCCGTTAGCGCCGGCGCAGATAAACCGCCCCCTTTAAGATTAATGCCTTTATTGTTCGACAACACGCTGGTGTAAACAACCGTACAATGAATTTCTGCGCCCGCAATCTTCTCAACGATTAATTCAACACGACCGTCATCAAGCAATAAGACATCACCTGCCTTAACATCTCCAGGCAAGTCTTTATAGGTAATACCAACACGCTCTTCATTCCCTGCATTTTTATCCATAGCCGCATCAAGAATAAAGGCCTCACCTTTAATTAATTGAACTGCACCTGCCTTAAATTTATGGGTGCGTATTTTGGGTCCCTGCAAATCAGCCAGTATACTAACGATACGGCCACTTTCATCACTGCACTGGCGAATTAAGTCAACACGGTGGCGCTGTTCTTCATGTGTTCCATGGGAAAAGTTCAGTCGAAATACATCAACACCGGCACGGATCATCTCCATAATAACTTCATATGAACTGGATCCGGGTCCAAGTGTGGCAACAATTTTTGTTCTACGCATGGTTAGTTTTTATAACCTGGGGATTTATGACTAATTATTTACTGTATCAGTTTGGCTGTTTTTACTTTAATGGGCAAAAAGCGTGGCCAGCCACCCCACGCACCCATACATCAGTTATTCAGCTGCCCGCTTTTCAAGCATCTCAACAGCCGGCAGTTTTTTACCTTCGAGAAACTCCAGAAACGCACCGCCACCTGTCGAAATATAGGACACTTGATCTGCAATATCGTATTTATCAACGGCTGCCAGCGTATCACCACCACCCGCAATCGAAAACGCATCCGACTCAGCAACGGCCATTGCAATACGTTTGGTGCCCTCACCAAACTGATCAAATTCAAACACGCCAACCGGCCCATTCCAAACAATGGTACCCGCATTTTTAAGCACTTTCGCTAATGACTCGGCACTTTCAGGACCAATATCAAATATCATGTCGTCATCCGTCACGTCGGCTACTTTTTTCAACGTAGCGGTCGCTGTTTCGGCAAATTCTTTGGCACAGACGACATCAGATGGTACGGGGATAGACGCATCATTTTCTACTGCCGCGACAGTCAGCCTTTTCGCTGTTTCAACAAGATCAGCCTCGTACAGTGATTTACCTACATTGTGCCCGGCAGCCGCAATAAATGTATTTGCAATACCACCACCAACAATTAACTGATCAACAATTTTTGAAAGCGACTCAAGTACCGTTAATTTCGTCGACACTTTAGAACCACCAACAATCGCAACCATCGGCCGAGACGGATTATCCAGTGCTTGCCCAAGCGCTTCCAGCTCACCCGCTAATAGCGGCCCGGCACAGGCCGTTGGTGCAAACTGACCCACACCATGTGTAGAAGCCTGCGCCCGATGTGCAGTGCCAAACGCATCCATCACATAGATATCACACAATGACGCATATTGATGGGATAAGGTGTCGTTATTTTCTTTCTCACCAACATTAAAACGGACATTTTCCAGCAACGCCACTTCACCATTATTTAGCTGTGGCGCTACGCTCAGGTAATCCTTTATTAACGCAACGTCTTTACCCAGCAGGTTGGCAAGATGTGTTGCCACTGGTTGCAGAGAAAACTCATCCGCCTGCTCACCTTCTGTAGGTCGTCCCAGATGGGACATCAACATAACTTTTGCGCCAGCTTTTATGCACAGTTCAATTGTTGGTATGGAAGCACGAATACGCTTGTCACTGGTGACTTTACCGTCTTTTATGGGCACGTTTAAATCCTGACGAATCAATACGCGTTTACCGGACAGATCCAGATCAGTCATTTTAATGACAGACATTGGGCAACCTCCTAAATTCATTATCACTTGAAAAAATATGTTTTGTTAAGTAACGCCTGGCTTTTTATTTAACAAAATATACTTAAATAATTCGCCCGCCTGGAAAAATGTTACTACTCAGGCGGGCGAATATCCTTACTAAACTTCACCAACGTTTATTTGCAACCGTTAACCGTGAAGTTAAACAGCAAATACCTAGTTAGCTGCAACGTACTCAACAAAGCGCATCATGTTACAGGTGTAACCGTACTCGTTGTCATACCATGCAACCACTTTCACAAAGGTATCATCTAATGCAATACCCGCTCCAGCATCAAAGATTGATGAGAAGCCAACGCCACGGAAATCGGTTGAAACCACTTTTTCATCGGTATAAGCCAGCGTTTTACTCATACTACCTGTTTCAGCCGCCGCTTTCATTGCTGCACAAATTTCTTCGTACGAGGCACCTTTTTCCAGCTCAATCGTCAGATCAACAACCGAGACATCAGAGGTTGGCACGCGGAAAGCCATACCTGTTAGCTTCCCGTTTAGCTCAGGCAACACCACACCAACAGCTTTTGCTGCACCTGTCGACGATGGGATAATATTTTCTAAAATACCACGGCCACCACGCCAGTCCTTCTGGGATGGGCCGTCAACAGTTTTCTGAGTTGCCGTCGCTGCATGAACGGTAGTCATCAGACCACGTTTAATGCCCCAGTTGTCATTTAATATTTTAGCGACTGGAGCTAAACAGTTGGTGGTGCAGGATGCTGCGGAAACAATGGCCTGACCGGCGTATGTTTCATGGTTAACGCCATAAACAAACATCGGTGTGCTGTCTTTGGAAGGGGCCGACTGCACAACTTTTTTTGCACCTGCGTCAATATGTTTCTGGCAGCTTTCTTCAGTCAGGAAAAAACCAGTTGAATCAATAACGATGTCCGCACCAACGTCCGCCCATTTCAGATTGGCTGGGTCGCGCTCAGCAGTCAGGCGAATTTTCTTACCATTAACAATCATTGCACCAGGCTCAGTAGAAACTTCGCCTTTGAAGCGACCATGAACTGAATCGTACTTCAGCATATATGCCAGGTAATCCGCTGCGAGCAAGTCGTTAATACCAACGATTTCAATATTCTCAAACTCATTATATACCGCACGGAAAATCATGCGTCCAATACGGCCAAAACCGTTAATACCAACTTTAATAGCCATAATTATCTCTCCAGGTCAAAAATTAAAAATAAATCAAAAAGCGGTTACCACGAAGGCCGCAACGAGCTCAAAAAAATAACGTACTATTTAATTTAGCTTTTTTGCGACCTTCGCAACGAATGTTTATAATCTTTTACTTTTATACAACGCTATCGATTGTTTTCACAACATTTTCGACAGTGAAACCAAAGTGTTTAAATAACTGACCAGCGGGTGCTGATTCACCAAATGTTGACATCCCAACAACTGCACCGCTGATGCCTACATATTTCCACCAGCCGTCCATAATCGCCGCTTCAACCGCGACACGCGCAGTCACTGCAGCAGGTAATACTGATTCTTTATAGGCCGCATCCTGCGCTTCAAATTGATCCACCGATGGCATCGAAACAACCCGTACTTTTTTATCCGAAGCGTCTGCTGCGGCAACTGCAAGGCCCACTTCAGAGCCGGTTGCAATCACAATAGCATCCGGCGTACCGGCTGTATCTTTCAGGATATAACCGCCTTTTGCAACATTGGCAATGGTGGCGTTATCGCGCTGCTGGAACGGCAAGCCCTGACGCGAGAAAATCAGTATCGTGGGGCCATTCTTGTTTTCAATCGCATGTTTCCATGCAATTGCTGTTTCCACCGTGTCACAGGGCCGCCATACTGACATCCCAGGAATCATCCGCAGTGTTGGAATCTGCTCGACAGCCTGGTGTGTCGGACCATCTTCACCCAGACCAATCGAGTCATGCGTATAAACAAAGATGGAACGAATTTTCATTAGTGCAGCCATGCGTAATGCATTCCGCGCATATTCAGAAAACATCAGGAAAGTTGCGCCGTAAGGCATCAAGCCACCATGCAGCGTAACGCCATTCATGATTGCGCTCATACCGAACTCACGCACACCGTAAGAAATATAATTGCCCGTAAAATCCATTTCACTGGAACCATTATTATCATTAATTCTGACGCTCTTATCATTAAAGGTGTTATTCGAGGGAGTCAGATCAGCAGAACCGCCAAGGAATTCTGGCAATAATGGCGCATAACCATTCAATGCCTCTTTTGAAGCGACTCGAGTGGCAGGTGATGCGGCCTTTTCATTCACCGATGCAATAAATTTTTCTGCTTCTGCGGCAAAATTCGCAGGTAGATCGCCTGCCATACGCCGCTCAAATTCGGCAGCTTCGACAGGGAAGGCGGATTGATAAGCGGCGAATTTCTCGCTCCATGTAGACTCTGCCGCACTGCCGCTTGCTTTTGCACTCCAGGCAGCATAAATATCATCAGGAATAACAAAGGGCGCATAATTCCAGTTCAGATTTTTGCGGGTTGCTGCAATTTCATCAGCCCCCAACGCTTCACCATGCACATGATGACCGCCTTCTTTATTCGGCGCGCCTTTACCAATAACGGTTTTACAGCAAATTAATGAGGGTTTATCTGTTGCCGCAATGGCTTCCTGCGTTGCTTTTCGTATTGCCTCGGCATCATGACCATCCACATTCGCGACGACATGCCAGCCGTAAGCTTCAAATCGTTTGGGAGTATCATCTGCAAACCAGCCATCAACATTGCCATCAATTGAAATGTCGTTATCATCATAGAAACAGATTAATTTACCCAGGCCGAAAGAGCCAGCCAGTGAGCAGGCTTCGTGCGATATGCCTTCCATTAAACAACCGTCACCGAGGAAAACATAGGTTTTATGGTCAACAATCTCGTGGCCATTTTTATTAAATTGTGCCGCCATGACTTTTTCTGCCAGTGCCATACCCACCGCATTGGTCAAACCCTGCCCCAGAGGACCGGTGGTGGTTTCAACGCCAGCGGTGTAACCGTACTCCGGATGACCCGGGGTTTTTGAATGCAACGAACGGAAGCCTTTCAGATCATCAATCGTCAAAGCATATCCGGTCAGGTGTAACAATGAATAAATCAACATCGAACCATGGCCATTTGATAAAACAAAACGATCACGATCTGCCCATTTAGGGTTGTCTGGATTGTGCTTCATGAAGTCGTTATATAGAACTTCTGCGATATCGGCCATCCCCATCGGGGCACCCGGGTGTCCTGAGTTAGGAATTTGAATTGCATCCATGCTCAGGACGCGAATGGCATTGGCTAAGTCTTTACGTGAAGGCATAAGTGCTCTCCGGTTAAGTTTTTAAACTGGTTTATAACCATAAAATTATAACTATAAAAAAGTCACCACAACAAGTGATCCACCACTTGCGAGGTAACAAAAATTCTGCTGAATTCAACCAATAAGCTCGGACTTACCGACACTGCAAAGATGCAGCCAGATGACACACAATTTATCGCGCCCGCTTCATCGAAAGTGGCGTATTTTCCCTTAATTCATTCTAATGAGCAAGTTTCCATTTAATGGAACAGCCAATACTCGGAATCTGCACTTCCGGCCCGCACCCAGTCCGCCCCACTTGCGCCATCGCATCAAACAGATCACGTTTTACTGCCTGCGGCGCAGTTTGCTTGCCACTGGCATCAAGTCGCCCACGATATTGCAACTGTAGATCGGCGTTATAACCGAAGAAATCCGGTGTACAAACCGCGCCATAAGCCCTGGCAACCTGTTGCGTTTCATCCAGTAAATAAGGAAATGGAAAATCAAATTGCTGCGCTACGCGTTGCATATTATCCAACGAATCTTCCTCGTATTCATCGGTATCATTTGACATAATAGCAACGCTATTCAATCCATACTTCATTAATTCGCGCGTATCGCGCACCAATCGATCACGAATGGCCTTAACATAAGGACAGTGGTTACAGATAAACATCACTAGCAGGCCCTTTTCACCCCGGCAGCGCTCCGGCGTCCAGATTTCACCGTCGACTCCCGGCAAAGAAAAAGGCGCGATTACTTTATTAAATTCACACACTGGTGTTTCAAGCGATACCATTTAACTGCCCTCAAAAATTAAACAAGAAATTCATCACACACAATGCCTGTCTTGCAGCATCAATTATATACTGTATCAACACATTCATTCCATACAGCCTGTAATGAATCGATGGCATACGCATAATAAAAATAGCCAGAATATCCTCTCGGATATAACCTTCTGGATTCGGCCAGCAACGCTCTCCACAGCCAGCCTGCACAATTCAATAACCTACCACATTGCCTCAAAACGCCATTACCAACCATTCCAGAACAGTGAATAATAGCGAAAATCATGCCAACTTCGCCTTACACCAACCTCCCTTTTTAGACAAAACTGGTAGGCACGGGGACCACAAACTGATAACATGGCTGATTCGGTAAAATTTAGCTCCAACGGGTAATTATATGTCAGATCCTTTAGTCCAACAGGACAAGCAGTCTCGCCTTAAATCTCTCATTGCCAAAGGCAAGGAGCAAGGCTACCTGACTTATACTGAGGTTAACGACCACCTGCCCGAAGGCATTGTTGACCCCTCTCAGATTGAAGATATAATTAACACAATCAACGACATGGGCATAAAAGTCTGTGAGATTGCTCCCGATGCAGAATCACAGGTTCTCACTGATAACTCGGTGACAGAAGCCGATGATGAAACCACCGACGAAGCCGTTGCCGCACTCGCCTCAATTGAAACCGAGCTGGGCCGAACAACCGACCCGGTACGTATGTACATGCGCGAAATGGGCAGTGTTGAACTGCTCACCCGCGAAGGTGAAATTGAAATAGCCAAGCGCATTGAAGAAGGTCTAAAGCAAATACTGCACGCACTCGCCACCAATCCACGAACCATCGAAAAAATACTCGAAATCTGGGAACGGGTACAGGAGGGCGAAACTCGCCTCAACGAACTTATTGTCGACTTCCACAAAAGCAATGAAGAGCTTGACCGCATGGCAGCAGAAGCCCTTGAACGCGCTGCCAAAGAAGCCGAATTAGCCGCTGCCGGAAAAGCCACACCCAAAGAAGATGTGGTAGATACCGGGCCTGACATCAAAAAAGTCAAAAAAATCTTTATTGTGATTAAACGCACGCATACTCACTGCCTGAATGTTATCGCAAAAAAAGGCAGTACCTCTGCCGAAATAGAAAAAGCCCGCGCCTCGATGTCTGCCGCCTTTCTCGAATTTAAATACCCACCTGTACTGGTTAGCAACCTGACTAAAGAGCTGCATGTCGCGATTAATCGAGTACGCAAACTGGAACGTCACATTCTGGATCTTGCCGTCAACCGCGCACATATGCCACGTAAGACCATGATCAGCACTTTTCCACAGAATGAAGTTGACCTTCAATGGGTTGATAAATACTGCAAAGGACATGAATACTCGGAAAAACTAAAACAACTTGCTCCTGACATTAAAATCACCCAGCAGAAACTCAGGATCACCGAAACAGAATACGGCCTGACCATTTCGAACATCAAAGAAATTAACCGTAAGATGTCGATAGGCGAGGCCAAAGCGCGGCGTGCAAAAAAAGAAATGGTGGAGGCCAATTTACGCCTGGTCATCTCAATCGCGAAAAAATACACCAATCGCGGCCTGCAATTTCTCGATTTAATTCAGGAAGGCAATATCGGCTTGATGAAAGCCGTTGATAAATTCGAATATCGCCGTGGCTACAAGTTTTCAACTTATGCAACCTGGTGGATACGCCAGGCAATTACCCGCTCCATTGCTGATCAGGCCCGCACCATCCGCATTCCCGTCCACATGATTGAGACCATCAACAAACTCAACCGCATCTTTCGTCAGATGCTACAGGAAATGGGGCGCGAACCTACACCGGAAGAATTGGCAGAAAAAATGGAGATGCCAGAAGATAAGGTACGCAAAGTGCTTAAAATTGCCAAAGAACCTATCTCGATGGAAACGCCTATTGGCGATGACGAAGACTCACACCTTGGTGACTTCATTGAAGACATCAATATTATGGCACCAATGGAATCAGCAACCAGTGAATCCCTACGTGAATCAACCCGTGAGATACTCACTACCCTAACCGCTCGCGAATCAAAAGTACTCTGCATGCGCTTTGGTATCGACATGAATACTGATCACACACTGGAGGAAGTCGGCAAGCAATTTGATGTTACTCGTGAACGCATCCGCCAAATCGAAGCCAAAGCCCTGCGTAAACTCCGCCATCCAAGCCGTGCAGAAAATTTGCGCAGCTTTCTCGGTGATAACGAAGAACAATAATTTGCAATCTATGCAGGTTTCACTGGTATCCTGCTAAAAGATGGTTAAAATACGCCTGCCCTGAAAAAAACCTCAGCAGCACATCGAGCTTAACCGACCAAAGAAAAGAAAGCCAAACACAAATATTTAAAAGCGAAGTAACAAAACACCCGTTAAATATTATAAGGGCCTGTAGCTCAGTTGGTTAGAGCATCCGACTCATAATCGGCAGGTCGAAGGTTCAAGTCCTTCCAGGCCCACCATTTTCACCCTTCTCGGCGTTGCCGATCGATAACAGCTTTCCTTGTGATAGTGAAAAACCGCTTATCATGCGGCTTTCAGCCACTGTGTATAGGGGTTCCACCTCGTAACAAAAGCTGCATAGGTTGTCGAATTTGTCAGTTCTTGCTGGTATATATACTAAATCCTACCTTACAAAGCAAAATTTGATAGATTTATTAAACAGTCTAAAGGGATCTATACGAATTATCAGGAAGAAAACGTCTACTCACTTGATATGTAAGCGTTCATTCTAGAACGCTATTACCCCACCCTATCCAAATCCGATTTCAAAAAATTATTCCCATATTTTTCTTTCCAGTTTTTTGGCGTATGCTCATCGACTTTTGATGTGCAAGGCAAACTGACGCGCTGTAAAACATCAGTAAGATAAATATCTGGATTGATACCCTGCATTTTGCACGATACAATCAAGCTTTGAATATCGAGGTGATGGGGCTGTTGGGGTTTCTGGCGCTGCTGCATACCGGGATGCCGACTTGAGAACAGACCGCCTTCAGGCTGGAAGGCTACACCATAATGACTAATGACTAATCATTACGTATAATACGCACATTAATTTATAACTCCGTGAAATTATCATGGTTTTACCGCATTTCGACTGCCAGTCCATGATAGCTAATGGCTCAATCTTTTTGCAAGTTGGAATTTACCAGTAATTAAGGATACGAATGACTTCAAGCGCCCCCGCAGATAAAAATAACACAGCAGAAAACGTCTTACAGCCTATTATCTACGGGGTATTACCTGATCAAACAGGTAATGAAATAGACCTGGGTGAATTATTTTCCCGGTTAATAAGCCAGTGGCGGCTAATCCTGGCAGTTACGGTTGCTGGTTCTCTGCTGGCGGTATTACTGGCGTTACTGCTGCCAAAAATTTATCAACCGGCCGTTACCCTGTCGTTACCTACTGCGGGAGATATTGCACCGATTATCAATGTCAACGCCGTCCTTGGCGGCAATTCGATAACCGCAGCGACAAAGGCAAAGTTGCGGG
>CAYTUK010000019.1:0-33596 GCA_964441285.1 uncultured Thiotrichaceae bacterium | reverse complement strand
TGGTTAATTTCTCAACTTCATCCATTCGGAACCGCCAGCTACCACCCACCTTAAAGCCGGGAAGCTTACCTTCCGCAGCGAGGCGATAAGCTGTCTTTTCAGCCAGCTTTAAGTATTTGGCGACCTCTTTTAAGGTCAAACAACGCCTGTCACCGTTTATTCCACCTGAATATCATATGAGAGAATAAGGGGGAATTGAGTAATTCACAAGACTCAATCAAAAATAACTGCATGATAAGTAAACACTTATATTAATTTGATCAAGTCACAACGTATCCAGGGGCACGCCTTGGTCGTAATCCAATGGCGGAACAGTGGTCGAGATTGAGCACTAAAATGCTACGGTATCCAAACGGCAACCGGGTTAAATGCTCAGGATTGCCATAAAGTTACGCTTCTCCCCCCCTCAATTGATATGCAATTGCATATATTAAGCATAAAACGATATAGAATAACTAATCACTTGTTGACAGATCATGCCTTGTACGATATATATAATATATATTATTTATTAATTGATATGGTATTACACATCAAAATGAACTACTCAACACAATATATCTCCCAACACCTAAAAGAAACCCGTGAAAATATGGGGATAAGCCAGCGCGAACTCAGTTCCAGATCAGGTGTTCCACAAAGCCATATATCTAAAATAGAAAGTGGCAATGTTGATTTACGACTTTCGAGCCTCGTCGCTATTGCCCGCGTTTTAGAATTGGAACTTACGCTCATTCCCCGCAAATATCTTTCAGCGGTTAATTCGATAGTGGGTAGTGACACCAATGGTAAACCACCCCTGCCCGCTTATAGCCTTGATGGAGAAGAATAATGGCGGATGTGTCTGTACTTAATATACTTCTACATGGTGAGCACATTGGCACACTCACCAATGTAGGGCATGATCGCACGCTATTTTCTTTTAGTGAGGCTTATATCCAAAATGCAGGCAGACCTACCCTCGGCTTGCGTTTTAAAGATTCCTTTGGCGAATTGATTACTGAATTTAAACCTACACAAACCGCATTAATGCCCTACTTCTCTAACCTGCTTCCAGAAGGTCATTTGCGTGAATATTTATCTGAGCGCGCAGGTGTAAAATCCGAAAGAGAATTTTTTTTACTCTGGGCATTAGGAATGGATTTGTCCGGCGCAGTTACTGTTGCTCCAGATAAAGATGAAGTCTGGTCGAATTATCGGGATGATAGCGCAGAGGAAAATGACGGTAATAAAAACAAGACCCTGGATAATGCTCTTCGCTTCTCGTTAGCAGGCGTGCAACTTAAATTTTCCGCAATAAGTGAAGCCAGCGGAGGCTTAACCATTCCTGCAAAAGGCATGGGCGGTTCATGGATTGTGAAATTACCATCTACAAGGTTTGCAGGCGTACCAGAAAACGAATATTCCATGATGAAACTCGCACGGCTTGTTGGAATGGACGTCCCTTCTATTAATTTGATTGATGTAAAGGATATTGAAAACCTTCCTGCCGGTATTGGAGAAATGCAAGAACAAGCCTTTGCTATAAAACGCTTTGACCGCCTTGACGATGGAAGCCCCATTCATATCGAAGACTTTGCGCAAGTTTTTGACGTATATCCAAATGAGAAATACAAAAAAGCAAGTTCAGCAAACATCGCACAAGTCATTGGCGCGGAAAGCGACGAAAAAGATATTGCTGAGTTCATTCGCAGGCTCGTCTTTAACACGTTGGTTGGTAATGCCGACATGCACCTAAAAAACTGGTCGCTTATCTATCTCGATAGACAAAACGCAAAATTATCTCCTGCCTATGATTTTGTTTCAACAATCCCGTATATAGAAAATGAAAAAACGGCATTAAAATATAGTAGAACAAAACGCTTTGATGAATTTACTATTAATGAGCTTAAGCATCTATCCGCTAAAGCTATGCTTCCTGAAAAAATTGTAGTGGATACCGCTATTAAGACAGTTGCCCTTTTCCATGAATATTGGCAAAAGGAAAAAACAAACTTACCTCTTTACTCCAATGTGATAGAGGCAATTGACAAACATATCGATAAAGTACCGATTTCAAAATACTAATGTGGTCTAATTGAATATTAGAGGCGACAACTATCCTGACACAGGGGGTTGGCGGGAATTTTGAAAATAGCTTCAAAGGAGAAACCTATGAATAATCATACGGGCATAAAAAAACGGCTCAGACAAATAGCTGTCAATGACAACTATTCAACTGAACCGTCTATAGAATTGGTAGCGGGGGCAGGATTTGAACCTACGACCTTCGGGTTATGAGCCCGACGAGCTGCCAGACTGCTCCACCCCGCAACAACAAGATGCGAATATTACGTAAATTGCATATAGAATGCAAGTACAAAACGCGTCATTTTGTTATATTTTATTGCTTTATCGCTGCTGCCAACAATCGCCCTGCTGCGATCAGCGACCAGCCATTTCTTCATACTCGAAATATTGCTCTATATGGTATTTGTCACCCGTAAAGAGTTGTATTTATTCGTAGAGAAAACAGTAAAGTAGCTGATTTTTTTATATAATGGTCATATTATGATCATTACCCCATCCATTCCGCCAAACATTAAAATCCACACAGCACCCATCACCAATATAACCAAAACATGGAAAGTTGGACAAATACTCAATGCAACGACGGAACACAATGCAAAGGCTCAGGAAACAATATTGATGCGTATGGGAGAACTTCTTCTAGAAGCAAAAACCCCGATTGCCCTAACAGCAGGAGAGCCGATCAAATTACTGGTTAAATCACTGGGCGAGATGCCGATATTAACCATTCTGGGTGCAGCTCTCACCCCTCGGTTAGCTGCTCAAAACCTGAAAACTCTTATTACCCAGCAGCAAGGCCTGAGCGAATTGCTATTGCTTGGCCAAAAAATTATCAAAAACCCTGCCATCTCTGAAACGCTTAAACAACAACTGCTCAATTTACGCCAGCAACTTCCTGATGCTGAGCAGGTAACACAGGCAAAAATACTAAGGAAGTTGATACAAAACAGTGGTGTATTTCTTGAATCGAAGTTAAACCATCTACGAACACTACAGCGCGGTAACCAACAAACCGATGTATTGAGTCATGACGCGCTCCAGTCCGATGTAAAAAGTCAGTTACTCAGGATTAGCGCTCAATTACAGAATGATGTACCCGGACTGACACTCAAGCCATCGGCAAAGACGATAAAAAGTATTCAATCAATTATAAATCGGTTTATAAAAGGTAAAATCAACCTTATACAGCTAGCCACTTTGTTAACCATTAAGCTATCAAAAAGTCAGCATCAATTAATTCAACGGGCATTAACCACAACGAATACAACGCGGCTACCGAACGAACTGCTTAACAGTTTCGCTCTGTTGTTAAACCACATACAGAAGCAAGCCAATTCACAGCAAATACAGAATAAATTAGCCGACCTGTTAAAAACAATGGATATATTGCATGCACTAAAAACGGGCGTTGACGGTGCATTAGCAAAAATAACATCGCATCAATTAATTCCACTAACGCGTGAAACAGATAGCTTATTCCTGCTCTTATTTGATCTGCCGATAAAAGACAGAACAGAAAACCATTTAATTCAGTTTCGACTGGAACAGGAACAACCAGCAAGAGATCAAAGCGCTTCAAGCTGGATGGTGACACTGAATTTTAACTTCAAACAACTTGGTTCGATTCAGGCTCAACTACATCTAACCGATAGCTATATCTCAACCGCATTTCGTGCCGAAAAGAAAGCCACCGTTAAAAATATATCGGAACAAATTAACTGGCTTGACGCCGCACTTAAACGCATCGGATTTAATACAATAAAGCTGGGAGTTAGCCACGGCAATCTTCGCCAACCCAGTAGCGATGTTCCCACCAATGTTCGTTTACTGGATGAGAAAGCATGAATCTGTCCCCAGATATAACGAGGTACACTGGCGTGTCCAGTTGAAACTTTCAGAATGCATAATAAAACACTAAAAAAGATTGCTGTCGCACTTGAATATGATGGTGAAAGTGCACCCAGAGTTACCGCCAAAGGTCTGGATAATATTGCTGATAAAATTATTGATATTGCAGCCAGACACGGCATACCCTTACAGAAAGACGATGGCCTGATAAGTGTACTGTCACAAATAGACCTGGGTGATGAAATACCTGAAAATTTATATAGAGCAGTCGCTGAAGTCATTGCTTTTGCTTATATTCTTACCGGAAAATTTCCCAAAAATTACTAAACAGTCGAGCCTGAAATATACGCCGAAACGATTTGCGGCATAGTTATAATCAAGCCCTAAAGCGCCCTCCAAACACGGAGGTATAACACCAATATGTGTACTAAAAAACAACCGTTAGCGTTATTCCTGTTCGCCATTTTAATAATGCCATTCACCCTTTCCGCTCACGGCAGATGCGGCAACCACGGTGTCTGGCTACAGGTACTGGGCTCCGGTGGACCAGAGATAATGCAGGATGCACGGGCTTCCAGCAGTTATCTGATCTGGCTTAATGGCAAGGCGCGTCTAATGATTGATGCTGGTGGTGGCAGCGCACTAAATTTTGGTAAAAGCGGTGCCCAGTTCAAAGACCTGGATGCGATTGTCTTTTCCCATTTTCATGTTGACCACAGTGCCGACTTGCCGGTACTGGTCAAGGCTTCCTATTTTGGTGAGCGCAGACAAGACCTACCTTTGTTCGGCCCGAGTGGAAACGCTATCATGCCTTCAATGAAGGAATTTGTTAACGACCTGTTTGGCTACCCGCATGGGGTTTTTCGTTATCTCAACGATTTTGTTAACCCCTCACTGGCAGCCCCTTACCGACTGGTCGCACACAATGTAGCGGCTGGTGAAACAAATCGCCACAAACGCTGGGCAGGTTTCCATAACAGTCGATTCAAGCTCTCTGCTATCCCCGTTCATCACGGTTCGATACCTGCGCTGGCCTGGCGGGTTGATATCGACAACCACAGCATTACCTTTTCAGGTGACATGAATGGTGGCTGGCATACTCTGGAGAAACTCGCTGCCGGCTCGGACATACTGCTTGCCCATAATGCCGTTGCAGAAGGCAGCACTGGTGTTGCGAGACAATTGCATATGCCACCTTCTGTTATCGGCCAGATCGCGGCGGCGGCCAAAGTTAAACAACTGGTGTTATCACACCGTATGGTAAGAACACTGGGGCGGGAAAAACAGACCCGGCAGATCATCCAGAAAAACTATCATGGAAAGATTACTTTTGCCAATGATCTTGACTGTTTTCGCCCATAGGCTCTCAATAAAAATCAGACTTAATCAACGACTCACTCGATGTTTTTTGGACAAACAATATCCATAACTTCTATTGCTTGCTCCCTGGCCTGCTCCATTACATCCGGGAGTATGTTTAAATCCAGCCCGGTTATTGTGAGAGTCGCAGTCTCAAAATCATCCATCCCCTCTAATAGATGTTCATCTACAATCGTGTCTGGAGTGATGGCATTAACAACGCAGTTAGCGATATGGACAATCGCTGTTTCTAAGGGGTATTGCCGCGCTTTCAAGGGGGTGTGATGGTAGGTGATCACATCTTTTAGCGTATCGGCCAACTTCCAGGAGCCAACTAACGCACCGCCCACATCAGCATGTGTAAAACCAATCACGTCTGCCTCTGCCTGATAAAGCGCCCCGCTATTTTCTGCAGCTTGCAGAAGAACTTCCTGAGATAGTTCAGGCTCTTTATAATACAACACCAACTTACCAATATCGTGCAACATCCCGGCAATAAACAGACGTTCTCGGTGGAGGATATTGCAATGCTGTGAAAGTAAACGCGAAACAATTCCTGTGTACACACTGTGACGCCAGAACAGATCAATATCCAGTAACTGATTAGGCAGACACTTAAACGTTTCAACCGCAGATGTAGCCAGAATCAGGTTACGTATATCATTTTCCCCCAGCACAGACACGGCTCGACTGACCAGTTCGATTTTAACCGCGAGTGAATAATAAGCACTATTAACAATCCGCAGGATACGGGTGGTGAGCGCTGGATCATAACTAATCACCTCACCCAGTTGTTGCGCATTATGATCAGGATCTTCGAGCACCTGATTAACCCGTATGTAGATGTCCGGTAAAGTAATGAGATTAACAACCCCTTCGACGAGTTCTTCCGCCGTATTTGCTCTTCTGTTTTTATCACCCATTAGCGTTTAAGCAACCTCAGTAAAAATATATAGCGTGCTATACCTGCTTTGTCTCTTATCAATCATAGCCCAAAATACCTCGCAGCGTCGAAACACTGGTTAAAATATACCTGTATGATATCCACATCTGTATTGAATAAAACTGGAAATCATATAACCTTAATTAATGAAGCTGACACGATCATTAATCCTCAAAAACAGGCTTAATCGCTTTAAAAGCTCAACGCTATCGCTTTTCCTGTTAATGACCCTCAATGCACTCTTCATCCCCTGTAGTGCAGCGGGCAGCCCAGTTGTCGATGCTAAACTTCGCCAGTTACTTACCAATGCGATTAATTCTTCACAAAGTTTTGATGATCGCTTCCAGGCTGAGGTCTGGCTACTGGACATGTCTACCCGCCTGAAACCTTTTGTAAAAGACAGGAAACGTCGCCTGCAACTGTTAAAGCAAATTCACTATGAGGCCAGACGTGTACACCTTGCGCCAGAGTTAGTGCTGGCATTAATCGAGGTTGAAAGCCGGTTTGATCCTTACGCCATATCTAAATCTGGGGCACAGGGCTTAATGCAGATTATGCCCTTCTGGCTTAATGAGATTGGCCATCCTGAAGACAATCTGATTGACGTAAATACCAATCTACGCCTGGGTTGCACCATCCTTAAATATTATATGGATATGGAAAATAATGACTTACGTAAAGCGCTGGCACGTTACAACGGCAGCAAAGGTTCACGTATCTATAGTGACAAGGTACTTAAGGCATTACGACAGCACTGGTACAAGGCGTAAAATACCCCCTGGGGGAAGCAATTAGTCTGGTTGTTGATGAAGCTAAAGGAACTAGAACTGGAAAGTATTATCAAACGACTATGTGGTAATATCGAAATAATAGATATGGCAGCTCTAACACAATTGGCGAAGATACCGGTGTGACATTGTTATAGACAATACTGTATCCGATATTTACAATGCCCCACTTGTTCTGATTAACTGGAGAAATATTATGTGTAATGTAGGTGGAATTGATCGATTCATTCGTATCATTGTTGGCCTGGCCTTATTGGGCCTGGTATTTTTTGGTAAAAGTATTCCCGTTATTGGACCCTATGCAATGTATGGCTGGATTGGTGTTATACCTCTGGCAACGGGATTGTTCAAGTTTTGCCCGCTTTACTCGCTAATTGGCCTGAAAACCTGCGCCCCAAAATGAGGTAAGGCTGAAACCGCTTGTTAAGTCAGTGCTTGTGTAGAAACCTGGCTTGTGTAGAAACCTGGCTTGTGTAGAAATTTGCACTCAACAGCACTGGCCTGAGGATTTATCGATTAAGCAGAAAAATTTACGCCTTCGATTAGAATTATTCTCCTTTTAATGCTAAATTAAGATTAGAAGTTTTAGAAAAATTAACGCTATCTGATCGTGCCACGGCTTAAAACCCCGCACTAAAAGTACGACGTTTAACTGACAGGCCGGAACAATCAAACCACAGTTACTAACAGGATAGATAAAAAGAATACTTATTATCTGTTTCAGTAGTAATAACTGTAGCCAGTAAATGGTTTACAAATGAGACCTCAAGTATCACCCCTGATTTTTATAGCACTTTTATTTTGAGGCTCTTTTATTATGTTATGTAATGTCGGAAAGATTGACGGCCTGTTTAGGCTCACACTAGGCAGCATACTTATCAGCACAGTTTATTATGGTCCACAAACCCCCTGGGGCTGGTTCGGTCTAATCCCGATAGCTACCGGCATTCTATGCTTCTGCCCCGTTTATGGTATCTTGGGTTACCAGACTTGTAAGAAGATAAATTCAGGTGATCAGCAACACCACTAATACCCCTGGCTTCCCACACTCAAAAGTCATTCATATTGTCGAGGGGAAGAGCCGTTGAGGAAATCTTCCCTGCACAACTGTTGCTGATTTCAGAATAATTATTTCTTATGATAACGGTTTATTCTTGCCACCAGAAGCATGATAATATCTTCAACATACGATACATTATAAACAGGAGAAAAAAATGTCCACCGCAATAAGAAGTTCCGACACCCCCTTCGCCGTCGAAGTCGAAGCCAACAAAACCTATCACTGGTGTAGCTGTGGTAGAAGTAAAACCCAGCCATTCTGCGATGGCTCACACAAAGGTACCGGTTTCAGTCCGCTAAAATATGTTGCAGAAAAATCTGAAAAAGTTTATTTCTGTGGCTGCAAACAAACTAAAACAGCACCTTTTTGTGATGGCAGTCACCAGGACAAACCCACCGAAAAGTAAGTTTGAATGACCAAACCGCGATAAAGACAGTCTTTTAACCCTGACCACGTCAAATTCGATATGAAGCACCGCTACTTAACGCACCCTGCAACATGGCTGCTACGGCTTTGCCGTGACTAAAACATCAAAATTGGGGAACACTATTTTTGTTATTCTGCTCACATCATTGCGGCACAGGGTACTCGCCATCAACTGCGACAATTTTCCTACATACCACGTAAAAGATCTGTTTTAATATCTTCAATGTCTTCCAGTCCAACCGCAATACGAATCAGCCCATCTGAAATACCTGCATCCTGGCGTTGTTCTGGCGTTAAACGCCCATGCGTGGTTGTTGCCGGGTGAGTGATGGTGGATTTGGTATCGCCCAGGTTGGCAGTGATCGAAATAATACGCGTGGCATCAACCAGCCGCCAGCCTTCTTCTTTCCCGCCATTTAGTTCAAACGATAACAACCCGCCGAACGCCGACTGCTGCTGTTTTGCCAGTTCGTGTTGCGGGTGGCTTTCCAACCCAGGATAGTACACCTGCTTAACCTGTGGTTGTTGTTCCAGCCATTGCGCCAGTTGTAGCGCTGCTGCACTGTGCGCATGCATCCGCAACTTTAGCGTTTCCAGCCCTTTTAAAAACACCCAGGCATTAAATGTGCTCATGGTCGGGCCGGTGGTGCGTAAAAAACTGTAAACGCCGTCACCGACAACATCATGGGTACCGCACACTGCGCCACCCATACAACGCCCCTGTCCATCAATGTATTTGGTGGCGGAATGAATAACAATGTCGGCACCCAATGCCAGCGGCTGTTGCAACGCGGGGGTACACAGGCAGTTATCCACCACCAGCAGGCAACCGTGTTTATGGGCAATTTCGGCAAGCGCTGAAATATCGACCAGTTCAGTCAATGGGTTTGATGGTGTTTCTAAAAACAGTAATTTTGTTTCAGGTTTTATTGCCGCTGCCCACGCCTGCAAATCAGACAGTTCAACAAAACTGGTTGTAATAGCCAGTTTCGCCATAAAATTGGTCAGTAGTATTGTTGTAGTACCAAAAATACTGCGCGAAGAAACAATATGATCTCCCGCTTTCAGCAAACCAATAAATGTTGCGGTAATAGCGGCCATACCTGATGCGGTAGCAACACAACGCTCTGCGCCTTCCAGCGATGCCAGCCGTTGTTCAAATGTTGTTACCGTTGGATTGGTAAAGCGTGAATAAATATTCCCCGGTATTTCACCGGAAAAACGCGCTGCGGCATCGGCTGCGCTATCAAACACAAAACTTGAAGTAGGAAAAATGGCTTCATCATGTTCGTTTTCATGGCTGCGCACATAACCTTCACGCACCGCACGGGTGGCAAACCCACAATCGGTAAATTTGCCATTTTTGTGATCATCGGCAGGTATTGTCATTATTTCTTCTCTTAAAAGGTTTATTCGGTTTCAATAATATTTACTTCACTGCCAACGTCAACCAGGCGGTAAAGTTCTACAATATCGTTGTTACACATTCGAATACAACCTATGGACGCAGGCTTACCCACTTCCTCTTCATGATTGGTTCCATGAATATAAATATACCGTTGGTAGCTATCAACATACCCGCCTTTGTTACGGCCTGGTTCCATGCCTTCGAGCCAGAGTATGCGGCTCATTATTACATCATCCGGTAAATCAACACCGCGTTCGATACATTCCTCCAGATTACCGTGCGGCAAGCGCCCGATAAAGACTTCATTTACTGGCATTGCACCACCAAATTTATCTGCAATACGATGCAAACCCGTCGGGGTTTTCTCACTTCCATTCTGGCTGCCGGTGCCGTATTTTGATGTCGATACAGGGTATTCCTGCAATATCTTCGCATTTTCATCGAGCAGAGTAAGACGTTGTTTTTCAATATTGACGATAACTGAACTCATTTGCCACCTGATTATAGCGATACCAAATTATAACTGTACTGATTTTAACTGGCGTTTACGCAGACTTTTTGCAGCATCATTGCGTAATGCACTTAAATATTTAAAATACTCTTCATCCACATCTTGTGTTACGTATTTACCATCAAAACAGGAGCAGTCAAAATTTTTCAGTAATTTATTGCCTTTACGCACGGCTTCTTTCAGGTCTTCAAGATCCTGATAGATTAACCAGTCTGCACCAATAATTTCGGTAATCTCATTTATATCACGATTGTGTGCAACAAATTCGTCATGGGCCGCCATATCGATACCATAAACGTTTGGGTAACGTACCGGTGGTGCAGCAGAGGCCAGGTAAACTTTATTCGCACCCGACTCGCGTGCCATCTGAACAATCTGTTTTGAGGTGGTTCCACGCACAATAGAATCATCCACCAACAAAACATTTTTACCTTTAAACTCAAGGTCAATCGGGTTCAATTTCTGGCGCACCGATTTTTTGCGTTGTTTCTGTCCCGGCATAATGAAGGTACGACCAATGTAGCGATTTTTAACAAAACCTTCGCGGTATTTCACGTTGAGGTGATAAGCCACTTCCAGTGCAGTGCTGCGACTTGTATCCGGGATGGGAATAACTACATCAATATCATGCTCAGGGTGTTCGCGCAGTATTTTCTGCACCAAAGTCTGCCCCATCCGTAACCGTGCTTTATAAACCAGCACACCATCTATAATGGAATCTGGTCGGGCGAAATAAACATACTCAAAAATGCAGGATTCCAGCTCAGGATTCTGTGCACATTGTTGGGTATGCAGTTTACCCGCAGCATCGATAAACAGCGCCTCGCCTGGTTTAACATCGCGCACCAGCTCAAAACCCTGCGACTGTAAAGCCACGCTTTCAGAAGCGACCATGTAATCTACGCCATTCTCACCGATACGTTTTCCATAAACCAGTGGACGTAGACCATGCGGGTCACGGATAGCAAGAATACCTTTACCCACAATCATGGCAACCACGGCGTAACCGCCACGACAACGCTGATGAATCGATGCCACTGCTGCAAAAATGGCCCGAACATCAAATTCAAGTTTGACTTTCATCTGGAGCTCATGCGCTAAAATATTCAGCAGAACTTCACTGTCTGATTCTGTATTCAGATGCCGCAGGTCTGACATAAACAGCTCTTTCTTTAGCGTTTCTGCATTGGTCAGATTACCGTTATGCGCTAACGCAATGCCATACGGTGAGTTCACATAAAGTGGCTGCGCTTCGGCAGAAGAGGAACAACCCGCAGTGGGGTAACGCACATGAGCAATACCCATATTTCCGGGCAATTGCTGCATATGTTTGCTTAAAAAAACATCTCGAACCAGGCCATTGCCTTTGCGTAAATAAAACCGACCATTGTCGCAGGTGGTGATACCCGCAGCATCCTGACCTCGGTGCTGTAGAACGGACAGAGCATCATATAAATCTAAATTAACATCACTTGCAGCAACAATGCCGGCAATTCCACACATAATCTGTCTCTCTTTTTGTCCTAGTCAGGTTCTGTTTGCTTCGATGGCTTAATTTTAAGGCTTAAACCCCAGGTAACTCTGATCTGACTCAATCATTGAACCTAGTAAGATAAATGCAGGTTCCCAGGCATATAGTTCTGTAATACGATGGCGGTATTTTCAAACCACGGTAAGAGCATAGAGCCCTTCCACCACTGTGTTGCAGGCAATGCGGTCAGGCCGCTTATCACTACGAATACAACAATGAGAAGACCACCTCGAATAACCCCAAATACAACACCAAAAATCCGATCCGCACCCGATAATCCGGTTTTTTTTACTGCCTGGCTAACCATGAAATTAACCAGTCCACCAACGATCAAAGTTAAAATAAATAATACTCCGAATCCAACCGCCTGCCTGACAGCCTCCGAATCAATGCTACTCGATAACATTGTCGACAACTTTGGCGCAAACGTTGCCGCCACCCAGATGGCAATAACCCAGGTTGCCAATGAGATAGCTTCCTTCACAAATCCACGCATTAGGCTGAATAGTGCAGATAACGCAATCACTACAATAATAATAATATCAACGACTGTCATAGAGTTATTCTTTAATTAAATAGTTGTATTTACCCGCAGGATAATATTATACGCGGCTCAGACTCAGTGAGTAGGAAATAATTAAGGGTAGTTCACCACATAAGCATTAATTTTATAGCGTTTTTTAAGTTTTATTCTGATTTTTTCCAGCGTATTTCTTTCCAGTTCGGGCCCAATCCGAACTTTGTAATTCTTTTTGCCTTTTTTAACCTTAGTAGTTAAAAAACTGACATACCCCATTTTTCTTAATTTATCACGTAATTTTCTTGCATTAGCGCTGTTGTCAAACGTACCCGCCTGTAGCGCAAAGGCCTGTAATGGTCGGCTGGCACGATCAGGCTTTGTAACCACCTTATTGCTTGTTTTTTTCTCAGCCCGTTTTTTAATTTGTTCATCCCGCACGGCAGTTAATGGCGACTTTATCCGTGGCGGCCGTTGCTGGCTTAATGGTGGGAAGTGGGGTTCAGGTTTAAACTGAATATGCTGTAATTGCCGGGATTTGTAACCGGAACCGTCGAGTAACGCGGGGATAAATATAACCGCCAGCGCAACCAGTACCGCCGCGCCAACAATGCGTTGTAGTAATCTGGGATCCATCAGTATAAATCACTCATCCAGTTGTTATAACTGGTCATTATTCTCAAAATATTTAATCACTTCGGATGCCGTATAAAAAGAACCAAAGGCGATAACTCTGTCGTTTTTAGTCATTTGTTTCATCACCAGCTCACAGGCTTGTTTGACTGTCCCTGCACTCTGTAGTTTAACATTTGTTAATTTGTTCTGAATACGTTTTCGTAATTCAATCTCACTCAACCCTCGGGGGGTCGCCGACAAACCAGCGACACACCATTCATCAACATCTGGTGCGAGTATATCGACTACCTGTTCAACAGCTTTATCGGCTAACATGCCAATAATCGCATAACATTTACCTTGCGCGCTGTACGCAGATGCCGCCAACTGCGAAACCAGTGCCACAGCAGCATGTGGGTTATGCGCCACATCAACCTGCACTAGAGGTGACGTGCATAAAGTTTCAAAATGCGCCCTCAACTGGCACTGTTCTAACCCATGCTTAATCGCCAGTGATGAAATTTTTATATCCTCCTTTAAAGACTGTAACGCCAGAATTGCTGTAGCAGCGTTACCCAGTTGAAATTTGCCGACAAGTGACGGTACTGGCAAATTGGATAAATCACCAAAAGGGCTAGACAAATTCCAGTGCTGACCCTGTAGCTGATAATTATAGTCCTTTGTCACAACTTTTAAATTCGTGCCCACCTGCTCAGCGACCTGATAAAGGCTGGTAGGCGGGTTGGCATCGCCACAGATTGCCAGCGTATTCGCACGAAAAATGCCGGCTTTTTCGCGACCAATACTCTCTCTGTTGTCACCTAACCAGTCAATATGATCAATATCAATCGAAGTAATGATCGAAACTGATGGCTGCATCACGTTCACTGCATCCAGACGTCCACCCAGGCCAACCTCCAGCACAACCAGATCGGCACCACAGCGACTAAAAATATCCAGCGCGGCTAAAGTGGAAAATTCAAAATACGTTAAAGCTTCACTGCC
Source organism: uncultured Thiotrichaceae bacterium (assembly GCA_964441285.1). GTDB lineage: Bacteria > Pseudomonadota > Gammaproteobacteria > SZUA-229 > SZUA-229 > S010-25. The sequence continues at coordinate 19,515 of CAYTUK010000019.1, read as the reverse complement.
ACGCGCCTGATCAATACGCTCGAAAGCTTCACAAATTACCCTGTCGTCCAATGGCTGATTATTAATGCGGATGCGTTCATTGTATTTAAATAAATGTGGTGAGGTATAACTACAAACTGTTAGCTGTGCTGATAATGCAATGGCTTCAAGCATTGCCACCACAGAACCTTTGCCATTGGTGCCCGCCACGGTAATAATTGGGCAGGCGAAGGTTGCAGCTAAACCTGACTGCGCTAAAACGGTTGAGACACGCTCAAGACCAAGGTCAATCCCTGCCGGATTAAGGCTTTCCTGCCAGCTTAGCCAATCATTAAGGTGATTAAATCTCACAGTACGAATAGATGCGTTACGCTGTTACCCTGTTAATCATAATACGCATCGGCTCAAAATTATAGTCGCGTGGGCAGAATAACAGAGGCTATTCACAACGTGTCCAGGCAGCGCTCAGAAATAGTCCGGCAAGTATTAGAAATCAGGCTATCTGTACAGCAGGTTTATTGGCTAACATCAACACCAGGCTGGCAATACGATCACGCAAATCACGCCGATCAACCACCATATCAATACTCCCATGTTCAAGTAAAAATTCACTACGCTGAAAACCTTCAGGCAACTTTTCGCGCACAGTTTGTTCAATCACACGCGGTCCAGCGAAACCAATCAAGGCTTTAGGTTCTGCCATATGCACATCGCCAAGCATGGCAAAACTTGCTGAAACACCACCCATCGTTGGGTCGGTTAATACAGAGATAAAGGGTACTCGATTCTGCGCCAGACGATTCAGTACAGCGCTGGTTTTTGCCATTTGCATCAATGAAAATAGAGCTTCCTGCATACGCGCACCACCAGAGGCAGAAAAACAGACAAAAGGGATGTTCTCTGTCAGCGCAACCGTTGCTGCACGCAAAAAGCGCTCGCCCACGACAGAACCCATCGAACCACCCATAAAACGAAAATCAAATGCTACGGCAACAATCGGCACCGCTTTCACTTTTCCTTTTAAGGCAATCAGTGCATCTTTTTCACCAGTATTCTTCTGTGCCTGCAATAAGCGGTCTTTATATTTTTTGCTGTCTCTGAATTTTAATTTATCAAATGGTAACAAATTTTCGCCAATTTCCTCGACAGGCCCCTCATCAAGAAAGATTTTTAGACGCTTACGCCCAAAGACACGCATGTGGTGATTGCATTTTGGGCACACTTCCAGATTACGCTCAAGCTCAGCGCGATATAACACGGCATTACAGGCAGGGCACTTTGTCCACAAACCTTCAGGTACGCCACGTTTAGTACTGCTATCCGTTCTGATACTGGTTGGCATCAGTTTTTCAAACCAGCTTAGACTCATTAGATAATTACCTTTATATGCTTCATTCAGACTCGACTCGATCGACTAAATTCAGTAAAAATTCTCAGGCTGCATCCATAGCACTGCGCATCGAAGAAAGTATATCACTGATTTCTTTAATTATTATAGCGCTTTGTTCAGCTAAATTTTCTCTCTCTCGATTTTTTCCACTCCTGGCCATTTTTTTAACCAGTACACTACCGACTACCACAGCATCCGCACAGGCGGCTACTTTTGCCGCAGACTTGGCATTGCCAATACCAAAACCAACACCAATAGGTAGATCAATATACTGTTTAATCTCTTTTAACTTCTGTTCAACACTGCTTACATCCAGTGTGGCTGCACCGGTCACTCCTTTCAGTGAAACATAATACACAAAACCGCTGGCGATGCTGGCAAGTTTCTTAATGCGTTGTTTTGTGCTGGTCGGTGCCAGTAGAAACACGGGATCAATCCCGTACTGTTTCAATGCTTCCACATAGTCGGTGGCTTCAATCGGCGGCATGTCAACGGTGATAACGCCATCTAAACCAGACTCTGCCGCCTGTCTGGCAAAGTTTTCATAGCCCATCACTTCAATCGGATTCAGATACCCCATGATTATAACGGGGGTTGAGTTGTTATGTTTTCTAAACTCATTTACTACTTTAAAGACATCATGCAGACTGGTATTGTGCGCGAGAGAGCGCTCAGCGGCGGCCTGAATAACTGGGCCATCTGCCATCGGATCAGAAAATGGAGCGCCCAACTCGATAATGTCGGCACCCGCTTCAACCATGGCATGCAATAACGGTAAGGTGATTTCAGGGTACGGATCGGATGTCATCACATACGGAATCAGAGCGGTACGAGAGGCTGCTTTTAATCCTGCAAAACAAGAGGCTAATCGACTCACAGTTTGATACCTTCGATACTTGCAATGGTATTAATGTCTTTATCCCCCCGCCCGGATAAATTAATGATAATGCGCTGATCGGGGTTCATGGTTGCTGCCAGTTTCATGCCATAAGCCACAGCATGGCTGGATTCCAGCGCCGGGATAATGCCTTCTGTAAGCGTTAAGGTGTGAAATGCCTGTAATGCTTCTTCGTCTGTGGCAATCACATATTTAACACGACCAATGTCTTTTAACCAGGCATGTTCCGGCCCCACACCCGGATAATCCAACCCGGCTGAAACTGAGTGGGTTTCAATAATCTGGCCATTTTTGTCTTCCATCAAATAGGTGCGATTACCGTGTAAAACGCCCGGTCGGCCAGCACACAATGGTGCCGCATGTTGACCACTTTGCAGTCCGAGACCACCACCTTCAACACCAACCATCGCCACACTTTTATCACTGAGGAAAGAATGAAACAGACCAATTGCATTCGAGCCACCACCCACGCAAGCAACCAGTGCATCCGGTAAGCAACCACATTGTGCTGCCATCTGTGCTTTGGCTTCGCGCCCAATAATAGCCTGAAAGTCACGTACCATCACTGGATAGGGGTGCGGGCCAGCAACCGTCCCAATAATATAAAAGGTGTCATCAACATGGGTAACCCAGTCTCGCATGGCTTCGTTAAGTGCATCTTTTAAGGTTCGCGAACCCGATTCAACTGCCACGACTTCTGCACCCAGTAATTTCATCCGATAAACATTAGGTGCCTGCCGTTTAATATCTTCTGCACCCATATAAACCACGCATTTCATTCCGAGCCGCGCTGCCACCGTTGCTGAGGCAACACCATGCTGACCCGCGCCGGTTTCCGCAATAATACGTGTCTTGCCCATCATTTTTGCCAGCAGACCCTGACCAATGGTGTTATTAATCTTGTGCGCACCAGTATGGTTTAAATCTTCGCGTTTAAGAAAAATCTGTGCGCCGCCCATTTGTTTTGACAGCCGCTCTGCAAAATAGAGTGGGCTGGGACGACCAACATATTGTGCTAAATCTAAATCGAACTGCGCCTGAAAATTTTTATCGGTTTTTATTTTTTCATAAACATTCAGCAGTTCATCCAGTGCCTGCATCAGGGTTTCTGATGCAAAGATGCCGCCATAAATACCAAAATGCCCGTTTTTATCCGGCATAGCAGCATAATCCATTGCTGTATATTCTGTCGCTGTTTGTTCAGTGCCGAGTTGTTCAGTCTTGCCGGTCATGGTGTTATCTTTTTAAATTTGTTGATGCGTCTGTTGCATAATTTATGGCATGAATCTGCCGCATAAATACAGTAATTTTTGTCGCTTCCTTGATACCTGGCTCACTTTCCACACCACTACTGATATCCACGGCATAGGGTTTAGCTATCTCAATCGCCTGCGCAATGTTTCCAACATTTAAGCCTCCCGCCAGAATAACAGGCTGACTGAGGCTCGCAGGGACTTCATTCCAGTTGAAGGTTTTACCCGTACCACCCGCCGCACCTGGCGCATGGCTGTCAAGCAGCAAGCCCTGGGCAGATTGGTAGCGCTTGGCATAGGCAGACAGGTTATCTACACCTTCCATACCTACGGCTTTAATGTATGGGCGTTCGAATTGCTCACAAAATGCGACGCTTTCACTACCATGAAATTGCAGTAAATCAATCCCCGTTGTGCTGATCACCTGCTTAATCACTTTTGCATCCGCGTCTTTAAACAGGGCAACCGAAGTAACAAACGCGGGCAATGCCTGACAAATGATTGCTGCCTGTTGCGCGGTTATACAGCGTAGGCTTTTTTCGTAAAAAACCAGACCGATGGCATCGACACCCTGCGCCGTAGCAACCAGCGCATCTTCAATGCGAGTAATGCCACAGATTTTAACACGAGTTCTCATTTTAAAGAGCCATCCAGAAGGAATGATAAAAATAGTTATTACTGAAACAAATAAAAAGGATCCCCATGGTTTCAATTTTCACTTATCCAAAGCTGGGCAATCCGCCGGTTTTTTTGGGCAATCCAAATTTTTCCGGGTATTCCACATTAACCAGATAGAGCCCAGCAGCGGGAGCCATCATCCCAGCCTGATTTCGATCCCGACTTTCTAGTACCTTACCAATCCATTCTACCGGCCGTTCACCCCGCCCAACCAGCATTAATGAACCCAGTATATTTCTTACCATATGGTACAAAAAAGCATTCGCCTGTATATCCATCACCACATACAAACCCTGCTGCTTTAACTGTATTTTTTGCAGGACGCGGTGTGCATGTTTTGCCTGACACCGCGAAGCACGAAAAGCTGAGAAGTCATGCTCGCCCATTAATAACTGCGCTGCCTGATGCATTTTCTCCACATTCAGCACATCAATACTCCAGGCAACATTACTGTCAAGAATGGCTGAACGAACTTCACGCATAAACAGGATGTAACGGTAGCTACGCGAAACCGCACTAAAACGAGCACTATAATCCTCACTCACTTCTTTTGCCCAATGAATACGAATATCGCCAGGTAACTGAGTATTACCGCCCAGCACCCATGCCTTCCACAAACGTTGTGCCGTGGTATCAAAATGCACCACCTGACCGGTGGCATGAACTCCTGCATCAGTACGTCCGGCACAGGTAAGACGAATGGTTTCATTGGCCACTTTTGAGATGGCATACTCAAGTTCACCTTGTACCGTACGGGTACCAGGCTGTTGTAACTGGTAGCCATTAAACCGGCTACCATTATATTCCACCCCAAGTGCAATACGTGTTTTATTCTCTTTCTTTGGCATAACGAAAACGGCACCCACTGGTGCCGTTACAGTAAGCAATGATTAAGTCAATCAATCAGGTATCTAGCTGACTCACTAGCTCTTTTGCTTCCTGCTGCTGCGTTTCATTCCCATCAGCAAGCACCTCTTCCAGAATATCGCGCGCGCCTTCATGGTCTCCCATATCCAGATAGGCCCGGGCAAGATCAAGTTTGGTACCAATTTCATCAACATCATCCAGACTAGATAAATCAAACTCATCTTCATCTGCTGATGGCTGAGTCGCATCATCTGCTGAAGGCTCTACTTCTGGCGCTATCCGATTCGTCTCATCCACATCAGTCATTTCAGCTTCAGTCAGCTCTTCCTTTGCAGACGTTACGGCTTCATCATCCAGACCTGGATCAAAATCAAGCTCTGATGTATCCGTGGTGTCTAACTGGTCTTGCTCAGACGAGGTTTCCCCAGACAATGCTTCGTCGGTTAAATCAATGATTGTTTTATCAGAAGCAGTTTCATCCGGTTCGGCAACTGCGACGGCATCATCAGTAACTATTGCGTCACCATTCTCTTCCTGATTATCATCAAGATCAAAGCCCAGATCACCGCTATCAATCTGCATGGTTGCTTCCATATCCTGGGTGGTATCATCGATATTCGTATCTGGTTTCGCATCCACAGATTCAGCTTTCAAATCACGATCTGCCTGATCATCAATATCCAGCTCGGCAACGTCGATATCGAGTGAAAATTCATTTTCATCAAACTGACTATCGGTTTCGTCCTCTACAGCCGACCTGGTTTCATCTTCTGAGTCGAATTTCAGCGCATCTTCGACAGCCGGCTTTTCAGCCTGTTCCGAGACTGAATCATCCTGTTCCGATACTGAAACTTCTTCCATTTCAGGCAATTCAATGGGTTCGTCAAGACTAATGTCTATTTCTTCAACGCTTTCCTCGACTGCATCCATACCCAGATCAAAATCCATTGGCTGCGGTGATTGGGTCCCCAAAGCATCCTGATCAAGGCCACCGACAAGATCGCCCTGGAACAATGCATGATCTGCACACATATCCTGACCCATCGCAATAATTTTTTTCCAGATCAGTGTATCTTCACCCTGGCTACGTTGTTTTAACTCAGTGGCCACATCAATAAATGCCTCTTTATTCTTACTGGCATAATACGTCTCCGCCAGTTTCGCCCGGTAATCATCTCGATCAGGGCTTTCTTTAATCGCATTTTTGAGTAAATCTTCTGCCTGCTGGTAAATGCCATAAGCAAGGTAAACATCTGCTTCAGCAATCACGTCATCACGGGGGGCTTCTACTGCTGCTTTGGTTTCAGTCTGCATGGTGTCGTCACTGCCATCCGTTGCGTCCATAACCAGAGTTGACTCGGCCACATCAGCCTCAGCTTCGGTATCATCATTGTCCGCCTCAGCCATTGTCGCAATATCTTCAAGATCGGTTGATGACTCATCAGAAGCGGTATTGTCATCCACCTCAACAGCCGACTTACGGCGTTTTATAATCAGATAAATCAGCGCCAGTATCAATAACAGCCCGCCGCCGCCCACAGCAAGAATTTTTGGATTATTCAATAATCTTGTTAATAAATTTTTAGCTTTATGGTCAGTTGCACTAACTGGTGCGGGTGCGGGTTTAACCGGCGGCGCTGTCTGCTTCGGTTGCTCTGTAGCAGGCGGTGTCGCAGCGGCAGGTGCAGCAGTTTTTGCCGCTACACTACCTGGTGTGTTTTCTTTTGTCGTGATCGCTGTATTTTCTTTTTTAACGACCGCATCATCCCGAGCCTGAGCAGCAGAAAGCTCACCATTCTCAACGGATAGTATGCCTTTTGTTTTGCCTGCCTGGTGCTTTAGTTGATCAATTTGCTGCTGTAATGCCTCTTTTTCAACACGCGTTGTTTCAAGTTTTTCACGCGAGACAGCAAGGGCTGCACGCAGTTCTACCGCATTCATTGCCGTAGGGTCTTTCACGCTGCTGGTTGATGCACCCGTGCCAGCACTTACAATTTTCAGATGTCCACCACTGTCTTTTGTAACTGTGCCTTTTGTCCCGGACGAAGCGGCCTGGGTTTTATCGGTAGCAGATAAACCTGGTTTGCTATTAAGCGCAGAAACAGGTGACGCGGTACGTTCCTGGTGGCGATATTTACGCCATAAAGCGGTCTGTTGTTTGACCTGTACTCGGGCCTGTGCTGGACTCATGGCAGCTATATCGGCTTTGTCAGGAATACGTAAAATGTAACCTCGTTTAAGGCCGTTAATATTTTTTTTAATGAAAGCATCGGGATTCGCCCGCAGTAATGCCAACATCATCTGTTCCACACTAACCGAACGGTCTGGGCGCATTTTATCTGCCAGACGCCATGCCGTATCTCCGGGCCGAACGCGATAATCACTGGCAGGCTGATATTGTGAAATGACTCTCGATGTGGGTGAAGCGGGTGATTTCATTGCCGGCGCAAGGGTAGCCCGGTTCGTTGCGGGCCTAAAACCAGTCGATGCAGCTACCGCTGGTGCCGAGCTGACAGAAGGCGACACCGATGTTACTTTATTTGCGGAGGGTCTGAAACCAGCATTACTCGTTCCAGTATGGCTGGTTTGCGCTGGTGCCGCGTTGTTTTGTATCATGAAGGAAGGCGGGTCCAGTAAAACGGTGTACTCCCGCAACAAATGACCTTCAGGCCAGTCTACCTCCAGAAGAAAACTCAAAAAAGGCTCTCGTATCGGGTTATTTGAACTTACCTTAATATAAGCCACGTTATTAATTACCACAGGCTTAAAATGTAAATTATTTAGCATGAAAGATCGGTTAATACCGGCACGAGAAAATTCTTTTTGTGATGCCAGTTTAACGATCAGCTTACTGGTATCTTCCGGTTTAGCCGAGAGCAGTTTAATGTCTGCGTCCAACTTCTGATTTAACGCTGAATTGACCTCTATATCGCCCAAACCCAGAGGAAAACATTTACCCGGCAGAAATAATGCACCTGCTATACAAGCAACGAGTAATTTACGGACTGGTTTTTTACGCACTGAAAATTCCCCTTATCCTGCCGAAACAAACTATTTAGCCCACAAATTATTAATTTCACGTTTGTTGCACGGCATTTTATTTTTATGTTAACAATCTATATTGAGAATATTTCATATTCAGAATATTGCAATAACTATAGATTATAAATATTGTTTTATCAAAATCTCAGCAATTTGTACGCTATTTAATGCAGCGCCTTTTCTCACGTTGTCCGAGACCACCCATAAATCCAGACCTTTTTCAAATGAGATATCCTCGCGGATTCGACCAACATAGGTAGCGTCGTTATTCACGCCTTCGGTAACCGCCGTAGGATAACCACCATCTTCACGCTTATCAAGCACACGAACACCGGCTGCCTTTGATAAAAGCGCAGTAGCTTTTTCGGCAGTAATTTTCTCTTTTGTTTCGATATGTAGCGCTTCAGAGTGGCCATAAAAAACCGGCACTCGAACTGCCGTTGGATTGACCATAATTGATTCATCCTCGAATATCTTACGTGTCTCCCATACCATTTTCATTTCTTCTCTGGTGTAACCATTGTCCATAAAAACATCAATCTGTGGCAGCACATTAAAAGCAATTTGTTTAGGATAAACTTTACATTCCATTGGTTTCGCATTTAGCAGTCTTGCAGTCTGACTGGCCAGCTCTTCAATCGCGTCCTTACCGGTACCGGAAACTGCCTGGTAGGTCGATACATTTATGCGCGTAATGCCCACTGCATCATAAATCGGTTTTAGCGCAACCAGCATTTGAATGGTTGAGCAGTTAGGGTTGGCAATAATGCCGCGTTTGGTGTAATTTGCAATGGCATGCGGGTTAACTTCTGGAACAACGAGCGGGATATCGTCGTCATAACGAAACTCTGACGTATTATCTATCACCACACAACCTGCTGCTGCTGCTGTAGAGGCATACTGTTTAGAAATAGCCCCGCCTGCTGAAAACAGCCCTATTTGTACCGTCGAAAAATCAAACTCGGCCAAATCCTGTATCACCAGCATTTTTTTGCCAAACTCAACCCGTTTTCCTGCAGAGCGGCTGCTTGCCAGTGCATAAACTTTTCCAACAGGAAACTTACGCTTGGCAAGAATTGATAACATAACTTCACCTACCGCACCGGTGGCACCCACTACTGCTACATCGTATGTTTTACTCATAAATTTATTTCACTAAAAAAATTAAAATCATCTTTGCCGAAAAGTATCAGCAGGTACGCAAAATTTGTCAGGAAGAAAGTTATACACTCTTCACTTTTCTTTGCAATCGTTGCCGCAAGAGGGTTTCTTACAGCTCAGCCAAAACAGCTTCACCCATTTCATCAGTGCCAACTTGCTGGCAACCTGCAGCCATAATGTCTGCGGTACGCAAGCCTTTATCCAGCACCCTGCCAACAGCGGCTTCAATCTCATCCGCCAGTATTGCATGGCCTAAACTGTAACGTAACATCATCGCAACAGACAGGATGGTCGCCAGTGGATTAGCCACGTCTTTACCTGCAATGTCTGGAGCGGAACCATGAATGGGTTCGTACATGCCTTTTGACTCGGCATCCAGTGATGCCGATGGCAGCATACCAATCGAACCCGTTAACATGGCCGCAGTATCGGAGAGAATATCGCCAAACAGATTTTTAGTGACCATAACATCAAACTGCTTTGGCTCTTTCACCAGTTGCATGGCAGCATTATCAACATACATATGGCTGAGTTCAACATCAGGAAAATCTGCGGCATTTCTTATGACCACTTCACGCCATAACTCAGATACTTCCAGCACATTGGCTTTATCCACCGAACACAAACGTTTACCCCGTTTCATCGCAATATCAAACGCAACACGACTGATACGGTCAATCTCGCTTTCTTTATAGACCAGTGTATTAAACCCTTTGCGTTCACCAGAGGCATCCGTTTCTATGCCACGGGGCTCACCAAAATAAATGCCTCCCGTTAGTTCGCGCACGATCATAATATCCAGACCGGCAACCACTTCAGGTTTTAGTGATGAAGCATCGACCAGTTGCGGGTAAAGAATTGCGGGACGTAAGTTGGCAAATAGTCCCAGTTCGGCACGTAATGCAAGCAGACCACGCTCAGGTCGTAGCTCCCGTGCGAGTGACTCATATTGTGGCCCACCGATTGCGCCAAATAAAATTGCATCGGAAGATCTTGCCAGTGCCAGCGTTTCATCTGGCAAAGGTTTACCTGCCGCATCATAACCCGCGCCACCGACCGGGCTTTCAGTTAGTTCGACATTCAGACGACCCTGGTGTTTATAATGTTCAACAACCTTAACCGCCTCGGCAATAATTTCAATTCCAATGCCATCGCCCGGCATTACTGCAATTTTTAAACTCATGTTTTTTCTCTACGATTTTTTTCTGTAAATTTTCCCTATAAAACGGACGCACAAAAACGCGCTGCTAATTATACATTAAATTAGAGGAACCTCTAACTTATCAACTTTGCCTGCAAGATACTTTATACCGACTTACTAACAGTACAGATGAAAAGGCTATCCATGGTTCAAGACCGTCAGCCGCAGGGATGCGAGTATCAAGTCTACAGGGATGTATTCACCGCGTGCCTTTAACCATGGGCATCTTTTTTATTCATTTCAGCAATATAACTAAAAAATTATTTAATAACTGCGACACAGCGAAAAACCATTTATTATTTCTAAGATAGATAAAAAAGTGCTGTATTCTCAGTATATCCAGGGTAAAAAAATCCAGCTTAAAATAACCAGGGTGCGATATGCCTGCGTTTTTCTTCATAACTTTTTATGTCATCGACATGTTGCAAGGTCAGAGCAATATCATCCAGCCCGTTTAACATACATTTTTTTCTAAACGCATCAATTTCAAAATCTGCCATTTTCTCTCCCGCATAACTCACCGTTTGCTGCTGCAGATCAATGACCAGTTCCAGCCCCGATTTCTGTTCCACACGTTTAAATAAATCATCAATAACCTCAGGTGATAATACAATTGGCAGTAAGCCGTTTTTAAAGCTGTTGTTATAGAAAATGTCGGCAAAACTTGGTGCAATGACGGCGCGGAAACCAAAATCATCCAGTGCCCATACGGCATGTTCCCGCGAAGAACCACAACCGAAATTTTCACGCGCCAACAATATGGATGCCTGATCAAACGGTGACTGGTTTAAGATAAAGTCAGGATTAATTCGGCGTGTATCATTATCAATTTCGGGGCCGCCTGCATCGAGATAACGCCAGTCATCAAAAGCATTGGGGCCGAATCCCGATCGCCTGATTGATTTTAGAAACTGTTTGGGAATAATGGCATCGGTATCGACATTGGGTCGATCAAGTGGTGCAACAATGCCCGTGTGTTGAGTAAACGCTTTCATTTGTGTTCCTTATAACGCATTAATATTAATAAAATGACCCTTAACTGCTGCAGCCGCTGCCATTGCCGGACTCACCAGATGTGTCCGTCCACCCTGCCCCTGTCGACCTTCAAAATTGCGATTTGAGGTAGACGCACAGCGTTCACCTGGTTCCAGGCGATCTGCATTCATCGCCAGGCACATGGAACAACCCGGCTCACGCCACTGAAAACCTGCGTCGATAAAAATTTTATCCAGCCCTTCCTCTTCTGCCTGTTGCTTTACCAGACCGGAACCGGGCACCACCATTGCCAGCTTGACATTATCTGCAACCTGTCGACCTACTACCACGCTGGCCGCTGCACGTAAATCTTCAATCCGGGAATTTGTACAGGAGCCGATAAAAACTTTATCGATAACGATTTGATTAATCGGTGTTCTGGCTTTTAATCCCATATAAGCAAGCGCCTTACGCATCCCATCCGCTTTGACTTTATCTGCCACCGTGTCTGGATCTGGCACTGTATCATTAATTCCAACAACCATTTCTGGCGATGTTCCCCAGGTCACCTGTGGCTGTATGGATGTCGCGTCAATATGTACAACTTTATCAAAAACCGCGCCCTCATCACTGTGCAGGGTACGCCAGTAATGAATGGCTTTTTCCAGTTGCGCTCCCGTCGGTGTATACGGCCTGTTTTTTACGTAGTTAATGGTGAGGTCATCGACACCAATCATGCCTGCGCGCGCACCCGCTTCAATCGCCATATTACAGACTGTCATCCGTCCTTCCATTGATAAGGCACGCATCGCATCACCACCAAACTCCAGCGCATAACCGGTACCACCAGCAGTACCAATTTCGCCGATAATTGCCAATACAATATCTTTTGCAGTAACACCTTCCGCAACAGTGCCATCAACAGAAACCAGCATATTTTTACTCTTTTTCTGCACCAGACATTGCGTTGCCAGTACATGCTCAACTTCTGAAGTACCAATACCAAAAGCCAGTGCGCCAAATGCGCCATGTGTTGAGGTATGTGAGTCACCACAAACAACTGTCATCCCCGGCAGTGTTGCACCCTGCTCTGGCCCAATGACATGCACAATGCCCTGACGGATATCTGACATGGTGAACTCGGTTAAGCCGAATTCACGACAGTTATTATCCAGTGTCTGAACCTGAATTCTTGCGATGGGGTCAGGAATACCAGCTTTGCGATCAGTGGTCGGCACATTGTGATCCGGTACTGCAATAATGCTTCCCTTGCGCCAGGGTTGACGACCAGCCAGACGCAAACCTTCAAACGCCTGCGGTGAAGTTACTTCATGCACCAGGTGACGATCAATATATAAAAGCGCTGTATCAACGCCTTCGCTTCGCACTCTATGCGCGTTCCATAACTTGTCATACAGGGTTTTTTTGTACTGATTTTTTGCCGGCATTATTTTCTCCCGTAGTAAGCGATGATGGATGCTTTAGCTATTGCATGGCCGTTTAAAAGAAAACCGATTAACTCAGGACGCACATTGGCAGGCTGATCTATCTTTTTTATGTTCAACGCATAAACGGTAAAAACATAACGGTGTGGCTTGTCACCTTTGGGTGGGCAGGCACCACCAAACCCACTGGTACCATAGCTGCTCATACCTTCAGTGCTACCAACTGGCATGGCTGTATTGCTGGCACCAGTTTTTAACTGGTTAATATCCGTTGGAATATTAAACACTACCCAGTGCCACCAGCCACTACCTGTAGGTGCATCTGGGTCGTAGACAGTCATTGCAAAACTTTTCGTCCCTGGTGGTGCATTTTTCCAGCTCAATTGCGGAGAAATATTTTTTCCTCTACAACCAGAACGATTAAATACCTGCTCATTTGACAATTGACCGTGAACGTCTGTGCTACTCAAGGTAAAACCTTCCGCAATAGCCGAGATAGAAAACAGCGTTACTATGAGTAACAAGATCAGTTTCTTTATCATCACACACCTCCTGTCATTGAATTTTCCCAACAGAATAAGCCAGTTTTATTCATAAAACAAATTTATAATATTAATAATATCTATTCCTTTTGGTAATACATAGCTTATTATTGTATCTATGGATATACAGAATATACGTGCTTTTTTAATGGTGGCCGAAACGGGTTCTTTTTCACTCGCCGCCCACCGATTATTTATTACTCAACCTGCTGTCAGCAAACGTATTGCCCTGCTTGAGCAATCACTGGAAACGAAATTATTTGACCGCATTGGCCGACAAATTCAACTAACTGCAGCGGGCAACGCTATTCGCCCCGGTTATCAACGTATCCTTGTCGAGATGGATGAGAGTCATCGCATTATCAGCAACCTTCGTCACACCACCAGTGGTTTACTTAAATTCGGCACCAGTCACCATATTGGTTTACATCGACTACCGCCGATACTACGGCAATACACCCACAGTTATGAGAATGTTGAACTGGCCATTCAGTTCATTGATTCAGAACAGGCTACCGCCTTACTGTTAAATGGCAGCATTGAACTGGCGTTAATTACGCTACCCACTAATATTGAAAAAAATCTGAAAGTCATTCCAGTCTGGCCAGATCCGATGGTTTGCGTGGTTGCCAGTGATCACCTTCTTGCTAAAGAGAAATATATCTCCCGCAAACGATTGCAACAACATGGCATGTTGTTGCAATCAAATAATACTCAGACGAGAGAAATTATTGATCACGCGTTAAAACTCGACACCCACTTTAAAATAATCATGGAGTCAAATTATCTGGAAACGATTAAAGCTATGATTCAACACGGACTGGGCTGGGGTGTACTGCCAACATCCATGCTTGACAGCACATTGCATCCGTTAAAAATAAAAGGGGTAAAAATGCAACGCCAGCTAGGGGCACTCTTACATGCATCACGAACTTTATCCAGCCCCGCATCCGCTTTATTAACAACGCTAAAGACAAGCCAGAGGAGTTAATCAGCAAGGTCAATTAATGTATAAACCAGCTGATTTAGAAAAAACCGGCTCAATCGAGTATAATTACAAACTAGACTAAATCCCTGAGACTTCCTTACAGGCATGCCCTGCCTGATAAATTAAACCACTATGTTACAGACACTTATTATTAATATCTGGCAGATATTTGTTGATACTGCCTTCTGGCTTCTAATCGGCTTATTAGCCGCCGGTGCCATTAAAACACTGATCCCAGAAAACGCCATGCAACGCTGGGTTGGTGGTCGTGGTATTGGTGCCATTATCCGCGCAGCGCTATTTGGCGCACCCTTACCTCTGTGTTCGTGCGGTGTATTACCAACAGCAATTGGTCTACATCGAGCCGGAGCCTCAAAGGAAGCAACGGTTTCTTTTTTAATCTCGACACCCGAAACCAGTATTGATTCAATTGCTATCACCTATGCCTTAATGGGGCCAATAATGGCAATATATCGGCCGCTTGCCGCACTGGTTAGCGCCATACTTACTGGCATGATGACAGCGCTAGTCCCAGATGACAGTATTGCAGGCAGTGCCATGGAAAAGGAGAATAGTTGCACCAGCCATTCAGCCTGTGCTAAAACCACAACTGAGGCTGAACCAGAAAGGGTGAACAAAATTGAGACTGAAGCCGATCAAAATAAGACAAACAGCCAGGCTGAAATGCGTAGTTGCTGTAGCAGCAAAGCGGCTACAACTGAATCGAGCTGTTGCGATTCGCAGGCAGTGGTTAAAAAAAGTAAAGTCATACAAATATTGCATTACGCTTTGATCGAGCTACTGGATGACATTAAAAACTGGATGGCATTCGGCCTTGTACTTGCAGGGGTAATGATGACCTTTATCCCTGCCAACTGGTTGGCACAATGGGGACATGGACTGCCAGCCATGCTGATTATGCTGGTTATTGGTATTCCCATGTATATCTGTGCGGTGGCATCAACACCAGTGGCAGCTGGTTTATTAATTGCCGGTGTTTCACCTGGAGCGGTGCTCATCTTCTTACTGGTTGGCCCAGCCACGAATATTGCCAGTTTTGCGTTGTTAAAGCAGGAGCTAGGGCTGAAGGTTACTCTGGTTTACCTGTTTGGCCTTGCGGTCATTAGCCTGATGATGGGTTTATTGCTGGAATTACTACTAACCACTCAGAACTGGCAGATCGAAGCCTCCATCGGACAGTCACAGGTGATACTGCCTGCACTGGTTTCGTGGCTGAGTGCAATACTATTGCTGGTTATGGCAATCAAGCCGGTCAGAACAATTCTGTTTGCACTTCTTGGGTTAGCAACCAGGCCTTCCAGTTCGGGTATCGCATAGAAAATGCATAAGGGTGAATATACAGTCGCTTCCAGCTCTCGCAGATGTGCGTGAGGCTGGAAGTCTTATGCTGCTCCAGAAATTTTCCGGGGCAAATATTGCTGGCACCCAGAGAATTCTGAATTTTTTTAAACTTTTCTTCTGCGCGCAAAAAACAGCAATACGGGTATAGCACTGGCAAACAGCCCAAAAGCTGCTGGCAATGGTACTGTTGTAACAGTAAAATTCAAGCTCAGGTCAAGGCCGGGATATGGTCCCTGGAGAATATTAAAACCAACAACTCCATTGCCATCCACATCAACTGGAGTAAAAATCGTATCGCCATTAATGTGTTTGACATTAAACACATTCAACACATCACTGGTCGTGCTGTTCCAGTCTAGATTAAAAAACATACCTATTTGCCCAGGGTTAACTGTCATGCTAATTGACTGAGAAGGTACAGTGGTGTTACCAGTAGTCGCAAACGAATACGTCCCCGTATTATAGAAAAAACTGGAATTGTAGGCCGTTGCCAACTGTCCGAATACATTAAACTGAAAATCACCGGCAGCCGATGGAAAAATAACCGGGCCAGATAACGAGGTACTCGATGAATTCTGTAAAGTATAACTGGCCTGCTGTAACTGGCACTCCACACAGATTATTCCATAAAGTGATGCCGATGCCCTGGTTGCGCCAAAAAGTAAAAGACAGGCTGCAAACAAGCTTTGTATCTGTATCTTTTGTGAAATTTTCATAATCCCTTCCCAATCATTTATTGTTAATGGTTCTTTTCAAATGTTTCCCCACTAAAATTAAAGCAAATTTAGTGCCAAAAAGATAATTCTGATAAATCAATAATTTAAGGAATAGATTACCGCTATCATGTAAATATATCCGATATTCCGTCGACATAAGTTACACTTTTTAACCTTCACTTGCCTAATACACCTAAGTAAGGCCGCTAAGTTTTCTTTTGTGCAGGAATTACCCCGTTGTTATCCAGCACTTTATATATTTTACGACTGAGTTTTGCTATATGCTGAATATCCCCCAGGCCAGGCGTTTCCCCCTCTTCAAGGCGTTGTTCCCAGCCTGTTAACTCGGCATCCAGAAATTCCAGCAGCTTGATTGAACAACCTTTACAATTGTCCACGCACAAGTAACTTCCTGGCGCATCAAAAGGCAGGGCCTCTCGGATCTGCTGGATCAACTGTTGCATCGCAATCGGCGTTTTTGGTTTCATGGCATTTTGGTTTCACCGTTCATACATCTTTCATCTTTTCATAACACCTGATTAAAAGCCAGTTCAGGTTGCATAAATCTCCATACAATAAACCAGGCCAGTAGCGCTACCATGGCGGCAAGAGTAAACAGGAATTGGGGTGAGGTTGTACTCCATAACAGGCCACTTACCAGACTACCCACTGCACCTCCGACACCAAAGCTAAGGCTGGCATACAGTGCCTGCCCTCGGCCCTGATAGATGCCTCGAAAATATTGATGTACCAGCATGATACTCACTGCGTGAAACATACCAAAACTAAAGGCATGAAGTAACTGGGCAAAAAATAATACCGTCAGATACTGTGGGAAAAAACCAATCAATAACCAGCGCAGAGCCGTTAATGCAAACGTGATTAATAACAGGCTTCTGGCTCTCGTCTGTTTATAAAAACGGGGCAGTAAAATAAAAACAATGATTTCTGCAATAACCCCTGTCGCCCACATAAAACCAATAATACGTGAGCTGTAACCGTGGTTTTCGAGGTAAATACTATAAAAAGTATAATAGGGGCCATGACTTAACAACATTAAAAAACAGATCAGCAGAAACGCCAGCACGCTCGGCTGCCGGATAACATGCAAAATTGATGCATGGTTATGCTCATGCTTACAGGGTGATTCGGGAACAAACAGGCTGGCAAACAAAACACCAAACAATAAAACGGAGAGTATAACTACCAGCCAATTAACACTGACCAGTGTAAAAACTTCACCCAACACCAACACCGCGACAATAAAACCCAGCGAACCCCATAGGCGAACATTGCTGTATTGATGTGTATTCGGCCCAAGATGGTTAAGGGTAGTGGCTTCAAACTGTGGCAATACTGCATTCCAGAAAAAGCTAAAACTCGCCATCACCCAAACCAGCCACCAGAAAGTATGGCCAAAGAAAATAAAACCGAACAGGATGGCGGCAAATAAATTTGCCCAACGAATAATACGAATTGGACAACGGCTATGGTCAGCTAGCCAGCCAATTATATAAGGAGCAATTATTTTTGTTGCGGGGATAATACCAACAAGAATGCCTATTTCCAACGCATCAAAACCCGCTTTTTTAAAGTAAAGCGAAATATAGGGTATTAGCGCACCGAGGGAGGCAAAATAAAAAAAATAAAACCCGGATAATCTCCAGTAGGGAATCGTCTGTTTCGTCACCAGTTTATTCAGGTATGTGCAGCAATAATGGGGGTGGTTGAAACTACATCAGCACATTGTCCGCGAAAACGTAATAGATGATCGAGTAATATAATGGCCAGCATCGCCTCACAAATCGGTGTTGCACGAATGGCGACACAGGGGTCATGGCGACCATGCGTGACCACATCAACAGGCTGCCCTTCCACATTAACCGTATCACCCGATAAACGAATACTGGAAGTTGGTTTGAAAGCTGTATGCACAACAACGTGCTGCCCCGATGAAATTCCACCGAGCACGCCACCGGCATGATTAGTCTTAAAGCCACTGGGGGTTATCTCATCACGAAATTCAGTACCCATCGCTTCGATACAGCCAAAACCATCACCGATTTCAACCCCTTTGGCTGCATTTACCCCCATCATGGCATGGGCGATATCCGCATCCAGCCGATCGAATACCGGCTCACCCAGCCCGGGTGGCACACCTTCGGCAACCACAGTAATTTTGCCACCCACTGAATTACCGGCTTTTCGTAATGCATCCATATAGGCTTCAAGCTCAGCGACCAACGCAGTATCACCGCAGAAAAAGGCATTGTTATTGATTGCATTTTTATCCAGCAGGGGCATTTTAATCGGCCCAAGCTGAGACATATAACCATAGATAGAAATACCATAGCGATCTGCCAGATACTTTTTAGCAATTCCCCCAGCGGCAACTCGCATGGCGGTTTCGCGTGCAGAAGAACGCCCGCCACCACGATAATCACGCAAGCCATATTTTTGTTGGTAGGTATAATCAGCATGGCCGGGGCGAAAACGATCCATAATATTACTGTAATCTTTCGAACGCTGATCGGTGTTTTCAATCATCAGGCCAATACTGGTACCCGTGGTTTTGCCTTCAAAAACACCGGAGATAATTTTTACTTTATCGTCTTCATGTCTTTGTGTGGTATGGCGAGAAGTCCCCGGTTTGCGACGGTCAAGGTCATGCTGTAAATCTGCTGCAGCCAGCGCCAGCCCCGGTGGACAGCCATCAATAATGCCCAATAAACCTGGGCCATGTGACTCACCCGAAGTGGTAACGCTAAACAGTTTTCCGATGCTATTTCCTGACATAATAAATTTTCACATTCAAATAAACGATAATCGTTAAAGCTTAACATGCTCTGAGTGAGGCTGAACAATCCTGTTACCGCCATGCTTCAAGTTAAAGACCAACAACTATCCTGACACAGGGAGGCAAACACCAGCAACCACGACTGTTCTGTTAATATAGTGTCATGGTAACTACTCAGCGTATTTAACTTAACAACATAATCTATAATATCAGTTACTTGC
>CAYTUK010000018.1:0-40006 GCA_964441285.1 uncultured Thiotrichaceae bacterium | reverse complement strand
TTGTTTGTAGGTTCGTTTCTGACTCATTATGACACCTTAATCGTTGATAATTATTATCTCTTATTAAAGTGTCCGGTGCTATTAGACCACTACATGCGCCCAGCAGCCGACAAGGGTGGCATCATTTTTTTCATATCCGGTGTAACCGTCGACCTGTAAGTAACCACATGTTCACTCTCGCTGGTTTAAAAAACTGGCAGTTTATGGTGGTTAATGGATTTTCATAGGTGGGGTTAGCTAGACGCTTACTTTTAAACCAAATATTTCATGGTGAGTTTATTTTTCTATCTGGAAATGATACGCCGCCGCTGTTGTTTGGAGCGTCGACGTTTAGCCATACTGAAGGATTATTTATTTTATAATTTGATTGCAGAATTGATTTTTGCTGCACAGATAAAATCATTTAAGGATAAGCCATTAGCACTGTGAGTGTAATAACGAATCATACATTGATTATATTGAATGACTAATTCCGGGTGATGATTTTGTTGATGTGCAATTTGAGCAACCACATTTACGAAAGCAATTGTTTCATAGTAATTTTTAAATGTATATTGGTGACTTATTCTCTGTGGTTTTGTTTCCAGTGTCCATGCAGGTTGTAGATGGTTTAAATATTCATTAATCAAGTTGTCATCCAGGCGATCATCGAGGCTGTTATAAGCGCGACAGTTTTTTCGGGTTAAGTCAGTGTTACTCATTACAGCAAGTGTGCTATTGGAACATATGAGATTGAGCTATACACGAAAACGATCTTTTGTTTAAGGTGGAGGACAAACTTTTTCATATAGGTCAGGTGTCTGTATTTCTGTGGCTGATGGTTCTGCATGCAGCGTTGCTTTTTCATTGGTGTTACCCGCTCCTGTTTAAAATTTATAATATTTTTTATTCAGAAATTGTATTACTGCATCCGTGTCTTTATTAAACCAGGGGATATTATTACTATTTTTACAACGCACGACCTGTTTGCTTAACGCTGCGAAGGATTTCACAAAATGGTTTTTACGGGTGTATACCTGTGCAGTATGGCATTTAACACAATGGCTTGCGTGTTCGGCTTTGCCATGAGCAATAATTGCCCGTAAAGATTCGGTATTGCTATCTTCTTTAGCTAATTGATTAACACTTGTGGACGTAGGTTTTGGTGTTTCACGGTTATTTATTTCGGTTGCACTGGTTATGGCAGGCAGAATAATGGTTGTTAAAAAAGCGGTGATAGTGAGTGTCGATTTTATTGATTGAAAATTAATCATTGTTTATAAATCTCTAAATTACTAACAGGATGGATGAAGCGGATACTTATGGTGTCAGGACATGCTGTGTCAATATATCCATGTAGACTCGACACCCGTATCCCTGCGGCTGACGGTCTTGAATCATAAGTATCCGTTTCATTTGTTTCAGTAATAAGTAATATTATGCTGAATTTTAGTTATATTATTGGCATTGGTTCTATGAACTTTAGCTATCTTTGAGCAGGCTGCCTAAGGTTTGTGTTTAGTTGTGCAATACGCACAGGTGCGGGCGGATGTGAGTCATAAAATATCGAATATAATGGATCGGGGGTTAATGTGCTGGCATTTTCCCGATAGAGTCCAACCAGTGCGGTAATTAAATATTTTGCATCGGTTTGTTCAGCAGCAAAAGCATCGGCTTCAAATTCATTTTTACGTGAGAACAGGCTAAATAGTGGTTGAAAGACAAAGGTAAACACCGGCGTAACTAAGGTGAATAATAATAGTGCCATATAAGTTGAAGGCTGGTCGATGCCAAGTGATACATAAAACCAGCTCGCTTTCATTAGCCAGGCCAGGATTGCAAGCCCCACCAGTGTGGTGGTAAAGGTAATGAATAAACCTTTGATAATATGTTTTTTCTTGAAGTGGCCAAGTTCGTGTGCGAGTACGGCTTCAAGTTCATTATTATTTAGCATATTGAGCAAGGTGTCGAAAAAAACAATGCGTTTGTTTTTTCCGAAACCAGAAAAATAAGCATTCCCATGTGAAGAACGTTTTGAGCCATCAATGACAAAAATGCCGCTGCTGTTAAAGCCGCATCGATGCAACAGGCTAGTGATACATTGCAGGGTTTCACCTTCTTCAAGAGGTTTGAATTTATTAAAGATGGGGGCGATCCAGGTCGGGTAAACCCACATCATAAAAAGACTGAATGTACTAATTACTAGCCAGGCATAAACCCACCACAGGTCACCAGCCTGCTCCATTAACCACAGGATAATGTAGAGCAGTGGTACACCGATGATTAATCCAAGTGCACTGCCTTTTATCATGTCGGTAAAAAATGTTTTGATGGTGGTGCGATTAAAGCCAAATTTCTCCTCCAGTACAAAAGTGTTATAGAGGGAAAATGGCAGATCCAGCAGGGAAGAGATAAACGTGTAAGCCAGAATAACAATAATGCCGGTAAAAATTGGGCTGAGTTCATAGTGCCTAATAAGTTGATCTAGCCACCCCAGTGCGCCACCTAGTGTCCAGAGCAGTAACAGTATTAATTCATAAAATAGGGGCAGGCGGCCAAAGCGGACTTTGGCAATGGTGTAATCTGCGGCTTTCTGATGTTCTTGCAGTGAAATATTCTCAGTGAAGGAGGCTGGCACCTGATTTCGGCGTTGTTTGATGTATGAAATCTGGCGTTGTGACAGGTATAGACGCATGACGGTGGAAATTGTCAGCATGGCTAGAAATAAGAGGGTAAAAGTGTGTATGTCGTTCATCAAAAAACCTTTGTGAATGGTGCCGTTACCTGTATTATCCAATGTATAACGAAATAAAACCAGTAATTATCGTGCGGCCACTTTTCAAATAAACGGAGTGAATAAAGTTATATGTCAAAATTAAATGATGAAAACCTGATCTGGATTGATCTTGAAATGACCGGCCTGGATCCTAATTCTGATCGTATTATTGAGATTGCTACCATTGTTACGGATAAAAACCTGCATGTTCTTGATGAAGGCCCTTCCATTGTTGTGCATCAGGCAGATGAAATGCTTGATGGTATGGATGAGTGGTGTACTAACCAGCATGGTAAATCCGGCCTTACTGAACGCGTACGTAAAAGCTCCATTTCCGAGTCGATGGCTGAAAATGTGACGCTGGCATTTTTAAAACAGTTTGTTGCGGAAGGTAAATCACCCATGTGTGGGAATAGTATTTGCCAGGATCGACGTTTTCTTGCCAACTGGATGCCTGCACTGGAAGATTTTTTCCATTATCGTAATCTTGATGTCAGTACTTTAAAAGAGTTGACCAGTCGATGGTCGCCGGATAAAAAAATGGTATTTCAAAAGGAGTCCAGCCATTTGGCAATGGATGATATTAAAGATTCAATTGCTGAATTACAGCATTATCGTAAGCATATTCTATCTATTTAGATACCTGGAAGCAGGGTGCATAATGGTTGCTGGATTATGTTTCAACTGGTGTTTCAGCCTGATTGCCCCAGTCAGACCATGAGCCGGGGTAGCCCAGTACTTTTTCATACCCCAGAGATTTTAACACCAGCCAGGAGTATGCTGAGCGGTGATGCGACTGGCAATAGCAGATAATTTCTTTGTCTTTTGTGAGAGTCAGTTTGTCCAGCTCAAGTTGCAGCGTTGTTTCCGGCAGACATCGAAAGTTATTATTCTGGTTCATCATTGACATCCATTCATAATGAATAGCTCCGGGTATATGCCCCGCTTTTGCCGCAAATTTTTTTGCACCGTTATATTCGGCTAAAGAGCGTGCATCAAGCAGGCGAATATTATTGTCATCAAGGTGGGTCTGGATGTAAGCACGCGTGGCAGTGTGGGAGTGGGTTTTTGTCAGGACATAGTGGCTGGCTGACGGTGTTGGTGTAGATACATTGCTGAGTGTGTGGCCTTCATTGGCCCAGCTATGCAGGCCGCCATTGAGGAGCGCCGCTGTTTCATGTCCAAAGACATTAAGCGTCCAGATGAATCGAGCTGCACAGCCACCGCCTTCATCGTCATAGGCTACGATTAGAGAGCGAGGATTGATGCCCAGGCTGGAAAGCAATTGGGAAAAATTGGTATCATCGGGTAATAATCCCGCAACTGGTTTATCCGTTTTTACGATGTCGTTGTAATGGATAAACAGTGCGTCGGGTATATGTGCCTGAGCGTATTGTTTGGCTTTACATAAATCGATAATTACCAGATTTTTATTTGTGGCAGTCTTCTTTTTCAGGCTTTCCAGTTCGTCGGGTTCAATAATCAGGCGGGCATGACTCATAAGCGATTTAATTTGTTGTCTAATCGGGTTTCTGAATATAGTAGGTTTTTGAATCGGGGTTATTTTTTCGTTTTGGCTTGCGGTGAAGGTGACAGCGTTGTATTTTTTGCGGGACTGCTTTCGTTAGCAATAGGGTAATCCAGAGAGAAATGCAGGCCACGGCTTTCTTTTCTTGCCATCGCACAACGAATAATGAGTTCTGCGACCAATGTCAGATTGCGTAACTCAATCAGATTAGCACTAATGCGGAAATTGCTATAATACTCATCTATTTCATGCTGTAACAGGTTAATGCGATGTAGTGCACGTTCGAGCCGTTTATTGGTGCGGACAATGCCAACATAGTCCCACATAAAACGGCGTAATTCATCCCAATTATGTGAGACCACGACTTCTTCGTCTGAATCAGTGACGCGGCTTTCATCCCAAACTTTAAGTTTGGGATAATGGCAGGGTTGTGCCAGCTCGGATTTAATTTTTTCAGCAGCCGCTTCCGCGAATACCAGACATTCCAGCAGGGAGTTACTGGCCATCCGGTTTGCGCCATGCAGACCAGTGTGTGCGGTTTCTCCAATGGCGTAAAGATGGGCAATATCGGTACGCCCATTAAGATCTGTATTAATTCCGCCACAGGTGTAGTGCGCTGCTGGTACTACCGGTATGGGGTCTTTGGTGATATCAATACCAAATTTCAGGCAGCGTTGGTGAATCGTGGGGAAATGGGAGGCAATAAAAGCGGTTGAACGATGACTGATATCCAGATACACGCAGGGATGACCCAGGCGTTTCATTTCATGGTCAATAGCGCGGGCGACGATATCACGCGGTGCCAGCTCGGCCATTGCATGAAATTTATGCATAAAGGGTTTCCCATTTGGCAACAGTAATCTGCCGCCTTCACCGCGCACTGCTTCACTAATCAGAAACGATTTTGCATCGGGATGATATAGGCAAGTTGGGTGAAACTGGTTAAATTCAAGGTTGCTGACGCTGCAACCCGCGCGCCATGCCATTGCAATGCCATCACCCGTAGAACTGTCTGGATTGCTGGTGTAAAGATAGACTTTACTGGCACCACCCGTTGCCAAAATGACATAACGTGACTGAAAAATTTCGACATGACGGGTTTTTTTATTCAGCACATAGGCACCCAGGCAGCGATTATCGTTTTCGCCAGTCAGGCCCTGTTTGCTGGCAGTGATGAGATCAATCGCGATATGATTTTCATAAAAGGTGATGTTACTATGCTGTCTGGCATGGTTTTCCAGTGTGGTTGATAGTGCTTTACCCGTGGCATCAGCAGCATGGACAACCCGTCGTTGACTGTGTCCACCTTCGCGGGTGAGGTGTAATTCACGTTTACCGGAAGTGAAAATTTCTGTGCTAAAAGGGACACCGAGGTTCTGTAACCAGCTTATATTTTGTGGCCCATGCTCAACGGTAAGGCGCACTGCTGCTGCGTTACAAAGTTGCCCGCCGGCAGTAAGCGTATCGTTAATGTGTGATTCGAAAGAGTCTTTTTCACGTAAAACTGATGAGATGCCACCCTGCGCATAATACGTACTGCCACTCTGGCTGCTGTTTTTACTCAGAATGGCAATGTCGCCGACATCTGCTAACCGCAGTGCCAGGCTTAAACCCGCTGCGCCACCGCCGAGTATAAGAATATCGTGCTTGAATGTATTGGTCATAGCGTTCTAGTTTACAACAGGTTAGTGGTTAATTTTGCGCTGTTTTTGTCTGGTTACTTTATGAAAGTCTAAAAATAGGGTAAGTTTGTGTGCCGGATATTCGAATGATGGTGTTAATTTGCCATTTTAGCTAAAAAATTGAGAGAACTATAGTGAGAATGATGTGTCACAATTACAGGGTGATAACACGCTGTGAGAATGAGGAATAAATGAGCGAGCGTGAAATCGATCAGGCGCTTGTTGAGCGTGTGCAGCAGGGGGATAAAAAAGCATTTGATCTACTTGTATTTAAATATCAGTTACGGGTTGCCAAGCTGGTAGCAAGGTTTCTTAGAAATCCTGCTGATGTGCCAGATGTGGTGCAGGATGCGTTTATAAAAGCCTATCGTGCATTACCGAATTTTCGTGGCGAGAGTGCGTTTTACACCTGGTTGTACCGAATTGCGATAAATACAGCCAAAAATCACCTGGTGTCTATGTCGCGTAAAATTTCGTCCGGTAATGTTGATGTGCAGGATGCAGAGGATTATGGTGCGAGTGAGTGGCTAAAAGAGTATTCTTCGCCAGAGCGCGAAGCGCTGGCTACTGAGCTGGAAGCAACCATTTATCAGGCAATAACTGAATTACCGTCTGATTTACGGGAGGCGATTACTTTGCGTGAGATAGAGGGATTGAGTTATGAAGATATTGCCCAGGTGATGGATTGCCCAATTGGGACAGTACGTTCACGTATCTTTCGGGCGCGTGAGGCAATTGATGGAAAATTGTCACCTTTGCTTGATGCTGAAAGTTATCAGGCCCCAGGAAATTGAAGCGGCATTTTGTAAGTTATTTTAATATAATGAGTTCAGACAGGTTAAATCTAATGAGCAAGCATAATGAGAAAATATCGGCTTATCTTGATGGCGAAATCCATCGGGACGAGGTTATGTCCTTTTCCTTATCTGCAGAAACTGATGATGCCTCAACCTCGGTGCGTTATCAGTTAATTGGTGATGCTTTAAGAGGTGAAGCTATTGAATTTTCGATGTTAGATATCAGTGTGGCTGTTCGTGAGGCGCTAGCAGATGAAAATATTGTGGATCAATCCAGGGTGGAACAGTCCAGGGTGCAGGCAACACGAATAAATACAGCGGTAACTGGCACCGTAGTGTCTTCAGTGCGTGGTTTGGCTGACTGGTTGATGGCGAGCTGGTTACGTCCCGTTGCGGGCATGGCTGTTGCCGCAACAGTTGCTGTCGTTATGGTCGTTGGGGTTACTCAGCAAGATGAACGCACAGGTGGTCAGGTGGCGAGTTTACAACCAGTGATGCCGACTGTTGCCACTATCGCATCGAATCAGCCTTTACAGACCATCCCTGCGCAGGCGATTCCAGCAATTAATAATAGCGAGTTAAATCCGTATCTAAGCCAGCATTTTGCTACTCAGGGTGCATTACAAAGCCGGATGCCCTATGTCAGGGCCGTTAGTTACGAATCTGAACAATAGTTTTCTTCTGGATTTAGATTTTCTTGATGACTTTAATTAATCGCTTGCTACTGACGGTTTCGTTGCTCGGCATTTCATCCTTCAGTTACGCCAATACATTGGCCTCAATGCTGGAAAAAATGTCTTCGGCTGCAAAAAACAGAAATTATCAGGGCACGTTTATTTTGCTTCGATCAGGTAAACTTTCTACGTTAAGAGTTAGTCATGGCATGGACAAACGTGGTGTGTGGGAGCGCCTTGATTCGCTAAATGGTGAACCGCGTACGGTTATTCGGCAGAATAAAGAAGTTATTTCTATTTTTCCGAAAAAGAAACTCCTTACTATTCGAAAATACGAAGGCAGTTTGTTCTTACAGCATAAATTACCAAACAATCTCGAGCGGTTAAAGAAATATTATAGGTTTGACCATACTGGCCATGACCGTGTTGCCGGTTATAAGACGTTTGTGCTGGATCTGGTACCAAAGGACAAATACCGATATGGTTATCGTTACTGGTTAGAGGATGATACGGGGATGTTGCTGCGTTGTGATCTGCTTAATACTCACCAGAAAATCATTGAGCAGATGATGTTTACGCGGTTAAAGTATTTATCTAAAGTGCCCACAATGGCATTTAAGGCCGTTGCGCTGAAGAAGTATACAGTGAAAAATCTGGATGATGCTGCGCGGCCAGTTAAACCACTGACCTGGGAAGTTACCAACGCACCAGTGGGATTTAAGTTAATACAAAGCCATTATAGACAGTTGACCTCGTCAGCAAAATTATTGCAGCTGGTTTATTCCGATGGGTTATCTTCAGTTTCAGTTTTTATAGAAAAAATGAACAATAAAGAACAGCATCTTGTGGGGGATTTTGCGATGGGTGCGGTGCATGCCTATGGTGTGCATCGTGGTGATTATTATATTACCGTTGTCGGCGAAGCGCCAGCATTAACCGTTATGCAGATGGCAAAAACAACCAGACATTTTGGTTCGGCACTCTAAATACTATGATAGAAGAGCAGGTACTGGTTGTTGCGGTTGAGGGTGATCAGCTTTTGCTGGAAGCGCAGGTTCAGAGCAGTTGCGGTGGTTGTGCGGCAAAAAAGGGCTGCGGTACTGCGCTGTTGTCACAGGTTGTCGGTAAAAAATTTACTCAGTTTAAAGTGAAAAATACGATCAATGCACGAGCGGGTGACAGAATTATTATTGGTTTACCCGAACAGGCTCTATTAACTGGTTCACTGGTTATGTATTTATTGCCGCTGCTTGGCATGATTGTGCTCGCTTTAATTGCGGATGCGATTCTTGCTGCTGATGCGGTTGCCAGAGATATGAGTGTTGCACTGTCTGCTTTTTCTGGTTTTGGTCTTGGCATGTTAATGGCTCGCTTTCTTCTGTCTTCCAGACAGTCCCATTCGGCATATACACCTGTCATTATAAAGAAATTGGCCGCGTCGCCTGAATCATTACCAGTGCGTTGCACTGAGGTGTGATAAACTACTTTTTTAGCTGTGGATGAGTAAAACGGGGTGATAAACCCTTTCCTGATTATCCTGGGAAGTGTTGGCTCCACTGCGTAATTCAATTGTACCGATGGTAGGACGACTTAAATTGCTACGATTCTCCTTAGTATAATCCGGCTACGTACTTCAAGGTCAGGAAAATTTCGACTTGTCTTCCTGCGTTACTTTTCGCCCCTGTCTAAACTGGTGGCGAGTTGGAAAATATACCGGCAGTAGCCGGTTTTCTGTGTTTATAATGGCTATGCTTTTAGTTGTTGAGGTTGCGAGTGAATGAAACAGCTATTGCTGTATTTACGCAGCGGTTGCCATCTATGTGAGGCAATGGAGGCAGAGCTACTGCCGTTTATCGCTTCTTCTAAATTAGAAGTACAACCCGTATTTATCGATAATAATGAAAAACTGGAACAGCTTTATGGTCATCGTGTGCCGGTGCTGATGTATAACGAACAACTGATTTGTGAATATTTCCTTGATCCTGATATGTTGCAACAGGTCTTAATAGATTGATGAAACGCACCCGAAATTTTTCCATTATTGCACATATTGATCATGGTAAGTCGACATTGGCAGATCGTCTCATCCAGTCCTGCGATGGTTTAAGTGAACGCGAGATGGAAGCACAGGTGCTTGATTCAATGGATATTGAACGTGAGCGCGGTATCACTATAAAAGCACAAAGTGTCACGCTGGACTATAAAGCTGACGACGGTGAAACGTATCAGCTTAATTTTATTGATACCCCCGGCCATGTTGATTTTTCCTATGAAGTGTCACGTTCACTGGCGGCCTGCGAGGGCGCTCTATTAATAGTCGATGCGTCACAGGGAGTTGAAGCGCAAAGTGTCGCCAACTGTTATACCGCTATTGAACAGGGGCTGGAAGTTATTCCTGTACTCAATAAAATCGATTTACCTGCCGCCGATCCTGAAAAAGTGAAGGCTGAAATTGAAGAAATTATTGGCATTGATGCGAGTCATGCATTAGAAATTAGTGCTAAAACTGGGCAGGGTGTACATGAATTAATGGAACAGCTGGTGGCTGAGATACCACCACCGGAAGGTGATCTGGATGCGCCTTTGCAGGCACTGATTATCGACTCATGGTTTGATTCCTATGTTGGTGTCATCGTGCTGGTGCGTATTATGCAGGGAAAAATAATCCCCAACAGAAAAATGATGATGCTGTCGACACAGCGTAGTTATCTGGTTGATAAGGTGGGTGTGTTTACACCCAAGCGTCGGGATGACAAGGTTTTAGCTGCGGGGCAGGTGGGATATGTTATTGCTAATATCAAGGAAATTGACTCTGCTAAAGTTGGCGACACGATCACCATGCTGGATAATCCTGCGCTCGAGCCGTTAGCTGGATTTAAGGAAATACAGCCGCGGGTTTTTGCTGGTATGTTCCCGGTTAGTTCGGATGATTACAATGATTTTCGCGATTCGCTTGACAAATTGACGCTTAATGATGCCTCACTACAGTATGACCCAGAAAATTCTTCCGCGCTGGGACTGGGCTTTCGGATTGGTTTTCTTGGCATGTTACACATGGAGATTATTCAGGAGCGGCTGGAACGTGAATATGATCTAAATCTCATTACCACGGCACCAACCGTGGTCTATCAGGTGCTAACGACTCAAGATGAATTATTTGAAATTCATAACCCTTCAGATTTGCCTGAAGTTAATCTAATTGAAGAAATTCGTGAGCCGATAATCAAGACTAATATCCTCGTACCGCAGGTTTATCTGGGGAATGTGATGACGCTGTGCATTGAAAAGCGTGGTGTGCAGTTAGATATGCAATATGTGGGAAATCAGGTTTCACTAAATTATGCAATGCCACTGAGTGAAGTCGTGCTGGACTTCTTTGATCGCCTTAAATCAGTGAGTCGCGGTTACGCTTCGTTTGACTATGAGTTTGATCATTTTCAGGTGGCCGATCTGGTGAAAGTTGATATATTGATTAATAGCGAGCGGGTTGATGCATTAGCTATTATCGCACACCGCGATGTCAGTATGCGACGAGGTCGAGATGTTACGGAAAAAATGCGAGAGCTAATTCCAAGGCAGATGTTTGATATTGCTATTCAGGCGGCTATTGGACGCAATATTATTGCTAGAACAACTGTAAAAGCCTTACGTAAGAATGTTACTGCAAAATGTTATGGTGGTGATGTTTCACGTAAACGTAAGTTGCTTGAAAAACAGAAAGCCGGTAAAAAACGGATGAAGCAGTTTGGCAAAGTCCAAATTCCGCAGGAAGCTTTTCTGGCAGTGCTTAAGGTTAATGACTAACCATTGACAATAGGGTGGATGCTGATGTTTTATAGCTGGACGAACCAGTATCCCCCGGGTTAATAACGGATATGGATAATTAAAAATATAACTAAATAGTTAATATAACTGGGTAATTGATAAGATGATTTTTGATTTTTCTTTTTATTTATTGATGGGTGTCTGTATAACTGGAGCTATCTGGTTACTTGATAAATTTATTTTTGCACCAAAACGTGTGAATGTTGTACAAACAAGTACGCTGGTACAAAAGGGCGTTGAAATCAACCAGGATAGAAAAGAACCGGTTGTTGTCGAATATGCGAAATCTTTTTTCCCGGTTTTATTGATTGTATTTTTATTGCGTGGTTTTGTAGTAGAGCCTTTTAGAATTCCTTCTGGCTCGATGTTACCGACACTGTATATTGGTGATTTTATTCTGGTAAATAA
Source organism: uncultured Thiotrichaceae bacterium (assembly GCA_964441285.1). Lineage (GTDB taxonomy): Bacteria > Pseudomonadota > Gammaproteobacteria > SZUA-229 > SZUA-229 > S010-25. The sequence goes on along the minus strand of CAYTUK010000018.1, from coordinate 28,337 downwards.
ATTCACCTATGGTATCCGTATACCCGTATGGGATAAAAAAATTATCAACATATCTGAGCCTAAACGCGGTGATGTTGTAGTCTTTCGTTACCCACGTAATCCGTCAGTGGATTATATAAAACGTGTTGTAGGATTACCTGGTGATCATATTGCTTATTACAATAAGGTTCTTTACGTGAACGGTAAGGCGATAAAAAAACAGTTGATTGGTCCCTATGATGGTCCCGGGCAAACCCATGCAAATGAATACAAAGAAAATCTATTGGGTGTAAAACATGATATTCTATTAATGCCGTCCAGACCGAATGTATTACAGGGTGAATATATTGTGCCGGAAAACATGTATTTTTGTATGGGTGATAATCGAGATAACAGTAGTGATAGTCGCGTATGGGGGCCTGTCCCTGAGAAAAATTTAGTCGGTAGAGCCTTTATGATCTGGATGCATTACAGTGATGAATGGCACTGGAATCGGATCGGTATGAGGATCAAATAAGCGTTTGTCTGATTGTTATAAAGTCGCCAGATTCTAGACTTTTACCCAGTTTAATGATGTTCTTTTATCGATTCAGTCGCCCGTAAAAGGCAGAGAGAAAAGTAATGCATAAGCAAAAAGGATTGACATTAATTAGCTGGATTATTGTACTGGTATATCTATTATTTCAGGCTGTTATCGCGATGAAAATCATTCCGGTGTATATAACAGATGCGTCAGTCAAGACGATTTTCAAAGAGTTACCGGCTGATCCTGATGCCCGTGGACTGAACACGAATCAGTTGCGAATATTGATAATGAAGCGGCTACGTATGAATAGTGTGTATTCACTAAAACCAGAAAATATAAAGATTAAAAGGGGGCGTGGTGAGAATATTGTTACCATTAATTATGCACCGACAGGGAAATTACTGGGTAATCTGGACTATATCATCAGGTTCCACCATGAAACGACGGTTCCATTACGCTAGGGATGTACCGGCTTAATCAGGGCTTTTTTACATCGACCTAAACCGAAATTAAACCGGCTCTTACACTTGTATGCTGCAATCTGATTCGCAAACTGCGTTACTGAAACAACTGGCCTATGTTTTTAATAATCCCAGTCTGCTTGACGAAGCGCTGACCCATCGAAGCGTTAGTTCAAAGAATAACGAACGCCTTGAGTTTCTAGGCGATGGTATTCTAAATTTTGTGATTGCGGATGAACTTTTTAAATTATATCCTGATGTCGATGAAGGTGATTTAAGCCGTTTGCGTGCTAGCCTGGTGAATAAAAACATACTGGCTGAAATAGCACTTGAATTACGTTTGGGTGGGGTAATCAAGCTTGGCTCCGGTGAATTGAAAAGTGGTGGTTTTCGCCGACCTTCTATTCTGGCGGATGCCGTAGAAAGTATTTTAGGTGCGGTTTACCGCGATGGCGGTTTTGAACCCTGTCAAAAATTAATTATCCGACTGTATCAAAACAGGCTGTCTGACAGTACCGATCTGCAAAGCTTAAAAGATGCTAAAACACAGCTGCAGGAACTATTGCAGTCACGCCACTATGGCTTACCTATTTATAATGTTCAGCGTATTTCGGGTAAGGCGCACGCACAGTTGTTTCATATTGAATGTGTTATGTCTGAACTAAAAATAAAGGTAAAAGGCGAAGGTAAAAGTCGCCGTAAGGCCGAGCAAATGGCTGCTGAAAAAGCCTTAATAAGCGTGACGATCAAATTGAGTAAAAACCATGACCAATAACAATAATATGGCGAGTAAAGCGAGCCGTTGTGGTTATATCGCTATTGTTGGTCGACCGAATGTAGGCAAATCTACTTTGCTCAATCACATACTGGGTATGAAGCTGAGCATTACCTCAAGAAAGCCACAAACAACACGCCATCAGCTTCTGGGTGTAAAAACAGTTAAGCAGATACAGATGATCTATGTCGATACTCCAGGAATTCATCAGCGTAGCGGCGCAGCCATTAATAAATATATGAACAAAGCGGCAACATCGGTGCTTAATGATGTTGATATAGTGTTGTTCGTAGTGCAGGCGACACAGTGGGTAGACGAAGATCAGGCCGTCATTGAGCTGTTTCAGCATGTAACAGCCCCCGTCATTCTGGTGGTAAATAAAATAGATCGGTTTAAGCAAAAGCATGATCTTTTACCTGTTATTGAAAAAATAAAAACAAAATACCCGTTTAATGCAGTTATACCTGTTTCGGCACTGAATAATATTAATCTTGATGAGCTGGAGAAAAAAGTTTCCTCCTTGTTGCCTGAAGCGGAACATTTTTTTTCCAGCGATCAAATCACTGACCGTAGTGAACGTTTTCTTGCCACAGAAATTATCCGAGAGAAAATTGTGCGAGAACTTGGTCAGGAATTACCTTATGCTTCCACAGTATTAATTGACCGATATGAAGACCGAACCGATATAGTCCATATACACGCGACCATTTTTGTCGAAACCGACGGGCAGAAGTCTATTATTATTGGGCGAAAAGGTGAACGACTGAAAAGTATTGGCACTCGAGCCAGACAGGAAATTAGTTCGATGATTAATAATAAGGTCTATCTCAACCTGTGGGTGAAAGTAAGAGCAGGCTGGTCGAATGATGAACGGGCATTACGCGGACTCGGCTATAGCGAACAATAAGCGTTTTGTATGCCACAGGTTAATACGCAGCCAGCCTATATTCTCCACAAAAGAAATTACCGTGAAAGTAGTCAGATTCTGGATATCTTTACGCGCGACTATGGCCGTCTGTCGCTAATGTCTCGTGGTAGTCGTGGGCCTAAATCCAGAATTGCCGGTAATTTGCAATTATTTTTACCGTTATTAGTGAGCTGGCAGGGAAACGGCAGCTTGCCGTATTTGAGGCTGGTGGAATGTGCGTATGTTCAACCCCCGCATCTATCTCACCAGCCGCTGCTTTGTGCTATCTACATCAATGAGTTGCTGATGTATTTATTGCATAGAGGTGATGCCACGCATAAAGCCATTTTTGATCATTATCATCATTGTCTCTATACATTAGAAACGGCATCAGAAATTGAAATTGAACTGCGAAAATTTGAAATAAAATTGCTTGAATTACTGGGTTTTGGTTTGTTATTTGGCCAGGATGCTGACTCCGGGCAGGATGTGGTTGCCGAACAATTCTATTGCTACCATGTTGAACATGGCCCCGTTGTCTGTGATCGGCTAACGCTATCACCGTCATCGTCGATGCCTGTTTTGCAGGGAGTTACCCTGCTCGCGCTTATGCGTGAAGATTACTCTCAGTTACGGCAGGATAGACAGCAATTACTGCAGTTAAAGCGATTGATGCGTTATGTGATTAATTTTCACCTGGATGGTCGAGCGCTTAAAAGTCGAGAGTTATTTTCACTGCCAAGATAATAATATCGCTAATAATGGTACAGATAATTGCAGTTCGTGAAATTCATTCTATGCTTGTAGGCATTCTTTTATCCATTTTTACAGGGATTAATTATGTCATCTGCCATTTCACAACAAATTGACGATTACCAGAAGTTATCTTTGGCTTTCCAGGATGTCTTAGGTGTCGTGATTGCGGAAGAGCAAAGGGCGACGATTCTGGCAAAACTAAATCGGGTTATGCAGGCATTTGAGCTGGACTCTATTATTGATCTGGCAGAAAAAATGCGCCGTTCAGAGGTTGGCAGGTTGAACTCCGACATACTCGCAGCAATTACGGTTAGCGATTCTAACTGGTTCGACTACCCGACGATCTCACATCTATTGCACCACTATATACTGGATAATGTAATGGGCGAAGTCCGATTATGGGTGGCTGGATGTGGTGATGGTTCACTCGCTTATAGTATTGCAATTGATGTTGCGGAATACAATCGCAAGAATAATCAGCAGAAACAAGTTTCAATTATTGCGACAGATGTTTCTGGTGATGGGCTTGCACAGGCACAGCGAGCCTGTTACCAAAGCAGCCGAATGGAGGGCATGTATCAGGATCTACTCTCGATGTATTTTGTAAAGCGCGATGACCTTAATGAGGCGTATGGTGATGCCTCCGGTGAGGTTTGGGAAGTTAAACCTAAAATTTCGGAAAAAGTTAGTTTTAGTCACTGTGACTTACTTGAGAATTGTGATTACATTGGTGAGGTCGATATTATTATCAGCCCAGAAATTCTGACCTATTTTTCTAATGGCTATCGAGCCGGTATACTAGACAAGTTTGTCGGCCAGTTATCCTCTGCTGGTATTTTAATTGTCGGTGAAGATCAGGTGGTTAACTCGAGTAGATTTGAGCGTGTTGAACATCCAGAAGGGTTGTTTTATCGGCAGAAATCTGCCGGTTAAACTAATTTTCTCATTGGTTTAATGTGTGGCTGAGGATGTCAGTTTACAGAGTGAGTTAAGTTATAGAAATGGGTTAAGTTATAAGCTGTTGGGCATCTTTAGGAACTGTGATGGTACGGTCACCGTTTTATTGTTGTTAGCGTCATCAACCCATTTAAGAATATTGTAATAGCTACGAATATTCTCAACGTACTGTACTGGCTCCCAGCCTCTTGCATAGCCATAGCGGGTTTTTCTGTACCATTTTTTTCTGGCCAGCAGCGGCAATGATTTTTTTACATCTAACCAGCTGGTTGAATTCTTATTTCTTAGTCGAGTGATTTTGCGTGCGTCCTGCAAGTGATAATAACCAATATTATACGCTGTCATTGCAAACCATAAGCGGTCAGGCAATGGGATATTCTGATTGATTCGTTTTAGAATCTGGCTAAAATATTTTGCACCACCCTCAATACTACTGGCTGGGTCAAGTCGATTTTTTATATTAAGATCATGCGCTGTTTTCCTTGTTAGCATCATAATCCCTCGTACCCCGGTTGGTGAAGTGGCTTTTGGATTCCAGTGTGATTCCTGGTAACCAATTGCAGCCAGTAAGCGCCAGTCAAGGTTATATTTTTTAGCTGCGGCCTGAAACATTTTTCGATAGGCGGGTAGTCGAGTTGCTATGTGGCGACGAAAAACTTTTGTACCAACATAATTAAATTCTTCAACATGACCGTAATTGCGTTCTATGAGTCGGGTAAGTTCGCCATCTTTTTTAATCTTGCGGAAAAAGGCCTGCACTTTTAGTAACAGGCTGTTATCGTCTGTTTTTTGCAGTGCCCAGGCCAGTGATTCCGGCTTGCTCACGTTAAATGCGACACGTAGATTTAATAGATAAGGCTGGTTGAGTGCTACTTCATTTGAGTCAGCGATGGTGTAATCAATTACCCCATCTGAGACCAGTTGCAGCAATTCTTCGCTGTCCAGTTCGGCGTTCTCTTTCCAGCTAAGGTCTGGTATTGATTTTTTAAGATATTTTAATCGTTCTTCATGACTTGAATTGGCTACAATTTCAAGCAGTCCGTTACCGAGAGAAGATAAATTTTTCGGTCGATATTGTGTTGTATTATAAACCAGTTGTTCCGTTATTTTTTGATATGATGGACCAAAGCGAAACTTCTTTTCGCGTTCTTTTGTTACGGTTAATCCCGCCGCCGCAATATCGCCGACACCACTGCTGATTTTTTGCAGTAAATCACTGAGTGAATTCGGTACAATCAGTGTGAGTTTTACGCCGAGATAATCGGCAAACAGTTTTGCCATTTCATAGTCGAGGCCAGCCGGTCCATCGACATCCTGGTAATAAGTTGTGGGATTATTGCGTGTAACAACGATAAGTTCGCCATTTGATTCTATCTGTTCGAGTAAGCTTTTGTTTTCGAATGCAGAAAATAGCTTAAATGCGAGGATGATGCTTGCTATCACCGCGATGAGCGATAGAAATAATGGTCGGCAAAGAGTTTGTCGGGTTTGGATGATGCAGCTCGGCGTAGCAACTTGGTTCAGTTACGATAAGTATAGCGGGCTTGTCTGTACATGTTGGGTAGAGCCAGTATAAATTTCTAATTGTCAGGGCGCTTTTGATTCATTCTGTGTAAAGTGGCTGGCTAACAGTACAGGTGAAAAGGCTACTCATTGTTCAAGACCGTCAGCCGCAGGGATGCGGGTGTCGAGTCGACATGGATGTATTCACCACATGTCTTTAACAATGGGTAGCCTTTTCAAGTGAGTGAATAGGGTAGTGTTTCGATAGAAATAGCTGGGCCAGCTGCATCATGCAGTGTCAGTAGCGAATCAATATCAGCAATTTGCAGTACAGCGAGTGCATCGTATCCTATTTCCGGGTTGATTTGCGCATCAAGCAGCATGCCGGTATTTTGTCCAGCTTTGGCGTTTTTAGCAAAAATTTTATCGCCTGCTTTAGGTGGAGCTTCATTTTTCCTGCGCCCGATATGCACTTTATACATGCGTTTTTTAAGTTTGCCAAGATAGTGCATGCGTGCGACGATTTCCTGTCCAGTATAACAGCCCTTACTGAAACTGATGCCATCAAGCAGCTCCAGATTGGTCATTTGAGGAACAAATTGTTCCGTTGAGTGAGCATTGGTTATGGGAATACCTGCCTGAATATTTAGATATTCCCAGGCGTTGGTATGAACAGGCGTTGCGACGTTAGTGATTGATCGCCATAACTCGCTGGTTTTAGACGCTTCAGCAAAGATCTGGTAGCGTGGTTGTGTATCGGTAGTTTTAATAACAATATAATCCGCATTGGCATAAACCGTATTTTTTATCTGGCTGAGTGGCATATTATCTGGTACTTGAAGGTATGTAGCTAGTTTGGTGCAGGCGACTTCACCACTAATGCCTGTTTGAATTAACTGGTTGGTGACAGATTGTATGGCTACCTGTGCGCGTAGAATATATTTTTTTAGATGCTCGGTAACAGTGTCAACCAGATCCTGGTGGAGGCTAATAAAATAATTCTGCTGGTACTGAAACAATGTGAAATTAGCGATCATTCGTCCTTTGTTATTGCACAGTGCACTGAGCTGAGCTGTTTCGGCATCCACCTTAGAAATATCATTGGTGAACTGTCCCTGTATAAAATCACCCGCATCTGAGCCAGCAATTACAATTAGGCCATAATGCGATAAATTACATAGAATGTTACCATCGCGAGCCTGTGCGTTCTCGTTTGACGGGTCATAATTATGATGCTTATCATGTGTTTTGTGTTGAAGTTGGTTCCAGTCAGTATTCATGGTATGTGCCAGTTCTTGTATGGGGTTATCTGTTTTCGTCTGGTTTTATTTTTGCCAGCGAGCGGATTAAGTGCATTACATTATATAGGTAGTAAGCGATGCTCGGCAATCACGGCTACCCCGTCAATCTTCTATAGTAAATATTGTATATCTATTACTGATACTGAAACAGATAAAAAGGCTACCGATTGTTCAAGACACGCTGTCAATACCCCCATGTAGACTCGACATCCGCATCCCTACGGCTGACGGTCTTGAGCAATCGGTAGCCTTTTTATCCATCCTGTTAGTATGTTGTATTAAGGGTAGATGGTTTACGTTAATACATGGGGTGATTATCCTGTGTCGTGGATGCATTTATTCTTGCTTCTCCCTGGATCGAATTAACCGCCTTGACATACCTGTAATTTTAGTCCAAGTTTGCATCGGAACTGTTTCGTTTTTTGTAAATAAAACTTGTTTATTATAGAAGTAAAAACACCTGGAAGAACAACCAAAATTAGTAACATTACCCAAACCTGATTAGTCATTTTATGACCAGGTGTTTCAGACAGGATGAACTGTCTAAAGGATGTAATAGTGAATAATATTAATAATAAACGTCCAGTCTATTTGAATTTATTTAAAATTCGCCTGCCTCTACCTGGTGTGGTTTCTCTGACACATCGTGCCACAGGTGTATTACTGTTTTTAAGTCTCCCTCTTGCGGTGTATCTGCTGGATTTGTCGGTGACATCACCCTCAGAGTATCATCAGGCACAGCAAATTCTTCACCAACCGTTTGTCGTTTTTATATTAATTCTACTGCTGTGGTCTTTCGCTCATCATTTTTTTTCTGGTATTCGTTTTCTGTTGATTGATGCGGACAGGGGCGTAGAAAAAGTCGCCTCGCGCCTGGGTGCGTGGCTGGTTATTATTGCTGAAGTAATCACCGTGCTAGCCATTATTTACGGGGTTGTTAGATGAGTTTATATGTACTGGAAGGTTTGCGCCCGTGGGTGATTCAACGCGTTAGTGCGGTTTATATACTGCTATTTACTCTTTATGTCGCCTATTGCCTGCTAACAGCAGATGTTGCGACAATGGGGTTTGATGCCTGGCGAAGCTGGCTGTTTAGTCCGCTGAATACGACAACTGTAGGTCTGTTTGTAATAGCGCTTTTATTTCATGTCTGGATAGGTATGCGTGATGTAGTACTGGATTATGTACACAACATCATGTTACGCATATTTATTTTTGGGATGCTTATTGGGATTTTACTGGGCAGTGGTTTATGGGTATTTCGTATCCTGTTACTGTCCATGGTTACCTGAGGTTTTTTATGAGTCAGATACAACATCGCCAGTTTGATACTTTGATTATTGGTGCTGGTGGAGGCGGGCTGCGGGCTTCATTACAACTGGCTGAAGCCGATGTCAGTGTGGCGGTAGTCTCAAAAGTATTTCCAACGCGCTCGCATACTGTCGCCGCCCAGGGCGGTATGAATGCAGCGCTGGCAAATGTAACTGAGGATAACTGGCACTGGCATATGTTTGATACGGTTAAAGGTGGCGATTATCTGGGCGATCAGGATGCCATTGAATACATGTGTCGAGCCGCACCCAAAGCAGTGTATGAACTGGAGCATTTTGGCGTACCGTTTTCTCGCCTTGATAATGGCAAAATTTATCAACGTGCGTTTGGTGGTCAGAGTTTAAATTTTGGTGGTGAGCAGGCTGTACGTACCTGTGCTGCCGCTGACCGTACCGGCCATGCTATTTTACATAGCTTGTATCAACAGAACATTCGAGCTAAAACCCATTTTTTTGATGAGTATTTTGCGGTTGATCTACTTAAGGATAGCGCAGGTCATGTACTGGGCGCATTAATCTTTAATATTCATGATGGTGAAGTGATGGTGATTGAAGCCAAAACGACCTTATTGGCGACCGGAGGGACTGGACAGCAGTTTAAAACTACCACGAATGCGCTGATTAACACTGGCGATGGTATGGGGATGGCACTACGTGCAGGCATTCCATTACAGGATATGGAGTTTGTTCAGTTTCACCCTACGGGCGTTGCTGGGCGAGGCATGTTGATTACCGAAGCCGTGCGTGGTGAAGGTGGCTATCTGTTGAATGGTGATGGTGAGCGCCTGATGGAGCGTTATGCACCCACTGCCAAAGATCTTGCCAGCCGCGATGTGGTGAGTCGTGCAATCGTTACCGAAATTCGTGAAGGCCGCGGGTGTGGGCCGAATAAAGAGTATGTTTTATTAAAACTGGACCATCTTGGTGAGGCGGTAATACAGAAACGTCTGCCCGGTATTCGGCAGACCTGCATTACCTTTCTGGGCATCGACCCAGTAGATACGCCAATACCCGTTCTTCCCACCGCGCATTATATAATGGGAGGCATTCCTACTAATCGTTTTGGTCAGGTGGTCGTGCCAGTTAAAGATACGCCCGAAGAACCTGTCGCCGGTTTATACGCGGCAGGAGAATGCGCCTGTGTTTCCGTTCATGGTGGTAACCGACTGGGGGGTAATTCATTACTGGATATTCTGGTATTCGGTCGCGCTGCGGGAAATCATATTGTCGAGTATCTGGGTGAAAACCGTTATCATCGCCCGATGGATGAGTCAAGCGTTGATGCCGCAATGCAGCGTCTGCAACGCTGGGACAAACCCCATTCTCAGGGGGAGCCGGTAGCGGTATTACGTGCTGAACTTAAACAGGTGATGGAGACATATTGCGGCGTTTTTCGCAATGATGGGGTTTTGCAGGAAGGGGTTGAGAAAGTCGAACAACTTGTTGCGCGTATGAAAGATGCAAAAATTGAAGATCAAAGTAAGCTCTTTAATACCGCAAAGGTCGAAGCGCTGGAACTGGAAAATTTAATGGGTGTGGCGCTGGCAACCATTCATTCTGCTTACGCACGTAAAGAAAGTCGTGGTGCACATTCACGCATTGATTATACCGAACGTGATGATAAGGCCTGGATGCGTCACAGTTTATACTCATTAGAACATGGGCTGGATTATAAACCTGTTCGCACTAAACCAATGACAGTTGACAGTTTCCCGCCCAAACCCAGAGTTTACTAATAAAAATTTAAACCCATTTTGATTTTTCTGAAAGATCGCGGGAGTATGGAATGAAATTTATAATCTATCGTTATAACCCGGAAGAAAAGGCAGAACCCTATACGCAGAATTTTGAACTGGATAATATCGAACCTGGAACGATGTTGCTGACAGCTTTACTGCGCATTAAAGATGAACAGGATGAGACGTTAAGTTTTCGGCGTTCCTGTGGTGAAGGTGTCTGTGGTTCAGATGGCATGAATATCAATGGTATGAATGGCCTTGCCTGTATTACTTCGCTGGATTCATTAAAACAGCCGGTGGTAATTAATCCTTTACCAGGATTGCCTGTTATCCGCGATCTTATTATCGACATGGATCAGTTTTATAAGCAATACCGGGCGGTAAAACCGTATCTGACAGTAACTGACCCCATGCCTGAAGTTGAATTAAGTCAGACGCCAGAACAGCGCGAACAACTTGATGGTTTGTATGAATGTGTCCTGTGTGCCTGTTGTACAACATCCTGTCCCTCTTTCTGGTGGAATCCGGATAAGTTTCTTGGCCCTGCGGCTTTGTTACAGGCATCACGTTTTATTGAAGATAGCCGTGATCAGGCAATGGAGCAACGCCTTGAAGATCTGGAAGGGCCGTTTAAATTATTCCGCTGTCGTACGATCATGAATTGTGTTCAGGTTTGTCCTAAAGGGTTGAATCCAACCAGAGCCATTGGTAATATTAAAAAGCGGATGGTGACACGTTCGTTATAATGGTTACAGAAAAGCCACCTGGTAAAGCAGTTTCTGTCTCCTCCTTATCAGCACTGCGCTGGCAATGTCGACGTGGTATGCTGGAGCTGGATATATTACTCAATGCTTTTTTAGATACACAGTATGCACAACTCAGCATCATTCAGCGTGGAACATTTGAGGTTCTGCTCAGCTATCCTGACCAGACACTGTTTGAGCTGTTAATGGGTAAAATGGCATCGTCGAATCCTGCCATCGCTGAAATAGTAAAGCAGGTACGGACAGCAATAGTGCCCTAGGCTCGATTGGTTTTTCTCTCTACAACGGCTCAGAACCGACAGGCTGCTGAAGGATCTATGAACACACTAAGGGTAACTTACTGCGAGTAATGTTAGAGCGAAATATAATAGATTATTCAGCAAATTCAAGGCGGCCATTTAATTTAACCAGTGCCTGTCTCGCACAGGATTCATCAATATCTCCTCCGGGTGCACCACTAACGCCAATGGCTCCAATACGTGAGCCCGCCGCAATAATGGGCAGTGCTCCTTGCATAATGATTAATCCCTTTATATGATTTAGATCGGCCCGAATATCACTGCGATTTTTTCTTAACTGACCTGAGCTTACGCCGGACAGAATGACACTGTTCGCCTTTTCCTCGGCAATTTGCAGGGTAAAGCGTGGTGCAAGGTCATCGCGCAGTGCAGCACGTTGTATGCCATTGCGATCAACTACAACGGCACTTACCTGATAACCTTTTTTTCTACACGCCTTAATGCTTTCACTGGCAATATCTCTTGCCAGCTCCATACCAATATTTTTTGTGCTGATAATATCATTAGCATAGCTGTTTAGACTAATCAGGCCGAAACAAAAGTACCCTAACAGGCCTGTACTCAGGGTGGAAACAGAATGTAAGAGAAAAGGTTTCATTGCATTTTCCTGGCGTTAATTATCGGCCGGTTAATTATCTATATATTTTGGTATTCGATTGCGTACCGTCTGAATATAATGGCGTGTTTCAGCATAGGGTAATGTGTTTCTCATATGCGTATACACCTGTTCAGGTGAACGCCGGTTTATCGCATTTAGTGCTATGCGTTTCCAGTTTTCGCGGGTTCCAAACTGTGCGCGGCGGTATCGACCAGCAAAGCTTTTAAATACATTTCCCGTGCCCGTGTTATAGGCGGCAATGGTTGCCCATAAACGGCTCTGGTCTGATTTAATGCCTTTAAAATAGTTGTAATACAACTGGTGTAAATAAGCTGAACCCAGTTTTATATTATTTCCTGGGTCATACAGGTAGGTATCGGTGACAACTTTATCTTTGTTATAAAGATAGTAGTAAGCATCGCGTGCTCCACTGGTTGGAACCAGTTGCATTAAGCCAAATGCTGGGGCAGGTGATCGAGCAGTGGGATTAAACATACTTTCTGTTTCAATTATGGCAAAAATTAATCCTGCTTTTAGTTGTTGTTGAGTCGCATTTTCATTGATTGTTTTCTGGTATCTTTTTGCCCGTATTTTTATATTGTCTGGCACCAGCTTGAACTGAGCTTCATAAACGATACGTAGCTTTCCATCGTTACCACGGACAATTTTTTTTCTGGCATTATTCGCCAGTTTTTTTGCCAGTGCGCCGTAGTCAGCAGGCTTGACTTCATTTCCCTGTGCATCAGCAACCTGATTTTGGAGTACGGGCAGTGCCTTAGATCGGCCGGATTGCCAGTTAGATTTTATTGCTGGTTGCTGCGCAATCTCAGACATGCTTCGTGTGTCAGCAGGCTGGTTCAATAATGACTGAATATTGTTTTTTAAGTTATTTTTAATCTGCCGGTTGGATCTGTCAGTATTAATGGGAACGGCAATTTCAACATTAACCTTGCCCTGTTTAAAATCAACAATGCTGCGCTGATTAATCGTCTTTTGAAAATCCACCCAGTTAGTTTTATCTGGCATTACATTCTGCTTCCCCCATACCTCGGCGGTTTTCTTTTTATATGTAGCAAAAGCTTTACGTAATTTTTCTTTGTATTGAATAAATTGATTATTAACTGTTTGTAATTGTTGTTGTTGCTGATTTTTATAAGCGTTGAACTCAGACTGAACGGAAACAGGTGCAGCGAATGTGTTGGTATTTAAAAATACCAGCAGAATTGCAATATAAAGAGGGATAAGTGGTTTTTTATTATATAAATTCATAAAATTAACCCGTGGTTGCCGTTTTTTCTGAAGCCTGATGCTGCTATATTAGCATTACAATTATTGGGTGTGCATTTTTTTGTACAGAGTAACTAACAGGATGGATGAAACGGAGACTTATGTTGTTGACACGCCGTCAATGCATCCATGTAGGCTCGACACCCGCATCCCTGCGGCTGACGGTCTTGAACCATAAGTATCCGTTTCAGTAATACGACTGAGTCGAATAAAATAAAACAGGTGAGGTATGGCAAAATCGTCAGGTAATAGAGCTTCCAGCGATAAACTGGATCAGATTGTTGCAAAAGCGCGAAGCGAAAGTGAAAAACGTGGACACGGTTATCGTGAACAGGCATTAAAGTTATACCCGTGGATTTGTGGGCGTTGTGCTCGTGAATTCACACGCGCTAATTTAACTGAATTAACCGTGCACCATAGAAATCACGATCATGATTTTAATCCTTCAGATGGTAGTAACTGGGAGCTGTTGTGCATGTATTGCCATGATAATGAACATCAGCGGCAGACCGAGGCATTAGCTAGTCAGGGGATTACACTGGGTGGGGGGAAAGCGCCCGAAGCAACATTTAATCCGTTTGCAGATTTGAAAAGTATGCTGGATGACAAGAAGGGAGGGTAGTGGGTTTCAGATAAATAGTTGTTCTCCTTCACGACTTACTAACAGTACAGATGAAAAGGCTACCCATAATTCAAGACCGTCAGCCGCAAGGATGCAGGTGTCGAGTCTACAGGGATGTATTCACCGCGTGTCTTTAACCATGGGTATCCTTTTCATTTGGTTCAGTAATATTTAGAGCGTCCCTGGCTTTTTCGTGGGGATGAAAGTGCTTAATGACCCGTATGATACAAGTTCGAACGTAGCTGCTCAATTTCATCAATTAATTCCAGTGCTAATGCGATACCGGCAAGATTAACGCCGAGATCACGTTGCAAATTTTTCGCTTTGCGCACACGCTTTATGGTTACACCGCTAAAATACCAGTGTGATTTCTCCACACCTGTGGGTTCAATGACACCCTCATTGACCAGGTTGATTATATACTCGGCATGTACCGCGCAGGTATCACATAGCTGGCGCAGGGTTAAATGCGTTTCATTTTCAACGATATGCCCACTTAGAATATCGGTTGCCTGCTTCATTATTACACTCCTAATTTACTGCGCGGGTTAAAATTAAAAACCTGTTTCATCTTCTCAAAAATAGCTTTTTCGCTTTCGGTTTTTGCCGCAGGTAAAGTAATCTGCAATACCACATAAAGATCACCAGTGTTGTTATTACCGGAACTTGCAGGAATGCCGCGACCCTTCAGTCGCATTTTGTTTTCATTGGTAGCGCCCGGTTTGATTTTCATATCAACAACACCGCCGGGTGTTGGTACTTTTATATTTGCACCCAGCGCAGCTTCCCACGGGGCCAGAGGTAAATCCAGATATACATCACGACCCTCAACGCGATAAATACTGTGTGGATTAAATTCGATCTCAAGGTATAAATCACCTGCCTTACCTTCTTTGCCCATGCCTGGATTGCCCTGACCAATGAGACGAATATGTTGGCCCTGTTTAATGCCTTTGGGGATATTAATTTTGAGAATACGTTCTTTTGTGGAAACATGGCCAGAGCGATCAACACCAGGAACCCGTAGGCTGATTGAACGGGTAGTGCCATGCATGGCATCTTCCAGGTCAACCAGAATTTTGGCATGGTGGTCACTGCCGGTTGAGTTGAAACCGGACTGTTGTTGATAGCCGCTCTGAGACTGGCTGTCGCCCTGGCGGAAACTCTGCCCAAAAAGTGATTCAAAAAAGTCACTATAGGCTTCAGCATCCGCACCGCTAAACCCCTGCGATTGATAACCGCTTTTACCAGTATAGCCACCGCCGCCGAATTCAAATCCGGCATCCCAGTCGGGTGGTGCATTAAAATCCTGTCCAGCTTTCCAGTTAGCCCCTAATTGGTCATAGGCTGCGCGTTTTTCAGGATCTTTGAGTACTTCATAGGCTTCGCCCACTTCCTTGAAGCGAGCTTCAGCATTGCTTTCTTTGCTTACGTCAGGATGATATTTACGTGCGAGTTTACGGTAAGCGCGCTTAATCTCATCTTGAGTTGAACTGCGCTCAATCCCCATTATTTGATAATAGTCTTTATATTCCATCGAAAAATGTACTGAATCTCATTTAATTTATGTCTATTTGCCGACTCTCGTTGAGTGACGCGCTTAATGTTAAGGCAAAAACAGGTCGTGTTTCCACACACGTAATCGTAACCCACTTGCTACTGGTTTAGCAAAAAGTTTAGCAAAAAATGATTTGGCAGGATGTTTCCAAGTCAGAGCGCACAGGTTCTAAATCCGGCAAACACATCGTTTCTATCGGCAGCATAATAATTGCGCCAGCTATTTCGAATCATGCGTGAGCGTGTTGGCCACGCGCCGCCGCGTAATACCTTCGTGATACCAAATAAAGGCTGTGAATAATCCTGATACATATCAGGGGTAAAACCCGGATAAGGATTAAAAATATCCGCTGTCCATTCCCAGACATTGCCCAGCATCTGCCGACAACCATAGGCGCTGTCTCCATCAGGCAGTGCCCCTACGTCAATGGTACGCATGGCCAGACCATTCATATTGACATGTTTATCTGTTGGTGGTTCATCGCCCCAGGGATATGTTCGTTTTATAGCATCATCATCCGGCGATCCGGAAGCGGCCAGTTCCCATTCTGCTTCGGTTGGTAAGCGGCGTTTCGCCCAGCGACACCAGGCATTAGCTTCATACCAGTTAATGTGGCTAACCGCTGCATCGGGTCGCATGATTTCCCATTGATCAAAATATTTAATCAACCAGGTTGCATTCTCCTCTTTTCGCCAGCCATTGGGTGCGGTGTTATTATTTTTCTGTCGCCATGCCCAGCCTGCATCATCCCAGAACTGTGGATTGTTATAACCACCAGCGTCCACAAATGCGGCAAACTGTTTGTAAGTTGTTGCTGCGCGTGCAATGGCGTAGGGTTTAATGAAAACAAGGTGTTGCCATTTTTCATTATCAAAACAGAAATTGGTGCTTTTTTCTGCACCCAGTAAATAGCGAGCACCGGGAATTTCAATGTCGCCATCAAGTGGGCCAGCATTATGACTGGCATTATTTAAATCTGCATGAGCAAATACGGGTGCCGGGTAATTCAGTGTTCTTCGTGTGTAAGTAAACGCTTCGGTATGCATGTCTTCATGAAACAGGGCATACCGGGTGAGGTAAATATCTTTTTTTGAGACAGTATCAGGTTTTAAACGTTCTATCACGGCCTCGCTTACCTGCTGCATATAGATTTTGGTCTCTGCGAGTGATAACAGGGGTAAATCCCATCGGTCCTTATGTGCGATGGTGATTGAATCATAAAGTGCATCGGCATTAGCCAGCAAAGGGGGTGCCCCATCAAGGTAACGCAGTGTCCAGAGCTCATAGAAGTAAGCAACATGGCCAATTTCCCATAGCAACGGGTTAACGATATCCAGTTTCGGCCCAAGAATTTGTTGTTGATCCAGTCCCTCGACAAGCGCGAGTGTGCGCTGGCGTGCATCATTCAAGTTATTCACCAATGTGGTGATAGTCTGTTCTGTAATGGTTTTATCTGTCATTTTAAATTCAGGAAAAATAGCGCTTTAATCTTTATTTTATTCGTTTAATATTGGTTCATGTATATTGGCATAATAACACCTGCGGCGGTTAAATCACTAAGCGGAAATCGAGCCACGGCTCAGCGCTGGGCCGGTTTTTTACGCCAGCTTGGTCATCGTGTGGGTATTAACGTTAGCTGGCATGGTGAAGCCTGTGATTTAATGATTGCTTTACACGCCTGGCGTAGCGCCAGCTCCATCGCCGCGTTTAAACAGCGCTATCCTGATCGATGCCTGGTTGTGGCAATGACAGGCACTGATTTATATCGGTTTCTTCACAGCCATCGCGAACCCACACTTGCTTCGATCGAGTCGGCTGATTACCTGGTGGTATTGCATGATCTCGCAAGTCGCGTGCTACCCGAATCCGCACGCCATAAAGTTCATGTTATCTACCAGTCGGCAATGGCGTTACCGGGGGTACCAGAACGCTCAAAAAAATATTTTGATATCTGTGTGGTCGGGCATTTACGAGAAGAGAAAGATTCAATGCGTACTGCGTATGCAGTCAGGCAGTTACTGGAAGATAGTCGCATTAGAGTTCTGCATTACGGCAAAGCGCATAATGATGAATGGGCTGCGTATGCCACAGAAGAAATGAAAATTAATCCGCGTTACCACTGGTATGGTGAAGTACCACGCTGGCGAATTCGCCAGGCTTACGGACGTTGCTCGCTGATGGTGCTGTCGTCCATTATGGAAGGTGGCGCGAATGTAATTTCAGAAGCCTGTGTTGCCGGGTTACCCGTAATTGCTTCGACTATCGATGGCAATATTGGTTTACTGGGCGGTGATTATGCCGGTTATTATCCTGCAAAAGAGACACAGAGTTTGCGCGAATTATTATTAAAAGCTGAGACTGAACCGGATTATTGGCAACGGCTTGAAACGCAATGCAAGCAGCGTTCCAGATTATTTACCCCTGAAGCTGAAAAACAGGGTTGGGCTGATTTATTGAGAGCAATGGGTTAAAGAAATCATGGGTTAAAGAAATCATGGGTTAATTATCTGGGACAGCCCCAAATGTTTTTGATGGGCACACCGTGCCCGCAGTACTGGCACAAGTTAACTGTTTAACAGGACGTGTTCCAGCGATTGGTATTGCTGATAGACGCTTACACTTCATTAACTTACACCTAGGCGTGACTACTCTAATCCCCATAGTCATTTCTCCTAAGCTGAACGCATCACAACAACCCGGGGTTTCCTCCTTCAAGGCTTATCCAACACCTGCCCACTGAGTCTGGGGCAATTGGCTGTTTATTAGAAATTAAACTAAATAGGTATTTTAATGGCCTATATCATTGTGTAAGATGTCATACACCTCTTAGCTTAGGGGTATAACCGGATAACAGAACCGGATAACAGAATATGACTGATTTTTGCGAAACACCTATTAAGTGTTCTCGGCTTCTTTGATAATGAAGAAGATGTATGGTCTGCTGTCGCTCTTGAATTCGATTTATGGGGCTATGGTGATTTTAAAGAAGAATCACTGGGGAAATTAAAAGATGCGATAGAGATGCAAATGAGCTTTTCTGAATTTAAAGATAATCCAGAATTATTATTGCATCCTGCATTGCCAATGTATTATCGTATATTCGCGCAAACAGCCGAAAGTTCTCTTCGTGCAAATGCCTCACATCAGGCAGTGGAAGGAAATACTTTTGCAGGCGGCTTTCCCTTTTCGCATTTTCAAAACAATAATAATTTTGCCATTGGTTAAATGGCGAATACATATTCCTGGAGTAAGTTAACCAACCTTCTATTAAAACACGACCCCAGATTTGAAATATTTATTAATCAGAGGTTCCCCAGGGTAAAGGTAGTCATCGTGTTTTATATCACCCAGATGTAAACGGCAGGGCAGCATCATATCCGTTAAAGTATCACAGCAAAAAGACGGTTGTTGCTATGGGGCATTTATCTGCAATCATTCGTCGTTTCAATTTAGATAAAAAATTTTTTTAACATACGAGCCAGAAATACTGGTGGGTAAATAGAAAATAAAGATGAAATTTATTGTACAGCCTGGTTACCAGAGCAAAAACCTGCAAGGCCAGCTTCGTGTGCCGGGGGATAAATCAATCTCCCATCGTTCGATTATGTTCGGTGCGATTGCCGAAGGCGTTAGTCACATCAGTGGTTTTCTTGATGGCGAGGATAGTTTAAATACCCTGCGGGTTTTTCGCTCTATGGGAGTTAATATTGACGGGCCAGATAATGGCCAGGTAACCATTCATGGTGTGGGTATGCAGGGTTTACAACAACCGGCTCAGTCTTTGAATGTAGGTAATTCCGGTACGTCTATGCGCCTGCTGGCGGGCCTGCTTGCCGGGCAGACATTTAATACTGAACTGTGTGGGGATGCCTCGCTATCAAAACGTCCGATGCAGCGGGTGACGCAACCGCTGACAGAAATGGGGGCGGTGATCGAAACCGCTGAAAAGGGGCGGCCTCCGCTGAAAATTACCGGTGGCCAGTGTCTTCAGCCAATTCAATATATTCTGCCAATGGCCAGTGCGCAGGTTAAATCCTGCTGCCTGCTAGCCGGCCTGTATGCCAATGGGCAAACCTGCATTACGGAACCGGTAACCACCCGTGACCATACTGAACGGATGTTAAAAGCCTTTGGCTGGCCGGTAAATATAATCCGGCACGAGCAGGGGTTGACTGTCTGTGTGCAGGGTTCGGCAACCTTGCAGGCAACAGATATTGATGTACCGGCAGATATTTCCTCAGCTGCTTTTTTTATGGTGGGTGCCAGCATTGCTGCTGGTTCGGATATTCTGCTTGAGCATGTCGGTGTCAACCCCACACGTATCGGCATTATCAATATTCTACAGCTAATGGGGGCGGATCTTAGTCTGCTGAATGAAAGGGAAGTGGGTGGTGAACCGGTAGCGGATATTCGTGTTCGCAGTGCCCGGTTAAAAGGCATTCATGTACCTGAAGCACTGGTGCCTCTGGCGATTGATGAGTTTCCCGTGTTGTTTATTGCTGCTGCCTGTGCCGAAGGAGAAACCCGTATTACTGGTGCGGAAGAGCTGAGGGTAAAAGAAAGTGATCGCATACAGGTAATGGCGGACGGTTTGCAGACACTGGGTGTTGAGGTGACTGCCACCGCTGATGGCATGATTATTCAGGGTCAGCCCGATGTTGCCGCTTTTCATGCGGGAAGAGTATATAGCCACGATGATCACCGTATCGCAATGGCTTTTACCGTGGCATCTCTGTGCAGTGATGGGAAAATTGAAATTGAAAATTGTGATAATGTGGCAACGTCTTTTCCTGCTTTTGCTAACCTTGCCGGCACCGCAGGCATTGATATTCAGGTGATCGATGAATAAGCCGCCGGTTATCTGTCTGGATGGTCCCAGTGGTGTCGGTAAAGGAACTATTTGCCTGCTTGTCGCCCAGCATCTTCATTGGCATATTCTCGATAGTGGTTCTTTATACCGACTAACGGCGTTCAAAGCTGCGCGTGAAGGGATTGTTGATAATGAACAAGCATTGGTGGCGCAGGCCGAAAATCTTCACATTGACTATCAGGAAGTTTGTGGTGAGTTGAGAATATATCTTGATAATGAAGAAGTTAGCTCACTAATTCGGACTGAAGAAATTGGCTTGCAGGCATCGAAGCTGGCGACAATTCCATCAGTAAGAACAGCATTACTGGCACGCCAACGTAGCTTTTTACAGCCCCCGGGCCTGGTTGCAGATGGGCGTGATATGGGGACAGTAGTTTTCCCCGAAGCGTTACTAAAGATATTTTTAACGGCAAGTGTAGAGGAAAGGGCGCAAAGGCGCTACAAGCAGTTGAAAGAAAAGAGAGCAGATGTTACCCTCGCGTCCGTCATTAAAGACTTGCAACTTCGTGATACGCGGGACAGAAATCGGGCAACAGCACCGTTAAAACCTGCCGAGGACGCAATTATTATTGATACCACTGAGAATAACATTAAAGAAGTGAGTGAAAAAGTTATGCAGTGGGTAAATAAGCGTATAATACCGTAGTTTCCATGCGTTATACTGGAAACGATACAAAAGGTGGTCTGCTGCCAGGCAGGCTGTAATATTAACTAACCGTGTTTTTTCTGTGTTGCATTAACAGATTGACACAAACCTTAATCTTAAATTATGTCTATGTCCGAAAATTTTGCCGAATTATTTGAAGAAAGCCTGCGTCAAACCGATATGGGAGCAGGTAATGTTGTTATTGGTATCGTTACTGATATCGCCGATGGTTACGTAATCGTTTCAGCAGGTTTAAAATCTGAAGGGGTCATCCCCGTTAGTGAGTTTACCAATCTTGCTGGTGAGCTGGAAGTGGAAGTGGGCGATGAAGTGGATGTTGTACTGGAAGCCGTTGAAGATGGCTTTGGTGAAACACGTCTTTCACGCGAAAAAGCGAAACGTGCAAAAGCATGGATTACGCTCGAGAAATCGTTCGAAGCCGAAGAAATTATCAAAGGTATTATCACCGGAAAAGTTAAGGGTGGCTTCACTGTTGAATTGGGTGATATCCGTGCCTTCCTGCCAGGTTCCCTGGTTGATGTACGCCCAGTACGTGACACCGCTTATCTGGAAAATAAAGAGCTGGAATTCAAAGTTATTAAGTTGGATCAGAAGCGTAATAATGTGGTTGTATCGCGTCGCGCTGTGGTTGAAAATGAATACAGCGAAGAGCGCGAAGCCTTGCTTAACAGTATTGAAGAAGGCAAGTCAATTAAAGGTATTGTTAAAAATCTTACGGATTATGGCGCGTTCCTTGATTTAGGTGGTGTTGATGGTTTATTACACATTACGGATATGGCCTGGAAACGTGTTCGTCATCCGTCTGAGATTGTTGAAGTTGGCCATGAAATTGAAGTAATGGTGCTTA
Organism: uncultured Thiotrichaceae bacterium; assembly: GCA_964441285.1. Classification (GTDB taxonomy): domain Bacteria; phylum Pseudomonadota; class Gammaproteobacteria; order SZUA-229; family SZUA-229; genus S010-25. Next base: position 6,590 of record CAYTUK010000018.1, on the reverse strand, counting down.
AGTTTGACAAAGAAAAAACCCGTGTATCACTGGGTCTGAAACAACTGGGCGAAGATCCGTGGGCAGAGATTGCGCGGCGTTATCCTGAAGGTTCACGCCTGTTTGGTAAAGTCAGCAATATTACCGACTACGGTTGTTTTGTTGAAATTGAAGACGGTGTTGAAGGTCTGGTACACGTCTCCGAAATGGACTGGACAAATAAAAACGTTAATCCCGCTACAGTTGTAACACTGGGTGAGGAAAAAGAAGTGATGATTCTGGATATCGACGAAGAACGCCGGCGTATTTCACTGGGCATGAAGCAGTGTCAGGTTAACCCCTGGGATGAGTTTTTTGCGACCCACAATAAAGGTGATAAGGTGAGTGGTACCATCAAATCAATTACTGACTTCGGTGTGTTTGTTGGTCTTAATGGTGAAATTGATGGCCTGATTCATATGTCAGATATTTCCTGGGATGACAACGGTGAAGAGGCAATTCGCAATTATAAGAAAGGCGATTCTATTGAAGCAGTTGTGCTGTCTATTGATGCGGAACGCGAACGTATCTCACTGGGCATCAAACAGATGGAACAGGATCCCATTTCTACTTTCATTGCGGCAAACAAAAAAGGTTCCATTGTTAAAGGTACCGTTATTTCCGTTGATGCCAAAGCCGCAATTATTGATCTGGGTGAAGGTGTTGAAGGCACATTACGTGCATCAGAACTGTCTCGTGACCGTGTAGAAGATGCTTCATCGGTACTTAAGGTTGGTGATAAGCTTGAAGCTAAATTGTTGGGTGTGGATCGTAAAAATCGTGGCATTGCTCTGTCTATCAAGGCAAAAGACTCTGATGATGAAAACGAGGCACTAAAGGATTATTCTGACAATCAGAATGCGACAACAGGTGCCGCACCTACATTGGGTGATTTGTTAAAAGAACAGATGAAAGTGGATGACTAAAACAATCCTGACATAATGTTCCAGGGTAGCATTATCAGGGCAGGTAGTTATGTTGCTTGCCCTGATTCTTCAAAAACTAATTTGAAATCAGTTGATACAATAAAGTAAATGAGGAAGGGTTAACACTATGACTGAAGAAATGCTGGCAAATGCAATGATGAAATCTGAATTGATTGAAAGAATTGCACGAAAGCAAAGTCATCTTGCTTATAAGGATGTTGAACTTGCAGTTAAAGGTTTGCTGGAACAGATGAGCGGTGCACTGGCAAATGGTGAGCGCATTGAAATTCGCGGATTTGGCAGTTTTTCATTGCACTACCGTCCACCACGTTCTGGGCGAAACCCTAAAACGGGTGATTCTGTCATGTTACCTGGGAAGTATGTACCGCATTTTAAACCGGGTAAAGAATTACGTGAACGGGTTAATGACTCAATGAAAAAAAATTAATGGTTGTATCACTATTTTTTGAGCAGAGATGTAATCATTTTTTAACATTATCCAGTTAATATCTCTGGCAATTGTTAATTGCTAGTTATCCTTAAGCAATACAACAGAGTAAGCCAGTTCTTTTATGTTAATACGGATTTTTACATCCACTCCGAGCCCGATAACTAAACGTGTTTGATTTTACACAAATATCTGTCTGGTCACTCGCCATCTTTCTAGTTGTTGTTTTATTTCTATGGTTATTGTTCCGAAGTAAGCAGCAAAATAAAAAGCAGCAATCCACGCTTTCATCCGAATATTTCAAAGGTCTAAATTATCTGCTTAATGACGAGCAGGGTAAGGCGCTAAGTATTTTTGTCAAACTGGTTGAATCCAACTGGGATACCATTGATACACATTTTGCATTAGGGAAGATTTACCGTAAAAATGGTGAGATGGATAAAGCAATAAAGATCCATCAGGGCCTGATTGGTCGGCCTTCCTTGCCTGAAAAATATCGCAGTAAAATTTTACTTGAACTTGGTTTTGACTACCTTGGTGCAGGCTGGTTTGATCGTGCTGAAGGATTGTTTAAGGAAGTGTTGATTGAAGATAAACAGTCACAGATCGCCAGACATAATCTTATTTTAATTTATCAGCAGGAAAAAGACTGGTACAAAGCAATTGATATTGCGGTTGAACTATTTACCGAAAATCCGGTGACAACTGGCCCAATGATTGCACAATATTATTGTGAACTGGCAGCAATGGCTGGTGCAAAAAATGATGTAGTGCAATTAATTAATAACGCAAAAAAAGCGTTAAGTTATGATTTAAATTGTGTGCGTGCGACCATACTTCTGGCTGAGCAAAGCCGGCGTGAAGGTGATTATAAAGCGGCGATTAGTTTATATAAAAAAATAGAAGAGCAGGATATCGACTCGGTAACTCTGGTGCTGAACTCAATGCGGGATAGTTATTTACATTTATCGATGTTAAATGAATTTTATACTTACCTGTCTACACTGGAGCAACACCACGAAAAACTATTTTTACAGATAATTATCGCACAGGTACTGGCGCAGACGAAAGGGGAAAGTCATGCAATGGATTACCTGTCAGCAAAACTGAAACAGCAACCCAGCCTCGAAGGCATACATGAATTGCTTTCTTATCAACCAGCTAAAACGAATGTACAGCTTATCTATGATGAAGTGAATACAGCAATTAATGCAATGCAGCAAGGTAAAATGCAATACCGCTGTCGACGCTGCGGTTTTAATACCAATACACATTACTGGTTGTGCCCAAGTTGTAATCATTGGGGGCAGATAAAATCTTCAATTGGGAAATCATCTAAAATTAAAAAACGCGACGATTAATGTTTTTAGAAAGCGCTGCCTAAAAGCAATTTCTAAAAACAGTATTAAAATATTGGGTCGATATGAAAAAACCTGTGATTGTTGCATTGGATTTCCCTAATGAGCGAACCGCACTGCAATTTGTTGATCAGATTGATAAGGATTTATGCCGTGTCAAAGTTGGTAAAGAGTTATTTACCCAGTGTGGTCCAGCCCTGATTAAAACCCTGGTATCCTATGGTTTTGATATTTTCTTGGACTTGAAATACCATGATATCCCTCACACCGTTGCAGGTGCCTGCCGCGCTGCGGCTGACCTCGGTGTATGGATGTTAAATGTGCATGCTCTGGGTGGCCAGGCGATGATGAATGCAGCACGCGAGTCATTAAAAGGTGCTGATTGCTCATTGCAGTAACCTTATTAACCAGTAGTGGTCAGAAAGAACTGGATGCATTGGGTCTCCCGCATACACCCGCAGCATTTGTAGAAAAGCTTGCGCTGATGGCGCGACAGTCTGGTTTGGATGGTGTGGTTTGCTCCGCACAGGAAGCGCCATTATTACGGAAGACATTCACCGCGGATTTTTTACTGGTGACTCCAGGAATTTGTCTGGATGAGACTAAAAAAGATGATCAGTTACGCATTTGCACACCAGAACAGGCAATAGATAATGGATCCAGTTATCTGGTAGTCGGACGGCCAATTACACAGGCAAAGGATCCCTGTAAGATTTTACGTACAATTAATAACAGCATTTTCTGATAGCTATTAATTCTCAGTTTTATTATCCTAAGCGTGCTCCTGGGTGTCAGGATATTAGTTTCAGATATCTGGTAGCGCTTGAGACTTTTCTATTAATTTAACTATCGGATTTAAATTCAGGGATGTGAAAATGAAATCATTAAAAACGCTATTCTTTATTCTACTGCTATCTATTAGCACCTCTGTGTTTGCAGCAAAGGTAAATATAAATACGGCGAATGCAGATTTGATTGCAGCGGGAATATCGGGCATCGGTAAAAGCCGTGCAAAAGCGATTATTGACTATCGAAAAGTAAATGGAAAATTTCGTTCCATTGACGATTTAGCTAAAATTAAGGGTATTGGTGTAAAAACGATTGAAAAAAATCGCAGTAATATTGCACTGTAATGAATCATTAAGTAACGACTAACAGGATAGATGAAAAGGCTACTTATTGTTCAAGACCGTCAGCGGCAGGATGCGGGTGTCGAGCTTACATGGAAGTATTGACAGCGTGTCTTGAACAATAAGTAGCCTTTTTATCTGTTTCAGTAATATCACCATTCAAACTAACTCTGGATGGGCAATTCCGCAGAATTTGTTAAAACCAGAATTTATTAAAACCGATTATTCGCTGAGAACCAGAATTGGCCAGAATTATCTGATGCTGCACCAGAGCTTGCGTATGCACCCACACGTTGTCCGTAGGCAGCAATCAGGTCTAACGATTTATATCCGTAGGTTATCTTCACCCCAGCGCTGGCCTCTTTCAGCGTATTACGGCCGGTAAAACCTGTATAAGTCGTGTGGTTGACACGAACTTGTCCTGCCTGGGTAAATAAAGCACCGCTTAGATGTCCGGACAAACTTGTCATATGTAACGGATGCGATAATTCAAGATCCAGGAGATATCCCTCGTCGCCCCCTCCATCACCCACTTCATAGCCTTTTACCCCATGTGGACCGCCAAGGTAAAATTTCTGCGAAGAGTCCAGGTTTTTGTTGGCCCACTGCCCAGTGATCCCGGCTAGCAGATTGAATTTGTGAGGCAGAGCCTGAAGCCGTGAGAGCTGGAGCACAACAACGGCAAAGGATCCTGCTGTCTGTGGCCCTGCGGTGTCGACTGCTTGTGCCGCTGCCGGAGTGATGCTCAGCTGGCCATGTGAAGCGGATACGTTTGCCTGGTTGATACCACCATGCCTATCCACATACGAACCACTCAAACTCAAGCGCTCAATAGTAATGGCCTGGTTACTCGTGGTCGATGACGCAGTTGTTGTTTGACTCAGCCAGTTTTTCAGAATATCCATTCGGACTAGCAACTGTTTTCCTGGTGCAAGAAGTAATGGATAGGTTGTATCCACGCCTGCCTGTTTGGCACGACCGAACTCATCCAATGCCGAGAAACTGCCGCCCAGGTGGTAGCTGGTGGTTGATCCATAGGTTCCTACACGCAGGCCATTCAGGATATTTGGCGAATTGAAGGTAAAACCACCGGCTGATAAGCGTGCTGCGCCCCCAGGGGAAGTCATGGCATTAACGCTTAACGAGCTGCCATACCCAAACGGGTTACTCAGAAATCCATCAGCACCAATTAATGTGCTGCCGACATAACGGTTGCCGCTGTTGTTTACAAAAACATTGCCTGACAGGATTGGTGTATCTCTGAGCTTTAGCCGCAGGGTCGAAGTTTGTGGCCTGGTGCCAGGCGACAGCTCCGCGTGGACCTTTACACCTGGTGTTTGATTAAGCAGAATCAGACCACGGGTCAAGGTGTGCTCATCAATTAATGCTCCGGGTTTGACACCAACCGTCTGTTTCGCCATTGTTGTCTTCAGGCGGGATTTCCCAATAATTTTGACCTTATCGTATCTGGGTTCGACAACCGTTACAGTGATTACACCATTACGAATTTTCTGGGCAGAAAGGTAGGCGAAAGCCAGTGGATATCCGGCCTGATGGTAAGCATCTGTGATCCGTCCGACCAGATTTTGTATCTTTCCAAGAGGCAAGGTTCTACCTTCTATCTCCTTGACCAGAGCATGTAGCTTTTTTTTCGGCAACAGGGTATTTCCATGAATCTGGATTAATTTAACTGGAATTTTGAGCGTAGAATTGCTTTTTTGTCTCGCCGGCTCCGGCAAATTAATTACCTTCCCTGGTGGCGCCGGAAGTGCCGTCGGCGTTTCCATCTGTTTTTGAATTGCACCAGCGGGTGGCGGCAATATTGGCGCTGCCTGAGCCGTCTGTGTTATCCCCATTATTGCAAGACAGCACAAACCAGCCATTGCCATGATGGGTGAATAAACATGTCTGTCACACGAAAAACAACGTTCAGCGGTAACGGTAAGACATGTCTTCAAGTCCAGATTATTCATTTAAGCCTCTATTGAATATTTATTATTAGGATTAAAAAATGCTCAATTATTTTCTGTATTAAGCGTCATAATTCCATAGCACAGCTATTGCTACAGACCTGATTTCTGCGAACTGGAATCAGTAGAAGGAGTGAGCAAATCGTCATTGCTAAACCTGTCAATCAATTGTCTAATCTTGAGCGAGGTTAAGATTTGGGAAAAACCGTTTTGTGGTAGTACAAGATTGGATGCAAACACGCCCCCTTTCATTACCGTAATCGACATTGCAGATCCCGTCTCGTCGTTTATAACTACCGGTGGCATGGTTAGCGATGTAATGGATACTGCGCCTGAGTTTACCGCCAGAGCTGGAATACCGGACTGGATGGGAATGACCACTTTCAGATATGGGGGAAATACTGTTGTCACAGGCGCGGGGCCGATCGTTACCGGAGCAGGGTTAACGGTTACAGGGTTTGGGTTGACGGTTACAGCAGCCTTGCTGATGGTTACCGCATTCAGTGTAGGTTGCGTACTCAATACATAATTACTGGCATTACCCGTACCACTTGAAGCATTGGCCAGTTGTAGCTGTGCAGTGACTGCATTCGTGCCCACATTGGCACTGGATGCCAGCCCGCCTGTTGCCAGGTTGCCAATGGTGAGCGATTGAGTACCAATCAGACCACTCCATACTGGTGTTCCATTCAGTGCGACATTGGTGGTGCCATCATAGTTACGGTTGACGGGGGTTAGTC
>CAYTUK010000017.1:0-43920 GCA_964441285.1 uncultured Thiotrichaceae bacterium | reverse complement strand
CACGTAGTTTTTTCTTCATCTCACGACTGCCCAAGCTATCACGGCTTTTCTCGAATATCGCTTTCATTCGACGATGCAGGTGCAGTGTTTCTGCACTAATCAGCTGTAGTGGTCTAAACCTGTGGTTGTTTCAGTCGTAAAACCGTGCCGTTAGCAAAGGCTAGCTCGACATCCCACGCATTGTCTTCATTCTGAAGTAATGGCTTATCTGCGGATACATCAATAAACAAGGGGGACGGGCGACTCTCTGTCGATAAATCCATCCGCAGTTTTTTGAGTTTGATTAACCCGTTGGTAAATGAACTATAAGCGATATCGCGTTGTTGGCAGAAGTCTCGCTGAGTCAGGCCGCTGGTTTTATAATCAGCAATAATGCGGCTCCACTCGTCAGCAGAGCGGCGTATTTTTTGACGTCGTTGATTCGGCTTTATACTCTTCTGGCCTTGGTTGGTATCGTGCATGGAAAACTCCTCGGTCGTTGTGGTTTCGCGATGAGTTTATTTTGTAACTTATGTTAAAGGAAGAACGTGCTTGTTTGGCCGCTTACTTTGCTAATGTCAGCGGGGCTAAACACCTCTGCTTCAATCACGCTGGTATAAACTTCGTCTAGCGATGATTTATCTGGTTCTCTTTCGGTATAGGGTGAGCCTTTTCGGTGTTTGTTGAATGCCTTAAATATTTTCTGTGTATTGTTGGTAAAGTCTAAAACTAAAATATCATCCTTGTCTTTATCGGGGTGGTTACCTGCAAGCAGGTAAGCTCAGGAAAGTAACGCTTATTTCTTGTATGAGACGGTTGATTACTATCCTGAATACGATGGTAAAAAATGGTACCGTTTGGGATGGAAAATTAGCGTAAAACAGTTGACTTTGAACCACAGTCACTGGTTAGATTTGGTTTTATTCATAGTAATTATTTTAAGAGTACCAGTTTTCTGTTTTTAATTTAGAAACCCTCGAAAACTCTTTTAAGTTATTAGTAACTAGAATTCCTTCATGTTCCAATGCCGTTCCAGCAATTAAAACATCATATGGACCTATTGGAGTTCCTTTTTTTTCCAAATTAGCTCTAATAAATGCAGCTGAACGTGCTTCTTTATTCCCAAAAGGAAGTAAATTAACTAAAGAGCATATTTCTTTTAGTTGAGCCTGTCTTTTTTTGGGGGAGCTTGATCTCGCTATTCCATATTCTAGTTCAAAAACAACAATGGCAGGAATTGCAATTTTTTTAGGGGGAATAGCTAGCAACTTACTTGGTACATTACCCATGTTTTTAAAGAAATAAATTAGTGTATTTGTGTCAAGAATGTACATTAAAAATTTTCACGCTTAGCATCAACACCAGATTTTTTTCTTATATCTTCAATAGATGGAAAGTCTTCCCAGCTCCCCACAGAATCAACAACTGAACGTGGCCATTCGTTTGCTACCTTTTCACAAATAAGCTTAGCTATCCACTTACTTTTTGATAAATGAGCAGATTTTGCGGCTGTTTTCATTCTATTTTCTATTTCATTTTCGAGATAAATTGTAACTTGCCCCATAATGACACCTTTCAATTAACTATATGTTAAATTATATGTGGAAATCGTGAGTTGTCAATATCTATTGAAAGTTTAAATATTCTGGGATACTACTATAGAAATCTAACGGCCTAGCTCAGTTGACCGCGATACCGGTGTTTTTCAAGAGAGTTGTCGCCTAAAGTTAAAAATTATGCCGCCTTTTTTCCCACAAGACCCTGTTCTTGTTTTTCTGGATTGAGGTAAACACTGGCGACTGGTTTCCAGTTTCTTATTTCACCACTCCAGCGTTCCGGATTTTTGTTTTTAGCCTGTTCATATACTCGACTTCTGTTTTTCAGTATTGCAATATCTTCTCCGTTATGGCGTTGTTCAGGCGTAACAAACTGTATCGCGCTATGCAGATGCTCAAGGTTATACCAGTCAACAAAACCCTGTACCCAGACCCGCGTAGACAGCAGATCGGCAAATGGCTTTTCAGGATATTCCGGTCTGTACTTTAAGGTACGGAACAAGGATTCAGAATACGGGTTATCATTACTCACTGACGGTCGGCTAAAGGACGGAATCACGCCAAGCTCTTGCAGCGTTGCCAGCATGGTCGCGCCTTTCATCGGGCTGCCGTTATCTGAGTGCAGTATCACCTGATCAGGCGCAACGCCTTCACGCTGGCAGATATCGATCATCAGGCGACTTGCCAGGATGCTGGACTCTTCTTCATGTACCTGCCAGCCAACAATTTTGCGACTGTATATGTCCATCACCAGGTACAGATATAAAAAGATGCCTTTGACCTGTGTCGGCAAATAGGTGATGTCCCAGGTGTAAATTTGGTTTGGCTGGGTTGCGGTTAAAGCGCGGGGCTTTTTAACCTGTCTATCAGGCTTTGCCTGTTGTCGGTGTGGTAATTGGCTGGCTTCTTTCAGTACACGGTAAAAGGTGGACTCTGAAGCGATATAAACCCCTTCGTCGGCGAGTTTTGGCACGATCTTGCTCGGCGGCAGGGTGGCGTATTCGCGCTTGTTCGCCGTCTGGATAATGCGCTGTCTTTCCATCGGTGTGAGTTTATTGGCCGGTGCATGGGGTGCATTAATACGGCCATCTGCTGCCTTGTCAGGCTGTTTCCATCGCTGTAATGTCCTTGGGGTAAGACCGATGACTTTACATGCTTCAAGCTGGCGTGCACCGGATGTATGCGCTTCATTAATCAGTTCAATGATTTCATTTCTTTCTTTTTTCATTGTAAGTTGCCCTCGTCGTTTCCCCAGATAGCGCTTACTTTTTTTTGCAATACCAATAGAGCGGCGGTTTCAGCCAGGGCTTTGTCTTTACGATTCAGTTCTTTCGTTAATACTTTGTTCTGCGCTTTTAATGCCTTATTCTCAGCTTTTGTATTGGCTTTGCTGGTCGCTGAATGTGGCTGGGTAAAATCCTTTTTCCACTGCATAACCTGATGTGAATAAACACCTTGCTCACGACAATGTGCATTCATTTTTTCTTCATCCTGTGAGGCACAGGTGATGACCATGTTTAGCCTTTCTTCCAGGCTCCAGTCCTGCGGTCTTTTTTATTTTGTTTTCATCACAGTGTGATCACTTTCCAGTTCATGTTTTCTCGTTTTTGAAATCCATTTCCCTAAGGTTGAATAACCAACTCCAAGGCTATCAGCTATCTCTTGTAAGCTTGTTTGCGGCGACCGGCTCAGTGCCTTTTCTACCGCTTGTATTTTAAATGATTGCGTTTGTCTTATACCCATTTTGTTTTCCTCTAATGAAAATTAGAGGCGACAACTATCCTGACACAGGGGGGAAGGTAGGCATTGGTATCCAGTAATATCGGGGTCAATGACGAAGCGCCTCATAGAGTGACTTCGCGTCATGCACAGACATATCAAGAATTTGCTGTATATAGCCAGATTCTGTGGCCTGTTCTTTTAGCATTTGTTTCAGTGCGTCAAAGAAATCCGATTGGAAGGTATTTTTACATGAAGCAATATAAATATCCGGTGCTGGTGGCATTGGATCGTATAACACTTCACTAATCAATGGCCCGGTAATACTGTTGCGCGTTGCGTGTAGGGCATTTTCTGTTATGGAGAGCGCTGGCAACTGCTTTGCTTCCGTATATTGTTTTATTTGCTGGTACACAGTGTTAATTGAAATAAGATGATTTTGTGCGCATTCAAACAATGCGTTAATGATACCAGTCTCGCTTCTTTTCCTGTGTATCTCTTGATAACAGGCTTCTACGCAGGGCTGTGGAAATAACAGGGCACCGGCAAACGCATCAGCATAATCTTCGCCTTCTTCAGTGCCAGCAAGATCAGGGGTATAAACATGTGCCAGTTCGTGCGCCATCCAGAATTTGAAATCTTCAATATGGGTATCCAGATTGAGTAGAATAAAGGTAATGTCTTTCTCGGGTAGTCGAATATGAATCGCATTTTCATGGCGTTGTTTTGCACCCCACATAACGGGTACTAGGATAGCACCAGTGTTTTTGAACTCACCAATTAGCTGCTCATAACTCAGCACTGCCTGCTCACCAATACCCAGACGAGAGCGGGTCTGTGAAACAACAACATTCAGTTTTTCGTAGTCAGTTGACGGAGTGGTAATTTGTGTCCTCAATGCCTGTTGTTCCGGTAAATAGGGCACGAGCGGTTTCAGTAACATACCCATTTCTTTAGCTCTGGTAACATGTTTTTGAGTCGTCTTGGCGTTACCTTTTTTGCGAAAAGCCACAATAGGCTGCCCGCTATTGTTGTTTTGTACAATTTCGTCAAAATCAAGCTTAAGTGTTGCTGCTAGCTTGAGAAGCGTGGCAGGGCGGGGAAAATCTTTACCTTTTAACCAATTAGTGACTGCTTGAGCAGAGACTCCAAGAGTTGCAGCCAGCTCCTTCTGCGTTAATCCGTTTTCAGCCAAGGCACGTTGAATAGTATCGGACTGGAGGTTTTTTTGCATGATGCGTATTATAATCATATTTTATACAAAATCAAGTATAATCAAGTTAGGTGGTGATTCCAATCGAAAGTTCGGCTGTAGATACGGGCTGCATTTCAGCAAAACTCAGACGTTGTAAGAGAGCCATAAGCTGTAGATTCTGCGCATGACAAGGAGGCGGGTTAAATGAATGACATCTATAAACCAAAACTACTACGTGTACCAGTAAAGTTTATCAATGGTAACTGGGAGTATTTTTATGGTGGTTTTTTGCCTATGAAAGAGGGCGCAGTCGCAGACCTGATTTTGAATGAGGGTTCCGTTAAAGATAAGCAATTTATCGAAAAGCTCAAATGTAAAAGCCGACATAAAATTCTGGATAAAGGTACGAAATTGTTGGTTGCCCTCACTATTAAATCTGAACCAGCAATTGACGCAAAACTGTATAAACATTTAATGAGCCTGGATTCAAATAGGATATGTCTTGGTACCGTTTTTCATCAAATTCTACTTTCTGTCGATACGCGATTTGTAAGCATAACTATAGGAGGCGCAACAGAAACGCAAAAAAATACTGACCCAAATGCTGAAGGCGGTATATGGCTTGATGTACAGGGGCTACGGCCAAAGGGCGTTATAACCAGTGGTGTTGATTTACCAGAAGGCGTGTCTGATGAGCCAGCGATCAGCCTCAACCATGCTTTTACATTATTATCGGAGGCGTACGAACCCTGGCGTAAATCTCATACGGGCAATATTTATGACAGAATGTTTTATAAGGAGAAAAATGGAAAATGGTATCCGCTCGAAGTATTACGAAACCGGGCTATTACCAAGGATGAAAATCAACTTATAAATGATCAATGGAAAAAAATAGTTGAGGAGCTAAAATTGAGTCTTACATGAAAAATAAATATACGGGTTATGACATAATCGGTGACATTCACGGCTGTTCTAGCAGTCTGAAGCTACTGCTCGAAAAACTTGGTTACATCAGCAATAGCGGTGTATATCAGCATCCATCACGGAAGGTTCTTTTTCTTGGTGACTTTATCGACCGCAATCCAGATCAGCGTGGTGTTATTGATATTGTACGGCCAATGATAAAAACTGGTTCAGCAATGGCTGTAATGGGTAACCATGAGTTTAATGCTATTGCTTATCATGCTGGTTTTCGAGAGCATAGTGAAAAAAACTACAAACAGCATAAGGCATTTCTAAATGCGTATGAATCGGATAAAGAGGATTATGCCGATGTTATTAACTGGTTCAAGACTCTGCCTCTCTGGCTGGATTTGGATGGCTTACGTTTGATTCATGCCTGCTGGGATAAAACCTGGGTACTGAAAATTAAGAAGAGCTATTCAGGTAATATACTCACAGATACGCTTCTTCAAAAGAGTTGTGATGAAGACGAATGGGAATATGATGCTATAGAAACTTTGCTAAAGGGTAAGGAGATTCACTTAACTGACGGAAAGAGCTTTTTTGATAAGGATGGGAATGAACGCAACCATATCCGCATTCGTTGGTGGGACAAAACAGCGACAACCTATAAAAAGGCATTTATGGGGCCTGAATCAGCCGTGACACATATTCCTGATGACAATATAGATGTTGATCATCTTGTAGAGTATTCACATTCTGAAAAGCCAGTCTTTCTTGGTCATTACTGGTTAGAAGGTAAGCCTCAGCTTCTTGCTACGAACATTGCCTGTGTGGATTATAGCGTTGCAAAAGAAGGCGGTAAGCTCACAGCGTACCGCTGGGACGGAGAGCAGCAGTTATCTAACGATAAGTTTATTTGGGTGGATCGACAGGAAGATTGAATTAAGTGTTAGGCGCTTCTATCAATTGGAATTATATCCGCACCTGCTTTTAGCTTATCAAGATAATCAGCCCATGCTTGCATCATTTTTCGTCGCTCCGGTAAATGCGCAGTACGGTTATATGCTCTGCCATTAGGGTCGCGCACCGCGTGAGCAAGCTGATGTTCGATGTAGTCTGGGCGAAATCCCAGCACTTCATCAAGGATTGTTCGAGCTATGGCGCGAAACCCGTGGCCGCTTATTTCTTCTTTGCCAATTCCCATTCGTCGCATGGCGGCAAGGATGGCGTTATCGCTCATGGGTCTTTTGATACTTCTGGCGCCGGGGAAAACATATTCGCTATTTCTGGTTAGCGGCTTTAATTCTTCAAGAATAGATATTGCCTGTTTTGACAAGGGCACAATGTGCTGTGATTTGGTTTTAGTTACATAGTAACGCCATTCGGCATTTTCCAGATCAATATCAGCCCAATTTGCTTTTCGTAGTTCTCCGGGGCGTACAAAAACCAGCGGTGCCAGTCGTAGGGCATTGCGAACAATCAGTGTGCCTTCATAGCCATCCAGTGTTCGTAATAATTCTGCAACCTGCTTAGGTTCAGTAACGGCAGCAAAATGCTTTTTTTCACCGACCGGAGGAAGCGCGCCTCTTAAATCACCAGAAGGATCACGTTCAGCTCGTCCAGTGGCTACTGCATATCGAAACACGCGACCGCAGTCGCTTAATGCCCGGTGCGATGTTTCTAATGCGCCTCGTTCTTCGATACGGCGGATAACCGCGAGTAATTGCTGTGCGGTAATTTCAGCGATGGCTTTGCCGCCAAGCCAGGGGAAAATATCACGTTCAAGACGGCGGATAATTCTTGTGGAATGAGTCTCTGACCAGGAGGGTGAATATTTGGTAAACCATTCACGCGCTATCACTTCAAAGCTATTAGCGCCGCGTTCAACATTTGCCGCCTTTTGCGTTTTGCGGTTTTCGCTAGGGTCGATGTCGTTTGCCAGTAATTTACGAGCTTCATCACGTCGTATACGTGCATCTTTAAGTGTGACATCAGGGTAGACGCCAAGCGATAGCCGTTTTTCCTTGCCTCCAAAACGATACTTTAATCGCCACCATTTGCCGCCACTGGGGGCAACTTCAAGATATAAGCCTCCACCATCAAATAGTCTTCTGGCTTTGTCGCTCGGTTTAGCGTTGCGGATTGTGGTGTTAGTTAATGGCATTGGGGGCAACTCTTTTGGAGGGTAGTGCTGTTGCCCCTAATCTTGCCCCCAGTTGCCCCCGGATGTCAAAAGTATTTATTGATGTGTATAGGATTATTATTTAAGGTAACTATTTGTTTTTAGGCAAGAAAAAAGCCGTCCTAGGACGGCTTTAAATCTATGGTTGGTGGAGATGGCGGGAATTGAACCCGCGTCCGCAAGCACTCCGCCATCGGCTCTACATGCTTATTTCGTCTATTGATTTAACGCTGTATTACCCGACGAGCAGGGAAAATATAGCGCGATTCCTGTTAAGTTTTAGCGAATCCACCCAGAAAATGCTTCATCGCGATCTTACATGAGTCGACCCCGGTTATCTGAGCGTATAAGCGCACATCAGGCCGAGGGCTTTGAGCAGGGGTTTAAGCTGCTAAAGCGTAGTTGTCGTCGTTGGCAACTATAGGTTTTTGCGACTGGTTTTACGAGGAACTTCGCACCTCGGCATGCACCTCAGGTTTCATTACCCACGTCGAAGCCATGTCATCCCCTGAAGGTTGTTGATAGAACGGTCAAGTCCCAGTGAGATTATACGGCATTTAACTTTTTATATGTATTTATTTGCAAATTTTTCAATTGAAAAATTGGGCAGGTTAGGCGTAATGAAAAGAGTGATATTCTATTAATTTATGCGCCTGATTGCAGGTTTCTGGAAGCGCGACTTAAAGCATAAATAAGAGTAAGATTTCGATTTTTTATTGCAACGCATATTAAATATAAACAGCTAAACCGCCTCTGGAGTGTTATGCAGGTTTTTATCGGTTCATCCGCTTTGTCTCAGTTTCGTCTTAAAAAACACCTTGTTGGAATTCAGCAGCAGGTTCCTGACGTAGTTTCAATCCGCTCGCATTATGTGCATTTTGTGGCACTGAGTTCCGACCTGGATGAGGCGGCTATGGCTATTTTGACCAGGCTGCTGACTTATGGGCCTGAAGTGAGTAATACGTCCTCAGAGGGAACGTTGTTTCTGGTGACACCACGCGCTGGCACTATTTCACCCTGGTCATCGAAAGCCACAGACATTGCTCACAACTGTAATTTAGCCTCGGTAGTTCGAATTGAACGGGGTATTGCTTACCATATCGCCTGTAAAAATGATTACCGCCTTACTGCTGCTGACGCTAAATTTATTCATGCTGTTTTACATGACCGAATGACTGAAATGGTATTGGCTGATTATACCGAGGCTGAGTGTTTGTTTAATCACCATCAACCGGTTGCGGGTAAAACGTTGGATGTGCTCAATGGGAGCAGTGAGGCGTTACATACGGCGAATCTCAGTTTAGGACTGGCATTGTCTGAAGATGAAATTGAGTACCTGCTGAAGTATTATATATCGATCAAGCGCAATCCGGTGGATGCCGAATTGATGATGTTTGCGCAGGCTAACTCCGAGCACTGTCGCCACAAAATCTTTAATGCAGACTGGATTATTGATGGCCAGAAGCAGGCGACTTCATTATTCGGAATGATTCGTAATACCTATAAAAAACATCCTGAGAATGTATTAAGTGCCTATCATGATAACTCTGCGGTGATGGCTTCGCATACGGCACTTCGATTTACGGTAGACAACGAATCAAAGCGGTACCACTATAACAATGAGCATATTGCTATTTTAATGAAGGTGGAAACACATAATCATCCAACAGCGATTTCACCTTTTTCTGGTGCCGCAACGGGTGCTGGTGGCGAGATTCGGGATGAGGGTGCAACTGGGCGTGGTTCAAAACCCAAAGTGGGTCTATGTGGATTTTCTGTCTCAAATTTAAATATTCCCGCTTTCCCTCAGCCCTGGGAAACCGATTATGGTAAACCCGAACGCATTGTTTCTGCGCTGGACATTATGTTGGAAGGCCCGATTGGTGCAGCGGCATTTAATAATGAATTTGGCCGTCCCAATATTACTGGTTATTTCCGTACCTTTGAAGAAAAAATAAATGGTCATGATGGTGAAGAGGTGCGGGGTTATCACAAGCCGATTATGCTGGCAGGTGGTTACGGCAATATTTGTGAAGATCATGTTGATAAAAACAATATTCCGATTGGGACTCCCATTATTGTTCTTGGTGGTCCGGCGATGTTGATTGGTCTGGGTGGTGGCGCGGCCTCATCAATGGACAGTGGTACCAGTGCTGAAAATCTGGATTTTGCCTCAGTTCAGCGTGGCAATCCTGAAATGGAGCGCCGTTGTCAGGAAGTCATTGATGGCTGCTGGATGCAGGGTGAGAATAATCCGATTATTTCGATTCATGATGTCGGCGCGGGTGGTTTATCCAATGCGCTGCCTGAACTGGTTTACGACGGTGGCTGTGGTGCCGAGTTTGAAATTCGTGAAGTCCACAATGATGAACCCGGCATGACACCGATGCAGATCTGGTGTAATGAATCACAGGAGCGTTATGTCCTTGCAGTAGAACATCAACGCATTGAAGATTTTAAAGCATTATGTGAACGTGAGCGCTGTCCCTATGCCATTTTGGGTCATACCACCGAAGCCTTGCAGCTTAAAGTCCATGATCGGCATTTTTCTGATTATGCCGTGGACATGCCATTGGATGTGTTACTGGGTAAACCGCCAAAAATGTTACGTGATGTCAAACGTGTTGAGCTGCAACAGCGCTCTTTTGATGTCAGTGATATTGATATTATGGAAGCGGCATTTAATGTGTTACGCCTGCCATCAGTGGCCAGTAAAATGTTCCTGATTAGCATTGGTGATCGCTCAGTGACGGGTATGGTGGCACGCGATCAACTGGTTGGCCCCTGGCAGGTACCGGTTGCGGATGTGGCAGTGACCACCGCTGCATTTAATGGTTACTGTGGCGAGGCGATGGCTGTGGGTGAACGCACACCGTTGGCATTGCTGGATGGACCGGCCTCGGCGCGCATGGCGATTGCCGAAGCCATTACCAATATAATGGCAGCACCAATCGCCCAGTTGTCAGACATTAAATTGTCAGCAAACTGGATGGCAGCCGCAGGCCATGCAGGTGAAGATGCAAAATTATACGATACCGTAAAAACAGTGGGCATGGAACTGTGTCCGCAACTTGGAGTGACGATTCCAGTGGGTAAGGATTCCATGTCAATGAAAACGGCCTGGTCCGAAACAGGCGACAATGGTTCAACAGAAAATAAAGCGGTGATAGCACCATTGTCGTTAATTATTACTGCCTTTGCACCCATTACCGATGTGCGTAAAACACTGACTCCACAGCTCAATACAGACATTGACAGTGTGCTGCTACTCATTAATCTATCCAGGACTAAACGCCGTCTGGGTGGTTCCGCTTTGGCGCAAACGTGTAAACAGATTGGCGATGAGGTGCCAGATCTGGTTGATGTTGAACACTTCAAAGCCTTTTTTAAAGTATTCCAGTCGCTCAATCAGCAGGGCTTATTGCTGGCATGGCATGACCGTTCCGATGGTGGTTTATTTGCCTGTTTATGTGAAATGGCGTTTGCTGGGCATTGTGGCCTGGCGATTTACCTTAATGAAACCAATGCCGATGTTATTAGTGAGTTGTTTAATGAAGAATTGGGTGGGGTTATACAGGTCGCTGTAGACAGTCTGGAAAGAGTTTGTACGGCGTTTGAAGAGGCTGGCCTGGCTGACTGTGTTTATGATATAGGCAAGCCTAAAACAGAAGATCAGGTGACAATTTATAATGATGGTCTTCCCATCTTTTCTGCATCGCGTACCTTATTACAGCAAACCTGGAGCCAGACCAGTTATCATCTGCAGACATTGCGCGATAACCCGGATTGTGCGCAACAGGAATTTGATGCGATTAATAAAGCGGATGCCGGGTTGCAGGTGACGCTGAGTTTTGATATTAATGACAACATTGCTGCACCGTATATTCGAACCGGGGTACGCCCACAAGTTGCAATTTTACGTGAACAGGGGGTTAACGGACAGCTTGAAATGGCCGCTGCATTTGATCGTGCAGGGTTTACTGCGGTTGATGTGCACATGAGTGATATTATTCGTGGAAATTACCAGTTGGATGCATTCAAAGGTTTGGTTGCCTGTGGAGGGTTTTCCTATGGTGACGTGCTTGGTGCAGGTGAAGGTTGGGCTAAAAGCATCCTGTTTAATCAGCGTGCACGCGAAGTATTTGAAAGCTATTTTCAGCGTAATGACACCTTTAGTTTAGGTGTGTGCAATGGTTGTCAGATGCTGGCAAATCTGAAAACGCTGATTCCGGGTGCTACATACTGGCCGCATTTTGTAAGCAATTTATCGGCACAGTTTGAGGCCCGTTTTAGTCTGGTTGAAGTCATGGAGTCACCCTCTATTTTGCTGGAAGGGATGGTCGGCTCACAACTACCGGTTGCGGTCGCGCATGGTGAAGGTCGTGCTGAGTATCATACTGAAACACAGCAACAACAGGTTAAATCCACGCTGGCTTATATTGATCATCAGCAGCAGCCTACAGAGCAGTATCCATTAAATCCAAATGGTTCACCACAGGGGCTAACTGGGTTTACCAGCGATGATGGACGGGTGACGATTATGATGCCACACCCAGAGCGTGTTTTTCGTACAGTACAGAACTCCTGGCACCCGGATGACTGGCAGGAAGATGCACCGTGGATGCGTTTGTTTAGAAATGCCAGAGTATGGGTAGGCTAATCAATATCCGTGGGTCAGGCATAATGGCTGGCTCAGCGTCAGGTTTTATCGAACTATTTTTATTAGAATGAGTCTGTATGGAGAGATTACTCATAAAGTACGCATAAAAAAACAAGATGACGAATATTAATGGCTATTATTAAACAGTCGAGTGCTATCAAACCCTCTGAAATTACACCGAAATCGGTCTATATGGATCGGCGTAAATTTATGCAGAGAACCGTGGCAAGCAGTTTTTTACTGGGAGCTAATACCATGCTGCCGGCCTGGGCAGACCGATTATCAACAGTAAAATGGCCTGATCTATCAAACAGTACCTACAGTACGGCTGATAAAATTACCTCGTTTGAAGACATCACAACATACAATAATTTTTATGAATTTGGTACCAGTAAAAGCGACCCGCACCAACAGGCGAAAAATTTTAACCCACACCCCTGGAGCATTAAAGTAGAAGGTGAATGTGAAAAACCCAATACCTATAACATTGAAGATTTTCTTAAACCTGCCGCGTTAGAGGACTATATTTATCGATTGCGGTGTGTTGAAGGCTGGTCAATGGTTATCCCCTGGGTCGGTTTTTCACTGGCTAAAATGCTTAAAGGCTTTAAACCAACTTCACAAGCAAAGTATGTTGAATTCACTACCTTGCTGGATAAATCGCGTATGCCAGGGCAGCGACGGCAGATTTTAGACTGGCCATATGTTGAAGGTCTGCGTATTGATGAAGCCATGAATGTGTTGCCAATTATGGCAGTGGGGTTGTATGGTGGCGTTTTGCCTAATCAAAATGGCGCGCCAATTCGACTGGTGGTGCCATGGAAATACGGCTTTAAAAGCATCAAATCTATCGTTAAGATTCGTTTTACCAAAACCCGGCCAGAAACCACCTGGAACAAAACCAATCCACATGAATACGGTTTTTATGCAAATGTTAATCCGAATGTAGATCATCCGCGCTGGAGCCAGAAGAAAGAGCGTGTTATTGGTGAGCCATTCTGGAAACCCAAACGGGCAACACAAATGTTTAATGGTTATGGTGAGCAGGTAGCGAGTTTATATAGCGGCATGGATTTAAAAAAATATTTTTAATTTGTAGCGCTATGTTATTCACTCCATCACAACGCACAGTTACTAACAGTACAGATGAAAAGGCTACCCATTGTTCAAGAGCGTTAGCCGCAGGATGCGGGTATCGAGTCGACATGGATGCATTCACCGCGTGTCTTTAACCATGGGTATTCGTTTCAGTAATCGCTACATTATCAAACCGCTGGTTTTTATTACCTGCCTGCTGCCATTTGTATGGCTGATTTATAATGCTATAGAGGATAATCTTGGTGCAAACCCAGTGGAGGCGATGACACATGCCACGGGTGAATGGACGCTTAAATTTCTCCTTATAACTCTGGCAATAACTCCGCTACGAAAGATACTTAAGCTCGGCTGGTTATTGAAGTTCCGGCGTATGTCGGGTCTGTTTGCTTTTTTTTATGCGCTGCTGCATTTATTAACCTATGTCTGGTTTGATCAAAATTTTGACTGGACAGCAATTTTAGTGGATATAGCAAAGCGACCATTTATTGCCCTTGGTTTTGCCGCATTTATCTTGTTAATACCGCTGGCGATAACATCCACCAATGCCATGATGCGGCGACTAAAAAAACACTGGCTACGTTTGCATAAGTTGGTCTATCTCATCCCCATTCTTGGTGTTATCCATTTTATCTGGTCAGTCAAAGCCGATATTTTTGAACCGCTCGTTTATGCATCCATTTTAGTCCTGTTGTTGTCGTATCGAGTCTTTATCTGGAAACAGACACTTTTATTTCGACGAATAAAAAAATACAGAATAATCTCAAATGGCAGAGCATTAAGCGGCGTAAAACAGAAATTGTATAGCCTTCTGAATGTTTGAATCCATAATACAATACACTGAAGGTTAAGTTACTAACAGGATAGATGAAAAAGGCTACCTGGTGTTCAAGACCGCCAGCCGCAAGGATGCGGGTGTCGAGCTTACATGAAGGTATTTACAGCTTCCAGCTGGCGTTGACGCAACGGTTGTTCTGGATGAATTATTGCCATGAGGATAAGCATGAAAACTAACCTGAATGGTGGAATCATGCTAATATTAATGCAGCCTTTTCATCAATCCAACAGCCGCTCGAACATTATTTTGTGTGAATTATTATGAATCCAAACTATCTGGACTTTGAACAACCCATTGCTGAACTCAAGGCTAAAATTGAAGAGCTGCGTTTTGTTGGTGATGATACAGAAATAAATATTGGTGAAGAAATCGGTAAACTGGAGGAAAAATCACGTAGCTTAACGCAATCCATTTTTGCCAAGCTGGATGCATGGCAAACATCAAAATTAGCGCGTCATCCATTGCGGCCTTATACGAAAGATTATATTAATCGAATTTTTACTGATTACCAGGAGCTACGTGGCGACCGTATGCTCGCTGATGATGCAGCATTAATCGGTGGGCTGGCGCGTCTGGATGGTACACCGGTGATGATTATTGGTCATCAGAAAGGCCGTGATACAAAAGAAAATATCCGGCGTAATTTTGGTATGCCGAGGCCTGAGGGTTATCGCAAGGCATTACGCTTAATGAAGCTGGCAGAGCGTTTTCGTATACCTGTGCTCACCTTTATTGATACACCGGGAGCTTATCCTGGTATCGGCGCAGAAGAGCGTAATCAATCCGAAGCCATTGCCCGAAATTTGTATGAAATGTCGGCGTTAAAAACACCGATTGTTTGTACCGTTATTGGTGAAGGCGGTTCTGGTGGTGCCCTGGCTATTGGTGTGGGGGATCGCGTAATGATGCTTGAATACAGTACCTATTCCGTTATTTCACCCGAAGGTTGTGCTTCAATTTTATGGAAAAGTGCCGAAAAAGCAGCTGAAGCAGCTGAAGCAATGGGGATTACCTCCAAAAGTCTGAAAAAGCTGGGTTTAATTGACCAGATTATACGCGAACCCCTGGGTAGCGCGCATCGTGATATGGATGAAACTGCACGTAATATCAAGCAGGCATTAGTCGATGCACTGGAAAGTTTCGAGAAAATAAGCATGGATCAGCTGCTGGAGGCGCGTTATCAGCGCTTGACATCATACGGTGCGTTTCTTGAAGAGAGCAGCAAAACCTGACTTTATAGATTATTTTATAAACTATTATCACTATTTACACTTACTAACAATGCAGATGAAAAGGCTAGCCATTGTTCAAGACCGCCAGCCGCATGGATGTGGGTCTTGAGTCGACATGATGTATTCACTGCGTGTCTTTAACCATGGGTCGCTGTTTCATTTGTTTCAGTAATAAGCTTAACGGGACAGTCGTGAGCTATTATATAAACAGGCTGGTTTTCCTTCTTCCACCATTAATGAATCGATGAGTTTTATACAACGATTCCAGCAGGCATTGGTGGCGTTGTCGCTCACTTCAGCTGAACATAATATTGTTGTTGCATACAGCGGTGGTCTGGATTCACATGCTTTGTTGCGAGCCTGCCAGCGATTGAAGCTGCCCTTACGCGCCATTCACATCCATCATGGATTACAGTCACAGGCCGATGCCTGGGTTATCCATTGCGAGAAAATCTGTCACTCGCTTGGCGTTCCATTAGACGTCATTTATATTAATGCCAAAGCAGCGTCAGGCCAAAGCCCGGAAGAGGCGGCGCGTATTGCCCGTTACCAGGCATTAGAAAATGCGCTGCAACCAGGTGACTATCTTTTTACGGCGCAACATATGGACGATCAGTCCGAAACTGTTTTACTGCAATTATTACGTGGTGCCGGCCCTGCTGGTCTGGCGGCGATGCCGCAGGTAAGACGGTTGGGTAATATTTTACATGGTCGGCCACTGCTAAGCTTTACACGCGCAGAAATTGAAACGTATGCCAGACAGGAAAAGTTGCAGTGGGTGGAAGATCCGAGTAATAAAAACACCCATTTTGATCGTAATTTTATCCGCCAAACTGTTATTCCAGGGTTACAGCAGCGTTGGTCGTCGCTGAATACGAGTTTGTCAACCGTGGCAACATTGCAACAGGAGACGCTTGAGCTGGTAGAAACGCTGGCGGCGATAGATCTGTCCACAGTGATAACACAACAGCATAATGTGCTATTAATTTCCCGATTAAACCTGTTGTCAGCGGCAAGACAGAAAAATGTTTTGCGTTACTGGTTGAGAAAGAATGCTGTCCACAAGCTGAGACGGAGTCTGTTAGAGGAAATTCAGTTATCAGTACTGGGTGCTAGTGTCGATGCAACCCCATTAATCCAATGGGGTGATTATGAAATCAGGCGTTATCAGAACAAGCTGTACTTACTGCAACGGGTTGTTGCATTGGATAGAACAAAAACATTTTTATGGCGACCAGTTTCACCATTAACGATCAATACTGTGGGGGTTAGATTAACCAGTCATCAGTCAAATGTTTCGCCTGGATTAAAGCCAGAATTAAGAGAGAAAACACTGCAATTACGTTTTCGCCAGGGGGGGGAACGTATTCGACCAGCTGGAAAAGACCACCATATCAGGCTCAAATCACTACTGCAAAATGCCAACATTCCACCCTGGCAAAGAGACAGAATAGTCTTAATTTATGATGATAAGAATCTGCTTGCAGTTGCCGGTTACTGGCTGGCGGAAGAGCATTTAGCTGAACCGGGTCAGGCTGGCTGGCGCATTGAAGTGGAAGAAAAATGCATTAATGATGACTAAAAAATACGCTAGTTGAAGGCAATAAAGCCGCACAATATGCGGCTTTATTATTGCATTTTTATGACCGTTAGCTACCGCCTCATTGCACCGAGTATTTGTAATAAACTCAGGAACAGGTTGTAAATGCTGATGTATAAGGTAATGGTTGCCATAATATAATTGGTTTCACCACCGTGAATAATCTGACTGGTCTGGTAAAGAATTAAACCTGACATCAGCAGGATAAACATTGCTGAAACAGCCAGTGACAGAGCGGGGATACTAAAAATCATTGCACCCAGGCTAGCGAGGAAGGCAACTAAAATACCGACCATAAGAAAACCGCCCATAAAGCTAAAATCTTTACGGCTGGTTAAAGCATAACCAGATAATGCCAGGAAGATAATACCTGTTCCACCCAATGCGGTCATAATCAGCTGACTACCATTCGCCAGATGCATATACATATTTAAAATTGGCCCCAGAGTCAGGCCCATAAAACCGGTTAACAGAAAAACAAAAAGAATCCCCAGGCCACTTTCTCTAAATTTTGTGGTTAGGAACAACAGACCAAAATAACCAACCAGGGTAATGACAGGGCCAAAGGGAGGGAGATTTAGTGTCATTGAAATACCGGCTGTAACCGCACTGAATAACAATGTTATCGACAGCAGTACATAGGTATTTTTCAAAACTTTATTGGTCGCCAGGATCTGTGATTCTGACCGCGCCGTTGAAATTGATTGCATGATTAATTGTTCCTCGTTAAATAAAAATTATTAAGGGGTCGTCTAATAGACTTATTGCTGAAACAGATGAAAAGGATACTTGTTGTTCAAGACACACTGTGAATACATCCGTGTAAGCTCGACACCCGCATCCCTGCGGCTGACGGTTTTGAACAATAAGTATCCTTTTCATCCCCCTGTTAGTATATTAAGTTTGTATATGCATTACTTTTATCATCATAACGCAAGCTTAGCAATAAGTACTGTTTTATTCTCATACTTATAATGATCTAGTACAAATCCGGTTGTGTCTTATGACTCAATTATCTGTCTATAGTTCTATTCCTTTTATGGTTCCAGTATTTGTTTGCCCTGTTAGCAGTGGACAGACACTGATTCATTTCATGCCACACACTAGCGCTAAAATCTGTCGCTTATTACTGAAACAGATAATCTTTTTATCCATCCTGTAGCAATCATGGGGGTGAACGGACTGAATTTCAATAGTGACATTATGTCATGTTTAAGTCAGGGAAAAGAGACAATATTGCATGAATCAGTGACATAAAGCTGTTATATTGTGGTTGTTTAGCCGTACGTGTCGAGGTAGAAAAAGGTGAATTTCTGATCACATTTAATTTTTAATTTAGGGGAGATTATAATATGGCACATATCGTAATTTTAGGTGCAGGTACTGGCGGGATGCCGGGTGCCTATGAAATGAAAGCGGCCTTGGGTGGGGAGCATGCGGTGACGCTCATTAATGAAAATGATTATTTTCAATTTGTACCATCCAATCCCTGGCTTGCTGTTGGCTGGCGTGATCGAGCATCAATTACGCTTCCTATTGAAAAATATCTGAGTAAGAAAGGCATTAAATTTATTGCGCAACGCGTGGATAAAATTGATGCATCAAACAATAAACTGGAATTGGCTAATGGTGAAGTCGTAGATTATGACTATTTGATGATTGCTACTGGCCCGAAGTTAGCTTTTGATGAGGTCATAGGTGCAGGGCCAGATGGTTATACCGCATCAATCTGTGTGACCGACCATGCAGAGGCCGCCTGGGCGCAGTATCAAAAAATTCTGGAAAAACCGGGTCCCATCGTTATTGGAGCAATGCCATTTGCCAGTTGCTTTGGGCCTGCTTATGAATTTGCGTTTATTGTTGATGCCGATTTACGTAAACGCAAAATACGTGACAAGGTGCCGATGACATTTGTAACCTCAGAGCCTTATATTGGTCATCTTGGACTGGGTGGTGTGGGTGACTCAAAATCCATGCTGGAAAGTGAATTGCGTAGTCATCACATTAAATGGGTGACAAATGCAAAAACCACAAAAGTGGTGTCGGGTAAGTTATTTGCTGATGAATTGAATGCCATGGGTGAAACGATTCAACAGCACGAAATAGACTTTGATTTTGCGATGATGTTACCGGCTTTCAAAGGCGTTGATGCGGTTGCTGCGGTTCCCGATTTATGCAACCCGCGTGGCTTTGTTATGGTCGATGAATTTCAGTGTAACCCCGTCTACAAAAATATTTTTTCAGCGGGTGTGTGTATTGCTATTCCCCCAGTTGAAGTGACACCAGTGCCCACTGGTACGCCAAAAACAGGTTATATGATCGAATCAATGGTTACGGCGATTGTACATAATATTGCTGCCGACATAAAAGGCAATCCACCAACAACCAAAGCGACCTGGAATGCAATCTGTCTGGCTGATATGGGTGACACGGGTGCAGCATTTGTTGCCATACCACAAATTCCTCCGCGCAATGTCGCCTGGTTTAAAAAGGGCAAATGGGTGCATCTGGCAAAGGTTGCATTTGAAAAATATTTTATCCGTAAGATAAAAAAAGGTACTGTCGAACCGTTGTATGAAAAGTATATTTTAAAACTGCTGGGTATTAATAAGCTGCAATAGTCGATACGAAAAGGCCCGCTTAACGCGGGCTCTCGATTGATTTTGCAGCAGTAAAATATTACTGTATTATTGATTTATATTGATAAATAAAGTTTAACTTCCCCATTTTTGGTGGCTGCCTTAATGTCGGGGTTGGGCTATTATTTATGCCGACTGATCTGTGTTTGCCAGTAATACCCGTAGGGTTTGTGCATGTTCAGCAGCGGCATAACCCAGACTGGTCAGGTAACCGCCATCAATAGATGAGACCATGCCCTTACGGTACAAGCGTGCTACGGCATTGAGCATTTCAGGTGTTGCAGTAGAATGTACTTTAATGCCATTCAGGGTGGAATCGAGGTTAAATTTAATTAAAACATTCAGTTCTGCTGTTTGTTCCCGCGTAAAGTGCATACTCACTCCTCATAGATAAATCGGGTGTTGTAGTAAATTCTGTTATGATAAATTTAATGGCATAATCATAAAGTGTCATCAAAATAATGTTAACAGTATAAAGCCTGATGCATAATACTGTCACGTAATCTATTACCCTGTTGAGAATATTATGCATCTGAATGAACTCAATGCCTGCCACGGTATCGATCAGCAACTCATATTTAGAAATGGCGAGGGGGATATTCCTGTTATTGATGTCTGCAATGCCCACGCGACAGCGCTAATTAGTATGCAGGGTGCACAGGTGCTTAGTTGGCGGCCAGTTAATGCGCAAGGTGATAAAGCAGAAGTCATCTGGTGTTCGAAAGTAGCTACTTTCGCTACAGGCAGATCAGTTCGTGGTGGTATCCCGATCTGCTGGCCCTGGTTTGGCGCACATGCCAGCCATACCGATTTTCCAGCACATGGTTTCGCTCGCACCTCACTCTGGCAGGTTGAAAGCACGGCAACGCTGGACAATGGCCGCACGCGTATTGATTTCAGCCTGCAGCCTACAGTAGAAAATGCACATATGTGGCCGCCTGCTACCAGCGTTCAGTTTCAGCTTACTGTTGGTAAGAAACTGGAAATGGAACTTATTACTTGTAATAACGGCAATGAAGCCATCAGTATTGGTCAGGCGCTACATACCTATTTTAACGTAGGTGATGTCCGTAAAACTTTTTTACACGGGCTTGATGATACGGCCTATCTCGATAAACTCGATGGATTTAAATGCAAACATCAGCATGGCCCAGTTAGCATTAACGAAGAGATCGACCGAATTTATCTCAACACTGCCACTGATTGTGTGATTGAAGATCGAGTTAAAAATCGCAATATAATTATTATTAAATGCGGTAGCCATTCTACCGTCGTATGGAATCCCTGGCGGGAAACTGCGGCTAAAATGGGTGATTTGGGTGAGGATGGATATCTAAAAATGCTTTGTGTAGAGAGCAGCAATGCGGCGGAAGATGTTGCCCTGGTTGAAGCAGGAAAAAACCACCACCTGTGGGTACAATATGAAGTACAGGCATCTGATTAAGGGCTAACAATGGCAGCTTACTCTGACCGCAATCGGATGAATCAGTAATAATTTATGGGGTTTCAGCAGGCATTGCACAGGCGTAGTCGGTATAACCCGTTTCATTTCCACCATAGAAAGTCGTCTGATCGGCTTTGTTGAGTGGCAGACTGTTCTTGTAGCGTGTAACCAGATCCGGGTTAGCCAGAAAAGGAACACCAAATGCTACCAGATCACAGTCGCCATTGATTATTGCCGTTTGTGCACGGGATTTATCGTAACCATTGTTAGCAATGTAAATGCCATTGTATGCATCGCGCAGGGCACGGTAATCAACTTTGCGTGATGCTCCCATCATGTCCCCTTCAAGCAGGTGTAGATAAGCCAGATGACGGGCATTAAGTTGTGTGATGAAATAGTTAAAGTGCACCTGTGGGTTTGAGTCGGACATGCTGTTAAAACTGTTCTCTGGTGTCAGACGGATGCCAACACGATTGCTGTCCCAAACCTCGAAAACACCATCAATGACCTGATTTAAAAAACGCATACGGTTTTCTGCACTGCCACCGTATTCGTCGCTGCGGTGATTGCTGCCATCACGTAAAAACTGGTCGATAAGATAACCATTTGCAGCGTGTATTTCGACACCGTCAAAATCGGCCCGTTTTGCCATTTGTGCGGCATGTTTGTATTGCAGGACGATAGTATTGATTTCAGTTGATTCTAATGCACGCGGTTCAACAAAGGTTTTCATGCCTTCAAAGGTGATGGCTTCACCCTCCGGTTTGAGCGCAGAAGGAGCAACGGGTGTCTGTCCGTCGGGTAATAGATCCGGGTGGGAGATACGCCCGCAATACCATAGCTGAAGATAAATATGTCCGCCTTCTTTATGTACAGCATCGGTTACCTTTTTCCAGCCGGCAACTTGCTGTTCGTTATAGATACCGGGTGTTGCAGGATAGCCAACACCTTCTGGTGACACCTGCGAAGCTTCGGTAATGATAAGACCCGCGCTGGTACGTTGATGGTAGTATTTGACATTCATGTCCTGAGGTATGTTTCCCTCAGCGGCACGGTTTCTTGTCATAGGTGCCATCACCATGCGGTTAGTTAAGTTCTGGTTGCCAACAGTTATTGTTGAAAACAGGTTAATTTCACTCATAACAGGTTCCTTTGCAGACAGGATTTAGAAATTAGACATGTGACTAATTATAAGGTTTTAAACTAATCCAGTGAGCCGGTTATGTCAAGCCGGTATAATCAATCATCTCAATAGTATTCGAATCGACGCGTAAGTAGTTGCCGTGCTCACCCCAGTCACCGAGTACAATCCGTTGTGCCGGTTTATTGTTGATGGTTAAGTGGTGAAAAGCCTGTCGGTGGGTGTGTCCATGAATAAGTAAGTCAATTTTTTCATCAATAAAAAGCTGCTGAGTCGCTTTTTCATTAACATCCATAATGTCTTTGGTTTTCATCGCTGTATTGACTTTACTTTTTTCGCGGATGGCATGGGCCAGCGCATAGCGTTCTTCCAGTGTTTTGCTTAATACCTGTTGTTGCCATAACGGGTTTCTGACCATATCGCGAAATTTCTGGTATTCAATATCATCGGTACATAAACTGTCACCGTGAATTAGCAGGGATTTTTTACCGGCAAGCTGTAGCTTATAGGGTTCGTCTATGAGGGTGAAGTGGCAACGCATAGCAAGTGCGTTGCCAATCATAAAGTCGCGGTTTCCATGCATCAGGTAGACATGGGTCTGCTGCTCGGTGGCCAGGTTACTGAGGGCATTAAAAACCTCCTGATAACCGCTTGCTGAGTCATCATCACCCCACCAGACTTCCAGAAAATCACCGAGAATATAAAGTGTGTCTGCACGGGCGGCAATCTCTGCAACAAACTTTAGAAATAACTGCATTGTCTGAGGTCGTTCAGGGGTTAAGTGAAGATCGGATATAAACAGTATATTACTCATGTGTTTAGAGCTTTTAATTAGAGAATGAGATTTTTCTGGTAATAATCAGGAAACTGTTGCACTGTTAATAATAACTGTTTCAACCGGTACATCTGCATGCCCCTGATTGTTACCGGTGGCAACGGCTGCAATTGCATCAACCGTATCCATACCTTCAGTGACTTTCCCAAACACGCAATAGCCCCAGCCCTGTCCAGTGGGTGCCGAGTGGTTAAGAAACGCATTATCTTTATGGTTAATAAAAAACTGTGCAGTGGCTGAATGCGGGTCGTTAGTGCGCGCCATAGCAATGGTGCCGAGGTCATTGTTAAGGCCATTATCCGCTTCATTTTTAACTGTTGCACTGGTTTGTTTTTGAACCATATCCGGCATAAAACCACCCCCCTGTATCATAAACCCCGGCATCACACGATGAAAAATAGTGCCATCATAGAAGCCATCGTTTACATAATTAAGGAAGTTCTCTACCGTTTCAGGCGCTTTCTCTGCATCCAGTTCAAATACAATGTTACCGTGCGTGGTGTTGAGTGTTACAGTGGTCATTCTGGTCTCCAGTTGTGATTAATTGTTTTGGTGCCCCGAGAGGGAGTCGAACCCCCGGCCTGCCCCTTAGGAGGGGGCCGCTCTATCCGGCTGAGCTATCGGGGCAAAGTTTTAATTTTATTTTTTCAGGTACGTAATGATAACCATTAACAGGTTGTTGCATAAGACAGCTAACTTGAATGTTAAAAATTGACGCACAATTATAACAGGCTAAAGGGCTTGCATCACCTGTCGATTTTTCATTTCTTCAGCCGCGGCCGCTCGCGCCGATCCTGTTTATTAAACAGGTTGCTGAGCTGGCGTCCGATAAAAGATTCAGGGTCTTTTTTAAATGTCATAACATAGTTGAGGTTGGATAAAATTGTAACGGTAGAAATAAGTGCTGTTTTTACCTTTCGGGTACCACAAAAAAGAATCTGGTCAAACGCCATGAGTTCGAAATCATCATCGGGTAATAATATATTGCTGTTATTCCGCTTAACCAGTAATGCCAGGCAACGAATTTTTCGTAACCGGTTGGTTGGGTCCTGAGTAATGTGCCCCAGCGTGATACGTCGACCATAACCAAGCACCCTTGCAACAGCCGGTGCATTATCTTTGTTGATGTGCACTGTCCAGTTATGAGGTGTATTTTTGCCTACAACTGCACTTAAACGGCTGATTGCAATGTTAGCCCACTCAGCACTCTCATTTTTCGCCTGTTCAAGAAACGCCAGTAATAAAGGGGTGATAAGTAAAGCCCTCACTTTTCGCCCGATGATTTCTCGGGGACGCATCACCAGGTGAGCAATGGTATCTGGATACCAGGCATTTTCTGGCTTGCTGGCATAGGATGCGTAATGCTGATTAATGGCAGCGTAAAGTGCTTCACTGCTTAGTTGATTCTGCCTCGCGACAACAAAAATATAACGACTAATTGCCCGTGCAGTCATAATGGCTGAAAGGTTATTTGAATCATTATCACAACCGGCAATCAGACCTGAGGCGGTTTTAACACCGGCCTGTTCCAATGTTGCCATATCCGTACCCGTACCGATAATAAACTGATCGCTGTCACCTCGATTAGCCGAAGATAAAAATTCCTGTTGTGCTTTAACTCTCGGATCGATAATGGTTGTAGTAATATTTTTTTTCCTTAACTGTGCATAGAGTTGTTTGCCGAAGCGGCCATAGCCGATCAGTATCCAGTTTTTATCACCAAAGTGAATGGGAGCTGTAATTGATGCATGAGGAGCACCTGTGAGCCAGTCATAGATCAGATGCAGTGCAGGGGAGTGCATTGCCATAGCGAAAATATCAGCAAATGATTCAAATGGGTTAACAATGAAATCAGTGTCGAAGGAAAGCATATTCTCTTCATATTCTTTTACT
The DNA here is from genome assembly GCA_964441285.1 of uncultured Thiotrichaceae bacterium. Lineage (GTDB taxonomy): Bacteria > Pseudomonadota > Gammaproteobacteria > SZUA-229 > SZUA-229 > S010-25. Next base: position 19,006 of record CAYTUK010000017.1, on the reverse strand, counting down.
TCAGAGCGGCAAATAACGCGCACATTCGGATGTAATAATTTACTGGTGATAGCAATTTTAAGATTAACTTCATCGCTGGCAGTTACTGCGATAACACCGTGACAGTTCGGATGCCTGATGCCCGCATTTTCAAGAACCTTTGGTTCGGCGGCATCGGCAGCAATACCGGGTATGTGTTCCTTCATGTCAGCAATACTCAATGCATTAATATTGTCGACATTCCGGTCTACCACCACAACGCGATAATGTTCTTCAGTTAAGGCAGACACTACCGCTTTTCCGGTTTCGCCTAAACCACAAATAAGAAAAAATGGCTGCCTGATGGCATTTACATTGCGTATAAAACGGGATTCACTAACAACCTGTTGAAAAGTTTTGTCCTGAAATAAAGTAACAATTTTACCGAGTGCATAAAACCAGGCAATGACTGTAATGTAGATAATGACCAGTGCCCACATACGTTGAGCATCCGTTAACGGATAGGGGATTTCACCAAAACCAATCGTTGTGGCCGTGTAACTGACAAAGTAGAAAGCATGAAAAAAACTCATATGCCAGACATTGCCTTTATCGTCAACACCGGGGATAAGAACCATGCCTAAAATAGCGATACTATAAACGCCAATCAGCACCAGAAATGGCGCACGCATTCGCCTTAGGGTTATAGAAGTTACCTGATTCATCTGCGCAAGTTGATTAGTAATACGTGGTTGCTGTTGATTTGATATGAGTCAGATTAATGTTGAAAGGTGCTGGTTTCAATAATTAACAGGATGACAGAAATAATATTAGCCACCATTGCGCCACCGCTGAGTGCGACAATGGTTGACATATCGCCTGGCACCAGTCCGCCAACCTGTATATGTGCGGCATAAGTCCACACCAGTGAGGCAGAAATAAGTTGAACTACGGCAACTAAACTGGTTGCAAGTAACATCGCACCCATTTGAGATTTGTCGCCAAACTTTAACACCGTGGCAATTAAATTAACCACAACAACGGCAAATAATTCGTACACATTATGATGGATGGCATCGTCAATGCTGCCATAAAAAAAACCGAAGTTGAGCGTGAGCGCGAGTATCATAAAGAAGCTGAATGCAACTTTTTCTCTGTTCATAGTAGTATCCTGGTATTTTTTATTTAATGGGTATCAGATGTTCACTGGATTCAGCTTAGCAGGTTATTTAAAATGGCTAAATAAATCGCTGTTAATTTATCCAGTTGATGAACATTAATGTTTTCGTTTATTTGATGAATGCTGGCGTTAACTGGTCCGAGTTCGACAACCTGTGCACCACAAGGTGCAATAAAACGTCCATCAGAAGTGCCACCCGCAGTAGATAGTTTTGTTTCAATACCACATACGGATTTAATGGCACGGCTGGTTGCTTCAACCAGCTCGCCTGCGGCAGTAAGGAAAGGCTGGCCTGATACTGTCCAGTCCAGCGTATAATTTAATTTATTTTTATCCAGTATGGCTTCAACCCGTGTCTGTATTTTTTGATGTGTAATTTCAGTAGAAAAACGCAGGTTGAATAACACCTCCAGATCACCAGGAATCACATTGTTGGCACCAGTACCGGCATGAATATTCGAAATCTGAAAACTGGTGGGTGGAAAAAACTTATTGCCTTCGTCCCATTTTTCATGGGTAAGGTCTGTGAGTGCGCTGGAAAAAAGATGAATCGGATTTTCTGCCAGATGCGGGTAAGCAATATGCCCCTGTTTGCCATGAATAGTCAGCTTGCCTGAAACCGAACCACGTCGACCATTTTTAATGATGTCACCGATCTGTTTATGGCTTGATGGCTCACCGACCAGACACATATTAATTTTTTCACCACGTTCCTCAAGTTGCTCAATAACCTTAACGGTGCCATCAATCGCCGGGCCTTCTTCATCACTGGTAATTAAAAAACCAATAGAACCTTTTATAGTGGCGGTATTTTTTACAAATGATTCAGCGGCGCAGATCATGGCTGCAATACTGCTTTTCATGTCGGCAGCACCGCGACCGGTCATAACGCCATTTTCAATGGTGGGGGCAAAGGGGTCGCTACGCCACTGATTGACGGGTCCAGTAGGGACAACATCAGTATGACCGGCAAATACAAATAGAGGTGCCGTATCACCCAGTCTTGCCCACAAATTATCCACTTCACCAAAACGCATGGTTTCTATTTTGAAGCCAGTCGCCTGCAATTTATCCGCAATAATTTTCTGGCAACCTTTATCATCGGGTGTAATGGATGCAATCGCAATAAGTTGTTTTGCCAGTTCAAGTGTATGCGTCATAGTTATAGTTGTTCCAGTAATGCTGTTTTGAGTTTATTTTTGATTTCTTCAGGTAAGGGTTTATCATTTTTAGTTGTAATGTAAAAGGAGTCAATAACTTTTTCACCTACAGTGTTAATGCATGCGCTTAATAGCCGGATATTATTGTTGGAAAAAGCTTTTGCAACACCAACAAGAATGCCTGGGCGATTCATGGTTTCGATGCCAACGCATGTATCAGTGTCCTTTTCATCAAAATTTATTTTGGTTGGGGTGGTGAAATGCTTATGTTTATTAAAGTCTTTTAGCGCACTGTCGTTGTGATCTATTACGGTTAACAGACGCTCACTCAAGCGCTGCTTAATTTCATCAGCGGCATATTCGAGTTCAGTATCAGAAATTTCAACGTCTGCAATATTAACGGGAATTAATCTGAAGGTTTCCAGTGCAAACTGATTAAAGCAGCTAACAATGTGTGCATTGACAATATTGATTTCACTGTTTGAAAGCAGGCTGACAATATCCAGAAAAATATTATCGCGGGATTTCATGTAAACCATTAGTTCGATGCTGTTACTATGTGAATCAATTCGGCTTTCAATTAATATTTTATTGTCCACTTCTTCTGCGTGAAAATGGGTGAGTAATGATGTATGCCAGACAATTTCACCCGCCGTGTGGTTCTGAAAATAAGCATTACTTAGATTGTTCCAGACATGCTGGGTTTGCTGCGGATAAATGCCTGTATGTTCGAGTTGGCGTAGCGCATCGGTTTGTATTTCAATGATGTTTTCCAGTTTTGACAGCTTGTTTTCAACTCCCTTATTAAGCAGCGAAGCGGTTTTATTATAAAGCTCGCTGAGTAATTTATCTTTCCAGCTGTTCCATTGTGTTGGGTTGGTGGCACGAATATCAGAGATGGTTAGCAGATAAAGGTAATCCAGGTTTTTCAGGGTACTGACTTTTTTTGCAAAGGTGGCAATAACATCCGGGTCACTGAGATCCCGTCTCTGTGCTGTCATCGACATGATAAGGTGACTGGAAACTAGCCAGCTAACCAGTTGAGCATCGGTTTTATTGAGTTTGTGATTAATGCAAAAATCATACGCATCAATTGCACCAAGCTCGGAATGGTCACCGTTTCGACCTTTGGCGATATCATGAAACAAACCGGCAAGATACAGCAAGCGAGGTTTTTCTAAATGATGGAATATGCCGCTGGCAAGTGGGTATTCGTGACAGAATTCAGGCACCGACAGGCGACGCATATTTCGAACCACAAATAATGTGTGTTGGTCAACTGTATAGGCATGAAATAAGTCGTATTGCATACGGCCAACAATGGAGTCAAACGCGGGTATGTAGGCGGCAAGAATGCCATAACGGTTCATCCGACGTAACTCGTGGGTAATGCCGCGTGATTGGTTCATAATACCCATAAACAGTTTTTTTGCTTTGGCTGAGTGACGAAATTCATCATTAATTAGCGACAGGTTTTGTCTGATTTCGCGAATGGTAAGTGCGCGTACGCCCTGAATGTTTGAGTTTTCTTCAAGAATTAAAAACAGTTCCAGTAGTGCCGTCGGGTTTTTCTTGAAGGTATCTGCCTGCCGGATTTCAAGATAACCGTGGCAGACCTGAAAACTGTCATTAATAACCTGTGGGCTACCACTCTCATGTGCATAAATAATGGCTTCTCTAAAATGCTGCAATAACATTTCATTAAGCTGTTCCAATTGCATCACGGTGCGGTAATACTGCTGCATGAACTGCTCAATCGCCTGATTACCGGGTGTTTGTGCGTCATCTTTATAACCAAATTCATCGGCTAGTTGACGCTGGTAATCAAACAACAGGCGGTCTTCTCGGCGTCCAGCAAGGTAATGCAGGCTACAACGGATTTTCCATAGTAGTTGCCGACCATCACATAAAGTCTGGTATTCCTCTTTGAGCAGAAATCCCTGTCTAAGTAGGTCTTCAAGGTTATCGGCATTAAAATGGCGTTTTGCAACCCAGCTAATCATTTGTATGTCACGTAAACCACCGCGGCTTTCTTTTATATTTGGCTCAAGGTTGTAAGCGGTATCATTAAATTTACCATTGCGTTGTATTTGTTCATCCAGCTTGGCCTGAAAAAAAGCCTTTGAGTTCCAGATTTTATCCGGTCCGGTTAACACTTTCATTTGTGCAAACAGTGACTCGCTACCGGCAATTAAACGCGCTTCCATAATATTAGTAGTCACAGTAATGTCTTTTTTAGCTTCTTCGACACATTCCTCGAGTGTGCGAACACTGTGGCCGATTTCCAGTCGGCTATCCCATAGCAGCATTAAAAAATGTTCAATGGTTTCTTTTGTGGATGCGTTTTCTGCTTCTTTAAGCAGCAGCATTAAATCAATGTCAGATTTTGGATGTAATTCCCCGCGTCCATAACCGCCAACGGCAACCAGAGCAAAATCTTGCTTGATTGCACTGAAAAAATATTGATATAGGCATTGCAGTAGCTGATCTGTGAGTAGAGCGCGGCCATAAACAATGTCACTGGCATCACCACCGGTCGCATAATATTCCTGCAGACCTTCATCAATTCGGCTAACTGCTGTTTTGACCAGGCTAATCTGGTCGCTGGAAGTCTGTTGTAAAGATTGTTCTAATTTAGCTGGATCAAACAGACAGTAAAGCTCCTTGCGTACTTTGTGTTCTAGGGGTAGCACATTTTTCCACATTAAATTTCATCTCCCTCACATTGCGTCAGAATATCGTGACCATCTTCAGTTACCAGGATAGTGTGCTCCCATTGAGCCGAGGGACTGTGATCTTTGGTTACCACCGTCCAGTGGTCATTCAGTAATTTTACCTGACGTTTACCGGCATTAATCATTGGCTCAATGGTGAAAATCATTCCTGGTAGTAGTTCAATGCCGGTGTCGGCATCACCATAGTGTAAGACCTGCGGCTCTTCGTGAAATCCTCGACCAATACCATGACCACAGTATTCCCGCACCACTGAGCAGCTTTTTGCTTCAGCATATTGTTGAATAACATGCCCGATATCACCGAGTCGGCAGCCGGGTTTAACCAGATCAATACCTAAGCGCATACATTCCAGCGCAATCTGACTGACACGTTTTGCTTTGACTGATGGTTCACCAACAAAAAACATTTTACTGGTATCACCATGGTATTCGTCTTTTATAACGGTAATATCAAGATTAATAATATCCCCGTTTTTAAGTTTCTTTTCACTCGGTATGCCGTGGCAAACCTGATGATTAATCGAAGTACAGATTGATTTTGGAAAACCATGATAGTCTAACGGTGCGGGCACCGCTTTTTGTTCATTGACAATATAGTCATGACAAAGGCGGTCAAGCTCATTGGTCGTAACCCCGATTTGCACATAAGGGCGAATCATTTGCAGCACTTCGCCAGCAAGCCGGCCAGCAATGCGCATTTTTTTTATTTCCTGTTTGTCTTTAATTAAAATGGCCATAATTTATTTCATGTAATTTGTTTTAAAACAATGAGTTATTAAGTGTATGTGTCGAGCGTTCTCTTTTAACATATTGTGATTATTTCTGCTTTATGGTATAAAGCGCCGCATCAGGAAAACCTGATTGTCAACGAGTGATAATGTTGCTTTGGAATCAATCTCATTAAGGTTGTCAGAAAGCAACTATATCTTATTTAAATACGCACATATACCGTCACATGCTAATTGGGTGCTTTTCGGGGAATTATCTTTATTTTCCGACTGGTTTTTACATGGGGTATATGGAGGCTTAACCCCAATTTGGAGAATCTATAATGTCTAGCATTTCTATGCGTCTAATGCTTGAGGCCGGTGTACACTTTGGTCACCAAACCCGTTTCTGGAATCCAATGATGTCCGAGTACATTTTTGGCTCACGTAACAAAATTCACATCATTAACCTGGAAAAAACCCTTCCACTCTATCTAGAGTCATTAAATGCAATGGGTAAAATTGCAGCTGAGCGGGGCAATATTCTATTTGTTGGCACCAAGCGTGCGGCGCGTAAAATTATGACTAAAGAAGCCGCTCGTTGTGGTATGCCCTATGTTAGCCACCGTTGGTTAGGCGGTATGTTGACAAATTACAAAACCATTCGTCAGTCTATTCAGCGTTTAAAAGAGCTGGAAGCCATGTCAGAAAATGAGGGTTTTGATCGCCTGAACAAAAAAGAGCAATTAATGCTAACACGCGAAATGGAGAAAAAGAAAAAAGTGCTAGGTGGAATCAAGGATATGAAAGGCCTGCCTCAGGCAGTTTTTATTGTTGATGTTGGTCATGAAGGTATTGCTGTCCAGGAAGCGAACACGCTAGGTATTCCGGTATTTGGTATTGTTGATAGCAACAACTCGCCTAACGGTGTTGATTACGTTATTCCCGGTAATGATGATGCGATTAAAGCCATTCAGCTATATGCTGAAGGTGTTGCCGACGCTATCATTGAAGGCCGCGCGTCAGCCGTATTGCAACGGAGTAATGAAGACGCAGATGCAGCAGCAAAAAAAGCCGCTGCGAAGAAAAAAACAGCCGGTACCACAGTTGAGTCAGAAACACCTGTGGAAGAAGTAAAAGCAGTTAAAAAAGCTGCAGTTGAGAAAAAAGCTTCAACAGATGAAGTTGTAGAAGAAAAATAATTACTGAAATAAATGATTTGAATAGAATTTATTCTTTTAGGTTTAGAACTAAACTAGTTAAGAGGTTACTGTGATGCAAATTACAGCAAGTATGGTTAAAGAACTGCGCGAGCGTACAGGCTCAGGCATGATGGAGTGTAAGCGATCCCTGCAGGAAGCAGAGGGCAATATTGATGTTGCGATTGAGAATATGCGTAAATCTGGGCTGGCAAAAGCCGATAAGAAATCTGCTCGTGTCGCAGCGGAAGGTCGGGTTGCTATTGAAGTAAGTACAGACGGTAAATCCGCTGTTGTATTAGAAATAAACTGTGAAACAGATTTTGTATCTGGTGGTGATGAATTTATGTCTTTTGTTACAGCTGCTGCAAAAACGGCACTGGCAAACAGAGCAACTAATGTTGTTGCATTATCTGCCATGCAACTTGATGGTGCTGATGAAACAATTGAAACGGCACGTCAGATAATGGTTGCTAAAATTGGTGAAAATATTCAGCTACGTCGGTTTGTCATTGTTGATGCGGATAATGATGGCCACTATGGTCATTATTATCATGCCGCACGTATGGGTGTACTGGTTGAAATGAAAAATGGTAGCGCTGAATTAATTAAAGACATTGCTATGCATATTGCAGCAAGTCATCCACTTTATATCAGTGAAGCAGATGTTCCTGGCGATGTTTTGGAGAAAGAAAAAGAAATATTACGGGCACAGGCGATGGAAAGCGGCAAGCCTGCGGCTATTGTAGAGAAAATGTTAGTGGGTCGTGTGCGTAAGTACCTGGCAGAAATCACCTTGTTGGGTCAGTCTTTTGTGAAAGATCCTGATAAAACTGTGGCAACACTGTTGGCGGATGCGGGTGCAGAAGTGAATTGTTTTATACGCTACGAGGTTGGTGAAGGCATCGAGAAAAAACAGGAAAATTTTGCCGATGAAGTCATGGCACAGGTAAATGGCTAGAACATATTCATAGAGTGTAGAGTGACATAATTGAGAACCCCTGATTAATTTTGCATGAAGTAGATTGTAAGCTGAATGCTACAGCTTGTAAGCTACGTTCATGAATTGATCAGAGGTTCCTTAGGCAATAGGACAGTATGGCTGCAATATATAAACGTGTACTTTTAAAATTAAGCGGCGAAGCTTTAATGGGCAACCTGGATTTTGGTATCGATGACAAGGTATTAAATCGAGTTGCTGCTGAAGTAGTGGAAGTTATAAAATCGGGTGTTCAGGTTGCATTAGTTATTGGTGGCGGCAATATATTTCGTGGTGAGGGGCTCGTGCAAGCGGGTATAAATCGTGTTGCCGGTGACCATATGGGGATGCTGGCCACAGTAATGAACAGTCTGGCGATGCAGGATGCAATTGAGAAGCAGGGCGTAAGCTGTCGGGTTTTATCTGCGATATCAATTGATCGCATGTGTGAGAATTATGTGCAGCGAAATGCCATCGAACATCTGCAAAATGGTCGTGTGGTTATTTTTGCAGCAGGAACGGGTAACCCCTTTTTTACTACGGATACTGCTGGCTGCTTAAGAGCCATTGAAATTGAAGCGGATAGTGTTTTAAAAGCAACAAAAGTAGACGGTGTTTATGATTCTGATCCAGTAAAAAATCCACAGGCTATTCGCTATGAAAGTCTTTCATTTGATGAAGTGCTAAATAAAAATCTCGCAGTCATGGATATGAGTGCCATTATTTTATGCCGCGAAAATAAAATGCCACTGCGGATATTTAATTTAAATACTGTGGGTGCGTTGCCTGCTGCAATAAAAGATGCATCTATAGGCACTACCGTTGTGATGGAGGAAAGTAAGTGATTGATGAAATACTTCAGGATGCCGAAGTACGTATGGGTAAAAGTGTTGATTCACTGCGTGTAGAATTAACAAAGATCCGCACTGGTCGTGCACATCCAAGCCTGCTTAACCAGATTTCAGTTGACTATTATGGGACAGTAACACCCATTAGTCAGGTCGCAAATATTACCCTGGAAGATGCGAGAACTCTCGCTGTTGCGCCGTGGGAAAAACAAATGGTTCCGCTTGTTGAGAAAGCGATTATGAATTCCGGACTGGGTTTAAACCCGTCAACAGCTGGAACCTTAATTCGCATTCCTATGCCGCCATTAACCGAAGAACGGCGTCGAGAATTAGTTAAAGTAGTAAAGGCAGAAGCAGAAGGAGCGAAAGTGGCTATACGCAATATTCGTCGTGACGCAAACAGCGATGTTAAAATACTGCTTAAGGAAAAAGAAATATCTGAAGATGAATGTCACCAGACAGAAGATCGCGTGCAAAAACTCACCAGCCGATTTGTAACAAATGTAGATGAAGTGCTGGCGATAAAAGAAAAAAAGTTGTTGGAAATATAGCTTGTATTTTTTGTTAGTAGCATTTTTTTTGGTTATCTTATGAGTGATTTACCGTACCCACGCCATATTGTGATTGTCATGGACGGTAATGGCCGTTGGGCAAAACAACGCCATCTACCCCGGATAGCAGGCCATAAATCGGGTGTTAGTGCGACCAGTAAAATCGTTAAATATTGTGTACGTCGAAAAATTTCTATCTTAACTATTTTTGCCTTTAGTAGCGAAAACTGGAACAGGCCCGAGTCAGAAGTGAATGGTTTAATGTCACTATTTGTGACAACACTGGCGACAGAAGTAAAAAAATTGCATAAACAAGATATCCGCGTACGTTTTATTGGTGATCGGGTGCGGTTTTCTAAAAAATTACAACAAAGCATCCAGAACGCTGAAGAGAAAACGGCGGAGAATAATGGTCTGCAGTTAAATATAGCGGCAAATTATGGTGGTCGCTGGGATATGCTTAATGCAACAAAAACCATTGCCACAAAACTTCAGCGTGGTGATATTAAGCTTGAGTCGTTAACTGAAGAATTATTATCCTCTCAGATGAGTCTTGCTGGATTAGCCGAGCCTGATCTATTTATTCGCACCGGTGGTGAACAACGCATCAGTAACTTTCTTTTATGGCAACTTGCCTATACCGAACTGTATTTCACCGATACTCTGTGGCCGGATTTTGGTGAAGATGATTTTATGCAGGCAATACAATGGTATTGCGGACGTCAACGACGCTTTGGACAAACAGGTGAACAGATGACCGAGGCACTGCCTGCTGTAGTCCAGGAATCGAAGCCATGTTAATGCAACGCGTGCTAACAGCGATTCCATTAGCGGCACTTATCGTATGGATTATTTTATTTCAGCCAACACGTATTTTTGATTATATGATAACCCTGATTACGTTTATTGCTGGTTATGAGTGGGCCAGATTATCCGGTATCCAGACGTTGCTTATACGTTATTTATATGCGGCGATTATTATTGCGGTGCCCTGGTTGATCTTGCTTGAATTAGCAAATTTTGCATTCTGGCTGGTTTATATTGCCGTTATCTGGTGGTTCAGTATCACCTACTATTTAAAACAGGCTTGTCCGAAGCCAGTGCTAACAGGTGTTCAAATTGAAAAATTATTTGTCGCTATTATTGTTATTCCAGCGGCCTTTATTGCCATGCATTTATTGCACGCAATGCCGGAAGGGAAGTGGTGGCTAATGTATGCACTGGCACTGGTCTGGGTTGCAGATATTGGCGCTTATTTTAGTGGTAAACAATTTGGTAAGAATAAACTTTCTCCACAAATTAGCCCGGGAAAAACGCGTGAAGGTTTATTTGGTGGCATTATTGCAACCTCAATATACACTTTGGTTGCCAGCTATTTTTTTGGCATGAATAAAGATCAGGCGTTTTTATTATTATTACTTTCAATTATGCTGACATTAATTTCGGTTACAGGTGATCTTTATATTAGCTTCCTCAAGCGCGAAGTCGGGTTGAAGGATAGTGGTCATATTTTACCTGGGCATGGCGGTATACTGGATCGTATAGACAGCGTGCTGGCTGCCATGCCCCTATTTGCTACAGGGTTTCACTGGTTAATAATGCCGATGGTTAAATGAAACAGTCAATAACAATTTTAGGTTCAACCGGTAGTATTGGCCTTAGCACACTGGATATTATTGCAAGACATCCTGCAAAATATAAAGTATTTGCCTTAACCGCAAATAAAAATATTGATGTGCTTGAACAACAATGCCTGCAATGGCAGCCACTTTTTGCGGTGATGTGTGATGAGCGCAGTGCCGGACAACTAAAACAACGCTTACATAACAAAGCTCTAAGCACGGTAGTGTTATCTGGAGTATCCGGTTTAGCAGCAGTCGCCAGTGATGTTGCTACCGATTGTGTCGTGGCAGCCATTGTCGGCGCTGCGGGACTTGTTCCCACTCTGGCAGCCGCTAAAAAAGGCAAGCGTGTATTGCTGGCAAATAAAGAAGCGTTGGTAATGTCAGGGCAGCTGTTTATGGATACCGTACGGCATAATCAGGCGCAGCTATTACCGGTTGATAGTGAGCACAATGCTATTTTTCAGTGTCTGCCGGATAATTGTGATAACGCTATGCCGGGTAAAAGTAATAAAGGTGTAAAAAAACTTTTACTTACTGCGAGCGGTGGGCCATTTCGAACTTTACCTGTAGACGATTTGCACATGGTAACGCCGGCACAGGCCGTTGCCCACCCGAACTGGAATATGGGAAAAAAAATCTCAGTTGATTCAGCGACAATGATGAATAAGGGGCTTGAGCTAATTGAGGCGCACTGGTTATTCGGTGTTGCCCTGGAAGATATTGAGGTGGTGATACACCCACAAAGTATTGTACATTCGATGGTAACTTACAATGATGGTTCCGTGCTGGCACAGTTAGGGAATCCTGATATGCGTACCCCCATCGCAAATGCGTTAGCCTGGCCAGAGCGTATTGAGTCAGGGGTCTTACCGCTGGATATTTTTAATATCGCCAGGCTTGAATTTGAGCGACCAGATTTAAACCGGTTTCCCTGTTTACGCCTGTGTTATGCCGCAATTAAAACGGGTGGAACCGCCAGTATTGTACTAAATGCGGCGAATGAAGTAGCCGTTGATGCCTTTTTAGCCACTCGAATTGCATTTACTTCGATTGCCTGTGTTGTCGAAGAAACATTGTCTCGTGCGTCAATATCGGCAGACATCAGTTCGCTGGCATCAATCTTAGCGGCCGACAAAACCGCAAGAGCCATCGCAGAGAAATATATTTCAACTTGTCAGGTGTAGTGAAAAACCCTGATTAATTAAACAATTAATTAAATATTTTACCATTAGTCTACCGTCTTATTTGATACAATCTAACCATGAGTATTATACATAATATTTTCTTCTTTATTGTCGCCATCGGCGTTCTTGTTACCTTCCATGAGTTTGGTCATTATTGGGTTGCCCGCAAAATGGGTGTGAAGGTACTGCGATTTTCTATTGGTTTCGGTAAGCCTTTTTTTATCTGGACACGCACCACCAAAGAAGGCGACAAAATTGAATATGTGCTGGCAGCCATTCCTTTGGGCGGCTATGTGAAAATGCTGGATGCACGCGAAGGAGATGTGGCAGAGAATGAACGCGGCCGCGCTTTTGATAATCAGTCAGTAATAAAACGTATTGCAATTGTTGTGGCAGGCCCCATGTTCAATTTTCTACTGGCCATTATTTTTTACTGGTTCATCTTTCTTATGGGAACCACGGTAGACAGGCCGCTGGTTGGTAAGCTGAATGTTGGTTCAGTTGCAGCAGCAGCCGGGTTTGAAAATAAAGATGAAGTTTTACGTGTTGCGGGTGACACAGTCGAATCCTGGAATGATTTCCGACTGGCAATACTGGATAAGGGATTAAACGGTGGTGAGATTAAAGTGCGTGTCTTAACCGCTGCGAACACTAAAGTAGATCGATCACTACGACTTGGAAAAATGCATCTGCTGGAAAATAAAGGTGATATTTTATCCGAATTGGGTTTTCATCAGTGGTGGCCCGATTTAACAACTAAAATTGGTGGCATTATTAAAGCTAGTCCGGCAGCAAAAGCCGGATTAAAAAAAGGTGATGTCGTCCTAAGTATCGATGGAAAAACGGTTAAAAACTGGGGTAATCTGGTTCAGGTTATCAAGCAAAAGCCGCATCAGGCAATGCGGTTTAGACTAAAACGTGGTGCTAAAACCATTCATCTGACCGTTATCTCTGGTGAGCGACAGGTGAGTGGGAAACCTCAGGGATTTATTGGAGCCTATCAGAAAATACCTGCGACATTACAGCAGCAGATGCTTAAGCACGTCCAATATGGCCCATTGAATGCGTTCGTCCATGCAACAGAAAAAACCTGGGATATGTCCGCACTGACACTGCGCGTATTATGGAAAATGGTTACAGGTGAAGCGGCATTAAGCAATATATCCGGCCCCATCACCATTGCGACTTATGCTGGTATAACAGCTTCCATCGGGCTAGTCTCATTTCTTTCGTTTCTAGCCGTTATCTCGGTGAGTCTTGGGGTACTAAATCTATTGCCAATACCTCTACTGGATGGTGGCCATTTATTTTATTACCTGGTCGAAATAGTTAAAGGTACACCTGTTTCGCAGGCTTTTGAAATGCGTGGACAGCAACTAGGGATGGTAGTTCTTGCTTTACTTATGAGTATTGCAGTGTTTAATGATATTCAACGTTTGATACAGTAAAATGCTGAAACAGGTTAGTTGTATGCGCATAATTTCCACTGCTGTCCTAATGTTGGTCATGTTGGGTTCGGTTCACTCTGCACACGCTGATGTGTCTGCAAAAGCGGATATTTTTAAAATCGCCAAGATAAAAATTGAAGGTGCCAGGCGGTTGCAGGATGGTACGGTGCTAAATTATCTGCCCGTTTCTGTAGGCGACCCTCTCGATGAGAAACAGGTTATTTTTTCAATCAGTGAGCTTTATAAGACCGGCTTTTTTTCTGACGTAAAATTATTTCGTGAGGGTAATACATTAATTGTACGGGTAAAAGAACGCCCCTCCATTGCAGATGTGACCTTCACAGGTAATTCAGATATTGATGATGACGCGCTAAAGAAAGCGCTGTCGGGCATTGGTGCAACCAAAGGAAAAATTTTTAATCGCTCATTGCTGGATAACTTGTCACAGGGGCTTCAGCGTGTATATTTCAGTCGGGGAAAATACAACGTAAAATTAAAAACTAAAGTAACGAAACTGGATAAAAACCGTGTTGATATTGCGATAAACATAAATGAAGGCAAGGTAGCACTTATCAAACAAATCAACATTATTGGGAATAAAGTATTTAGTGATAAAACCCTGCTCAGTGAGTTACAGTTAGGTATGCAGAGCAGCTGGTTACCTTTTTCCAGCAAAGCTGACTATTCAAAAGTAAAATTAAATGGTGATCTGGAAACCTTACGCTCGTATTATCTTGACCGTGGTTATATCAAATTTAAGATTGATTCAACTCAGGTTTCGATTACTCCAGATAAACAGGATATTTATATTACTGTCAACCTGACTGAAGGTAAGCGTTACACCATTTTATCAAGTAAAATAACCGGAAAAATGGTTATTAAGCGAAAAATTATGCGGTCGCAATTGCTCACTAAACCAGGCATGATTTTCTCACGTCGTTTAATGACACGCTCTCAACAGAAGCTTGAAAAACAGATGGGACGGATTGGTTATGCCTTCGCAAAAGTGAGAATAATTCCCGTTATTAATGATAAGAAGAAGGAAGTTGCGCTCACTTATCATTTAATACCTGGAAGGAAAGTGTACGTGAGAAAAATAAACATACATGGTGATGACACTACCTACGACAGTGTTTTTCGACGTGAAATGCGTTTACTGGAAGGTTCAATATTGGCGAGTGATCGGTTACAGCGTTCGAAAATACGTATTCAACGCCTGCCTTATGTCGAAAAAGTGGATATCAAAATGGTACCTGTACCCGGTACAAATGATCAGGTTGACCTGAATGTTAATGTGGTAGAAAAACTGGCAGGGAGTTTTAATATTGGTGCCGGTTTTTCACAAACCCAGGGATTGGTGTTTAATATGGGCGTAACCCAGGACAATCTATTTGGTACAGGTAAACGTCTGAGTTTAAACTTGAATAACGACCGTGCAAATACTATTTACAGTGCCGCTTATACTGACCCTTATTACACACTGGATGGTATTAGTCGAACATTAAGTGCCTCGTTTCGAAGAAGAAATGCCAGCCAGCAGTTTATTAACTATTTCCAGACCGATTCTGGTGATCTCAATATAAGCTATGGTATTCCTTTAAGTGAATACAATACGCTGAGTTTTGGTTATGGGTATAGCTATATTGGCATTACACCATCAGTAACTTTCCCCTCGTCAGACGTGAATAATTTTGTTACCAAAAATGGGACTAGCTTCCAGAACTTCACATTAAACGGCAGCTTTTCGCACGATACACGTAATCGTACCTTGTTTGCTACAAGGGGTAGCCAGCAAACGGTTGCTATGACTTTGACCGTCCCTGGTAGTGGACTGGAATATTATAAGCTAAATTATGTAACCAGCAGTTACCTGCCTTTTACCCGTAAAACGACATTTTTATTCCGCTCCAATGTGGCTTATGGTAATGGGTATGGTAAAACTTCTGGCTTACCTTTCTACGAAAGATATTTTGCGGGGGGGATTCGGACAGTGCGTGGATACCGAAGCAATTCACTGGGACCGCGCGATCCGAGTACACTGTTACCTATTGGTGGAAATTTACGTGTAACTGGTGGTGTTGATTACATATTTCCTATACCATTTATGGAAAAACCACCCAGTTCATTACGGCTGAGTGCTTTTTATGATATTGGGAATGTTTTTTTGAATAGTGCGCAAACACTTAATTCAGTCAAAAGTAGTTTTCAGGTAGATCAGTTACGTTCATCTGCGGGTCTATCTGTTGTTTGGGTTTCACCCATTGGTCCGCTCAGATTTAGCTGGGCAAAAGCACTCAATAGTAAACCAGGTGATGATTTACGTGCATTCCAGTTTAGTATTGGTTCTTTCTTCTAAGGAGATAATAAAGTGAAAAAATTGTTATTAGCAAGTGTATTGATGATCTCTGTTGTTACGACAGCAACAGCGGGAAATCTCAAAATAGGTGTGGTAAATGTTCAGAAAATATTAACGAATTCACCGCAGGTAGAAGCGGTTAATACTAAAATGCTGGAAGAATTTGGGCCGAAACGTGATGACTTAAAAAAACTGGGAAAAGAGATTCAGGCATTACAGAAAAATTATAAGCGTAATGAACTTATTTTGACTACAGATAAACTGAATAATATTAAGAAAAAAATTATTACAAAAATTCAGATACTAAAACAGAAAGAAGCTATATTGTCACAACAGGTTAATAATGTGCGTGATCAAGAGCTCGCCAAGCTACAAAAATCTGTACGCAAAATTATTACAAAAATTGCTAAAAAAGGAAAATATAGCTTAATACTCAGTGAAGGTGTTGTTTATTCGTCGCCCAAGCTCGATATTACCAATAAAGTACTCGCTCAAATGAAAGCGAAATTTAAAAAGAAAAAATAACGCGTATAGAAGATGGTAAAAAATACGTGTTAAGGCTGGCAGAACTTGCGGTTAAAATCGGATGTCTGCTAGTTGGTGAAGATTGCCCGATTGAAAATGTCGCAGACATTACGGTGGCACAAACGGGTCAGTTGGCATTTATCAACCATGCTAACTATCTTACACAACTAAAAGCTACCCGCGCATCGGTGGTTATTCTTAAAGAATCCTGGTTATTACATTGCCCTGTTTCGGCATTAGTCACTGACAACCCGCGATTGGCATTTGCGCGAGCCGCGATTCTGCTTAACCCAGTTACTCAGAGTTTAGCCAATATTGCCACGTCTGCTATTATTGCTAACAAGGCGAAGGTGTATGCGGAAGTTAATATAGAAGACAATGTGATTGTTGACGATGGTGCCAGCTTGAATGAGCAGGTACACATTGGTGCTGGGAGTGTGATTGGGAAAAATGTCAGTATTGGTAAAAATACATTTATTTACCCCAATGTGACGATTCATCAAAACTGCCACATCGGCACCAATTGCATTATTCATTCTGGGGTGGTGATTGGCACAGATGGATTCGGTTTTGTACAGGATGGTCAATCTTATCTGAAGATTCCTCAGTTAGGGAACGTAAAAATTGGTAATAATGTTGAAATTGGTGCAAATACAACCATCGACCGTGGTGCACTGTTAGATACCATCATTCATGATAATGTCAAACTCGATAATCAGATACAGGTTGCACATAATGTTGAGATTGGAGAAGGAAGCATTATCTCTGCCTGTACCTGCATAGCTGGCTCAGCTAGAATTGGTAAGAATTGTCTGATTGGCGGCTGTGTTGGTATCCGCGATAATATCGAGATTGTTGACAATGTTGTCATCACTGGTCGGACTTTTGTTTCATCTTCCATAAAAGAACCTGGAGCCTATTCCTCCAGTATTCTGCTTGATACTTCCAGCAACTGGAAGAAAAATGTAATCCGCTTTAAACATCTAGATGATATGGCAAAGCGTATAAAAAAACTTGAAAAGAAACTGGATGAGTAATACTGTGTCGGATACTAATTAGAGCTTGCCAGCTATTTTAAACTTTCCAATCCATGCAGGAGTTTAATTTTGAATGAAATGTATATTGAAGAAATTCGACAATTTCTTCCACATCGTTATCCATTTTTGCTCATTGATAGAGTGCTTGAATGTACTCCAGGTGACTCTATTACAGCGCTAAAAAATGTCTCAGCCAACGAGCCTTTTTTTCTCGGCCATTTCCCTGCCCAGGCCATTATGCCTGGTGTGCTAATTATTGAAGCACTTGCACAGGCAACAGGTCTGCTAGGTTTTCGCACCATGAGTGAAAAACCAAGCCCTGACGTACTCTATCTATTGGTTGGTGTGGATGGTGTGCGTTTCAAACGCCAGGTGGTGCCGGGTGATCAGTTAATGCTAACGGCGAAAATTGAAAAGCGGACCAGAGCAGTGTGGAAATTTTCGTGTGAAGCAACGGTTGATGGGCAGTTGTGTACAAAAGCAAGTATGTTATGCGCAGCCAAAGAAATGCCAGATAAATAATCAGCAAGGGTATTTATAATCAACATGATTCATCCACAAGCCATCGTTGATCCTACTGCAAAGATTGATATGAATGTCAGCATTGGTCCTTTCTCGGTTATTGGTGCAGACGTCGAAATTTCCAGCGGCACTGAAATAAGCTCACATGTGGTTATTAATGGGCCAACCAAAATCGGTAAAAATAACCGAATCTTTCAGTTTGCTTCTGTGGGTGAGAAGCCGCAGGATTTAAAGTTTCACAATGAAGAAACGCGACTTGAAATTGGTGATGGTAATACTATACGTGAGTATACAACACTGCATCGTGGTACACCGGGTGGTGGTTTTGTAACACGTATTGGTGATAACAATTTGTTTATGGTAAGCAGCCATGTCGCCCATGACTGCATCATCGGCAGCAATAGTATTCTGGCGAATGCAACCGCGCTGGCGGGTCATGTTGAAGTGGGTGATTACGTTATACTGGGCGGTTACACAACAGTGCATCAATTTACACGTATCGGCGCGCATGCTTTTTCGGGTTTTTCTACCGCCATTGATCGTGATGTACTGCCTTTTTTTACCGTTGCTGGTAATCGCGCCAGAGCCGTGGGCATCAATAAAGAAGGCTTAAAACGTAGGGCGTTTAGTGCGGATGCTATTAGAAATTTACAGGCTGCTTTTAAACTGCTGACAAAAGCCAGCTGTTCGCACCAGATGGTATTAGAGAAAGTTAAACTACTAGCGGATAATGATGAAAATATTCGCTTGATGCTGGATTTTATTAATGCCAGTGAGCGTGGCTGGATCAGATAGCTTTTCTATAAGAAGACGGTTTATCCAGTAATAACTCTAAATAATGAGGTAACAACCAATGGCGAAAGTTGCATTAATCACCGGCGTTACTGGGCAGGATGGTGCCTATTTGGCGGAATTTTTATTAAACAAGGGATATGTCGTTCACGGCATCAAACGTCGGGCATCGTCATTTAATACGGACCGGGTGGACCACC
>CAYTUK010000016.1:0-47670 GCA_964441285.1 uncultured Thiotrichaceae bacterium | reverse complement strand
AAGGTAGGGTATGAGCGAGTGCAAGAGATCGAAGACCCGGAGTTAGCACAAACGAGAATGAAAGCACTGTATGAGCAAAAAGGCTTTCCTAAAGACTGGATCGATAAACGCCTGCGCGGCATGGCCATTCGCCAGAACCTCACGGATGAGTGGCAACAGCGCGGCATCGAAAGCCAACGGGACTACGCCATCCTGACCGCAGAAATATCCAAAGCCACTTTTGGGATGACACCCACGGAGTACAGAACACACAAAAATATTCCCGGTACATCAAAAGCCAATCTCCGTGACAACATGACCGACCTTGAGCTAATTTTTACCATGCTGGGGGAAAAAGTCACCACCGAGATCAGTCAGCAGGAACAGCCGGAAACTTTTAACGAGAACAGAAAAGTGGCTAAACGAGGTGGCAAGGTGGCGGGCAATGCTCGCCAGGATACAGAGAAGGAATTGGGGCGCAGCGTGGTTTCAGATGAAAACTATTTAACCGATCAACAGGCAAAGCCGCAGATAAGAAAAACTAAGGAGGGGCAAGGTGAATAGCGCCTCGCAAGTGCCCGTGGGGTATAAGCTGACTGCGGTTGGGGTGATTCCTGAGGAATGGAAGATTATAAAATTTAAGAAAATCGTTAATGATGGTCGAATTCCATCAGGTCTTTACAAAGAAAAAAATTTGTATGGGACTGGTACGGCAATAATAAAATTAGGTAATGTTTTCAAAAATGATTTTTTTGATTCTGGAGCTGTACAAAGAGTTAAATTAACTACAGAAGAAATATTGAGTTATGAAGTTAAGGTAGGTGATATTTTTATTGCTTTAGCTTCAGTTAAACTTGAAGGCGTTGGGAAAGTAATGTTAGTAAATAGCCTTATTGAGCCGACTACTTTTGATCATAATGTAGCTTTGATCAGGCTAAAAGAATCCTATTCTCCGAATTTTATATGCAATTATTTTAAATCGAATTATGTTCGTAGTCTTGTAGCATCAAGAGCAACTCAAGTAGGAACTACTTTTTTAAAAGCGAGCACTATTTTAAATTTTTCTCTTGTAATTCCCCCAACCAAAACCGAACAAACCGCCATCGCCAATGCCTTAAGCGATGCCGATGCCTGGATACAATCCCTCACCCGCCTCATCGCCAAAAAACGCCAGATCAAACAAGGCGCCATGCAAACCCTGCTCAACCCCTATGAAAATGGAAACTTAAAAACGGGGTGGGGCTTTATTACCTATGGGAAAGCATTTAACTTTCTTAGTACAGCAGCTTTTTCGCGAGCAGAATTAAATCAAAGTGTTGAGTGTGGTTACGTTCACTACGGTGATATTCATACACTATGGAATGAGTTTATAGACTTTAAGAAACACCCTGTTCCAGGGGTAAATATTGATAAGGCTAAAAGATATGCCCAGCTAAATGAAGGCGATATTATTATGGCAGATGCTTCAGAAGATTATGCTGGCATTGGAAAAAGTATTGAGGTTAAAGGTATTGGTGATCGAAAGATAATATCAGGGTTACATACATTTTTGTTACGAGATAAAGGCGGAAATTTTGTTAATGGTTTCAAGGGTTATATACATTTAATTGAATTTGTTAAAAAACAATTTGATCGATTAGCTACAGGCTTAAAAGTTTATGGGGTGTCAAAAGGTAATTTGCAATTAATTGAAATTCCACTGCCTCCGAAAAAAGAGCAAACCCGCATCGCCACCATCCTCTCCGGCTTGGACACCGAAATCACCACCCTCGAAAACAAACTAAAAAAAGCCCAACAAATCAAACAGGGCATGATGCAAAACCTGCTCACCGGTCGTATTCGGCTAGTGTCGCCGCAAAAGACAA
Source organism: uncultured Thiotrichaceae bacterium (assembly GCA_964441285.1). GTDB lineage: Bacteria > Pseudomonadota > Gammaproteobacteria > SZUA-229 > SZUA-229 > S010-25. Next base: position 45,826 of record CAYTUK010000016.1, on the reverse strand, counting down.
ATCACTAATGACTTACCAACCGCCATACACTATTACCGCTGAGATTATTCGCTTGATCAGTGCGATTAGTGAAAAGCTGGGGTGCTTGTCGGTTGATGTAAAAGCCAGTGGTTTACGTCTGCGGCGCATTAATCGAATTCGTACCATTCAGGGTTCATTGGCCATCGAGGGTAATACGCTTTCTGAAACACAAATCACTGCTATTTTAGACGGTAAAACGGTGATTGCACCGCCGCGCGAAATTCAGGAAGTGCGCAACGCAACACTGGCTTATGACCAGCTCGCACATTGGCGAGCGCAAAACGAAAACGATTTGCTGGCGGCGCATCAGTTGTTAATGACAGGCTTGATTGATGATGTGGGGCGTTATCGCAGTGGCAATGTCGGGGTGATGAAAGGCGAGAAGGTGATGCACATGGCACCACCTGCCAGTCGCGTGAAAAAGATGATGACCGATCTGTTCGACTGGCTCGCCACCACTGATGCCCATCCTTTGATTGCCAGCTCAGTGTTTCATTATGAATTTGAATTTATCCACCCGTTCAGTGATGGCAATGGCCGCATGGGGCGCTTGTGGCAGACACTGATTTTAGGCCAGTGGAATGAGCTGTTGGCGCAGTTGCCGGTGGAGAATATGGTGTTCCAGCATCAAACTGACTATTACGCCGCCATTAATCAAAGCACGGTGGCAACGGATTCATCGCCCTTTATTGCGTTTATTCTGGCGATGATTGATAAAGCGATAGACGATCATCTAAGTGCATCTATCACCCCCCAGGTCGCACCCCATGATACCCCCCAGGTTAAACGCTTGCTAGCGACATTGACGTCGAAAGCGGCACCGATGAACCGCGACGAGTTGCAGCAAGCGATGGGATTAAAAGATCGTAAATCCTTTCGCCGGGTCTATTTAAAACCCGCCCTTAATGCACAGCTCATTGCGATGACCATCCCTGATAAACCCAGCAGTCGCTTACAGCAATACGTACTGACTCAACGCGGCAAAAGGCATGCATTAAAATGAATGGATCAATGAATAAACCGGAACGCGCTACGCAAGACCGCGTGATTAAGCTATTTACCGATGAACTGGATTATACCTATCTGGGTAACCTTGAAGATAACGCCAATAATAGCAATATAGAGGTGTCCCAGTTACGTCAGTATTTAACAGGGAGAAACTACAGTAGCGATCAGATTAATAAAGCCCTGGATAAGCTGCAAATCACTGCCAATAACCACGCGCAGGATTTATACCACAACAATAAAGATGTGTACCAATTGTTACGTTATGGTGTGCCCGTTAAGGTCGAAGCCGGTGTGCCGACGGAAACAGTTTCTTTAATCGATTGGCAAACTCCTGAAGAAAATAATTTTTATATTGCCGAGGAAGTAACGGTATTCGGTAACAAAGAAAAACGCCCGGACATTGTGCTTTATATTAACGGTATTGCCGTGGCGGTGCTGGAACTGAAAAATAGTCGGGTTTCAATCGGTGATGGCATTCGCCAGAGTTTGGTGAATCAAAGGCCGGAATTTATTGGTTCATTTTTTACCACCGTGCAATTTGTGTTTGCTGGTAATGATTCTGAAGGGTTGAAGTACGGAGCAATCAAAACAGAAGAAAAATTCTTTCTCACCTGGAAGGAAGACGAGGCCGACAACAGCGGTTACAAGCTGGATAAATACCTGAGTAAAATCTGCAACAAACAGCGCTTTATTGAATTGCTGTATGACTTTGTGTTGTTTGATGGCGGCAAGAAGAAACTACCACGGGTGCATCAATATTTTGGCATTAAAGCAGCGCAGGAGCATGTACGGCGTAAAGAAGGCGGTATTATCTGGCACACTCAGGGCAGTGGTAAAAGTATTGTCATGGTGTTGCTGGCGAAATGGATTTTGGAGAACAATTCGCAGGCACGTATTGTTATTGTCACCGACCGAGATGAGCTTGATAAGCAAATAGAGGGAGTGTTTAAAGACGTCGGTGAAGACATCTGCCGTACCAGCAGTGGACACGATTTAATGAGCCAGCTTGGTCAGGCAACACCTCGCTTGTTGTGTTCACTAGTGCACAAGTTCGGCAAGAAAGATGTTGATAATTTTGAACAGTTTATAAAAGATCTGGAAAGCCAGCCCAGCCATGCAGTCGGTGAGTTATTTGTATTCGTCGATGAATGCCACCGTACCCAAAGCGGTAAACTGCACCGGGTGATGAAGGCGATAATGCCAAGCGCGGTATTTATCGGCTTTACTGGTACGCCGCTACTGAAGAAAGATAAATCCACCTCATTAGAAATATTTGGAAAGTATATACATACCTATAAGTTTAACGAAGCGGTTGAAGATGGCGTGGTGCTCGATCTGGTGTATGAAGCCCGCGACATTGACCAGCGTTTAAGTTCTCAGTTAAAAGTTGATGAATGGTTTAAGGCTAAAACCAAAGGATTAAATGATTTTCAAAGAGCTGAACTGAAAAAGAAATGGGGCACCATGCAGAATGTGCTGAGTTCAAAATCACGCATGGATAAGGTTGTTACCGATATTATTTATGACTTCAGCGTGAAGCCACGTTTAAATTCACAGGCAGGTAATGCGTTACTGGTTGCATCGAGCATATTTGAAGCCTGTCGTTATTATGAGCTGTTTCAGACTACCGAGTTAAAAGGCAAGTGCGCGGTAGTGACATCTTATAACCCGATGACCAGAGACATCACTACCGAAGATACCGGTGCCAATACCGAAACCGATAAAGAGACCATCTATAACATTTATACCGAATTACTCACAGACATTAAACCCAAATCCGGAAAGAGCAAAACCGAAACCTATGAAGACGCGGTGAAAAAACAGTTTACCGAAGAACCCGCCAATATGAAGTTGCTGGTAGTGGTGGATAAACTACTTACCGGTTTTGATGCGCCTAGTTGCACTTATTTGTATATTGATAAATCCATGCAGGATCATGGCTTGTTTCAGGCAATCTGCCGCGTAAATCGACTGGATACCGATGATAAAGACTTTGGTTTTATCGTCGATTACAAAGACCTGTTCAAGAAAGTAGAAAATGCTGTTGCCGTTTATACTTCTGACCTGGACTATGACGACTTTGAAGCCGGTGATTGTGATGTGCTGTTAAAAGATCGTTTAAAGATAGGCAGCGAACGGCTGGATAATTCCCTGGAAGCGTTGGAGCTGCTTTGTGAAGGTGTTAAAACGCCAAAGGGTGATCTGGAACATATTCATTATTTTTGTGGTAACACTGAAATACCCGAGGAACTTAAAATCCGCGAGGTGCAGCGCACAGCACTCTACAAAGCAACCGTCGCTTTTATCCGTGCTTATGCCAACATCGCTGATGAATTAGAAGGTGCGGGTTACAGCAACGCTGCAATCGAACGTATTAAAAGTCGAATGAAACACTACGTTAACCTGCGTGAGGTAATTCGAAAAGCCAGTGGGGAAGCCATCGACCTGAAAGCTTATGAAGCTGATATGCGACATCTTCTGGATAGTTACATACAAGCGGAGGATTCAGTCGTTATTTCACCGTTTGGCGACATGTCACTGATAGACATCATTGTAAAATCAGGGATTGCTGATGCCATAAATGATTTACCGGATGGAATTAAAAGCAACCGGGAAGCAGTTGCAGAAACTATTGAAAACAACGTGCGCAGTAAAATCATCAAAGACCACCTGCTTGATCCAGCTTATTTCGAGAAAATGTCAGAATTGCTTGATGAGATAATCAAAAAGCGAAAAGAAAAAGCCATAGAGTATGAAGCGTATTTACAGGAAATTGCTGATTTAGCGAACAAGGTAACTACCGGTCAGGCAGACGACACGCTGGAAGAATTAAACACGCAAGGTAAAAAAGCCCTGTTTAATAATCTCGTTGATGCGCTACCGGTAAATGTGTTGGCAGATGATGCATCCGGGACAGATGCAGGTCGGCGTAAAAAGGCGTTGGAACTCGTACTTGAAATTGATAAAGCCATTATCGACGTGCGCAACAATAACTGGCGAGGCAACCACGCCAAAGAGCAGATAATCAAAAATGCACTTTATGACGTGCTTAAAGATGTACCTACTTTAGAACGTATATACCAGATTATTGTGCAGCAATATGAGTATTAAGCATGAGTATTAAGCATGAGTATTAAAACATGAATATCAAACTCAATAGTATGAATGTGGAGATTGTTCAAAAGGATATTAAGAATGTTCACCTGAGCGTTTATCCACCGAAAGGTCGGGTGAAGGTATCCGCACCAGAGAGTATGTCAGTTGAGACTATTCGTGTTTTCGTCATTTCAAAACTTGGCTGGATTAAAAAACAGCAGAATAAAATTTGTAGTCAGAAACGAGAAGCATCACGTGAATATCTTGACCGCGAGAGCCATTATGTTTTCGGGAAGCGATATTTATTGAAAGTTACCGAGCGTAACGCACCGCCAACAGTCAGGCTCAATCACAGCATATTGGAATTAACTATTCGGCCAGATACACCGCTGGTAAAACGACAAGCCATACTTTATGAATGGTACCGTGCACAAATAAAGCAGGTTTTACCGGACATCATAAAAAAACATGAAAAGCTGATGAATGTTGAAGTAAGTGAGTTTGGTATTAAAAGAATGAAAACAAAGTGGGGAACGTGCAATCCTGCTGCCAAACGAATCTGGCTTAATCTTGAGTTAGCCAAAAAGCCCGTAGAGTGTTTAGAATATATTGTTGTGCATGAGATAGCGCACTTACTAGAACGAACGCATAACGATCGATTTGTTGCGTTAATGGATGGGTTTATGCCTAAGTGGCGTTTTTATAGAGATGAATTGAATAGATTGCCAGTTAGCCATGTTGATTGGAAATATTAATTTTATTTAACGAATATATAATGAAACGCTTTTTTCCAGGTGAGAAAAAATGTTTAGTCTTAATAGGTCACAAAATAAATATGAGTATATGACTGTGGAAAAACCAGAAAATATAGATGAAATTATAACCGGGTTACATAATAGTGTTAGCGCTCGAGGTGCTTGAGTTTTCCTTCAACACCTTCCCATTCTTCCGCATCAGGTGGTGACTCCTTACTGACATTAATCACCGGCCATCCACGACTTAATTCGGCGTTAAGCTCAAGAAAATTCTCCTGGCCGGGGGGGACGTCATCATCAGCAAAAATAGCACCTATCGGGCACTCCGGTTCACACAGGGTGCAATCAATGCATTCATCTGGATCAATGACCAGAAAATTTGGCCCTTCATGAAAACAGTCAACGGGACAAACGTCCACGCAGTCAGTGTGTTTACATTTGATGCAATCTTCTACAACAACATAAGTCATAAGCGGTTCTATCTTCTTTATTAGCGCAATATGATGAATTTTAACACAGTCGCTATAATATGCGCGCAAATATAGGTTAAAATTAGCTATTATATTAAACAAATAACTCACCGCAGGCAGTTTTAATAATGAGCATAATTCGTACTGCAGTTTTTCCTGTTGCCGGTCTCGGCACACGTTTTTTACCCGCTACCAAGGCCATTGCCAAGGAGATGTTAACCGTTGTAGATAAACCCCTGATTCAATATGCGACGGAAGAAGCGGTGAGCGCGGGTATTGAAAATTTAGTGTTTATAGTCGGGCGGACAAAAAATGCCATTATCGACCATTATGATAAGGCTTATGAGCTGGAAACCGAGCTGGTGTTACGCAATAAAAGAGCACTCCTTAAAGTACTCAATGATATTGTGCCTGAGCATATTCATTGTGTATTCATTCGCCAGTCTGAGGCTATGGGGTTGGGGCATGCTGTTTTATGTGCAGAGCCAGCGGTGGGTGATAAGCCGTTTGCGGTTATATTGCCGGATGATCTAATTAACAACCCCGCCGGTAAAAGCTGTATCCAGCAAATGATTGATGTTTATGAAATGCATCAGGGTTCGATTATTGGTACACAAACAATTGATATCAAAGAAAGTTACAAATATGGTATGGTGGCAGGCTCTAAACTGTCGGATACAGTGGCATGCGTTGATGATATTGTTGAAAAACCGGCTCCGTGTGAAGCCCCCTCCGATCAGGCTGTTGTCGGGCGTTACATTTTAACCCCGGGAATTTTTGAAAAATTGAAAATGACGCAGCGTGGTGCCGGCAATGAAATACAGTTAACGGATGCGATTGCTGAATTACGTAAAACAGAAGCAATATATTCATACAGTTTTACAGGCCGCCGTTATGATTGCGGCAGTAAAACCGGCTACCTGGAAGCGAATGTAGAGCTGGCACTTCAACATCGTGATCTGGCAACTGAATTTACTGCCTTTCTAAAGAATTTGAAATTATAATTACGGTCGGCTTTCGAAGCATAGAGGTGCTCAATCATTAACGGAGTAACGGTGACCAATAACAGTTACTGACAGTGGTAATCAATAAAAAATATGATACAGATCAGATAATAAGCGACTGCTTTTGCTATGGTGTCGAGTTAACTGTACAGTTAGAGCGCCCAGCGGTTGTAAGCAGAAAAGCCCGCTGATAATCTGGATTCTGGTTCCTTTCAACTTTTCCAATGAAGCAAAGTGTTATGAGTGAAATAAGTAATATTAACAACCCCGGTTTTACGATCAAAGTCGGTTTGGCAGAAATGTTAAAAGGTGGCGCAATTATGGATGTTACCAATGCTGAGCAGGCTAAAATTGCCGAAGATGCAGGTGCCTGTGCGGTGATGGCGCTGGAACGGATTCCTGCTGACATTCGTCGTGATGGAGGCGTTGCACGCATGTCTGACCCGGATATGATTCAGCAAATCAAGGCGACGGTTTCTATTCCTGTAATGGCAAAATGTCGAATCGGGCACTTTGCTGAAGCGCAGATATTGCAGGCACTGGAAGTTGATTTTATTGATGAATCTGAAGTGTTAACACCCGCTGATGAGGCGAATCATATCTATAAAAATGATTTCAAGGTGCCCTTTGTCTGTGGTGCAACGAATCTGGGTGAAGCGCTGCGACGTATTGGTGAAGGCGCTGCCATGATGCGTACCAAGGGCGAAGCTGGTAGCGGTAACATTGTTGAAGCCGTGCGACACATGCGCGCTTTGCAGAATGAGATGCAGCGTTTGACGACGCTGGGTCAGGCGCAACTTATGGCTGTCGCCAAAGATCTGGGAGCACCTTATGATCTGGTCTGTTATGTCGCAGAACACGGAAAATTACCGGTGCCCAATTTTTCAGCAGGGGGCATTTCCACACCAGCGGATGCATCACTGGTAAGACAGTTAGGTGCAGAAGCGGTGTTTGTTGGCTCAGGTATTTTTAAATCTGATGACCCTGCAGCACGGGCAGTCGCCATTGTTAAAGCAACTACCCACTTTGATGACCCGGCCATACTGCTGGAAGTTAGTCGTGGTCTACAGCCCGGGATGAAAGGACTTGAAATGTCCGAAATTCCTCAGGATGAACGGCTGTCAGAAAGAGGTTGGTAGCCCTATTGGAGAACAGAACTGTCGGTGTTCTTGCGTTACAGGGGGCTTATCGAAAACACATTGATTTATTACAGTCGTCCGGTGTGTCAGCAGTAACCGTTCGTCTGCCGCAAGAGCTTAAAAGTTGTACGGCACTAATTATTCCAGGCGGGGAATCGACGACTATCAGTCTGTTGATGCAGGCAAATGGTTTATATGAGCCGATTAAAGTATTTGCCAAAAATCACCCAGTGATGGGGGTTTGCGCGGGGATGATTATGATGGCAACAGAAGTTGATGATACGCGCGTAAAACCTTTAGGGCTTATTCCATTCAGGGCATTGCGGAATCATTACGGTCGGCAGATGCATAGTTTTATGGCTAATATCAAGTTGGATTTTAATGTTGGTCAAAACGGCCAACAAAGGTTCCCTGCCATCTTCATTCGGGCGCCAGGCGTTGAAAAATTGTCCGCTGAGGTAAAGGTACTGGCAAGGTGGAATAATGAGGCCGTTATTATAAGTAAAGGTCACCACATGGCACTGTCTTTTCATCCTGAGCTAAGTGATGACAGACGCATTCATGATTACTGGTTAAACCCGTTAATGAATCGCTGACTATGGCAAAATTTTACTCCGCCAAAGCTGGATGATTACAGCTTGTAAGCTACCATTTTATGGATTAACCAGAGCGTCCCTAAATAAGCAAATTGATTCTACGCAATTAAATAAAGAGCACAACAAATGCAAATATCTGGCAAAACTGTTCAACCACAGCCAATACTTCCGCCGGTTTTTTCTTTAATTTTAAGCAAGATGCCGGCTTTAATGCACAGTAAAGCGCTGGTTATGGCACTTAATAAAATTTTTGAAAACGATTTGAAAGCTGGGGAATTAGATTTCCTGCAAGCCAGAGTGATACGCATTGCAATTAAAGATGCCAGTCTTGAGTACAGTTTCACCTTAAACAAGGGTAAATTTTACGTTGCAGATAAAAAGCAGGCGGGTGATCTTTTTCTGCAAGGGACCGCTTATGATTACCTGCTGTTAGCAAGCCGTTGTGAAGATACAGATACGCTCTTTTTTAACCGTCGTTTACAGATGCATGGAGACACTGAGCTAGGCCTCTATGTAAAGAACTTTCTTGATGGACTGGATATGGATTCGCACAAAATTCCTGCTTATCTTGAAACAATATTAAAGAAAAGTTTACCCCTGTATGAAAGGCTTTTTAGCCAGTAACTTTATAGCTGTAGGCAATATTTATGCTGGCGGCAAAAAAACGCTGGCATTGTCGATAATAGTACCAATACCAGCAAACAGAATATTGAACCTATATGGGCGTATTCACGCTCGTGCGGATATAGAAAACCACCTTGTTTTGAATAAAACCCTAATAAGTCCGTCATTAATAATGGGGAATCTCTGATATGCAGTTTCATAATGCCGAAACTGGATGCTTACAGCCTGTAAGCTTCAGCTTCATGGATTGATTAGAGGTTATTTAGCCTTCACCTGAAAGGTTGAGTATTTGCGGTGGGTTTAAAATCCCTCATACGTATGGCCGGACATGCCCGCGAATATTCCGGTAGATACTCTCCTGTCTTGCCGGCAGGCAGATTCCGCCGGTTTGGTTACGCCGGTGTATCGAAAAGTAACCACTACACACTTTGATTTTATCCGTTTTTGATTTTATCCGCGACCCGAAATGCATTGGCATAAATTGTCCAGGTATAAGGTACACTCCCACCCGTTGGCATAAAACTGCCATCGGTGACAAACAGATTTTCAACCTCATGCGCCCGGCAATCCGCATCCAGTACCGATGTCTTTGCATCATGACCAAAACGGCAACCGCCAGCAACCAGGTTGGCGGGGGGTGAACCACTGATACTTGAAGTAATGTGTACCGCTGCCATTTGCTTTAATACCTGTTCCCCCTTGTCTGCGAGGTAACGACCAATTTTTAAATCATGTGGATGGTAGCCAATACGTACTTCGGCAACGGGTGTTCCCCATGTGTCTTTGACTTTGGTATCAAGCTGGACAAAACAGTTGTCGGTGGGTAACCAGTCATTAAATACTTCAAACCTTAAGCTACGCTCGGTGGTAAATTCTGCTTCCAGCTTACGTTTAAAGGGTTTGCCCCAAAGCAGTTTATCGTTTTCCCATTTTAGAATATTTGCCCGCCCTGTTGGATTGGGATGGGTAAATAAAAACTCAACAATACCACCCTTAATGCGTTGTGTTCCCAGCCTGGAATCTTTAATGGTATACCAGTCATCCAGTGCGCGATTAACGAATGGCCCTAACTGCTTAAGCTGGTTTAATTTTTCCTGTGTCATACCGGCATAAGTAAAATTACCGCTGCCGGAACCACCTGCCGAGAACAGTAAATTTTTACCCACCTGGCCACTGTTATTTGCCAGGCCATTGGCAAAAGCAGGGCCGGTTGAATACAGTAATAAACGTGATGTTTCTATGGCCTGACAGGCGACAACATAAATGGATGCATCCAGATATTTTTTTTCGTTACTTTTTTTATTATGGGCGTTTAGATACTCGACCTTGCTGATTTTACCTTTGGCGTTGCTAATTAATCGTGTTACTTTGCTAAAGGGGCGGATTTCACAATGGCCGGTTGCTACTGCGCGATTAAGTAAAGCGGCGCGTGAACTGCTCTTGGCATCGGAGGAGCAGCCGTAACTGCCACAATAACCGGAATATTCGCAAGCGCGCCGATGGCCAGATGGTCGCGATAAAATAGCCCGCGGTACCCGTAGACTGTGATAACCCAGCGCAGCGCAGGCCGTGTCTATCCAGCCAGAAATGGCATGTTCTCTGGTTGGAGGGAAAGGGAAGTCGCCATGACGTGGTTCAATATTTTTGTGGGGTCTATATTGACCAGAAACACCGACCACTTTTTCAACCTTATCATAATAAGGTGCCATATCATCGTAACTAATTGGCCAGTCAGCTCGGTTAGCACCTTCAATAGGGCCAAATTCAGCGACTTGATGAAAATCCACCGGCTTTAGCCGATGGAAAAAACCGCTCATAAAATTACTTGACCCTCCCACACAATTCCCATTCCAGAAATCCCAGCCGGACTCAGATGTTGGTGTTGCCAGCCAGCCGCCATTACCATCCGGTTCTTCAATGACATGCTGTTCATCCCGCAGGTTAGGGGTGTACACACTGCGCCGGCAACACGCCAGTTCATCTTTATAAAAATCATCGGTGGTAAACCACGGGCCTTTTTCTAACACCACAACCGAATAACCCGCTTCGGCCAGTGTGAGTGCTACCGGTCCACCACCTGCGCCACTGCCAATAATGCAAACATCGAAATCTTTCACATTAGTAATCGTGGGCTAATAATTGCGGGAAAGTTTTATCCAGTGGTGGGCGTGGAAAACCCGGTATATGTTGTAGCCATTTCCAACCAATCTGCTGGGTATTACCACCGTAAATCGGATCGGTCAGTAATGCTTCAGTCAGGTATAACATTAGTGTGGATATCCAGTTCTCACCGGCCTGACTCAGGATAATACGTTGCAATACGCGTTCGCGTTTTATCGTGTTCAGGTTAATAAATGACTGTTTATACATGCGCTGAGTCATGCCTTCCAGCCAGACGGTTCCACGGCTAATAAATTCACGGCTATTTGCATCTAGAGTCGTATCAGTAACGACAAATTTTAAATACCCCAGTGCGTTTATCTGCCGTGCTCCAGGGGCATTAACTTCAGTAGGAAAAAGGTGTTGTTGCAGTCTGTCGAGGATTGGCCAGGGGTTAAGTTTCGTCGCCGATTTTTTACCGTTTATAGCCTCCGATGACAATGGAAAAACTGCAGCCAGGCTGCCACCGGCAGAGGTAATTAAAAACTGCCGACGGGAGATCAGGTATTGATGCCAGTCAGACAAATCGTTTTCTGTTAACCCTTTTTCTGCACAAAGTGTTTTTTTTGTGGGCCGTGGTTTTCGGTTCATGCTGGCGTAGCAGTCTCAGGTTTCATTAATACGTTCATAATAACGCAATCTATATATTAATCGTTTTTTCTCACCACTATCTTCAAATCCTGAACGATCATGTAAAACATTATTACTAATTAGACCCTGGCCTGGCTGTAATGTTGCGCGGTAAATATAGGGTGAGTCTGAAAGCAGAAATTCACTTAACATTTTTATTGCCGCTTGAGTTGTTGGGTCATTCTTCCAGACAATACTTCGTGTGCGTGCAGTGTAACGCATGTGTAAATGCCCATCGGACATAACAGAAAATACTGGGCCGACGCGATCGGGTCGAATAACTTCGCCTTTTTTATTGATATTTGCAGGTATCGTCATGGCATCTGGAGCCATTAAAGCATGAATGTAGGCCGGGTTTTCCTGGCGTAGTTTTATATAGGCAATCTCATGATCCAGTAGCGCATTCTCGCCACCACTGGCTGCTGGTGAAACACAGTGAAGGAAGAGCGAATTAATTTGATGCGCGAGTGAATTGTAATATCCATCGGTGTGCCAGTGAATAAGGTGGTTGGTATAGGGGATGTAATCACTTTGCCATTCATTATCTTTAACTACCCTGAGCGCAGTGATACCATTATCAGCACCTCGATTTTCGTCAGGCACAAACAGTCCAAATTTATGGCCTAATTGTATCGGTATCGTTGTGTCAGGATTATCACTGGTACTCCCCGCATAAATAGCCATATTGGTTTTTTTACATAAACGGGTGAGCGCTTCCTGTTCTGCACGGGTGAGCTTTTTTGGGTTGCCAATCTCAATAATAATGTCGGCAATACACTGCGGGTAGTTATCCAGTTTGTAATCGACCCAGGCATCATAAGCCGTCTTATTGTCCAGTCCAAACGGGTTACCAAGATTGTATTTTTTACTGAATTCGCTAGCGGGAAGGGTGGCATTCATTTTATTGCGTTCCTCTGTATTTGTATGGGTTGGTTATTTTGATGAGTATCACTGCCTTTGCTGGTATTATCCATACCCGCCTGTTCGTTCCAGTAGCCATCACATTCACCTGACATAAGATACGCCTTAAGTTTATCTTCTGCGGCTTCAGTGGTGATTTTTTCATGCAGACAATCATGGAACAGATGGATAATCTCTTCCGTATTTTGTGATTGCGGACTAATGCGTAAAACATCTATTTCAAGTTGAATAAAATCATCCATTTCTTTAATTAAATTTTGGGTTTTAGCCGATTGCGTCTGAATGCCATTGAGCACCAAAAAAGACTCATCTTCACGGGTTCGAAGCATTAGTCCATCGGGGTAATCCAGACAACGAAACTGGCAATCATCTTTGGGTAAATTATTTGCGCGGGCGGTAAAGCATCGGGCGGAGTAGGCGAGAGGCAGTCGGCCAAAGACAAAAACTTCTGTCTCAACGCCTTCAGGTCTGTTTTGATGCAGTGAAGTTAGCGTTTGTTTTGACAATTCAAGCGGTAGTGTCCAGCGCTTTAATCCACCACGGGCAAGTACCGATAAAGTTTGGGAATTGTAGATATTAATGGCATGGCCGGTAACAAAGGGTTTTTTACCTGACATTAATTGCACTGCGGCCATATCATTGGCTTCGACCATATATTGATCGTTGCCACATATCTTTTGCATTGCACTCAGTTCTGAATTCGCCTCCAGCAATGTCAAGGTAGAGAACACGACCTGTTTCCCAGCCTGTTGTAACATATCGGCAATTTTATGCCAGGCATCCGTACGCATGATGCGACGTTTTGAACACACCGTTTCACCTAAATAAACAATATCAACCGGCGTTTGTGCAATTGATGCATAAAAATCAAAAACCTGTTCACGTGACCAGTAATAAAGAATAGGGCCGAGTGAGAGTTTGGGTAAAAATTTTGTTGATGGTTTCATTCTTGCTTTCCTGATTACGCCAGGCCCGCTCACTGCCACGGTCGGTTATAAGCACCTAAAGTTGTCTGTGAGCCCTCTGAGACTTTTTCTAATGCCGCTAACCAGTCTGATCTTGCACTGTAGTCACTGGGGCTTTGTTTGCACTCATCAATGGCGGCGCGCCATACTCTGGTTACCTGTGTCACATAAGCCGGACTACGTTGACGGCCTTCAATTTTAATCGCAGCAACACCCACTCGCTGTAATTCAGGCAGCAGCTCCAGCGTATTAAGACTGGTCGGTTCTTCAATGGCATAAAAGGTATTGCCACCAACATTAAAACGGCCTTTACATAAAGTGGGATAACCTGCGGATTCACCTGCTGAATGTCGATCAATGAGTATGTTATTAAGCCTGGTTTCAAGACCGTCAGGGGTTTCATTCCAGCTGACTGCGCTTGCTGGTGAGCAGGCACCATAGGTATTAGGTGAGCGTCCGGTCACATAAGACGATAACAGGCAACGGCCTTCTACCATAACGCAGAGACTGCCAAAACCAAAAACTTCAATGGGTACCGGACTTTTTTCTGCCACCTGTTTTACCTGTTTGAGTGATAATACGCGTGGCAGGACAACACGCTTAATGCCAAAATTCTGATAATAAAAATTAATCGCTTCGGAACTGGTTGCTGAGCCCTGTACCGATAAGTGCAGGCGTAGATCGGGCCAGCGGTGACAGGCGTAATCCATTACTCCAATATCGGCAAGAATTAACGCATCAACGCCCAGATCGGCGGCATGGTCGACACCCGTCTGCCAGCGTGGCCAGCCATCGGGTTGTGGATAGGTGTTAATTGCAACAAAAACTTTTACGCCATGATTGTGTGCATATTGAATACCTTCCTGGGCGCGTTTGTCGTCAAAATTAAGTCCGGCAAAATGCCGTGCATTGGTTTCATCACGAAAACCGATATACACCGCATTAGCGCCATTATCAACAGCGGCTTTAAGTGAGGGTAAATTACCCGCAGGGCAAACTAGTTCCATAATGACGGCTCTTTAAATATTAAATGGCTGGGTTATTACTGTTTATGTTATTGCAGTTTATGTTGTTGCTGTGGACAAAACGGGTACAAACGGCGGCGATACCTGTTGACGAGTGTTGTTTACTTTCGACTGTTCTGCCTGTGCGGCAAGCAATGTTGTTATCCGGTTTAATACCTGCCATTTCTTAGCGCACCACTCCGGTGCCAGCAGCATATTCGGGGCGGCGGTGCCAGTCAGTCGATGGAAGATAACGTCATCGGGTGTGCGTCGAATGAGTTCAACAACATCGTTGACATAAGCCTCCATCTCTAATGGCTGGTAGTCGCCACGTCGCCACTCATTAGCAAGCTGAGTGCCTTTTACGACATGCAGGGGGTGAAATTTCAGGCCATCTACACCCAGTTCAAGCACCCGTTCAAGCGAGGTGATGTAGTGTTCGCTGGACTCACCCGGTAAACCGAGAATAAGATGGGTGCAAACCTGAATGCCACGACGGCGTGCTTTGAGTAGTGTCTGCTGGTATTCAGCAAAACCGTGACCGCGGTTGACGCGAGCCAGGGTGGTATCAAACGCTGACTGTAACCCCAGTTCCAGCCAGATCTCATAACCACGCTGTTGGTAATCTGCCAGCAGATCAAGAACTTTATCGGTTACACAGTCGGGCCGGGTGCCAATAGCCAGCCCAATCACATCGGTTTCACTCAGTGCAAGGTCATATAGATGCGTGAGTTCTTTGATTTCTGCATAGGTATTCGTGTAAGCCTGAAAATAGGCGAGGTACTTTTTTGCCCCAGTGCGTTTTCGGATCACCTGTCTGCCGGATTCTATCTGCTCAAGAATCATCTCAGGTCTGCGTCCGTTGGGGCTGAATGAAACATTATTGCAAAAAGTACAACCACCTCGACCAATGCTGCCATCACGGTTGGGGCAGGTAAAACCGGCATCAATGGCAATTTTGTGCACCCGCTCACCATAACGCGCCAGCATGAACTGACCAAAAGTATTGACGTAATTAGCAAGATTCATTAACAACTCGTATTAAACTGAATTGGCTATTGTTCTGTAATTGCAGGCACAGTGAAATGACTTAAATCAATAAAAGTGTTTTTTTCTTCCTGAAGTGTGTTTCTTTACTTGGCTTTGTGTATTGATGAAGTATAATCGTTGACATGCGACTATGGTTGGAAAGAAAAGTTCCATCAAATAAGCTAACTATTTTAACTTTTTTGATTTATATCAAGATTAAAAATTGTGGTTGCGATAATCTTTGCCCAAAGTTCTTAAATGAATTTTCCATAACAAGCATCATCAACTATTAAGGTATATCCATGAAAATAAAAAGTAGTATTAGCCTGCCCCTTATGGTGCTCGCGAGCACTATATGGTCTTCTTCAGCTCTGGCTCTGCCAAGTTTTGCACGTCAGGTAGGTGCTGCCTGTAATGCCTGCCATACTTCGTATCCAGGGCTCACCGCATTAGGGCGCATGTTTAAGCTAACTGGATATACCATGACCAGTTTACCCCAGGTTGAGGTTAAACCCAGCGCGAATATGCCAGGTGTTTCCATTAACCGAATTCCAAACCTGTCGATGATTGTGCAGTTGAATGAAAGTATGGTAAGCAAAAGAGTCGCTGGTAACCTACAGAGTACGAATGCCAGTTTTCCCTCAGAACTGGGTTTGTATTACGCTGGACGTATCGCGCCTAATCTGGGGACCTTTCTGCAGCTAAGTTATGATGCTGCGTCAGCCTCTATTACCATGTCAATGAGCGATGTCCGTTATGTTGGTAGCACCGGGAAACATCAATGGGGGCTTGACTTTAATAATGGGCCTACCCTGGAAGATTTATGGAACAGCACACCGGGTTTTGGCTGGCCATACGTTGATAGTGGCGCGGGCATAGATGCGCCTGGTCCCTTTATGACCAGCATGAATGTCATGATGAATTCACTCGGTACGGGCGTGTATGATTACTGGAATAATACGCTGTACGCCTATTTTGGTATGTATCAGTCTGCCAAACAGGGTAATACCCCAGCCACAAATCCTACTACTATGAGTCAATCTATAAAAGGTGGTGCGCCTTATTTGCGGCTTGCTTATACACCCACCCCGAACTCTGAAATTGGCGCCTTTGTTTTTAATGCCACGTCTCGCGAAGGAACCCTGACCAAGGTTAGTGATCATAAATATCGTGACATTGGTCTTGATGGACAATATCAACTGTATTCAGGTGACTCCACCTTCGTGTTTCATGGTCGCCACATTCGGGAAACGCACACTGGCCCACTGGCACTGGATTCAAGGACTACCAGCTTTACTAATGTTGATGCCAACTGGTACTACCAGCACCGCTGGGGACTGGGGCTAGGCTTCTTCCGTGTTAGTGGCGATGCGAGTAGTGTGTATGCCAAGAAGGGAGGTTATCCTACCTCAGGTACCCCAACGCCAGATACCAATGGCCTGATATTACAAGGTGATTATTACCCCTGGGAAAATGTTCGTACCTCATTGCAATATGTTGGTTTCACCAAGTACCATGGTGCGACCAATAATTATGATGGTAGCAGCGGACGGAATGCCTCGGATAATAATTCGTTGACCCTGAATCTGCTGCTTGGTTTCTAACTGGTGCGATCTCCAGCTATAAAAAATAAGCTGTAGAAATACAGCAGGCGTAGCTAATAAAAAGCCCGTCTCGATATTTTTGTATCGAGGCGGGCTTTTTATGTCGGAGCTTTTATTTTTTCAGCTATAACTTAGCCGCATTTTGAATCGCCGCAATTAAGACAGGTCATACAGCCGTCCATACTAATTACCGCTTTGGCTAAACATTTTTTGCATAACTGAGAAGTTGGCGGGAAGTCTGATGCTTCTGTGTCTTCATTATTATTGCTGTCACTGTCCTGTTTGTCACAACGCTGCATGGCTTCATATTCTTTTTGTTTGGCATCCAGCATTTGCCGTTGTGATTCACCCATCTCATCATCTTCAATCATACCAATCATTTTCATGTGGCACTCAATGGCATCACCGATTTCTGCGACCAGTGAAGGTTTATATTTACCGCCTTTTTTAAAATAACCACCGCGTGGGTCAAAAACACTGCGTAACTCATCAACCAGAAAAGTAACATCCCCACCTTTGCGAAAAACGGCAGAAATAATCCGGGTTAAAGCAACAATCCATTGAAAATGATCCATATTTTTAGAATTAATAAAAATTTCATAGGGGCGTTGCATTTCATGTTTTGTGCCTTTGTTCAACATAATATCATTGATCGTTATGTACAGAGCATGTTCAGATTGCGGTGTTTTTATTTTATACGTTGAACCAAGTAACTGTTCCGGACGTTGCAGCTTCTCGTGCATCTGGATTATTTCTGCACTGGTGGATTCTACTTTAACGGGTACGGTGTTATTTTCTACGGTTGTTTTGTTTATAGCAGTATTATTATTGTCTGTATTATTAACCACTTCATAACCAACTATTTTAGTTTTTATTTCAAGCGTCATTTCTTTATCCTGTGGATTTTAATCAAATATTTTTTAAAATTTACCGTAATAGCCTTCTTTCAAAGCATCATATAAATTAGCGGCAGTATGCGTTTCACCATCATAAATAACGTCTTCATTGCCTTTGGCCGCTACCACAGTGCCATCATCGAGAGTAAAACGGTAGGTGGTGTTTTCCAGATCTTTTTCTTTGACCAGTACGCCCTGAAACACTTCGGGATTGAACCGAAAAGTCGTGCAGCCTTTCAGTTTTTTCTCATAGGCATAGAGGTAAATATCTTTGAAGTCTTCGTAGGGGTAATCGGTCGGAATATTCGCTGTTTTTGAAATTGAAGAATCAATCCACTTTTGTGCAGCAGCCTGAATATCAACATGTTGTTTTGGGGTGACATCATCAGCGCTAATAAAATAGTCGGGCAGTTTTTCGCCTGTTTTGGCGGAGAAAGGTTTGGCCTGTGGATTAATCAATTCACGGTAGGCCAGCAGTTCGTACGACCAGACATCAACTTTCTCCTTGGTTTTTTTACCCTGACGAATAATATTGCGTGAGTAGTGGTGCGCAAAACTGGGTTCGATGCCGTTGCTGGCATTATTACCGATAGATAATGCAATAGTACCGGTTGGTGCTATCGAGCTGTGGTGGGTAAACCGTGCACCCGTTTGCGCCAGTTGCTTAACCAGTTCGGGTTTAACTGTCGCCAGCTTTTGCATATAACGGCTGTATCTGGCATGCAACACTTTGCCTTTAATGTGGTCACCGATTTTCCAGTTATCTTCCAGCATTTCGGGACGACGACTTAACATCTCTGCGGTAACTTCAAAGTCCTGTTCAAGAACAGGTGCAGGGCCTTTTTCTTTAGCCAGCTCAAGCGCACTTTCCCAGCCAGCGATGGCTAAATCGCGGGTGACTTTTTCAGTAAATGCCAGCGATTCTTCCGAACCGTAACGGATGCCCAGCATTGTTAAGGCCGAACCTAAGCCCAGATAACCCATACCATGGCGGCGTTTATTTTGAATCTCGTGACGTTGCTGCTCCAGTGGCAGGCCATTTATTTCAACTACGTTATCCAGCATTCGGGTAAATATCCTGACCACCTTGCTATAGGTAGACCAGTCAAAACCGGCCTTATCCGTAAAGGGCTGTTTCACCAGATGGGTAAGATTAATTGAACCCAGCAGACAGGCTCCGTATTCCGGCAGACCCTGTTCACCACAGGGATTGGTGGTTCTGATATCCTCACAGAACCAGTTATTGTTCATTTCATTGTACTGGTCAATAAGAATAAACCCCGGCTCGGCATATTCATAGGTTGATTGCATAATAACATCCCATAGTTTGCCTGCATCAATGCTCCGATAAATGCGACAGGCAACTTTACCGCTTTCATCGGTGATGTAATTATCCTTTATCGGCCAGTTGCGCCAGACCACCTGAACCGCATCATTAAGGTCAATATTCTGGCTTGTTGCTTCATTCTCGGTAACAGGGAAAGCCAGCGGCCAGGGAGAATTGTTTTTCACTGCCTGAATAAATTCCGCGCTAATCAAGAGTGATAAATTAAACTGCCGGAGCCGACCGTCTTCTCGTTTGGCGCGGATAAAATCCAGTACATCGGGGTGTCCAATATCAAATGTTGCCATCTGAGCGCCTCGGCGCCCTCCTGCTGAAGAGATGGTGAAGCAAATTTTGTCGTAAATATCCATAAAAGACAACGGACCAGAGGTCAATGCGCCAGAACCTGAGACATAGGCATCATTTGGCCGTAACGTGGAGAATTCATAACCAATGCCAGCACCCGATTTTAATGTCATACCGGCTTCATGGGCCTTTTTCAAAATACTGTCCATGGAGTCGTGGATCTTTCCAGACACGGTACAGTTAATGGTTGAAGTCGCTGGTTTGTAAGCTTGCGCACCCGCATTGGAGATAATTCTACCTGCCGGAATAGCGCCGTGTTTTAATGCCCAGAGAAATTTTTCATACCAGTATTGCTGCTTCTCCTCAGTTTCTTCAATGTCGGCAAGTGCATGGGCGATACGTGTAAAGCTGTCCTCAATACATAGATCAACCGGCTTACCCTGATTGTTTTTAAGCTGATACTTACCTGCCCAGATGTCTTCTGAAACGGCCTGTAATGGTATGTCGTGACTTTTAATGATTTCAATTGAAGGTTGTGTATCAGTTTGCATTTTGCTGAGGTCTCCTGAATCTGTGCAGGGATTAGCTTTTAGACTAATACCATATATAGTTATAATTATTTATTTTTATACCACATATTGTATATTACGGTTTGAGAATAAAATTTACTTGATATGGATCAAGTTTTGATTTTTTTCAGTAAAATGCGTAGAGAAACGAGTCAATTTATTTATAGAAAAATAGATACAATAATGCTACCACAGAAGGTCAAGATGTTTTCCGTATTCATAAGAGAGGAGAGGAGAGGAATGACGGCAATAAAAATGATCGTGTTGGTATTGGTGATAATGATAATACTGGCCGTGGGGCTGGTTTTTTTTACCCTGCAGAGAAATGGTGCCAGGCTGTTTGAGAAGCCGGGTTTTACTAAACGACTGTCAACCTATCTAACCACCAACATTGCCGAGACAGCGGACAATTCTGCTTTCCCCGAGCTGCGTACGCCGGTGTTCAACGTCAGCGCTGAAACGTTATATCAGCGTGTTTTATTCGTGGCGGCTAAATCAGGCTGGACTATTCTGGCAAGTGACAGTGATAACCTGAGCGCAAAATTTGTCGTGCGCACGCCGATATTTTTGTTTAAGGATGATGTTTTGGTTCAGGTGCGGGTCGTTAATACAAACGAATCATCACTATACGTGCGCTCAAGTTCACGCACTGGTAAAGCGGATTTTGCTGCGAATGCCAGACATATTCAGACATTGCTAAAAGCGCTTGCAAAATGATGCGCTAAATTCAGTTTAATGTGCTGACACAGCTTAGCCGCAAAGAGATGATCGTTTTAGGGCTGGAATAGTGGTGAATAATTTAGAGAATAAACATAATGTTGGTAGGATATATCAATACTTCCGATATTGTGTAATATCGGAAGTATTGAAATTAACGTTTATTTAGCTATAATAGAATAATCGAATCTCTTTACTGCCTGTTAGTTATTAATGAATCCAAGCCGAATACCGCCCACAGCAATTATTGATAATCTCAATTATATCGATAACCCGTTTAAGACAAAGTGCTTTTCGGCTGCGCCATTTTTATCGACCAATATAATACTCGGCGCTGACAGAGATTTAGAATTTTCTCTGAAGTTTCTGTATAGCTACAACGGCAGCACAGCAACGTTTAATAGTTATCGACGGGATCTAGAAAGATTGCTTCAGTGGTCCTGGCGCATCGAACAAACGTCATTATTAAATCTTAAACGTGAACACATCGAAGATTTTATTCGGTTTTGTTTTGATCCACCAATAGCCTGGATAGGAGTAAAAAATGTTGCGCGCTTTAAAAACATAAAGGCTAAACGCGTCCCCAACGATGCATGGCGACCTTTTGTCGTATCCGTGACAAAATCGGAACATAATGATAATAAGTCAGCAAAAGCTGATCAATTTCGTCCATCTCAAGCCGCCATTAAAGCCATATTTACCGCGTTATCCTCTTTTTATGAATACCTGATACTGGAAAATCTCGTTGACTCAAATCCTGTTGCACTTATTAAGCAGAAAAGTAAATTTATTCGTAAGGATCAGTTAAAACCGGTGGTAAGACGCATCAGTACCTTGCAATGGAATTATGTGGTGGAGACAGCAGAGTTAATGGCCGTAGCAGCCCCTGATGAACATGAGCGCACTTTGTTCATTATGAACTGCCTGTTTGCCATGTATCTTCGCATATCGGAATTAGTCGCTGATGAGCGTTCCATGCCACTTATGGGTCACTTTAGAAAAGATCGTGACAACAATTGGTGGTTTGACGTAACGGGTAAAGGCAATAAAAATCGTTCTATAACGGTCTGCGATGACATGCTTGATGCACTCAAACGCTACCGCAAGTATTTAGGCCTATCACAATTACCCAATATAAATGAGCAAATACCGCTTATTTCTAAAACAAAAGGCAAAGGTTCAATTACCAGCACTCGACAAATCAGAAGCATTGTACAACGGTGTTTCGATGCAACCTATGACCGGATGAAAGCCGATGGGCTTAAAGACGATGCGATTGAACTAACAGTAGCGACTGTTCACTGGTTGAGGCACACGGGCATCTCAGAAGATGTGAAGTTTCGTCCGCGTGAGCACGTTCGTGATGATGCCGGACACGCCAGTATGGCTACGACAGACCGCTATATTGATTCAGACCTGCGTGAACGGCATGAATCTGGCCGAAAAAAGCGGATAAAAGATAACGGCTGATTTTTTTTACCGAGCTGTGCTGATTGATGTTTAATTTGCACTACCTAACCAGAACGTCAAGTCTTTAACCAGAAATTCCTGCCATGACATATAGTGTGTGCCATCGCATGAAAAGGTCAGACTAATCATACCGTTAAACAGGTTAATTGATGCCTGCCGCAGGTACAGTGTCTCATCCGCACTACGTAATTGAGACAGGCCGGTTAAAATCTTACTGATCTGACTCTGTGGTATCAGTGCGTTACCAGGATAAGTCTGGTGTGGGTATAGCAGACAAACATCGGGGTCACTCAGCGCTTCATGATCAAGGATACGATAACGATAAGGGTCGCTCATTAGCCAGATAATGGCCTGACTGCTGGAAAAGTGAATCACGCCCTGGAACATGCCGCGTTCGCACATCAGTTCTTCCAGCACTACACAAATTGTCGCCATGTTGCGGTCCATGACACTTTCTACTCGACACTGCTGGAATACAGTACTGCGAATAGCAGGGTCGCCTTTCACCTGTCGCCAGTCACTCGATTCTTCGTAGATAGCCGCTGTTGCGGGTAAGTCTCGCAGGTCAAAATCTGCCCCCAGATAACCAACTGTATTGGCACCAACACGAATAATCTGCAATGCAGTTAATGAAGGTCGATTGGCACGCAGGCTCAGGTAGGCGCTAGACAGTAAAAACCCCCACGCAGGCACCTCTTCCTGCATATACGGGCGTTGTGAGCGATCACGCCCATAGTGACCCGCCACAACAGCACCGTTAGCACCAATATTATCGCAAACTTGCCGACCCCTAATGTCGACCACATACAGAAACAGACTATACGGTACCCGATCAAAGCTGGTACTAAGCACGCAATTGAGTACTTCGCGTTGCCCCCATACTGCTGCACATTGTGCGGCTAATTCTCCAAACGATGCAGACAATAACTCAGCCAGTTCAATACGCTGGCGGTGCATAGCATTTCTGATTATTTCCTGCAACGAGTCGACCTCAACACCGTACCTGGTCAGCTATTACACTAGCTGACGCATGCTGAGTGCAGTATACGCCTATCATCGTTACAGCGTTGTTACAGCACTGAAAATAGAAGCAAAAAAACTGTTTTTATAATCCTACCTGTAGACCAAGTTCAAGAACTTGTTCCTCGGGTAAACGATAATAGGCGGTCGCATTGGACGCATTGCGCGCCAACCAGATAAAAATTAGTTCCTGCCAATAAGGTAACCCTGCTAAATCGCGTCGAGCAATCAGTGTTTCATGGCCAAGAATGTAGACGGCGGATTCGGTGTCAATGGGCACACCTATCTGTTCACCAAGCTTTAGTGCCACCGGAATATTTGGCGGTTGTGAAAACCCATAATGGACACGCATGCGTATCACCCCCTCACCCAGGTCTTCGTAATCGAGACGTTCAGCCGCCGGTACATGCGGTTGGTCGGCAGTAACCAGAGTAAGAAAAATAACCCGTTCATGCAAAACATGGGTACATGCCATATGATGTATCAATGCTGCCGGCACACACGGGCGATCATAGCGCGCCATGACCAACGCTGTGCCAGCAACACGATATGGTGGATTGTCCTTAATTTGCTGCAGGAAAGTTTCCTGTCTAGTCGCTATTTCCCCCAACCGTTTTGCCAATAAAGCACGGCCCGAACGCCAGCTCCACATCAATATAAAAATTATCCCTGCAATCAGTAAGGCGTACCAGCCACCATCGGGGATTTTTGCCAGGTTAGCACCCAGAAAACCGCCATCAATAACGACAAATACAATCCCTGCACCTACAGCAGAAAGTGGATGCCAGCTAAAACGTCGTGCCACAGCCACCGCCAGGAAGGTCGTGACAACCATGTCCATTGACACGGCTACACCATAGGCCGAAGCCAGCGCATCAGAGCTACGGAAACCAACCACTAAAGCCAGACATGCGACCATTAACAGCCAGTTAACCAGTGGCAGGTACACCTGCCCGGACTCTTCGGCCTGTGGAAAGACAACCCGCATGCGGGGCAGCTGACCAAGACGAATCGCTTGACGCGTGAGCGAGAAGGTGCCGCTAATGACTGCCTGTGAAGCAATAATTGCGGCGACTGTAGCCAGTAATACCAGCGGTATAACGGCCCAGTCTGGTGCCAGATGAAAGAACGGGGCTTGAATCACGCCGGGCTCATGCAGCAGCAGTGCGCCCTGCCCCAAATAGTTTAGTATGAGTGCGGGAAAAACAATGAAAAACCAGGCGCGTCGAATCGGTGTAATACCAAAATGCCCCAGATCAGCATACAATGCCTCACCGCCGGTCACCACCAGAAATACCGCACCCAGAGTAAGAAAGCCAGTAAGTCCGTTATTGACAAAAAACATGACCGCATAGCGGGGGTTGAATGCAGCCAGCACTGTCGGCTCCATTGCAATGCCACGTAAACCCAGTAATGCCAGTGTTGCAAACCACAACAACATTATCGGCCCGAACAGACTGCCAATTTTACCGCTGCCATAGCGTTGCATGGCAAACAGGCCAATTAAAATAATAATCGTCAATGGCACAACGAAACCCGCTAAGCTGGGCGCAGCCACCTGTAAACCTTCCACCGCACTTAATACCGAAATCGCAGGCGTTATGGTGCCATCGCCATAAAGCAAACAGGCACCAAATAAACCCATAATCATCAATAAATGACGCGATTCACCCGGTTTGGTACGCCAGGGGTTAAGCAGTGCAACCAGCGCAATAATGCCACCCTCACCCTGATTGTCAGCCCGCAGAACAAAGATCAGATACTTTATCGAAATCACCAGCACCAGCGCCCAGATGATCAGCGATAGTACACCTAACAGATCAGGGCGATTAAGCACAGTTGCCCCGCTACCGCCAAAACTCTCCCGCAGCGCATAAAGCGGGCTGGTGCCAATATCGCCAAATACCACGCCCAGCGCTGCCAGCAGAGCGGCGCGTTTCTGTTTTGAGGGTCTACTGAAGGACGGTGCACTGGTGGTTGCAATTACTGTTGACATTGGTGACTAATCTCCTTCACGGCCGTTACATAATTATCGCAAAGCGGGTTAACTTTATGTAACCAATGGGGTCAACATGTTCAAAAGTGATTCTACGTTCAAAACACGCAGTGGGTGCAGCCATGTGATCTCGGCACCTGTTGCCCTTCGACCAATGACCTGAAACGAAAGTTCGCTGTTGCATTGTAACTATAAGTGACTGTATAACAATAGCATCTAGCCGTGAACTACAGCCCAACTCCTCGTAACAGATAAAACACTAGCACCGCACCGAGTAAGGCAACAACCAGGTTGCTGGCGGTACCACACCAGAGCATATATCCTTCAGGGATTTCCTCAGGCGACAGGCGGTGTAGAATGCGCCTGAACTGAAAAATTGAGAACACACTCATCACTGAAGCAAAAGCAATCAACGTGAGGCCAATAAAAAATGACAGGTGGCGCTGACCAGCAGTGCTGGAAATATGCATTGCGTTGATAAACAGACCAAATCGTTCAATAACAAACCCCATCGCAATGAGTGATACTGCAGTACGGTTCCATGCTAGCAGGGTACGCTCTGCTGCAAACAGCACACGTGGGTCGTTAAGGTAAGACATACGGCTCCTAAATAAAACATTAACTGCCCACACTTTTATCGTGGTATCAGTGACATGAAGAAAATTACGGTTAAGAAATTTTTGTGGGATCGTATTTTACTTCGCCATTGCTATTACATGCAAGTTGAGATTTATATAGCCTGTTATTCGCAAGATTCAAGGATTATCATTCATAATCTGTTCTTTTGTTGCGACCAGGAAATCTTGCCGCTTAATATTCATTGTCATCAACAGGCTGCTGGCGACATAGATGGATGAATAGGTACCAATAAAAACACCTACAATCAAAGCCGTTGCAAAACCATGTATGGCTTCACCACCAAAGATAAACAATGCAAACAAAACTAATAAGGTGGTAAATGATGTCATTAAAGTTCGCGACAAAGTTTGTGTAATTGACATATTTAAAATCTCAATAGCCGATGTTTTACGTAAATTACGAAATGTTTCACGAATTCGGTCTAGCACAACAACGGTATCATTTAAGGAATAACCAATAACTGCCAGAATAGCCGCCAGCACAGTTAAATTAAATTCCAGCTGAAAAACAGAAAATACCCCAACCGTAATAATAACATCATGCACCAGCGCCAGGATTGCACCCAGGGCAGATTTAAACTGAAAGCGTAAACTCACGTAGATCAGAATACCACCCAATGCAACCAACATGGCAATACCACCCTCATCACGTAACTCATTACCTACCTGCGGCCCGATAAATTCGACCCGCCGCATTATTACGTTTTCAGTCGTGGAAGACTTTAATGCAGCTAAAACCTTAGTGCCAAGGCTAGCCTGGTTAGTATGTTTACGTGGTGCAATGCGTACCAGAATATCTTTGGTACTGCCAAAATTCTGCACCTCTGTATCTTTAAATTTTGCTTGAGCCAGCGCCGTTCTAATTTTATCCAGATTTACATCCGTCTGGTAATGCGCTTCAATTAAATAACCGCCTGTAAAATCAATGCCTAGATTCAAACCACGCGTCGCTATGCTGATTAATGAAGCAATAATTAACAACAGTGAGAATGTCAGCGCAAATTTTCGTTTGCCCATAAAATCGATTGTTTTTAAAACAGCTTGTTTAGACATAATATTTCCTGAAATTTAACCTTTGGAATGCTTGCGTGATGGTTGCAGCGATTACAATGATAAAATACAACAATTAAATACGAATTTTCTTAACCACTTTATTCCCATAAAGAAGATTCACAATGGCCCGCGTACCAACAATCGCGGTGAACATGGAGGTTACAATACCAATACTTAAAGTGACCGCGAAACCTTTAACCGGGCCTGCCCCTAAGAGAAATAAAACAACGGCTGCGAGCAGTGTGGTGACATTTGCATCAGTAATCGTACTAAAGGCTTTTTCGTAACCCGCAAAAATACTTGTCTGAGGCGAGTTACCATTTCTGAGTTCTTCTTTAATGCGTTCATAAATAAGTACATTTGCATCCACCGCCATACCAAGGGTTAGTACAATACCGGCAATACCCGGTAAAGTTAATGTCGCCTGCAACATAGACAGCAGTGCAACCATAATCACCAGGTTCAGGGTTAGTGCAATATCCGCAATAATGCCAAAGATTTTGTAATATACGGCCATAAAGACAAGCACCAGTACAAAACCAATGACAACAGACTTGTAGCCTTTATTAATATTATCACTTCCCAGGCTTGGGCCGATGGTTCTTTCTTCAATAATTTCTACCGGTGCGCGTAAGGAGCCAGCACGTAATAATAGCGCCAGATCATGCGCTTCCATTGATTTTAACCCAGTAATCTGAAACCGTGAGCTAAACTGGCCTCGAATGGTTGCAACATTGATAACTTTCTTGGTCGTAACGCGCCGTTTAATAACTTTACCACCAACATGCGTCGTTTTCATTTTGTTTTCGATAAAGACAACGGCCATTGGTTTACCAATATTGTTACGGGTAATCTCACCCATTTTTTGCGCGCCTTTACCATTCAGTCGTACCGATACGGCAGGTGAGCCAGACTGGCTATCAATGGTTGATGCTGCATCTATTATTTGATCACCGGTAACAATGACCCGGCGATTAAGTAAGATAGGGTTACCATTACGCTCATGAAAAAGCAGCGCATTTAAAGGGATACGCCCATCTTTTTGGGCTTCTGCCGCGTCTGCCCCCGCACCAACGACCATACGAAATTCGAGTGTTGCCGTTGCCCCCAGAATTTTTTTCGCTTCGGCTGTATCCTGAATACCTGGTAGCTGTACAACAATGCGTGAGTCACCCTGCTGTTGTATCACTGGTGCAGCGACACCCAGCTCGTTAACACGATTACGTAAGGTGATGATATTTTGTTGCAGTGCTGATTTTTTTTCATTCCGAACAGCCGCTTCAGTGAGCACTCCACTGATTACAAGCGTGTCTTTATGGTCAGTAAAGACAACATCACGAAACTGATGAGGTAATTTATCAACTGCCAGTTGAAAATTTTTCTGGTCACGAAATGTGACCTGCATATTATTACCTTTTCGTCTGACCCCACGATAGCGAATTTTCCCATTACGTAAATAGCTACGCATATCAGACAGAGTGCTATTTTCCAGGCGCGTAATGGCTGCATTCATATCAACCTGCATGAGAAAATAGACGCCCCCGCGTAAATCCAGCCCCAGATACATTGGTTGAGCACCTAATGCACGCAACCATGCTGGTGTAGCGGGTGCCAGATTTAAGGCGACCAGGTATTGGTCCGATAATTTCTGTTTCAGCAGGTCCGAAGCGATTAACTGCGTATTCTCATTCTTGAAACGAACTAGAAGTTTGCCCTTGCTTAAATTATCGGATTTGATTTTTACGTTACCCTGCTTAAAAATCTGCTCAATCGCTAATTTATCTTCTGCGGTCAACGATTTGCTACGATGCGTTATCTGCAAGGCGGGATCTTGCCCATACAGATTAGGCGCTGCATAAATCACACTAACAATTAATACAACAATTAACAGAATATATTTCCACAACGGGTATTGATTCAACATAACCGGCCTATTTGAAATTAGAAGATTTCAGCTTAAAAGGAGTCAGATTTGATAGTAAAGAAAAGATAACTTTCAACTATATTATTTCTGTGATGAATTATTTATTCAAATCTTTAATAGTGCCTTTTGGCATGACTGTCTGTACACCACTACGCTGTATATTTATGAAAATATCTTTACTTACTTCCAGGGTGACAAAATTATCATTCAGTTTAGTGATTTTCCCAAGCATTCCACCAGAGGTTAAAATCTCTTCACCCTTCTGCAACTCATTAATCATCTGCTTATGTTCTTTCTGCCGTTTGCTTTGTGGGCGAATCAGGAAGAAATAAAAGAGCACGACTAGACCGATGGGCAAAATAAGCGACATTAGTGGGTTAGCTGATTGAGCGGATGTGGTTGCTGCTGCCACAGCGTCAGTAATAAAAAAACTCATTAAATTCCCCAAAAATAAATAAATGTAATATTAAATAATATGTAATAAAAAGGTATAAGCCTGTACCAATAACGGCTTTTTATGGCGCGTTATTATGGCACAGATAGAGTAACTTAGCTCAAATTCGTGATTCTTTTTTCATAAAATTGCGCCACAAAGTCTTCATAAGCCTGTTTTTCAATCGCCTGGCGAATTTCACACATCAGATTCTGGTAATAATGCAAATTATGGATAGTGCTTAAACGCGCACCCAGGATTTCACCACATTTATCCAGATGGCGAAGATAAGCACGACTATAATGTTGACAGGTATAACAGCTGCAACACGCATCAATGGGACGTGGGTCATCTGTATATTGGCTATTGCGAATTTTTAAGATGCCTGTTGATGTATACAGGAACCCGGTGCGGGCATGGCGCGTTGGAATCACACAGTCGAACATATCTATGCCTCGACGTACTGACTCAACAATGTCTTCTGGCCGACCGACTCCCATCAAATACCGTGGTTTATCCTCCGGCAGCATCGGCACGGTAAAATCCAGTACCCGATTACGTTCTGCCATCGGCTCACCAACAGATAAGCCACCAATGGCATAACCATCAAAACCCAGTTGGCGTAAGCCAGTGGCAGATTCTACCCGGTACTCCTCATACATGCCACCCTGTACGATACCAAATAATGCGGCCGAGTTATCGGCGTGGGCGACACGACAACGCTGCGCCCAACGCAGTGACAGTTGCATGGAATCACGCGCTTCGTCTTTAGTTGCTGGATAAGGCGTGCATTCGTCAAATATCATCACAATATCCGCACCCAGTTCACGTTGTACTTGCATCGAATATTCCGGTGACAATTCAACTTTGCGACCGTCAATGGGGGATTGAAAAGTAACGCCCTGCTCACTAATTTTGCGCATTTTAGCCAAACTAAAAACCTGAAACCCGCCAGAGTCGGTTAAAATCGGCCCCTGCCAGTGCATAAAATCATGTAAATCGCCATGTTTTTGAATAACAGTCGTGCCTGGGCGCAACATTAAATGAAAAGTGTTGCCAAGAATAATTTCAGCACCCAGCGCAGTAAGCTCTTCTGGTGTCATCGCTTTCACCGTGCCATAGGTTCCCACAGGCATAAAGGCCGGTGTCTGTACCGTGCCGCGTTCAAACTGCAACTCACCTCGCCTGGCTTTTGAATCAGGCTGTAAATCCACAAATAATTTAAATAACATCAATACCTTATACGATTAATTGAAACTAATTTCTAATTATTATCCACTGACTACCGACGACTAACTAATAAACATGGCATCACCATAACTGAAGAAACGGTACTGATTCTCAATCGCCTGCTGGTAACAGTGTTTGATTTCATCGATGCCAGCAAACGCACTAATCAGCATTAATAAGGTTGATTCAGGCAGGTGGAAATTTGTAATCATCGCATCGACACTTTTGAAAGAGTAACCCGGGTAAATAAAGATCTGCGTTTCACCTTTAAACGCTTTGAGCTTTCCGCTCTGTGACGCTGTTTCCAGTGAACGGACTGCTGTTGTGCCAACCGCAATAATGCGTCCACCCTGCTCGCGTGCCTGCTGGCAGAGTGTCACGGTTTCATCTGGCACCGTTAACATTTCAGTATGCATTTTATGGCCTTCAACGGTTTTGCTTCGAACCGGTTGAAAGGTTCCTGCGCCTACATGCAGGGTGACATAAGCGGTTGCGATATTTTTGTCGTCTATAGCCTGCATTAAGGTTTCATCAAAATGCAGGCCGGCTGTTGGTGCAGCAACCGCACCCGGGGTGCGTGCGTATACGGTTTGATAGCGTGAAAAATCTTCCGCAGTGTCTTCTCGCGTAATGTATGGCGGCAGTGGCATATGCCCAATTGCCTGCATAATTTCAGCCATATCAACGCCTGAACTGCTGAGAACAAATAACTCCCCTTCTCGTCCTTCCACTTCAACACGGTAGTTTCGACTCATATCTGCATCGAATAACTGGATTACCGAGCCTGGTTTTGGCGATTTACTTGCTCTGATATGTGCCAGCGCAGATGTTGCATTAATCAACCGTTCTATCAGCACTTCAACTTTACCGCCTGTAGCTTTGATCCCATACAGACGTGCTGGAACAACCTGTGTATTATTGAATATCAGGCAGTCATTGGGGTTTAAAAAATCGAGTAAATGCGTAAAACGATGATGTGATATCTGCTTATTTTGACGGCAATAATGCAACAAACGACTGTCAGTGCGTTTTTCTGCCGGACGTTGCGCGATCAGATTCTCAGGTAAATCATAGTAAAAGTCGCGGGTTTTCATCGGCAGCGAATAATAACACGATAGTGGTATGTTCCGCCTTGAAAATACCTCGCTGGCTGCAAAAGCCCTATATATTACTGAAACGGATAAAAAGGCAACTTATTATTAAGGCATACCGTCTTATTAAGGCACACCGTCAATCCATCCATATCAGCTCGACACCCGTATTCTTGCAGTTGATGGTCTTGAACAATGGCTAGCCTTTTTATCTGTACTGTTAGTAAATCCGCCAATCACCCCTTATTTAAGCGGCAATTCAGTGTTATTGAGAGGATGTTAGCAATAGATAAATTTCTGATAACTGCCAATGTTATACACCGGAGAAAAACCGGATGCTTCAAGGAAACGCTTCACCCTTTCAGAGCGTTGCCCCGAACGACAGTACAATAATACGGGTCGGGTTTTATCAATATCATCTTTATGAAGGTGAAACCGGTCAATCGGCATATT
Organism: uncultured Thiotrichaceae bacterium; assembly: GCA_964441285.1. Lineage (GTDB taxonomy): Bacteria > Pseudomonadota > Gammaproteobacteria > SZUA-229 > SZUA-229 > S010-25. The sequence goes on along the minus strand of CAYTUK010000016.1, from coordinate 13,680 downwards.
CATTGCGCCGCTTAATGCACCCTGATTAAACTCAACCCTGGAGCGAACGTCAATTAACTGCGCGCCCTGATTTAATAAATCTTTTAGAAACTGGCAGGTAAAGTCTTTATACATGATGAGATTGAAATCGTTATTAATATAAGTATATTATAATATATTGAGATATTTTTCAATCGCAGCAGATAAAAAGGCTAGCCATTGTTCAAGACCGTCAGCCGCAGGGATGCGGGTGCCACGCTTACAGGGATGGATTGGCAGTGTGCCTTAGTAATAAGTTGCCTTTGCATCCGTTTCAGTAATAACTGATCAGATTATTTTAGATAAACTATACTCAGGCTAACGGTATTTCGGTAGACCATACCACTGATGAATAAATAGCGATGGCGATAATGTATAGAGAGTTAAAATCCGTCTTGAATTTTTTATCCATGAATCAGATTTAACAGCCCCCCTAACATTTACATATGAAAACTGCACTAAAAATTAGCCTGCGATTACTCGTTCAGTCGCTTATCGTATGCACCAGTTTTATCATTAACCAGAACGTGTTAGCCATTAATGTTGCAGATGTAGCCGCAGGTGGCGTAACCCCTGCAATGTTAACATCGATCCTACAGGGTAACGGTGTCACTATTTCCAATTTAACCGTGACTAAAGTGCCTGGCTGTAATTCGGGTGAAGGCGTTGGCGTGTTTACACAAGGTACCTCGCCCACTGGTCCAGGGCCGGTATTGGGTGTGCCGACGGGTGTTATCATTTCGAATGGTGCGTTTAATGCTGCTTCAAACCCGCTGAATGCACCGAATAACCGATTCAATTCCACGAATATTTTATGTGCGGGTGCGGTCAGTGACCCAGACATGGTTTCACTGGAGTCGCAGACAGCAAGAGGCGAATATTCCGCCATAGAGTTTGATGTTGTACCACAGTCAACAACACTGACGATTCCTTTTCAATTTGGTTCGGACGAGTTCCCCGAATATGTCTGTACTCAATATAACGATGTAGTCGGCATTTTTGTCAGTGGTTCTGGCATAAACGGCCCCTACAGTAATAATGCCCAAAACTATGCCAAAACATCAACCGGCGACCCCTCTTCAATTAACTGGGTAAACACGGGTGTTGTTGGCCAATACGGGACCCCTCTTGCTTGCGGCAGTTTGGCGAATGCTGCGTATTATACGGATAATAGTAACGGTAATTTATTTGGTGGGAATGCTGCGGTTGCAACCACCAATACCAACCTTCAACTCGATGGTTACACGAACACATTATATCAACCGATTCCCGTTGTTCCCGGACAGACCTACCACGTTAAAATAGCCGTTGCTGATGCGGGAGATCGGGTCTATGACTCGACAGCGTTTATTCAGCCACTTTTCAGTAGTGGCACTTTTGCCGGTTTTGATTTTGGTGATGCGCCCGACAGTTACCAGACGCTAACCTCCAGTGGTGGTGCCAGTCATGGTATCAGCAGCGCCATTTTTATGGGTAATGTCGGCCCAGACAGTGAGATTACTGGACAGCCATCTGTCAATGCCGATGGGGATGACCTCAATGGTGTCGACGATGAAGATGGTGTTAGCACTTTTCCCACACTGACTACCGCAGCAACCAGCTACAGTGTTAATGTAAAAGTCACCAATACCACCGGCAAGAGCGCCCGCCTTGTCGGCTGGATCGACTTTAACAACAATGGTCGGTTTGACCCGGCAGAAGGCACCACTGCATTTGTCCCCAGTGGTATTAGCGGTGGTTTTACCACCTTAACCTGGAATGGTTTAAACGGCCTGGCGGTAGGCAGAACTTATGTGCGACTACGTTTATCGACAGATATAAACCTGTCCACTCTGTCACCGGGTAACACCATGTTTGATGGTGAAGTGGAAGACTATCCATTAACTATTTCAGGTGTTAACTTCACTAAATTTGTAAGCACCAATGCAACCTGCAATGACACACTGACGGCACTGACCGTTGCACCTGGTACCAGCATTTATTTCTGTTACCGCGTTTCAAATCCAAATGCACAGTCCTTTGTTATCGCTCCAGGAAAAACCTCCGATAACCAGGGTCACAACCTTTCCGCACTGGAACAAATTTATGCCCCGCTAACGAGCAAAACCGTGGTGGTTGGCCCCATCCCTGCGGGCAGTGCAGCATTGCCCAATGGAGTCACAACAGTGAATACCGCACAGGTCACTGCAACCATTTCCGGTACCAATGTCACAGTGATAAAAACAGCCAGTCTAACGGTGAGCAATAACCCGCCTGCAGCCGGCATCAAACAGCTTTATCTTGATAATTTAAACAGCACTCAAAATTTAACTCGGGTTATACCCACGACCAATACACGAACTGGAAATTTTGGTGGTGGAAGTTCTGTTACCATCAATCAAACCCCAGTGTTTCAGGCTCCCTTTAGTATTACCGGTGGCAGCACGGTTAATGTCCAGTTATGGCTGCGCAATCGCAACGGTGGTGGTAACCGTACCGCACGAGTAGAGCTTTATAATGGTAAAACCGGCACATTGATTGGCAGTAATTCACAAAGCTGGAGCGGTCGCCGATTTTTAACTTTCCCAATTAATGTAGTAAGCAGTCAAAATTTTTCTATTGGCGACTTTGTCCGTATTGTTATCACTAACACCAGTGCAAATGGTAGAAATATTCGCTTGAACACGTTAAGAAATGGCAATAACTCACAACTACAAATGCAGACAACAACTGTCGTTAACGTGAATAGCATTGCGGTTTATGCTGCCGCCTACCCCGCACTCAACCAGTTTACTTCTTACACACTCGGTAGTAGTATTTTTATCCGTGCCACGACCAGCGATCCATTTGGCAATGCCGATATTAGCAGTGCCACAATCACCATTACTGATGCGGCAAACAGCATTAAAATTAACAACGCTTTAATGACCTCTGTTGCAACCCCAACCGGGGCTACACGTATCTTTGAATACCCTTACACGCTACCGACAACCCCTTCAGGCTGGTGGAATATTCGCGTAACCGCAAATGAAGGCAGCGAAGGGACCATTTCACATACAGCGCAAACAACAATGATTGTTGGTACCACCAATCTGTCCATTAGTAAAAACAGTGCGGTGTTATCGGATCCGGTTAATGCCACGATGCCAAAATCAATTCCCAACGCAATTATTGAATATACAATTAAAGTGAAAAATTCAGGGTTTGGCTATATGGACGCAAATTCTTTTGTATTAACCGACCCGCTCCCAGCCGCAACAACATTTTATTTTGGCTCACCACTCAACCCAGTTACTTTTATTGATGGCACCACTCCCAGTGGCTTAAACCCTGTTAGCTTTATCAATTTAGCCAGCACAACCGATGATATTGACTTCTCAAATAATGGCGGCAGTACATTTATTACACCACAGGTAGATGCCAATGGATTCGACATTACCGTCCCTCCCATTAATTTTATTCGGATTACACCAAAAGGCGTTTTTAAGGGCAGTGATGGCACTAATCACCCATCAATGGAGATTAAATTTAGAGTGCGTCTGAACTAAACCAGGGTAGTTTGGATTCTGCCCGCAAAAAACAAGGCAATGCTCTAATTGGATAATTATAGATAAAACATTCCCGTACCAGGTAGAAGAATAAACGGTATTATGCTGCCAACGTATGAATAACTTTACCTAAAGCATGGTCGAATGCAGAATGATCAGCAATCAAACTTGAACGTTTGTCGTTTAATTCTTCCAGAAATTCAATGGCATCTTTTTCTATTACTTTTACACCGCGACGGTCAACAAAAATCAGTTGCGCCGTTTCAGTTAAAATAACAGACAGTTTTAAACGGCGAACCGCCCTGTCTTCACCATTATAAATCTCATACCAGTTACCAGGACGTGCCTGATTACCAAGTTGGGCAATTTTTGCTTTAGCACTATCTAATTTTACCTGAACAGCCTGAGCCTCATCATCCAGTGAATCATTATCGTCAATTGCAACGAAGTTTGTATCCAGATTATTCTTTTTATTATTATTTGTTTCTAATGATTTATCAATGAATGATAATACATTATCTGAGGCCAACTTCTGCTGATGCTTTTGTTCTTCTTGCTGGATAAGATCAACCCCATAGTCATCGATCATTCTCACAAACAAATGACGCAACGATTGAATCTGGTCATCAATCTCGTCTTTATCCTGAAATGTTTCGTAAAGTTCATCATTTACCGAATCAATTAGTGTCTGATGGTTATTTTTCAACAACATGTATTGGGATTTTTCTTTTATTGGTTGCATGCAGTTAAGCAACAACCTTAACAACAATACTGACTGTAACCACTGTTCGCTATTTTTTCCGTGCTTAATATATTTGTTTAACATTAAGGTAGGCCAGTGTTTCAATACCAAAGGCCGCACTGCATTAGGCAATCTCTTCTGTGAAGAAATAATTTTTAGCTTATCTAAAACAACATCACGCGCATGCGCCTGTATAATGCTACATTGCTCGGCACGTTCTGTTTCATCTGTCAGTTTCTTTTCATTGGAAATTAATTGCTGGAGTGCTTCAACCGCTTCCTCAAAAATGCCAATATCGATATCAAAGGTTTCAATTACATTATCGACAATGCTTTCAATTTCATCATAGACGCGATCTTTCTCACTGGTTACTCCTTTACCCGCATCAGACAACAGGTTTAAAACGCTTTTAGCGGGATGTTCTTCATCAGTAAATAAATTCTGGTCCAGCATTGCAACTTTAATAACCGGTATCTGTAACCGCATAATCAGATTGCTGATCACTTTTGAAATACTTTCATCATGTGTAATAGCATTAAACATCATACCAACAAAATCGATACTCCTCTCGTCCAGTACATTTACCTGTTTATCAACAATACCGCCGTTCTGGCTACCAATATCAGCAAGTAATTCACGTTTAATCGATTCACTATCTATCAACTGAACATTGATAGTTTTACCTGCATCCTCGCCTGATACATTCATTGCTGGTTGCATTAAAGAATACTGCAAACGCGACAAAGCTTTCATCACTTCATTACGCTTATAATAGTGTTTACCGTCTGCAGCAGTATGGCTGGCTAATCGGGAAAAGGATTCCGGGATACCGGGACCCTGTTTAACCATATCACCATTTAAGAACTGGGAAATAACACTATTCGCCTTGGTGTATGAAGCGTTATTAGATAAATCTGCATGCGCTGATGCGGCGGATAGTGTTTTTTCCTGTTGCTGGCTGGATGCCGACTGCTGGTTTGATGGTGAATGACTGTTCTCGGCCTGATTTAAATTTTTAGCATAATTTTTATCCGAATGCCTGACGGTCTTTGCAGTATTACTGTCATCATCGTCTTCTAGAAACTCTTCCACAGTCGATGTTCTTAAAACAATTTCAGGTAAAACACCCGCATTAATAAATAATTCATTTAACGACTTGTAAAGTACACCTAGCTTGATATTTATCTGCTCATTATATAAACGAAACAGAATTAATTTAATATCAATAGTAATGCTTAGTGGTTCAAGTGTTTTCTTAAACACTTCACAGAGTTTTTTTGGATTAACTGCATCTTTCTCGAAAATATCAACATCATTAATTTCAAGATATTCCAGACGCGCTTCCAAATTGTTTATTTCTTCGCCAAACAGATTTAATGCCTGAGAATGGATTGTGGTGATAGCAACCATCTCGTCCATTTCATCTTGTTCGACCAAGGATAGCTCACCGTCATTCGTTATTCCTAATGCGGGCTTATTGCGGTTGCTCAGCGATTCGTTGAAGGAAACAAAAAACTGATTACTAATATTTGAACGGTTGGCATTAATCAATTGAATTGTATCAAGGTAAAGCATCTGTTTTTCATTTGACGATGCTTTCTCTGATAAATTAAATAATGTGTCACCGGCTGTATTCAACATTTGATTCATAAGAATCAACAGATGCTCGTTCAGACAAGTGTAGATATTTTCAACTAACTGAGCATGTTTTTTCTTAAACTGCCTCGGTACGGCAGCGGACGCAGCTTTTGTTGTTGATTGAATATGATGACTCATATCAAATTGCTCCAAACTAACTGGTTACAGTTCAACCATTATTTATCCGCAGAAAGAGATAGAAACTAACCACAGTAGTCGCTAGCATCTCCCTGTTTAAAATGATGGCAATTAAATTTGTTTAGAGCATTTATGGTGTCAAAATTACCCAGATGTAATCACTGACATTATTGACTTTACTTAATTAAGTTAACATAACTAACTGTTTTTAATTAATTTAACTGAGTAAATTTAGCTATTCATCAAAATACAGAACGCATATTCATGTTCTGCTGTATAGAATATAGATAAATTATGATGAAATTTCAACAATTATTACGAAGATCCGATACGAATATTGTCACTTTCTGACAAACGGTGTAATTTGTTAATTATATCGACATTTTTCCAGGTGAGCCCTGGTGAAGTCAGCGGCATTCTTTCGATTTCTTTTGTATTTACGCGGTAAATCAATGCTTGTTATCGAACTTAAATTTAAAAATAATTAATAGCAGGCTCATTGTGAGAATCAGTGCCGCACCAACCTGTAATGGCGTGTTACCCATCAACGATGCCTGTAATACCCAGAAACCATTGCCTACAACAGATAAGACCAGCATGGACATGGAAACATCTTGTGTACGCCGAGTTTTTATCGCTTTAACTATTTGAGGGACTAAAATAAGCGTGCAAAAAAATGATGCCAACCAGCCAAATATAACCTCCATGCAATTATCTCTTATACGTTATTAATGTGGACAACTAAATTTATAGATTCTACAGAAAAATGCGGATAACTTCAGCTAATCAAATACTCGGCCCATAGTAATCTGAAATAATGCTAACCTGCCCGTTTTATTTAACCTGCTCTGATACAACTGGACATGAACACCATCACTCACCTTATCAATCAGCTTAATGCCTTCGTCTGGGGGCCAGCCATGCTGGTACTTATTTTAGGTACCGGAATATATTTAATGGCCGGGCTTAAACTGATGCCATTATTCCGCCTGAAATATGGGTTCAAAATGTTATGGCAAGGACGAACCACAACGGGTGCGGGTGACATTGCCCCCTTCAATGCGTTAATGACATCATTATCCGCTACCATTGGTACGGGTAATATTGCCGGTGTTGCCACGGCCATTTTTCTGGGTGGCCCTGGTGCACTATTCTGGATGTGGTGTACGGCGCTGGTTGGTATGGCGACCAAATATGCTGAAGCCGTGCTCGCGGTGCAATTTAGAGAGGTCGATGCAAAAGGTCATTACATCGGTGGCCCCATGTTCTACATTAAAAACGGTCTGGCATCACACTGGGCATGGTTAGGCACCGCCTTTGCAATTTTTGGCGCAGTCGCCGGTTTTGGTATTGGCAATACCATCCAGGCAAATTCGGTTGCCGATGCGTTGCAACGTCAATTTAACGTATCGCCGTTGATTACTGGTGTCGTCATGGCAATCCTTGTTGCACTGGTTTTAATCGGCGGCATTCGTCGCATTGCAGAAGTCGCTGGCAAGCTGGTGCCGTTGATGGCAATCAGCTATATAGCCGCCGGTATTGTTGTTTTAATACTTAAAGCTGATGCGTTACCGGCCGCATTTGATTTAATCTTCACCCATGCCTTTAGCCCTGCTGCCGCGAGTGGTGGTTTTGCCGGTGCGGCCGTCTGGGCTGCAATTCGTTTTGGCGTTGCGCGTGGCATATTCTCCAACGAAGCCGGTCTGGGTAGCGCGCCTATTGCACATGCGGCGGCGGCAACCGACAACCCGGTGCGCCAGGGCACCATTGCCATGTTAGGGACTTTTATCGACACACTTGTTATTTGTTCTATAACGGGCCTGGTTATTATTGTCAGTGGTAGCTGGAACAGCGGTGAAAACGGTGCAAGTTTATCGGCACAGGCGTTTGAGCATGTGTTACCTGGTGTGGGTGGTTACATCGTTTCCATTGGTTTATCGGTATTTGCTTTTACCACCATCATCGGCTGGAGTTTCTATGGTGAAAAATGCACTGAATATCTATTTGGTGTGCGTGCAATTATTCCGTTTAGAATTCTCTGGGTACTGGTGATACCGATTGGCGCAAATGCCAGCCTGGCATTTATCTGGCTGGTTGCCGACACGCTTAATGCACTCATGGCGCTGCCTAATTTAATTGCATTACTGTTATTAAGCCCTGTTGTTTTTAAACTGTCGCGGACCTATTTTTCAACCACAAGAATAAATTAAATAATCTTCATCCCCTGTTTTTATGCTCACATACTAACAGGATGGATGAAAAGGCTACTTATGGTTCAAGACCGTCAGCCGCTGGGATGCGGGTGTCGAGCCTACATGGATGTATTTACAGCGTGTCTTGACACCATAAGTAGCCTTTTCATCCGTTTCAGTAATAGATGAAAAGGCTGCTTATTATTCAAGACCGTCAGCCGCAGGGGTGTGGGTGACGTACTTTTTCTTCAGAGTTTGCTAATATACGCACTCTGTTTAACCGCATAAAAATAACTCACGTGGCCGATTCTATTGCCAGTTTAATTCCAGGACAGCGCTGTATCAGTAATGCCGAACTCCAGATGGGGCTTGGCACCGTGCTAAGCGTTGAGCATCGAACTATTACTGTGGTTTATCTTGCAACCGGAGAAACGCGTACTTACGCCAGGCAAAGCGCACCATTAACCCGCGTTAAATTTAGTGTGGGTGATACCATTCAAAGCCACGATAACACCCGTTTGAAAGTAACCCGGGTTGATGAAGAAGATGGCTTGCTGTTCTACACCGGCATTGACGCAAGTGGTAACAGTACAACGCTGGCCGAGTCGGCACTGGATAATTTCTTACAGCTTAACCGGCCATCCGAGCGCCTGTTCAGCGGTCAGATCGATCAGGACAAATGGTTCGAATTACGTTATCAGACACTTAAACAGCTAAATAACCTGGCACATTCTGAGTTACATGGGCTGACCGGGTGTCGCACCAGCCTGATTGAGCATCAGCTATACATTGCACATGAAGTTGCAACCCGTTACGCGCCGCGTGTATTACTGGCGGATGAAGTCGGACTGGGTAAAACCATCGAAGCCGGGTTAATTCTGCATCATCAGTTGCAAACAGAACGGGCGCATCGCGTACTCATTATCGTGCCGGAAACACTGCTACACCAATGGCTGATAGAAATGTTACGGCGGTTTAATCTACATTTTAAAATCTTTGATGAAAACCGTTGTCAGGACACGCTTGAGGAAGGTAACTTCGACAATGTTTTCCATTCCGAGCAGTTGGCTTTATGCAGCCTGAACTTTCTGACCGCTAATGAAACAATATTTAACCAGTGTCTCGATGCACAGTGGGATTTAATGGTGGTCGATGAAGCGCATCACCTGCAATGGCAACCTCAGCAAAGCAGTAAAGACTATGACTGCATCGAAAAACTTGCTGCACAAACGCGTGGAGTTTTACTGCTGACAGCGACCCCGGAACAACTGGGCAAAGAAAGCCATTTTGCACGCCTGCGGCTGTTAGACCCTGACCGCTTCCCGAACTACGAGCAATTCATTGAAGAAGAGAAAAGCTACGAGCCCATTGCACAGGTCGTACAGAATCTACTGGATAATAAGCGCTTAAACGATAATGATATTAAACAGTTACGCGCTACACTTAATGAAGGTGATAACCAGTCACTGCTGTCTATTATCGAACAGGCATCAGACCAGGGTGAAACAGAGCTGGAGCGCCAGCAACTGGTTGAACACCTGTTAGATCGGCACGGCACTGGTCGGGTTCTGTTTCGTAATACGCGTGCAGCCGTGCAGGGGTTTCCATCGCGCCAGCTCATTGCTCAGCCACTGGCTGCCTGTGCGTTTTATACCCCCGCTGCAAACAGCAGCATCACCGATACACTAACACCCGAACGCTATTATAAACCCGATAACTCAACCGCCGACTGGACCAGCATGGATCCACGCATCCCGTGGTTAAGCCATCAACTCGCCGAATGTTACCCTGAAAAAGTACTGGTTATCACCGCCAGTGCCACCACCGCACTGGAAATAACGCAATATTTAAAAACCAGAACCGCAGTGCATGCAACTGCCTTTCATGAAGGCTTAAATGTGATTGAGCGCGACCGTGCTGCCGCCTTTTTTGCTGACCATGAAACCGGCAGTCAGGCACTAATTTGTTCAGAAATCGGCAGTGAAGGCCGAAATTTCCAGTTTGCTCATCACCTGGTTTTATTTGATCTGCCTGCGCACCCTGACCTGCTTGAACAGCGTATTGGACGGCTCGACCGCATTGGGCAGACAGAAACCATTCGCATCTATGTCCCCTACATTAAAAATAGCGCGCAGGAAGATTTATTTTGCTGGTATCACCAGGGGTTGAAGGCATTTGAGCACACCTGTCCGGCTGGCGCTTCGGTCTATAACCAGCTACAGCAAACGCTACACCAGGTTCTACTTGAACCGCATAATGCATTCCATGCTGAACGACTTGAGCAACTCATAACGACGACACAGCAGCAATACCAACACCTCACCGAAACATTAAACCGGGGTCGTGACCGTTTGCTGGAATATAATTCCTGTCGACCACAACCGGCAGGCAAACTAAAAGCGCTGGCGTTACAGCAGGACGCGCAGACAAACATTGTCGATTATATGGAAAATGTTTTCGACTGTTTTGGCGTTGATACCGAAATTCACAGTGAAGGCTGTTTCATCGTTACGCCCACAGAACATATGATTAACCATTTTCCTGGTTTACCCGATGACGGCATGACCATCACCTACCAACGTGACACCGCCCTTACCTTTGAAGATGCCCACTATATCACCTGGGAACATCCACTCTGCACCACTGCAATGGACATGGTATTGAGTAATGAGAACGGCAATACCGCTGTCACCGCACTGAAATACCCCGGTGTAAAAGCAGGCACAGTTTTACTGGAATGTCTGTACTCACTGGAAGTTGCGCCCGTCGAAGCGCTGCAAACACACCGTTACCTGCCACCCACAATGATACGTGTGGTCAGTGATGAACGCGGCGTTGATCACAATCTAAAACTGATGCATACAGACATTAATGATAACCATAAATTTGTCGAAACCGTGACGGGCGGCAAAATTGTCAACGCCAAAAGTGAAATACTTAAAGTCATGTTAAAGCGCGGTGAGATCTATGCCAACGCCCGTGCCAAACAGGTTCTAGAGCTGGCACACACTGAATCTAATGAAACAATAACAAAAGAAATCAATAGGCTAGAAGCGCTTTCTAAAGTAAACCCTAACATAAGAAACGACGAAATCGCCTTCTTTGAAGGTCAGTTGGCATCACTAAACCGCGTTCTGGAATCGGCTAATTTGCGCCTTGATGCAATCCGCGTTATCGTTGCTATATAGCAATATAACTAAAGCCTTTTTCCTGTAACAGCATGATATTGTCGACCCCGATCGGCACAATTTTTGCAACCTCCAGCAGATCAATTTTTTTCCAGCCCAGTGACTTCATGGTATTACCGCAGGCATGAAAAGAAACGCCATATTGATCGAGAGACTGCACCCTTTCCTGATTTATCTTATCAACATGTTCGGTTGGATGTTCGCCCAGAAGCTGAAGTCCTGGACCAAAAGCGGCAACAACTACTTCAACATTATCCCCGTATTTACGAATCAATTCACCAACAGAAAACAAAATATGCGCATAATATGCGTTATCCGCTTTGTCACACTGATACACAATATGGTGCGCGACTTCATCACCAAAATGCGTGTTAGTATGACTCGCCTGTGCGGTTTTAACCGTTAAGCCTGCACCGGCAAGGCCACCCAATAATGAAATAAAACGGCGGCGAAATTTATTGTGTGGAGTCATGTTTTACCTTTTTCTGTTGTCTTTTTCTGTTGTAAGTAATAGCCGCAGCATAATATGCTTAGACATAGAAACCTTATCGTAGTGCAGGATTAGGTATATTGAAATAACACATTTATAATACGACTACTTTGAGATATCAAGCTTAATTCGGATTCAAGATGCCCTTTTCTTCTTTTTTACTGCACGATGCCTTACTCAATGCCATTAAAAAAATGGGACTCAAACAGGCCAACGAGGTGCAGCAGGCCTGCCTGCCTGCGGCACTGGAATATAAAGACATGCTGGTCAGTGCACGAACCGGCAGTGGTAAAACGCTGGCATTTCTAATCCCACTCATACAACATCTGCTTGATGATAACGAGCGTGAACCGGGTTTACAGGCATTGATACTGGTGCCGACACGTGAGCTGGCACGACAAATCAATAAACAGTGCCAGCTGCTAACTGAATTTACTGCATTGCATAGCAGCATTATTATCGGCGGTGAAGACCCAAAGTATCAGCTACAACGGCTTAAAGATAACCCGGATATTCTTATTGCAACCCCCGGTCGTTTGCTCGAACACATGTATCGTGAAGCCATCGACCCCGGCACAATACAGGTACTGGTGCTGGATGAAGCTGACAGAATGTTATCCCTGGGTTTCAGCGAGCAGGTAAAAGAAATTACGGCCTACTGCAATCCACAGCGACAGACCATGCTGTTCTCTGCCAGCTTGAATCACGATCACTTTAAAGCATTAATTGAAATATTATTGCATCAACCTGAGATCCTGATCTTAAATACCATCCGTGAAAAACATGACAACATTCATCATCAGAGGGTACTTGCTGATGGCTATGCACACAAACAGAAACTGCTCAGCCACTACATTAATGCGTCAGATTTCGAAAAAATCCTGGTTTTTGTCAATACGCGTGAGCAGGTTGAACAGCTGGGACGTTACATGCAACAGCAGATGATACAGGTTGGTACCCTGCACGGCGAACTTGATCAGAAACAACGTAACACCATTATCAGCAAACTTCGTAACGATCATATTCATGTATTGATTGCCACCGATGTTGCTGCACGCGGGCTGGATATTCCAGCCATTGACTGCGTTATCCATTTCGACCTTGCCAGAAACGGGGAAGATTATGCCCACCGCAGCGGACGTACCGGACGGGGTGATAACCAGGGTAAAGCCATTGCATTTATTGATGCCAATGAATGGAACCAGATGGTTCGCATCGAACATTTCCTTAATATTCAATTTGAGCATATCAAAATCAAAGGTCTTGAAGGCAGTTATAGAGGCCCAAAAAAACTAAAATCCTCCGGTAAAGCCGCTGCTAAAAACAAAACTAAAAAAGTAAAAAATAGACCTGACAGCATAAAAAAAGCCAGCCATAAAAACCGGCTACGCAACCGTAAAAATAAAGGCAAACGGCGACAGCCAGCAGAGAAAGAAAAAACGGATTGATTCAATAAGCAAAATGCAAACAGACAAACAATCTTTCTATCCCTCGAAGAAATCGAGTACTTCGGCTACATCAATAGCTTTTACACCTGATAAGGCGGCTAATTCAACCGCCGTAGCTTTAAATCTATCGCCATATGAATCATATTTTGTTTTTCTGGACATGTTCACACCTCTTTTATTAAAAAATTAGATGCGTGCAAAACTGGGTGGAGGTCCCCGACGCTTTTGACAGCCTGCTGGATTAATTTGTTGAACAAAGCCGCGAAGCGGCAGAAAAACAAAAAGCATCCATACCGTAT
>CAYTUK010000015.1:0-50705 GCA_964441285.1 uncultured Thiotrichaceae bacterium | reverse complement strand
TATCACTGCTCCATGCCTCACATAAACAGCCACTATTATGAAATTCTGGTTTCACAAAGGCGTGTGGACACGTAAACATGCTGAAGATAAAATTAAAAGCCTGGCCAACACCGATATAAAAAGTATCGCCATTATCCGCCACGCTGCACTGGGCGATATGGTATTGACACGCAGCTTTATTGTTGAAGCCAGAAAAGCCTTCCCCAATGCCAGCATTACCTTAAGTGTGATCAGTAATTATACCCGTGGTCTACCTGATGATCTGGTTGACCGGGTACATATTATTCATGGTACCGATCAACGTGGCATCTCGCTGCACCAACGTATAAAAAAAATTCGTGAACTGGGTTATCACGATTTCATTTTTGACCTTGCCAGTGGCAATCGTTCTTTTTATACCACACTGCTGACACCCGCCTTACTCAAATTCGGTTTTCCTTACCACAAAATATATGCCTGGCTGTTTTATGATATTGCTATTTGCCGCAACGATCTCGAGTTTGAAGGCACGAACATGATGAAAATGCTGAATGCACTGGGGATTAAAACGGCCTACCCGCATCAATATAAAATGCCGGGAAAAGCGCTTAGTCGCTCCAGACCCTACCTGATCTATTTTATCGGCGCGTCAACACCGGACAAAGTCTGGCCAGCTGAACGCTTTACTGAGCTATTAAACAAAATGAGTCATGATTATCCTGACTTTGACCATCTGATACTTGAAGGTATTCAGGCCTGGGAAAGCGCCGATAAAATCATAAAACCATTACAGGCTATCAAAAATATTGATGTCATTACTGCCGAGACGATTGATAAAACAGTCAGTGTACTCAAGGGTGCCAGGCTGGTTATCTCCAATGATACCGGTATTCGACATCTTGCGATTGTATCCGAGACACCTACTGTAGGAATCTTTTTTGGCGACCCCTATCGCTACTGGCCACGCTTTGAGATGCATGATGTCGCCATGCCGGATAAAAACGGGCCGGCATCTGTCGAAGAAGTTAGAAATTGCTGCATCAATGTCCTGTCAAAAAATTTGAGATGACCTGTTAGGCCTTTATATTAATAATCTTCGTATGATTTCTCTTCAACAAAGTCAGACCCCAGTCTCAGGTTAATTGCCCGTTTAATATCACTGCGTTTATCATTGGTAATATACACCGATCTAGCTAGTTTAATAAAAGACGTATCAAACAATTTTTGTGCTTCCTTTTCTCGAATATCATCCTCGATGCCCCACAACTGCTCATTAATCTGACGTAGGGCTGCAATTTCTTCTACTGCATCTTCACGGCTAAAAGATTGCTGCGCCAGTAGCTGATTTAGGCTATTCAGTTCTTTATTGATATTAACCAGCTTTTCGGCATTATTTATTTTTTTCTGCTTGATTTCAAGAATAGTGATTTTATCAAAGAGCTCACCAATTGAGATCTCTACATTAATGTTCATGATATACTTTTATCTACCTGGAAAACCCTATTATACTTGATTATCTTAAAATGAATATTCTTGCTGTCAGAATTGGTCGTGTTGGTGATACCGTTATGCTGACACCGGCGCTCACCGCACTGATACAGTATTATCCTGATGCTAAAATTACACTGCTCACCAGTCCGGTTGGCAAACATCTGTTAGCTGACTTTCACCCCCATATTACTGACATCTGGTCATGGGATCGAAGCGGCCTGTTTAAACCACTGCTGGATAAAATAAAGTTACGCCGACTTTTATCTCAACACCCGTTTGACAAAATATTCTGTTTTGATACCAGTCCACACATTGCGGCATTATTTTCGGACTATAACAAAAATCTTTTCTGGTTTCAGGGTTCTACGACATTTAAACATTGTGCAAAACACTATCTGGACTTTGTCGCCGAGTCGTGTAAAAAACCTGTTTTATCACTCTACAATCACCTGCCGGTCAGCCCTACCACCAGTGACCAGGTTGTCGAGGAATTAAAAACTATCGGTATAGAACCGGATGATATCGTTATTATGTTTCACCCGACCTTTAGTGGTTTTTCCAAATCTGGTCTACGTAAAAAACAGGCACGGCTACGTAAGCTCTGGCCAACACAAAATTACGGTAAACTGGGCAATAAACTTTCGCAACTGATACTCACCAGCAAGCGAAAAATAAGAGTTCTGATGGTATTACTGCCGAGTGAAATGACATACGGGGAAAAAATTGTTGCTCAAAGTAACAATACTATTCAATTACTGCCATCACAATCTACGTTTGAACGCTACAAAGCCATGTTAAAACGTGCTGACTTATTAATCACGCCAGATTCCGGCCCCATGCATCTTGCCTCAGCACTGGGCACACGTATTATTGCTTTTTTTTCCATGAAAGACCCCGGCGACTGCGGCCCCTATATGTCGCCAAAAAAATTTATAGTTCTGCGTACAGAAGATACACTAACACCTGAAAAAGGTGTGGCAGCGATTGGTATTGAAACAGTATTTCAGCACTGCAAAAAAATGCTGGCTGAAATCGAGAACACTAACTTTACATCTGGTTCCCATGCTCTGCGTAAGGATGCAGATGTTGTGAACAAATCAAACGGTGGTATGGGTTCCCACGCAGAGCATGGGAACCAGAGCAACATTAACCTTGCGGACAAATAACTGGCTGAATGATGCTTGAATGATACAGTATAAAAACATTCTACTGATACGAAATGACAAGCTGGGTGATTTTATGCTTGCATGGCCAGCGTTGTCCCTGTTGAAACGCCAATACCCCGACACACAGGTAACCGTACTTATCCCTGCTTACACCAAACCTATGGCGGAAATATGTCCGTGGATAGACAATATTATTATTGATGACCCGCATCAGGGCACCTTAACGGATGCAAAATATCTGGCAGAAAAATTCAGGCCTTATCGTTTTGACATTTCCATTTCGCTATTTCTGCAAACACGAACCACACTGGCACTGTGGCTGGCACATATCCCCCTACGTTTCGGTCCGGCCACCAAACCGGCACAGCTGTTTCTCAACAAACGGCTCAGACAAAGACGCTCCTTATCGCTTAAACCTGAATATGCTTACAATGCCGACCTGGTTCGTTACTTCATTATAAAAAATGGTGATACTGCCATTGAGGAACAGCAACCACCCTATTTACAATTTAATCCACAGGAAATAACCAAACTCAGGCAAACGTATATCACAAAAAATGCTATGAATAAAAACGCAAAGCTGGTTTTTATTCACCCCGGCAATGGCGGCTCGGCCGTTAATCTATCAACCCGGCAGTTTGCTGAACTTGCTCATAAAATTAATAAAAAACACTCCGTTCATTTTGTTATCACTGCCGGACCCGATGAAAAAGACACTGCCATTGAACTATCAAATCAGTTAAAAACTATCGACCATAGTATTTACCATTCCACTGACGGGCTGGTAAATTTTTCTAAATTTATCAACATCTGCGATCTGTTTATTAGCGGTTCAACCGGGCCATTACATATTGCTGGCGCACTCAATGTAAATACCATTGCTTTTTATCCAGCGAGACGATCGGCGACTGCTTTGCGCTGGCAAACGATTAATGAAGAAAAAAAGCGCCTCTTTTTCAGCCCAGAGAAATACATGGGTGAACAGGATATGATCTTAATGGATATGAAAAGTTGTGCCGCTAAAATTTCTGATTTTTTGAAGACGCATTGATACGAATAAAAACACCTGAATTCGTAGAACAGGGTCAGCTAAAGGCGACCAAATTATATTTAATCTTTACTCTTCCAGGGAGTCTATCGGGATTTTACGCTTAAACTAGTAACTCATCCCATTGCGCCAATTCACGCTCAGATTGAAAGTAGTCCTGTACTAATGCAGTATTTTTCACCGATCTTAGTTTTTCATTTTCAATATCCATCACCACCGCCAGCAATTTTTCTGTTAGTGCTTCAACATCACCATTTCTGACCAGGTGAATATAAAACCCCATTTCCACAAACTCAGGAAAAACTGTATTGTCGTAAGCAATACAGACATTGTTGTAGTGCATGGCTTCAATAAAAGCATTCGGCATGCCTTCTCCCGCACTGGGAAAAAGAAAGATGTCCGTTTGCGCCAGATAGTCGGTTACATTTTTCACATGCCCTCGTAACTGTACCTGATTGGAAAATACAGACCCATTTATTGCCTTTTTTAACTCTTGTGTATAACTACTCTCATCCAGGGCACCAAGAAAATCCAGTTGGAATGCAACCCCCTTACTATGAAGCAATCTACAGGCATTTAGCGCATCAAACTGCCCTTTACCAGAGGCTATGCGGCCTACATGGGTTATTTGAATTTGCTCATAATGGTTTCCGTCTGAATGTATTTCATTTGAGGAAATAGTATAAGATGGAAGTATAATTTTATATGCCGATTCTTTAGTGTGTGGAACGATAGTTTTTACATTTTTAAGCAGGTGTTTTGATAATGCAATATGATAATTAACCCGTGAATAAATCCGGCGATGAAACCAGTCTGTTTTAGCCCGACTCTTTGTTGTACCGTGCCTGACCAATAAATTAATTTGATAACCTAAAAAAGCAAAGTACAGCGTTTTTAATTCAGATGCACCAAAAAAAATGACATTAGCCGACGTGTAAGAACGCATTAGTGAGCGAACCTGAAACAGCATTGAAAGGCTAAACGTTCGACTGCTAAAACAAATTGGCAGAAGGCGGTAGTTGTTATCCGTTCCCTGATATGCCTGATGAATAAAGCTTCCTGCTTTACAAAATAAGGCGACTTCCATATCTCTGCCAAGTAGGCTCGCCAGTTTGATTGCATCATGCTCCATACCACCATTACCACTGGAAAAACACATTACTGCGACAGTTTTTTTTCTATTAGTCAAGATAATCACTCATGGTGGAGCTTCCTGTTAAAAACAAACCATTATGATAACTCCAGCTTCAGGTATAATAAAAAGAGTTCATCAAAACTAATTCATACATCTATCTATTATGACATTTTCTAATAAAAAATTTGTTACAACACTATATGGTCACAAACTCATAGTAAACCCTAATGATGAAGTTGGCGGCACTATTATTAGAAAAGGCATCTACGATAAACCCTATGTCTATTTATTAAATCAGATACTCAAAAATATAAAGCAGGCGACTATATTTGATATTGGTGCAAATATCGGTAATCATGCTATAAGTATTAGCCAACATTGCAAATCCATTTATGCTTTTGAGCCTGATACTAAAACAAATATAAATCTCAATAAGAACATCCAGTTAAACAACATTAATAATATATACACCTATGAAGTAGGTCTCTCTGATAACGAAGGCACAAGTGACTTCTATATTAATATTAGTGGTAATACCGGTGCCTCAACACTTCATCCTAATGAAGATTCTACTCACTACAAAAAATCTCAGATTAAACTTATAACAGGCGATAAGTTTATTAAGGAAAAGGCAATTAAAACTATTGATTTAATTAAGATTGGTATTGAAGGCCATGAGATACAGGCGCTTGAAGGTATGAAGGAATCTATTAAGTTATTTAAACCCATCATCTTAATGGAATGGACAGCAGATGATACTCTCCTCTCATCCGATAATAATGAATTCTTCAACGAGATCAGGCAAACATATGCCGGTTATATTGCACTTTCATCACTAAATAAATCACTCTGGTCAACAAGTTTCATAGGGAAAAGCCGCCGTTTTATACATAAAATATCTAAACGGGAAAAATGGACACTCATTTCGGCTGACCTTTCCAGGAAACACTCAAATATATTTCTTATACACCCTGATAAGTTGAACTTGATGGCTAAACTAATCTAAATTAATCCGCCAAATTAATATACTGACGGACAATCGTATCAGGTGAGAACCTTTCCAGATCAGCACTGGCAAACGGGTAACCAGCATTATTCACATCATCAATAGCCTGTTTCATTTTATCTGCAAGTGCATCGGAATCACCCGTTTTTACCAAATAATTTGATAAAGCTGATTTCATTATTTCATCTGGCCCCGATTCACAATCTGTACTAATAACGGCAGTATCAAGACACAATGCTTCTGCCAAAACCACACCAAACCCTTCATAATCCGAGCTCAGAACCAGCAGACTAGAGCCTCGAATTATCGGATATGGATTTTTATGAAAACCCGCCAGAACAACCCTGTCATCGAGTTTCATTTGATGAATTATATCGACGATACGATTTCTGTCAGACCCATCACCGACCAGAATCAGCTTAAAATCAGAATTTATTTTCTGATAAGCCGTCAATAATATATCATATCTTTTTTCAGAAGAAAATCTACCAACATGTACAATATATCGCATTGTACTGTATGGATTACGTTTATCAGATAACTTCCTGATTGTTGTCATATCTATCACATTATAGATAGTCGTAATTGATCGCAAACATAACCCTTTAATTAACATTAAACTATCTTTAATACCATTCGAGACAACAATAATATCTTTATTATTATACAGCCTCCGTATCCTTGACATACGGAAATACTTTTTTAACCCTGAGCGATTAGCAAGATTACTGGCAATAATATTTTCATGGATACAATAATATATATCCTTCAAGCCGACAAGATTTAATAACTTATGCGAAAGCGTCAGATGAGCCACCTTTAACCGGAAGCACCCATACTTCACCTCCATCTCTATAATAAATTTTCGCAATCGCTTTGCATTCATAGAAACAGATGACAAATACCGATATTTTTTATAACCGAGTATTTCAACACTAACCCGTTTATCAAGATTCAATAGTATTTCATCTCTTATGACAAGCACAACAACATTATGCCCCATTTCAACCATAGATTTTGTTAGAGCCCTCAAACTAACTTCTGCGCCACCTATCCCCAGAGAATCAATAATCATTAATACATTTATTTTTTTATTATTTATATCCATTCATATCAACTCTGACTAAATTCCGGAATATTTCTTGAACAGGTAAAAGAACAAAATAATAGCTGAATAATTAGCCAATTGTCGTTTATTTAATTCATTAAATACCGCATTGTTTACAGAGTAATGAGAGACACTGACACTTGTTAATGTCACAACGGTTAACAACATACCCAGTCCGATAATAAATACATCAATTAACGAGTAAAATAAAACACTAATACCTAACAATTTCATTAACATTCTGTTTTTTACAGAAGAATATTTCAGCATTTGATAGGGAATATTTAGAAAAAATAACAGGCCAATAATTCCAAATTGTAACAGTGCACTTATATATTCATTATGCGCATGATGTAATGTTTCAATCATTCTCGACAATGGTCTATTCTGTTTTTCAACTATCTTCCTCACTTCTGAAATACCACCACCTGTACCATTGCCAAAGACTGGTTTTTTTGCAATCACCTTTAGTGCGTAGACATCCATACCAATACGTGCACCAATTGAAGTATTATAGTTTTCCTTAGAAATAACACTTTTTAATGAGCTAACAGTAAGATCTACCCGACTTTTAAAAACATTAATATAGTTATATGCAAGAAATGAAGCAGCCATGATCAATAGGGTAGAAATAACAAGTGGGAAAATGGACTTACGTCCAAATTCAAATATCACCATTACAAATAGCAGCAATACAAAAAGAATATAACCGGTACGACCTTCAATAATGAACATATTAAATATCATTGCAGAAAACAGAATCAATATTCCGAATCTCTTCAGGTTATCTTCTTTTATATGGATAAATTGATATAGCAATAGTATTGATGTAATTGCCAGCATATAACCATAATGAGAATGATGCCAAAGTGGTGTTGGGTCACAGGATCCACCCTGACTACCATCATGAATCATGGGCGGTATCAGTTTGAAAAATAGACCGTATGAGATTATTACGCTAATAGACATGCCAAAAATAAAGGCATTTGTAATTCTTTTTACATATTTCTCATCTATGAATGAAACAAATAAAGGCACAAATAGCAGAAAGGATGCATCATGAACTGATTTTTTTGCTATCAAAAAATTATCACTGCCTATCAACCATAATACATGTACAAGAAAATACAACGCCATTGACATTAATACCGGATCAGACAATACGTTAATAGTGCGCCGAAATATTTTTCCTCTGACTATAAATAGAAGAATAATAAGCACAATACTTACCCTTCTAACAGAAACCAGTAATGGCACTGAAAAAGCAAAAATAACAATTAAATGATTAGCATAGGTATTTATCCGACTTTCATTAACATCAATCCAGTTATTATATTTTTCTAACACTCGTCTTCCTGCTTCTCTATTTATATGTTGATATGGCCGTAAAAATCTTATCTACAGTCATCTTCTCAAGACATTGATAATGACCAAATTTACAGGTTCTGGAAAAACAGGGGCTACAGCTTAACTCCAGATAATGGATAACTGCATTTTCTGTTAATGGCGGTGTATATTTCGGCGTAGATGACCCGTAAATCACATTCACTTTCACGTCCGTTGCGGCGGCAATATGCATTAAGCCGGAATCATTGCATACTACCGACTCTGCACAGGCGAATAAATCCACGGTATCGGCCAGTTGGGTTTTGCCGCACAAATTTATTATTGTCTCCGGCGACGGTTGGCTTATTATATCACCTGCATCGCTGTCTTTGTCTGAACCCATTACCCATATCTGATAACCGTCAGCCACCAGTTTTATGGCCAGTTCGCGGTAATAGTCAATCGGCCATTGTTTTGCCGGGCCATATTCAGCACCCGGCATGAAACAGATTACAGGTTTTGTTGGTTTCAGATTTAATGCTTTCAGCTTCTTTTGCTGATTATTTTTATCCATTGTTAGTGATGGAAATAAAATAGCGGGTGCATTTTGTGGATTGTTTTCGCCCGCATGAGCAACATAACGCTGCACAGTCTGCTTCAGTACCGACTTGTTTAATGCCCGAATGTCATTTAACAGGCCATAACGCATTTCACCGCGATAACCTGTGCGAACCGGCACTTTTGCAGCATAAGGAATGAGCGCTGATTTCCACGAACGCGGAATAACAATGGCATGACTATAATGCTCTGCACGTAGTTTTTTACCCAGTCGCCAGCGTTTAACAAAGGCAATTTCACCGTGAGCCGCATCCACAGTGATGCCACGGCGCACTTCGGGCATACGCGCCAGGATGGGTAATGACCATTTTGGTGCCACCACATCAATAACACAATCGGGGTGATGCTGCTTTAAAGTTTTAAACAAAGCCTGCGCCATCACCATGTCGCCGATCCAGGATGGGCCGATAATCAGGTAAGATTTTTTGTTAAAAATCACTATTTATTTGAGCCGTTATTGGTCAGGTTAACTTTTTAATACTCATGTATACAGTTTGCCTGCAACACTATGCCCATGCAGGCCTTACACTACCTTACAGTCATATAAACCAAACTTTCCATCATTTGTCATCACTGCAATATCTCTGGCAAGACTTTGCGCAATCAGCATTCGGTCAAACGGGTCTTTATGATGAAAAGGCATCTCCTTTAACTGCATGGCATCCTGTGCGCTAAAATCAAGTAGTTCAAAACCACTTTTCTCTGCAATTTCAACGGGATCAAAATTAAGCTGCAACTTCCCAAGCGATGATTTAATCATGAGTTCAACAATGCTGACCGAACTGACATAGATGGTATTCACAACAGTCTCTAGTTCTGTCCGTTGCGATACATCAATTTTATCCGGCTCAGAAATCGCCCAGAGAAAGATATGTGTATCGATAATAATTTTCATTAATCATTATCATAAAATGTTTTATTGATACGCTCATCTTCATCCATAAACCCATCGGGCATGACAAACTTACCTGATAATAACCCCAGTTTGCGTTTGCCTTCGGGTTTATGAACAACCAGGTCAACAAGCGGTAGATTATTTTTTGCAATGACAACTTTTTCACCATGGTAAGCCATATTTACCAGCTTTGAGAGATTCGCTTTGGCTTCAGAAATATTTACGATCATAATTGCTACCTCGATAAAACATGACCAACTATACCTAACCAGGTCAATCCGGTCAAATTCTAGCCTTATCCAATATGAAATGAGCCTGAACGCTGACCAAAATGACTTGACCCTTAACAATTGTAACAATAATGATTATTATCAATAATCTATTTTTCCTCACGATCCGGCTTAGAAGCCTGTCCGGGAAATGGCATTCACAATCTCTATATTATGTTGTAAATGCTGGGGATTAATCGTACCCACAATCATACTACTGACACCGGGCTGACTAAGCACATGCGCAAAGGCTTTTTCGATGCCACCACCGCCTGACTGGCTGTCGGCATGGCCACTTTGCAGGCCTTTTTTAATCACCACGCCTTTATTCCGCTTTTGCGCCAGCGCCAGTACCGGTAAATCATCGCTGTATGCCAGATTAGCGGTTGCCATGACCAGGTCGCAGTTTTCCACTACCCAGCGACCACCTTCAATGGTTTTGGTTGACATGCCATAAGCCCGGATCAAATCCCGCTGCTTTAAGGTTTCCAGCGCCTCAAATACCTGTTCATTATTAATGATCGACATATCATTGCCATCTGAATGCACCAGTACGATGTCTATCTGGTCACGCCTGAGTCGGCGCAGACTTTGTTCCACACTATTAAGGGTAAAATCGTAGGTAAAATCGAACTGCGAATGGCCATTTTCAAAGATCTCACCGACTTTGGTCATAATCACCCAGTCGTGGCGATTGGGCAGTAACTTACCCAGGCGTTGTTCACTGCTACCATAGGCCGGTGCGGTATCAATAAAATTAATGCCTGCCGATTGCGCCAGCTCGAATAATGCCTGCACCGTTTTATCGTCAGGAATGTCAAAACCACCGGGGTATTTGACCTGTTCATTGCGGCCGATTTTGACTGTGCCCAGGCCGAGTACACTTACCTCAATACCCGTTGAACCTAATGCTCGTTTAATCATTCATGCTCCCAGATAGCAGGATCATTCCAGGGAAAATCGGCATACTCTGGTGCTGACCATGGCGGTATTTCTATATCGCCACTGCGACGGATATGCTGTGACTCAATCTTCTCAATTAGCGCATCGGCCAGTGCTGGTGCCAGCGCCATTTTGGTTGGCCAGGCAGTGATAATGTTTCCATGCTGCTCGATTGAAAAACTGTCCGGACGGGTGATGCCGGCTTTTTTAATTTCTGCACGATTAATTTCCAGCACCCCCCATTGCGGCTGTTTTAAATCCAGCCACGGAATCAGTTCGGCCAACTCTTTTTTCGCAGCACGAATTAAATCCGCATTATTTTTATGCACCCCGTCCTCCGCCAGTTGCCCTCCCATATACCAGACAATATTACCGTCTGCAGCATAATGTGAGGTGATGGTAATGCGCGGATTTACCGAAGCACCAAGACAATGCGCATAAACCAGGTCGTGTAAACCACCGCGTAACACCACCATTTTCAATGCTCGACGCTGCATTTCAGGTTTCCGGCAGGCGAAGCGTAAAAGTAAATCTTCATTGCCTTCACCGGCCATTAATAATACAGATTGGTAATGAAAGTGGTACATTTCCCCGCTTTGCGCTGTCACCACTACCGAATGATCTCGGTGCTGCAAACTGTTTGCAGCAACGGGCAGAATAGTTTTTTTTAACGGTTCTGCAATAGCCCGAATCACACTTAAGGTATTAAACACCGGTTCATCGAGTTGATAGAGCTGCCCCTTAAAAGCGTTATGCTGAAACAGAGCAGGCAGGGATACATTCTTTACTTCGGTGGAACGACTGCGCATTACCTTGCTGGCAAAAAATCCGGATAGACGTGAGGTTAAACTACCGGTTGACCACAGGTAATGGGCATCGGAAAGCAACTCTGCCTGGGTTAAATCCAGCTCACCCTTACCGGCATAGCAGGCGCGCCAGCGTGCTGGCATGTCTGCCACAGCGGCGGATGAGGCAGTCAATTTACCGGTCAGGGCATATTTGGTGCCACCATGAATAATGCCCTGCGCGTAGCGTGTCTGTCCACTACCCAGTGCATTCGCTTCCAGTAAAACCGCTTTATATCCCGCCTGATGCAAACGCGCCAGCGTCCATAAACCGGCAATACCTCCCCCGATTATTAATGCATCAACATTAATATCTGTTATCGTACTATTTGCACTGGTCATTTATGCCGCTGCCTGCTGCCCTGGTTTTATATCTGCATCGACTAACAAAAAAAGAAAAGGCCTGGATTGGCGAGGCTAAAGCCTCACCTCCGGGTTTTTTACGCTTCATGTTCTGCGTAGAAACCCAACCCTCGCTTGCTGTCAACTCACTGCTTCTGTTTAATTGACTCAATAATTTTAGTGGTTGAAATACCATCCACATAAGTCAGTACCATTACCTGGCCACCCGCTTCGCGCACACAGTCACCACCGGGGATTTTATCGACATCGTTATCACCGCCTTTGACCAGTATATCCGGTGAAATATCACAAATTAACCGGGTCGGCTCGTCTTCTTCAAAGGCAACCACCCAGTCCACACAACGTAGCGCAGCCAGCATACGCATGCGGTGTTCGACTTTATTGACCGGCCGGTCTTTACCTTTAAGCCGTTTGACGGTCTCATCAATATTAACTGCAACCAGTAAGCGGTCACCCAGTGCGGCCGCCTGCTCCAGATAAGTCACATGACCGGCATGCAGAATATCAAAGCAGCCGTTGGTCATTACAATGGATTCACCACGCGAACGGCTCGTATCCAGCACCGAATGTAGTTCGGCTTCATCCAGTATGCCATGTTCGGTGCTGACTGCATTTTGCCGTATCACCCCTTCCAGTTCTTTCACACTGACACTGGCCGTGCCCGATTTACCCACCACAATGCCAGCCGCCAGATTCGACAGCCACATGGCGCGTTCCAGCGACACATCCGCACCCAGTGCAGCGGCCAGTGTCGAAATAACGGTATCCCCCGCACCGGTAACATCAAACACTTCACGCGCCTGTGTGGGCAGGTGTACCGCATCATACCCTTGCTGCATCAGACTCATACCGTGCTCACTTCGCGTCACCAGTAAAGCTTCGAAATTAAATTTCTGCGCCAGATCGTCTGCACGCGAAACCAGCTCTGTCACCGTTTCACAGCGACCAACCACGGCTTCAAATTCAGCCAGATTCGGGGTAATCAGACTGGCACCTGCATAAGGCTCAAAATCGGTACCTTTTGGATCGACCAATACCGGAATGGATTGCTGCCGACACAGTGCAATCAACTTATCCACCTGACGCAAGCTGCCTTTGCCATAATCCGAACACACGACAATATTAAACCGAGAGAGTATTTCAGCAAATTTTGTTTCCAGCACAGACAGATCGCTACCGATAAAACCATCTTCAAAATCCAGCCGCATGAGTTGCTGCGAACGGCTCATTACGCGCAGTTTGGTAACGGTGGCATTTTCCGGCATACGCACAAACTGGGTTTTTACTTTCGACTGTTGCAGTAGCGCTTCCAGTATGTGCGCAGCTTCATCATCACCACATAATCCCAGCACCGTACACTGTGCACCCAACGTGGCAATATTTAATGCAACATTACAGGCACCACCAGCACGCTCTTCATTTTTTTGAACATGCACTACTGGCACCGGTGCTTCGGGTGAAATTCTCTCCGTTGGGCCATGCCAGTATCGATCCAGCATTAAGTCGCCAACAACCAGTACGCGGGCATTATTAAAAGCAGGCAAATGCATTGTCATTTTTAATCTAATCCGGTCACTCTAATTCAGTCACTCAGGCTTAATCAACCAGACGGTATTCACAACCACAGTAGGGGCATTTTGCCACACCTGTTGCTTCAATTGGTAGATAAACCATTGGGTGCGAGTTCCACAAACTTGACCCTGGTAACGGACAATGCAGCGGTAGAACATCACGCGATACTTCGTACAACATTGAATCGTTCGGTGTATCCAGATCTTCCTGTTCAGCAGTATGGGGATTAGGCATTATTTACTCCAGTTAAGTTAATTTGACCAGCGTTAACCAGTCGGAATCGAGATCCAGACGGCCATGAACCAGATCAAAATACATGGTCTGCAATGTCTCCGTTACGGGGCCGCGACCACCGCTGCCAATTGCACGGTTATCCACTTCACGAATCGGTGTTACTTCTGCCGCTGTACCGGTAAAAAAGGCTTCATCGGCAATGTAAACTTCATCGCGGGTAATGCGTTTTTCACGCACTTCATAACCGGCTTTATCTGCCAGGGCAAACAAAGTATCACGGGTTATACCATTTAATGCCGAGGTTAAATCCGGGGTATAAATAATATTGTTTTTTACCAGAAAAATATTTTCACCCGAACCTTCAGCGACATAACCTTCGTTATCCAGCAACATGGATTCATCATAACCATCCGTAACGGCTTCCTGCAAGGCCAGCATGGAGTTAATATAATGCCCGTTGGCTTTCGCCTTACACATACTGATGTTGACATGGTGACGGGTATACGATGAGGTGCGAATTCGAATGCCTTTTTCCAGCGCTTCCTGCCCAAGGTACGCGCCCCATTCCCAGGCAGCAACCATCACATGCACACGCAGGTTATCCGCCCGAATGCCCATACCCTCCGAACCGTAGAAACACATGGGGCGAATATAGGCTGACTCAAGATTATTCTCCCGCACTGCCTGATGCTGCGCTTCGTTAATCACTGCTTTGTCAAAAGGAATTTTCATCTGCATGATATGTGCAGAATCAAACAGACGATCAGTATGTGCCTGTAATCTAAAAATTGAGGTTCCCTGTTTTGCCTTATAGGCGCGCACACCTTCGAATACACCCATACCATAATGTAAGGTGTGCGTTAAAACATGGACCTTCGCTTCACGCCACGGAACCAGCTCACCGTCAAACCAGATAACACCGTCACGATCGGCCATGGTTTGCATAGTTATCTCCTGCAATATATTTAAAACAAATAAAAATCAACTTTTTTCTACGGCTGGTTTTTCTACAACCAGCCCGCCTTTAGCTGGTTTGCCTTTAACTGGCCTGTCTACGTCGGGTATTAACCGTTGCCAGAGGCTTATTACTTTCTCGCGATACACTGGCACCTCGCTGTCATTTATCTCACACTTCAGGCTTTGTCGGTTTTTCAATTTACGAAAATAGCGGTACGCAGCGCTCAGCATCACGGCTTCCTGTGGCAAATACCAGCCAGCGTGTGCTAATTCCTTTATTAGCGCCAGCGTTCCTGTGTGTTTAATGCAGTCGCTATGCTGCTGCGCAAGAACCAGAACCCCTGCCTGTGTCATAAACTCTATATCAATCAGCCCACCCGCATCCTGTTTAATATCAAACACCTGACTTTTATTTGCCAGATGGGTACGCATTTTTTCACGCATTTTGACAACATCAAACAAAACATCTGCCGGCTTTCGTGACTGCAATAAAACCGAACGTCGAATTCTATCAAATTCTTGCTCAACGTGGGCATTTCCGCTAATGAAACGGGCACGAATTAATGCCTGATGTTCCCAGATCCAGGCTTTTTCATGCTGATAACGGTCAAAAGCCTGCAAACTGCTCACCATTAAACCCCCCTGACCATCCGGTCGCAGACGTGTATCAACCTCATATAACAGACCAGAATAAGTCTGCATGTGTAACATATGGATAAGACGCTGCGCCACCCGGATAAAAAAACTCGAATTATCAATACTTTTAGACCCGCTGGTGTGCTGCTCTTCACCACGACTGTCATGCAGAAAAATAATATCCACATCAGAGCCATAACCCAGTTCATAACCACCCAGTTTACCGTAACCAATAATCGACAACACGGGTCTGTAACGCTGTCCATTTTCGATACATTCTGGCTCGCCATAGCGTGCTACCATTGCCTGCCACGCCTGCTGTAAAATCTGTTTTAAAATCGCATCGGCAGTCGCGGTTAACTCATCGGCCACCGTTTCAACCGGCAAGGCATAAAATACATCCAGCATTGCCAGCTTAAAAACCCGCTGACGCTTAAACTGACGTAACCGTTCCATCTGTTCTTCCAGCAGGTTGGCCGTATGCTCCTGACCAATCTGTTTTAACTGATGTTGAAGTTGTGCGTCAATATCCGGTTCCAGCATAAGCAACTCATCCACATTGAGCAGACTGTCGAGCAACAGTGGAAACTGTGCAATTGTCTCTGCAAACCAGTCACCCGCCGCACACAATTTTAATAACTGAGTGCGCAGTTTCGGGTATTCATTCAAGATACTGATATAAACGGCGCGCCCGGCGATTGAGTTCAATATATTGAGTACGCGACCGAAGGGTTTTTCAGCATTTTGATAAGCCGCAGCGTCTTTCAGTAGTGCCGACAAAAGCAGAATCAAATGCCGTTGGCTATCCGCACTCATGCGTTTAACACGGGCAGATTGCTGAAACTGCAATAGCTGTTTAACGATGCACTCAGCATCTTTATAACCCGCCTGCGACAACCAGTCGGAAACAGGTTCAGTATTCTCCGGCTCCTCCCAGAATATTGATAATACCGCCGTCTCATCGGTTGCCTGAACCAACGTACTGGCTGCATTTTCAATATTCGTTTCAACATTTACATCCGCAATCACATCAGCAGGTGCAATGAGCTGGGTAAATATCTGTGCAACAAAATTCCGTTGATAATCCAGTTGCTGCAACAGACGCGTCCAGTCAGCCATATCCATCGCCAGGCATAATCGTGACTGTGCCAGTGCATCATCAGGAAGTGAATGCGTTTGCTGGTCGCGCTGCATCTGCAATCGGTTTTCCAGTCGACGCAAAAACCAGTAGGCATCTATCAGACGCATACTTTCTGCCTGACTCAGATATTTTTTTTCAGTCAACAAACTCAGCACTGCAACAATACTGCGAACCCGTAATTCAGGCTCGCGGCCACCACGGAGTAGTTGAAAAGTCTGGCCGATAAATTCAATTTCCCGAATACCACCCTGACCCAGCTTGATATTAGTTTGCATCCCTTTGCGTTTTACCTGTGCCACAATCATGGCTTTCATTTCACGAATGGACTCAAACGCACCGTAATCCAGATAACGGCGAAAAACAAAAGGCGTTAACAGGGTCTGCAGGGCTTGTCTGTGCTCACTGTCACCACTAATGATACGAGCTTTAATCAGTGCATAACGCTCCCAGTTACGCCCCTGTAACTGATAATACTGCTCCATCCCGGCAAAGCTTATGACTAACGGTCCACTCGCACCATTCGGTCGTAAGCGTGTATCCACACGGTAAACGAATCCGTCTTTGGTTATTTCGTTAAGGTAGCGAATCAGTCTTTTTGCTACCCACAAAAAGTATTCATGGTGTGAAGTACGGCGTGGCCCCGGCGTTTCACCTTCTTCAACATAAGCAAAGATCAGGTCAATGTCGGATGAAAAGTTTAATTCACGTCCACCCATTTTACCCATTGCCAGTACCAGTAAAGCTTGCAACCGGCCCTTGCTGTCCTGTGGTTGACCAAAAATTTTAGCGCTTTCCATTTCAATAAAGCGTAATGTCTGCGTTACTACCGCTTCAGCCAGATCACTGAGTTCGTATAAAATTTGCGCCGGATCCGTACACTGACTTAAATCACGCCAGCTTATGCGCAGCATTTCCCGCTGGCGCAATTGCCGTAATGCCTGCATAACTTCATCATCAACTTGAGCGGTTCGCTTCAGTGTTGCCGATGCCAACACGGCCGCTACTATTTTCCGGTAATCAGTCAGGGAACGATTCGACTCAATACCATCCCGAAGCAGCAGCAACAGGGTATCCGGGTGCCGAATGCAGATCTGTGCAGCAAAATCGCTGCATGCCCAGATTTTTCCCAGCTGAGCAATATCCAGATCAACCTGAGTATGCAATAAACTTTTTTTACAGGCGAGCTGCCAGTCTGCCCAGTAATTGAGCACCGTATTATGCAAATCCTGTGGCACCTGTGAGAGGATTTCCAGCAAGTGATTTTTATTCATCATGGCTTATATTATTGAAACAGATAAAAAGGATACATGGTGTTCAAGACACGCTGTAAATACCTCCATGTAAGCTCGACACCCGCATCCCTGCGGCTGACGGCCTTGAACACCATGTATCCTTTTCATCCACCCCCTTTTTTATCCATCCTGTTAGTAACAAGGGACAAACCACAAAAATTCTATTTAATAATCCGATAACAGGGGACGTACTCTGACCCCGGCAGCTTCATCCGCTGCTGTTTTACAAATGCGGTCAATAACGCATCCATTGGCTCCATGATTTCCGCATCCCCGTTTAATTCAAACAGGCCATGTTCTTCAATCGAGCGAATACCCTCTTCTTTTACATTGCCTGCTACCACACCAGAGAATGCACACCTTAAATTTGCTGCCAGCTCATGACTCTGCTGATCTTTATGTAAAGCAAGATTACGCATATTTTGGTGTGTTGGCTCAAACGGTTTCTGGAACTGTGGAGCGATCGTTAACGACCAGTTAAAATAATACGCATCACCCTGTTTTTCCCTGAACTGCTGCACCTGTTTCATGCCTGCTTTCATTTGAAGAGCAACTTTTGCCGGATCATCAATAATTATTTTATAGCGTTGCTGCGCATCCAGACCAATGGTATCGAGAATAAAACGATTGATTTGTTTAAAGTAATCTTCCGCACTTTTAGGTCCAGTAAGAATTAACGGAAATGGTACCGAGGCATTTTCTGGATGCAGCAAAATACCCAGTATATACAGTATTTCTTCCGCTGTACCCGCACCACCTGGAAACACAACGATACCGTGCCCGGTGCGAACAAAGGCTTCCAGTCGTTTTTCAATGTCCGGCAGGATAACCAGATCATTCACAATTGGATTGGGTGATTCTGCTGCAATAATACCTGGCTCAGTCAAGCCAAGATAACGCCCGGTACCGCTGCGCTGCTTGGCATGACCGATGGTTGCGCCTTTCATCGGGCCTTTCATTGCGCCCGGTCCACAGCCAGTGCAAATGTCCAGATTACGTAATCCCAGTTGATAACCCACCTCCTTGGTATAGTCGTATTCCTCCCGACTGATAGAATGCCCACCCCAGCAAACCACCAGATTTGGCCGCATTCCGGGTTGTAAAATGTGAGCATTACGCAAGATATGGAATACCGCATTGGTTACATCATCGGATACATCCAGATCAAATCTGGGTGTATTAACGATTTTGTTATACACGTAAATCACATCGCGTAAGACAGAAAACAGGTGCTCATTAATGCCAGTAATTAATTTTCCATCAACAAAAGCAACCGCTGGAGCATTTTTTAGTGCTAATTTAATGCCACGCTGTTGCTGAACCACCTCAATCGAAAAGTTTGGATAACGTTTGATTAGTTCCTGACCGTCATCAATCGCACTGCCGCAGTTTAAAACCGCAAGTGAACAATTTTTAAAAATTTTTGCCAGCTCACCCTTACTGGTGTTTAATATTCGCCTGACCTCAAACTGTGATAGCGTTTCAAGTTTTCCTTTAGGGGAAATGATGGCATCAATGGTATCAAACTTCATCCCGATAACTCTTTAAGAAATGAAAATAGGGTGTTTTTATGGCGCATTTATTTAATGTCTGCAATATTATGCGTTAATCTGTCACCGCACCGGTTGATGCAGAACTCACCAACCGTGCGTATTTAGCCAGTACACCCCGTGTTTCTTTCGGTGCTGGTGCCTGCCACTGACTTAGGCGCGCGTCAATTTCCGCCTGGGGGATGTTCAGGTCGATGGTACATTTTTCAGCATCAAGGGTAATGCTGTCACCATTTTCAATAATGGCAATCGGACCACCTACAGCCGCTTCCGGCGTTACATGCCCAACCACAAAACCATGACTACCACCAGAGAAACGCGCATCGGTAATCAGTGCCACGTCCTTACCCAGCCCTTTACCCATAATAGCGCTGGTTGGGCTAAGCATTTCACGCATACCCGGTCCACCGACAGGGCCTTCATGACGAATGACCACGACATCATCTTTTACCACAACATCATCCAGTATCGCTTTCAGCGCGGCTTCTTCCGACTCGAAAACCCGCGCATTACCGGTAAAGCTCAAGCCTTCCTTACCGGTTATTTTTGCTACCGCCCCAGTGGGCGCAAGGTTGCCATACATCACCACCAGATGGCTGTCTTTTTTGATGGGGTTATCCAGTGCGCGAATAATGTCCTGCGCGTCAGGGTACGGTTGTACATTGGCCAGATTTTCCGCTAGCGTTTTACCCGTTACTGTCAAACAGTCACCATGCAACAAGCCGGCTTCGAGCAAAATTTTCATTAATGGTTGAATCCCGCCAATGGCAATTAATTCAGACATTAAATATTTACCACTGGGCTTAAGGTCTGCCAGCATCGGTACTTTCGCACCTATCCGAGTAAAATCGTCCAGCTCAAGTTTTATCTTTGCGGTATGCGCCATCGCCAGTAAATGCAGGACGGCATTGGTTGAACCACCCAGCGCAATCACGAGAGTAATCGCATTTTCAAATGCCTTGCGGGTCATAATATCGCTCGGTTTAATGTCTTTCTTTAACAGGTTCATCACTGCGACACCGGCGCGAAAACAGTCATTTTCTTTTTCATCCGACACCGCTTCCTGCGCCGAACTATTTGGCAGACTCATGCCCAGCGCTTCAATGGCCGAGGCCATCGTATTAGCTGTGTACATACCACCACAGGAGCCGGCTCCTGGAATCGCTGTTTCCTCCACTTCCTGTAATTCTGCTGCAGAAATTTTTCCACTGGCAAAACCACCTACCGCCTCAAACACCGAAACAATGTCACGATGTTTTTTACCGGGTTTAATGGTGCCACCGTAAACGAATACTGAGGGTCGATTGAGCCGAGCCAGCGCCATTAGACAGCCTGGCATATTCTTATCACAACCACCAATGGCAACCAGGCCATCAAACCCCTGTGCACAAGCAACGGTCTCAACCGAATCGGCAATCACTTCACGCGAGACCAGTGAATAACGCATACCCGGGGTACCCATTGAAATCCCATCTGAGACCGTAATGGTATTAAAAATAACACTCTTACCACCCGCTTTGTTCGCCCCCTGCGCCGCCTCATCAGCCAGTTGATTAATGTGCATATTGCAGGGTGTCACGTCACTCCAGGTTGAAGCAATACCCACCTGCGGTTTATTAAAATCCACATTTTGAAAACCAACCGCATGTAACATCGCCCGACCCGGCGCGCGCTCAAAACCATCGATAACAATAGAAGAATACTTACGTGTTTTATCATTTGCCATTTGCGACCACCTTAATTTTTAGTTTGATTTTTTAATAAAACGAGATTTTTGTGCACCCCATGAAGTGAAAGGAAACCAGGATAAAAATCTTCGGTTAAGCCGAAAAACCCGTTCAAGACCGACTAACAACCGCTTTTTTAACGGAAATCAAAAAACCCCCAGCGCGTTTCATTCACCATCAACAACCTCAAAATATTTAAACTTTATATTGAATGCATCAATGAATCGGGTATATTACCGCTTATAATCATCAGAATGTAGTCCTGATGTTCTCACAACAAAAAGATTAGTGGGGAAAGACCTTGAAAAAATCATCTGATCATTACCCGCATGTCGACTGGTTCAGAAATTCTGCACCCTACATTCGTGCACACCGTGGCCGCACATTGGTTATCCTGCTAGGTGGCAAAGTTGTTGAGGCCAATAATTTTGCCCATCTGATCCACGATATCGCCCTGCTCGGAAGTCTTGGAGTTCGTGTTGTCCTGGTGCATGGCGCGCGCCCACAAATCAAACAACAACTGGATACGCTAGGCATCAAATCAAGCTTTACCGACAACCTGCGTATCACCCTGGACACACATATGGACGCGGTTGAACAAGCGGTGGGACAGGTACGCACCCGAATCGAAGCCCAGCTTTCTATGGGATTACCCAACACCCCCATGGCTGGAGCTTTGGTACGCGTAGTGTGTGGTAACTTTATTACTGCACAGCCTTATGGCATACATAACGGCGTTGATTATGCCCAAACGGGGAAGGTCCGTAATATTGATGCCATCACTATCAAGCAACACCTGGAAAATGATAATGTGGTACTGGTTTCACCACTGGGTTATTCACCCACGGGTGAAGTTTTTAATTTGTGCGCGGAAGATGTTGCGACTGAAACAGCCATTGCACTGAATGCTGACAAACTGATTTTTATTCTGGAAAATAATGGGATCAATGATGCCAGCGGGCATTTGCTGCAACAGCTGAATCTACCTCAGGCGGAACACTGGCTAAAGCAGCATGGCTGCAATAACCAACAGACTGAAAAAGAGAATAAAACAATCCAGTCACATTTAAATAATGCCGCCCATGCCTGCCGTGGCGGTGTCAATCGAGCCCATCTGATCAGTCGCAATATTGATGGCGCACTCCTGCTCGAACTTTATACCCGTGATGGTATCGGTACACTGGTAACGACAGATAATTATGAAGGCTTGCGCACCGCTGATATTGAAGACATCGGCGGCATTATGGAACTGATTTCGCCACTAGAACAAAAAGGCATTCTGGTTAAACGTTCACGCGAACAACTGGAACTGGATATCCATAATTTTACCGTGATTGAACGTGATGGCATGATTATCGCCTGCGCCGCGCTATTTACCTTTGAACGGGAACAAGCGGCTGAACTCGCTTGCCTGGCCGTACATGCGGATTATATCCGACATGGTCGCGGCAATGATCTGCTGCAACATCTTGAATGGCAGGCACGTAAGAAACACATGAAAAAACTGGTTACACTCACCACCCAAACGATGCACTGGTTTATCGAACGTGGCTTTAGTGAGTGTAAAACAAAGGATATGCCGCTGGTGAAAAAATCACTTTACAATTTTCAGCGTAATTCAAAAGTCCTCTGCAAGGGATTAACTTAAACGATGGATCTGTTAAATATTGCTCACAGTGTTATCGAAGAAAACGTCCATATCGCATTAAATGAAGATATTGGCGACGGTGACATTACCACCGAGCTGATTCCAGTTGACAATATTTCACTGGCTACCGTCATCACCCGCGAACCCTGTGTATTTTGTGGCATGGACTGGTTCGAGGAAACCTACCGACAACTGGATGATGAAATTTTAATCGACTGGAGTATCGAAGACGGTGACCACATTGGGGCTGACCAGATTATCTGTACTATCAGCGGCTCATCACGGCACATTGTTAGCGGTGAACGTACCGCCATTAATTTTATCCAGACACTCTCTGCAACCGCTTCTCGTACCGCCGAATATGTGGCACACCTTAAGCACACCGCCACCACTATCCTGGACACACGTAAAACCATCCCCGGTTTACGTCTGGCACAAAAATATGCGGTTTCCTGTGGTGGTGGCCAGAACCATCGACTCGGTTTATACGATGCCATTTTAATCAAGGAAAACCATATTAATGCCTGCAGCGGTATTCAGGAAGCGATAGAAGAAGTACGTTTTTATAACCCGGAACACAAGGTTGAAATTGAAGTTGAAAATTTACCGGAACTCGCAATTGCACTGTCCGCCGGAGTTGATCGTGTACTGCTGGATAACTTTGATATTGAAACCCTTAAACAGGCCGTGGCCTTGTGTAATGATAAAGTAATAACGGAAGCATCCGGCAATATTACACTGGAAAATTTACAGCTTATTGCCGAAACGGGGGTTAATTATATTTCAACGGGGACACTCACCAAAGACATTAAAGCCATCGATTTTTCCATGCGTTTTGATTGAGCCATTTTTTAACCAAACTATTAAGACACTAAAAACATACGCGAGACGAAAAACAGACCGGAGGCCGATACTACTATCGCTGGCCCCGCAGGCAAATCCCACTGTAAAGAACCACTCAACCCCATCACCACAGCGGCAACCGCGAACAATACCGAGATAAAGACCATTTGTATTGGTGAATGCGAGAATAACCTCGCACTGGCCGCAGGGATAATCAATAATGCAGTGATAAGTAAAATCCCCACCACATTAATCGCCACTGCAATCACCATCGCCAGCAATAACATAAAAATAAATTTATCGCGGTCAACTTTAATGCCATCGATTGTTGCCAGTTCTTCATTAACAGAAATTGATAACAACGCTGGCCATATACGGGTGAAAATAATAAGGATTACCAGGCTACCCACATACATCCAGAACAATTCATTTTTATCAATGGCAAGAATATCACCAAATAAATAGGCCATTAAATTTATCGCCTGCCCATTTGCCTGCAAGATTGATACCACGATCAGTCCGGCAGCCAGTGCCGTATGCGCCAGAATACCCAGCAAGGTATCGGTTGAAAGATCACGCTGGCGTTGCAGCCAGTACAATAAACTGGCGAGTACAGCGCCAATCAGCGTTACCCCAATCAGCGGCAACATCTGCATAGCAATGGATAACGCCACACCCAATAAGGCGGCATGTGCAAGCGTATCACCAAAATAGGCCATACGCCGCCAGACTACAATACAGCCCAGCGGAGCAGCCACCAGAGCAAGCGCAATGCCGGCTAATAAGGCGGAAATAATAAATTCATCCATTACTCTGCCGCCTTATCTTCAATTGTTTTCCCGTTGAGATCTGTTTCGTTTACAGCCGGCTTATCCATAACAGGCTCAGCTGTGTAATCCGCACGTTTTAAACCCTGTTCCGACTCAATCACATTGCCATGCATATCATGTTCATGGTCATGGCGATGTGAATACAGCGCCAGCCCACTTAAAGCAGAACCAAACAGTTTTAAATATTCAGGATGCGTACTGACATCATCGGGGTGTCCGGTACAGCACACATGGGTATTCAGACAAATAACCCGATCAGTTGCCGCCATCACCAGATGCAAATCATGTGACACCATTAAAATACCGCAGTTATGTGTGTTACGAATCTTTCGAATAGTGTCATACAATGCTTGCTGACCAATCACATCCATGCCTGCCGCAGGCTCATCCAGAATTAATAACTGTGGCTGTTTTAATAAAGCACGCGCTAACAAAATACGCTGTAGCTCACCACCAGAAAGCCCCTGCATAGCCGTATTAAATAAATGATCGATACCCATTTCATTCAGTGTTGTATGTATCCGCTCGACAGTATTTCTATCCGCACCAAACCATACCTTTGCCGATAAAGAAAGAAAGTCTCGTACTCGCAACGGCAACACCTGCGGAATGGTAATTTTTTGCGGCACATAACCGATACGCAAATTTTCATGTCGCCATATCTGCCCTGAATCTGCCTGGAGCAAAGCCAGTAAAACTCGAACCAGACTGGTTTTACCCGCACCATTTGGCCCTATCAGGGTAACAATCTCCTGCTGCTTAAGCTGCACTGAAACATCGCTCAGAATCAGTTTTCCATTTCTGCTAAACGTAATTTTTTTAGCCCTTAATAATACTTTGGTCATCTCGACTCCAGCCCTTTTTTACTCGGCAAATTCGCCGCGCAGAGATGACATAAACCCGATACTTCAAACAGCGCATGCTGAACTTTAAAGTTATATTGGGCGGCTTTTTTTATGACCGACTGAGTAATGCCTTCGGTATGCACTTCTTGTGCATTACCACAATGATGGCAAAGCAGAAATACAGCTTCATGATTATGCTGGGGGTGGGCGCAGGCGAGATAAGTGGTATTGCTGGCAAGACGGTGAACCAGACCCTGCGCCATTAAGAAATCCAGGGCTCGGTAGACAGTTGGCGGTGCGGCCGAGCGCCCATCCTGCTTTAACGCGGCCAGTAATTGATAAGCACTCGGTGGGCACTTAGCTTCGCATATCAGCGTCAAAACCCGCTTACGTAAGGCAGTAAAACGCTGCTGATGCTGTTCACACAACTGCTCTGCCTGTCCGATTAAGGCGTTAATCTGCGTTGAAGAAGATCGCATACAGCTGATCTTTCCTGGATGAGTGCATTGTGGTGATGGCATTGGAATGAAAACAAATATATAATGTTACATTATAACATAACACGTTATATTCTGTATTTAGAAAAATATTCACCTCACCAACCACACTTTACAATTATGCAAAAAATCGCCCGCGACTTGATAATACTGCTCACACTCTCTTTATTACCCATCAACATTGCCGCCGCCACACCAAAAATAGCAGTTGTTGTCACCATAAAACCACTGCATTCGCTGGTTGCTGCCATCATGCAGGGCATTGGCAAGCCGGTGTTATTACTTAATACGACACAATCGCCTCACCATACCAATCT
This sequence comes from uncultured Thiotrichaceae bacterium, assembly GCA_964441285.1. Lineage (GTDB taxonomy): Bacteria > Pseudomonadota > Gammaproteobacteria > SZUA-229 > SZUA-229 > S010-25. The sequence continues at coordinate 24,425 of CAYTUK010000015.1, read as the reverse complement.
TCGCCCTTCCGATTATAGAAAGCTGGCGAATGCAGATATTGTGTTTTGGGATGGCCCTGAACTGGAAACATTTATGCCCGCACTGAAAAGAAAGTACCAGGGTAAAATAAAATTTGTTGCATTGATGCATGCCAGGGGCGTTGAACTTTTACCGCTGCGCCACAAACACTCTCAGACAGAAAAAACATTCAATCCAGGCTCTCATCAACATCCACTTTACGACCCACATTTCTGGTTATCCAGCTTTAATGCTAAACAGGCAGTAAAAGCCGTTACCCGCCAACTGGTTCAGCTCGATAGCAGGCACAAAAGCATGTATCTTAAAAATCAGCAACGCACACTAAAACACATTGACAACCTGAATCGCCTGGTCGCTAAAAAACTGAATAACATCAAAACGCCTTTTATTAGTTACCATGATGCTTACCAGTATTTTGAAAAAGAGTATCACCTAAACCGTCTGGCTTCAGTCAATTTAAATGAAGAATCATCCCCAGGAATCCGACATATTCAATACATTAAAAGTCTTATTAACCAACAACATGTGAAATGCATTTTTTATGAAGCCCCCGTAAAACCACCCATTATTAAGACCTTATTAAAAAACACCACTGCGAGAGCTGTTGAACTCGACGTACTGGGTCTGAATCAGAAAGCAGGTCAATCATTATGGTTTAAGACGATTAAAACACTTGCCAGCAAGATGGCACAATGCCTGAAAAAACCGCAGAAATAGCCGCATATTAACCAGATGAACCCGACCGAAGTTCTACCCGTTAACTTTCCACCATCTCAAAATCTGCCTTACCCACACCGCAGTCCGGGCATTCCCAGTCATCAGGAATATCATCCCAACGTGTACCAGGTGCGAGGCCGTGTTCTTCATCGCCTGATTCTTCGCTATAAACATAGCCACATACTACGCAGGTAAATTTTTTGTAATCCACAGTGATCCTCTTTCGCCATCAAACATAAAGACAACTATTCTACACAGACTGGAATGGTATAAAATACATTTTTTATACCAGTATTTAACCATCCTGACAATACAATAAAATGCACCGTGGTAACATAGCCTAAATTCGGTAAAGCAATAAACCTGGCGGATACCAGATAAAATAATACCTGATAAAACAGAGAGCATCACCATCCATGACAAACCCACCTGTTATACTGTGCTTTTCCGGTGCCGACCCTACCGGTGGCGCAGGCATATCTGCCGACATTGAAACTCTCAGCAGTCATGGCTGTGTCGCTGCTCCGGTGATTACCGCAGCAACCGTTCAGGACACCCTGGATGTCATCTCATTTTCACCCATGCCGGCAGATTTGATCATTGAACAGGCACGGGCAGTCCTTGAAGATATGCCGGTGAGTGTAATAAAAATCGGCATGGTTGGCAGCACAGAGATCGCGATGGCAATTCGAGCTATCATTACAGACTACCCTGACATTCCGGTGGTGTACGACCCAGTTTTTAGCACCGAGAAAGACAGCGCACTGAGTACTGAAGATCTTGTTGAATCCGTACGCCTTTTGTTATTACCCCTAACTAAAATTCTCACTCCAAATATTTACGAAGCTCACGCCCTCGCACCCGGATCGGATACCGCTACCGCCGCCGCAATGGGTTTGCTGGAGACAGAAGTAGAATATATTCTGCTGACGGGCACACATGGCAAAACCGCCGACGTGGTGCATACCCTGTTCAGCAACCACCGTGAAATTGAAACCTTCCATAATGAACGCCTGCCACATAAATACCACGGTTCAGGCTGCACTCTGGCTGCCAGCATCGCAGCACAACTGGGGTTAGGACAGGAACCTTTAGGCGCCGTACGTAAAGCCCTGGAATACACCCATAAAACACTGGTTAATGCGCACCGTCTTGGCATGGGACAATATCATCCCAATCGTTTTTTCTGGGACAAATAACTGCACCTGTAAACACATGGAAAATAGCCCATTACAGGGTCTGTACGCCATCACCGACGAGCAGTTAATGCCCGAAAATATATTTAGCCAGAAAGCTGAACAGGCGCTTGCTGGCGGTACACGAATAATTCAGTACCGCGATAAATCAAACAACCTACAAAAAAGATTTCAGCAGGCCAGCTTACTGTGTAAGCTGGGTGAGAAATACCAGGCTATTTGCCTGATAAATGATGATGTTGAGCTCGCCAAAGCAGTCAATGCACAGGGCGTACATTTAGGTCGGGACGATATTTCGCTAACCCAGGCACGCCAAACACTTGGTGAGAATGCCATCATCGGCATTTCCTGTTATAACGATCTAAACCTCGCTATGGCAGCAGAAAAAGCTACCGCCAGTTACGTTGCCTTTGGGGCGATATTTCCCTCACCAACCAAACCCAATGCGATTGTCGCAGGGCTAAATATAATTTTAAAGGCCAAACAACAGTTAGCTATACCAATATGTAGCATCGGCGGTATAACCGATGACAATATTCATCAGGTTATCCAGAATGGTTCGGATATGGTCGCTGTCATAAGCAGCCTGTTTTCATCGCAGAACATTCCACACTCAGCAAAAAAACTAAGCAACCACTTTATTAATCAATAAATGCCAACACCGTTAGGAACAACAGTGTAATTGTAGCAATGACTCAGCAACACATGCGACAGGCGCTAAATTAAGGTAAAATCGCGCTCCAGATAACCGATCTTTTAAATCCGTCATTTTCAATCGTTATAACGTCAGGTATATCATGTCCGAACAATTTAATGCAGCAAAAAACCATATCCCTGGCGGGGTCAACTCGCCGGTTCGCGCATTTAACAGTGTCGGTGGTGACCCAGTTTTCATCAAGCGTGCCAAAGGAGCCTACATCTACGACGAAACAGATAAGCGCTACATTGATTATGTCGGCTCCTGGGGGCCAATGATTCTCGGCCATGCTCACCCTGAAGTGATAACCGCAGTGAAAACTGCTGCTGACAGGGGTTTAAGCTTTGGCGCCCCTACGGTAATAGAAACGACAATGGCAGACAAAGTCTGTGCGCTGATGCCGTCAATGGATATGGTACGCATGGTCAGTTCGGGGACAGAAGCGACCATGAGCGCAATTCGGCTGGCACGGGGTTACACCGGTCGCGACAAACTGATTAAATTTGAGGGCTGTTATCATGGACACTCTGATTCGCTGCTGGTAAAAGCGGGCTCCGGTGCTTTAACCCTGGGCATACCCAGTTCACTCGGCGTACCGGCCGCATTAGCTGAACACACCATTACCCTGCCCTACAATAACCTCGAAGCGTTTAATCAGGCGGTTAGTAAAATAGCGGACAAGGTTGCCTGCGTCATTATCGAACCGGTTGCGGGAAATATGAACTGTGTTCCACCCGTTGCAGGTTTTCTACAGGGTGTGCGCAAAACCTGCACAGAAAACAACATTGTTTTGATTTTTGATGAAGTGATGACCGGCTTTCGTGTCGCCCTGGGTGGCGCACAGGAACACTACGGTGTTCAGCCGGACTTAACCACTTTAGGTAAAATTATTGGTGGCGGTATGCCCGTTGGTGCATTTGGCGGCAGGCGTGAAATCATGCAATGCATTGCACCTTTAGGCCCAGTGTATCAGGCGGGTACTTTATCAGGTAACCCCATTGCCATGACAGCGGGACTCAAAACACTTGAACTGATCTGTCAGCCCGGCTTTTATGAATTACTTGCCAGTAAAGTGACAACACTGACTGATGGTATACTTGCTGCAGCCAGAACCGCTGGCGTTGCCATGAGCTGCAACCGCGTTGGTGCTATGTTCGGCCTGTTCTTTAGCCATCAGCAGGTCACCCGTTTTGAACAGGCAACGCAGTGTAATCTCGAACAGTTTAAAAACTTCTTTCACGGGATGCTGGAGGAAGGTATTTATCTGGCACCTTCCGCCTATGAAGCCGGTTTCATCTCGGCTGCACACAGTGATGAAGACCTGCAAAACACCATCAGCGCAGCAAAAAAAGTTTTGCATAACCTGTAAACCTTACGGTATTACCCCATGCAATGCTTTATCTACCGCTGTAACCTTAAACCCGACATGTACGTCTATCTGGCAGAAGAAGGGGGATTCGACAATGTTCCCCGGCAGATTTATAACACGCTGGGCATTGTAGAATTTGCCATGGAGCTGAATCTATCCACCGCAACAAAACTTGCCAAAGAAGATACCCGCAAAGTCATCAGCAACCTCAATGCGCACGGCTTTCACCTCCAGTTACCGTCCAACGAATCGATTGAAGTTATTATGGCAAGAATTGCCGAAAATAAAACGCCACAAAAATCACCTTAACCCAACAGATACACCTATTCCTTACCTGTCAGCTCGGTTATACTAAGCAGCTCTGTCAACGTCAATCAGTTAAACGGTGTTTGGTTTAATATCATGCACTTAAATTCACATGCGAACAATCAGCTGACTAATCCAGGTTCATGCCTGCAGAGTGAATGGCAGCACTTAAACTTCTGCTGGCGTTCAGTTACATCTATATACTAACAGGATGGATGAAAAGGCGACCTGGTGTTCACCGTCAGTCGCAGGGATGCGGGTGTCGAGCTTACATGGCGGTATTTACCGCGTGTCTTGAACAACAGCTACCCTTTTCATCTGTTTCAGTAATAAGTCTATTCGGAGTAATCTACATGTTATTTTTTAAGATAATAATAATCAGCTTAATCGTTTCATCCTTTGCGACACTTTTCAGCCTGCAAACACATCCAGGATACACCGCCAGCATAAGTGAAAGCTTTGCCATGATGATGGCCCCAAAGAATCTGTCACTATGGGTGATTTCATTTCTCAGTATTGTCATTGGCAGCTTTCTGGCTACCTTCGGTATAACCAGTAAGGACCAGCAAACCCGTCACACAGATATCCAGGCAGGTCAGGAATGCGGCACCGTTAAATGGTTTAATGCAGCCAAAGGCTTTGGTTTTATTACCCGCGAGAATGGTGAAGATATTTTTGTGCATTTTCGCTCAATCCAGGGCAAAGGCCACCGCTCTCTGGGTGAAGGGCAGACGGTTATTTTCTCTGTGGCAGAAAGTGAAAAAGGTCGCCAGGCTATCGATGTAAGTAGCGCCTGAGCAGGGTTCTTTTACGACTAATCCGCAACGGATTCTGCGGCCATTTTTTATTGCATCAGAAATTCCAGGTTCGATATCACTTTTATCCCGTTAACCATCAGTGAACGGGATAAAAGTGATTCGATATATTCATTGATGCCGTATTCCCGCAACGAATGCCGCTGGTTTCACGCAATTTTAACCCTTACAACATGCATTACTTCCATCTCAATACCGGCAATATTTTCAGTTGCACGATAATACGTCAAATTAACCCGCTGGCCCTGAGTGTTTTTATACGCCTGTTTACGCTTAAATTTAAACGGCACTTCACAGCCTTCAATGAGTAAGGTATTTAACACCCAGTCAGCACCATCCAGTTTAATATCACGCTGCACATGGGAAATCACTTTCTGGTGATCCATATGATTTAACGATTGATGATTTTTTAAGAGCCTGTCTACGGGTGATTTCATGCGTTATTTTAAAATTATAAACTGGGCACTACTATGTAGCGTTCGCTAAGAAAGCCGCAGAGGAACCATGATGCATGTCCCATGTAAGCTCGACATCCGTATCCTTGCGGCTGACGGTTTTGAACAATCAGTAGCTTTTTCATCTATCCGGTTAGTAAGTATCCAGTATTAGCCTTTATCCTTAATAATACAGTCAAACAGCTGGTCTGGGTGCATAAACTCTTCCGACAGCGCAAACCGTTTAACCGAAACACCCGCCGAATGCACAGAAGAGACATTACCCGTAAGCAATGGGTGCCAGTCGGGTAACGCATTGCCTTCATAGATTAATCGGTAGGCGCAACTGAGTGGTAGCCAGTGTGGCCTGTCGAGCAAGCTGGATACATTATCTGCCGTAATTTTTACACACATTGATACCGACTCCAGACGATTATCGTAATCTTTACATCGACAACTCTCTGTATCGAATAATCGACAGGTCACACTGGTCGTTACAACCTCACCACTGTCCTCATCTTCCAGTTTAATCAGACAGCAATAACCACAACCATCACAGAGAGATTCCCATTGCTGGGCGCTCATTTGGTCAAGAGATAAAGTCTCCCAAAATTTCTCTGTTCTTTTTATTTTAAGCATTGAATTGCTTTACCGAGTGCCTTGAACAATCAGTAGCCTTTCCATCTGTTTCAGTAATAAGACATTAATGCATCAGGCGGAAACACAACTTTGGCACTATGACCGTGAATTTTCTTAAAAGTTCTTGATAAAAGTCAATATAGCACGCTATCTTCACGTCTAAAATACCCACACAGGTTTTAACCTTTTCAACCTAGCTTAAAAATAAAAACTACAGGAGACATTTAAGATGTTTAAAAAGAATATTTTGCTAGTGGCTGTTATTGCCGCAACCTCAATGACGTATCAGGAGGCCAATGCTGTGCCAAGTTTTGCGCGGCAGACAGGGTTAGCCTGTTCGTCCTGCCATACCGTGTTTCCCGAACTCACTCCCTTTGGACGCCAGTTTAAACTCAATGCCTACACACTTACCGGAACCAAACAAATTGACTCTACAGCTGCATCAAACGAGAACAACCTGAAGATTAATGAAACTCCGCCATTCTCTGTCATGCTACAGACAGATGCGACTTACTCCAAGGCAAGCACACCTTCCACCAGCGCCAATCTGCCTGACCAGCTAAGCATATTCTATGCGGGTGAAATCTCTCCGCATATGGGTTCTTTTATTCAGGTAACTTTGGCACCTGCTGATGGCTCTGGATTTAGCATGGATAACACCGATATACGCTATGCCAATCATGCCGGCGCAGTTACCTATGGTGCCACCCTGAATAATAACCCAACGGTACAGGATGTGTGGAACTCGTCGCCAGCATGGGGGTATCCCTTCACTGGTGGTGCCAACGTAACCACCCCGATGATAGATAATATGGGTGGTGGTGTGGCCGGACTAGGCGCGTATGCTGACTGGGGCAATGGCCTTTATACCGAGCTAACTTTATACCGCGATACAGGCAACCTCGATGGTACTGCTCTTGCAGGCTCAACAACGACGAATTCCTATACTAACGCACGTATCAGTGGGCTAGCCCCATATATACGCCTGGCCTGGAACACCACACTAAGCTCCGGTGACACACTGATGCTGGGGGCTTATGGGATGCAGGCAGCACTGTATAATTTACCCGCTGTTGGTTCTAATAATACTCTTACTCCTTCAGCGACACATGACCAGTACACCGATATTGCCGTGGATGCACAATATGAACATACCATGGCTAACGGTGAAGACACCCTCAGTGCACATGCTACCTATACCCATGAAAAACAGACCTTGAACTTTAGTAACCCTGGCCTGAACCCAACACTCAAAAACACGCGTCTGGATGCCATCTATCACTGGGGGCACCATGCTACCGCTACGCTGGGCCTCAACACTAGCTCCGGGTCTGACAACGGTAGCAATGGCGATGCATACAGTAGCACCGCATGGACGACGCAGGCCAGTTACCTGCCCTGGATGAATACCAAATTCAGCCTTCAGTATGTTATCTACACTAAAATTAATGGTAGTACAACCAACGTATCCGACAGCAACACAGCGTTAGCACAGGCCTGGTTTATGTGGTAAAGCCTGATAAGGCAAAACAGGCCTGGTGATTTAAGCTATATAATCATAGGTCTAAATAGAAAAAGGGGGGTAGTAATATCCCCTTTTTTTAGTCGAAACATTGACCTGAATTATTCTTCAGAAAAGCTGCTTACCAGCTCGAAAATTAACGTAAGGGAAGCCGGAGTTTCATGCAAGACACTCCTGCGTTGGTGGCTAATTCGGCAGCGGATTAGCCACCATTTTTTTGCACCATAAAAAATTTGACAGGCCAACAAAAACTAAACGGCACCCCAGACGGGTTGCAAAGTATGTTCAAGTTGTAACTGATCCAGAATTTTTGCAACCACAAAATCAATTAAATCATCGACGGTCTCTGCTTTATTATAAAAGCCTGGATTGGCACATAAAATGACCGCGCTCATTCTGGAAAGTTTTAACATGTTTTCCAGGTGTATGTCCGAATAAGGGGTTTCACGCGGCACCAGAATTAATTTTTTACGCTCCTTTAACATCACATCAGCCGAACGTTCGATTAAGTTATTACTGGCACCCGTGGCAATGGCTGACAATGCACCCATCGAACAGGGACAAACCACCATCGCATCAACCCGTCCGCTGCCACTGGCTGTCGGCGCAGTCCATTCATCATCACCAAATACACGTAACTGATTTTTTTCAGCCTGATATTTTTCCAGCAGAAAACCCTGTATATCCTTACAGCGCCCTGGCAATGCAATGTCGGTTTCCATGCCGATAACAACCTGCGCCGCTTTGCTAATCATAAGATAAACCCTATGATTTTGTTGCAGCAGGCAGTCAAGTAAACGAAACCCATATTGCACACCGGAGGCACCGGTTATGGCGAGCGAAATTATTTTTTTGTTTTTTGTTTTCATTTATAAGGTACGTTACAACCAGTCGGGAACAGGCAAGTTTATTCTAACCTGCGAAACTGTCTGATATTATTCTGTAAAGGCTTATCCAGTAACAAGATTTCAAGTTTGTGAATGCGAGCGGCTGATCTTTTTTAAGCAATCACCTTCTGCGCATACTGTATTTTCAATGCGTCCAGCAAGCGCTGATGGATGGCTTCAAAACCACCATTGCTCATAATAAGAATATGATCACCGACTGTTGCGGTAGAACATACTCTCTCAATTATTTTTTCAGTTGCGTCATAGACTGTTGCTGGTACAGGTGAGGCAACCGCTACATCATGCAAATTCCAGTCAACCCCAGCAGGCTGAAATAATAATACCTCATCCGCCCCGGCAAAGGCTGCCGCCAGGGTATCTTTGTGTCTCCCCATACGCATGGTATTGGAACGTGGTTCCAGTACCACGACTATTCTCCCGGCTGCCTGTATTTCTTTCATCGCAGCCAGGGTTTCAGTTATGGCGGTAGGATGGTGGGCAAAATCATCATACACAGTTATGCCTGCGATCACACCACGCACTTCCAGTCGACGTTTGATCCCCGCGAAACTGCCTAATGCCTCACAGGATTGTGCGCCACTGACACCAGCATGTCTGGCTGCAATAATCGCCGCCAGTGCATTAAGGCGATTATGTAAACCATGCATCGACCAGTTGACTGTACCCGCTATTGTGTTATTTAATAACACCTCAAACTGAGCCCCATTGTTGCTGCACGCACCGATTTGCCAGCTATTTTTTGCCGACAGATTTTCTTCAGCCGGTTTCAATCTGGACGAAAAGGTTTCTATCTGGCTCCAGCAGCCCTGCTTAATCACGCCATTCAGATTATTATCTTCACCATTGACCACCAGCAAACCTTCGCCTGGCACTGTGCGAACAAAATGATGAAACTGCTGTTTAATCGCCTCCAGATTGTCGAAAATATCCGCATGATCAAATTCGAGATTATTTAATATCGCCGTACGCGGATGATAGTGAACAAACTTTGAGCGTTTGTCAAAAAAGGCGGTATCATACTCATCTGCTTCCACTACAAAAAACGGGGTTGCACCAAAACGCGCCGACAATGCGAAATTTTCCGGTACACCACCAATCAGGAAGCCGGGATTCAGTCCGGCAGCATCCAGTATCCATGCCAGCATACTGGCAGTGGTAGTCTTACCATGCGTACCTGCCACGGCCAGCACCCAGCGCACATTCAATATATTTTCTGCCAGCCACTGCGGCCCGGAGATATAAGAAATATTTCTGTTTAACACATATTCTACGGCGGCATTCCCCCGCGACAGCGCATTACCAATAATGACCTGATCAATCGCATCATTGATATGCTCGGCCTTATAACCACGACAGAGCTTAATGCCCTGCTGCTGTAATTGCGTACTCATCGGCGGATAAACATTTTCGTCCGAGCCGCTCACTTCATGACCAGCCTGTCGTGCCAGTAGTGCAATGCCACCCATAAAGGTACCGCATATTCCAAGGATATGAATTTTCATTAGTGGCTTACCCCTGCCGGAAATAACAGTTGAGACAAAGTCATGGTGATAAAAAATAGAGAAAACGACAACAGCAATGCGTTCAGCATAGAGGTTCCCAGCGCCTGCTTAAAGATATGCGCTTTCACCAGCACCTCCCAGCTTATCAACATAAGGAATATAAATGAAACCGATGCAAGCAGCGACTCAGTCCCGCTATTATCGGCTATCACTGCCAGCAGTGGCCAGGAAAGCAGATTAAATAACAGCCCAACACCAACGATTGCAGAAAAAGTTTGTACAAACCTTGCCTGAAAATTTAAAATCCGCAAAATACCATAAATAAAAACCAGTAAAATGACCACACTTAATAACATATTCTCCATCAGTGTCGATGGTTTTAGGGTTGAGCTTAATACCAGTACACCGCTAGCCCAGTATAACAATGTCAGGCTGACGGCCAGCGATTTCATACAGGGTAAGTTTTGCGGCACTGCCTTTAAAAACAGCATGGCGAATAATTTTTGAAATACAGACATGGTTAAGTTAGGGCATAATATAGCGTCAGCGGAATACTACTATGACAGCAACACAATTAATACTCACACAACCCGATGACTGGCATTTACATTTGCGTGATGGCCAAACACTTAATCGTGTTGCAGGCTTTAGCGCGAACCAGTTTGCACGCGCCATTGTCATGCCAAACCTGAACCCACCTGTTACCACTGTGATACAGGCAGTTGAATACCTTGACCGTATTCTCACCGCTGTTGACGGCACCGACTTTGAACCGTTAATGACTCTCTACCTCACTGACAACACCTCCCCTGATGAAATTATTGCTGCCGCCAAAAGCTGTTTTATTAAAGGCGTAAAACTCTATCCCGCTGGTGCCACCACCAATTCTGATGCCGGTGTTACGCATATTGAAAACTGCCATGATGCACTCGATGAAATGCAGAAAACCGGCATGCCATTGCTGGTACATGGCGAAGTGACTGATGAAGATATTGATATATTTGACCGCGAAAAAATCTTTATCGACTGCGTATTATTCCCGCTAACTAAAAACTTTCCCGAATTAAAAATCGTATTCGAACACATTACCACCAGTGAGGCAGCCGATTTTGTACGGCAGGCCAGTGCAAATATTGCCGCGACCATTACTCCTCACCACCTGATACTAAATCGCAATGCTCTGTTCCAGGGCGGGTTACGACCACACAACTACTGTTTACCGGTGTTAAAACGCGATACACACCAGAAGAAACTGTTAAATCTTATCCGCACTGGCAGTTCTAAATTTTTTCTCGGTACCGACAGCGCGCCCCATGCCAGACATAACAAAGAAAGCAGCTGTGGTTGCGCTGGTATATTCTCCGCCCATGCAGCCATCGAACTGTATGCCACAATCTTCGAGCAGCTTGGTGCACTCGACAAACTCGAAGCTTTTGCCAGTTTTAATGGCCCTGATTTTTATGGTTTGCCACGAAACACTCGCTGTATAACTTTAATAAAACAGGACTGGAGCATACCTGAAAGTTACCACATGGGTGAGGACACGCTGATCCCATTTATGGCAGGACAAACGCTGCACTGGAAACTTGCCTGAGATAAACAATCTAAAATCAACAAAAACTTTAATTACCTACAAAGATGAATATAAATAACATGAGCAATGACGAAGCTAAATTAATGGCGCGACGTTTCCGTGGTTTTTACCCAGTTGTCGTGGATGTTGAGACCGGTGGTTTTAATGAAAAAACGGATGCTCTGCTAGAAATTGGCGCACTGACATTAAAACTTGATGCAACGGGACACATCGCCATTGATGAAAAATATTCCTGCCATATCAACCCATTTGAAGGTGCCAATATGAACCCGGCCTCACTGGAAGTGAATGGCATCGACCCCTACCACCCATTTCGGATGGCAACAGCAAAACATGAAGAAGCGGGTGTCCGTGAATTATTTAAATTCATTAATAAAGGCCTGAAGCTAACTCACTGTAGCCGCGCAATCATGATCGGCCACAATACTACGCTGGATCATAAGTTTATCCATGCCGCTGCTGCGCGCAACAAGATCAAGCGTAACCCTTTCCATGCCTTCAGTACATTTGATACCGTGAGTCTGGCGGGTCTTGTCTACGGTCAAACAGTTTTATCGCGCGCGGTTCAGGCAGCGGGCATTGAATGGGACAATACCGAAGCCCACTCGGCACTGTACGATGCCACAAAAACTGCTGAGCTATTCTGTAACATTGTTAACCGCTGGAATGATAATGTCGGCACCGTATGGAGTTAAATTCAGTCGATAAAATCACTAAAAATTAGTCTAAAATACACAATATCAGCTATATATAACATCAGCAGCGTTCTAACTACACCATGTTGCATGCGTCTTCAGATAACAGGGAACACTTAAAACTATCCATGAGCAACCAAAATATCTCAATCATTATTATTGATGACTTACAGTTTAGCCGTATTGTCGTCAAAACTGCACTCAAAAAAGCCGGTTACGATGGTGTTCGTATGGCTGATAGCGCAACTGAAGCGTTAACGATGATTGAACAGAAACCCGCCGAAGTGATCCTGGCGGACTGGGATATGCCGGAAATGGACGGGCTGGAACTGACAGAAAAAGTTCGTCAGCGCGATGAGGAGAACGGCATTTACACCGCCATCATCCTGTTTACCGCCCATGATGGTATAGAATATCTGGTCAAAGCTTTTGAACACGGGGTCGATGATTATTTATGCAAACCTCCCAACCCGCAGGAGCTTGCTGCCAGGATCAATGCCGCCGCTCGTATTGCCGGCTTGCAAAACGACCTGCTGGAAACCTCCAGACAAATGGCTAGCACCATTGAAAGGCTGGAACAAATAGCCTTGGTCGACGATCTGACTGGTGCCGGCAACCAGCAATTTTTAATGTTTAATTTGAAGGCTCACATTGAAGAGGCCGCTAACCGACATGGTGGTGTCTGTCTTGCTTTAATTGAACTGTGTGAGCTGAATAAAATCCGTGACCAGGAAGGCAATAATGTTGTCGATGAGATACTTATCAGTCAGCACCGCCGCTTACGGCAGGTCATCCGCCCCACTGATACCGTCGCCCGCCTGGGTAATGGTGTGTTTGCCATTATCATGCATCATACTAAAGTACAAAACTACCGGCAATCCGCTATTCAGCGCATACTCACAATGATTAATAACCGCACCTACAAAACCTCTGCCGGCAATCTGCCGATAACAGGCCGAATTGGTGTATTCTATTATCGTGGGAATGAAGTCATTATTTCAGCCGATGAATTATTTAAACGCGCGGAAAGAAAATTACAGGATGCACGCGAAGATCCAGCCCTGAATATTGCTTACTGATTCAGTCTAAAACTCTCGACTTAGGACTAAATTTAGCGGTTTATCTTTGGCTAAACTAATCACTAAACCGAGTGCCAATTATAATAAGCAACGATTCTAACCCTGTAAAAACACCTAAGATGTGCTCGCTTCGTCAATCCTCTTCTTTAAATCGCCATTTTCAAACATCTCCAGTGTAATATCACAACCACCAATCAACTCACCATCCACATACACCTGTGGAAAAGTTGGCCAGTCGGCATAACGCGGTAGATTCTGAAAAATTTCGGCATCAGCCAGCACATTACAATAAGCGAACTCTTTGCCGACCTGTTTTAAGGCTTCAACCGTACGACCAGAAAAACCACATTGCGGAAATTGTGGCGTGCCTTTCATGTAAATCATTACCTTGTTATTCTTTACCTGTTCATCAATTCTATCTAATACATCTGTCATTATAATCACCTGACTACTTATTTTTAAGATCGCAAGACTATGCGCTAAAGCTTTATTAATAAACCCACTGAATTAACGGGAACGGATAACCCGCCAGTTCCAAACCCGCGCACAGCAAGTAAAGTTGCTATACACTAACTGCCTTCACCGCCATCGCTGATAATTAGCAGACACCTGCTATATTGGGGCTTTTGTAAAAAATGCAAGTCCCACTCTTCCAGCTACCCATGCTCAACCCCGACTGCATCTCGGTAGCTCTGTTCCAACGCCAGATAAAGTGTGTCTTTGAACGATGCCGCATTACTGTCCAGAGTCTGTAAAAGATCAGCCAGATATTCATTATCTTCACGCCCGGCCCAGGTTTTCTGGTAACTCCCATCCTTATAGCCATTATCCTGACGGAACATATTTAAAACATTTTTACCAATGTAGATTTCAAACAACTCATCAAACGGCATGTCCATATACTGCATAATCCCGGCGATAAAAGAAAAATGTGCGCCCTGATCTGTCAAGGTTAACAGCACCAGACATTCAATCGTTTTTCGAATATCTTCAGCCTGCATGGAATTGTCAAAATCATTCCTTATGGCAACTGCAATATCTTCCAGCGAACCGTGTTGCTGCAGGCGAATACTCAGGGCAAAATGCACAATATCCACAACTTCCAGCTTCACCTGCATAATATCTGGCGTCTGCTTTTTCCACCACTTCCAGCCATAGTGATCGAGCATTTCAGAGGCTTCCATCCAGATCGCACGGTACCATTCAAAATCGGCGTTACGCCAGTCAGGATTTACTTTTGAGTTCATCGCATCCTGTAACTCAAGCATGGTGATTATTTTCTGCTTCATAATAATGTCTTTGTAATATTAATGCGTGTTTTTAATCTTGTGTTTAACCAGAAAACCCAACTTCCATTCGAACTTTTATAGGAGGGGATTTTTAGCCGCTTTATAGCCTGTAGATTTTAGCCCAGAGCGCTTGCACTCTCATCTTTTTGTGGCAATGACCAAAAATATTGGGTATTCCTTTTCATTTTTATGCATTGTATGTGCTGTTATAAAATGCACATCGTAGAAACCATGACTCTCTAATAACAATTGTAACTCACTCTGTTCAAAACCAGAATGAAACACGCCTTGCGTATTTTCTGGGTGAAAGCTGCCATCTTCTTTATCCAGATCAGCCAGCGCAACCATTGCGCCGGGCTTTAACTGCTCGGCGAATCTTTGAATAAGCTTCCCTGTATCTTCCACATGATGCATAGCCATAGCACTCATCACCAGGTCAAAGCTTGCAGCGATGGGTTTTTCCATAATATCCTGACAGACGGCTTCAACCTTGCCATGCAATTCTGGCTTGGCGACAAGTTTGTTCAGCATTGCCTCAGAGATGTCTACTGCTACAATTTTATGTACCAGAGGTGCGACGTAAGAACTAATCAAACCGGTTCCCGCACCGAAATCCATCACCTCCATTTGCGCATTAAGCGGGACATGCTCTATTATTGATGATCCAACAGCAGTTGAAAGCTGCTTGACTCTATCATCCACATCCCAATTTTGGGCTTTTTCATTAAAGTAATCTGACATTCAATATATCCTCAACCGATTAATTATTAGAAACCTTTGTACAGATGAAAAGAATACGCTACATTTCTATTACTGAAACAGATGAAAAGGATACTTATTGTTCAAGACACGCGGTAAATACCGCCATGTAAGCTCGACACCCGCATCCTTGCGGCTGACGGTCTTGAACAATAAGTAGCCTTTTTCATCCATCCTGTTAGTATGTAATAGCCGAGCTAAGGATAATACATTTCCTTCGGCTAAAAAACATGATTTATAATTGCCAGTTAATGGCTGATTGCCCCTGTTGTTGCAAAAACTGGTTAATTTTTGAGAAAGGTCGGCTACCAAAGAAGCCTCGATATGCAGACAGTGGTGAAGGATGCGGTGAGCGAATAACCTTATGTTTCTGAGTGTCAATCACCGTGCCTTTTTTTTGTGCATAACTGCCCCACAACACAAAGACCAGCGGCGTTTCTTGCACATTCAGCAGGCTGATAATTTTATCGGTAAAAATCTCCCACCCCTTACTCTGGTGCGAATTAGACTTGCCCTGCTCAACAGTTAACACACTGTTCAATAATAATATACCTTGCTGCGTCCAGGGCTGCAGATATCCTGTGGTATTTTTAATGCCCAGATCATCCTCCAGCTCTTTAAAAATATTAATCAGCGATTTTGGTAGCGGCGAGGTTTCTGCTTTAACTGAAAAACACAAACCGTGAGCATGCCCTTGAGTGGGGTAAGGATCCTGCCCCAGAATAACAACTTTTACCCGACCAAACGGGGTTGAGTTCAATGCATTAAACCACAACGATGAATGCGGAAGAATAACTTTACCCTGATCTTTTTGCTGACGCAAAAACTGCTTTAAGGACTGCATATAGTCCTGTTCGAATTCACGGTGCAAACGCTGATGCCAGCTGTCGTCACGAATTTGTTTAGCCATCGCTGTTCTATCCGTTAAAAAATATAGTTACTGTGGTTTTACTGCATCATTACTTGAACAACAGATTCGGTTAATGCTGGCGTGTGTGAGCACGGCATTATTTGTCCTCTCAGGTTTATAACACAACCATCCTGTAATCATTTTAACCCATATATTTCATCGCGATATAAATTTATCTAACCAGCTATATGGTGCTGTGCAACCAAATTTAGTCGCCTGCTTATACTTCTTTCTGTCGGTTATTCTTTATTAACCACTATAGGCTGTTACCACAGACTAACAGTACAGATGAAGGCACCATTGTTCAAGACCGTCAGCCGCAGGGATGCGGGTGTCGAGCCAACAGGGATGTATTCACCGCGTGTCTTTAACAATGGCTAGTCTTTGCCTTCGTTTCAGTAATCATTCTCCACACTCAGGTCATGAAAATGTAAAGAAAGCGTCATAAAACTGCAACTTAAAAATGCGATATTAAACTGTATTTCAATTTACCTCATGGTGAAAGCAATGACTGGAACTGCATGTGTAACAACTGATTACCTGGCAACAAATACTCAGGAACAGGGGTATTTCGATCGTTTATCAACCCGCTCATTTAATAATGAAAAAGCCTTAAATTCAGGCTGCTTACTGGTCGATATATCAACGCTGGGTGGTGCCACGCTCATTCCTGTACATCAAATTATACCTTATGGATCTTTCGAACTGGCTATTCGGTCACTGGAAGATAATAATATTTTCGTCCTGTTGCAGGCTCGACAACGCTGGGTAAATAAAAATTACTCACCCGCTTATATAAAAATGGGTTTCGAATTTCATAACATAACCCCAGGCAAACACCAGACTATCCAGT
Organism: uncultured Thiotrichaceae bacterium; assembly: GCA_964441285.1. Taxonomy (GTDB): domain Bacteria; phylum Pseudomonadota; class Gammaproteobacteria; order SZUA-229; family SZUA-229; genus S010-25. Next base: position 7,122 of record CAYTUK010000015.1, on the reverse strand, counting down.
CACTTATTACGTCGGTCGCCACTCAATCGACGCTGGAACTTGACTGTGGTTTGATGCACAACGAAGGCTAAAGAGCATACTCGGTTAACCGCACAAGCCGGGTTTATCAGGACAGTAAACCCGGCCTCAAATCGGTACTATTAATCGGTACTATTAATCGGCTCAACCGATTACATTTCACCTGCGGCATCGCCACTAATCAGCAGACCTGAAAAATCATCAACACTGTGCACACGGTCATCCATTAGCAAGTCATTTTGCAGGGCATCTTCATCAATCGTTGCGGCTAAATGCCGAGTGATTGTACGCAGATCAATTTCAGCGTTCTCCAGGCAGGACGTGCCACCAGGTGATGGCGTCATATTAAATATTGCACCAATACCCGTGTCTATTTTAGCCTCCCCCATTAATAACTTGCATTTATCCTTATCAATAAGCTGTGGACGGATACCACCAACTTTATGTGCAAAGGTCAAATCGCCAAGTTTAAGTGACGGGATAATTTTTTGCACCTCTTTCAGGAATAGCCATTTCCGTAACAATGGAATTTCAAATAGCATGTTTTTAAACATGTAATGGCGAATATCTTTAACGCGCAACAAATCCCATAACACTTTTGCAACACGGCGATCAAAACGAAATACCTGTAGAAAGTCCGGCAGTGTCTTAAAGTTATAGCGTTCAAGCACGGGTAGTACCAGTGCCGTCGGCCCAAAACGACTCGCGCCCGGCACCAGTACATCTGGGTCGCCATGTATCGCAGCAAACGGTAAAGCATCATTCTGTACCGTATAGACCTTGCCATTTAAAACATGCGGGGTAAAGTAGTAGCTACCGGCTATCGGCAGCACCGAATAATGGTGTCCATAACCAAGATCATGTGCCAGTTTAAGGCTATGACCACCCGCACTAACAACCAGGGTTTTTGCTCGATAGCAAACGCCCTGTGTTTCCACAATAAAGCCATGCTGATTAATTTTAATGTGCATTACAAATTCGTTATAATGCACATCAACAATTTTATCGGTATATTGATTCGCTTCTATTTGGGACTGGCGCACAAATGAGCGTGACAGTGCTTCATAATTAACCGCAGTATATTCATCCGTTGAACCCAGAGCAATAATTTCTTCTTCACGAAATTTATCACCTTTCATCGACACATTTGGTTCGATTCGTGCAATAGCTTTTTTATCCAGCAATTTTAAATTTGGATAATGTGGCCCAAAAACCGCATAACGTTTTTTCAACAACGCACATTCCGCCGCGCCAACACCCAGAACCATTTTTGGGTATTTAAAAATGATATGGTGCGCATCGGCCTGTGATACTGCATAGTTGCGTAACATACTGGCTGCACGTTTAACTTTAAGCGCCTTGTCTAAGCTGTAGTTTGTTTCAATGTCACCACAATGAAGCGTCTGGCTGTTATTGCTTGAAAGCGAATTAACTCGCGCAGGTGCCGCATATTTTTCTATTAAACCGATATTTTTTATACTGCTATATTTTGTTGCCAGATAGAGCAGCGCACTGCCTGATACACCGGCACCAATAATTAACAGATCGTATTCATTATTTGACATAAGACTCTCAAAAAAGCCACCTGCACTCAGGCGATCCATCGTGGGCGCAAGGAACTGATGGCGGTAAAAATACATATTTTCTACCCAGAAACAGTATTTATTACCAATAACTAGCGTATTTACTATAAAATCCAGGCGTAGCCAACAGGCGTTTTAGTCTGCTGACTTATCAAAACTGCATTTTGGAGAAATGCCGGAGCGGCCGAACGGGCTTGATTCGAAATCAAGTGAACCCTTGCGGGTTCCGAGGGTTCAAATCCCTCTTTCTCCGCCACTTGCCAGTAAGCCTGAAACGCGGGCGCAGCTATAAACTTGAGCGTACTGGCCGATACACCCGACCAAAACCATAAACCAGATTGTAGAAAACACTGCCTTCAGTATATTCCTGGGTGGAGACAGTACTCACCTTTTGACGGTAACTTATATCCAGATTACTGCGTAGTTTCCTCGAATGTCGGTAAGTAAAACTCAATCCCGCGACCAATCTTTTGTCTGTCCTGAATATTTCTATTAGCTCATCTTTAGAATAATTGACATACAGCCCGCTCGATAGAAATGCCGTCATCGGGTAATTAAGGTTAATACCCAATGTACCGATTTTACGGTCATCAGGCGAATTACTATAGAGCACCTCACGATACTCCGCCCAGACCTTTGAGTTTAATACGCCATCTTTTCTGAGATAGCCCAGCCAGAACAGTTTATTACGGATGACACCCGCAGTAATCTGCACATTATTAAAGCTTCCCGTATTCGCAGTAATATTTGCGCTCAGACTGCCACTACTGGCATCCGTTAGCTGGGTTGAAAGACGTGCCTGTAACTTCGACCTGTTACTCATATTTACCAGCCAGTCCAGATTCCCGGAAAAGCCACTGATCTCTTTTCCTGCATCACGCCTTACATTAGTAACCCCCATATTTAAAGTGTATTTCGAGCGTGAACGCTGACCAGTAATACTTAGCTGCAAGGTACTAAATCGTGAATTGGCAATCTGCCGCGCGGCATAATCCACCTGGCGGTAACTGGCATTTAAGCCCACGCTGGTTAAGCGGTAGGCACGATACATCCAGTTAGCCGCTAACGCATACTGCCGGTTATTAATATTCTGGCTTTCATAATAAAATTTTCTGTATTCAGGCAATAGAATAAGTTGGCTTCTGGCCGAGAACGGGATAAGCCAGTTCGCACCTAAAGTAAAAATATTTGAATTCTGCAGATTGGCTGGTGTATTTACATTGGTTGAAATAACTGGTCGCTGATTGAAAATATCTCGTATCGACCAGTGAAACCGATGTTTCACCATTTCCCAGTCCAGCAATGTATTAAGATTAAAATAGCTCTGATCACCAAACGTACCCTGCGTGTAATGCTGAGTATCAAATGAGGTATCCGCCTGCGCCTGTAGCGTACCCACATTATGTTTAATATTGGCACCAATATACGTGGTCGTGATCGTGTCACTCTTTTTACGGCTGGAAGACAGGGTGGCATTATCGGTGTATTCTGCACCGACACCAATACTGGGTTGAATTTCCAGTGCACGCACGAGTGTGCCATGTCCAAATACAAATAAACCACACAAGCTAATCAGTCGTTTTCGATGCCCATCGCTTAAGAACCTTCTCATACACCCTCTTTTCTCATTACCACCTTTTCGTCTGCAACGCAGCTGGCAATGCAAATAAACCCAGGCTGGCCGTGAATTTGGCTATTTATAGAATAAGATGCATACTTAAAAATTACGCTCTGGTACAGTAATAACATCACCCGGCATCAGCATCACATTTGTCTTCATATCACCATCTTCCAGTATATTCTGTAACCGAATATCGTAACTAACCGTACCATGCTTCGTCCGCCGATGCAGTTTCGTGCCGTTTGCATTAGCGTATAGATCCACACTCCCCGCCTCCAGGACTGCATCAAGTACGGTCATGCCCTGATGGTAATTCATTGATGTATTTTTTACTACTGCGCCAGTAACGCGAATACGGGAAAGGAAGTCATTCCCTTGCAAGCTGGTAAGAATAACAGTGACATTCGGGCTTTTTACATAAACGGCCAGATGTTTCTCGATATTCTTTGCCAGTTGTTCGGGAGTACGACCCACCGCCATCACATCACCCACCAGTGGTACAGAAATTTTACCATCCGGCCTTACCGGTTCGCTAATGGAAAGCTCTGGGTTTTTCCAGACATCAATCTGTATCTGATCGCCCACTGCCATTTTATAGGATTTAATGAGGACACTGGGGCCCTGACCGGACATCCTGGGCAGTTGCTCTTTTACCTCAGAAGAACACCCTGACAGGCCGGAAAAAAATAAAGCCGCAACCATTGCAACTATAATAGAATACTTCATCTTAACTCCTGATAGTCATATCCAGACCCCTGGAAAGGTAAAAAATTCCCACTAAATAAGGTCGCTCTATTCTTGCATAATCATAGACTATGACCGACTAAATTCATACCTGCTGATGCCTGGTCTTCCACCGTAAAAAACATTATTTACGCGTTTAATCGCTTAAACAGGCACCTTACATAACAAAAAGCCCGCGCTTAAGAAGCGCGGGCTTTTATACAGGATAGTGATTGAAAGAATTATTTTCTGCTGCGGCGCGCAAACCCTACACCAACTAAACCCAGACCAAGCAATGCCAGAATACCAGGTTCAGGAACATCCAACGCACTAACATAAAACTGATTAGCTGTTTGTACTCCAGGAGTATTATCATAAGCAACCGTCAACGAATCACCAGCGGCAAACGTATTACTAAATCCGATTGAGCCCAACGTAAAGCGGTAACCCCATCCACCGGGAGCCAACTTATCTGCAGCAGAGAACAGGTAAGGCGTTGCGACACCACCATTACGCGAGAAAAGAATCGTTTTTCCGGTCAGATTGCCATTATCATGGTTATTATTAAACCAGATTTCATTCATTGATGAGCTTTGATTAAAGGTAAAAATCAGCGCTTCATTGATAACACCAACATTATCATCCGATGGGCTACCACAGATATTACCTGTATTAGACCCCTGTGCACCAGTTGTTTTTCCTGTAGCTAGACCAGTGTGGCAAACCCCAAGCCCACCGGACACACCATTAAGCGCGCTGTCAAAATAGGCGGTTGCTCCTTTAGGTGATGCGGTGATCGTCATATCGACAGCAGAACCGCCATTGGTCATGGTGTTAAACGATGTCCATGCACTTTCGCCAACACCGCTAGCACCATTAGCCAGTGCCTGAAAGTTTATGATCGTAGCCTGAGCAGAACCAGCAAGTGCAAGCAGACCTGCGGAGGCGATTAGTTGGCCAATTTTTTTCATTTGTATTACTCCTTAATAATCAATATTATCAATAAATTTAATTTTGGGTACACTAAATATTTTTTTGCATACATTTTTCGTATTTAGCCCGTCTGATGTAGATAGAAGCAAAATTGATGCCAAAATTATAACTATATGTTTATAAAGGCTTTAAAGTGATAAGTCGTTGGGGGTAGCACAGAAAACTGTAACGTTTAGTAACACTAAAGAACAGTGACAGCCCCGCTGCTTCGCGCTTTATTGTTAATAACCGTTTGATATATATGAAGTTATTTAAGTTTTATCGGCTATATTACAACAATTATATTTTTTACACCATTATAGCTGTAATATGTAATATGTAATATGTAATATGTAATATGTAATATGTAATACATTGTTATATATGATATTTTTATAGATATAACCGTAACTAACTATAACCGTAAAATTTAGAAATTATATTCAGCGTAGGTTAATAAAGACAAGCCATCCCGCAGCAGCGGGAGATGAAACTATTCGATATCGACCACCTGGCGGCAAAGCGCAGAAACAGCGCCAACCTTACCCCATTACAGCGAACAGCAGACGACAATCGTTACCTGAAACCACCTAGCTTAGTGCTGAACTTCTTCTCTCTCGAAAGTTCGACCCAAGGTTTCAAGCCGGTCATTTAGAATCATATAATCACCACCGGTCTGAAATCTAACCACGGAGAAACCATGATTACTCACGCGTTTGATTTCAACGACCTGGCCAGTACTGGCAATTTTAGCTTTTTCGCCCTGCAGAAGACGTTTTCTGTCCATTTTTAATACCCCATTCATTTGTTGTTGGTTATTGTAAATAAAGTTATAGCACATATTTTATGTTTTTTTTATAAAGTTTCTATAACATTATGATATTTATCATCTAACCCGCTTAAATTCATGCTTCTATCCAAACCATCCCATTCATACTCCTTAACTTACACTGGATAATACTACCAATCAAACACCCCCACCGTCCACCCTGCCTGATGCCCATCCACGCCAAAAGACAGAAAACCTGGCAACAGCCAGTCAACTCCGCCAGTATTGCGGAGCGCGCTCACACAGAAATAAAAAATCCGTTAAAATCCGTTTTTACCCCGCATTATTCAACCATACCAACATAACAATTATGGGAAGATACCGACCACCACAAAAACCAGGCTCACAATATATCACTGCCGAAGGTCACTCCTGCCTGCAGCAGGAACATGATTATCTGTGGAAAAATAAGCGCCCCGAGGTAACGCGTATTCTCGCCGCTGCCGCTGCCGAAGGCGACCGTTCGGAAAACGCAGAATATATCTACCGAAAAAAAGAACTGAGAGAAATTGACGCACGGATACGCTTTCTGCGAAAACGCCTTGAAAATATGGTCATTGTAGATCGCAGACCAACCGATACCAGTAAAATCTACTTTGGTGCCTGGGTAAGTATTGAAAATGCTGCCGGCGAAACAAAAACGTATCGTATCGTTGGCCCCGATGAAACCGATGCAAAACGCAACTTTATCAGCATGGATTCGCCTATGGGCAAAGCGCTGATGGGCAAAACACTGGATGATGAATTTAGTCTATTGATCGCAATAAAAGATGACCGACAAACCAGTGCGTATACCATTGTTGATATCCAGTATAAACTAGTGACTAATTCAGCATAAAAGCTTGCTCAACTTAAGCAGAGGCTCCCTCACTCACACCGCCTGATGAAAGGCTAATACCCAGATCTTTTAAAATGCCATTTTCAATATCATAAACCCAGCCATGAATAGAAAGTTCGTGCCCCTGCTGCCATGCATTTTGCACGACTGTTGTGCTACAAACATTGGCCACCTGTTCTTTTACATTTAACTCACAGAGCAAATCTAACTTTTCACTCTGGCTTAACCCATTAAATTTTTCCGCATTGAAACGGATAACATCTTTAATATGACGTAGCCAGTTATCAATAAGCCCATGATTCCTGTCTTCCAGTGCAGCCTGGATACCACCACAGCCGTAATGACCACAAACGATAATATGCTTAACTCGGAGAAGCTCGACAGCGAACTCTATAACCGAAAGACAGTTTAAGTCGGTATGAACCACTACATTGGCGATATTGCGGTGTACAAAAACTTCTCCAGGCGGCAGGTTTACTATCTGACGGCGGATTTCAAGAGAGTTGTCGCCTAAAGTTAAAAGTTATGCCGCCAATGT
>CAYTUK010000014.1:0-58387 GCA_964441285.1 uncultured Thiotrichaceae bacterium | reverse complement strand
TTTTATTTTTCCTCTAATTAATTTTAGAGGCGACAACTATCCTGACACAGGGGGTTATTGAGACACAGGGCGTTAATGAGTGGCTGGATAGCCGGGGTAAAGAGAACGAAAAAAAGCCGCCTAAAATATGAAGTTATCGTATTCCCGTGAAGCAATCAGCGATTTAATAATTGGCAATTACATCGTCCGTTATTTGATTCATCAAAAACAGGTATATATTCTTAGAGTATGGCATCACAAAGAAGATCGCTTATAATCAGGTAGCCGGAGGTATCTAATCTCCAGCCCCACAACCCCCTACTTCTCTTGGACATCCAGTTACTCAATAATCAACTGCAACAATGCATGCTAAGCGATGTTTTTCGTTTTCGCCGTCGTTTGCAAAAACTTAAACAGGTGAAATTTGTTGATAGTCAAGCCATTGCTGCATTAAGTAGAGACATTGAGAAGTCCATCTCAACCGTGCAGGCGCGCAAACAAAATAGTCCGTTAATCAGTTATCCCTCTGCGTTACCCATTGCACAGAAAAGCGAACTGATTAAACAAACTATTCTGGAAAATCAGGTAACCATTTTATGCGGTGAAACCGGCTCAGGTAAAACCACGCAATTACCCAAAATATGTCTTGATATTGATTTAGGTATTCGAGGAAAAATAGGTCACACACAGCCGCGCCGTCTTGCTGCGCGTGCCGTCTCGCAACGTATCGCTGAAGAACTCAATACTGAATTGGGTAATGAGGTTGGTTTCAAGGTTCGGTTTTCTGATAAGTCGAATGACAACAGTTATATCAAGCTGATGACCGATGGCATTTTACTGGCTGAATGTCATCATGATCCTTTCCTCAATCAATATGACACCATTATCATTGATGAGGCGCATGAACGCAGTTTAAACATTGATTTTCTGCTGGGTTATTTGCGGCGGTTAATCCAAAAACGCAAAGATCTAAAAATTATCATCACCTCGGCGACGATTGACCCCGACCGATTTTCCAGACATTTTAATCATGCGCCGGTTATTAATGTATCTGGCCGTACCTATCCTGTCGAAGTACGATACCGCCCCCGTCAAAGTGCAGACAGGGAACATAAACTGGATTTACAACAGGGTATTATACACGCGGTTAATGAACTTTCAAGAATCGATCGTGGTGACATTCTGGTTTTCTTAAGCGGTGAAAGGGACATCCGTGAAACGGCAGAGGCGTTAGCAAAAGAAGTAAACAATAAAGCGCTTGATAATACTGAGGTATTACCGCTGCTGGCACGGTTATCAAACGCTGAACAAAACCGTATTTTTCATCCATCGAATAAACGCCGCATCGTGCTGGCGACCAATGTAGCCGAAACCTCTTTAACCGTACCGGGGATTAAATACGTTATTGATTCAGGCGTTGCCCGAATTTCGCGTTATTCATGGCGCAGCAAAATTCAGCGCCTGCCCATCGAAAAAATCTCACAGGCTTCTGCCAATCAACGCATGGGGCGTTGTGGCCGTGTGTCAGCGGGTATCTGTATTCGTTTATATGAAGAAGAGGATTTTAAGCAGCGCGAAGAATTTACCGAGCCGGAAATTAAGCGCACCAGCCTGGCGGCTGTTATTTTACAGATGGAATATTTAAGGCTTGGTCACATTAACGACTTTCCTTTTGTTGAGCCACCTGAAGACAGGTTAATTAATGATGGTTATAAGCTGCTATTTGAACTGGGTGCTATTGATGAATGTAACAAAATCACAAAAATAGGAAAACATCTTGGTCATTTCCCGATTGATCCAAAACTCGCTCGCATTCTGCTACAGGCTAAAAATGAAAAGGCTTTAAGTGACGTTTTGATTATTGTCTCGGCACTGGCAACCCAGGATCCGCGTGAACGACCACTGGATAAACAGCAGGCCGCAGATGAAAAACATGCGGCATTCAAAGATAAGTTATCCGATTTTATTTTTTATATAAATCTATGGCTTGCCTATCATGCAGAAAAGAAAACAGTATCAACTAATCAGTTACGTAAATGGTGCAAGAAAAATTTTATTTCCTGGATGAGGATGCGAGAATGGATTGATACGCATAATCAGATTAACCGTATGTTGATGAGTTTAAAGCTATCAACCAATGCCAGTACTGATTCAATCGTTGCTTCCTATGATCAAATCCATCGCTCATTATTAACTGGTCTGCTGGCAAATACCGGATTTAAAGACGAAGGTAAAGAATACCTGGGGGCAAGAAGTAAAAAGTTTTATGTTTATCCCGGATCGGCATTATTCAAAGCCTCGCCTAAATGGATTATGGCTGCCGAGATAGTAGAAACCTCACGGGTCTATGCGCGCATTAACGCAAAAATTGATCCACTCTGGATAGCAGAAAAAGCCAACCATTTGCTTAAATATCATTACAATAATCCACATTGGGAGAAAAATCGCTCGCAGGTTGTTGCGCTAGAACAGGCAAGCTTGTATGGATTAGTTATTTACGCGGATAAAAAAGTCAATTACGGACGCATTAACCCTGCGGAATCAAAAGAAATATTTATTCGTGGAGCACTGATAGACGGTGGCTTCGAAAGCACGGCTGCTTTTTATATTCATAATCAGCAATTACTTAATGATCTGGAAAGGCTGGAAGCAAAATCACGCCGCCATGACATAATTGTTGATGACACTATTTTATATGATTTTTATGACCATCGTCTGCCTGATGATATATGCAGTGGTGCAAGCCTGGATAAATGGTTGCGTTACCATCGTGAAGCAGCAAAACAATTATTCTTATCTAACGAAGATTTAATTCGAGATGATGCCACCATCGTCTCCGATGATTTATTTCCTGACATGCTTGAAATGAATGCTTCCCGCTTCCCGCTGGAATATCATTTTGATCCACGTAACCACTGTGATGGTATTACGCTGGTAACACCTGTTGTGGGTATCAATGCAATAAACCCACAGCGATGTGAATGGCTTATTCCTGGTTTGCTACAGGAAAAAATTATTGCACTGATTAAGTCACTGCCGAAACCAATAAGAAAAAATTTCGTCCCGGCACCGAATTTTGCCGCAGCCTGTATGGAGGCAATGGTGCCGTCAGATACTGCTTTATCTACAGCCGTAGCGAACCAGCTTAAAAAAATGACCGGTGTACAGGTGCCTTACGATGCCTGGAATGTAAACAATATCAGCCCGCACTTGCGGATGAATTTTAGAATTATTGCTAATGATGGCAATGTGATTGAGCAAGGGCGTGACTTACAGTTAATAAAGGAACGCTTGTCAGGCCAGGCCGATGCTATTGAAATAGCAGTGTTTGAAAGTGGTGCGGAAGCGGAATCCACAGTTGAGCAGGAAGCAATATATAAACAGGAAAATGTTGGGCCAGATATTCTCGATAGCCTGGGTAAAACAGTAGAAATTAATTTGCACGGAATTACCATCAAGTCATACCCGGCATTAGTTAAAGCAGGTAAGCGGGTTAATCTCAGAGCGTTAGAGAGTAGAAAAGTCGCATTAGCTGAAACACATAACGCCTTAAGGCAGTTGATTATTAATGCACTGCCTGAGCAAATTAAACATTTAAGCGGATCAATTCCTGATATTCAAAACCTGTGTTTAAAGTACACGGACTTTGGTCGTTGTGATGATTTAAAGCGCGATATGCTTAATAAAACCATCGATGAGGTTTTTTTGTATGACAATATACAGACAGAAAAGGAGTTCAATTCAAGACTCGATAAAGGTAGAGGTGATCTGCATGAAAAAGCGAAGCAATGGAGTCAGTTGTTAAGTAGAATTTTAGATGCATATCGAGCCATTAAAAAAAATATGAAAGCCGCGTTATTATCACAACTGGATACGGTTACGGATATTCAATTACAGCTTAATTATCTGTTTCCAGTAAATTTTATCACCACAATAGATAGTGAATGGCTACAGCAATATCCTCGCTATCTAATGGGGATTAATAAACGCCTGGAGAAAGCAAAAAACAACCCCAACCGTGATCGCCAGTTAAGACTGGTATTTTCTGACCTATGGGGTGAATACATTAAGCGGCAGGAGTTATTAATAAAGCAACATATTGATTCTGATCAGCTCAGTTACTACCGCTGGATGCTAGAAGAATACCGCGTATCCCTGTTTGCTCAGGAACTTAAAACAAAAATGCCGGTTTCTGAAAAGAGATTAAAAAATTACTGGCATGAGTTGTCAGATACTTAGAGCTTGATTAATGTTTGGGTAAGATAATTTGAGTTTGGTGTTGTGAATAGTAATCATATTTATCGAGCAAGTTATTCATGAAACTCCAGGCTTCATTATAGGTAAGGCCACTATTCTCCGGTATGATAATTTTGATATAAAGTTTACCCGGATGTTGCTGTTTTAGTTTTGAGAGCAGAGCTTGTAGTTTCTTATTACTGACAGTGGTGTATTGTGTTGCTGTAGCATCTTTAAATTGAATCCGGTTTTTACCCTTTATACGTTCAAAATTAACGCTGGCAACGTATTTTCCCTTTGCCGTACGTGCGGGCCGGATGAGTTCATCATATTTTACTTTGAGTGAGCCATAATCATCTTGCAGGGTATTAAATCGTCTTGAGTTGCTTTCATGTTGCTGGGTTATGATGATGATTGTCTTGCGTTGTGTGTTCAGTAGTTTATCTTTCTGCGAAATATCAATATTAATTTGAGAAAGGTTCTTATTGAGCTCATCAACTTTTGAATTAAGCTGGATTATTTGTTCGTTGGATTTGGCCAGTGAATTTTTCTGGGTTGCATTTTCATTTAACACAATGACATATTGTTGTTCTTTATTGTCCAATGTGGTTTCAAGTTGACTCCGTTGCTCACTTGCACGCATGATCTGCATACGCAGTAAAGAAATTTCATTTTGTGCCTGTGCCAGTTGTTCTTCCAGCGTTGCATTTTCTTTTGAGGTGCTGTGGATAACTTGTGATGCCTGTTGTTCAGCGGCCATGCTGTGGCGTAACTGGGCAAGCAGTTTCCAGTTGCGAACCATTAAAACCATTGAGGTAAGCAGAAAGATCATTACCACTACCATCATAATGTCCGTGAATGATGGCCAGAAACTTTCACTGCTTAAATGCCCACGCCTCAGATCGACAAAACCATTATTCATGACAGATTCCTGGGGGCTTTATTCTGACAGCCGGAAGCCATGACGTAACAGAGATTTTATTTCTTCAATGTCGGCGCTCAGGCGAATTAGCCGGTCTGCATAAGTACCTGTAAGGGCGCTCAGATTACGCCCGGCTTCAGTAAAATCAAGCTGTGTTTGAGCCATGCTACCAGCTGCAGTGTGCAGGGCTTTTACCAGGCTGCCGACTTCATGCAATATGCTGTCAGTCTGGTAAGTGAAGCGTGGCATAATATAGAGTGTGGTTGCCTGTTCAATGCCACTGAGTAATTCAGTTTGTACGTCAGTGAGTTTCATATAGAAATAGCTGAGGAATAAATAGCAGACAATGGCCGTGCCGGTGGTCGACAATGCTGTCGACATGCCATGAATGACCAGATTCATTCCGCTAATACCATCGGCACTGCCGATAATTTCGGAGGCACCAAATAGCGCGATGGACAGCGAAACAATCGTGCCAAATACACCCATAAGAATTAAAATATTGCTAATAAAACGCGACAGGCTTAAATGGGTGTTTTCCGTTGCCAGCAGTGTTGCTGCCAGGGCACTATGATTAACGGCTACGTTATGTTTGCTGATTTCCAGAACGGAGGTATAGCGGTTGTAAATTAAAGATTTTTTACTGACATGTTGAGTGGGCTGAGCTGAATCATTGTTAATATTTTTTAGAAAATAAGTCAGCGCATTCTCTTCGCGGGTATAACGCAACAGGAGCATTATAATATTCAGTAATCCGAATGTAAAAACACCTAGAATTGCACCATTAATGATATAACCAGTGTTAGTTGCCTGATTGGTTAAATAAACTTCTTTCAGGAAATGGAGGTTAATCAGTAGTAGAAATGCTGAAATAACAGAGAGTAATACAAGTTGAAATAAAATACTACGACTGTAATTTGCTTTGTATTGAACCATAGGTGTGCTGCCGCGCAGTGGTGATTGTAAATGAAAACAGCTGAACTTCGTAGTATAAAGCCTGCTGACTTACAGGGCTACTGCCCTAATGGTCTATGTTCTTGATGGCCGGTAAATAAACAACAGGAGTGACCTGTATACAGATACGGTGTTTTTTCAGCAGATCTGAGGATTTGGCTAAATAACTTTGATTGTTATTGATTTTATTCAGGTTTTAACACTCCAAAATTCATTCCAATAGATAGTCGATTTTGATCGCAGCGATTTTCAGTAACTTCATGCTTTGCATCGGGTTTAAAAAAAACAAATAACCCCGCTTGCGGGGTTATTTTAATCGTATTTGGGGAGGGAGGAGAGGCGTGCAGGATTAGCTCACCACAGTTATCCGGTACACAGATATAATACACTGCCGAGAGTAATTCATCATCGTCATCATGACTGTGTAGCGTGGTGATGCTGCCAGGCGGCATAAAATTAAACCAGTAACCGGCACGAAGATGCGTTATTCCCAATAGTTTTTCCGCCTGGTAGATAGCCTGATTAATAACGGTTTCAATTTCTGGAATATGGCTTTTATTGAGGTAGATATTTTCATAACGACCATGAAACTGATGGGTTTTACGCACATCAGGCTGTTGATAATGGTGTAGAAAGCCTGTTTCTAACACTGAATTAATGCGTGTTGCGTTCTGCAGCCGGGATTTATGCAAGAAAGGCATACTAACAGTACAAATGAAAAGGATACTCATTATTCACGACTGTCAGCCGCAAGGATGCGGGTGTCGAGTCGACAGGGATGTATTTCTGGCAGTATCCGTTATTTTGTTAATGATGGTGATGTTGCATGGGGATGAGCAGACTGCCAATGGCCATCAGAATAATGAGTATTCCCACAGTCCGACGAGCTCGGGCGGACTGTGCAAAGCGGGTTAACCATGAAGTCATAAAGCCAGCTGCTAGCAGTGTTGGTAAGGTGCCTAGTCCAAAGGCGGCCAGGGTGAGTGCGCCCTGTAGAGCGCCGCCAGCTGTTAAGGCCCAGATTAATACAAAATAAACCAGACCACAGGGTAGCCAGCCCCAGATTAATCCATACAGCAGTGCTTTGGGTAATGAGGTGACTGGAATTAGTTTTCGACCGATTGGTTCAAGGCGCTTCCAGATAGGAATACCAATTTTTTCAACAGTCGCCAGTTGTGGCAACCAGCCAGCCAGATAGAGGCCAATAGCAATCATCATACCAGTACCAATGATTTTTAAAATAATATGCCCCTGATCAAAACCGGCAGAACGCAGGACATGGGCACCAATAGCTCCGGCAATTAGGCCAGCGATGCTATAGCTGGTAATGCGCCCAATGTTATACGCCAGTACAAAACTTAACAGCCGCGGTTTGTGCTGTCTGATTCTGGTCGGCAGGCTTAAGCTGAGTGCGCCGATTATGCCACCGCACATGCCAATGCAATGTACTGTACTGAAAAGACCCAGAAGAAAAGCGGAGCTAAGGGTGATGGGATCATGCATAAAAAAATTCCGGTTAGATGAGGTCTGTTTGCAGAGTAATTATTATTTTTTAGGCGTGTAATAAATGTGAATAAAAAATGTATTGTTAGCGTATTTCTGAAAAGTATCAAAATATGGCGAGCAATATTACAGAACCACTAACGGGTGGATAAATACACCATCGCCTCTTAATTAAGTTGGCAGAGAACGGCGTAATTTTACTTTATACGCTGGCAAAAATAAGCACATGAAAAAGAATAGAAGTGATCAGGCATGGATTGGTGAGCTATTGATGGCTGACCAGTTCCAGATGCCATCTGTGCTTCGTCTACCAGAATTATAACGTTGTTTATGGTTACTGGTTGCAATATTTTTCTGTCTTCGATCTAAACTACTTCGGCGGTCAAAATTTACTACAGAGCATTTATCTGGCAGATTGAAAGGCATTGATTGTGCATGGCCTAATTCTGTCATGATATAAGGTACGGGAAATGTCTGAAGATATTCTTCTGGCAGTTGCATTAGTTTTTTCTTAAATTGATCTGGTGCGAATAACATAGGAATTATGTTATTATAATATGCGGCTTTTTCGGTCATACGTAAAATATCATCATGACATTCAATATAACCCAGATCAACAAGGTTGCTGATTAGATCTTTAAAAACTGCTTGAATAGATACACCATATTTGTATGTAAATTCACTCAGGCTAACAAAGGTGAAACGTAATTTACTGGTGAGTTCTCTGCATAATTCAAGTTCTGAATCCAATATATCTATTGTTGCAACAGGGAGTTTCCCTGCATCAATCATTTGATAATAAGATTTAAGGCTGCCCGTATTTTGATAAGCTTTTTGGGGCGCGTAACCCTGAGAATTAACACCCAGAGCAACAAGTGGAAGATTGTCCCAGCGTCTTAGCTGGTGTCGGTAGGATGCGCGTGCGGGGTCAATAAAAATATTTTGTAAAACGGGTCTGTAGCCTACATTCATCAGAAACTCTTCTGCTTCAGAGAAGCGGGCTATTTTATGTTGATAATAGTCATCACGAGGTGGTTCATACAGAACCTTTGCTTCACTGCGTTGTTTATCCAGTGCATAAATTGATAGACTTGGAACCCCAATTTCGTGGAATTGTTTTAATGTTTTTATAAGTGTATCTTCTTTTTCACCATCAAATCCGTACATGGTATCAACGTTAACATTACCAATAATTTTGATCGCATGGGTGAGTTCTTCACTGGCTAGATCAACCGAATAGTCACGGTTCATCGTAGACAAAAGTTTTTCATCAAGTGTTTGTATGCCATAACTTAGTCGATTAACTCCTAATGATTTTAGCAGCTCACATTTTTCTTTTGATAATGTACCTGGTGCAGATTCAATCGTAATTTCTGCCTGTTCAGACAAGTGAAAGTAATGTTTCAGCCGGGTTAATATTTTCGTCAGTAGCTTTTCGCTAAGAAAACTGGGTGTGCCGCCACCAAAATAAATTGATTCACAAATTTTTTCGGAAAATGTCGCGCTGTATAATTCCATTTCTTTAACCAGGTAATCAACATAAGTTTCTGCAAAATCAATTCCACGTCCAGGGATGATAGTGTAGTAACAGAAGCTACATAATGATTTGCAAAAAGGGCTGTGCAGGTAAATTGAATATCTGTTATTAGTAACAGAAGGTCTTGAGAAAAGTTTATCGGCATCGCCAGAGGGACTTGCTTTACTTAATAGTGGTGGTGGAAAAGTCCAGTCAAAACAGGGAAAAAAATCATTTTGTACTTTGAGGAGTTTGGGCAGCTTTTGTCTTAATGCGGATTGACTAAAGGGTGCAAGTTTCGAGGTATTAGAAGCATCCAGTTTGGGTGGTTTTATTAACCGCGATTTTTTATTAAAGAATGGGCTGATTTTTTTCATATAGATTAATTTTAATTATTTTTGGAAGGATATAAGTTACTACTGAGTCACATAAAAAAGATGCAGGCTCGACACCCACATCCCTGCGACCGACGGTCCTGAACGAAACGTATCCTTTTTATGCGTACTATTTAATAAACGCAGGAACCTCTAATTTATGAAATCATATTTTACAAGTCGCATATCCAGTTTACATTTACTGCGTGCAGAATTAATTTAGAGATTCTCTAAATGTAAGCACAGGTACGTTGCATTGTAATATTACCTTAATGGTATCACTCTGTTTGTTTGAGCGTACAGATAAATGTTATCGTTGCTGCCGTGTTGATTGAGTAAAGGAGGGGGTAGTGCCACCCGCTTCCTGGCAACAGAGTAATATTTCTGCTGTTCATACTCGCATTGCCTAAGGCTAAATGTAGAAAATATAGGCATGATATTGTTGATTCTGCCTGATGAACGACTACTATACAGTGGTATACGTGGTTAAAAATCACCAAAACTATTATGCATAACTTGCTTAAATACGCACTACTGGTTGAACCAGACAGGCAACGTCTGTCTGGTTTTGTGCTGTTTTCAGTGGAGAAACTCGGCGGCAATCTGTTCACGGCAGCCATATCATTAAATAAATGTATGGGCGCGTTACACTGTAAGTTACAGTCTGATGATGACCCGGTTGATATCTGTTTACTCACAGATGATAAATCACTTTATGTAACCTCTGGTACAGATCGGTACTTTATCTGTACTCTTGGTGAGGAGCCTTCTACGGAAATAGTCGAGGCTATTTCTACCCGCTTAAGTCAGCAAAGTGAACTGGCTGATCCCGAGTTGCTGCGTCAGCGTAACGCGCGCATTAAAGATGATCTGGAGAAAGCCAAAACCCGGGCAGCAGAGGAAATGTTGCAACTGGAAAAGAAGCTTGAGTCCAGACGCATTGAACTTGAGCTGGCGCAGAAGAATGCTGAAACAGATAGTATGACGGGGCTAAATAATCGCGGGGCTTATGATATTCATCTGAAAACTGCGATTGTAAGGTGTCAGAGGCAGGGGGCAGCCTTGTGCCTGATTATGCTGGATGTCGATAATTTTAAACAGATCAATGACAATAACGGTCATCTATTTGGTGATGAATATCTAAAGAAAGTAGCTCGCAGTATGCAGGCGGCCAGTCGAGTGGATGTTGATCATTGCTGCAGGATTGGTGGCGATGAATTTGCCTTAATTATTTATTCCAGTCTGGCTATTTCTGAACGTGTTGCAAAAACGATTTTAAAAAAGATGGGGAATAAAGTCAGCATGGGGGTGGCTCAGATGCTGTCGGACGACACGCCGATTACGCTTGCCGGTAGATGTGATAATGCGCTTTATGAAGCGAAAGAAAATGGGCGCGGCCAGTTTGTTTCATCGTGTGTTACCTCAATTAGTCCTAAACAACGTAAACGTGAGCGGTAGCTGTGAAATTATTGTATGAAAGTGCCGTTAGAGATGAAAGTGGTCTATTGTTATTTCGCTCCAAGTTTAAAGCTGTGGGTCGACGCAAAGGATTGCGTAATGTGATACTTGAAAGAATGGGGCTGGTTTGTAATGAGATTGTTAGCAATCAGTTAAAACATGCAAAAGGGAGCGGCATGATACAACTGTGGGAGAATAAGGGCTCTCGGCCATCACTGGATTTTTTTGCGCTGGATTATGGCCCTGGTATTGAAAATCTTGATTACGCGAAAAAAGATGGCACTACTACCACTGGAACTATGGGGCGTGGACTGGGTGCGATTAATCGTCTGTCAAGTGAGTCATCAATATATACCGTTGCCAGAAGTCAGCTAAACGGTGGTGATCAGTGGCATGGCACGGCTGTTTGGGCACGTTTTGATATAAAAAAATACAGTCGACCTGAAATCGAGTATGGTATTTATCTGCGCGCTTTACATGATGATTTCTATAATGGTGACTGTGTGCATTTAAAAACAGATTCATACGGCATAAAATGGTTACACCTTGATGGTCTGGGTCATGGCAAACAGGCTGAGGTAGCGATTCAACCCGCACAGGGTGTTGTCGATATTGATACCGGGCTGGATGAGCGCATGTCCATTCTCAGTCAGCGCCTGAGTGGTGGTCGAGGTGGCGTAGGTGTTATGGGTGAGGTGAACATCCATAATGAAAGCATAGCCATTTCCGGCGTGGGAGACATGAGCATCTATATCATTAGTAATGGGGAAAGACGCCAGCTACCGCTCTCTTCCGGGGTGTTGGGGCATGACCACAGAAGCATCGAAGTAAGTACTCCTGCTTTCCCCAAACAAGCTTTATTAATTACAGCCTCGGATGGTATCAGAACGGGCTGGAATATTAGAACATTGCCGGGTTTATGGCGGTTACATCCGCAAATGATCGCACTGGTAATGGGCCAGCTACTTGGCCGTAACAATGATGACAAGTCTCTGGTTGTCATTCGGAAAATGCAATAACGCAGGATAATATCATGGTTAATAAAAATAAGAATAAATCAACTAATGAGCTCTTAATCGAGTTATTTATGACGCAGGTTGGTACGATTACCAATTCTATTGATAAGGAAGGCAGTAAAATATTTGTTACCGAAAACCTGCTGGGTGATGATGAGATAAAAGATTACAGCCTTGAGTTTCTAGAACTACTTGTTAATGTGTTACATACGGGGGAAGAAATTAATCGTCGTGGTCCTGAGTACCGGGCGCTCCGACGGTTTTTTACTGAATTTTCAAATCAGATACAGGTTCGGGGAGGGAACCTTAATGAATTTTTACGCTACAGTAATTTTCTACAGCGGGTTTTTCTGGATGGGTTAGAAGATAGTATCAACCTGACATTTAATCAAATGCGTGATGTATTACTGCTGGTGGCATCTATCTTTAATGATATATCGATGGATGTATTTAATACCTACCTCGAAGAAAAGGAGCGTACCATTAACGCCCAGCAGGATGAGATCAAGGAAACCTCAACCCCCATTACTGAAATATGGGATGGTGTACTGACGCTACCGATTATTGGTACTCTTGATTCGTCACGCACCGTTTTTGTTATGGAAAAATTATTGTCACGCATTGAGTCTGATCGCGCCCGTGTTGTTGTCATGGATATTACTGGTGTGATCGCCATCGATTCGCAAGTTTCACACCACTTGATTCAGATGATGCGGGCGATTACTTTAATGGGAGCACTGGCCATATTAACTGGAATACGGCCAGAAATTGCGCGTGCATTAACCAGCCTGAATATAAACTTGGGTGATGTGGTCACACGAGCAACACTGTCAGACGGCCTCAAGGAGGCATTCCGTTATCTGGGTATAACAACGAGCCGTGCCAGCATGTTAGGCACTAGAGAATAAATGCTGGTTATCCGCAGATGTTAAAAGGTATACATCTGACTTCTATCGGCAACAATAATATGTTGCTGGAGCCAGGCGATGGGCTTGATCCCAGTACGCCAGATGAATATGTTGTTGAGCTTCTGCACATGATGCAAAAGGCTAATGCCCGCACTCTGATGTATGATCTGAAGAATGTGCTACTGATTGATGCAATTTATTATACATGGCTGGTTAGACTGCATCGTTTGTGTGCACTTGCTAACGTAGATCTGATAGCCACCAATATATGCCCAACTGCGGCCTTCTCACTGGCCACTTCGTTACAACAGTCCCCACCATTCAAATGTGCGCTAGATGTAGACAGTGCAAGAGAAGGTGTTGTAGTCAATTTTAAGCATTAGAAAAAAGGCTGGGGAGACTGAAGCGGGAAAACCTGAATACTCTGTTTAACTAGTCAATCCTGAAATATCCACCTCAGGCCTTCAAACGGTCACGACATTACATTGAAGAAAAAATATTTTCAGCGCAGTTTTAATTTTTTGGCTGCATAAATTAAAACTAACAATCACCGGACTGAAAATTATATTTCTCAGGCCTGATATGACAGGTGTCTAAGTAACTGTGATGAATATTTCAGGATCGACTAATTATTCAACAGGCTGAAAAATTACTGACTGACCATGAATATGAAATTTCATCTACACACATTATGCGGTGCGTTAAAACTAGCCAATATTCTGTCTATGACTGTAAGTTTGTTGCTCTGGTATAATATCTGGATGTTCCTCTTATTCGCACTGATAAAAAGATTCTTCGAGAATTCCCAGAAATTACCAATATTGCCAGTTCCTGTTTTACCTGACGAATACTATGTGCCTATCTATTCATAGAATTTTCATGGAAGCGTCATAAATTTTTCATGTAGTTTCGATAGTCTATTGTTGGTCAGGGCTTCATTGTCTGGCTAAAATCTATCTGGCTTAACAATAACTCATACATGAAGGAGTTTAATTATGTTTCGTAATCAGTTCTTTATTGCACGTCACTCATCGTCAATTATTCCTGGTATTGCTTTAGCGATTGCAAGTGCGGCAACGCCCACTTACGCACATACCGAGCAAGGGCATAAGTCAATGATCACAACGACACCTATCAAGCATGTTGTGGTGATTTTTCAGGAAAACGTTTCTTTTGATCATTATTTTGGCACCTACCCCAAAGCGCTTAATTTTCCTGGGGAGCCTCGTTTTGTTGCACGTACACATACACCATCAATTAATGGTTTCAATGAGACATTGCTTCAGCATAATCCAAACAGTGCAAACCCTCAGCGCTTATTTCGTGCCGAGGCTTTGACCTGTGATCAGAATCACCATTATAGTGCTGAACAACTGGCAGTGAATGGTGGACTGATGGATAAATTCGTCGAAAATACCAATCGTGAATCATGTTCACCCCCACAGGTCAGCAAACCAAATCTGGTGATGGACTATTATGACGGCAACACGGTCACGGCACTCTGGAATTATGCACAACACTTCTCTATGAGTGATAACTCCTTTTCTACAACTTTTGGTCCATCAACGCCGGGTGCGCTTAATCTGATTTCAGGTCAGACGCATGGTGCAATATCAACGGAACCGGCGATGGATACTTACGGTGTTGTCAGCACAGACATAAACGGTATTGGTACGGTAATCAATGACCCTGATCCAACATATGATGATTGCTCCACGACTAAATACCCGACCGTTTCAATGACAGATAACAAAAATATTGGCAATCTACTCAATGCAAGGGGTGTTACCTGGGGCTGGTTTCAGGGTGGATTCAAACCAACTGAAAGGATAAAGGGTAAAGCAGTTTGTGGTCAGACACAGGTTAATATTGGCGGTGTCGTGGTCAATTCCTACAGTGCACATCATGCTGCTTTTCAGTATTATAAGTCGACATCAAACCCGCACCATCTACCACCTACATCAGTTGCTAAAATCGGCTATAACGACCAAGCGAATCACCAGTATGACCTGTCTGATTTCTGGGTTGCGGTGAAAGCGCACAAGCTGCCTGCAGTCAGCTTTTTGAAAGCACCTAAAGCACAGGATGGCCATGCTGCGTATTCTGATCCACTCGATGAACAGCAGTTTATTGTGCAGACGATTAATCGGCTGCAACGGTCACCGTACTGGCATAATACCGCAGTTATTATTGCTTATGATGATTCTGATGGCTGGTATGACCATGTGATGCCGCCAATCATTAATCATTCCAACGATCCCGTCAATGATCGTATTGTTCATGGCGGTTGCGGTGGTGTGATGACTGAAGGTGCTTATATGGACCGCTGTGGTTATGGCCCGCGTCAGCCTCTACTGGTAATTTCCCCCTGGGCGAAGCAGAACTATGTTGACCACAGTATTACCGATCAGACATCTATCCTGCGTTTTATCGAGGATAACTGGAAGCTGGGACGCATTGGCGACGATTCTTTTGATGCCAAAGCCGGTTCGTTGGAAAAAATGTTTGATTTTCATGGTCACCGCGGTAAAGCACGTCGTCTGTTTTTGAATCCTGTGCGGGGAACTAAAATCCATTCTCCTGTTCGGGATGATGATTTCTTTGATGTTGAAATGGGGCAAGTGAAAAACAGGGATGATTAACTTAACTTGCAGGGCTATCTATTTGTAATCACTCTAGCCAGGGAGTAATGCTTCCTGGCTTTTTTGTGGTAAGGGGCGTTATTCAGCTAACCAGTCTTTAGGTTTAAGGTAATAATCATAAAGTTCTGCCTCGCGTGTTCCTGCTGCAAACTTTTTGTTATAGCTAAAATGCACCACTGGGGGGAGCGACATTAAAATGGACTCGGTGCGTCCACCCGTTTGTAAACCAAATAGTGTGCCACGGTCATAAATCAGATTAAATTCAACGTAACGGCCGCGACGGTAGAGCTGAAAATCTTTTTCGGCTTCGGTAAAAGGGGTGTTTTTTCTCTTTGCTACAAGCGGACGATATGCTTTGATGTAGTGGTTCCCAACGCTTTGCATGAAGGCAAAACTTTGTGCAAAATTGTCTTCATTTAAATCATCAAAAAATAAGCCACCGATACCGCGCTGCTCTTTTCTATGTTTAATATAGAAATAATCATCACACCATTTTTTATATTTTTCATACGTGCCTTCACCAAATTCAATGCATGCCTGTTTTGCGTTCTGGTGCCATTGTTTGCAGTCGTCTGTATATCCGTAATATGGTGTCAGGTCGAATCCACCACCGAACCACCATACTGGTGCTTCACCCTTTTTTGTAGCAATAAAAAAGCGGACATTTGCGTGTGAGGTGGGAACATGCGGGTTATCAGGATGAATGACCAGAGATACCCCCATTGCCCGAAATTTACGGCCAGCAAGTTCCGGGCGATGCGCTGTGGCTGATGCGGGCAGTTGTTCACCGCTAACATGTGAGAAGTTAACCCCCGCCTGCTCAAAGACATTACCGTTAGTGAGTACCCGCGTAATGCCACCACCGTTGCCGCCTTCACGCGACCACTCATCAGTCACAAAGACCTGCTTGCCATCTTCTTCCGCCAGTTGCTGGCAAATGTCCTGTTGCAGTGAGAGCAGGTAATTTTTGACGGTATTTATATCTGGCTGGTTATGCATAATTAAGCTGTTTTGGGTGTTAGGGTCGAATCAGTTTATTATCGCATAATCGTAGCATTCGGGAGGGTTTTCCGGTTGCTTCATGGGAAGATTGTATAATCCTGTCAATCTGTCTGCCAAAGGTTTTTCGCAACTGGAACAGGTTTTTTGCAGCGGGTCTGCCGCTGATATTTGCACTGCTTGAAATGATCGGGCTGGCTAGCAGGGTACATAAAATTTTTGTTACCGGATCGCTACTAATACGCACAGCGATAGTGTTGTCTTTGGCTTTTAGCCAATAAGGCGTGGTTTTGCTGGCAGGTAAAATCCAGCTGGTAGGTTCTGTTGTGTTAATTATCGTTTGTCTATGTCTGCAAGCGGACGGGTGAATGAGAGGTAACAGTTGTTCAAACTGACTGGCGAGAAGAATAAAGGTTTTTTTAACTGGGCGCTGTTTAATCTGGTTGATTCGGTTGATAGCCTGCTGGTTGTACGGGTCGCAACTCAGGCCGATAAGGGTATCGGTTTTATAGCTGATAATACCGCTTGAGCGCAACTGATGGTGAGCCAGTCGAAAGCTAAATGCGCTGACCATTTACCCGGATGATTTGTTCGGTGAGGTTTTCTTTACGGCTTTTTTTACTGCCTGCTTTACCGTTCTCTTTTTTGTTACTTTCTTCCCTGGGGTTTTCTTTTTTGCTACTTTTTTCTTCACGACTTTCTTTTTAACGGGTTTTTTCTTCGCCAGCTTTTTCCTGCCGCGTCTTTCCGGCGCCGCCGCAAGCAGTTCTTCGCATTCTTTCTGGTTTAAAGAAACGGGCTCCCGGTCTTTGGGAATTTTGGCATTTTTATTGCCATCAGTAATGTAGGGGCCGTAACGACCATTGAGAATTTCTATGTCAGTGCCAGGGAAGCTTTTGATGTATTTATTGGCATCAAATTCTTTTTTGTCTCGAACCAGTTCCATTGCCTGTTCAAAGCTGATGTTATACGGGTCTATGCCTTTTTCCTGGCAGGCTTTGTTAATGGAGACAAACTTGCTGCCATATTTCACATAGGGGCCAAAACGTCCATAGTTGGTTGATACGCCTTCATCTTCGTCGGTTGTTCCCAATTCACGCGGCAGCTGCAGTAAAAAGTAAACATCATCAATACTGATGTCTGCCATTTTTTGTCCGGGGCGCAGGCTGGCAAAACGGGGTTTTTCTTCATCATCCTTATCGCCAATTTGAACAAAGGGGCCATAGGGGCCCATACGAACGGTAATGGGTTTTCCGGTGGCATCATCGGTACCAATTAATCGAGATTGCGCGACATCGGCGCGGCTGACGTTTTCTTCAATGTGGTCGACGGCTTTTTTGAAGGGTGACCAGAAGTTTCTTAACAGTGGTACCCATTCATGTTCACCTCTTGCAATGGAGTCGAGCTCGTCTTCCAGTTCGGCAGTAAATTCATAATCAACGTATTTGGTGAAATGCTGGGTGAGAAAGGTATTAACGATGCGACCAATGTCGGTTGGGGTAAAACGTCGGTTTTCCAGTTCTACATAATTGCGACTGACCAGCGTGGTAATAATGCTGGCGTAAGTGGATGGCCGCCCAATGCCGTACTCTTCCAGGGTTTTTACCAGACTGGCTTCGGTGAATCTTGGTGGTGGTTCAGTGAAATGCTGTTCATTACGAATCGCCAGTAGTTCAATTTTCTCGCCTTCGGTTAATTCAGGCAATAACTTTTCGGTATTTTCTTCCGGTTTGCTGTCGTCACCACTTTCCATGTAAACCGACATAAAACCAGGGTATTTAATGGTGGAGCCAGAAGCGCGGAAGAAATTGCCATCACCACAACCAAGGTCAATACTAACGGTATTCAGGGTGGCATGAATCATCTGACAGGCCATCGTTCGTTTCCAGATAAGGTTGTAGAGGGCAAGCTGGTCAGGGGTGAGGCGATTTTTGAGCTCTTCCGGGATATGACGTACTGAAGTAGGTCGAATGGCTTCGTGTGCTTCCTGTGCATTTTTAGATTTATTTTTAAAAAAACGAACGGAGTCAGGTAGATTGTTTTTACCGAAACGCTCGCTGATAAGCGCGCGAATGTCATCCAGAGCCTCACTCGCAAGGTGCAGTGAGTCGGTACGCATATAGGTAATTAAACCGACGGTTTCACCGCCAATGTCAATGCCTTCATAAAGATTCTGCGCCGTACGCATGGTGCGCTGGGTAGAAAAACGCAGTTTTCGCGCCGCCTCCTGTTGCAAGGTTGAGGTGGTGAATGGCGGGGCTGGATGACGTTTCTTTTCTTTTTTCTCGATTTTATTAACAGTCAGTTTGCCATTGGCTGCGGCTAACAGTGTATTTCTGGCAGAGGTTGCTGCATTAGTGTCAGTAATGCTGAACTGCTTTATTTTTTCATTTTCGTACAGACTGAGTTTGCCGGTAAAGGCTTTTTTATCTTTGGCAATATCAGCTTCAATGGTCCAGTATTCCTGTGGCTCGAAAGCCTCGATAGCGTCTTCACGCTCAGCGATGAGGCGTAATGCGGGACTTTGTACCCGACCGGCAGAAAGACCACGCTGAACTTTTTTCCATAACAGCGGTGACAGGTTAAAGCCAACCAGATAATCGAGTGCACGGCGAGTTTGCTGTGCGTTAACCAGGTTCATGGAAAGTTTGCCGGGTGAGGCGATAGCCGTCTGAATAGCACGTTTGGTTATTTCATTAAAGGCGACACGATGGACATTAACATTATCAAGCAGGTTTTTTTCACGTAATAGTTCATACAAATGCCAGGAGATCGCTTCGCCTTCGCGATCCTGGTCAGTGGCAAGGTAGAGGGTGTCGGCTTTTTTCAGAAACTTGATAATTTTATCAACATGTTTTTCGTTGCGCTCGATCATCTGGTATTTCATCTGAAAATCATGTTCGATGTCGACTGCGCCTTCTTTTGGCACTAAATCACGCACATGACCATATGAGGCAAGAACTTTGAAATCCTTACCCAGATATTTCTCGATAGTTTTTGCTTTGGCCGGTGATTCGACAATGACCAGATTTTTACTCATATTTAGTTATCTTCTTGACAGGAATTAACTTACTGAATGTGTTCGTAAACGTCATCAAACACGAGGCTTTCCATCCAGGCAAAGGCATTCTCTTCGCCAGGATAGGAGTGTAGTACGATCATAATAATCCATTTAATCTGTTCTGTATCCAGTGGCTGACCAAGGGCAATAACGCGATCAAGAACAAGTTCACGGGTGGCTGCGGTTAAAATATCGGTCTGTTCAAGGAAACGGATAAAACCGATGCTTTCCTGATTAATCAGGGCTTTTTCCTCAGCGCAATAAATGCGTATACTGGTTTTGCTAATCGGGGCAAAGCGTTGGCTTTCACTAATCGAGGCAAGATCTTCGAGCCAGTCAAATGCCTGGTTAATTTCTGAATTTTCAAAACCCATTTGTTCAAGTCGACTCTGGATCGTGTCACGCTCTTCGACGACGCGGCTATTTTCCAGCACTTCGTCCTCGTCCAGATAACGTTCGAATAAAAACATCAATACATCAATGACTGATGACTGTTTAAGTATCATTACTAAATTTTCCTGAAAATTTACTCAGTTTCGTTGTGAAAATTGGTTTCTGCCGGCTTTTTCTGCCACGCTCAGTGCGTGCAACTGTACCGGCCATCCTGACTAATAATGGTGCCTTCTAGCTCCATAATCAATAACATAGAAGCGATTTCAGCGGCATTAAACGGACTACGATTAACCAGTTCGTCAATGCTGGCTGGTTCATAATCGAGGCATTTCAGCAGTTTTTGGTGATCCAGGTCAAGTGTTAGTGTTGAATTAATGATAGATTTTTTTACAACGTCCACCTTTTGATGGGTCAAGTCTGTTATTTTCAGCGGGTAACTCAGTTCTTCCAGTATGTCATTCGCCGTTTCAACCAGTTTCGCACCCTGGCGGATTAACTGGTGACAACCGCGTGCCAACGGATTATGAATGGAGCCGGGGATGGCGAAAACTTCCTTATTTTGTTCCATTGCCTGATTTGCGGTGATTAATGAGCCACTTTTAAGTGCAGCCTCCACCACCAGTGTGCCGATTGATAAACCGCTTATAATGCGATTGCGCCGAGGGAACAGGCCACGTAATGGTTTGGTACCGATGGGCACTTCAGCAACAATGGCACCGGCCTGTGCGATCTTCTGTGCCAGTTGCTGATGTTTTGCCGGGTAAACAAGGTCTAACCCATGCGCGACCAGTGCGATGGTGCCTGCGATTCCCTGTAGGGCACCTTCATGGCTGGCACCATCAATGCCACTGGCAAGGCCGCTGGTGATGGTGATGCCGGCATCAGAAAGACAGTGTGCAAAATCACGGGCGGTTTGCAGGCCATTCGCTGTAGGGGTGCGGCTGCCAACCATCGCCAGTTGTGGCTGGTTTAAATAATCCGGGTCACCACGAACGAATAGAATTGCAGGTGCATCGATGAGTTGCTTTAGACGTGGTGGGTAGCGTTCATCCGCCAGGGTGATAATGTAATGAGATTTTTCAGCAGCTAACCAGTCAAGGTCTGCCTGGATAATGCTTGTGTCGGGGTTGGTGATGGCATTAACTGTTGTTGGGTTTAATCGGCAATCGTTTAGTTCAGACCGGTCTGCCGACAGAATGTCTTCTGCACTGGTAAAGTGTTCAAGCAGTTTTTGAAAGGTTTTTGCGCCGATGCCAGGGGTGTGAAGAATTTGCAGCCATGCGTTCAGGGTATTCATCCGTCATTCTACAACAAGGTTCCTGCATTAACAGGCAGGCTACTGGTTTTTATGGTGAGCAGAGAAGTATAAATGAATCCGCGAAAATTTTCACCGCATAACGGAAAGAATTGTCAGGCAGCACATTTAACCTGGATATTTCATAAGACCGTTCAATATTCTAAATTCTTATGAAACATCTGGATTAAACACTGCTTGATGATGGCAGCTTAGGGTTTATAATTTGGGTGTTTTTACAACATCATTGACGCGTATTGCACGTTTTGACTCCATTACCAGTGCGTAGCTGACCTGATCAAAAACTTTGAATATCATGATGAGTCCGCTACGTTCGCTGGGCAATTGAATTGTTTTATCGTGGCTAAATTTATCGCGCACGGTATTTCCTTTGGTGAAAGTCGCCAGTAGATTACCTACTTTCAGCCCATCACGTTCACCTCGGTTAATGGCAACTACCTGATATTGCCCGACACCGGATAGCGCACCGAATAATGAAATAATGCGGCCTTTAATTTTGATATCGGGTAGTTTGGGGAAGTAGAAGCTATTCAGCTTGTTTTTATCTTCAGCTAATAATCGGTCGCCGACTAATATTTCTCGCTTGCTAGAGGTGATTTCGCCAGTGGCCGGGTCACCATAAGCGGTGATATGAACATCGCCAGCATAATCGGCTTCATAACCAAATACTTTTTTGGTTTGTGGGTCTATCAACGCCTTGCCCGGATGGAAAATAGTAAAACGTGCGTGATCTTTGTCAATTTCGCCATGAATATAGACGCGGTCTCCAGTGCCTATAATAAGTTGATTTTCATCACTGCCAATAATGTACGGAGCATTTTCCAGCTGTTGTTTTGTGACCACCTGTGGCCTGATTAAAAACTGCTGAATGGCATCGGCAGGAATACTGGGAATGCTGGTTTCTAATGAAGAAACATGTATGCTTGGGCTAAGTTTTCTCACTGGTAACGGAGTGGTTGCCCCCCCTCTGTTTGCAGCGCCATTGATTAGCATCTGAGGTTTCCCGTTAACATAAATTAACGTGAGTACATCACCAGGGTAAATAAGGTGTGGATTTTTAATTTGGGGGTTATGTTGCCAGATTGCGGGCCAGTACCAGGGGTCACGTAGGAACAGGCTGGCAATCCCCCACAGCGTGTCTCCCTTTTTCACTGTATACTGAAGTGGGTGGTTGGCTTTTATCTGTATTTTCTTACTGGCGGTGGGTTGTTTATGTTCGGCTACAATGGTGCCGGATTTGGTGTTTGCAGTTTGCCTGGGTTCGGGGCGTGGTGCTGATGCGCTACAGGCATATAGCCCTGCAAGCATTAAAACGGCTAAAATAGTTTTCAGACTGGTTTGTGTTTTCATTATTATTTTTATCTTTGGTATTTGTTTTGCACGGGTAATTTAATTGCTGCCCAGTTTTTATACTCTTCTCAGGAGTTTTAGAGGATAAGCTTCCTCTATTGAAGCCTCGGCCAACCAAAGCTGGTTTTTTCTGAGTGTAGCAGAAATCTGCTATAGCACACTGAACTGCGTATTTTTTTATATTTAAAGACACGGCTACCGGGTTAATCTTATGTGTAAATATTGCATCTACATGTTGTATAAGGATAAATTATTTATAATCATACATGATGACATGAGCTGGGATTTGTTGCTGTGAACCGCTGTCAATCCCTCTCTGTACGCTCGCCTGTCGCATGAAAGCGGCAGGTGGTTACAGCAAAACCCCTTCATAGCGCTATCGTTAGTGGGGCAGCAGTGATTTAAAGAGAGTTATGGCATTACTGGAAATTTTACAATACCCGGATAAACGGCTACGTACGGTAGCAAAACCGGTAGAGAGAATAGATGAGTCGATTAAGTTGCTCGTCGATAACATGTTTGAAACCATGTATGCTGCACCAGGTGTTGGTCTTGCCGCGACGCAGGTGAATGTGCATCAGCAGATCATCGTCATTGATGTGTCGGCAGAGAAGAATCAGCCGCTGTGTTTAATTAATCCAGAAATAATTGAGCGAGAAGGTGTCGAAATTTGTGAAGAAGGTTGTTTGTCGGTGCCTGAAATCTATGAAATGGTGGAGCGGGCAGCGCAGGTAAAGGTGACCGCATTGAACCAACACGGCGAGGGGCTGACACTGAATGCAGATGAATTTCTTGCGGTTTGTATTCAGCATGAAATGGATCACCTTAAGGGTAAGCTGTTTGTGGATTATCTTTCATCACTAAAGCTACAGCGGGTTAAAAAACGGCTGTTAAAAGCCCGGCGTGTAACGCAGCTCTAAGCTGACTGAATACTCAAAGTGGTCAATAAAACACGTATCATTTATGCGGGCACACCGGAATTTTCTGTTCCATCCCTACAGTTCCTGCTGGATGCACGCGAGTATGAAGTGATTGCGGTTTTTACCCAACCGGATCGGCCAGCGGGTCGTGGACAGGCATCCAAAGCGTCACCAGTTAAACTTAAAGCGCAGGACTATGGTGTACCTGTATATCAACCTGTCTCGCTTAAAACCGATGCTGCACAACAGCAATTAATACGCTTAAAAGCGGACTTAATGGTAGTAACGGCTTATGGTTTGCTGTTGCCAGAAATAGTACTAAGCATTCCACGACTGGGCTGTATTAATATCCATGCGTCTTTATTACCGCGTTGGCGCGGCGCAGCGCCGATACAACGTGCCATTTTAGCTGGTGACAGTAAAGCAGGTATTACACTGATGCAAATGGATAAGGGTCTCGATACGGGAGATATACTGGCAATGGAAGAATGTGACATTGCACTGGACGATACCGGCAGTCGTTTACATGACAGATTGATGTCATTAGGTGTCGAAACGCTAAAGCAGGCTTTGCCTGCGATAGTGAATCAAAGCCTTGTTGCGCAACCACAGGATGCTACTTTCGCTACCTATGCAAAGAAACTTGGCAAGGCTGAAGCAGAAATAAACTGGCAATTACCTGCGCCACAAATCGAACGCGCAGTGCGTGCCTACAATGCCTGGCCAGTGGCATTTACTCGCTGGCAGAAAAAAAATAAAACCCTGAATTTACGAGTATGGCAGGCACAGGTTCTGGCCCAAACCAGTGAAGCGCCGGCGGGTACGGTGATTGCCGAAAATGTAGCCGGCATTGATGTCGCTACTGGAGAGGGTGTCTTGCGGTTACAGCTTATCCAGCCGCAGGGGAAGCGTTTGATGACGACGGCAGACTTTCTTAACGCAAATTCATTATTGCATCAGATTTTAGGCCATAGGAGGTAAGTGTTTTGTTGTCTTCGAGTGCAAAACATACGCGTTTAAAACATAAAGCGGGTAAGCGTGGAAAAAACAAAGCCAGTCGAGCGCGACAGAATGCGTTACTGGTATTAAAACGTGTGGCCGAAGGTGTTTCGTTGTCGGCGTTGCAGGCCGAGTTAATCGCGCAACTGGAAGATGGTCGTGACCGCGCCCTGTGTCATGAACTGGTCTATGGGGTGCTGCGATGGCAGCTGAAACTCGATGTCCTGATTCAATTGCTGTTACAAAAATCGCTTAAACAAAAAGATCTGGATATTCAATGCATTCTGCGTTTGGCACTGTATGAATTACTTGAATGTCGAACGCCGGATTACGCGGTAATTAATGATGCGGTATTACTGGTTCGTCATCGCCGCAAGCACTGGGCGAGCGGGCTGGTAAATGGTGTGCTTAGAAACTTCTTGCGAGAACGTGAAAATCTGTTATCAAAATTGGAGGACGATGTCTCGCTTTATTCTCACCCCGCCTGGATGCAGCAAAAAATCCGTCAGGACTGGCCTGAGCACTGGCAGCAAATTTTACTCGCCAATAACCAGCAGGCACCCTTGTGGTTACGGGTGAATGCGCTACAGAGCACGCGTGATGCGTACATTGAGCGCTTATCGGAGATAAATTGTGAGACACAAACCCATCCTTTCGCCGGGCAGGCAATAAAGCTGATGTCGGGTGTTGAGGTGACAGCGTTACCGGGTTTTTCACAGGGTGTGGTCTCGGTACAGGATGCCGGGGCGCAATTAACCGCTTCAGTACTTTTGCCAGCGGCGGGTCAGCGGGTACTGGACTTATGTGCTGCGCCGGGCGGTAAAACCTGTCATTTACTGGAAACCTCGCCACAGATCAAACAGCTTGTTGCGGTGGATCTTAGCGCCTCACGAATGGTGCGGGTAGAAGAAAACCTGAGGCGATTACAGTTAAATGCCGACTGTGTGGTTAGCGATGCACGTGCGCTAGCGTCGCAATATGAAAACGGTTATTTTGATTGCATATTAATTGATGCGCCATGCAGTGCCAGTGGTGTCATCCGTCGTCACCCGGATATAAAAAGCCTGCGTCGGGAAACAGATCTGGAGGCATTGTGCGAGCTACAAACCGAAATTTTAGCCAACGCCTGGCCATTGTTGACGCTGGGTGGGCAGTTATTATATATAACCTGTTCTGTCTTCAGACAGGAGAATCAGCAACAAATTGAACATTTTTTACTAGATAATACCGATGCTGAAGTGCTTGAGCTGGATGTTGACTGGGGTTTGTCCTGTGCAGTCGGACGGCAATTATTGCCAGGTAATAATGATGCAGATGGCTTTTACTGTTGCCTGTTAAAGAAAAAAGCAGTAAAAGCGATAGATAAAAACAGTCAATCATGAATTTTTCAAATGATCGACGTAAGCTTCGCGCTCCGAATGATTTTGGCATTCAATCAATGTTGAATTCAACAATGGTAAACAGTTAAAATAATGAATATTCTGATACTCGGTGCAGGACAAGTAGGTGCCAGCGTGGCAGAAAACTTATCTGCTGAGGCCAACGATATTACATTAATTGATTCAGATGCCACGGTGTTGCATGATTTACGTGATCGCCTGGATATCCAGACGGTGGTGGGCCATGCTTCACATCCCGATGTATTAATGAATGCCGGCATTACCGATGCAGATATGCTAGTAGCCGTCACCAATAGCGATGAGACTAATATGGTGGCTTGTCAGGTAGCGCACAGCATGTTTAATACCCCAACAAAAATTGCCCGCGTACGCTCGCCTGAATATCTTAAATACAGTCGCCTGTTTGATGAACACACTTTTCCGATTGACGTATTAATCTGCCCTGAGCAGTTGGTGTCAGAGCATATTCAGCGGTTGATCGAATTTCCGGGTGCTCTACAGGTACTCGATTTTGCCAATGGGAAGGCGCGGCTTGTTGGTGTAATAGCGTATGGCGATGGGCCGCTTGTGGGGCATGAGATTTCAGCATTACGAGAACACATGCCTGGTGTTGACGTACGTGTAGCGGCCGTTTTTCGTGATGGGAAGGGCATCGTGCCTGAAGGTAATCAGATCATTGAAGTCGATGACGAGGTTTTCTTTGTTGCCGCACGTAAAGACATTCTGACGGCTATGGCAGAGCTACGAAAGCAGGAAAAACCTTTACGGCGAATTATGCTGGCGGGTGGTGGAAATATTGGTCGTCGGCTGGCAAAATCACTGGGGCGCAAATATCAGGTAAAAATACTGGAGCGTGATGCTGCTCGAGCCAATGCGTTGGCCTGTGATCTGGAAAATGTGATTGTGCTAAAAGGGGATGCAGCGGATGAGACGCTGCTATTGAGTGAAAATATTGACCAGATGGACGTATTCTGTGCGCTTACAAATGATGATGAGGCGAATATTCTTTCATCTATGTTGGTAAAACGGCTTGGCGCACGTAAAGTTATGTCAATTATAAATCGGCAGGCCTATGTGGATTTAATGGAAAGCCAGGGTTCAATTGATGTAGCGATTTCACCCCAGCAAATTACTTTGAGTGGGTTGCTGGCACATGTCAGGCGAGGTGATGTGGTTGCAGTGCATTCTCTGCGTCGTGGCGCAGCGGAAGCAATCGAGGCGATTGCTCACGGCGACAGGCGCACCTCAAAAGTTGTTGGGCGTGAAGTGAGTGAGATTAAATTGCCTGCCGGGACGACTATCGGTGCCATTATTCGTGGGGAGGAAGTCATTATGGCACACCATAATGTCGTGATTGAAAACCAGGATCATTTGATTCTGTTTTTACTGGATAAAAATAAATTTCATGCAGTTGAAAAACTATTTCAGGTTGGCGTCACTTTCATGTGATTGAGCGGATGCGATGGATAATTAACAATGCATAGTGCAATCATTATTCGAATTGTCGGGCAATTGCTGATGTTGTTTAGTGCGGCACTGCTGCCGCCTATTTTTGTTGATTTAATTTATAAGGAAAATGCTGGCCAGGCTTTCTATCTTAGTTACCTGCTATTAATAATTGTGGGTTTTGCTCTCTATTACCCGCTAAGAAAACAACGCACCGATTTACGTTTGCGTGATGGTTTTGTTGTGGTAGTGGTGCTCTGGCTGGTGGCTGGACTGGCTGGCGCTGCGCCGCTTTTTCTCTATACACCACTTCATATCAGTTTTACTGATGCGATGTTCGAATCAATATCCGGTTTAACCACAACCGGCGCAACGGTTCTGGTCGGGCTCGATAATATGCCGCATGGTATTTTATTTTACCGCCAGGAACTTCAATGGCTCGGTGGCATGGGCATCGTTGTGTTAGCTGTGGCGGTTATGCCAATGCTAGGTATCGGTGGAATGCAACTGTACCGTGCAGAAACACCTGGCCCGATCAAAGACAGTAAATTGACACCACGTATTGCGGGAACTGCAAAAGCACTCTGGTATATCTACCTGGGCTTAACGGTTTTATGTGCGCTGAGTTACTGGTTGGCTGGAATGAACGTATTTGATGCAATTGGTCATAGTTTCTCGACCATATCAAATGGTGGGTTTTCGACACACGATGCAAGCATTGACTATTTCAATAACCATAACATTGAGATTGTTGCTATCGTTTTTATGTTTCTGGGTGGGGTTAATTTTGGTCTGCATTTTTCAGCTTTGCGGATAAAAAGTGTGAGTGCTTACTTAATGGACTCTGAGTTTAAATTTTATGCGCTAGTTATGTTTTTAATCTCATTCTTCAGTGTTTATTATCTCTATACAAGATCCGTTTTTACCGATTTTGGTACGGCCATGCGTGAAGGTGTTTTCCATGCTGTTTCTATTGCCAGCACATCGGGTTTTGTTATTAGTGATTATGGTAGCTGGCCGGCATTTGTGCCTGTTATGTTAATCCTTGCCAGTTTTATCGGTGGCTCTGCCGGCTCGACCAGTGGCGGGATGAAAGCCATCCGTGTTCTGCTACTCATCAAGCAGGGGCAAAGAGAAATTACCCGTTTGATTCACCCCAATGCTGAGGTGGTTGTTAAGCTGGGTAAACATCCGGTAGATAATAAAATTATTAATGCAGTGTGGGGGTTTTTTGCCGCCTATATCGCTTTGTTCGTGTTAATGATGCTGATAATGATGTTTAATGGTCTTGATCAGGTTACTGCTTTTTCTGCAGTGGCAGCAACAATGAATAATATGGGGCCGGGAATGGGTGAAGTGAGTAAGAATTATGCCAGCCTGTCGGTATTTAACAAATGGTTATTATGCTTTTCTATGTTGCTAGGGCGGCTGGAAGTTTTTAGTTTACTGGTATTGTTAACGCCCGCTTTCTGGCGTAAGTAAGGTGGCTTCAATGGAATCTCTTTCTGCACCCGTACAATTTACTGCACGCATTAAGTTACCACTGCAGAGTTTGCCGAGGTTTAAGCGCCTGGAAAAACGTTTAAAACAAAAAGTTGGTGAAGCTGTGATGTCATACGGCATGATCGACGCGGGCGACAAAATTATGGTTTGCCTGTCCGGTGGCAAGGACAGTTACACATTGCTGGATATGTTACTTGCACTGCAAAAAAAAGCCCCGATCAAGTTTGACCTGGTTGCCGTTAACCTTGACCAGAAGCAGCCAGGATTTCCGTCGCAAATTCTACCGGCTTATCTGGCGCAGGTGGGGGTGAATTTCCATATTATCAACCAGGACACCTATAGCATTGTGAAAGAAAAAGTGCCTGAGGGGAAAACCACCTGTAGTTTATGCTCGCGTTTGCGTCGTGGTATATTGTATTCCTTTGCGGATAAAATTGGAGCCACTAAAATTGCCCTGGGTCATCACCAGGATGATATTATTGAAACACTCTTTTTGAACATGTTTTTTAATGGCAAGTTAAAAGCTATGCCACCAAAATTACGCAGTGATGATGGCAGTCATGTGATCATACGTCCGCTGGCATTTTGCCGCGAGGTAGACATTAAATTTTATACGGAATTTAAAAAACACCCAATTATTCCCTGCAATCTCTGTGGTTCACAGGAAAACATGCAGAGAAAAAAAGTAAAAGCTATGCTGGCAATATGGGAAGAAGATAATCCGGGACGTACAGAATTAATTATGCGCAGTCTATGCCATATTGTACCGTCACATCTTGCGGATAATGCGTGGTATAATTTTAGGGAGCTCTGATTAGTTAAGGGTTTCCTTAGTTTATGCGGGGGATGCATTTACTAACAAGATGGATAAAAGGGATGCTTTTGGTTCAGTCGCAGGATACGGATGATGAGGCTGCACGGGTGTATTAATAGCGTGTCTTGAACCAGAAGTATCTTCTTCATCTGTTTCAGTAATAGGTGGCAGGTAGAAATAAAAAACCCCGACTGGTCAAAAGACACTGGTCGGGGTTTTGGGTCCATGCTTGGTGGTGAGCATCGCGCTATAGCTATCCAGATTTCCAGTCAATCCATGTAAACGTTGATAATTCCTTTTTCCATTTCCATGTCTACATTCCATTTGCTCCTTGTTCCTTTGCTACTTATGTCCTTATATCCTTGTTTTGCTCGCTCCCTGTGTCCATGTTTAGTATTATGGTAGCTCGCCACAATTTTTGCTATCAGGTTAAACAGGTGTTTTTTGTAGGTAAATCCCTACAGATACTGCTTGTTATTCAGCTTGATCGTTCAGAGTTGTAACCTGTGGAGTAATAATGATGGTTGCATTAATACAGCGTGTAACGTGCGCCTGGGTGGCTGTTGAAGCGGAACGAATTGCACAAATAAAGCAGGGGATGCTTGTGTTTCTTGGTATAGAGCAAGCAGATAATTGGGTTAGAGCGGATAAAATGGCACGAAAGTTACTCAATTATCGAATTTTTGCAGACAGTGAGGGTAAGATGAATTTAGGTGTGCAGGCCATTAATGGGCAGATTTTAATGGTGCCACAGTTTACTTTGGTTGCAGAGACAAACAAAGGGATGAGACCGAGCTTTTCTCATGCAGCGCTGCCAGAAAAAGGACTTGAATTATTTACACGGGTTATTGATATAATGCAGCAGCAGGCTGAGCAGACAAATAATCACTTGTCTGCAAACTGGTTGCAAAAAGGAAAGTTTGGTGCTGATATGTCGGTTGGACTGGTTAATGACGGGCCAGTTACATTTTACTTACAGGTTTAGTCTGCCTGATTAGTCTTAAATTTTTATTTATTATCAACAGTGTATTATCAGTAACGTGAGAATACACGATTTGGAGTTTATATGATGCAGCGGCAGGCCAGTGTTGAGCGTAACACGCTGGAAACCCAGATTAAGGTAGGTGTTAATCTGGATGGGAGCGGTAAATGTAAATTAACAACCGGCGTTGCATTCCTTGAGCATATGCTGGAGCAGGTTGCTCGTCACGGCTTAATTGATATTGAAATTGCTGCCGAAGGTGATCTGCACATTGATGCACATCATACCGTGGAAGATATTGGTATTACGCTGGGACAGGCAGTTGCAAAAGCGGTTGGCGATAAAACAGGTATTGTGCGTTATGGTGTTGCTTATGTGCCGCTGGATGAAGCTCTGTCACGAGTAGTTATTGATTTTTCAGGTCGACCTGGACTGCAATATCAGGTGACTTATCCCCGTTCAATGATTGGTGATTTTGATGTGGATTTGTTGCATGAGTTTTTCCAGGGTTTTATTAATCATGCTAATGTTACTCTGCATATTGACAATCTACGCGGTAGAAATGCACACCATATTGCCGAAACCATTTTTAAAGCATTTGGCCGTGCGCTTAGAATGGCGCTGACGATTGACTCTCGTATGCAGGGTGTTATGCCAAGTACAAAGGGTAGTTTGTAATTCGGGAAGCCTTTTTTTAATTTGTTTTGTTGTCCCTGTATCAAACTGATTGAAATATCTTACTATGATTTTTTGCCCCTTACCTATCATTTAGCAGAGAAGTTAATATGAGTTCGATTATAGCCGTGGTGGATTACGGTATGGGTAATTTACGCTCGGTAGTGAAAGCACTAGAGCATGTTGCTCAAATTGATCAGCGGATTGTGGTGACAACAGATGCTGGTCTTATTGATGCGGCTGAGCGTGTTGTTTTCCCCGGTCAGGGAGCGGCGCGCGATTGCATGCAACAGCTCGAAGAACTGGGGCTCGATAGCGCGATAAAAAAAGCGGCAGATGAAAAGCCCTTCTTGGGTATTTGTATCGGCATGCAGGTGCTAATGGCGCACACCGAAGAAAATCAGGGTATAGTCTGTTTGAATCGCTATGCTGGCGAGGTTCGAGCCTTTGCAGCCGAAAGTAACCAGTCGTCAATGCAGGCATTAAAAATCCCACATATGGGCTGGAATAATGTAACACAGAGCTGGCCGCATCCGTTATGGCAGGGGATAGAAGATACTAGCCGTTTTTATTTCGTACACAGTTATTATGTCGACCCGCAGGAAGCCTCTATTGTTGTGGGTAAAACGGACTACGGCATTGAGTTTGCTGCTGTTATCGCGCAGGATAATGTTTTTGCAGCGCAATTTCACCCGGAAAAAAGTGCACACGATGGTTTACGACTACTGAAAAACTTTACTCAATGGAATGGACAGATATAAAACTATCTGTGGTCTTCCTTAGCTTGAAATGCATCAAAAGACTTTATTTAGAATAACCGAAGAGTACGACAATTATGTTGTTAATACCTGCAATTGATCTAAAAGATGGCCAATGCGTCCGCTTGCGCCAGGGAGATATGGGAGATAGCACGGTTTTTTCAGACGATCCAGTAGCAATGGCCGGTAAATGGGTGGCGGCGGGCGCATCTCGATTGCACATTGTTGATCTCGATGGTGCGTTTGCTGGCAGACCCAAAAATGCCGAAGTAATTCATCGTATTGCCAGTACCTATCCAGAGCTAAAAATTCAGCTTGGTGGGGGTATTCGCGACGAAGATACAATTGCCGCCTATCTGGATGCCGGCGTGAATTACCTGATTGTAGGCACTAAAGCAGTGCAGGAACCGCATTTTGTTGCAGAAGTTTGTGCCGAGTTTCCAACACATATCATTGTGGGGCTGGATGCTAAAGAGGGCAAAGTCGCCATTAACGGCTGGTCTAAATTATCTAAACATGATGTTATTGACATGGCGAAGCGGTTTGAGAATGATGGTGTCGAGGCAATTGTTTATACCGATATCTCCCGCGATGGCATGATGCAGGGAGTGAATGTGGAAGCCACCGTTAAAATGGCAAAGGCGGTTAATATTCCAGTGATTGCATCGGGCGGTATTACTAATATGGAAGATATTAAAGCACTCAACGCCGTGGCAGATGAAGGTATTATGGGTGCGATTACTGGACGTGCGATCTATGAAGGGAGAATAGATTTTTCCGAAGCTCAGGCATGGCTGGCTCAACAGCCGGTGTGAAAAATATTTTTTTATACTGCTGTGAATATGTCTTTTATTGACATCGTGATACACAAGTTATTATCACCCGGTCGTTATTACTTAAAAGAGTTATTAAAATATGTCACTAGCAAAGCGAATTATTCCCTGCCTGGATGTTGATAATGGCCGTGTAGTTAAAGGTGTGCGATTTGTTAATATCCGCGATGCGGGTGATCCAGTGGAAATTGCGCGACGCTATGATGATGAAGGTGCTGATGAAATCACTTTTCTCGATATTACCGCTAGCTCAGATAATCGTGACACTATTATTCACGTTGTTGAACAGGTTGCTGCAGAAGTATTTATTCCTTTAACGGTTGGCGGAGGCATTCGTACGGTGGCGGATGTGCGTAATATGTTAAACGCGGGTGCAGATAAAGTTGCCATTAATACTGCCGCTGTATTTAACCCGGAATTTGTGCGTGAAGTGTCCGCAAAAGTGGGATCACAATGTGTCGTGGTGGCACTTGATGCCAAGCAGGTTAGTGCTGTAGGCGAGCCTTTACGCTGGGAAATTTTTACTCACGGTGGCCGCCAGTCGACCGGTCTGGACGCTATTACCTGGGCGCAGAAAATGACGCACTATGGTGCCGGCGAAATTTTATTAACGAGTATGGATCGTGATGGGACAAAAACTGGTTTTGATATTGCATTAACACGGGCCGTTGCTCAGGCTGTTTCTGTGCCTGTAATCGCCTCCGGTGGCGTTGGCAATCTGGAGCATCTCGCCGCAGGCGTGCTTGATGGCCTTGCTGATGCGGTACTGGCAGCCAGTATTTTCCATTTTGGTGAGTATACGGTGCGTGAGGCCAAGCAGAAAATGGCGGCATGTGGCATTGAGGTGCGTTTGTGAGCACAGAAGATCAATCCTGGTTAGATGAAATTCATTTTGGTGAAAATGGACTGGTTCCCGCGATTGCACAAGATGCGGGCAGTGGAAAAATTTTAATGCTGGCGTGGATGAATCGTGAGTCACTGGTATTGACGGTAAAAACAGGCGAAGCCGTTTACTGGTCACGATCACGCGATAAATTATGGCATAAGGGTGAAGAATCGGGTCATACACAAAAACTAATCGAATTACGTTTTGATTGCGATGAAGATGTTATTTTACTAAAAGTTGAGCAAAAAGAAGGAATTAGTTGTCATACTGGAAGGCAAAGTTGTTTTTATCGGCGGCTTCAAGGCAGTAAATGGGTCGAAGTGGAAGCCGTGCTTAAAGACCCAAAGCTAATTTACGAGTAGAATAGACGGGTAGGTAGAATGAGTGGGGAAAATTCAGGCACCAATCAGGTGCTGGCGCAACTGGCAGATATCTTGCAGCAGCGTAAACAGATGGCACCGGCTTCATCCTATGTCGCTAGCCTGTATCATCAAGGTCTGGATGCCATTTTGAAAAAGGTGGGTGAAGAAGCGACAGAGACGGTGATGGCGGCCAAAGATGTTGCCGGTCAGGAAGATAAAAGCAAGCTGGTTTATGAAGTTGCTGATTTATGGTTTCACACGCTTGTATTGCTGGCTGATCAGGGGCTATCACACGAAGATATATTAAATGAACTGGCACGTCGTTTTGGTGTGTCTGGTCATGATGAAAAAGCATCGCGTTAAATTAATGCGAGTTATACGTTAAACATACGATTTACCGAATGAAAGAATTCGAGTTCACAGGAGAAAATAATGGGTATAAGTATTTGGCAGTTATTAATATTGCTTGCCGTTGTTATTTTAATATTTGGTACTAAAAAGTTGAAAAATGTTGGTAGCGATCTGGGCTCAGCAATAAAAAGTTTTAAATCTGCGATTAAAGAAGGCGAGGATGTTGGTTCGCAGCAAAATAAAGTCGCCCATGATGAGGATGAAATCGATTCAACTGAATCTGTGTCCAAGGAAAAAGATAAAGTTTAAAGACAAGCCTTTACTCCCAGATTTGAAGATCGGGTCGAGTCGAGTTGTTATCATTTCCCCTCAACGCTTATTGCTGCGGTATAAGCTGTTAACGCACTGTTTTTTATAGTCATAAAATGTTTGATATTGGATTCTGGGAAATTATGTTAATCGTGGTTCTGGCACTGGTTATTATCGGGCCGGAACGTTTGCCTGGTGCGGCCAGAAAAGCGGGCTACTGGATTGGTCGAGGCCGGCGCTTTATTGAAGGGGTACGCAGTGAGGTTGAGTCTGAGTTTGATCTGGGCGAGTTCAAACGTTTGTTGCATAATCAGGAAGTGCAGATCAATGAATTGCAGCGTCAGTTAAAGTCAGAAGTAAGTGATATACACAACATTAAGGCCGGCCTGAAAGACGATATTGTTGGCTCTTCAATTGAACAAGATCTTGATGTGCAAGATTTTGATACAGATAAAATTTCAGTTACAACGGAAGACAACAGCAAAGCTGAAGTTGAACAATCTCTGTTGGCTTCGAATGACGTGGTTAAAAAAACCGAGACAACAGATGCCGGGGCAAGCGCCGATATACATAAAGATAAGCCATCGATATGACAGATATGCCTGAGGCGCAGCCCGAAGAAGACAAAGAACAATCATTGATGGATCATCTCATGGAACTGAGAAATCGGTTAATGCACATGATATTATCGGTTCTCATTGTGTTCCTCGCCCTGATTTCTTTCAGTGGAGACATTTTCTCGCTGGCAGCAAAACCGTTACAAAAGCTTATGCCGGCAGGTACCTCAATGATAGCAACCGGGGTAACGTCACCCCTCCTGGTACCGTTTAAACTGGTGATGTTATTATCGGTTTTGTTAACCATTCCCTATCTATTGCATCAAATCTGGTCGTTTATCGCTCCTGGCCTTTATAAGCATGAAAAACGCATGGCAGTGCCATTACTGTTTTCCAGCGTACTGCTTTTTTATTGTGGCATTGCCTTTGCTTATTTTATTATTTTCCCGATTTTATTTGGATTTTTTATAGGTGTTGCGCCCAAAGGTGTCACTGTAATGACAGATATTAGCCAGTATCTGGATTTTATTATTGCGATATTTATGGCTTTCGGGATTGCTTTTGAGGTTCCGGTAGCAACGTTTTTACTGGTTGCTGCGGGCATAACAACACCCAACAAGCTAGCCGAGAAGCGTCCTTACATAATTATCGGTTCATTTGCTGTAGGCATGGTATTGACACCGCCAGATGTAATATCTCAATCCTTGCTCGCAATACCCATCTGGCTATTGTTTGAGTCAGGACTGTTAGCGTCTCGATTATTTCTGAAAGATAAATTAAACGGTGATGACGTTATTATGAAGACTAATGAGTTTGAGCTGATTGAAGAGGATGCAGCGGTAGCCAGTTCAGGTGAGGACAAAGTGAAAGCTGATGACCAGGAAACTGACGGCAGTGAAGCTGAAAATATGGACGATGAGGATATGGAAAAATTATTTGATGAAATGGAGCAGGAAGAAGATGAGAATAATCAGAAACCTGAATAGTTTTGCGACCGAATAGACCGGTCGATAAATAGAAATAAAAAAATACGCATTTGGCTGTTGGCAAGTTTAGAAAAACGCCTGGCATTAGTGTAAAATTGCGGTTTTAAAGCCAATTAAAAGAAGAGAAAGGCCTCTCGCCTGGATAAAAATTAGAATGTCGGATAGAAGAAGTGTTCCCCGTAGACCTGCGCTATTAATTATTCTTGATGGTTTTGGTGTTAATCCAAGTCGGCTGAATAATGCTGTACAGGAAGCCAATACACCCAGACTGGATTATTATTTTTCGCGGCATTCGCATACGACGCTGTCTGCCTGTGGCAGTTCGGTAGGATTACCCGAAGGGCAGATGGGTAACTCAGAAGTTGGGCACATGACACTGGGCTGTGGCAGTGTCATGCGCCAGGATCTGGTCCGTATTAACGACGAAATTGAAAATGGTGAGTTTTTTAATAATGCAGCGCTGGTGGCAGCTGTTGAGGATGCTGCGGCGGCACAACGTCCGGTGCATCTGGTTGGTTTAACTTCAAACGGGGGGGTTCATAGCCATATTAAACACCTTATCGCGCTAATAAAACTGTGCGCTGACCACAAAGTAAAACCTGTGGTTCATATGACAACCGATGGTCGTGATACAGCACAAATGTCTGCATTGGTCTCTTTACAGGAAATTGAAGGTCATCTGGAAGAAGCGGGCGGCAGTATTGCAACGGTTTGCGGGCGTTATTACTCGATGGACAGAGACAGCCGTTGGAATCGTACTGAGCTAGCATGGCGTGCAATGGTGCTAGGCGAAGGCCGCCATGCAGAAAACGCACATTATGCTATTGAAGCGGCTTATGCAAATGATGAAACGGATGAGTTTATTATCCCAACAGTACTCGATAATGCAGATCTGATTCAGTCACATGATAATGTTATTTTCTTTAATTTTCGTAACGACCGTTCGCGTCAGTTAACCGCCGTTTTGAGCCAGCAAGATTTTGAAAAGATTGACACGGGTGATTTTTCTGGTGCCGCTGTTACCTGCCTGACAGAATATGATCCAGAGTTT
Organism: uncultured Thiotrichaceae bacterium; assembly: GCA_964441285.1. Classification (GTDB taxonomy): domain Bacteria; phylum Pseudomonadota; class Gammaproteobacteria; order SZUA-229; family SZUA-229; genus S010-25. The sequence continues at coordinate 20,929 of CAYTUK010000014.1, read as the reverse complement.
TTATTACCCATTGGTTATGCGCCGGAGCGGCCACAGTCTACCGTTGCATCCGTTGTGAGTCGAGCGGGGTTTAAGCAGATGCATTGTGCAGAAACAGAAAAATATGCTCACGTAACGTACTTTTTTAACGGTGGGAAGAAAAAGCCATTTGCTGGCGAAGACCATGTTATGGTGAACTCGCCCGATGTGGCAACCTATGATCTGAAGCCGGAAATGAGTGCTGCAGAGGTTGCTGACAAAGTGATTGAAGCGTTGGATTCAGAGGATTATGGTTTTATTCTGGTTAATTTTGCCAATGGCGACATGGTTGGTCATACCGCAGTACGTGACGCAGTAATTAAGGCTGTTGAAGTACTGGATAAAGAAGTTGGCCGCGTTCTCGATGCGGCCGAAAAAGCGGGTTTTTCCGTATTGCTAACGGCGGATCATGGTAACTGTGATGAAATGGTTAATCCGATAACACAGGAGCCACATACTCAGCATACCCTGTATCCGGTACCGTTTATGGTGATCGATGAAGCTAGCTGGCACCTCCGCCCTGGTGCGGATCTAAGTGCCGTTGCGCCGACTGTACTACAGTTGATGGGGTTGCAGCAGCCAGCTTCCATGACCGGAAAATCGCTCCTGCTGTGTGAGTATTAACAATCGCTGGTCGTTTACGCGCCACGCTAACCAGGGATATTCTGAACAGGTCATGAATGCACGTCGCAGAGAGTTCCCTAGTTTATAAACGCTCCCTCGGTACGTCCATGCTGAGTGATACGATCATATTCACGATCAATTACCGTGTACTTCCGGATAATTTTTTGGCCAAGTACGTTAGCCGTTTGTTCCAGTTGTGTGCAGTCGGCTTCTGGGCGCAATACACGCAATGTATTATCAATTTCTCTGGCGGCTTTTTTACCGTTTAGCCCGTGATTGTGCTCGTGTTTGGTGAGTGCTTTACTGAAGAGATTAAACCGTTCGATAGTTTTTTTATTCTGTACACGTTTGTCCAGTAACGGCAGCGTGTACTTAATATCTAGTTGGGTGTGAATATCGAAAAGCTTGCATTCCCCCGGTGCTGGCTGAATTTGGAAGCGCCAGCTAACATTCCAGTCCGTGTTGCCATGAAAAATCAAACCGTTTTCTCTGACCGGGCTTCGCCGGTTTAATGCATGCAATATATCGTATGGTGTTTGTGGATTAATGGTGTAATACTCAGTGCGGACTGATTTGGTCAGAGTTGCATAAGCCCTCGGCGCGAGTAGCATTAAAGCGCAGGTAGTCATTGAAAAAATTAATTTCAGCAGCATTCTTTTATCGGGTAGGGTTGTTGGTAACGGGCAATGGATGGCGCTATAAAAAAAGCGCAAATAATACGTTCATAAATACTGCAATCACAATATTAGTCAATATAGAGAATAACTAAAAATTGTATTTGAAGATATTCGTCGAAGGATAGGATCGCTCCTGCTCATTTGTGTTTTGCAGCAGACTGTTTGATGGTGGGTTGTCGCTCGTTTTATAATTGTATTTAGGAAAAAATTCTAATTTTGTACGGGATTTTAATGCCGGTTTCTTTTGAGCTTTACGCCAGGTATTAGCTTGCTGCCTGGGCGTGGCGCGCCAGTGATTTCCTTCTTCTACGATCTTCCGGAGTGGGGTTCGGTATGCATTGGGTAGAGTCAGGCCGCTATTGTGTGCATAGACGATAGCGCTGAGAAAAAGCAGGCTTAATACGGCCAGATTTCTCATTGATATTTTGGGAAATAAATGCATCACGATTAGTTCTGCGGCGATTTGACCTGTAGAGATTTAATCGGTTGTAACTTAACCTGATGTTGCCAGCGCAGGCTTTTAAACCAATATTCGTGTGTGCTGTGAATCCAGCCATCTGCATCATGTGTCACAATCCATGAATTAAGGAAATTAAGTAATTCGGGGTTGTTTTTATTGATAGCAAAGGCTTCACGCGTTTTGAGCAATGGTTTACTTAATGGCATATCACATTTATGCGGGTCTTTTGTGGTGAGGAACTCAGGTATGGGTGAGGCAGCAACAAGCGCATAGACTTTGCCGCTCAAAACCGCCGAGGCCGCTTCTTTTGCCGTATTTTTCAGCACCAGTCTGGCGTTTGGAAAAATTTTTCTGGCAATATCTGCTGAAAGAGTGCCTTTTATTGCAGCAATAGTAATTTTTTTATTATTCAGGTTAGTGATGCTGCTGAAGTTTTTTGTCAGGTTAAGATTACTGACCAGATTGTAACCGGAGCTTGCATAGGGGTTGGAAAAGGTTATTTTCAGGCTACGCTGAGGTGTAATCGACATGCCTGATGCAATAATATCAATGTCGCCTTTAAGTAAAGCAGGAATGAGCTTTTTCCAGGCGTACTGTTTGTAAACGGGTGTGACTCCCATGTCTTTCGCCAGCTGGTTGGCAATATCCATTTCAAAACCAACCAGTTTTCCCTGTTTATCTCTCATTACCCAGGGCGCACGTAGTGACACACCAACGCGGAGTTTTCCCGTGTTTAGAATAGAATAAAAGGCATCACCATTTACTTTCTGAGTCAATTTTAACGCTTTGGCTGCGTAGGACAGGCTAAATAGAGAAAAGAAAAGCGTTATTGCGGTGAGCAATGTCAGCGTAAGAGGTGCTTTTTGGCATCGAGTACATTTTACTGTTAACTTCATGCCAGCTTCCGTTTATTGGGTACAGTGTTCATGGAGCCTCTAATTTAAGTTGTAAGCGAATATGTTGAAACATCCATTTTCAGTCGTTACTCTGGGTGTCTAAACGTCTGTTATTAATGGATTATGTGCAGTTTATCATGTAAATATTGATAATGCAGACAAAGATTTAGTTAGTTGTAAGGTCGGCTAATAACGTGATACGTTCATTATTAAGTCGCATTTTAAGTTATAAGCAGGCAGTCTATGCAGAGTGCAGCTAGGTTGCGTAAAATTTATTATTTTCCTGACCGCGCTTAATATCTTTACTAAATATCACATTTTTACTCAATATTTATGTATAATTCGCCGGCTAAATTAAACCTGTTTTGTATGCCGTTAGACGTGCGGGTTATTAATACCGGTACCGTCTGTGGCGCTAAGGATTTATAATGCATGGGTTTATGAGTATCTAATGATTAATTGTACATATTACGAGTAGCAGGAACATGACAGATTTAACCAAGTACCGAAACATCGGCATTTTCGCTCACGTGGATGCAGGTAAAACGACGACGACAGAACGTATTTTGAAATTGACCGGTAAAATTCATAAAACCGGTGAGGTGCATGATGGCGAAGCGACGACTGATTTTATGGAGCAGGAACAGGAACGTGGTATTACCATCCAATCTGCTGCTACCAGTTGTGAATGGAATGGTCATCGGCTGAATATTATTGATACTCCGGGACACGTTGATTTTACCATTGAAGTCTATCGTTCATTGAAAGTCCTTGATGGCGGCATTGGTGTGTTTTGTGGTTCCGGTGGGGTTGAGCCGCAATCGGAAACCAACTGGCGTTATGCCAACGACTCTGAAGTCTCACGTATTATTTTTGTCAATAAGCTGGATCGTATTGGTGCTGATTTCTATCGTGTCGTTAAGCAGGTGGAGGATGTGCTGGGTGCGATACCGCTGGTGATGGTATTGCCGATAGGTATTGAAGATGATTTTAAAGGTTGTGTTGATCTGTTAACACGCAAGGCATGGATCTGGGATAATGAGACAGACACCACAGCATACCGTATAGAAGAGCCACCGGCCGACATGGCCGACCAAATTGAAGAATGGCGCGAAAAGCTCATCGAGGCTGCGGTTGAACAGGACGATGCTATTATGGAGGTTTATCTTGATGGTGAAGAGCCCAGTATGGAAGACATTAAGTCCTGTATCCGAAAAGGGACACTTACCATGGATTTCTTCCCGACTTACTGTGGTTCAGCGTTTAAAGATAAAGGCGTACAACTGATTCTGGACGCGGCAGTTGATTATCTGCCTGATCCAACTGAAGTTAAGCCTCAGCCAGAAGTGGATCTGGAAGGCAATGAAACCGGCGAGTTTGCTATTGTTGACCCGGATAAACCCTTACGCGCCCTGGCTTTTAAAATTATGGATGATCGCTTTGGCGCATTAACCTTTGTGCGTGTTTATTCCGGCAGGATGGATAAAGGTATGACGGTACTCAATACCTTTACCGGTAAAACCGAACGTATTGGACGCATGGTTGAAATGCACGCCGATGAACGTATTGAACTGGGCGGTGCGCAGGCAGGTGATATTATCGCCGTGGTTGGCATGAAGAATGTGCAGACAGGTCATACCTTGTGTGATCCCAATCACCCGGCAACACTGGAACCGATGGTATTCCCGGATCCAGTTATATCCATTGCGATTTCGCCCAATGATAAAGGGGCATCAGAAAAGCTCGGTGTTGCACTGGGTAAAATGATTAAGGAAGATCCGTCCTTCCACGTGGAAACTGATGAAGATAGTGGTGAGACAATTCTAAAAGGGATGGGTGAGTTACACCTTGATATTAAGGTAGATATCCTTAGACGTACTCACGGTATTGACGCGACTATCGGTAAACCACAGGTCGCGTATCGTGAAACCATTACAAAACGGATTGAAGACTCCTATACCCACAAGAAACAGTCCGGTGGTTCAGGTCAGTTCGGTAAAATCGATTATGTGATCGAGCCCGGCGAACCGGGTACAGGTTATGAATTTAAATCAACCGTAACCGGCGGTAATGTACCGCGTGAATTCTGGCCAGCGATTGAAAAAGGCTTTGCAAAAATGATGGATAAGGGTGTGCTGGCAGGTTATCCCTGTCTGGACTTTAAAGTGACCCTGGTTGATGGTCAGTTTCATGCCGTGGACTCCTCTGCTCTTGCGTTTGAATTAGCCGCGATGGCAGCCTACCGTCAGACCATGCCCAAGGCCGGCCCACAATTGATGGAACCGATTATGAAGGTCGATGTGTTTACACCGGATGCTCATGTCGGCGATGTGATTGGTGACTTAAATCGCCGTCGTGGCATGATCAAATCACAGGAAGCCGGCCCAACAGGTGTCCGCATCAAAGCGGAATGTCCGCTGAGTGAAATGTTTGGCTACATTGGTACTTTGCGCACCATTACTTCCGGTCGTGGACAGTTCTCAATGGAATTTCTGCATTATCTGCCATGTCCGAGGAATGTCGCGGATGAGGTGATTAAGGAAGCCAAAGAGCGCGCAGCGGCAAAATAAGTTCACCAGACTTCTGCGTTAAACAGGAGTAATAGAAAGGCCGGTTTTCCGGCCTTTCCGTTTTCTGAAAGCCGCACCTCTTAATGGATTGACAGCGTGTTCTGGCAGTTTCATCCCTCCTGTTGATAACTGCATCATATGGCAACAGATATCGGGAGCAAACAAATGAATATTGACACCAAATGGTTAATCGGTTTGCATATCCCGTCCGCCCTGTTACCCGATGGGCTATTATGGTTTGCTAATGTTTTATTTATCGTTATCTTATTTTATGTCTTACGTTTTGCGCCACTGAAGAAACTCGTTAAGAATACTTCAGGTCAACATGTTTACTTTGGTGCAATGGTAATATTACTCATCGTCTGGGGAATAAAGGCAGGAATTTCACCGGGGCTGGGTTTTCATCAGCTAGGGGCCGCATTATTTACTTTAATGTTTGACTGGCCGCTGGCAATAATTGGTTTAACGGTAATATTAGTTGCTTCTATTGCCGTGCAGTTACCGGACTGGTTAAGTCTGGGTATAAATGGCCTGGTCAGTATTGTTGTGCCGGTAATGACAACCTATGGTATTTTAAAGTTATCTCAGAAATTTCTGCCAGATAACTTCTTTATTTATATCTTCGTCTGTGCTTTTTTTGGTGCAGGCCTGTCGATTGCAACAAGCCGTTTGAGCGCGACCGTGTTACTGTCGCTGATCCATGCCTATCCTGATGCCAAGTTGGTGCAGGAATCGTTGATGTATTTGCCTTTATTTATGTTTCCAGAAGCATTTGTGACCGGAATGTTAATCAGTGTTTTCGTGGTGTACAAACCTGAATGGGTGGCTACGTTTGATGATAAACGTTATATTATCGGCAAGTAAATTTTATTCTCGCATGAATTGTGCAGACGAACATTTTATCAGGTGTTTTTCTCCATAATATGGGTTGCTAGCCCATCAAGACTTATTCCATTTTTCTCCTTCCAGTATTTATGTATTCCGGCTTCACCTTTTTTTTGTGCCCAGTTATTTAGCTGCGTTCTTTCGCCGGCATAATTAAAGAAAGGTACCCCCATACCACAAGATGTTTGAACGAGGTCAATGTTGAGATCGAATAGTTGTCTTGCGCCGGGTAATGGTTTAAATAGCGAAAATAAATTCTGCCAGTCAGCATCATTTTTATGAATGACTTTTGCGTTGCCGTAAAGACGTAAAATCATCGGCGGCTCTTCAAAGGCAGCAAACATGATCGTCATACGTGGGTTTTCCTGGATGTGGGCAGAGGTTTCATTGCCGCTACCTGTAACATTCAGCCATACGACCCTGTTGCTGCTAAGGACTCTTAATGAATCCATTCCTTTTGGTGATATATTGACCTTTCCATTGATACCCGCAGTGCCCACAAAAAATAGTTTCTGTGCTTCGATAAACGGTTTCAGTTTGTCGGGTAGTTTAGAATATTGTTGCCCCATTTTGTTACTTCCTCCAGTATATGCGAATCGATAGTTAATCCATTCCTTACCTCTCGGGGTTTTAACATGATAGTTATCAAGATTTGACTTTTTTAAGCGATTATTTTTCCATGGTGATGCGTAATGGCATCCGCTTATTGTGCCTGAATAAATGCAGTAGTACCAAGGTGAATTATTTTTGATATTATTTAGTCAGCTATGGAATACATATAACCTACTGATTTCAATGTATTAATAAGAAAAAAGTGATAGAATAATGAATGGGCTCATAAACGTATATACAGAATATACCGAGAACTAGAGCTAAACCTAAACCTACGCATTAAGCCTGATGCAATACGATTTGCCCATGCGATCTACTTTCACCCTGGGAGGATTGGATCTTTATCCTGATGGAGTGATGCTATGAAATTTACCCACACAATCAGAGGGAAGAGCCTGAATAACTATGTCTGAGTCTTCATTTTTATTATTGCTGCAACCGCTAAGCCTGGGGTTTACCTGCCTGCAAAACCGCATAATAATGGGCTCGATGCACACTGGTCTTGAGGAAGGGATTGGTAATTATAAAAAACTGGCCGCTTTTTATCTTGAGCGTGCGCAGGGCGATGTTGGTTTAATCGTAACCGGCGGGGTGTCGCCGACATTTCGAGGCAGACTGTCGCCGTTTGCCTCTCAGTTAAGTTCATCCTTACAGTTATATAAACACCGTTATGTCACCGCGAAGGTGCACCAGACGGCAACAAAAATCTGTTTGCAGCTACTGCATGCTGGTCGTTATGCTTACCATCCTTTTTGTCTTGCGCCCTCTGCCATACGTTCACCCATCTCCGCTTTCACCCCCAGAGCGATGTCAAAAAGACAAATAAAAAAGACTATTCAGGCCTTTGCACACAGCGCGGCGCTGGCTAAAAAAGCCGGTTATGATGGTGTAGAAGTTATGGGCTCAGAAGGTTATCTGATCAATCAGTTTGCCTGTCGTCATACGAATAAACGTGATGATGAATGGGGTGGTTCACTGGAAAACAGAATACGTTTTTCAGTTGAGATTGTGCGTGCAATACGCCAGCGTGCGGGTTCTGACTGGATTATTATCTACCGTCTATCTATGCTGGATTTATTGCATGATGGCAATAGCTGGGATGAGGTGGTCACTCATGCAAAAGCAATCGAGGCAGCCGGTGCAACCTTAATTAATACGGGTATTGGCTGGCACGAAGTACGTATTCCGACCATTGCCTCAGTGGTGCCAGCCGCCGCATTTAGCTGGGTGACAAGAAAACTGAAAACTGAAGTAGGTATTCCACTGATTACTTCAAATCGAATTAACCGTCCTGAAATTGCTGAACGCTGCTTACAGAACAATGAGGCGGACATGGTTTCAATGGCGCGCCCTTTCCTGGCTGATGCCGCATTGGTTAAAAAAATAAAGCATAAGCAGGTGCATCTGATCAATACCTGTATTGCCTGTAACCAGGCTTGTCTGGATCACGTTTTTAATCACCAGTGCGCCAGTTGTCTGGTTAATCCGCGCGCCTGTAACGAAACAAAATATCCATTGAACCCGGCGGAAAAGCAGAAAACGATTATCGTTGTTGGTCTGGGGGTGGCAGGTTTGTCCTGTGCGCTGACTGCAGCGAAGCGTGGGCATCGTGTTATTGCCTATGATGCCGCTTTAGCCGGTGGGCAATTTAATCTGGCTGCAAAAATTCCAGGTAAAGAAGATTATCGTCACACGGTGAATTATTTTTTACAGCAGCTGGAACTATATAAAGTTGAGATCCATCTTAATACGAAGGTAACACTGGAGACTTTACAGGAGCATGGTGGTGATAGCGTTATTATTGCGACCGGAGTGAGGCCGAGAATACCTGCTATTACAGGTGTTCGGCATGGCTCGGTGATGAATTATATTGATGCAATAATGGGTACCAGAGAGCTGGGGAATAAAGTTGCTATAATCGGTGCTGGTGGCATTGGCTTTGATATAGCGGAGAAGCTGATTGTCGCTTCAGATAGGCATGGAAACTGGTATAAAAATTGGGGGATTGACCGTAATTATAAAATGCCAGGCGGCTTATTGGCACAGAGTGGCACGGAAAAAAATAATCGTGAAATTTATTTGTTGCAGCGGAAGGATGAGAAAACGGGGAAGAATCTGGCGAAAACTACCGGCTGGATACACCGGCTTAGCTTGAAAAAAGCTGGGGTGAAATTTATCACCGGCGTACAGTATAAAAGCATTGATGATGATGGATTACATCTGCGGCATAAAGGAAAAAACAAAACTATTGTGGTAGATACTATAGTGATCTGTGCTGGGCAGGTGCCTGAAGACAGTCTGTATCAGCAGTTAAAATCTATTGGCCGGTCTGTCTACCTGATTGGTGGTGCGTTAGAGGCCAAAGAATTGAATGCCGAGCGGGCAATTCGTCAGGGCCTTGATCTGGCAATAAAGCTATAAGACATTGCTGATTACTAACCGGATGGATGAAAAGGATACCTGGTGTTCAAGACCGTCAGCCGCAGAGATACGGGTGCCAAGCTTACATGAAGGTATTTACAGCGTGTCTTGAACACCCGGTATCGTTTTTTATCTGTTTCAGTAATAACTCAGTATATAAGCGAGTTTATAAATTAATCAGCGGTTCCATCAATTTGTGATGAGGTGAAAAGAGTGTTTAGTCAACTGGGTATACGCTTTCTGTCTGTGTTTTTATTTGCTGTGGTGGCATTTAATGTGCAGGCAACGATAAAACAGAATACCGTTGAAGGCTATCTGCAACAGCAAAAGGCGGAAGGTAAAAAACCGAATCATTTAATTAACCAAAGTAGTCCCTATTTATTACAACATGCTTACAACCCGGTTAACTGGTATCCGTGGGGTAAACAGGCGTTTTCTCTGGCTAAAAAAGAGCATAAACCAATATTTTTATCGATCGGTTACTCAACCTGCCACTGGTGTCATGTGATGGAGCATGAGTCCTTTGAAAATAAAAAAATTGCGGCTTATTTAAATAAGCATTTTATTTCGATTAAGGTTGATCGCGAAGAGCGGCCTGATATTGATGCAGTTTACATGTCGGCTACACAGTTAATTAGCGGGACTGGTGGCTGGCCGATGACTGTTTTTGTTGATAATAAACTGCGTCCTTTTCATGCTGCGACTTACTATCCACCCTTTTCAACAGGCCATAATATTGGCTTGATGGAAGTGCTGAAAACAATTAATCAGCTCTGGCGCGACGATCCACAACGTATCGAAAAAATTGCGAGTAATGTGACCGCAAGTATTGAAGCGATGGCAAAATCACCTACTGATAGTGATGATGTCAAGGTTGATTCTGATATACAGCAGCGGGCAATGAAGCAAATATCCAGCCAGTTTGATCAGGCGCTGGGTGGTTTTAGTGCGGCGCCAAAATTTCCCAGTTTTGGTATTTTTGCCTTGCTGTCACATCAGGCAAAATTAAATAATAAGTTTTCTAAAAATGCCCGTCACATGATGTCGGTAACGCTGGATGCAATGGGCGATGGTGGTATTTATGATCAGCTCGCGGGTGGCTTCTTCCGTTATTCTGTTGATGCACAATGGCAGATTCCGCATTTTGAAAAAATGCTGTACATTCAGGCGTTAATGTCGATGGCCTATCTTGATTTTTATACCGCAGAGCCAAAACCGCGTTATAAAGAAATAATTACTGAGATTTTGCACTTTGCTGAGCGGGAAATGGAGTCGCCCCAGGGCGGTTTTTATTCAGCGCTGGATGCGGACAGTGAAAGGCCGGATAAACCTGGAGAATATGCTGAAGGTGCCTATTATTTATGGTCGGAAGCCGAATTAAGAAAAAGTCTGACCAAAGCTGAATTTAATTTTATTCGAAGTTATTATTCGGTGGAGCCCGAGGGTAATATGTATTCTGACCCACGTAATGAATTTGGTAACACGAATATCTTATTTATAGCCGACCAATATAGACATGAAACCTTAACTAAAAAAGAAAAAGCCTTATTAGGCTCCGCTAAAAAGAAATTAAATGCGATTCGTCTGTTACGACCAAGGCCGCATCTGGATGATAAAATGATTACTGCCTGGAATAGTATGATGATAGATGCTTATGCCACAGCAGCAAAAGTATTTCCCAGTGAAAAATCGGCCTATATTAAAAAGGCGATAGTAACGGCCAAATTTGTTATGCAACACTTGTATAACCATAAAAATGGTAGATTATATCGGTCTTATCGGGCTGGAAAAGTCCATCTCGATGCGACACTGAATGATTATGCCTGGACTATAAAAAGTTTTCTGGCGCTTTATGATGTTAGTAAAAACCCAACCTGGTTAGCGCGAGCCGTCGCTTTAAGCCAGAAACAGGACGCGATATTTCTGGACGTAAAAAGCGGTGCCTATTTTGATGTTTCCAATGCCGACACGAATGTACTGTTTCGCTCGAAAAGTATTTATGATGGTGCCTTGCCTGCTTCCAATGCCATTGTCGAGTCTAATTTGAAAGCCTTATCGCAACGTGTGAGCAGCCAGGCAGAGCGTAGTCGATATAGAAAAAAAGCGGAACGTGTTGTGCATGCTTTCGCCGCAGTTATTAATGATAATCCGGCGGCAACAGCAATGGTTCTGTCGCAATAGTTGTTATTCAGAGCTGTAGTAACGAGCCGCGACTGTAGTGAGTGAGATTGATCTGGGAAAGCGGTGCTCAAACGGGCTCCTGGGTGGCGGATTTTCTGTAAAATACGATGATGTCTCCTCATAGTATTGCAATTGCACCGATGCTGGGCTGGACCGATCGTCATGCACGTTATTTTCTGCGCCTGATCTCCAGACGCGCTTTGCTTTATACCGAAATGGTGACTACCGGCGCGTTAATTAACGGTGACCGAGATTATCATCTTACTTACAATGACGGTGAGCATCCGCTTGCGCTGCAATTAGGCGGCAGTAAACCCGATGATCTGGCTGCCTGTGCACGGATGGCGGAGGATTATGGTTACGACGAAGTGAATTTGAATGTTGGTTGTCCAAGTGATCGAGTTCAGTCAGGTCGGTTTGGAGCCTGCTTAATGTTGGAACCGGCACGGGTTGCTGACTGCATTGGTGCTATGCAGCAGTTGGTTGATATCCCTGTAACGGTTAAATGCCGGGTCGGTGTCGACAAGCAGCAGGACTATGAATCACTGGCACGGTTTATCGAAACAGTGAGCAGTGCAGGTTGTCGCAGTTTTATTATTCATGCTCGCAGTGCCTGGCTAAAAGGCTTGAGCCCCAAACAGAATCGTGAAATTCCACCATTAAACTATGCATTTGTTTATCAGATAAAACGGGATTTTTCCGGGCTGTTTATTAGTCTGAATGGTGGTGTTAAAACGCTACAGGCAGCCACACAGCATCTGGAATATATAGACAGTGTTATGCTCGGACGTGAAGCGTATCATAACCCCTACATATTGGCTGAAGTAGACCGGCTTTTTTATGGTGATAATCAAGTGGCTAACAGTCGGGATGCAGTCGTGGTTGAAATGGTGGCTTATGCCCAGGCACAAATTATCCAGGGCCAATCGCTAAATTCGATCACACGGCATATGCTGGGCTTGTTCGCCGGTTGTCCAGGTGCAAAAAACTGGCGGCGAATGCTCAGTGATAGTGAAAAACTCAGGCAGGGTGATGCCTCACTTTTATTGGCTGCGGCAGACTGCATTAAGGGATATGTTTAGCCCGGATGAAAAGATAGCTGATTTATTATATGGATAATGCGAATCTGAGAGATCATCCTGGCAGGTCAGGTCGGTTTATTTTTAATCAGAACTGCCACATGTTTAACAGCCATTCCTATATCGCCAACTGAATAAAAAGCTGACATCGGGTGAGGCCGTAACTTTCACATCTTCACTTACGCCAATATCAATATCATTGCACTGGTTAATATGAACAGTACCTCCAAAGGTGGTTATATAAGTGCTACCGAGTAAACGTAATCCACTATCAGGGTAGTAGCTGGTGTGGCCTTCAAGCTGTAACTTTATATCTAATCCGTCTAATGCCTGCCATGCCAGCATGACATGACCAAATAACACCTGCCTGCTAAGCCCCGTATTGTTTGCTGTTTTGCTATTAGTGACGATTATGGCGGGTAACACAAAACCAGTATTGGTATTAAAAAACCAGCGTTGCCCAAATTGATGGTTTAGCGCTAACCAGAATGAGGCATCGATCGCACCATTGCCATTCAGTTTCGCGCTGCTACCAGTGGGTAATTTTAGCCCTGTCCAGAGACTAATACGGGTTTTTGGTGCGGTGTAAAACTGGTTAGCCAGACTTAGCTGAAGATCACCAATGCCGCTGTCGGCAGATTGAAGACGGGTGACAATCGAACCATTCTGAATGCGTTGTATCTGGTATTGATTGTTTGCGGTAGTGGGGCGATTGCCCTGTGGCAAGCTGAAAAATTTATGCCAGTCATTAATGCTCGAATCCAGCAAGCCACCGCTTTTATGAATGAGTGGCAGATTTATTTTGACTGCCCAGCTATTTGTTAAGCCGTATTCCAGACCGATATTGATGCGGTAACTCTCAACATCAAGCTTAATGGACTGGTTACCTGTTTGCTGGCTATTTAAGGTATTAGTGATTGCTAGATTGCTGGACCAGAGCAGTTGATTTTTAACCGCAAGTTGTGCGTTAACGGGTAATGGCTGACCCTGTATAAGGTTAAACGGGTTTTGGTCACGGGTCTGGAAGGGGGAGTAATCAGCCAGTACGGAATTTGTCTGAGCGAAGGTAATCAGTAGTGCCAGGAAAAATTTCTGTAAGGTCTGCACGGATTCCCTCTAATCACTGCATGGAAACCAGCAATATAGCACAATATTTCGAAATCATAATCTACGCAGGAATATCTGACAAACGCATTGGCGTGAGCAAGTTTTTTTATGCCTGTTCTTTATCAACTTGATCGTCCGAAGTTTCGTGGTCTATTGGCAATGGCTGTGTATGGATTAGAGAGTAATAAAAAACCCCTGTCACCTTGTCGGTGCAGGGGTTTTTTAAAACAGGCTGAACAACGCGTATACGTTGTTTATTGCTGTCTTATTCTGCTTTAAGGCTTGAGAAATGCGCAGCTAGATTTGCAATATCAGTATCAGATAATGGTGCAGCCATTGCATTCATGGTTGCATTGATGCGAGTTTTAGCCTTGAATGCTTTCAGTTGCGTAACAATGTAAGCATCTTTCTGACCAGCAAGGTTCGGGTAGATGGGGGCAATGCTGATACCTTTGGGGCCATGACAGCCAGCGCAGATAGCGGCTTTGACAGCACCAGCAGCGGCATTACCACCAGCGAATGCAACATTGGTACTGGCAATAAGTGCGATGGCGGATAAAGCAGTGAGTAATTGTCGTTTCATAGGTCTCTCCTAATATTTCGATGGTTAAATAATCGATCTTTATAAAACATGCTGAGCATTTTTTATAAAAATCGCATTATTGGTTTATAATGATATTCTAAAGTTCTTTAGGCAGATATACTACCTGAAAACATAGTGTTTTTCTATATACCCTTAGATGGGTATGTTTGTCGCCATGCCCCCCTGGATTAAATATATCGTCCGGCGCTGGCGATAGCGATTATCAGCAAGCCAAGCAGGGTATTCATTCCAATCAGTATCCGTATCTGGTTCAAGCGTCGACCGGCTTCGACAAAATCTTTAATAATAACCGCCTGTTTTAGTCGACGAAAAGGGGCAAAAAAGACATGGAAAAAGATTAACATCATAATAATACCGCCACCATTCATTATGTGAATATAAATGGGTGCGCCGCTGAAGCCGCCAAAATGCCGAAATAACATCCAGTAGCCGGTTGCCAGAATAATAAAGATGCTCAGCCATACCCAGATAAAAAAGCGCTGGAAAACTTGAATCCAAAGAGCAAATCTAAGGGCTGGTTCCAGTACCTGCGCTGCTGCTGGACGCAGCACGTTATAAGCAAAAAACATACCTCCAACCCAGATAACAACGGCTAGCAGGTGGAAAGCGATGGTGTAGGACATAGTGTTTTTCTCCGATTTTACAGGGTGTGTATATTACCAGTAATCGTGTCATAACAGATATACTACTGAGAGGGAGTGATTCGAGTTTTATTGTCATACAGTGGCTCGGTTTCAGCAATAACAGGGTGTGTTGGGCGAAAGTTTGGGACGAAAGCCCGCCAATGTTGTAAAATTCGACTCCTTTTATTGAGCCACACTATCTCTGATTGCAGTGGCTCCCCGAACTAAGTAGCCCATAAAGAGGAATTCTGATGGCAGATTATAGTAAACAAGATTATGTTATAGCACCATCCATCCTTTCAGCTGACTTCGCCATACTCGGCCCAGAAGTTGACAATGTTCTTGCGTCAGGTGCTGACGTTGTTCACTTTGACGTAATGGATAACCATTACGTGCCGAATTTAACCATTGGTCCACTGGTTTGCGATGCCCTGCGTAAACATGGTGTGACCGCCGATATTGATGTTCACCTGATGGTTAAACCCGTCGACCGTATTATCCCGGATTTTGCCAAAGCGGGTGCGACTTACATTACTTTTCACCCTGAAGCCAGTGAACACATTGATCGCAGTCTTCAGTTAATTCATGATGAAGGTTGCAAGGCCGGGCTGGTCTTTAATCCAGCAACGCCATTGAGCTATCTTGAGTATGTGCTGGATAAAGTCGACATGGTGTTATTAATGTCGGTGAATCCCGGCTTTGGTGGCCAGTCGTTCATCCCTGGAACGCTGGATAAATTACGCCAGGCACGCAAGCTTATTGATGATTCAGGGCTGGATATTCGCCTGGAGATTGATGGCGGTGTCAAGGTGAATAATATTCGGGAGATTGCAGCAGCCGGTGCGGATACCTTTGTTGCCGGATCAGCTATTTTCAGTGCACGCAATAAAAATGATGCCAATGATTACAACACCGTTATCGCGGCTATGCGTGATGAACTGGCAAAAGCGACAAAATAAGCATGGAGAGTAAAATGTTAGCGCGTCCTGAAATGGTGCTAATTGATGTGGACGGCACCCTGGTTGACAGTGTGCCGGATCTGGCATGGTGTGTGGATGCAATGATGCGCGAGCTGGATTTACCCTGCCGTGGCGAAGATCGAGTCAGACACTGGGTTGGTAACGGTGTCGAACGTCTGGTGCAACGTGCGTTAATGAATCAGCTCGATGGAAATTATGATGCAAGCCTGTATGAAACAGCCTTGCCGATTTTTTGCGCCCTGTATGCAGACAACACCTCAAAGCGCAGTGTGCTTTATGCAGGGGTAACTGAAGCTCTGGCATTTCTTAAAACTACCGGGGTGAAAATTGGTTGTGTAACCAACAAAGCCAGTGAGTTTACCCTGCCTATTTTAAATGATCTGGGCATCAGTGACTATTTTGAAACCGTGTTATGTGGCGATATGGTTGAGCGTAAAAAACCTGACCCGATGCCTTTATTGCAGGCGGCTAAAACGCTCAACGTTAACCCCAATGTTTCCATGATGCTGGGTGATTCAATGAGCGATGTAAAAGCCGCCCGCGCCGCAGGTTTCGCCATTGTATGCATGTCCTACGGCTATAATCACGGTGAGGACATTCGCGATTACCACCCGGATGCCGTGGTTGATTCAATGGCAGAAATAAAAAATATTATTCGCTGGTAATTAACAATGTCAGCTAAACCTAACCATCCCAAATCCATTAATCAATCGACCATCGAAAAATCAAAACAGTCGGCGAACAGTAAAACGATTAACCGCATTCCACTGGTGCGCGAGGTACTGGCCGATCTTGACACCCCTTTAAGTACCTACTTAAAGCTGGCTGATGCGCCTTATACCTATTTATTTGAATCGGTTCACGGGGGTGAGAAATGGGGGCGCTATTCGATTATTGGCCTGCCCTGTAAAACCGTGATTAAAATTCGTGGTTTTGAAGTCAGCCTGTATGAAAATAACCGTTGCATCTCACAGCAACAGGTTGCTGACCCGCTGCAATGGATCAGTGATTACCAGCAGAGTTACCAGGTGTTTGAGAATGATGAACTACCGCGTTTTACCGGTGGCCTGGTTGGGTATTTTGGTTTCGAAACCATCGAGTATATTGAACAGCGGCTGGCAAAGAAGAAAACAGACAAACCGGATCCACTGGAAACCCCTGATATTCTATTAATGGTCTCTGAAGAAGTAGTCGTTTTTGATAATCTGTCCGGCAAGTTATACATTATTGTCCATGTTGACCCCAATGCAGTGGATGCACTGGATACGGGCGAGCAACGCCTGCGAGAAATTGAAAATCGTTTACATCATAGGCTGCCGGAAAAACCGGGGCATAATTCCAGGCAGATCGATGAGAAAGATTTTGTTTCCGGGCTAACTGAGGAAGGGTTTAAAGCGGCTGTTGCCAAAGCGCGACAATACATTATTGATGGCGACATTATGCAGGTGGTGCTGTCTCAGCGTCTGAGCATCCCGTTCAAGGCACCGCCACTGGATTTATATCGCGCCCTGCGTAGCCTGAATCCGTCACCGTATATGTATTACCTTAATCTGGACGATCATTATGTGGTGGGGGCATCACCGGAAATTCTGGTGCGGCTTGAAGACGGGCTGATTACGGTACGCCCCATTGCCGGTACACGTCCACGCGGGCTGAATGATGCCGAGGATGCTTTGCTGGAAAAAGAATTGCTGGCTGATCCAAAGGAACTGGCCGAACATCTTATGTTAATTGACCTGGGGCGTAATGATGCCGGTAGAGTCAGTAAAACCGGCAGCGTTAAGCTTACCGAGAAAATGCTGGTTGAGCGTTATTCGCATGTTATGCATATTGTATCCAATGTGACCGGCGAGTTAAAAGACGGCCTTAACGCGATGGATGTATTACGCGCCACATTCCCGGCGGGTACGGTAAGTGGTGCCCCCAAAATACGTGCGCTGGAAATTATCGACGAACTGGAACCGGTTAAACGTGGCATCTATTCCGGTGCAGTGGGGTACCTTTCCTGGAACGGTAACATGGATACGGCAATAGCGCTGCGTACTGCGGTGATTAAAGACAAATATCTGTCCATACAGGCAGGTGCGGGTATCGTTTATGATTCTATTCCGGAAAATGAATGGGCGGAAACCATGAATAAAGCGCGTGCCGTTTTTCGTGCAGTGGCGATGGCTGAAGCCGGACTGGATTCGTCACGGCTACACAGGTAGTCAGAGCAGATAAATTTATGCGACTCTGTAGCGGCTTGCCCCGATTCGTTTTAGTGGGACTATTTTATTTTTTAGCGATGGTTTTAACGACGTATTTAGCGCCAGTTGATGCCGCTATTTTGCCCGCACAAATTGCTGTTGTGGTAAATGAAAATGACCCGCAAAGTCGGCAGGTTGCAGCGTACTACCAGCAACAGCGCCATATTCCAGCGCAGAATATGATCTATGTAGATTTTCCGGTTGCGCCGGTTATAAGTGTAAAAATTTTTAAGAAACTGAGGCAGCAGGTGTATAAAAAAACCCCCGATAACGTCCAGTTTTATGCGCTGGCCTGGACACAGCCTTACCGCGTGGGTTGTATGTCAATGACCAGCGCCATGACATTTGGTTTTAATAAAGCGTATTGTGCTACCGGGTGTAAAGCGACCAAACGCAGTAATTATTATAATTCTGCCAGTGAAACCCCGTTCACCGATCTGGCTATTCGTCCATCTATGTTATTAGCCGGGAGTAATCTGGCAAACATCAAAACCATGATCGATCATGGCGTAAAGTCAGATGGCAGTTTTCCGGCAGGAACGGCTTATCTGGTGAGTACGACAGACCGGGCGCGTAATGTGCGTTCAAGACGTTACCCGGTTATCCTTCGGCAATTGTCAAACCGGATAACCATAAAACGGGTTGCAACCAATGCGTTGAAAAATAGAAAGGATGTGTTATTTTATTTTACCGGCAAAGCTAAAATCCAGGACATTACCAGCAATCATTTTCTACCTGGTGCCATTGCCGACCATCTTACCTCATCAGGTGGAAACCTGTTTGGTCGCCAGCAGATGAGTATATTAAAATGGCTGGATGCGGGCGCAACAGCCAGTTATGGAACCGTGGTGGAGCCGTGTGCATTTACCCAGAAATTTCCTAATCCGGGAATTGTAATAGACCGTTATACACGGGGTGAATCGCTGATTGAAGCCTACTGGAAAAGTGTTGCCTGGCCGGGCCAGGGGTTATTTGTTGGTGAGCCATTGGCGGCACCCTTTGCACGTTTTGCAAAGTTGAAGTATAGAAAAACTCGGTGACGTTATAATGAGACAGCTCCTTGTTCCCATGCTCTGCGTGGGAATGCATACGGAGCAGATAGCTTAATCCGTGGTATGGGTTTCCGTGTAAAACATGGATGTTTTCAGGAACCTCATGCTCCGCGTGAGAAGACTGAATAAAAAAGTGAGTAGAAAACGATGTTATTAATGATCGATAATTATGATTCATTTACCTATAACCTGGTGCAATACCTGGGTGAACTAGGGGCAGAAGTTAAGGTTTGTCGAAATGATGAAGTGACACTTGCAGAAATAGAAGCCATGAAGCCAGCGCATATTATGATCTCCCCAGGACCTTGTACGCCCGATCAGGCCGGTATTTCGATGCAGGCAATTGAACATTTTTCTGGCAGGGTTCCATTGTTGGGCGTGTGCCTGGGGCATCAGAGTATCGGCCAGGTTTACGGCGGTAAAATTGTACACGCAGGAAAAATTATGCATGGCAAGACATCAAAAATTTATCATAAAAGTGGATTTGTTTTTGAGGGTTTGAAAAACCCCTATATCGCCACACGTTATCATTCACTGGTTATTGAGAAAGCGTCATTACCCGACTGTCTGGAAATTACCGCATGGACAGAAACGCAAAATGGTGAGCTGGATGAAATCATGGGCGTTCGGCATAAAACACTGCCCATTGAAGGCGTACAGTTTCATCCTGAATCTATCCTCACAGAGCAGGGGCACGACCTGCTGAATAATTTTCTCAGCATGTAGCTATGCTTGCAGTACAAAAATATTGTGGTATGAAAAATAGTTGATGAGGTAATAACATGGATATGCAGGCAGCGATTAAAGCCGTCACCGAAAAACAGGATTTAAGCGGCGCAGAAATGAGCGCCGTCATGCGACTGATTATGACCGGAGCAGCGACACCGGCACAGATTGGTGGTTTTTTAGTCGGGCTGCGGATGAAAGGCGAAAGTATTGATGAAATTGCAGCAGCGGCCAGTGTGATGCGCGAGCTATCCACTAAAGTCGAAGTAAATAAATCGCATCTGGTCGATACCTGCGGTACTGGTGGTGATGCCTCCGGCAGTTTTAATATTTCTACGGCCAGTGCGATTGTGGTTGCTGCGGCGGGTGGCCGGGTTGCCAAACACGGCAATCGTTCCATTAGCAGCAAATCCGGCAGTGCCGATGTACTGGAAGCCGCTGGTGTAAAGCTTGATATAACGCCAGCGCAGGTTGCCGATTGTGTAAATGAAATCGGCGTAGGTTTTATGTTTGCACCTAAACATCACAGCGCGATGAAGCATGCCATCGGGCCACGCCGTGAAATGGGTGTGCGTACCCTGTTTAACATTCTGGGGCCATTAACCAATCCTGCTACCGCGCCTAATCAGGTGCTGGGCGTGTTCAGCCAAACGTTGGTTGAACCGCTGGCGCAGGTATTAAAAAAACTGGGCAGTGAGCATGTGCTGGTGGTGCATGCTGAAGATGGACTGGATGAAATCAGCATTGCATCACCCACTTTAATTGCAGAACTGAAACGGGGAGAAGTGTCAGTCTATACGATACAACCGGAAGACTTTGGCTACCACCGCAGTTCACTGGCATCGGTTTGTGCGCGTGACGCAGAGGATAGCCTCAATATTATACGTTCGGTTTTTGCCAATATAACGGGTGCAGCCAAAGACATCGTCTGCCTTAATGCCGGGGCTGCCATCTATGTTGCCGGTTTGAGTCAGAGTTTAAAAGCAGGTGTTAAGTTAGCGGAAGAAGCCATTGTTAGTGGTGGGGCAGCGCATAAACTGGACCAGTTGATTAAAAAAACAACGACACTTTAAAATTATTGCGATTTATTACTGAAACGAATGAAAAGGCTACCCATTGTTAAAGACACGCGGTGAATACATCCCTGTAGACTCGACACCCGCAT
>CAYTUK010000013.1:0-68684 GCA_964441285.1 uncultured Thiotrichaceae bacterium | reverse complement strand
AGCATTAAGCTATAGATGGACTGAGATGGGTTGTAAATTGACAATATATTTGTGCAGCACTATAATCGTGCTATGAAAAATAGTACTATAAAACTTGAAAATGATGTGAATCAATTCATCAGTCGGTTACCCTGATAGTTCCCCGTCTCTGTTGTTTCTGTTAATTATAATGAATAGAGTAAGTATTTACAATAACCTTGAACTGCGTACAATATGCAGCTAAATTGTATTGTTGCGCAGGAACAGGGATTATGATAAAAAAAGGGTTTCTTAAAGGCCACGCCAGTATTCTGAATTTTCTGTTACGCTGTTTTGATCTGATGATCGTTGCTGGCACTAGTATAGTTGCTTATTATTTTTCACCGGCTTATCAAACCTATATTGCGCAGGGCATGCCTGATCATTATATTAAAGCCACTTTAATAGCAGTGGCGTTGACTGCTGTTATCTTTCCAGTGTGTATGGTGTACCGAGTCTGGCGAGGGTCTTCTATCCTGTCTGAGATAAAAAGTTTAACCATTGCCTGGTTGACAGTTGGTCTGTTATTAACCTGGGCGGCGTTTGTAACCAAATCTGGATTGAACTTTTCACGTATGTGGATAGGTCTGTGGTTCGTTTCGGCCTGGGCCGTGTTTGTTGGTTTGCGTGTCACCATGCGCATTGCGTTACGCTGGTTACGTTCCAGCGGGTTCAATCAACGTCATTTAGTTATTATTGGTGCGGGTGAACAAGCAGTCATTGTGGCTAAACGCCTGCAACATTCTACCTGGTTCGGGCTGGAGATTTCTGCACTTTTCTGGCCTGAAGCAGGCGCGCTACCTGCTGCGCTAAGGGATAAAAAGCAGATTACGGATATTGCTGAACTGAGGCAGTATGTCGATGAAAAGGCGGTTGACCAGGTCTGGATTTCTCTACCGCATAGTGATGAAGAAATGATTCGTAAAGTGATTGTTGCGCTTGAAGGTTCTCCTGTAGAAATTCGTTATGTGCCGGATATTTTCGAATACCAGTTAATGCACCATGCTCTGTCTGAGGTTGCTGGGGTGCCAGTGGTGAATATATCCTATTCAGCGATCAATGGACTGAACAGGGTAATCAAAACGGTTGAGGATTATGTTTTGTCCGTGGTATTGCTGGTTCTGGCGAGTCCACTGATGTTGATAATAGCCATTGGGGTGAAGTTGAGTTCACCGGGGCCGGTGTTATTCCGACAGAAACGGGTGGGCTGGAATGAGCAGGAGTTTACCATGTTCAAGTTTCGCTCCATGCCAGTAGAAGCCGAAAAAGCCACCGGTCCTGTCTGGGCCAGTAAGCTGGACAGGCGTGCTACCCCGTTCGGTTCTTTTTTAAGAAAAACCAGCCTCGATGAATTACCCCAGTTATTTAATGTGTTAAAAGGCGAAATGTCGCTGATTGGGCCACGTCCAGAGCGCCCAGTATTTGTTGAACAATACAAAGATGAAGTGCCCCATTATATGAAAAAACATCTGGTTAAGGCAGGTTTAACCGGCTGGGCGCAGGTGCATGGCTGGCGGGGGAATACCTGTTTGCATACCCGCATTGAACATGATCTGTATTACATTGAAAACTGGACACTATTACTCGATATTAAAATTTTCATTATGACCATCTTCCGTGGGCTGGTTAATAAAAACGCTTATTGAGGCATTTTAAATATTTGCGTACAATAACAGGTACACTGGAAAAGGCATTAGTAATATGAATATTATGAGCTATTCATCATTGAGAATACATTTAGCTGACACTTTAAATAAAGTAAACGAAGATCATGCGCCTGTGATTATTACTCGACAAAATGGACAACCAGCGGTTGTTATGAGTCTTGAGGTTTTCCGTTCGTATGAAGAAACTGCGTATTTAATGGCACGTCCGAAAAATGCCGAACGCTTGAATCAAGTATCATTATTAAAAAAAGAAAAAGAGATCTAAGAGGTCAAGTCTATTGATAAAGCATTAAGCTATAGATAGACTGAGATGGGTTGTAAATTGACAACATATTTGTGCAGCACTATAATCGTGCTATGAAAAATATTACTATAAAACTTGAAAATGATGTGGCACATTGGTCAAAAGTTTGGGCGGCAGAGCATAATACCAGTGTTTCCCAAATTCTTGGCCATTTGCTTAAACAAATGAAAAAGGAAAAAACGGGTTATTCACAGGCCATGCAGCAGTTTCTTGGTGTTGAGGCCCGCCCCTTGAAAATATCGGGAAAATATCCTTCACGGGATGGTTTGCATGCGCGTTAAGTATTTTGTTGATACCAATATTTTAATTTATAGCCGGGATAGTTCCGAACCGGAAAAACAGCCTAAAGCTAAACAATGGCTCAAGCATTTATGGAAAGATGAAAGCGGTAGAATTAGCACTCAGGTGATGAATGAATTTTATGTGACGGTCACTCAAAAGCTTAAACCCGGGCTTTCAAAGGAACAGGCTCGATCTGATTTGCGGGCACTTAGTGTTTGGCAACCACTGGATATTTCAACTACCTTAATCGAGTCTGCCTGGGAAATTCAGGATCAGTACGGTTATTCATGGTGGGATAGCTTAATTATTTCTTCTGCATTGTTTTTAGATTGTCATTATTTGTTGAGTGAAGATATGCAGCATCAGCAAAAAATAGGCAGTCTTACCATCATTAATCCATTTCTTATGGATAAAGATGTCTGTGAATCTCTCTAAGAGAGCCGCACAAGTGGGACTGTACATAATGCTTACAGGCAGTCTTTTGTCTCGCGCATAGCCTGGCAATTCTTACATCGACAAAAACGGGGGTGATTCACGCTTTCATCCTTCTATACCGTCGTGATTTCCAACCACCGCTTCTAATTCTTTCGTTATTACATGATGACTAATTAAATCACGCACACCTTCATCCATATCGATAAACTCAACAGCAATTTTATAGTTATTTTTTTCCGCTAAGTGAGCATCTGTTTTAGTACAGCTAACAACTTTTGCACAGCTAAAAATAACGTTATTCTCCGGCAACAAAACCAGCTCAATTTCAATCAGGCTGGCCGTCATGATCGGAGCATTACTTAAAAAAGAAATACCACCTGCGCCTATATTGATTTCACTGGGATCGATATCCATTTCAATAAGTTCGCTACTTACCAGGCAGTCACTCAATATTTCCAGCTTTTTATCTATCACGGATAAATATTGTGCAATCTTTTCATTCCTTGCCGCAATCATTTTATGCAGTGGCCGCATTTCCCTTGTCATCCTTTCCAGTTTTGCTTTTAGTGTTAATCTTTTTTTTCGTTGTCGATATAAAACTTCGTCTTTTGATAGCAGGTTATCTTCATCAATAAGGGTATGTTTAAGAATAGAAATATCATCAATTCTAAAATAGTCACGCCTGTCATCTTCACCACCAATTTTATTTCGTGCCATCGTTATTTACCTTAATTGCATCTGTTTGCGTTACCCGTGCTTTTAGTTGTTTTGCAATTTTTTGTCTATTAACTGGCAAGTGATTATAGGAAAGCTTTATTTCAACCCGACGATTTTTAGCTCTACCCTGCCAGGTCTTATTCGATGCCAATGGCCTGGTATCAGCATAAGCTTCTAACTGAAAATGTTTATTTTTTAATCCTGGCTGCTTTCTTAACTCCTGAATCACACTCACAGCACGGGATGCAGATAACTCCCAATTAGAACGGAAACGTTTGGTATGAATTGGTACATTATCCGTGTTACCCGAAACAATAATTTCACCATTAAAACCACTAAAGGCTTCAGAAATTTTCTTCGCCACAGCGTTGAATGGCGCAATCATTTTGGCACTACCAGAGGGAAAAGAACCTTTTTCACGAATACGCAATATAATTTCTTTGTCTTTTACTTTAAGCTCGATTAAACCTTTTTTTATCTCTTTACTCAGTTTTTCCCGAATAACTGCGCTATCATGCCTGACAAGTTTTTCCCGTTTCAGAGTTTCACGCTCAGCTGCATTATTCACAACATGGTTAGCTGCAACAGTGGTTCTTTTTCCTGATTTATCTGATTTATTATTTTTGCTATTTTTAGCCTTATCCGCAAGTATCGGATACTGATGATAATCATCCGTAGTCATCTGCCTGATGGCTTTTTCTGGTGTAGGAATTGGGCGACCGGGACTAAACTCACGCGCAATAATGTTAACGCCTTTTGGTGGCTCATTTGCCCTTATTACACGCTGCACACCAAATGCATTTTTCATTGATCCCGCCATTTCTTTGTACGCCTGCTTATCAATTTCTGAGAATGAAAACATGAGTACAAAAAATGCCAGTAATAATGACATTAAATCTGCAAAGGTCATTACCCATGCAGGCAGCCCTTCAGGACATTTTCGTTCTTCATACTCATAATTCTGATTCATAACCGATTCATT
Organism: uncultured Thiotrichaceae bacterium; assembly: GCA_964441285.1. Lineage (GTDB taxonomy): Bacteria > Pseudomonadota > Gammaproteobacteria > SZUA-229 > SZUA-229 > S010-25. The sequence continues at coordinate 64,279 of CAYTUK010000013.1, read as the reverse complement.
TTCTTAACAGTGACTGAAGAGGAAATCATGCAGTTTTATCTTCCGAGCTAAACTTCTTACCTTCAGGTAGGTAAGCATTCAACAAACCTTCAATCATACGTGGATTTAACCCTTCCTGAATCGCGCTAATGCTCTCAAGAATCATAGATTTATTAAGGCGCTCTTCATTACTACGATGGGTTAATTTATCCGCAATAGGCAATGCCAGAGCAGTCGCAATAATTGCACCATAAAATGTTGTTAGCAGAGCAACGGCCATCGCCGGCCCAATTGTAGATGGGTCGCTCATATTGGACATCATTTGCACCAACCCTATCAGGGTGCCAATCATCCCCATTGCTGGTGCTACGTCCCCAAATGCTTTAAAAATACTGACACCAACTTCATTCCGTTCAATAGAAAGACTAATATCTCTAGCTAACATCTTTTGCACTAGCACCGGATCATTACCATCAACAACAAGCTGTATACCATCACGTAAAAACTCATTTTTAACCTCGATGCTCTCCAGCCCCAGCAATCCTTCTCTACGTGCAATATTGGCCAGTTCAATACTTTGCTCAATAATCTCACTGGGTTTCTGCGACTTGTAGACAAAAGCTTTTGCCGCAACACCAAACGCCCCCAACATGACATTTAGCGGAAATTTCATTAACACAACCATCGTTGTCCCACCGAACACAATCATGATACTGGGAACATTAACAAACATCCCCAAATTTCCGCCCATCATAATAGATAGAAAGACCATGCTAAACGCACCGACAAAACCAATCAGTGTTGCTAGATCCATTTAATTACCCTCATTTTCTAATCTCTTTACGGTTCGGCAGGCACGGGGGTAATTAAAGGCAGGGAATAAACCTTCTAACCAGCCCGCTTATATACACTATCTAGCCTTAGTAGCGGCCTGTCATGCAAAATCTTTAGCGGCTGTAGAATGATATTCTGTCTACCGTAACCTGAAATATCCGCTCATTTTTTTGACTTATATCGTTAATTAAGCTAAAACGCAACAGCATCTATTAATAGCCCTCAACTTATGGAACCTCTCATTAATTCCGTATAAAGTAGATTGTGAGCTAAATTATTCCGCTTCAAGGCGTGAAGCACATATATAATCGGCTATTGTGGAATTTTACCTCGCCAAAGCTGGATATTTCAGCTTGTAAGCTACGACTTTATGGATTGATCAGAGGTTCCTTATAGATTCAACCAAAGTGCAACTAACTATCACGGATACTTGAGAATGCAAAACAATAAAATTCTTTACGTTGATGACGACCAACGCCTGTGTCGACTGATTCGACGCTATCTTGAGCATGCAAAATATCAACTAAGTTGCGCTATTAATGGTGATGAAATGCACAGCTATCTGCAAAATGCCGACTTTGACCTTATTTTGTTAGATATAATGCTGCCCGACAAAGATGGTTTATCCCTGGCGCAAGAGGTAAGAAACACCTCTACAATACCCATTATCTTCCTTACTGCAAAATCAGATATTAACGATAAAATTAACGGCTTTGGAATTGGAGCAGATGACTATATAACTAAACCATTTGAAGAAAAGGAACTACTGATCAGAATTCAATCCGTACTGCGTCGAACCCAACATGAAACGGTAAAGCAGCACCGTAAAACAGAAGCCCGATTTGCAGGCTGGACGCTTAACTTTATCAACCAGACCCTGCATTCTCCTGAGAACAAAACCATTGAAATCACCAGTTGTGAATTTCAGATGCTAACCGCCCTTGCCTGTCGTCCATATGAAGCAATCAGTCGTAATGAAATTCTTAAAATAATTTCAGGCAGGGAATGGTCACCACTGGATCGTTCTGCTGATATGGCAATCTCAAAATTACGAAAAAAGATAGAAGCTAATCCAAAAAACCCCAAATTAATACGTACCATACGCAACAAGGGGTACCAGTTAACAACGGTGGTTGAATATAACGAAATATAATACTTGATTACATCGTGATAAATGCAGGTTAAACATTCTACTTTCTGACCATCCCCAGACTGTAAATTGTAGGTCTATATTGTGCGATATTTAAGAAAACGGAGTTATTAACTGCGCCTCACCCAACCTTCAAGTCCATATTTTTCTCTTATCTTCAGAATGAAGGTATTTGCTTTATCACGAGTTGGAAAGCCATCAACACTAATTCGAAAAACTTTTTTACCATAAATAAGCGTTGCTTTCATTACCGCTCCAACACCATCAGAACGTAACCCCTTAAGTTGTTTGATTGCCTTATTCTTGTCGCTAAAGGAAGCCAGATTAACCGCAAAAATCGTTGGCCGCGATAGTTGTGATAAAGCAGGAGCCACCATCAGGACAGACTTAGATGATTTAAGCATCTTCTCAACTGTTTTTTTCTTAACTGCTTTACTTTCGTTTTCAGATAATCGTTTTATTTTTACTGGATGACTACTTGAAGGCTTATTTAATAACGGTTTACTCTTTGTGTTTATTGCGATAATACGGGCACTTTGTTTAAGTTCCGCCCCCTCCTGAGTTGATACCAGAACGGCTATTTTCTGTCGTTTATTGCCTTCATTTCTACTATCCGGTTTTACTGTTTTTACAACCGGCGTTAGCACAGATGTCACTTTCGCCTTTTTTACCGACACTTTTTCCAACCGTTTCGATACTTTTAGTGTTTCACTTTCAGTAGCCGACACGCTTTTATTATCGATTGATTTTTTATACAGGGTCAGTACTTTTTCTAATTCATGCGACTGACTCTTAAACTGGTAAACCATTACGGCTGCGCCAGATAATAAAATAGCCGTTAAGAGGTAAGAAAAGAGCAGCGCTGGATTTAGCTTAAACCAGGTTTGTTTCTTTACTCCCGTATTTAACTCAGCGATAGCTGTGTCATCCATGCTTACTCCAGAACTCATTACGCTGCTCTGTCGCTCGGCACTCGGTTTTTTCTTAACCCCTTTAGCGGCCATAATAGCATCAAAAGAAGTCCTCTCTCTGTCCATCGCCTCAACATCCATACACTCAAACTGCATCACATTATTTGTGCTTATCGCACCTCTGGACTCAATGCGACTCGTATTTTCACCCGTTTCAAGTGCCGAACCTTCATCACGAATGCTGGAAATAATACTACTTATGTTTCTATTCGCTTTCCGGCTCAAACCATTGACTTGATCCACTCGGCGCTGGCTGATGGGTCTTTTATTTTCAACCATGACGACATCATCACTAATATTCAACAGCTCCGCTAAAAAGATTTCAGCATCATCTTTTTCAGCACCAGCAGAAAACTGATTTAATTGTGCGTTCATGGCACCAGCTCTATTTTATGATGGAGTGATGAAACGGAACCAGAGGACGGCAGCAAGCCAATGCTATTGCTAACTTGTTCATCCAACCCACCAATTTTCCAGCCAGCATCTCGAACAAACATTCTGTTAAATGATAAAGCTGCATTAACTGCCATAACTTTGACACCTTTATTGTTGTACAGAATGTACAATGCAGGTTTCATGCCATAATAATATTATTTTATTAAACAACAGATTACTAATACGTGAAATAGTTACCGACAATAATTTGTCAACTATAATTCAATTTTTTACACGGCTTTTTTGTCCATTCAGAGGTTGCGCGCGCGGAATAACAAAGCGAAAGACCGCGCCTTTTTGTGGTTGATTAAATGCCCTGATTGTACCAGAGTGCAGATGTATTATTTCCTTACATATCGATAAACCAAGACCTGTGCCACCATTTTTTTCATGTTTACTCGATTGCACAAACTTATCAAAAATCGTCTTAAGCTCATCATCAGGAACACCTATCCCCTGATCGCTGACACTAACCGATACCGCATCAATAATTTTTCCAGATCGAGTATTTATCGAAGCTGCATCAATACTAATAAAAATACAGCTATTCTCTGCTGAGAATTTAATTGCATTTGAAAGCAGGTTGTTGATGACCTGAATAATTCTATCTTTGTCGTAAATTGCTACGCTGTCATCTGTATTCGCCCGTAATTCTAATTTTTGTGAGCGTGCCACTAACAGCGGAGCCAGTTCCTTGGTAACAATATTTATTGATTCCGTTAAATCACCTCGGCTCATTTCAAGTTTCATCCGGCCGGCTTCAAATTTTGATATATCTAACAGGTTATTCAACAGGTCTAAAAGGCGCTGCCCGCTCTCCTGAATTCGAGAAAAATAAGTGAACAATTTCTCTGCGGATGCGGTTTCAAATTTTTTTATACCCAACTCAGAAAAGCCGAGAATAGCATGCATTGGTGTACGTAGCTCATGTGAAATATTAGCCAGGAAGGCGGATTTTTCTATATTTGCTGCCATCGCTCTCTTACGCTGAATTATCAGCTCTTTTTTGCGCCTCTTAGCTTGAAACTCCATATATAATAACTGCTCACTATTACGATATAATACTTTAATATTTTTTAATATAAATATCAGGTAGACGAATACAATGACACCAAGAATGAATACATCTTTATCTGCAAGAAAAATACTGATTATAAAGGGAACATTAACGAGTAAAACAAATATTAATCCAATATCTTTCATATAGGCCAATGTTGAGGTTGCGCCTGTTGAAACCCCTATCATAATAACCATAAATATAGTCTGGTGTAATGAGTCCAGATATGGAAAAAGTATTAACGCACTGGCTCCCCAACCAGCACCGGATAATATTACGCCAGTAACAATGCCTCGCCTTGCTGCTGTAAAACTAATACGGTTACTCTTCTCTTTCCAGCCGTAACGTATTGTACAAAAAATTCGATATGCATCGACACAAAGCATATAAAACAGCCAGTAACCAAGTGGAATCTGGCTAAAGTCGGACATTGTTACATATATCAGTATTGCACCAAGAGACATGGTAAGAATTGAATATCGGCGCGTACTATAGACCAGATCTAGTTGTGCACTTCTTACTTTTTGCAAGAAGACATCATTCCCTTCCATTATAATCTCACAATAATTTAAATATCTTATAGAGCCTATAGACCATAATTCTCACATTGTAAATACTCTTATACTGGAAGCAAGCCGCTAAAAACCGCACCATTACTATAAACTAGAATCATAATCTAGTTGTAATTAAACTCTATCCCGCTCTAAACACTGTGCATCGATTTCGACCTGAATTTTTGCTGATATAAAGAGCCTTGTCCGCCCGTTTTAACACCACCTCATCATCAAGACCCGCTTCAAATTCAGCAATGCCGACTGAAGCTGTAACCGGACACAGCTCGCCCTGATAATGAAACTTATACTTCTCCAATATTACAAGCAATTTGTTATTCAAAGCTAACGCAGTCGATATAGCCGTAGAAGGCATCATTAATAAAAATTCTTCGCCCCCCATTCTTACAAATAAATCAACTTTTCTAACTCGGCCAAGAATAATTTTTGCAAATAGTTTAAGCACTCTATCACCCGCATCGTGACCATAGGTATCATTTATATTCTTGAAGTGATCAAGATCCCACATTGCTAAACATAACGGCTCTTTCGTTCGTTTCCAACGATTAACCTCAGTAATAATACGTTCATTATAGGCAAGGCGGTTAGGTACACCCGTTAATGCATCTCGCAGTAGTTTTTTTCTACTCTCGTCCAGTTGCTCCTGCAAAGATTCAGTCTGTTCTTTTGATTGCACCAACTCTTTCATAATCAGGTCATATTTACCTGTTAATATCTTTTCCGTTTCCACTTCCTGTTTTTTATGTCTGGAAATAGTCTCCTTTATATTATCTAGATGTTTTTTTACATTTTCTTTTAATCTGGAAAGATTGTCCGCTATGCCTACTTCATTCTGAATTTTTCTCACATTGAGATCTAAAGATTTTCTTAATTGTACTGCGTTGTTAGTCGTATCTTCCCTATCTATACGTGTCTGCTCAACATAAGACTCTATATCACTTAGCTGCATGGAAAACATATTGACAAAATCACTTAAATCGTTCTTATCCTGCTGCAGCAGACAAATGTCATTATTAATTAACTGCGCAAGTTTTTTAATACTTGTTTTCCATGATTCAGCATCATAAGCAGATGATGAAAATACCTTGATCAATTCATCTTTATTCTTCTTATCCGCGGATGCAGTTTCCAGACTATCCAGCAACAGGATAAAACTATCAAGTAAATTGATAGTTTTTCCAGGTGATTCTATATCGACTACTCCCGTTTTCGTATGACTGTTGTCCGGTTTAATTTGATTCGATATTTCTTTCGCAAGCTCGTCAAGAATAGCTTTTGTACCCAGATTTTTGTTGCTTTCAGCGTTGAGAGATAAAGTTTTTCTTATGTCATGTTGAAAATTCCCGATCGCTTTATGTTGATCATTCGTCGCACTGGTCAATGCGTTTATTTCACCACTCATTTTGTCTATTAGTTGTAATATTTCTTTTGATAGCGCATCTTCTGACAGATCACCATCAATCAGTCCGTTTATCGATACTTTATAAGTAGCCGCTATCGAGGAAAAATCGTAATTTTTTATCGCCGATTTCAAATGATTATGTGCAACTGGTTCTTGTATTATTGCTGGTGCTATTGCTGGTGCTATTGCTGCTGTCTCAGCAATATCAAGTTTCTTTATCAGCATAAACAGTTCATCAAGCTCGGCATCAAGTAAAGTTAAATCCAGTTTGTCTTTTACATTACGCTTGATTTCATCAAGGAGTGAATTTATCTTTGCATTATCGCCTTTTGCAACCGTAGTTAACCGGACAATAGCTCTTTTCAATGAGTCGCTGAGTGTCTGCAATTCCTTTTCGGAGAGATCGAGTAGTGTGGAGGATTTATTACGCATTTTAATTAGGCTGGCCAGATGATTTAATATACTCGATTATATTCTCTATACTTTCCCCAACATAACTCAGCGGGGATGCATTACTGAAACGAATGAAAAGGATACCCCTGACCAATCCATGAACCCGTCGCTTACAGGTTGTAAAATTCCACTGGCAGGGTGAAACTTCGCAATAATCAACTATTATCGGCATTTTACCTCCTGACGCTTAATCATTCAGTATTAATCAGCGGCTTCTTTGTATTTTTACACACACTTCATTACCTTTTCCACGGTATTCGATTTCATCAAAACCAACTGAGTTTGCTATTGCTATACCACGTCCATGACTATTTAGTGCACGCTCAGGGTTCATTTCCATGTACATACTCCAGTCAAACCCTTCTCCCTGATCACGAATAATAAAATTTAACTGCTTCTCTTTTTTTTCGAAGTCGACGCTAACTTCCTTATCCCGATTGACCTCCATAAGTAAGCGACGGGTTATTTCGTTCCGCCATAAGCTGGTTTCATTTAATCGCGTTTTATCATTATAACTAATACCCAAATTACCATGCTCAACAGCATTAATGAGTAATTCCGACAACCCAATAACGACACTATCTGCATTAACGCATGCTTTTGCCAATAGAACTGCTAACATTTTAGCGTCTTCTAATGTTTTGAATCTAAAATGCCCAGATTGCATCATTTGTAACGAATAGGCTGTTTCATTTAATTTAGCCTGCAATTGTTTATATTGATCATAATCATTTACCGCAGCAGAAACAATGGCTATCAACATTTTCTGATCATAGGGTTTGGTCAAATAGTAATATGCACCCGCCTCGACCCCCTCGCGTGCATTTTCCCCGCCGGTCATTGCAGTTTGCAGAATAACAGGAAGCCGACTGTGTAGCCTATTACCTTTTATACGCTTAAGCACTTCGATACCATCCATTTTCGGCATCATCCTGTCGAGCAAGACACAGCAATATCTGTCAAAATTTTTATTTATTAACGCTAACGCCTGCTGTCCATTATTTACACCTACACACTCAAAACCAGCGACATTAAGATACTCCTTAATCAGCTCAAGATTAAATCCCTCATCATCAATAACTAAAATTGTAGCGCCTGTTTCTTTCATCCCTCAGCATTTACTCTTTATTTCTTGCTAACTCCATAAAATGTCAATCAGCCTATATTGCACCTAAAATGTCCAGATTCTACGTTGCAATTCTTCGGGAAAATCAGCTATTACGTGTAATTTCCGGCTTACATCTGAACATTTTAAATCACAATCTACTTCGTCCAAAATTAATTACAGGTTCCTTAGTATATTCTTAAATGGGATCATTACTAGTGTTACGTCATCCTGCAGGACGGCACTGCCTTTAAACCGCACAATCTCATCCATAATTTTATCAAAGCTATCCGCTTTATCAATACCATTTTTTAACAGTCTTTCAAACTGACAAATACCGAGCATATTACCTTTCTCATCGAGAACATCAGTCACGCCATCTGACAACATAAAAATCTGGTTACAAGCTTTTATTTTTACTGTTTCAAAATGAATACTATCAGCATTCATCTCTACAATCCCAAGTGGTACGCCTGAAGAGACAAATTGTTTAGTAATGTCATTAACAAGAGTATCAATAAGATAGACATCAGGCATCCCTGCATTCCATACACCAATTGTTTTTTCTGCCAAATTTATTTTTATCATACAGCAGGCCATGAACATACCTGTAGGCAATAAATATAATAGTCTCGCATTGATTTCTTGCAAAATCATTTCAGCACTAAATTCTTTTTCCACCAGGTTACTGAACATATCAGAAACAGGTAATATGGCTATTGCTGCAGATAAACCATGACCGGTTAGATCAACAAAAAGCACATAGAGGTCGTCATTCGGATGTTTAGCTGTTAGTACCATATCACCACAGAAAACATCTGCGGCCTGGCAATGTATACGCATATCTTCTATGATAAGATTTCGTGTATTGATAACAGCGTCAAAAATATTTTTTGCCACTTTCTGATCTTCTATCCACTCACTATGAAATAGCCTAATACCCAGTAGGCTATCAATTAAGTTAACATGTGTGAACAGGATATTTTTACTGAATAATTTAGAAAAATTATCATTCAAACCATTCATTATCTTTTCAGGCAAGCATTTCTTTATTTTGTTTTTTTCCAGTACAACAATAACAGGTTGCTCTCTTTCTTCAGATCTTATTGTCGTAATCATTTCAACAGCATCTTTATCAATCAATTCGATTGATATAAAAATCATATTAATCCGGTATTCTCTATAGAGCTGCATTGCTCTTGATACTGTTGTCACTAACAATACATGGTAACCTTTCGGTTCCAGTTGTTTTTTTATTTTAACGCCCTCATAACGCACGTCAATAACCAGTAAATAACGCAGTGTTTCTAACTTGTTTTTAGCTAATACAGGCATTATTTGTTTAATTGTTCAATACAAACTCGCTCAGTTGATACTGAAAAGCTGTTCGAAATTTGCAACTTTAAGTATCTTTTCTATCTGATCACCCGGTTTCTCTATAAATACGACACCACCATTACTTTTTGCATGTTCCCGCAGCAATAACAGCATACCAAGCGCTGAACTATCCATATAAATTGCATCACTTAAATCAATATGGAAGTCCCTCCCTTCTACATCAGGCAGATGACGGTATGCATCTCTAAATGCCTGTGATGATTCATAATCAAAACGTCCAGAGATATTAATTTGTACTTTTTTACCATTATCAAATATATGCTTCTTAACCGACATACCTCCTCCTGATTTACTTATTACTGAAACAAATGAAAAGGATACCCATTGTTCAATGGCTTCCTTAACAGAATAGACTATACTTTAAATTCCCATTACCTCTTTTAATGCTGTTTCAGTGACTGCCCCAAGCAGTGCTGCAGATGGTTCCTGCCAGATGATTTTACGTTCTTTTGCTTTAATTGTTTTCACAAAGCTTAATAATAACTGCAGTCCTGCTGTATCAATATCTTCAACTTTTCTGGCATCAATCCTTATATTCTTAAATCCATCCACCAATGGCAACCAGCTTTCCTTTAACTGACCAACATGAATAATACTCATATCCTCATCAAGCACCAGAGTTTCTATATCATCCTGAACACTTACAGTTTCTGGACAAGCAGCTGCTTCCTGGTTATCATTGTTTTTTTCCGCATCGGTAGATTGCATCGTTAATTCCTCATCGTCTATTTCTTTGGCTCCACTATTTTCTCGATCCGGCTCAACCGCCAGAATAATATTCTTATCACTCCTTTCATTTACGTTACCACTGTCAATAATCTTATCAAGGTTATCGTTTAATGCGGCTTCATTGATTTGATTATCACCAGCCTCCAGCGTAGGCTCTATTTCAACCTTCTCAGCTAGAATCTCATTTTTATCTGCTGCCTCCATTCCCGTAGAATCCTCATCTTGTAGCAACCAGGACAGCGGATCATGTTGCTCTTTTATTATTGATTTTTTATCACTCACAATGCTCTCCCGTGTATTAAATCCTGCGCCAGCATTGTGTAGTCTTCAGCACCATGACTCCGCGGACTGTATTCAAATATTGTTTTACCATAACCAGGACTCTCTGCTAAGGCAATCGTTTCGCGTATTGCTGTAGCCAATACCATGCCTGGAAAATAGCGCATTAACTTACCCATAACTTCACGTGCTAATCGACCTCGCGGATGGAATCGTGTTAATGCAAACCAGGTGGTCATTTTCTTTTTTCGCACTGATTCAAATCTTTTTAATGTTTGCATTAATTGAGAAACACCGCACAGGGTGAGATAATCCCCTACCACTGGAACTAGCACTTCCTGGCCAACAAACAGGGCATTTATAGCTAACAGTCCTAATGATGGTGGACAATCGATAAGGATAAAATCCTGATCATCAAATTCCCCCGCCAATGCCTTTTGCAACATCAAACCTCTAGCAACACCAGCCCCTTCAACGTGCTCAACATCGTTTAATTTATAACCTGCAGGAATAATCTGCAGCCCATCTCTGGCCTTATAAGTAACCTTACTAATTTCAGCATCACCCAGTAAAACACTATCAATACCTTCCATCATGTCGATATTATTATCTTTATCCGTCAACCCAAGACTAGCCGAAAGATGTCCCTGTGGATCTAGATCAATCAATGTAACTGCATAGTTCTCAAGTGTTAGCGCATGAGCAAGATTGACACAAGTAGTCGTTTTTCCTACACCACCTTTTTGATTAATAATTGAAATAATTCGCATAATTATATTGAATCCATAACTGGTTTATACCCTTGTCACTAATTTCTAACACCGCTAACACGCTAGCAACAAACAGCCGCAGTAATGCGGCTGCCACAAGACATTTTCATCCCGCTACAACCACAATAGTCGGCATACAAAACAGAAGCTTTAATTGATAAAACACACTAGTACACCCTTACCAATCTATCTCTTCATTAATTTACATAAATCACATACCGGTGATAAAACTCATTTACTTTTCCAGGCAAATGGAATAGCTTTTCTGTTATGGATTTCTGTAACAACTGAACCGGATTATCATTCCCAGGAAAAAGTGCATAATGGACAAAAGAATCTCTTATCCTTGTTACTGAATAAAGTAAATTGTAAGCTGAATTACTCAGAGTCCATAACTTAAGCGACACTATTAGTAATATTTGAACTCGATTCTTTCTTAATATGCCGAACCCAAACCTCACCATTTTTCACATCAAAGACAATGCGCCGATGACCAAACTCCCCTACTGCAGCAACTAAAATAGCCGCACCCTCAGCCATTAATAACTGCATAGCACAAGCCGCATTTTTAGTCCCAATAGTATCATCAATATTTTCACCTTTATCACGCATCATATTACCACCACCGAATATTTTTGCTTCATATTCAGTTATATTCGTATTATATTTCGCCATCTCCTGCTTAAATATTTTAATGACATCTTCGGCATAGCGGCCATCAAGTTTTGCTCCCACCGAGCGTACCCCCGTATATTTTGGTAAAGTAAAATGGCACATCCCACCTACAAGCAACTTAGGGTGCCATAATGTTATAGCAATACATGAGCCAAGCAGAGTGTGGATTTGTAGCTTTTCTCTGGTAAAGAAAATATCCCCTGGATGCAACACTACTTTTTTACCATCATACTTTAACATTGTGCTTATATCCTATCTGCCAGATGAAATCAGTGAGAGTGCTTTCTGTTTCGTTACTTTTACTGAATTAAGCTTATACAAAAGTGCTTCAAATGCTTGTGCTTGAACAGGTGGGCTAAAATAATAGCCTTGTGCATACTTACAGTTCGCATCCAGTAAAAATTTATGCTGTCCCTCTGTTTCAACACCTTCCGATACAACAGTCAATCCCAGGCTATCCGCCATTGCAATAACGGCCTTAACGAGTTTTGCATCATGCTCTTTAATTAATACATTTTTAATGTAACTATAATCTATCTTTAAGGTATCAAAATTGTATTTCTGCAGATAAGAAAGAGATGCATAACCCGTACCATAATCATCAATTAATAACTTAATGCCTAATTTCTGAAAAGACTGCATTATGGCAGTGGTGTGTTCATTTTCACGCATCAAAATACCTTCCGTTAACTCAAGTTGCAAAGCATCAGCATCGAGTTTATTCGCTTTTAACGACTCCTTAATAACTTTAATTAAATTTGAATCTTCGTGAAACTGTCGTGCAGAAACATTAACCGTAACGCGCATTTGATTCCAGCCATTATCTCTCCATTGTTTTATCTGTCGACAGGCTGTTTGAATGACCCACGCACCAATGTCAACAATCATTCCGGTTTCTTCTGCCACAGGTATAAAAACATCCGGGGCTATCATACCTAGCTCATCATTATTCCAGCGTAGCAGTGCTTCTGCTTTTACTATCATGCTGCTTGCTGCTTCCACAATAGGTTGATAGACTATTGAAAATTCATTGCGGGTTAGCGCATGATGTAATTGCGCTTCTATTTTCATTCGCATTTGCGCCTTCGCTGTCATTTCTGGCGAAAAAAAACAAAAAGTATTCTTCCCTTCATTTTTCGATCGGTACATTGCAGAATCAGCATGCCGCATTAATGATTCACCATCTACCCCATCTTTAGGGTAAACAGAAAAGCCAATACTGGTCGTAATATTTACTTCCTGGCCTTCAATTAAAAAAGATTTAGAAAAATTTTCAATAATACGCTCACCCACTATTTTCAGATCTATCTCCCGGGGACTGGTTGACTGATTATTAATATCATTAAGTATTAAAAGGAATTCATCACCACCTAAACGAGCAACCGTATCACTTTCACGAGTGCAATCCATTAATCTTAAAGCAGCATCTTTCAATAGCTCATCACCTGCCGCATGACCCATCGTATCATTTACAAATTTAAAGTTATCCAGATCAATAAATACAACACTCGGCTTCAACCCTTCTCTTTTCGCCTTTACCAGCGTTTGCTCAAGACGATCTACAGCAAGCGTTCTGTTTGGTAGCCCGGTTAAACCATCGTAATTTGCCTGCCGCTTAAGCTTACTCTCAACCAACAGTTTTTCCTTTATTTCCCGCTTAAGTATTGCGTTGCTATTATGCAGTTCCTGTGTACGTTGCCTGACTTCTTCCTCTAAACGTTGCCTTGCTGAATGCAGATATTTTGCCGCCTGACGCTGCATTAATTGATTTGTTAATCTTGCCCACAAGATATCAAAATCAACAGGCTTAATCATATAGTCATTCGCTCCCATATCTATTGCCTGGACAATTTCACTGGTTGAACTTCTTGAAGTGATCAATATTACTGGTAGCTGTAATTTAGAATAATTACTACGTAAAACTTTCAATACGCTAAGACCATCCATACCTGGCATTACTACATCCAGTAAAACCAGATCAGGTGTTTTCTCATAGATGCAGGCTAATGCCTGTTTACCATCACAGGCTTCGGTTACTTCAAGTCCACCTAACTGTAATCTATTGCTAATTGCACAGCGTATCGATTTACTGTCATCAACAACCAGTACACTAAGCGGCTTTCCAGATGAAATATATTCCTGTATTTCAGGCTCGTAATATTTATAGTCCATTTTTCCCATACCCTTTCCGGGTACTTCCTCTATGACTACCCTGACCACCTTCTACCTCGACTAATCTTGAGGCCATTTTATCCAACGCCAGACTTTCTATCACCCCGCCATGTTTTACTGCTACTGCCGGCATTCCATATACCACACTGGTTTTTTCATCTTGCGCGATAGTATAGGCACCTGCATCAAACATTTCTTTCATCCCATTCGCACCATCATCACCCATTCCGGTTAAAATAACACCGATTGCATTGCTACCTGCATAGCGTGCAGCTGAACGGTATAACACATCAACCGATGGGCGATGCCGTGAAACCAGAGGCCCCTGTTTTATTTCAACAAAATATCGGGCACCACTGCGCTTTATTATGGTATGGTAATTGCCGGGAGCAATAAGCGCATGACCCCGTAATATCGTATCACCATTTTCTGCCTCCTTAACATTGATACAACATAATTCATTGAGCCGATCAGCAAATGAGCGAGTGAATTTTTCCGGCATGTGCTGAACAACAACGATACCTGAACAATCCTGCGGCATCCCCTGCAAGACAGAACGTACAGCCTCCGTTCCACCAGTTGATGCACCAATAACAATAATTTTTTCCGTTGTCGCTGTCATCGCCCCAATCTCTGCCGCAGGCAGAATTGCATCTGCAGTTAATTTCTCAGTCACAATAGAGTTTTTCTTTATTTTTTTTACCGAACATTTTGCAGCCGCTTTGACTGCATCAGTTATTAGTATTTGTGCCTCCAGTAAGAAATTTTTTGTCCCCAGCGTTGGTTTCTGTATGATATCTACCGCACCATATTCCAGTGCTTTTAATGTTGTTTGTGCACCTTTTTCAACTAATGACGAGCAAATAATCACTGGTAGTGGATGCTGCGACATTATTTTCTGTAAAAAAGTTATGCCATCCATGCGTGGCATTTCTATATCCAACATCATCACATCAGGAACTATTGTGCGAAGTTTTTTCGCTGCCATATAAGGATCCTGACATGCGGCTATCACCTCAATCTGATCATCACTACTTAATACTTCTGTTAATGTCTGCCTTACTACTGCAGAATCATCAACCAGCATTACGCTTATTTTTTTATTCAATACTGGCATTAATTTACTCCCAGCTTATTTATATTTTTTAAAATACACCATCGGTGAAACCTGTTTCATATTGGTCTGCATTCCACTCAGTGATTCCGCATGGCCAACAAATAAATAGCCCCCAGGCATCAACTGATTTTCAAATTTATTGACCAATGCATGTTTGGTTTCATTATTAAAATAAATCATCACATTACGGCAAAAAATAACATCCATTTTCTGCTCAATAGAAAAGGTTCTATCCATCAGGTTACATTTATCAAATCGAATAGGAGTCCTGATTTCTGGCCCCATCTGCACAAACGGTTCATCTGGATTACGACTTTTTAATAAATATTTCTTTCTTAGCACAGTAGATACTGGTGCTATCTGCTTTTTTGTATAAATACCCTGGCTTCCAACACGTAAGCATGTATGTGAAATATCTGTCGCCAGAATCGAATATTTAAAATTTTTATTATTTTCCTGTGCTTGCGCCAGTACCATCGACAACGTGTAGGCTTCTTCTCCCGTTGAACAGCCCGCACTCCATACATTTAATGTTTTCATGCTGCCATTACTGATGTTTTTTAATTTTTCCGGCAACACAGAGTTAATGAGATAATCAAAATGTTGCGGTTCGCGAAAAAAATCAGTTTTATTTGTGGTAATTACATCAACTAACTGCAGGCGCTCTTTCTCACCTTCAGTACTTTCAAGCGCGTAATTCAAATAGGCTCGAAATTCATTAAACCCCAGCTTCTCCATACGTTTACGCAATCGACCTTCAACCAGTGCCTGCTTCGACATAGGTAATTGTATTCCAGCCTGCATATCAATAAATTCAGCAACTCGCTTCATGTCTTTCTCAGACATTGCTGAAATGCGATTAACTGTGAGTGTCTCACTCCCTGCGGTAGCGTCTGCTTGTTGTTTCATATTCCCCATAAACAATCCTCATACATTGTATTTTTACCCTGTTTGTCCATAATTTGTTATCAGCCGAGGTTAAATCATTAATCGTAGCGCAAATATAAGTCGGCATTAATCCAGATTCATGCATCAGGAGATCAACAGCCAGGCATTAAAGCAATCATATTGGTGCTGTATTTTGTAGACGTGACCTCTAATTTTATCTATACGCTTTTTGTCGACAGCCTGGAAATAAAACTTTAACCTCAATCCTGTATTCACATAGATAAAAACGCAAATGAGGAGCAAGACACCAGGTAGTTTTAAGCAACTTACTTAAATCAACCCAACCACCGCCTTAACACCCTCAGCCTGAGTTAAGCATCAATATCAATAATCAACATCTAACCCCATGAAAAATATGTTAGAAATCATGTTAATGATTAAAACATTACACTATGCTACGATAGGACTGATCGCTCCCGTGAAGAGGTCTATAGAGGCAGATGAAGAAGTTTTGCCAGCAATTCCCCTAACTGACTGGTTATATTTTTGAAGCCAGCCAGAAAAAACCCATTGTTAATTAAACCTTAAACTTGCCTGCCTAGAAACAGGCAAAGTGCGCGACCTGTTATGAACATTAAACTTGCCTCAATTTTCCCTTTTTTACAGTGGTTTCGACTGGTTACACGCGAATCCATAAAAGCCGACTTTATGGCAGGCATTACTGGTTCTGTTATCGTGTTACCGCAGGGTGTCGCGTTTGCAACTATCGCCGGCCTGCCGCCAGAATACGGTCTTTACACAGCCATGGTCACGCCCATTTTTGCCGCCTTATTTGGCTCTTCCCGGCACCTTGTTTCAGGGCCAACCACAGCCATTTCAATTGTTGTTTTTTCTTCCATCAGCCATCATGCCGAACCAGGCAGTGCCGAGTTTGTTGCGCTCGCTTTAACCCTTACCTTCCTTGCAGGTGTCTATCAACTGGGTTTTGGCCTGGCGCGTTTGGGCTCACTGGTTAACTTTGTTTCGCATACTGTTGTCATCGGCTTTACTGCTGGTGCGGCTATCTTGATTGCAAGCAGTCAAATGACGCATGTTTTGGGTATTAGTATGCCTAAAGGACAGTCTTTTCTGCACACCTGGACTGATATTTTCACTCACCTTGGTCAAATTAACTATTACCTGGTCAGTATCGCCCTGATTACTCTGGTAATCGCATTGTTAATTAAGAAATTCACCCCGAAAATTCCTAACCTGCTCATTGGTATGGTCGTTGGTAGCGTTGTCGCACTGTTTTTGGCTGACTACACCAGCACGATTAAGCTTGTTGGCGAGATTCCAGCGCACTTACCGCCGCTTTCCAGCCCTGTTTTCTCCCTGGACACTATTCGTGAACTGGCACCTGAAGCCTTTGCTGTCGCGCTGCTTGGCCTGATTGAGGCCGTATCCATCAGCCGCGCTATTGCCAGCAAATCGGGACAACGCATCGATGCCAATCAGGAATTTATTGGTCAGGGTATTTCGAATATTTTTGGCAGTTTTTTTTCCAGTTATGCCGGTTCTGGCTCGTTTACCCGCTCAGGCATAAACTATGAGGCGGGGGCAAAAACACCGCTGTCCGCTATTTTTGCCGCCCTTTTACTGATGGTTATTGTTTTATTAATTGCGCCACTGACTGCCTATCTGCCAGTTGCTGCGATGGGTGGTGTGATTTTACTGGTGGCCTATAACCTGATTAACTTTCATCACATTAAACACATCTTACTTAACAGTCGAGCAGAGACCGTTATTTTACTCACCACCTTTCTCTCCACTCTGTTTCTGGAACTCGAATTTGCCATTTACATGGGCGTATTACTCTCGTTGATATTTTTTCTTGCAAAAACATCCACGCCCTATATGCCCACCTTATCGATTGATGCAGACAAAAGCTCGAGCAAACGCCAGCTGATTAATATTGAGAAAAAACCACTGAAGCAATGCCCGCAGCTAAAAATCATCCGTATTGATATGTCGATTTATTTTGGCTCAATTAATCAGATACAAAATAAAATTAGCAACATTGTAGAAAATGAAAAAATCCATCACATTCTAATTGTCGGAAGCGGTATAAATTTTATTGATCTGGCTGGCGCTGAAGCATTAGTTTCGGAAAATGACAAATTAAAGCGTCTTGGTGGTGGTCTGTATTTTGTAGGGTTAAAATCATCTGTATATGAGTTTGCTGCCAAATCTTCTTTTATTAAAAAGGTGGGCGCTCATCATTTCTTTGATTCAAAATCAGAAGCCATTCGAAGAATCTATTACCGGCTGGATAAATCTACCTGTAAAACATGCCAGGCACAAATTTTCCAGGAATGTCAGTAGGTTAAGCTCCTGCGTGGCGAAACTTCGCAATAACCAGCTACTACGTGCATTTCACACTTTGAAGCTGAATTATTCAGCTCGCAATTTACTTCATGCAGGATTAATCAAAGATTCCCTAGTGATTCCAGACCGTCCCGAGCAATTTCTCTGACATCTTTGTTTTCATCTTCAAGGCATTTTTGTATAACAGGAATATATTCCCTTCTGCCAGCCAAAGATAAGTAATGACAGGCATCGCCCCGTACACGAGGATCATTATTATTTAGAAATTCAAGCAATACTGGAACCGCTAAGTCCATGACGGAATCCGTGGCAAATTCTTCAAACACCACGCCAACGCCAAGTTTCAGGTTTATTTTTGCATCAGCATCCGTCATAAATGAAGCCACTACTGCTAATGCCTGGGGTCGCTTACGAATATAACTGATCACTTCATTTACATGACCATCTGTCAACATCATATCCAGGTAATGCCGCTCACCCTGCTCGGTTCCAATATTTTTAATCCAGTTTGTAATTGCCTGCTGCGTCTGCACGCCTTCAAAAATAAAATCGCCGAGCTGAATCCAGGGAACTGATCGCACTCCCATCTCTTCTGCTATATGCGGCAACTGCTCCAGGTTAACAACTTTCAACTGTGCTATTTCTCCCTGCTTGATCATCCTGGTTAATATCTGCAACACCGATTCACAATGGGTGCAGTGCGTTGAAATAAGCAACAACACCGTGGGGGGAAATGACTCGAACTTTATTGATGACATGTTAATTTCCAGAATAGGCTAAAGGATGCAATCCTGTATTAAGATAAAAACCTGTCTCTCAATTATAAAACAGGAGAGCCAGCATAATAAAAACATGAGAAATAGCTGGTCAATCCATGAAAGTACAAATTGTCATCTGAACAATTCAGCGGCTCCATAAGTCTATCATTTACACCAGTTTATATATTGTACTTTTATGGAAGTTTGTACTAATACACGATATAGTTAAAATAAGTATTCAGCTATATCTGAGATGATTTCACTTCATGTATTATAAAAATACCTATCCACCCACAATTCGGTTTAGTTTTTTTTTACTTATCAGTCTGGTATTGAATGGACTGTTACTCTGTCAACAGGCTCATGCCAGCAACACTCACCACGATATATTAAAATTTAATGACCACCCGTTAGCCCATGAGCTCATCTATCCCGACTGGTTTAAAACATCACAGCCGGACTTACGTGATGATCTCAGGCAGGCAAAAAAAGCCGGGAAAAAAGGCATAATCACCTACTTTGGACAAAACCATTGCCCCTACTGTGAACAGTTTATAAAAACCAGCCTATCCGACCCAGGCATAGTCAATTATCTGCGATTACATTATGATGTCATCGCTTTTAATATCTGGGGCATTGATGACGTTACGGATACTGATGGAAGAACCTATACTGAACGTGGACTTGCCATTCATTATAAAACTAACTTTACGCCTTCACTGGTTTTCTATGATGAAAAAGGTCGAGCCATATTCCGACTACGAGGATTTTATCCTCCCTATAAATTTCGCGCAGCACTAAGGTACGTCACTGAGGGGTTTTATAAAAAACAAACACTCCACGAGTACATGGCACGAGCAGAACTTGGCGATTTTTTCCGACTTGGCGGTCTAAATGAGCGGGATTTTTTCAGCAAACCGCCTTATAACCTGCCGGCTTTACTTAAAAATGGCAAACCTCTTAGTGTCTTTTTTGAACAGAGTCACTGTCATGCCTGTGACCTATTACATAGCGGACCATTAAACAATAAGGCAGCGATCAAAGAGCTCGATAAAATGAATGTTATACAATTAAATATGTGGAAAAACACACCTGTCATCACTCCCAATGGGGAAAAAACAACAGCAAAAAATTGGGCCAAAAAATTAAATATTTTTTATGCCCCCACATTAGTTTTCTTTACACCTAAGGGTAAGGAAATTATTCGTATTGATTCTGTTGCTCAATTTTATCGTCTCTTTGGAGTATTGAAATATGTTAATAAAGCCGGTTATAAACAGGAAAAAAATTATCAGATGTGGCGCTTAAATCAACGCAAAATAAATAATTAAACCTATCGTTATTTTAACAGTCCACATGAAAATAACTGAAATAAACAGTGCCATTACAGGTTTTATCTGGCAAAGCAGCGCGAAGAAATTGCCTTCATGGAAAACTCGCATTATAAAAGTGTTACGCATCCTTTACGCTACCATTTTCAACCTGTCCGATGGCCAACTTTCGTTGCGTGCGATGAGTCTGGTTTACACTACTTTGCTCTCACTGGTGCCACTACTTGCTATTAGTTTTTCGGTTTTAAAAGGTTTTGGCGTACATAACCAGCTCGAACCTGCTCTGCTGCATTTACTTGCTCCAATGGGCGATAAAAGCACGCAAATCACCAACCAGATAATCGCTTTTGTTGATAATACTAAAGTAGGGGCCCTGGGTACATTTGGTCTGTTAATATTGATTTTTACCGTACTTTCTCTGGTTAAAAAAATTGAATCTGCATTTAACTTTACCTGGAAAATCTCAACCACACGCAGATTGACTCAGCGTTTCAGCAATTACCTCAGTGTCATTATGGTTGGCCCAGTGCTTATTTTTTCGGCCATCGGGATGACGGCAACCATTAATAACTCCACCATTGTTAATGACATTCTTATAATCGAGCCATTCGGATCACTAATATTATTTATTGGAAAACTAATTCCATTTTTTCTTACTATTGCAGTGTTTACCTTTATTTATCTGTTAGTACCAAACACTAAAGTTAAAATAAAATCTGCCCTGACAGGTGCTATAAGTGCCAGTGTATTCTGGAAAATAACCAGCTGGATTTTTACTGCCTTTATCGTTAATTCAACTAACTACACAGCCATCTATTCCAGTTTTGCAATTTTAATTATTTTTATGCTCTGGATTTATACGACCTGGCTAATTTTATTAACCGGTGCCTCCATTGCGTTTTATCACCAACACCCCGAACGCACCAATAACCGTCAGCAGTCAATCTGTTTAAGCTGTCGCCTACGAGAAAAGCTGGCATTAACTATTATGCAAAAAGCAGGCAATCATTTTTACCATAACAAGATTCCGTGGAGCGCTTTACGACTATCAAAATTACTGGATATTTCAGAACAGGCGATTCTTCCAGTTATTGCTGCACTAGAAAAAGCCCATTTACTGGTTAGTCTTGATGCTAAAAAAAATACTTTTATACCTGCGCAATCACTGGAAAATATTAGTATTTACCATGTCATCAGCGCTATCAGACAAGCTGATGAAACGCCTTACCTACATCCTGATGAAATTAATAGCGGCACAGCCATTGAAGATATAATTACGCAAATTGATGGCAATATAAAAAACACCTTGAGCAAGACATCGATTAAAGACATTGTCCAGGAAAGCTCTGAATAAGCGCTTCCTTAGTCCTGTTTTAACTTCAATGACAATACCAGAACAAACTCCGCTACCACCTCATCACTAATTTCCGTAACAAGTATAAAGAATTATATGCTATCAAACACAATACCAACACCGGAACAGGCTTTACCTGGACGCAGCAGCCCGCTACAGGTAACCAATAAACATTTTATTCATGCACATGTTTTACAGCCGCCCTTTAGCAACCATCTCGAACAGATTGTTTTTGGTTTAGGCTGCTTCTGGGGTGCCGAAAAGAAATTCTGGCCGATTAAAGGCGTTTATACGACGGCCGTCGGTTATTCCGCTGGATACACACCTAACCCAACTTATGCGGAAGTCTGCTCTGGCAATACCGGACATAATGAAGTAGTACTGGTGATTTACGATCCGCAGAAAGTAACACTAGACAAACTACTACAGGTATTCTGGGAGTCCCATGATCCCACACAGGGAATGCGACAGGGAAACGACCGTGGCACTCAATACCGATCCGGTATTTATACCACCAGTGATGCACAACAACAGGTAGCCGAGGTCAGTCGTGGTTTTTTTCAACAGACGCTTCGTAACGCTGGCTATGGTACTATCACCACTGAAATTAAATCTGTAGCAACTTTTTATTATGCGGAAGATTACCACCAGCAATACCTGGCAAAAAAACCCGGTGGTTATTGCGGTCCAGGTGGTACCGGCATCACCGCTTCGAACAGTTATTAAGGGATAAATGAAAAGGATACGCTGCGTTTAAGCCTCGCAGTAAATTCGATTAACCTGAAAAGTTCATACCTGTCCAAACTGCTCTGCCTTACCCAACCAGCGACACACTAGCGGCTCAATAGCATCTGGAAAATTTTTAATGATTTTTTCAGCGACTTTTTTTACCTCCGGTAACCAGTGTTCATCTCTGACCAGATCAGCAATACGCATCTGCATTAATCCAGTTTGCCTTGTACCTAGCACTTCACCTGGTCCACGCATTGCCAGATCTTTTCTTGCCACTTTAAAACCATCACTGGTATCTCTTAAAATCTCTAACCGCTGCCTGCCCTGCTCCGATAATGGCTGCTGATACATAAGCACGCACACACTTTGTTTACTGCCACGACCAATGCGCCCTCTTAATTGATGTAACTGCGCCAACCCCAGACGTTCGGCATTATCAATAATCATCAGTGATGCATTCGGTACATCGACACCCACCTCAATAACTGTGGTCGCTACCAGTAAATCCAGCTGGTTGTTTTTAAATGCCATAACAGCGGCCTGCTTCTGTACTGCTTTCATACGACCGTGAACCAGCCCTGTCCGCAAAGGTTTTAATTCTTCCGTTAACATTCTAGCCGTTGATTCTGCGGCCTGACATTGCAATAACTCAGAATCTTCAACCAGGGTGCAGACCCAGTATGCTTGCGCGCCGTTTTTACACGCTGTTGCAACCCGCGCAATAACTTCTTCGCGACGCTGAGCTGAAACCACAACTGTCGTCACCGGTTTCCTGCCTGCAGGCAGCGCATCAATCACCGAATAATCGAGATCGGCATAAGCGGTCATCGCCAGACTACGTGGAATCGGTGTTGCGGTCATGATCAACTGATGTGGCAGAAAATTTTCTGTTCTCGCTTTATTCTGCATGCCTTTTTCACGTAAAGCCAGACGCTGATGCACACCAAATCGATGCTGCTCATCCACGACTAACAATGCCAGATCTTTAAATATCACATCATCCTGAAATAATGCATGGGTGCCTGTAATTATTTTCGCCTTACCCTGCGCAATATCGGCCAGTTTCTTTTTTCGAACCTCGCCTCGATCTTTGCCCGTTAATAACACACAACTATTCTCAGCATTCGAGAACCAGTTTGAAAAATTATTGAAGTGCTGTTCTGCCAAAATTTCTGTCGGTACCATCACCGCAACCTGCAAACCATTACTTGCCGTTGTTAGTGCGGCAATGGCAGCAACAACGGTTTTACCGGAACCCACGTCGCCCTGCAATAAACGTAGCATGGGTTTTTTCTGTTTTAAATCGTTTAATATTTCAACAATTACTTTTTCCTGTGCCGTTGTTAGCTCAAAGCCCAATTGCTGTTTGAACGCCGTTAATAATTCAGGTTTTAATTTCAGCGATAGGGCTGACTGGTTTTTTACTGTAGCGCGTACTTTTAACAAACCAAGTTGATTTGCGACCAGCTCTTCAAAAATTAAACGTTGTTGTGCCTGTGTGTTTAATTCCAGCAAGGCGGCCACATAACTGTTTTTTTTTGGCCGATGAACCTGCATAAGCGCAGCGCTTAAATCAGGAAACGAATATTTTTTATTCACCGCTTCAGGCAACCAGTCGGTCATGGTTTGATTATTTAACTGGTTCAATACCTGCATTGAAATATTTCTTAGCAGGCTTTGATGCACACCTTCGGTTTTAGGATAGACTGGTGTCAGTGATTCACTGGTTTCTAACTGACTATCTTTGTTAATACGCTGGTATTCAGGATGCGCGATTTCAAGCCGGTGGGCTCCGTACCGCACTTCACCAAAGCAACGCAGCCGATTACCTTTCGACAAGGTCTGCTGCTGGGTTTTGTTAAAATGGAAAAACCGTAGCACGATGGCACCACTATCATCTGCAATATGGCACAATAAACTGCGCCGTGAACGCCCGCCAAACTTTACCTCACTGTGTTCGATCACGCCTTCCACCAGTACCTGCTGACCGGGCTGCAAGCTTCCAATGGGAACAACAGAGGTTCTATCTTCATAGCGCAGCGGCAAATGAAACAACACATCCTGTAGCGTGTAAATACCTAAGCGTTTGAGCTTCTCAGCAACGACTGAACCAACACCTTTTAAGCTAAGTACGGACTGGTACTCAAATCCTTTAACGGCATCACTCATAACACCATAATTGCATCCATTTCTACACCCGCTTCTTTTGGCAAGGCCGCAACACCGATTACAGCGCGTGCCGGATAGGGCGGTTCGAAATATTCTGTCATAACTTCATTCACTACCGGGAAATCAGACAGGTCGGTTAAGAAAATATTTAATTTCACTATATTTGATAAGTCGCCGCCCGCAGTATTAGCAACGGCGAGTAAATTTTTAAATACGCGATTAATTTGCTTACGTATATCGCCATCAACTATCTCCATGGTTTCAGGTATAAGGGGTATTTGCCCAGAAAGATAAACCGTAACACTGCTTTTTGTCGCATCTATTTTTACGGCCTGTGAATAAACACCAATCGCCTGGGGGGCTTCATCTGTAGAAATTATTTCCTTTATCATTTTATGAACGCTCACTTATAAATATTTAAAATTTATTCAATAAAAACCCTTGCCTGTATTAACCCTATTGGAGTCAATTCACAATCGATAGATACGCATTACACTGGATATGCGGCGCAGACGACGCATCAATTTAGCCAGATGCACTCGATTACACACTTTGATTTGATACAGCAGGCCAATGGAAAAACCATCGCGATCTTCCATTTCTACATTTTCAATATCAACACCTGACTCAGATAAAACGGTTGCAGTGCGTGCCAGCACGCCGGGTTTGTTTTCTACTTCCAGGCGAATAACACAACTAAAATCACCTTGAGCATCACCTGACCATTGCACGTCGATACATTTATCCGCACGTTTTTCCAGTGAGTCCAGATTTTTACACCTTTGGCGGTGTACCACGATACCACGCCCTTTGCTCAAATTTGCCACAATCTGGTCCCCCGGAATCGGGTGACAACAGCGCCCATAACTAACCACCATTCCTTCAGTACCATCAATCGCCAACGGTGATCGCGATTTCATTTCACGCGCTTCCTCTGAATCACCGTCCGATATACGTTCTGGCACCAGACGCTTTACCACTAAACTGGGCGGCCGATTACCCATACCAATATCTTCCAGCAGTTGCGATAATTGATTAAAGTTGTACTCTTCTAGCACTAACTGGATATTACTTTCAGAAACATCATCAAGCCGCATTCCCAGTGGCTTCAGGCAACGTTCCAGTAAACGCCGTCCTTGTGACATGGCTTCATCAGCCTGTATTGTTTTGAGAAAATTACGAATATTACTGCGCGCTTTTGCGGTCACAACATAATTTAACCAGACCGCGTTAGGATGACTGTTTGGTGAAGTAACAACTTCGACTGTCTGACCGCTATAAAGTGGCGTATTCAATGGTGCAAAACTGTGATCCAGTTTGGCAGCGACACAATAATTACCAATATCGGTATGCACAGCATAAGCAAAGTCCACCGGAGTCGCATTCCTGGGTAACTTAATGATGTCACCTTCTGGTGTATAGACATACACTTCATCATGAAACAAATCGACCTTAACATTTTCAAGAAACTCTATCGAATTACCGGCAGATTGCTGCATTTCCAGAATCCCCGTCAACCAGTCACGAGCCCGTGCGTGGGCATCAATTGGACCATTTTCACCTAATGACTTATATAGCCAGTGTGCTGCAATACCGCTTTCAGCAAATCGGTTCATCTCCTGCGTACGCACCTGCACCTCCATAGGGATGCCATGCGGACCATATAGAGCAGTATGCAGCGATTGATAACCATTGCTTTTTGGAATCGCAATGTAATCTTTGAAATGACCTGGGATAGGTTTAAAAAGATTATGCACCACACCGAGCACACGATAACATTCATCGACAGAATCAACCAGTACACGAATGGCATACACATCCAGCACCTGGCTAAGTGGCAACTGTTTTTGGCGCATCTTATTATAAACGCTGAACAGGTGTTTTTTGCGCGACACCAGCTGCGCCTCAATTAACAGTTCAACCAGGCGGGCAGCCAGTATCTGGTTAATCTTGCCAATCACCTCTTTACGGTTACCGCTGGCACGGTTGATGGCCTGTTCAAGTACAACATACCGTTTTGGGTGCATCGCCAGAAGTACCAGATCTTCCAGCTCATGTCGGATTGTATTCATCCCCAGCCGATTGGCAATGGGGATATAAATATCCAGTGTTTCCTGAGCAATGCGTCGCCTTTTTTCAGGTTTTAGTGCGCCCAGTGTACGCATATTATGCAACCGGTCTGCCAGTTTGATCATAATAACGCGAATGTCTTTTGCCATCGCAAGCAATACTTTCTGGATATTTTCTGCTTGTTGCTCAATCTTGTTTTTAAATTTGATGTCCATCATCTTACTGACACCATCAACCAGTTGTGCAACATCTTCACCAAATTCGGCCGCAATAAATTTTCGTGTGGCAGGGGTATCTTCCAGTACATCATGCAAGATAGAGGCAATGATGCTTTTCACATCCATATGCATCTGAGCAAGAATACGGGCGACGGCGATAGGGTGATAAATATAGGGCTCACCCGACACACGGAGCTGTCCTTCATGTGCCTGAGCGCCAAATAAATAAGCGTGATAGACGTCTTTTACCTGCTCTGGCTGCATATATTCTGCCAGCAACTCACACAGGTCGGAGATTAAAAATCGTTCGTCTAAATTTTTCGGATTAGCCGCCTGCTGACCAGTATTTTTCCCCAGGGGCGACCGCACTTCAGACAGGTCGTTGTGGACAGAAGGGACGGTCACAACAGAATTATTCCTGGGCGAAATAAAAGAGAAAACTAATCATGGTAAAAGCTCGGCTCACATTTAACTGTTCAGGTTTAACTATCCAATAAAAAAACACCCTTTATTCGTATTGTCCAACATCGACCAATGCCAGAGACTCACCGCGCGAACCTGTCCATAACTGATACGCATGATTGATAAGACAGGCAGATAATCACCTATTGCGACTATTCATTTGAGCCTTACAAACCCGCAGACAGATCACCTTCTATCATGGCCTCAACATCCTCAAGCTGAGGTGCAGCCGCCTGTTGCTCCAGAACCTGTTTATTCACCAGATTTTCTGCTATTTCGCGTAACGCCAGAACCGTTGGTTTATCATTATCACGCGGCACCATTGGCTCAGCGCCCATCGCAATTTGGCGCGCACGTTTTGCTGCAACCAGTACCAGTTCAAAGCGATTTTCTACGTTATCGAGGCAGTCTTCTACCGTTAGGCGTGCCATAATTTATTCTCCAAATTTATCAAAAGTTAATAGCTCAGTCAGTAAGTCAGCATGTTTTTTCTGCTGCACTTCCAGACGCATACCGTTACCCACAATGATTGCCGCAAGGTTATCTCTGGCCACATCAAATTCATCATTAATGACCAGATAATCGTATTCAGCATAATGCGACATTTCTTTCACTGCTTCACGCATACGCTGCTCAATCACCGTGTCATTATCCTGCCCACGCGATTTTAATCGCGCGCGTAATGCCTCAATCGAGGGAGGTAACACATGAATGGTTTTGCAGTCAGGCATCCGTTGCCTGATCTGCTGTGCACCTTGCCAGTCAATTTCAAGGATAACATCTCTGCCTCGAAGCAACTGTTGCTGAATATGCTGCCGTGATGTCCCGTACATATTACCAAAAACACGCGCATGTTCAAAAAAATCATCATTGCTCACCATCGCATTAAAGCTTTTCTGATTCACAAAGTGGTAGTTTACACCTTCCTCTTCACCGACACGTTTCGCCCGCGTCGTATGTGATACAGAAACCTCCAGTGCAGGCAATAGCCTGACTATCGCATTAACCAGACTGGTTTTGCCCGCACCGGAAGCGGCAGATATAACGTACAGTGTACCTTTTGTCACAAATTAAATCTCAACCTTGAAATAGACAGAAATTAAGTCGGCTCCGAAAACCCCATTTTAGACCGAAGACAGGCATTACAGTTAATAATTTCACTCGATGACTGACGAGAATAGATCAATAGTTTCTATGTACAGAAAGCCGCGCCAGCTGTACCAGAATTTCTTTACTCTGCGAATCAGCAATGCTGCCAAGTTGAGAAATTGCAAATTCTGCTTCTTGCTGCGCAATTTTTTCAGTGTATTCCAGAGCACCCGTCTGCTGAATAATAAGCTGTACCTGATCAATCCTATCGTAACCCCCTGTTTCGATGGCATCACGTATCAACCTGGACTGCTGCGCCGAGCCTTTTTGCATTGCATACAACAAAGGTAATGTTGGCTTGCCTTCGGCCAGATCATCGCCCACATTTTTACCCATTGTCGCGCTGTCTGAACGGTAGTCCATCACGTCATCAATTAACTGAAAGGCCGTTCCCAGATGCCGCCCATAAGCAGCCATTGCTTCCTCATCCTGCACCTGACGCTGACACAGTACCGCGCCTAATCTGGTTGCCGCCTCAAACAGTTTGGCCGTTTTGCAGTGAATCACCTCAAGATAATGCGCTTCGGTGATGTCTGCGTCATGCACATTCATTAGCTGCATAACTTCGCCTTCAGCAATCACATTTGTGGTTGTTGCCAGTATCTCCATTACTCGCATATTGTCCACATTTACCATCATTTCGAAGGCGCGCGAATAGAGGAAATCGCCAACCAGTACGCTAGCCGCATTACCAAACAGGGCATTTGCGGTTTCATTGCCACGGCGCAAATCCGACTCATCGACAACATCATCATGCAATAGCGTTGCAGTATGAATAAACTCTATGATTGCCGCCAGCAAATAATGCGTTTCACCTGCATACGCAAAGACTTTTGCTGACAACACCGCCAGCAACGGTCGCAGGCGTTTGCCACCAGAGTTAACGATGTAATGGCTAAGCTGGTTGACCAGAGCAACATCCGATGACAGGTATTGATGTATAACCTTATCAACAGCCTGCATATCCGTGCGACATTGTGCACTGATGACTTCAAAACCTCGCTGTTGTTCCAACAGGGGTTTTTCTGACAGGGTTTTTTCAGGCAACGATATATCCAGTATAAATTTAGAAGATGCGCATCCTATGTAGCCACAGCACCCAGTGTCAAGTCCAATATCACCCAGACGCATCGACTTTGCCGCACTTATTACCAGAAATTCCCCGCAATAAACAGAAATACTCAGAATTCGCGATAAAATATATCATACATTACTTGCCAGCACCTTCGCTAAACCGTATAATTTGCGCCCTTTCATTTAACGATTTTGGAGAACCCCTGTGTACGCAGTGATCAAAACAGGTGGAAAACAATATAAACTGGCTCAGGGCGATGTAGTTCGCATTGAGAAACTGGATACCGAAGAAGGCGCATCCATTGAACTCGACAAAGTTCTGATGATTGCGGACGGCGACGACTTTAATATAGGCACACCCTACATAGAGGGCGGCAAAGTAACGGCTACCGTGAAAGCGCACGGACGTGGCAAAAAAGTTGAAATCATGAAATTCAGACGCCGCAAACATCACCAGAAAAAAACCGGCCATCGTCAGTATTATACTGAGATCGAAGTTACTGGTATTTCTGTTTAAAGATACATTCCTGGCGAGCACAGGAGGAGCAACTTACAATGGCACATAAAAAAGCAGCCGGTAGTACCCGTAACGGGCGCGAATCGGAATCAAAACGACTTGGCGTAAAAAAATTTGGTGGCCAGAGCGTTCTGGCTGGCAACATCCTGGTGCGCCAGCGCGGCACTAAATTTCATGCCGGCAGTAACGTCGGGATGGGCCGCGACCACACTCTATTTGCAAAATCTGACGGTCACGTTGTATTTGAAATCCGCGGCCCTCTTAGCCGCAAAACGATTAGTGTAACACCCGCTGACACAATACCTGCAAGTTAGGCACTGTATAGCGCAGCAGCAACAAAAAGGCCCCGAAAAGGGGCTTTTTTGTTGCTGCTGCTGAAACAGGCAATGACGCAAACTAGCCGAATAGATAAAAAGGCTACGATTGTTCACGTCAGCCACAGGGATGCGGGTGCCGAGCTTACATGGCGGTATTGACAGCGTGCCTTGAACAATCGGTAGCCTTTTATCTGTTTCAGTAATCCCTACACTTTCAGCTTATAGGTTACACTACACCTGAATCAGGTTTATTAAACCAGGCGACCAAACCAGTTGATAAAAACAGCTTAGCCCTTCCCCAGATAGACATATAAAAAATATAAAAATGCGATTTGTTGACGAAGTGACCATTAATACCATTGCCGGCGACGGTGGCACGGGCGTTATCAGTTTTCGCCGTGAAAAATATATTCCTCATGGCGGACCAGACGGCGGTGATGGCGGTGATGGCGGCAGCGTCTATCTAATGGGTGATGTAAATATTAACACCCTCGCTGACTTTCGTCATGTGCGTACTTACACCGCTGAATCTGGCAAACGTGGCCAGGGCCGGCAGATGACAGGCAAAGGCGGGGGGGATCTTATTGTTAGAGTCCCCATCGGCACCCTGATTTACGATAATGACATTGATGAACTCATTGGTGACATTACCAGAAATAATCAGAAAATTATGGTCGCACAAGGTGGTTTTCACGGGCTTGGCAATATTCGCTATAAAAGCTCGATCAATCAGACACCACGAAAATGCTCACCCGGCTCACCCGGCGAGCGGCGCGCACTGCGACTTGAACTAAAAGTTCTAGCCGATGTGGGGTTGCTTGGCCTGCCTAATGCGGGCAAATCTACGTTTATACGTGCCGTTTCCGGCGCACGCCCTAAAGTTGCAAATTACCCCTTTACCACGTTACACCCGAATCTTGGCGTTGTGCGCGTGGGCATGAACCAGAGTTTCGTCATTGCCGATATTCCAGGCATTATTGAAGGTGCCTCGGAAGGTGCAGGACTGGGCATACAGTTTCTTAAACATCTGTCTCGCACGCAGTTATTATTACATATTATTGATATTGCACCGTATGATGGCAACAACCCGGCAGTACAGGCAAAAACCATACTACAAGAGCTGAATGACTACAGCCATGATTTATACAAAAAACCTCGCTGGCTGGTATTAAACAAAATAGACCTGCTAAATGAGAGTGAATTAAAAATTCGCAAGCAGGCTATTGTCGATGCTTTAGACTGGCACGACCCTGTTTATACCCTGTCGGCACTGAGCAAAACTGGAACCCAGGACGTAACCTACGATATTATGCAACAACTGGAACGTTATCAGGAATCATGAAATCACGCGAAGCACTTGCCAATGCACGTTACTGGGTTATAAAAATAGGCAGCGCTCTTATCACCAATGATGGTCAGGGGCTGGACACGCAAGCTATCCATCACTGGGTAAAACAGATCGTCGAACTGCGTCAACAGGGAAAGAAAATCTTGCTTGTCTCTTCCGGCGCTGTCGCCGCAGGCATGGCACGCATTGGCTGGAAACAACGGCCACATGCATTACATAAGTTGCAGGCCGCCGCCGCACT
The DNA here is from genome assembly GCA_964441285.1 of uncultured Thiotrichaceae bacterium. Lineage (GTDB taxonomy): Bacteria > Pseudomonadota > Gammaproteobacteria > SZUA-229 > SZUA-229 > S010-25. The sequence continues at coordinate 32,186 of CAYTUK010000013.1, read as the reverse complement.
GGGCCAAACGGGTTTAATTCAGCACTTCGAGACCTGCTTCAAACAATACAACATTCATACTGCACAGGTACTCCTTACCCATGAAGACCTGTCCAGCCGCCAGCGCTACCTCAATGCTCGCAGCACATTAAAAACCCTGCTTGAGTTACATTGCATCCCAGTTATAAACGAAAATGATACTGTTGCCACTGGTGAAATCCGCCTCGGCGACAATGATACACTGGCCGCACTGGTCGCCAATCTGGTTGGTGCTGAAGCCTTAATTATTCTTACCGACCAACAGGGACTGTACAATAAGGATCCACGCCACCACCAGAATGCTAAACTAATCAGCGAGGCCATTGCTACCGATCCAGCACTCCTGAAAATGGCTGGTGATGGCGGTGTACTGGGTCAAGGCGGAATGCGAACTAAAATACTCGCGGCACAGTGTGCCGCCCGTTCCGGCACCTGCACCCTGATAGCATCGGGAGCCAGACCCAATGTGTTGCTGGACATTGCTCATTCGGTAAACATTGGCACCTTGCTTATCGCGGAGAAAGAACCGATAGCGGCGCGCAAGCAGTGGCTAGCCAACCAGCTCCATGTACGCGGACAGCTGACGCTTGATAATGGTGCTGCCAGCGCACTACGTAAAAACCATGTCAGCCTGTTAGCCGTAGGCGTTAAAACCATACAGGGGAATTTCCAGCGTGGCGAAGTGGTCAGCTGCCTGAATCAGGCAGGCGAAGAAATCGCCCGTGGACTGGTCAACTATAACAGCAATGAAAGCCAGCAGATAAAGGGCCGGAGTAGTGAAAAGATAGAAAGTATTCTGGGTTACATTGATGAAGCGGAATTAATCCATCGGGACAACCTGGTTTTACTGTAGGGCACAACTTTAATCTAGTTAACCCGTGACGATGGCTTTACTCTACTCAAAATACTGAAAACACGGCAGTAAGATGACAATTTTTACACCCTCAGGAGGAGATAGATGCTTACAATAAAAATTAAATATGACAAATTTCATATTTCTGTAACATTCTAACGTTAATGTAACACTCGATTTAACCAACCCCCTTTATTTAATTTATAGAGTCTTTCTAATGAGGAGTAACTCATGAAAAAAATTATTCTTGCTGGTTTAATGACCGCGCTCGTTTCAACATCCGCGATGGCTTTCACTATCGAAGGTACCGGCTCCAGCTTCCAGTATCCTGCGAATAAAGCCTGGTCAAAAATCTTCTATGACCAAACCGGCAATAAAGTCAATTATTCACCAACCGGATCTGGTGCTGGCATCAAGGAAGTTTCTGACCGTCATGTCGATTTTGGCGGCAGCGATAAGCCACTCAGACCCTCTGTATTAAAGAAAAAAAACTTAAGTCAGTTTCCTATTGCGATTGGTGCCATTACCTTTGCCTACAATATCCCTGGCATTTCACACCTGAAACTGTCTGAAAGTGCTATTTCTGGCATTGTGCTTGGTAATATCGAATACTGGGATGCCAATACCATTAAACATGATAACCCTGGGCTGAACCTGCCACATAAAAAGATTTTATTCGTCCATCGCTCAGATAAATCCGGTACTACCTTCGGCTTTACCTATTACCTGTCAAAAATGAATTCAGTCTGGCGCACACACTATGGTGCCAGAAAAGCTGTCAACTGGCCAATGAATAGCCAGATCGCAGGTAAAGGTAATTTCGGTGTCTCAACTGCGATTAAAACCAATCCGTACTCAATTGGTTATGTTGATTATGCTGATGCTGTTTCCAATAAGTTACACCTGGCAAGCATCGAGAATCGGGCGCATAAATTTGTTAAGCCGGCCCCAGCTGCTTTTGCTACTGGTGCAAAATATGCCAACCTGAACCCCAGAATAGATTTTTATGCTAATATCGAATACCCAAAATCGGGTTATCCTATTATGACTGCAACCTTTGTGCTGGTTCCGAATGAAAGCAGCAAAAAAACACAGGTTGCCGACTTTTACCGCTTTGCCCTGTCACATCCTGGTACGATCTCAGCTCTGGGTTATGTCCCACTGCCTCCAGCTGTAGTCAGCAAAGTCGACAGCTATATGGCAAAAAAAGGCATGAAATAAGTCTTTAAAATTCAACTCTGATATAACAATTTGTTATATAATTCTGCTCCCTTTGCTCTCTGTTCAATGCGCTGCTTTTACACAAAAACAGGTGGAACAAAGGGTAAGGGAGCCGTTTAGAGGAACCAGGACTAACCTTATATTTTCATCTATCTTTTAAATATTAATGGCGGAAGCAAGTGAAAATGAACATATCAGCAAAGCCATTATTGCATTTAATAACCCGGTTATTTTCAGCCGCTCCTTTATTTTCCCATCCAGTTTTTATTTCAGCCACTATTAAGCCGTAACACCTGTGGAAAAGTTATTTAAAATACTCACTCAGCTTAGCGCCAGTTTTGTGTTTTTTATCCTGGTTGCAACGATAACAGTATTGTATCTCACGGCAAAACCCGCAATTGAGAAATTTGGCGCGCATTTCATTATTGATTCGCGCTGGGGTGTTGTTGATGTTATACAGAATAGTATCGCGACAAAAACTACCCCGCCTACCGCTCCCGTTAATAGCAAGATCGAAGCTCCCACCAGTGTTAATACCGTAGCCCCTACGACAGCAGACAATACGCCATCTGCTGATGATACATCAGCCCCTGATGATGGCATGAGTATGAATGACCAGTTTGATACCGATGAGACCATCCCTACCGATGATGATACCGATACCGGACAGGCCGGCCTGCCTGACCAGGGTGGCAAAAAGACAGAAATCATCTACGGTGGCGCAGTACCGATTATTGGTACTATTTTTTCCACCCTGGTTGCAATGCTATTTTCTATTCCCGTTGCTATGGGTATTGCAGTATTTTTATCCGAAATTGCGAATGAACATATTGCCAGACCTATTGGTATCGCGATTGAACTGCTTGCCGCCATTCCTAGCATCATCTATGGCATGTGGGCACTCTTTTATTTTGGACCTTTTATTGCTTCTATCTTTGGCGGCCACAGTGTGTCGTTACTTGTTGCCGGACTGGTGCTAGGCATCATGGTTATCCCGTTTATGGCAGCATTAAGCCGTGATGCCATAAACACCACACCCGATGTGCTAAAAGAATCCGCTTATGCGATGGGCGCAACTAAATTTGAAGTAATTAAAGACATCATTTTTCCCTACGCCAAAGCCGGCATTATTGGCTCTATTATTGTTTCACTTGGCAGAGCGATGGGAGAAACCATGGCGGTTGCCTTTGTTATTGGAGGTATATTCAAATTTGCCAACGATATCACTGCCCCCACTACCTCGATACCGGTTGTACTGGCCAATAATTTTGCCGAATCCAGTGGCATGAGCATGAATGCCCTGTTTTATTTATCGCTGGTTCTGTTTGCGGTCAGTTTTATTACTATTTTTTCTGCTAAATATTTCTTTTTAAGACGCCGCTGATCATGCGATTACTGATAAACAAAATTGCGATATTACTCTCATCATTGATGGCTATTTTAGGTCTGCTATTTTTAGGCTGGATTTTAGCCACCCTGGTTCTTAAAGGTTCTGCTGCACTAAGCCCTTATATCTTCACTCATGATCTGGTGAATAATGGTATTCGCAACCTGTTGTGGGGGCAATTTGTACTCGCCGGCCTCGCCTCGGTCATTGGCATCCCAGTGGGGTTGCTGGCAGGTATTTATTTGCAGGAGTATGGCAACCATACTCGGTACGCTAACTTTATTCGTGATCTTAGTGATGTGATGATGTCGGCCCCTTCCATTGTCATTGGCACCTTTATCTACGCCATTATTGTCGTCCCAGTCGGCCATACCAATGGCTGGGCAGGTATTGCTGCCCTGTTTGTGATGATGCTACCTATTGTGGTACGCACCACCGATGACATGTTAAGTCTGGTACCATCCGAATTAAGAGAAGCGGGCATTGCTATTGGCGCACCTAAATACCATGTCATTTTTCATATCATTTTAAAAGCCGCTAAAGTGGGTATTATGACCGGTCTAATTCTCGCCTTCGCCCGCATTGTTGGTGAGACCGCACCGCTGCTATACACCAGCGGCTCAACTATTTACATGGAAACAAATTTAAACCATACCTACCCGTCCATGACCGTCTCCATTTATAACCTGGCCACCATGCCAGATGAAAAACTGGTTGCACTTGCCTGGGCGGCAGCATTAATCCTCACTCTGGCTGTATTAGCACTGAATCTACTGGGCCGCTTCCTGATTAAAGAAAAAAGGTTATAGATAAATGAAGAACAAGATGGCAATTAAAAATTTTAGCTTTACCTATAAGGGAGCTAAATCACCATCACTAAATCAGATTAATTTACCGATTCAAACCCGTAAAGTAACCGCCATAATCGGCCCGAGCGGTTGTGGAAAATCCACCTTACTACGCAGCATGAATCGAATTCATGATCTCTATCATGGCAATAAATACGAAGGTGAAATTCTATTATTGAAAAAAGATGGCACCCAGCAAAACATCCTTAATATTAAAAAAGAGAATGAATTTATTCGCTTACGTCAGAAAGTCGGCATGGTATTCCAGAAACCAACACCTTTTCCAATGTCTGTATTTGATAACATTGCTTATGGCTTAAAACTATCCGGGAAGAAGAAGAAATACAAACTACAGGAATACGTTGAAAAAGCATTACATGATGTGGCTTTATGGGAAGAAGTTAAAGACCGCTTAAATGATGATGCCAGGGGACTGTCAGGTGGCCAGCAACAACGTTTATGCATCGCTCGCGTTATTGCCTTAAAACCCGAAGTTATTTTATTTGACGAGCCCACCTCAGCATTAGACCCCCTTTCTACGCTGGCTATTGAAGAGATGATTTTCGAACTCAAACAAAACTATACAATCACGATCGTAACACACAATATGCAGCAGGCATCGCGGGTCTCAGACTATACCGCGTTTCTATATCTGGGAGATCTAATTGAATTTGACACTACCGAAACCATTTTCATCCGCCCCAAAGAAAAACAGACTGAAGATTACATCACTGGCAAATTCGGTTAATCCTAACAGGATAGATAAAAAGGCTCTCTTTCGCTGGGCAAAACAGCAGTTGCCTGCCTCGCTATTCTGCGGGCTTATTCTGTATCCTGCTTAACAGGAAAATAACACCGAAACACGCTACCCTCATCCAGCTCACTAACTACTTCCAGTCGTGCATGGTGTCGATCCAGTATGTGTTTAACAATGGCCAACCCCAGCCCAGTCCCTCCCTGTTCGCGTGAGCGCCCCGGATCTACCCGATAAAAACGCTCGGTTAAGCGCGGTATATGCTCAGCAGGAATCCCAATACCCTGGTCTTCAATGGCAATACAAACAGTATTTTTAAGCACCGTGCCCGATAATTTGACACGCGTATTTTCTGCTGAATAGCGGATGGCATTAGTCATTAGATTTGCCAATGCAATCCGTATTTCTTCTCTGTTGCCAACAATGTCTGCGGGATCACACTCGATTTCAAGCTGATGTGCGCCGCGATCAAATTCGCGCATATCCTCAAATACCTGCTGCATTAATTCAGCGACCTCTATTTTGTGAAGATCCTTAGGTAGCGCTCCCGTTTCCAGGCGTGACAAGGCAATAAGATCATTAAGAATGGACTGCATACGATCAGTTTGCTCATGAATGCGTTGCAGCGGAATACGCATTCTCTCATCCACATTGTCCTGCAAAGCTTCAATATAACCAGACACGACCGTTAATGGTGTGCGTAACTCGTGTGAAGCATTTGCGGTAAAATCTCGCCGCATAACTTCAAGTTTTTGCCGCTGGGTAATATCATGTGCACCAATCAAATACTGGTTATTCCCATAAGGCGTTATCGCCAGCCTGATGCTACGCTCGTTATAATTCAACTCCAGGTCTTCCTTAAACTCACCTGTGGCCAAATAATCAATAAACTGGGGTAGACGAATCAGGTTATCAATTCGCTGACCGATGTCAAAGCCTCGATCTAGATCAAACATCCTTTTTGCTGCATTATTAAACCATTCAATTTCCTTATTCTGATTTAAAACAATGGTCGCATAAGGCAGCGCCTGTGTGGACTCCTGAAATCGACCAACAATCGATGCCAATTTTCTTTTTGCTTTGCGCTGACGCTGAAAAAGCTGGTAAAGCTGGTAATACACATCATCCCAAATACCATAGGTATCAGGAATATGTCTACCCTGTTCGCTTAACCATTTCAGTAGCCGTTTAAGGTTATAGAAGGTCCATAACAGATAAACGACCATGCCCAGACAAACCAGTAATAAAGCATGACCAATGATCAAACCCAGTATCAACAATAAGGCCAGGCTGGTTAATAGTAAGGTTATTTCCTGACGTAATCGTGTTTTCATTACTGCTTGGAGAACCGATAACCACGTCCATGCACCGTTTGTATCATTTTATCCAGCAGACAGGGCTCAAGATTTTTCCGTAACCGCCGGATATGTACATCCACCGTCCGCTCCTCAACAAAAACCTGTTGCCCCCATACCTGATCAAGTAATTGCGCTCTGGAAAAAACACGGTCAACATGCGTCATAAAATAATGCAACAAACGGAACTCAGTTGGTGATAACCTCAGCGGTTCGTTGTTGACGGCAACACGCTGGCTGCCAGGATCAAGGAACAAAACACCCATCTTGACCGGCTGCTGATCCGGCTGGCTACGTTTTAATACGGCACGCATTCGGGATTTTAATTCCTTGACAGAAAAAGGCTTGGTAATATAATCATCTGCCCCCATATCCAGACCCAGCACACGGTCCTCTTCCTCGCCTCTGGCTGTCAACATAATGACTGGCAACATCGAATGATATTTTCTAATTCGATGTAACAGATCAATTCCACTGCTATCTGGCAACATCCAGTCAAGCAATATCAAATCCAGAGATTTATTTTCGATGATTTCCCAGGCATCCTTCACATTAAACACACAATGCAGCCGGTAATCCTCCGTTTCCAGAGAAAATTTCAACATGCCCTGAATCGCTTCATCGTCCTCGACAATCAAAATATTTTCATGACTCATGCCCGATACTCCAATAAATTAGTATTAATAAAAAGCTGATTTAAGAGTTTCTACAGCACATGAATGTACCGCTTTTTTCAATCGCTGAAAATAAAACAAACGGTAAAAACACCTATTATCTTTTGCTCACTCTGGTAATTTATAAGTAAATTAAGCCGCGTTTTCTGGCTTGACAGGGTGGGTGTTCTCAGGACAAAAAATCTTTTTCAATTTCTTCGATATCAAGATGACGCACATCCTTACCTTTAACCAAATAAATAACGTATTCACCAATATTTTTAGCATGATCACCAATACGTTCCAGCGCACGCGCTGCCCACATTATATCCAGTGAGTCACTAATGGTTCGAGGGTCTTCCATCATATAGGTTAATAACTGCCGCATGAGTGACTGATATTCGACATCAGCAATATCATCAGAGCGCACTACCTTGACCGCCGCATCAACATCCAGCCTGGCAAAAGAATCAAGCACTTCGCGCACCATCACTGCAACGTGCGTACCAAGATGATGAATGCCGGCATAACGCTTATGGAACTTGCCACCGCTTTCATTAATAAGCGTCGCCATTTTAGCGATTTTCTCTGCTTCATCGCCGATACGTTCAAGATCGGTAATTGTTTTAATCACCGCAACCACCATGCGTAAATCTGATGCTGTTGGTTGACGCAAAGCAAGTATCTGTGCACATTCTTCATCAATTCGCACTTCCATTGCATTCACTTTGTGATCTCTCTTAATTACCTTTTCTGCTAACGGCACATCGAGTGTACATAAGGCATCAACTGAACGGTAAATTTGCTGCTCAACCAGTCCACCCATCTTCATTACTCGATTGCGCAGATTATTGAGCTCTTCATTAAATTGTTGTGAGATATGTCTTGTACTTAACGGTTCCATATTTTTCTACCGATTAGTCAGTTGCAGCGATTCGTAGCACTACCCGATTGAAGGTCAAACTTATAGCACGATACTATAGGTGAAATATTACCAAATTATGACAGAATGTTACATACTACGATTAATGCCGCACTATATATATAAAATAGTCGACCAAATATAATAATAAAACCCATGCTCTCAATGTCTCCGGTTTAGTTTTTTTCTGCTCGCATTTATCAGCGCCTGTTAGCAATGGCTAATGCACGGGCAAGCGGATATTTTTTCCATTAAGCCGATAATGGTGGTTAAATTATCCCCGACATTATTTGTCCTGTCTGGTAAAAAATCATCGAGACTTAAAGGCCTGTAATTATAGACAGGGGCAGTCTATTTACCTGATTAAATACATTCCAGTGTGTACGTTATAATGCTAAAGTTATAAAAAAGCGCATCAATACAACAATTAAACTATTATGCACCGTTTATATCTGTTATTCCTTTTTAGCCTGCTGACTGCCTGCTCAATGGACAGGATGCTGGTACGCGCATCGACCCCCATGATAAGGGGGGGGATCGAAGCCCTCAATCATGAAACCGACCTTAAACTGGCTCAGGAATCTATCCCGGCCAACCTTAATATGCTTGAAGGCATGATTGTTATTGATCCACACAATGCCCTGTTACAAACTTACGCTGCCCAGGCTTATTATGGCCTTTCATATGGTTTCAATGAGGATACCAGCCCCAAACGTGCCGCAACATTTTATTTACGTGGTTTGAAACATGGCCTGACTGCACTTGAAATTGAAGGGGCCAAAAATTTGCAGGATACCCCCATCGCTGATTTTGAACAACAGGTCAGTCATCTGGGCAAAGCAGATGTTGCGGCTATGTTCTGGACCGCAAGCAACTGGGCCAAATGGATAGACATGCACCGAGACAGCGCCGATGCACTGGCTCAACTGGTCCGAGCCACAGCATTAATGCACCGTGTTCTTGAACTTGATGATACCTTCTATTATGGTGGCGCGCATATGTATTTTGGGGTCTATTATGGTAGCCGGCCGCCAATACTTGGTGGCAATTTCAAAAAATCCCGACAACAGTTTGACCGCGCGCGCGAAATCACCCACCACAGACTGCTCATTCCTGACCTGTTACAGGCGCAATATCTCGCAAGACAACAACAGGATCGACAGAGTTTTCATCACCTGCTAACGCATATTATTAATGCTCCTGATAACCTGATGCCAGAACTTGGACTACAAAATACGATCGCCAAACGAAAAGCTGGCTTATTATTGAAAAAGGAAAACCAATGGTTTTAAAAACACTTTGCCTGATATTTCTGCTCACCATCAGCAGCAACAGCATGGCCAAAACATATATTTTAAAGTTCGCTACATTAATGCCTACCGGTACAGCCTGGTCAAAAATTTTGGATAACTGGGTGACAGATGTCGAAAAAAAGAGCAATGGCCGCATCAAGTTTAAAATGTATTCAGGTGGCGTCATGGGCGATGAGCCTGACGTACTGCGCAAAATACGTGATGGTCAATTGCAGGGCGGCTTGTTTACTGGTTATGGTATTGGTCGTATTTATTCTCCCGCACGGGTTCTGGAAATGCCCTTCCTGTTTGAAAATGTAAAAGAATCAGACTACGTGCGCCAGCAGATTATGCCGGAACTGAAAATCGGCTTCAGGAAAAATGGGTTCGAGCTACTCGGTTGGCCAGAAGTTGGTTTTATTCACTTCTTCTCCACCAAGCCCATGACCTCCATGAACGCCATAAGAAAACTGCACATCTGGTTATGGCAGGGCGACCCTCTCGTCGAAGCCTTCTTCAATGCCGCTAACATCGACCCAATACCGCTGTCTATTATGGACGTATACACTCAATTGTCTGCTCGGCATGGCAGCATCAACACCGTTTACACCTCCACTTTTGGTGCCATCGCACTGCAATGGTACTCTAAATTAAAATATGCTACCCGTATCTCACTGACCAATGCCATCGGTGGCGTTGTTGTCAGCAACCGCTTTTTTAACAAACTCCCCACCGATTTGCAGCAACTGCTAAAAACAACGGGGAAAAAAATGGGCGATGATCTACGGCTCAATGCCAGGCAGGAAAACAGAAAAAGCACTGCCATTCTCAAAAAAAATGGTATCAAATTTATGCTCGGCTGGAACGATGTCAAGATCAGTGAAATTCTGCATATTCGCAACAAAGCCGCGGCTTATCTCGAGAAAACGGGTTACATTCCCAAACAGCTATTTACCCGAGTCAGAAAAATACTTGCTGCCTACCGTCAACAACACCCCAACGAAACAGGCAGTAAATTTAGTCATCTACTGAATACAACAGGAAGGGTGGTCAAACCAATAAGCTCGGAATAGATGTGATTAAAAAATTAGAACTGGCACTAATTAAATTTGAAAGCGTTATCGCGGCTTTCAGCCTGTTTTTGCTGCTTATACTTTCAATCTTTCAGCTTATTACCCGCGATTTCTTTAATTTTGGTTACCCAGAAATAGAAATTATCAATCGTAACCTTGTCGTTATATGTGGCACCATGGGTGCCGTGCTGGCAACACCAAAACTGCGCCATATTAGTGTCGATGCTCTAACCACAGTATTGAGCAAACGCCAGATAGCACTGCTACGCAGCCCACTAGCCCTGTTTTCTGCATCAATTTGCTTCGTTCTGTGTTACTACGCAGGTGTTTTCGTGATGGATGAATGGAAATATGCACCCATAAATGATCGCTGGTCACTCCCCTTTAATCTAATCTACCCTGCTGGATTCGCTCTGCTGGGTGTACATTTCCTACTAAATTGTAAGCAAAAACACCATGCTGATCGCAGCAACAATTAGCCTGATTGTTATTGCACTAATTGGTGCGCCTTTATTTATCGTTATTGCAGGCGGTGGCCTGCTCGCCAGCTTTAACGCAGACATCAGTCCCGATATTTTAATCGTCGAAATGCACCGCCTGGCAACCTCACCTAATATTATTGCCATTCCTCTGTTTACTTTTGCAGGGGTATTAATGTCAAATGGTGGTGCACCACAAAGGCTAGTAAACTTCTACCGTGCCGCACTTGGCTGGATGCCTGGTGGACTGGCCATTGTCGCCATTGGTGCCTGCGCTTTTTTTACCACTTTTTCTGGTGCTTCCGGTGTCACCATTCTTGCACTCGGTGGACTACTCTACCCTATTCTAAAGGGCGAAGGCTATCAGGACAATTTCGCGCTGGGTCTGCTCACCACCTCGGGCTCATTAGGATTATTATTTCCACCCGGCCTGGCTATTATCATTTACGGTATCGTCGCCGGTGTCAGCATCGGAAATATGTTTCTTGCTGGTATCGTACCAGGCCTTTTATTAATGATTATGCTTGCCCTGTACAGCATGGTGCAAGGGAGTAAAAATCAGGTTACCCGACACAAATTTAATGCCCATACCCTGCTAACCGCTGCTAGAGGCAGTCTCTGGGATCTGTTCATGCCGGTTGGTATTATTATCGGTATCTTTGGTGGCTTTGTGTCTATTATGGAAGCCGCCGCAGTAACCTGTGCCTATGTTATTTTTATTGAGGTATACATTTATAAAAAGATTAATCTCCGCACCCAATTTTTTGAGCTACTGGTTGAAAGCTGCATTCTGTTCGGCAGCTTACTCGCTATTTTGCTGGTCGCTATTGGCTTAACCAATTTAATGATCGATGCTCAGTTACCGACGAGGATACTCGCCACGCTTGATCAACATATTGATAATCCGTTCGAATTTCTAGTTCTTCTCAATCTGTTTCTACTGCTGGTCGGTGCTATGATGGATATTTTTTCAGCCATTATTGTTGTCGTTCCCATTATCCTGCCACTGGCCACACGTTATGGTATCGACCCGGTACATCTGGGCATTATTTTTCTTGCCAACCTTGAAATTGGTTATTCAACGCCACCTGTTGGTATCAATTTATTTATTGCCAGCCAGCGCTTCAATAAAAGCGTCGTTACGCTGTTTAAATCAACCTTGCCTTTTCTACTGCTTATGATGATCTGGCTGATAATAATTACATATATCCCGATACTTTCATTATGGTGGAGGCATAAATAAGGTGAAAATCACACCTTACCGCGTTATTCTTATTAAAGAAATACTAATAACTTCAGGTTTACTGGGTATACTGATGATAAGGAGAATATAACATGCAAAAGCCCTGGCTTAAAAGTTACCCTGAAGGTATTCCTGAATTCATTGATCTTGACACATACGCCTCAGTCGCTGATATTTTTGACAAAAGCGTCAGCAAATACGCTGACCTGCCTGCCTACACAAACTTTGGCAAAACACTTAGCTATAACGACATTAACCAGGCAACTTCACAGCTTGCCGCTTACCTTAAAAATGAACTCCGACTAAAAAAAGGTGACCGGGTAGCAGTAATGATGCCTAACTTGTTACAAAACCCTGTTGCCATCTTTGCCATACTTCGAGCCGGTCTTGTCGTAGTTAATACCAATCCACTATACACTGCACGCGAACTTAAACACCAACTCAATGACTCCGCTACCCGAGCCATCATTATTATTGAAAATTTCGCCCATGTGCTAGCGGACATTATTGATGACACGCATGTTGAACATGTCATTACCACGCGCATCGGCGATATGCTGTCACCATTAAAAGGCTTTGTTGTTAATGGCGTTGTTAAATATATAAAAAAAATGGTCCCTGCGTTTAAATTGCCCAACGCCATTACCTTTAACAAAGCCCTTAAAGCCGGTGCACAACATCGCTTTGAAACCGTGCCAACCAACCACGATGATATTGCTTTTCTCCAGTATACAGGTGGCACTACCGGTGTCTCAAAAGGTGCCATGCTCACAAATAAAAACATGGTTGCCAACATGCTACAGGCCTCTACATGGATACGTGATTGCGTTGGTGAACATAAAGGCACCATTATCACCGCACTACCGCTCTATCATATCTTTTCCTTAACCGCAAACTGCCTGACTTTTATTGGTTACGGCTGGTGTAATTATCTGATTACTAATCCGCGTGATATTAATGGCTTCATCAAAGAACTGCGATCAACAAAACTTGAAGTCATCACCGGTGTCAATACGCTCTTTAATGCGTTACTCAACCACCCCGATTTTAACAAGCTTGATTTTTCCAGTTTTCATTTTGCACTCGGTGGCGGCATGGCAGTGCAACGCAGCGTCGCAGAACACTGGCAAAAAGTCACCGGCACAACTTTAATCGAAGCCTATGGTTTAACCGAAACCTCACCAGCCGCCTGCATGAACCCAATGAATCTGAAAAAATTCAACGGTAAAATCGGCCTGCCAATTTCATCAACAGAATGTTCCATACAAGATGATGACTGGAATGAATTGCCCATCGGTAAAAATGGTGAAATCTGTATCCGTGGCCCACAGGTAATGAAAGGCTACTGGAAACGCCCCAAAGAAACTTCCAATGTATTAAGTAACGATGGCTGGCTACATACGGGTGACATTGGTTTTATGGATACGCAGGGTTTTGTACAAATTATTGATCGCAAAAAAGACATGATTCTGGTGTCTGGCTTTAATGTCTTCCCAAATGAAGTTGAGGCGGTCATCGCCACTCATCCTGACGTACTTGAGGTTGGGGTAATTGGCAAACCAGACGAACACAGTGGTGAAGTTGTCATGGCCATCGTCGTAAAAAAAGGTGATATAACAGCAGAGGAATTACGCACCTTCTGCCACCAGAGCTTAACCAGTTACAAAGTACCAAAACATATTATTTTTACTGCCGAGTTACCAAAAACCAATGTTGGTAAAATATTACGCCGCGAATTACGTGATAAATATATTACCCTGGGTGGATAAAAAGCCATACTGCACACTTAAAGCTGGCGTAGAAACTAAAAATGCACCAAAATAGCCAGACTGTTTTATTGATAAAAAGACTATGGTTCGACTTATCCTCTTAATTGCCATCCTTGGCACCGCATTAATCATCTGGTACAAAATAAAAATCGCCGGCCCCAAACTGCGTAAAAAAGTTATTTTATGGAGCGTTATCGGCAGCCTGGGCGGTGTTTTGCTGTTACTGGCTCTCTCTGGACACTTAAACCTTATTACCGCCGTCATTGCTGGGGCGTTAGCGATGACACCACGTCTACTTCAATTTACAAAATACATTCCTTTTATACAACAGCGGTTTCGCTCCGGCAGGCAGCGCAATGATCAAAATCAGCAACCCGTGTCACCCGATGAAATGAATGCCAGCAAGCAACAGGCATATAAAATACTTGGCCTGAAACCAGGCTGTAGCCGTGAGGCAATTATCACCGCTCACCGACGCATTATGCAGAAAGTCCATCCTGACCGTGGCGGCTCCGACTATCTGGCCGCCCAGATCAACCAGGCCAAGGACATGCTGCTTGGGTAAATCTGCCTATAGAATCGATATATCCTCATATTTGCTAAAGGATTGAGCATGAAAAAATGCGCTAGAATAGACTTTTGTTCCTGTTTAAAGATAAAATAACCGTGCCCTACACCACTCTTGCCAGTCTCAAAGACCTCAAAATTAGGAGATTACTCTGCGTAGTTTCAGGTACTTACAGAATTCTACTCGCTTATGCCGACAACAGAGTCTATGCCGTGGACGACATGTGCACACACGAAGATGCCTCACTAAGTAAGGGCTCACTGCATGGCGACTGTGTGAAATGCCCACTGCACGGCAGCCGCTTTAAATTGTTAACCGGCCAGGCACTGGATGAACCTGCAGAAGAAAACCTCAACACGTATAAGGTGAAAATTGAAGGTGACAGCATACAGGTCAAACTGGGTGCATAAATTTAACCTGAATATAACATTATGAAAAATGTAGACGAATTACTCAAGCAACCCCCTAAGGCAATCATGCGTTCCATTATTCAGCGCATTGCCACCGGCCCTGATATGAGCAAAAATATTTCACTGGAAGAAGCTCGTGCCGGAATGCTTGCAGTACTTGATAAAGCGGTTGATCCAGTTCAGGCCGCAGTGTTCCTGATAGCCCTGCGCATGAAACGCGAAACTGACGATGAAAATCTCGGTATTCTGGACGCAATTCGTGACCGCACCAATACAATCACCGCCAATGTCGATGAAGTTTTTGACCTCTCCGACCCCTACAATGGCTATAACCGTACTCTGCCTGCGGCTCCGTTTCTACCCGCAACACTGGCAGCCTGCGGTATTGCATGTATTTCTCATGGCGTTAAAACCATGAGCCCAAAATTTGGCATCACCCATCACCGTGTACTTAAAGCAGCCGGCATTGCAATCGATTTAACCGTAGCAGCGGCGGCTGCACAGCTTGAGCAGGACAACATTGGCTGGGCTTACGTTGATCAGCAGGCCTACTGTACACCACTACATGATCTTGCCAACTTACGCAGCAATATTATTAAACGCCAGGTCATTACCACCGTTGAGGTTTTAACCGGCCCGATTCGCGGTAAAAACAGAACCCACTATATGTCCGGTTATGTCCATAAACCCTATACCCGTGTATATGCCATGCTGGCACGCCACTCTGGCTTTGATAGTTGCTTAATGGTACGCGGTGTGGAAGGCGGTATTATCCCCTCGTTGCGACAGACAGGAAAAGTTTACTACTATCACGATAAAGGCGAAGAGCAGGCACAGGACTTTAACCCCACTGATATTGGTATAAAACAAACAGTTCGCGCCACGCCTTTGCCGGATAATTTACCACCACGAGCAGAAAGTGAGGATGTAGGTACCACCTTTGACGTAACCACCGTTGCAAAAATGGCGGCCGATTCTGGCCTGGCGGCACTTGCAGGCAAAGCCGGTAGCACTTATGATGCACTTGTGTATTCGGGCGCGATTGCTTTATGGCACCTTAAGAAATTTAATACCTTGAATGAAGCTGCCAGCAAAATTCGCGAGGTATTAAATAATGGCGCAGCCCTAAAGCACTTTAATGCCGCAATAACCTAATATTTTAAAGCTAAAGTAAACGTAGATGCCACTTTCTGACACAAAGAAAATTGAAGCCCGTGAGCGCTTAAATCGTGACCCGGACTATCGCGAAGCCTTTCTTACCCAGGCGCGTAATATGTACCGTAAGGCGCTAAATTATAACGCAGCTCTGGAAGATGAGATTAATCGTTTTGAACAGATTATGGGTGCCGAACCAGACACTTATACGTTTATGGAAGGCGAACTCGATGAAATTGACATATTTGAACACCTCCTTGATGCTTATGATAACCAGATATTGCAGGAAGAAAAAAACACCAGCACAATTAATTGATGCGTCAATGAATCATTAGGACGGGGAAGCTTCGGCAGGTACTTTGGTAATAATACCTGCAACTTCAGTCACGCACGATAATAGCAAGTAAAACCCACAGCATTTGATAAAAAGAGCTTAATAATGAAACAATATTCCCTCTGGTTAATTGTCTCCACCCTGCTTATCAGTGCCTGCGCCAAACCCGCAAAAAGCCCCGCATCTGTTGCCCATCAATACTGGCAACTTATTCAGGATGGTAAGACAAAAGCCGCCGAGCAGCTGGTTTCCAGCAACAGCCGTCAAGCATTTGAAGATACCATCAAAACACTGAAACCTGTCCGGCATTTTGAATTAAAAAACAGCCGTACCAGTGTCACCACAATTTTAAATCCATCAACAACCAATCCAGCACTCAATCAGCCATTCAATACCTCGCTGATTTTAGAGCAGGGTCGATGGAGAATTGATGCCACACAAACACAAATTCCACTTGAACGTGCGGCCACAAAACAGCAACAACCTGGCGATAACTTTTCCAAATCAATGCGAAACAACATGCATGCGATGAGTAATAACATGCATGAAGGCATTAAATTACTCAACAATGCGCTACGCAATGGCTCAAAAGATATGCATAATTCATTCCTCAAAGGGATGAAAAAACTCAATGAATCCATGCAGAAGTCCATTGCAGCGTTAAAGCGCCACAAGCAGCAGGATCAACAACCCTCAGTCCCCGCTCAACCCAATGCAAACAAAGGCGAAGGCATAATATAACGCTGATGCCAGCTGGCAAATATCCGCCAACTGCCCGTATTGCTGGAAACATTTCCAGATCCTTTGACGGCTGTAGCTTCCAACTCCATTAACTCCTTTTTCGCTGTCTTACCGTATAAAGAATATGCAACGCACCCATACTACCGTGGCCAATAACATAGGCCTCTACCAGACCAGTAAGCCATTCGTGCACCTCCCTGACAGAATCTGACCAGGGTGCGCCAAAACGCCAGGAGATAAACCAGATCAGCCCCGCTAAAAGCGTCAGCATTAAAGCACCCAAACCTAGCCCCTGTACTATTGGAGCAATACCAGAAGCATTGGAAGCAGGCATCTGGAACCGCTTTAGCTGGCGAATGTCAGTTTTTAATTGTGCGAGATCACCGAATAAATAAGGGAAAAAATATTTAACACCATGCGTCCGAATTACGACAACGACAAAGATTAAAAACACCGGGAACAAAAACAGCCCGGTAATTATGTGTATCCATGTTCCGTAATACTCAACTATATTGGTACTTATCTCGCCATTACGGCTAAAGTCCATAAAGTTAGAAACCACTAGCTGGCTTAAAACCAGCAATAAAACCACGATATGAAAATACCTGGTAACGGGTGACTGTCGCTCCCGTAAATATTCCATCACAATATGTAGTCCTCGCATCTATTCACCTGATTGATAACACGCCGTTATTGTCTAAAATACTGCCGATTAACTCGCAATTATATAACAGACTAATCACCCATTTTAAAAAAATCGCGATTAATACGCCTGCATTGAAACAATAAATCCGTACAATTTTGCTGAAACCAGGCGGTAATACCAGTATTTTCTTCACTTTGAGCAGAAAAAAACATCAAGCTAACCCCATATATCACATTTTTACCCGATTTTTATAACCTTACTCTTAATATAAGTCTGTTTTCCGCGAACTATACGTAATATACTCTGTCATTACATTCTGTAATTATTTATCCTTTAAATGGGGACAGACTCTGGATTTAATTACAAAATCAGCAGGTACTGCTTCACAATAGTGGCAGCAAACCTGGACACAGCACATACACGTAAACTTAGGAGACTTAAAAATGATTCATTCGAAAAAAGCAATGGGTATTGCTATGGCAATTGCTGCCGCCGGTATGTTAAGCGCTGCTACACCTGTTTTTGCTGCTGGAACAACTGACACCACCATACACTGCTTTGGTGTCAATAACTGCAAAGGCCAGAATGACTGTAAAACTGCATCAAACGCCTGTAAAGGGATGGGTTCCTGTAAAGGTATGGGCTTCCTGAATATGTCAGCGCAGTCCTGTAAGAAAATGGGCGGTAAAATCGTTAAATAAAAGCCGGTATCTGGATTAATGCAAGCGCGCCTGAAAAGATAACTGTTCAGGCGCGCTTGCATTTTTATACGATATTGCAGGAGTAGCCGTACAGTGACACGTCCTTTTCTGGGTTTTGGCCTTGGTCTGCGTAAGGATCACTACTCCTACATACTGGAACACAAACCCGCTGTCGACTGGTTTGAAATACTCTCCGAAAATTATATGGTGCCAGGCGGCAAACCGCTCGACTATCTCGATAAAATTCGGCGTGATTACCCTATGGTTATGCACGGTGTTTCGCTTTCCATCGGTAGCACCGACTCGCTAGACTTACATTATCTGAAAAGCCTGAAACAACTCATACAACGCGTGCAGCCACACTGGGTTTCAGATCACCTGTGCTGGACCAGCGTTGACCACACCAACAGCCATGACCTCTTGCCACTGCCTTATAACGAAGCCACTATTACGCATATTGTAGATCGGGTGATGCAGGTGCAGACGTATCTGGGTCGGCACATCCTGCTTGAAAATCTTTCCAGTTATGTTACTTATAAGCATTCTGAGATGACTGAATGGGCGTTTTTAAATGAAATTGCACGCCGCGCTGATTGCCATATTCTGTTAGACATAAACAATATTTTTGTCAGTGCACATAATCATCAATTTGATCCGGTTGATTATCTCAATGGCATTGATATTGATCGAGTCATGCAGTTTCACCTCGCGGGTCATAGCTATAATGGTGAGATGATTATCGATACCCATGATCATGATATCTGCGATCCGGTATGGGCGCTTTATGCCACCGCACTCAACCGTTTTGGCGCAGTGAGCACAATGATCGAACGCGATGATAATATTCCAGAGTTTGTGCAGTTGCGCCAGGAGCTGGCGATTGCCGAAGACATTGCCGCCAGGACATTACCGGCAGAAGCGCTGGTACGAAGCAACACCAGACAACATCCTCCAGCAGAAGAGAAAACCTATGGACGCACTGCGTAAACTACAGCACGAATTTCTGGGTTATCTGCTAAATAATGCAGCACAGGGTATCGTTGAGCACATCGAATCAACACCTCAGCACTCAGCCGAGCAGCGCATGACATTCTACGGTAACGCTTATGTTCTGCGTTTAAAGGAAGCGTTGGGTATAGACTATGAACGCCTGCACAGCTATCTGGGTGATGAGCTATTCGAAACTCTAAGGGTACAATACATCGAAAGCTACCCATCACACCATCCCAGCCTGCGTTATTTTGGCCAACATATGGTTGCAATGGTCGAACAGCTGGAGCCGTTTAAGCAGTTACCTGAAATTGCCGAAATTACCCGTATCGAACAGGCTTTTGCTAACAGTTTTGATGCCGCCAATTGCCCGTGCGTAACCCTTGATCAACTGGCCCAACTGGAACCTGATGCATGGGCGACACTGACACTGCGTTTCCATGACGCGGTACAGTTATTGCCGCAACACTCGAATAGTTTTCAGATCTGGCGGGCACTTGCCAACGCAGAAACACCGCCACAAAAAACAGCCAATGAGACCACCTGGTTAATCTGGCGTCAGGATCTGGTCAGTCGCTACCGTGCACTGGAAAGCGCAGAAATTACCGCACTGACACTGGCGATATCTGGCGCTTCGTTCGCAGATTTATGTGAGGCACTACTCGAACATTTTAGTGAAGCGGAAACCCCGCAACGCGCCGTAAGTTATTTGCAACAATGGATTAATGATCAGCTGATGTGTGAACTCAGGCAGGAACCTGCTCAGGAAAAATAATTCTCACGAAGGACGGTAATTTCCAGATAGAAAGCCAGCGCATCTGCTGGATACTTTTAATCATGGGTCATCTCGATTGATTCTAAAATATCAGCCTTAAATGGCTGTTGAATCCTATTTTTTTTCACTCATATGCTATAAGAGATCTTTGTACGAAACATAAGACAAATAAAAATAGTTAAAATCTGCCTGCTTATTAAATTCTGAGGTTAAATGCTGTGTACGAAAAAAATAGCCTGTTAAAAGGAAAATCGACTCGTCTAATCCTGGGAGTTTTCCTGTTACTGTTATTTTGTTCTTCCGTACGCGCCGATTTAATTCTGACCTCACCACCACGCGAAAGCCTGGCGAATGGTAAAAAACAGTATGTCCCTATAGCAAATCTACTGACTAAAGTACTTGGCGAAAAAGTAATCTACAAACAGGCAAAAGGCTGGTTATTTTATCAGCGTGATATGCGCGAAGATAAGTATGATATTATTTTCGACGGGCCACATTTCATCTCATGGCGAATAAAACGATTTGGCCATATTCCGGTTGCAAAATTACCCGGATATTTACGCTTTATTGTGGTCATGAAAAAAGGTGAAACTGGTTTTGGTGGCCATGTCATCAACAGTCTTGAAGACCTCGTTAATCAGCCAGTCTGTGGGCTTGCACCACCTAATCTTGCAGCATTGACTGTATTAGCTCAGTATAAAAATGCTATCAGCCTGCCTGATATAATTTCGGTCAAAGGTGGTATGAACGGCGCTTATAAATCATTTAAACGCGGTAAATGTAAAGCTGTTATTTTACGTGACAAATATTTCATTAAAAAAGTACCTAAAAAAGAACGTGAAGGACTGGTTACACTATTCAGGAGCGGTAAGATAGCCAACCAGGGCATTACCGTAAGTAGACGGGTGACTGCTGCACAAAGGGCCAAAATAATCACCGCTCTCACACATGAAACCCCCGCCACTATGCCCACATTAAGACGCTTTGCTGGAAAGGCTAAAAAGTTTATTCCAGCTACGGCTAATGACTATAAAAATTATTATAAATTGCTAACCGGGGTTATCTTTGGCTGGGAAATTCCTGAGAAGAAGTAACACCGTCCCGGCATTGAGAATCATCGCACACCCTTCATTCCATATAACCAGGAAAAACAGGAACCTGTGCAGATTTTCATAATTCAGCGGGCTAATTAAGTTTTAATAACGCTGTCTTCAAAGCTTGAATATCACTATGGTCTGTCGCTGAAAAACAGGCACAATTTAGCTGCTGAACAATTACCTTTCGCTTCGATTCTCGTGCCGGGATTTTCTCTACCCACTCAGAGAGGGTGACATAATGACCATGATTCAAAATCACGCGTCGCAATTGCCTTGCACTGCTGGCGTTTCGTAGCGCTCGGCGCAACACCAGTCGACTGACCTGTATTTCTAGTCCTGGACGTATAGGCCTGACCAGCAAGGCAACGCTAACCGCCCCGGAAACTGCCATTAACCACCACGCCCATGTCGGCATTTTCCAGTACCGGGGCAAGTTGTGAGTTATGTCTTCAATCCGCCCCGTGGCGGGGTTAAAGTAACGCAAGGTTAGCGTCAGGTCTTTTCCAAACGGCATTAGCCAGTCGGGCAGAGGGACAGAATACAGGCTGCTATCGCCGTAATCGTTATAAGCTGAGCGCTGCGTGTACTGAATTTTAATGTCGGCAATATTATGTTTACTGATGGCAGCCAGCTGGGCATCAAGCCCAGGCACACCATAAGGAATGAGTGCTTTGGTTCGAACAGAAATTTGCCACTGAGCTTTATCTATTTTACTGCGGATGGCTAACCGCCCCACAGGCAGTGTGGGTGGCAAATACGTCGGCAATGCTTTCACTTGGAAATATTGCAGCGGTAAATAAAATCGCCGGCGATCACCGCCATACAATTGATATCGCACTGGTGGCAAATCCAGCAACAAAGGCCCAGCTTCGGTGGGATAAAGAATCCAGCCGGTATCAAAACGGTAACTTCCATCGGCGAGCAAATGGCGTTGTGTTTTTAATGGTCGGGACAGAAATTGTGGCTGCTTCGACACATCGAGCCGCACATGCGCCGCATAATCAGTCGTCCATAATTGCACATGCACAATCACCGCCTCACCCTGCCACGGCGACCGAGTGGATAGCTGCCAGACCAGCTTAACCGGGTGTCGTTCAACAACAGCTGGACGAATATTGAGACTGACCGGCTGGCTGCGTGCATCGCCCAGCGTCAATCTCGGCAAGGTATAAGCACCCGTACGACGCGGATAAAGTCGCAGCCGGATAACCTGTATATCTCGCCCCTCGCTATCCACATCACTGGATTCCCTTTTATTGCTGATAGCAACAAATGGCCGCCATGCCTGCAGCTTAATCGCCCCCAGTGACTGTTTACCACGGTAACGCAGGGTTGCTCGCAGATATTGCCCCCACTGTATAGCCGTTGCAGGAATGGATACCGTGAGCTCACTCTCAGCCGCCTGCACACAGATGGGGATGGATACGACCAGCGCCAGCAATATCAGGCAGTAGCGAACTACCACGGGCGCACTCCCGGCAGGGTTTCTGGCGTATTACGGTGTACCAGAATACCATCATCCAGCTCAAACAACCGTTGCCAGAACTTAACTTTACGCGCAGCAGTCGGGGCCTTATTGGTGAATCGACCCCAGTCATGCTGATGCTGAACGCGTCGCCCCTGACTCTTTTTCAGGCTGGCAAAGTGCTGGCTACGTTGCATATAGAGTGCAAGCTGTGCTTCAGTCAGACTTATGGCTTGAGACTTTAGCGGCTGATTGCTGCGGCGATTATGCTTTGTACTATTCATCGTCGATACGGTTTTATTGTCTTCATTAACCGGTGCGGCTCTCTGCCCCAAACCTGATTGATTGAGGCTTTTATGGGTCGCCTGCAAACGCCGTCGGTATTCAGCCTTTTGATCTTCAATGTTTTGCTGCACCGCTTCGCTGATGCTGAGATTTTTCCGGTAACTGCGCTGTTGCGGCTGATAACGTAAGGCGTCTTTATACAGCGTAATGGCCGATTTAAAATCGCCCTGTTTAAAAAAACTGTTGCCCAGGTTAAATGCCGCCCGCCCCCGTTGTTTATCACTCGTCGCCAGCCACGCTGCACGGCTAAAGGCAGCAATCGCACAGGGTATACGGTCGCCACGAAAACAACTCGCGCCCTCACCCATACGCGCAGCGTAACCCTCTACCTGAGCATAATATTTTTCCGCAGTAATATAATTTCCGTTCTGCCAGGCCTTGTATGCCAACGGTAAAGTATTCCGTTCCCCCGCCTGACTAATTTGCGGCAGCATTAACCCGATAATGACCATAATGCCTGCCACCGGCAGAACCAGACGGGGTATCGATAGGTGATTGATAATAATTAACAATAAAGCCGGTATAAGGCACCAGGGAAATAATTCTTTCCACAAAACCTGATCCCTGTGCCGAGCTGCAATGCGGGCTATCGGTGGCTGCCATACATTCGACAGCTGGTTATCAAGTATCGGGGTTAATCGACTGTAGGTTACGCCTTTATTTTCTGCGAGCGCCTGTAACGCCGTTTCTTTAAGCCGTGTAATAACTGTTTTGCCCTTATATTTTAGCCAGCGCCCATTTTCATCGTGCAGCGCAACTGGTGATGGTGTACCCACACCCAGAAGATGCAGTGATATTTTTTCAGCGTGCAGTTCAGCGCCTATTGTTTGCACCTGCGCCAATGCCGCACTAGAAACATCGCCATCTGTCAGCAGGATAATGGCGCGCGAACCGGACGCATTATGTAATAGTGATTTCGCCTGTTTTAAGGCATCGACCAATGCAGTGCCATAAGTCGGTAACTGAATTTCATTTAGTAGCGATACGGTTTCTGCTAATGCCTGCTTATCTGCAGTGGGCGGCAGCACGACATGTGATTTTCCAGCAAAGATAACCAGCCCAAGTTTAAATTTATGCGCCTGCCCAACCCATTGCTTTACTGCATCGTGAGCCTGCTGTAGTCGATCTGGAAAAACATCACGCGCCAGCATGGAACGGGAATAATCAATAACAATCACCGCCGCACCCTGAGAGGGTAACAATTTCTGCGGCGCAAAAAGCATCAAACGCGGACCGGCGGCAGCCATACCAAGCAACAGCCAGATCAAAAGCTGCGCGGCTGTCTGCCAGTAATTGCGCCTTTGCCGGTTGGGCAGCATAACCCAGGGCAGCAGTGAAGCCTCCGCATAGTTTCGTAAACTATGGCGTTGTCGTACCATCCGCCACCACATCAGCAACACCGGAAATAACACCAGCAGCAGCCACAATGGTTGCCGCCAGTACAGCTGGTCGATGAATAAATTCATCACGCTGAATGTCGCATCCTGCGATAAGGCAGTAAGTCCATAATCATCAGTATTAGAATGGCAGCAGCCAGCGGCCAGTAATATAACGGTTGTTGCAGACGTGGTGTATGCTGGCTAGCTGGGTTCTTTTGATAACGCTGTTCAATTTGCTTTAATGCCGCATCCATTGCCGCAACATTAACCGCATGAAAGCTTTCGCCGCCCGTTATTAGCGCCATCTGTTTTAGCAGTTTTAAATCGGCAGGTACATAGATAAGCTCCCCCAGCTGGTCGCCACCGACTCCATGAAGCAGCATATCTGTTGAACCAACCGCAATGGTGTTTAATACCACACCCGCCTTAGCCGCACGTTCAGCCCCGGCAACAGGCGATAACTTACCGCTGGGCGCAATGCCAGCACTGATTAAAACCATCACTGTATCCACCGCCTGCTGGTGCGACTTAATGTATTCAGCCGTTACCGCGACAGCATCACCCAGAGCAGCCTGCCGGCCCGCAATAGCGGGTGTAAGTCGATTAATTAAATACCGGACTAATGCCTTGTCCCTAGCTGGTTGCAACAGAATTTGTGGTTGACTACCGGCTATAACAATGCCGATACGCTGGCCGGTATAATGCCTGGAAAACCGATCCAGCAATGCCTGCATCATCGTCATCCGTTCAACGCGTTGTCCATTGAGTTGATAATCTCTCAACACCATACTGACCGAGGTATCAATAATCAGCATTATATCGGCGGATGCTGCCGGTGTTGCCAGACGCGCACCCAGGTGGATCGGCTGTGCCAGTGCCAGCAGCATCAAACAGCCGCTCAATGCCGTTAAAAAATAGCGACCGGGGTTACGGTTAGAGGTTGAAACCGGATAATCCATTGCCTGCGGATGGCGCACAGCCATTGCCGGTATCTGCCGGTTTGGTTTCAGCAGCCAGCCGCGCTGCATTAACCAGGGAACAAACAGCATTGTGGGCAATAACCATAACCAGCCCGGTTCTAATAGAAGATAATCCTGCATTGCTATGAAATACTCAGGCTAAAACCACTGACCGGCCTGGTCCAATAAAGCCTTCATGGCCTCATCGTCAGGATCCTCACGACTAAAACAGGCGAACAGTAGTGCCGTTGAAAATAGCCGCCACTGCCGATTATCCCGGCACCCTGAAAAGGCTGAAGTGCTGATATGTGGTAGCTCCAGGCGTTGACACAACAATCGGCCTAATTGCAGGGCTCGTTGCCGGTTGCCGGTTTTGTGCCACAGGTGTCGTCGATACAACCGTTTTAGCTGGTACTTGCCTGATGCTGAATACCTGATATAGACAGCAATAGAAACGACGACAGGAACGGACACTATCAACAGTAAAACATAAAGCCAGATAGTCTCTGATGATGATACCGGCACAGACGGCGGCAATATATCAGCAATATGCATGAGCCCAGCACTGTTCATTGAGGCGTACCCTGCAGGGCTTTTACAAGATCCTCCGTATCACTAAAAATGGCTGTGAAGTTAATTCCCGATGACTCACACCGTTTTTTAAGCTGCCGTTGTCGCTGTTCAAAACGTTGTTTATGCTGCTGCTGAATAACCGTATCATGGGTGTTAATCACTGTGTCCGTCAGTGGTGTACTGTCTACGACACGGTCTGCTTTATTATCTACCCTGTTCCTATTGGTTGTATTTTTATTGACTCTGTTTTTATCTACTCCGTTCTTATCTATCCCATTCTTATCTATCATGTCCCCTGCCATACCCGACTGCTGATTCCATATCAGTTGCAGCTGACCGGCAAGGGGCAGTTGCTGCTCTGCCGGATCGTGAATACTAATCGCCCAGACTCGATGTTGCAGACCAAGCTGATGAAGTCGCGGCACCAGCGTTTCAGTCAGGTCAGAAAAGTCACTCAAAATATATAGATGACTGCCCGCCGGCAGTTGTTCAGCCAGCAAGGCTAAGGCGTATTTCATTTCAGGCTGAGGCACATCAAACATCGGTGGACAGGGTTTGGTGGCATTTTGTGCTAGCTGATAGATACCTTTTTCACCGCTGGCTGGCGGTTGCCATTGCGCCGTCTCATTTAAGATAAGGCTACCCAGCTCGGCACCATTTCGCGCTTCCCAGGCCGCCAGAAAGATAGCCAGCCGTGCTGCCTGCGCCACTTTAAGGCGTCGGCGTGTACCGAATCGCATGGTGGCACGGCGATCAATTAAAAAGTAACTGGTGGGGGTCAGCTCTGCCTGAAAAACGCGCACCTGAGGACGCCCGGTTCGGGCTGTTGCACGCCAGTTCATATGCCGTGGTTCATCACCCGTCTGATAAGGCCGGGTTTCGCTAAAGTCGATACCACTACCCTGTTGTTGTGCTATTAGATCGCCACTCTGACCCTGTCTGATTTCACACATTGGCCAGGGGAACCCCTTTCCAGACCAGTTATGCCCCTGCTGTATGCACGCGTTAACCGCCTGATGATCAAGTAATGCCCGTTCAAACGGAGAGAGGCTTTTCAAGCTCAAGGCGCGGGTATCCGTTGCACAAGTTCGGCAATAATCTGCGCGCCACTAATCCCTTCTGCCGGTGCACTAAAGTCCAGAAAAATACGGTGCCGCAGAACGTCCACTGCAAGCTCTATCACATCTTCTGGAATCACATAATCACGTTGCTTTAATAAGGCACTGGCACTGGCTGCACGCAATAAAGCAATCGCCCCTCTGGGTGAAGCGCCGGCTTTGACCATCTCACCCCATTCAGGAATGTGTTGGTTGATATTTCTGGTTGCGGCAACCAGATCAACAATATAGTGCTCAATCGACGCTTCCACATGAACCGTGGTTAACTGCTCACGCAGGGCAAGAATGTCCGCCGGTCTGGCAATGGGTTTTATTAATGTATCCAGACGGCCATCCTCTACCTGGCGGGTACGCCGCAGAATTTCAATTTCTTCATCACGCGTTGGATATTGCATGATAAGGTGAAACAGAAAACGGTCCAGCTGGGCTTCTGGCAGGCTATACGTCCCAGCACTTTCCAGCGGGTTTTGGGTGGCCATAACCATAAACAGTTTTGGTAATATATGGGTTTCACCACCAACGCTAATCTGATGCTCCGCCATCGCCTCAAGCAGTGCAGACTGAACCTTGGGTGGCGCTCGATTAATTTCGTCTGCGAGTACAATTTCATGAAACAGAGGGCCCGGCATAAACCGGAACTCTCCTCTGGATGGTTCAAAAATCTCACTGCCAGTGAGATCACCGGGCATTAAATCCGGGGTAAACTGAATACGCTGAAAAGAAGCATGCACGCTACCGGCCAGCGCATGCACTGCGGTCGTTTTTGCCAGGCCGGGAGCCCCCTCCAGCAGCACATGACCACCACAAACCAGGGCAATAATAAGCCGGTCAAGCAACGCTTCCTGGCCAACAATTACCTGTTGTAGCTGTTGTTTTAACTGTTCGCAGGAAAATGCCATCATAAATAACTACCCAAAATTATTTGCTATCTAAATTTGCTATCTAAATCATTATTACTATTTAAAAAAAACGTAAATAAACAGGAAATTAAACTATAAGCAATGATAATGCTGCATTTTTATAGTCGCCGAAAAAATTGACCTCGAATTAAACGACCATAAATAAATTCAAATAAGACTGAAATACATATCAACGATAAAAACACACCAATGGCTCCAGTATTACTCGAATAAGTGTGAACAAGTAAAGTTGCTAATGCCGCACCACTCGCTAAACAGGCCATTAAAATGATTATTCTGTTCGCATTTATTTTCCTGGCTAACTTATACGCGCTAATATTAACCAGAAAAAATATCAGTAAAAAACTGGCACTACCAATAATAGCAATCTCCGTTAAATTAATCGTATTAGCCATCATCAGGCTGAGAACTGCCGTAATAACAACACCCGTTTCCGGTATGTTTTGCCTTTCCTGATTGAATATTTCAGGTAGTCCACCTTTTTTTGCAATGATATAACCCAGACGTGCATTCCCATAAATCGTTGCATTAATGGCCGAGAACGTTGCCAATAGCGCAGCAACAGAAACAATATTAAAACCAAATTGTCCGAGCGCTGGTTTTGCCGCAACGGCTAACGCATAATCCTTCGCCATTAAAAGTTGACTTTCCGGCACCGTGCCAACCGTGATTAATGCAATAAGCACATACAGAACAATGACGATTAATATTGCGCTATAAAATGCTTTCGGTAAATTTTTTTCCGGATCTTTAATATCTTCAGCCGCATTTGCAATTAACTCAAAACCCTCGTAAGCAACAAAAATAATCATCCCCGCAACGATGGTAGAAAAAGTGCTTCCCCATTGCGTTGGCGATAGCCGCTTATCATCCACAAAAATACCGCCGCCAACCATGCCACCAATGCCGATTGAAATGGCACCGAACAAGCCAATGGTTCGATTATTTTTACTCATAAATTATGTTATTTATTCACCTAATCTTAATTCTCTGAGCGCATTTACTAACAGGATAGATAAAAAGGATGACAATTGCGATGGAATCCGACCCTGTAAATAATTTCGTGTAACTGCCCACATACTAAAAATCACGATCATAACGATTAATGGAAATTCTTTTAGGTGATCGTTCTACTTCCATGCTGATGCCTACCTCATCTTTGTACGGGCTCACCACGTCTGAAAATGCTTCTAACCGTTGATATAGAGATAACAGATCGACTCTGATTTTTTTTCAAAAATAACAAATTAAATTCGTTTAATTGCTGTTTTATATACAAGGTTGCGCTCACGTTTACCAACAGCAACCACAGAAACCACCAGCTGTGAATCACGTACTTCATAAACCAGTCGATAGCCGCTACTACGAAGTTTAATTTTGTAACAATCTTTCATGCCCGACAACCTGGATGATTCAACACGTGGTTTGATGAGTCTTTCTTCCAGTTTTTTTAAGAATGGTTTCCGAATCGAATTATCCAGCGATTCCCATTCTTTAAGCGCGTCCGTTTTGAATAAAAGCTTGTACTTCATCCCTGTAACTTCTCCCTATAGATCATCCCTATAACTCATCCAGGGCAACTGAAATTTCTTCCTGATCTTTTCTTGCCTCAACTATCGCGGCTAATTCAACATCTTCAAGCTTATCCATAAGTGCTTCATAAGCCTCTGCAGGAACACAATAAAAAACCGGTTGATTTCGATTTAAAACAGCCACAGGAAAACCTTCGCCCTGTTCAACGACAGCCATCGGATTTTTCTTTAATTCTGATATGCTGGTCGTCACTTCAGCTAAAACGTTATGAACCATTACCTTTCTCCTTCAAGACCACTTATGAAACCTGACTATAGGTCTTTTCAATAATAAAATCAATAAAAAAGACCTATTAACAGGTCTTTTCGTGCCTTTATTCAGTAAATTAAAGGAGCCGGTGACACATGAGAATTATTAGCATTTGTCACTCGATTGATTCATGTCGCTCAATGCCACTTATGTTGAGTCAATTTACTAATAAGCTAACCAGAAGACTATGTGTCCAATATTGACATAAATGGTCATTTGGCATATATTTATTTCATGGAGGTATCTACCTATGAATGTTAGCTTAAGTTCAACCTTTGAGGCCTACATCCAGAAACTACTGGGTGAAGGTACTTACAACAATGCCAGTGAAATTATCCGTGAAGCATTACGATTAAAAATGCAACAGGATGAGATATATCAAGCGCGATTAGAATCCTTGCGTGCAGCAATTATTCAAGGCGAAGAAAGCGGTGAAGCCACACCCTTTGATATGCAAGACATCACCCAGGAAGCTAAAAAAGATGCAGGATTGAATGCATAAACTTGTAATTCGACCCAGCACCAGAGATGATATTAAAAAAATCTGGCGCTACACCTACAAAAATCGGGGAGAGCAGCAAGCCGATTTTTACACGCAATCGCTCGGATCTACTATTGATAAAATGCCAGAAAATCCGGAAATGGGAATCACTGTGGAAGCACTTAAAAGATTGTCATCCGAAAAAAGCTAGAGGACTTGTTTCTGCTATGCTGGATCCATTCGTTAAAATGCTTATGGACAAAGAAAATGGTCTGGGCGCTTTACTAGCGATAGAACTTGAGTACGGACCTGATCATCGGAAGAAACACCAGCACATCTTTTAGCCGAGCTTAAAGGGGAGCTTAAGAAAAAGATTACTACCCTGTGCAAGTACGGCCTGGTGATCATTGATGAACTGGGCTATCTGCCAATGAATAAACAGGGTAATTACAATCTGTTCCAGCTGATCAATGCACTCTACGAGTACCGGTCAATTATTTTAACCACCAACAAGGACTTTACGGCATGGGGTGAGTTCTTTGTGGATGAGGATGTCGCCAAAAAATACCGTACGTGAAAAAGGCGGGTGTGTAACCGCCCATCAGCGTTAAAAACATCATCTGCCTTAAAAACGTGTGGTCTGGTTTTGCGGTGTCTGGCGTCCAGTCAGCCTATCAATCACCTTAAATTCATGTAAGATAGAAACAACTGACGAGTGGCAGTACGCTTCTCAATTTGGCAGCATTCGACTACTGGAGTATCAACATCGAATCGTTCACCCTCCTGCATAGTAATACCGGCTAAAAAATGACGTCCATGGAGAACCTCGGCACGACAGACTCACAACCGGAATGGGAGGCTCTCAAGTCGATCGTCTTCATCGGTAACCACCTCCCCCGGCAGTGTGGTATCGCCACATTCACCACCCACCTGCTTGAATCAATCGCACTGAATGCGCCGGACAAAGCCTGTTGGGCGGTCGCGATGAACGACCGCCCGGAAGGCTATCCCTACCCGTCCCAGGTGCGCTTTGAGATCAACCAGAGTCAACTGAACGAATACAGCCTGGCGGCCGACTTATGCAACCTCAACCAGGTAGATGCGGTATGCCTCCAGCATGAATACGGCATTTTCGGTGGCAAGCGGGGCAGCTTTATCATCGATCTGTTGCGTGACCTCAACATGCCGGTGATAACCACTCTGCACACCATTCTGAAGGAACCGAATCTCCAGGATCGGCACATCATGATGCAACTTGCCGAGTTCTCGGACCGGCTGGTAGTGATGAGCGAACGCTCAGTCGAATTCCTGCGCGATATTTACCAGATCTCGGAGGAGAAGATCGCCCTCATACATCACGGTATTCCTGATGTGCCGTTTGTCGAATCCGATGCCTACAAGGACAAGTTCGGCGTATCCGGAAAGAAGATCATCCTGACCTTCGGTCTGCTTTCGCCGGGCAAGGGCATTGATGTGGTCATCGATGCCCTGCCGGAAATTGTGAAAGCCCACCCGCAGGTCATTTATATGGTGGTAGGTGCTACCCATCCACACCTTAAGGCGGAACAGGGAGAGGATTACAGAAACAGCCTTCACCGGCGCGCAAAAGAACTCGGCGTTTCGAACCACATCGTTTTCCATGACCGTTTTGTTGCCGACGAAGATCTGTTGGAGTTTATCGGCGTGGCAGATATTTATGTCACTCCATACCAGAACGAGGCGCAGATTATTTCCGGTACGCTGGCCTATGCGCTTGGGATGGGCAAAGCGGTGGTATCCACACCCTACTGGCACGCTCAGGAGTTGCTCGCCGATGACCG
>CAYTUK010000012.1:0-76471 GCA_964441285.1 uncultured Thiotrichaceae bacterium | reverse complement strand
AGATATGCGGGTGCGCATTGGTTTCACTGGGTTCGCCATGCGTCGCCCAGCGAGTGTGGGCAATACCGGTAGTGCCGCTAATAATATTATTTTCCAGCGCATCACCCAGGGCTTTCACTTTGCCGACACGTCGCACCCGCTCAATACAGCTATCTTCATTAATAACCGCGATACCTGCCGAATCGTATCCCCGGTACTCAAGTCGGCGTAACCCCTCCAGTAAAATGGGTGTTACATTACGCTCTGCCACCGCCCCAACTATGCCACACATATATTTTTCTTCCTTTTACCTGTCAAAATTAATAGAGGTGCCCTAAAAGTAGATAATAGCGCAAATTAATAGAGTGTTCGCTATAATAACTCTGTCAGCAGTCGATATATTCCTTAACTTTAACCAGAAAGCAGTACCGTCCGATAGTCGGATGTTCTATAGTCAGATGTTCTATAGTCAGAATTTCTATACCCTGTGGCAAAGGCATAAAATCATGAAATTGTATCATCCCTTTTTTACCTCTGCCGGACTCATCGGTATCTGCCTGTTAATCGCCTTACCCATTGCCCACGCTGCCACGCGAACTGAATTAACCATTAATACAGACCGTAGTAACCCTTATGTAACCCCGGAGCATAATGGATTCTATGACTTACTTATCAAAGAAATGTTTAAGCGTATCAATATCAATGCCCATGTTGTACTGCTGCCATCCGCGCGTGCCCTGATTAATGCCAACAATGGCACGGATGATGGTGACGTTGCGCGGATAAAAGGTATTGAAAAGAAATTTCCCAATCTGGTTAGAGTCCCGGAAACAATTATCGACTTTACCCTTATGGCATTCACCTGCGATCCGGCAATAAAAATAACCGACTGGGCAAGCCTGAAAAATTACAACATTGCCTACATTAATGGCTGGTTGATTCTTAATGATAAAGTCAGACACTATAAAAGTCTGGAAATGGCAACCAATGCTGACCAACTTTTTTCCCTGCTGATTAACCACCATATTGACATAGCCATCTATAATAAAATAGGCGGGCTATGGTGGCTGAAAGATCATAAAAATACGGTTTATATGCAAACACCACCTCTTGCCAGTACACAGCTGTATCTCTATCTCAATAAAGACCATCAGCACCTTGTTCAACCTCTGGCCAGAGCATTAATCGAAATGAAACACGATGGCAGCTACAGAAAAATTTATGAAAAAACATTCGACATGCCGTTGAAATAATCAGGCAGCCATTAATTTAATTTAAAATAATGAAAAACCTGTTAGCAAAAAAACTAATTATTTACACCATTGTGTTTAGTTCGTTAATAACATTCGTGTTGACAGCAATACAGCTATATACGGAATATAACCATGACATTCACAATGTCAGAAATCAATTACATCAAATTAAAACCAGTTATACCAGTAGTATTGGGCAAGCAGTCTGGGTAGCAAACACGTTACAATTACAACTGCTGCTGAACGGTATTACCGAGTTACCGGATATTACTTATACAGAAATAATCTCAGATAATGCCATTTCTATAGACAGCGGAAAACCTGTCCAGAAAAATTTTATTTATTTCACACAGCCGTTAACACATTACTATAATGGTAAAATAATTAATATCGGCGAATTAAAGGTTTTTGCCTCACTACGAGGGGTTTATCACCGCCTACTAGAACGTTTGTGGGTTATTCTTATTTCCAATGCAATTAAAACTTTTCTGGTTGCTATTTTTATCTACATACTATTCACTCGCCTTATCACCTGGCCATTATCCCGTATTGCTGAATTTGCACAACGCGATACGCCAGATACGTTTGATAAGCCACTCAACCTGAACCGGAAAAAAATCACTGGGGATGATTTCGATATTGTTACTGCATCAATTAACAATATGCACACTCGCCTGCATAATCTTATTCATGAAATCAGGCAGCAGAAGAATTATTTATCCCTGACATTAACCAGTATTGGTGATGCAGTTATTACCACAAATGAAAAAGGCATAATCACACAACTTAACCCAGTTGCAGAAAAAGTTACTGGCTGGACAAACACGGAAGCCACTGGCAGAAATTTAAAGGAAGTTTTCAGAATATTTGATGCCAGCACCGGAGAAAGTATCACCAACCCGGTTGATATTGTTTTATCAACCGGTGAAACCGTTTACCTGAGCAATCATACAACATTAATTGCAAAAAATGGGAGTGAACACCAGATTGCTGATTCCGCAGCGCCAATATATGATGAAGATAATATACTTGGCATTGTGCTGGTTTTTAATGACGTAACCGAAACCTATCGTTTACGTGAAGCCGCCAGAAATACCCAGAAACAGCTCCAGTCACTGCTGGATGATATACGGACCAGTGTCATCATTACCAGAGCGGATGGTACATTGACCTTTGTTAACAATACACCATTGAAACTGGCTGATATAACACTGGATGATGTCCTTAATAAAAAATTGTGGGAAACCCCCTGGTTTAACTACAGCGAGGAGACACAGCAGACAATAAGGCACGATTATGAAAAAGCAGCACAAGGAGAGCCAGTTCATCATGACATACAGACACTTACCCGGCACGGATTAATCTGGATGAGTCTTAGTATCCACCCGGTTATTGATGACTACGGTAATATTACTCAGTTCATTATAGAGGGACGTGATATCAGTTTACGCAAGCAAACTGAGGAGCGGCTTAACCTTGCTCTGCGTAGCAGTAAGACCGGACTATGGGACTGGAATATTATTACCGATCAGGTCTATTTTGATCCCCTGTGGTGCCAGCTAATCGGCTACCAGCCTGAAGAAATTAAAAACCATATTTCTAGCTTCTCAGCCTTTATTCACCCTGATCAACTTGAGCTTGTTATGTCAAAAATTCAGGCCTATATTCAGGGTAAGGCTCCCACCTATGAAGCAGAATTTCGCATACTCCATAAAAATGGCCAGTGGTTGTGGGTCATTTCCCGTGGCACAATTGTTGAACGTAATCTTGATGGCAAACCCGTACGAATCATCGGCACCATGCTGGATATCAGCCAGCAGAAATTACAGGAAGAACTACTACTTCGTAATCAGAAAATGGACGCACTGGATAAACTGACCGGCGGTATTGCCCATGACTTCAATAACATTCTGGGGGTTATTATGGGTTACGCCGAAATGCTGGGAAAAAATGCGACGAATGCGAAGAAAGTTTCCCGCTATGCCACAACTATTCATCATGCCAGTCAGCGTGGCGCAAACCTGACCAGAAAACTACTGGCCTTTACTCAACAGGCACCTACCGAATCAAAAGTAACGCAAATTAATGCGCTGATTACTGAAGAGAAAGAGGTTATCCAGAAAACAATAACATCACGTATTGAACTACAGCTTAAACTGGCAGATACATTATGGCTGGTTAAACTTGACAGCTGTGAACTGGCTGATGTCATTTTAAACATAAGCATCAATGCAATGCATGCAATTAAAACCACCGGCACGCTGACCATCGTCACCAAAAATACCACCGTGTCAGCGATACGTGCGCAGAATATCGGGCTAAGTGAAGGTGAATATGTCAGCCTGAGCATAACCGATACTGGCTGCGGTATTAGCGATGATATTAAAGGAAAAATATTTGACCCTTTCTTTACTACTAAAGGCGAACAGGGTTCTGGCCTGGGATTAAGCCAGACTTATGGTTTTGTACAACGCGAAAAAGGCGCTATCCAGGTTTTTTCCGAAGCAGGAAAAGGCACCTGTTTTGAAATCTTGCTGCCGCGCTATCAAACACCGGATAAACTTCTCCCACATCAGCAACAGAACAAAGCTATCCTGGTAGCGAAAACAAGAAATGAAATTATCCTGGTTGTTGATGATGAAATAGCACTGGGTGAATTAACCACAGAACTTCTATCTTCACAGGGATATCAGATTCACACGGCAACCAGCGCCGAGGCTGCACTGGCTATTCTTCATAACACCCATATTGATCTACTGCTAAGTGATGTAATCATGCCAAAAATGGATGGTTACACACTGGTGTCAAAAGCCAGAGAGATGCAACCAGGTATTATTATTCAACTCACCAGTGGTTATCACAACAAGGAAAAAGAGTCAGAGAAACACAAGGACCTGGTAGAAAATATTCTATATAAACCCATCACCAGTCAGGTTCTGCTAAAACGGGTGCATGAATTACTCAAGCATTAAATAAACATGCAAAGCTCACCTTAAACAGTTATAATTACTAGCTTCGTTCTGCTCTGCGCCACAAACACAACAACATTAACAGCCGGAACAAATAGAATCAGTATTTAGAATCAGTATTTAGAATCAGTATTTAGAATCAGTATTTTCAGAACAGGGTTCTCTGAACACAATCCTCCAGGTAAGATTCTTCGGACGCGCAACTTTCGACCGTCGAGCGAAACCACTATCACATCAGGTACAACACATGACCACCGACACGGTAACCGCGTTTAATCAACTGGCGCTGAACAAATCACTTTTAAAAGCACTGGATGATGTCGGTTATGAAACTCCTTCACCAATTCAGGCACAAACCATACCCCTGTTACTGGAAGGTAGAGATATTATCGGGCAGGCACAAACCGGCACAGGTAAAACCGCCGCTTTTGCCCTGCCAGTATTATCCAGGCTCGATTTAAAACAGAAAAGCCCGCAGGTTTTAGTGCTGGCACCCACCCGTGAGCTGGCCATTCAGGTTGCTGAAGCTTTTCAGAAATACGCCAGACACCTGAAAGGTTTTCATGTACTACCGATCTACGGCGGTCAGGATTATCGTGGGCAGATCCGCGCCCTCGAACGTGGTGTCCATGTTGCTGTCGGTACTCCCGGTCGCGTTATGGATCATATGCGCAAAGGCACCTTAAAACTGAGCAACCTCAAAACATTAATACTGGATGAAGCCGATGAGATGTTACGCATGGGTTTTATTGATGATGTCGAATGGATTCTGGAGCAAACACCTGAAAACAGACAAATTGCCCTGTTTTCAGCCACTATGCCACAGCAGATTCGGCGTATTGCCACCAAATACCTGCAACAGCCGGAACAGGTCACCATAAAAGTTAAAACTGCAACCGCAGATACTATCCATCAACGCTTCTGGCCGGTCAGCGGCCTGCATAAACTCGATGCGTTAACTCGCATTCTTGAAGCAGAAGAATTTGATGCCATGATTATCTTCGTCCGCACTAAAAACTCAACTGTTGAATTAGCTGAAAAGCTCGAAGCGCGCGGTTATGCCGCCTCAGCACTGAACGGTGATATTGCACAAAACCAACGCGAACGCACGGTCAAAAACTTAAAAAAAGGCAAAATTGACATACTGGTTGCTACCGATGTTGCTGCCCGCGGCCTTGATGTGACGCGCATCAGCCATGTATTAAATTACGATGTTCCCTACGACACCGAAGCCTACATTCATCGAATTGGACGTACCGGTCGCGCAGGCCGTGAAGGTGATGCTATCTTATTTGTCGCACCACGCGAAAAACGCATGTTACATGCCATTGAAAAAGCGACCCGGCAGAAAATTGAAATGATGGAACTGCCGTCCACTGAAAAAATTAATGACAAACGCATTGAAAAATTTAAACAACGCATTACTGACGCACTGGAAAATGAAGAGTTAAATTTCTTCTCGCAACTGATTGAACAGTACCAGCAGGAACACAATATACCGGCCATAGAAATTGCCGCTGCACTGGCACATCTGTTACAGGGTGAATCCCCTTTTTTATTACAAAATAAACCACAAAAAACACAGCATGATCGCAGCTGGGAAAGGGATGACCGGCCAGCACGTAAACCATCTTCACGAAAGGAACGTGACCCTTTCTCCAGACGCGAAAGCAGAGCTGGTAAAGAAGGTAAAGAACCATCGGTTGAAGAGGGTATGGCACGATTTCGACTGGAAGTCGGCCATGAGCACAAAGTCAAACCGGGCAATATCGTTGGTGCAATAGCCAATGAAGCCGGGATTGACAGTCAATACATTGGCCGCATCAATATATTTGATGACTACAGCCTGGTTGATCTGCCTGAAAGTCTGCCTAAAGAAATTTTTAACAGTCTGAAAAAAGTCTGGGTAGCCGGGCAACAGTTAAAAATTTCCCATTTTACCGAAGCCAACAACAGCAATAAAACTAAATACCCACAGAGCACGAATAAAACGCACAGTAAAAAAAGCAGCCATTCACCAAAGAGAAAATTAGGTCTGAAGCAAAGAACATAGAAAAAATAGACAAAGTTAAAGTATCCTGCATTATTTTTGCATAAAAACAGAGTATGAGTTCATGATGTGAATCTATAAGCTCTATCCGACGGTAAATTCTATCCGTCGGTGTTTTCCTCACTTTCATAGTCGGCAATAATGGACTTTGCAGATTGGATGTCCTCATCAGCAACATAAACATTGGCAAAATCCAGCGTAGCAAGATCACCGACTCCACCCTGTAAATAGTAGCCACCGGCATACGCCTCAATCCCATTTGCTTGCAACATACCGGAAACAATATTGGCTTCCAGTATGTCGTTGGCTTTATAGATAATCCGCATAATTAAATTACGTGTTCATTGGGAGGTATTTACAGCGTGTCTTAAACAATACGTATCCTTTTTATCTGTTCCAAGTAATATGTGGAGTCGATACCCGCATCCCTGCAGCAAACGGCCTCAAAAAAATATCACTTCCAGTAATACAGCGCAGCATCACCCAGTTCCTGTTCAATTTCCAGTAACCGGTTATATTTTGCTATGCGTTCACTTCGACTTGCAGAACCTGTTTTTAGATGACCGCCATCCATTGCAACAGCAAAGTCTGCAAGGAAAGTATCGGCGGTTTCACCGGAGCGGTGCGAGATGAAATAGCGCCAGCCAGCATCTCTGCACATACGGACTGCCTCAATGGTTTCAGATACAGTACCAATCTGGTTGAGTTTAATCAGTGCCGAATTCGCACTACCCTGTTCAATTCCCTGTTTGATGTACTGTGTATTGGTAACAAAAATATCATCCCCAACAACTTCAATTCGGTCACCAAGCTGTGCGGTAAATTTTTTAAAACCGGCCCAGTCATTTTCTGCCAGCGGATCTTCCCATAAAACAATGGGGTATTTTGATATCCATTCATCCGCCATTTTAATTAGGTCATCACTTTGCATTTTGCCAGCACCCGACCATTTCAGATCGTAAGGACCTTCCATCTTCACAGCAAAAGAATTCGCTGCACTGTCTACTGCAATCGAAATATCTTCACCCGGCTTATAACCTGCCATTTCAATCGCCTGGATAATGGTTTCTATCGCGTCCTCATTACTGCTCAGGTTCGGTGCAAAACCACCTTCGTCACCAACACTGGTGGCTAGGTTCCGGTCTTTCAGTATTTTTTTCAGCGCATGAAAGGTTTCTGCAACATAACGTAAACCTTCACGAAATGTTGGCGCTCCCAGCGGGATCGCCATAAACTCCTGAATATCGACATTATTATCCGCATGTTCGCCGCCATTAACAATATTCATACAGGGAACTGTCAATCTCCTTGCCCCGGCACCACCCAAATATCGATACAGAGGGATACGGGCAGAATCAGCCGCCGCTTTCGCAACTGCCATAGAAACACCCAGAATCGCATTGGCTCCCAAATTCGATTTATTCGCTGAACCATCCAGTTCAATCATAGTACGATCAATCAAAGCCTGTTGCTGTGCATCCATACCAATCAGGCAGGGAGCAATTTTCTCATTCACATTAGATACAGCCTGAAGCACTCCTTTGCCCGCATAACGATCCGCGTCACCGTCACGTAATTCAATGGCTTCGTTTTCACCCGTACTGGCACCCGATGGAACTGATGCAACCGTTGTTGTACCATCATCAAGTTCTACATATACACGTACTGTGGGATTACCCCGCGAATCAAGTATCTCCATTGCTCGAATCGTGGATATAATAGCTTTCTTCATTTTAACCTCCGTTATATTTTATCAATCACCTAGAATAATTCTGTCCAGATCAATTTTACACTGATCATAATGGTGCAACCAAAATTTTATTCATTTAATCAGGAAGATTCTATAGTTTTCTTACGGGTATTTTACATTAGTCCTGCTTACACCAACAGAGCAACACTCTTAACCTGTGCAAATATTTTTCGTCCTGGTTTCAAATCAAGTAAAGCCGCCGATTTCCGAGTAACACGCGACAACAGTGGTATCCCTGCTGCAAGTAATCGTACCATTACCTGTGTCTCATTTTCTGGCACAATCTTGTCCACAATAACTGGGAAAATATTCAGGATACTGGTA
The DNA here is from genome assembly GCA_964441285.1 of uncultured Thiotrichaceae bacterium. GTDB lineage: Bacteria > Pseudomonadota > Gammaproteobacteria > SZUA-229 > SZUA-229 > S010-25. Next base: position 68,146 of record CAYTUK010000012.1, on the reverse strand, counting down.
TCAGTTTGCTGCGCCAGGGTCAGGCTAACGTCACGAGCAGCAACACGTAACCTTACAGGATGACCAGGCTGGAGTGTTTTTCGTGTGACGGTAAAACGCCCACCGGGAAAATCAACATAGGTTAGATTATAATCATTATCATGCCCTGAAATATTCGCCTCGATAAGTGCCTCGGCTGCATCACCATGAGCCAGTGGTAGATCAAGTCGGGTTAGTATCTCAGCAACAGGTGCTGAGGCTTTTACCTTGCCCGCTTCCAGTAAAACAAGGTGGTCTGCCAGCCGCGCAACTTCATCGGCTGAATGGCTGACATAAATAACAGGGATAGCCAGTTCATCATGCAAGGCATCAAGATAGGGCATAATTTCCTGTTTGCGTGCCTGATCCAGTGCGGCCAATGGCTCATCCATCAGTAAAATTTCAGGGCTGACAGCAAGCGCTCTGGCAATGGCAACACGTTGACGCTCTCCACCCGAAAGTTGATGGACGCTACGCTCCAGTAATGGCCCTATACCCAATAATCCGATAATTTTATCCAGTGCAACTTTACGTTCGGTAGCAGGTACACGTTTGCGCCCATATTCAAGATTCTTGCGCACCGTAAGATGTGTAAATAAACTGGCTTCCTGAAAAACATAACCCAGTGCACGTTGATGGGGTGGCGTAAACTGGTTTGCATCCTGCCAACAGCGGCCACCCAATTCCAAAAAACCATCCTGACACCGTTCCAACCCGGCGATTGCACGCAATAAGGTTGTTTTACCACAACCTGATGAACCAAAAATGGCCGTAACCCCCTGTGCGGGAATCGATAGATTAACATCCAGCGTAAAGCCACCCTGCTCGATATAAAACCGGATATTAATCATCTTATAATTCACAGATAAAGCATGCTGAATCGGCGATTCAAGCCATACACTGTTATTAACATAAGAAAGGAGAGTAATAATAACCCGCCCGATAACCAGTGCGCATGCATATATTCTAATTTTTCTACATGATCGTATATAGCAATTGATACAACCTGCGTTTCGCCCGGTATGTTACCGCCAATCATCAGCACCACACCAAATTCACCTAAGGTATGAGCAAAACCAAGCACCGCGGCGCTAAGAAAACCTGAACGAGCCTGCGGCATAACAATGCTAAAAAAACGATCCAGTGGGGAAGCCCGTAAGGTAGCGGCCACTTCAAGTGGCCGAGAACCTATTGCGGTAAAAGCCTGCTGTAAAGGTTGCACCACAAATGGCATCGAATAAATAACCGAACCCACCACCAGCCCGGTAAAAGTGAAAGCCAGCGGCCTACTACCAAAAAACGTCATTAAGCCGCCTACCGGACCATGTGGCCCCAGCGCAACCAGTAAATAAAAACCCAGCACCGTTGGTGGTAACACCAGTGGCAACGCAACCACAGCTTCGAGAAAAAATTTAAATCGCCAGCGGCTATGCGCCAGCCACCATGCCAGCGGTGTCCCCAACAATAACAAAATGAGCGTTGTCAGGCTGGCAAGTTTAAGCGTGAGCAGTAACGCGGTAAAATCAGCAGAGCTTAACATCAGGGCGTATCATAGCCGTAACTGCGAATGATGCCACGCGCCTCAGGGGTTTTAACAAATGCCAGAAAAGCCTGGGCGGTTTTATTATTGTTTAATAAAACGACCTGCTGCCTGATTGGCTGATAAAGTGTTGTTGGAACCACCCAGTATGAACCGCCGATTTTATGACCAGGCAGCTTAAGTAATGCATAGGCGATAAATCCCAGTTCGGCATTACCGCTTTTAACAAATTGAAAAGTTTGTCCGATATTTTCTCCACGTACTATTTTTGGTTTCAGACTATTCCATAAATGCAGCGCCTGTAGAACCTCCTGTGCCGCCCGACCATAAGGTGCAAGAACCGGGTTAGCCATCGCCAGATAATGAAACGGTTTTTGTGTCAACACCTTCCCTTTGGCATCAACATAATTCATTTTCGGACTCCATAGAACGATTTTACCCACTGCATAGGTAAACCGACTTCCGCTTAAAGCTGCACCTTCATTTACCAGCAACCGAGGGCGTTTACTGTCAGCCGCAAAAAAAATATCGTAAGGCGCGCCATTTTTAATCTGTGCGTAAAGCTTGCCTGTTGAACCGGAAATCAGTACAACCTTATTTCCTGTTTTAGCATCAAACCGTTTGGCAAGTCGGGTAATTGCATGAATGAAATTACTCGCCACTGCCACACGAATTTCTTTCGCATTAGTCTGTCCTACAAAAAAAATCAGACTGGCAGTAAAACTTACCCGCAAAAGATAATTCATAAGATTCTGTAACTACTTTTAACACTATGATTAATGTGATAGGATTTTGAAATAAGGCTTATTATTACACCGAATAGCACAACATGCTATAACACACCATGAATGAACGGGTGTTAGCACTTACTTCATATCGGGTTCATACAACATTGGCGATTTAAGCCGTAGGCTACTGACTGGCCGACAAAGTAAAAAACCCTGCAACTGGTCACAACCTGAATCACTCATAAAATCGTACTGCGCTTTATCTTCAATGCCTTCAGCAACCGTTTTTAAGCCCAGATTTTTTGCCATTTTGACCAGTGATAAAATAATAATCTCACAAAATTTTGACTGCCCAATACCCTGGATAAAAACCCGGTCAATTTTAATGGTATCAACAGGCAGTTTATATAAATTGATTAGCGGTGACTGCCCTGTTCCAAAATCATCCAGACTAAACTCCGCACCGTAATTTTTTAAGGTTTCACAAAATGAAATGACTTTTCGAATATCATGGATATGTGTACTTTCTGTAATTTCAAATTCAAAGCAGGATAACGGAACATTATATTTTTCACTGAGTGCAATTATTTTCTGCACGTAAAAAATATTCTCACAGGCGAGCACCGATACATTAACTGCAATTTTTATTTGTGCATTTATTGTCTGTTGCATCCGCTTCAAATCCTTGCAACAACACTCAAAAACCCATAAATCCAGGGCAAAAATCAAGCCGGATTTCTCAGCCACAGGGATGAAAACTTCAGGATAAAACAGCCCTGCAGCAGAACGGAACCAGCGAACCAGCGCTTCGACAACATTCGCTTTTCCTGTCGCAACATTAAAACGGGGCTGGTAATGTAAACATAACTCATTATTTTTAATCGCCTGATTGAGGCTGTTAATAAAATCAGTTTGCTGAGAATCCTTACCAGAACTGCTTTTACGAATATCTACAATCTTATTTCTATCCACTGAGTTATTATTCTTCATTGCCTATTGTTCACCGAGTATGCTTAAAAAATTCTGACAACCGCCTGCAAAACGATCGCACTAAAACCATCCTTCTTAACCCTCTACACGCTCGACAGATAGAATAGTTCCATCATACTGACGACACTTATTACTGCCCAGATCGAGCTACAGTGATAAAACAGTGAACATGCCCTCCTCCCGAAAAACAAAACTCACAACATTCTCTTTAGACCCGCTTTGTTGTTTCGGTTTTAGTGTTAAACTCAACCGTATGAGCAATACACCAGCACACCTAACGCATTATTAATTAAAACGTTTTTATGGCAAAAAAAGATAAGGTTATTTACCTCTGTAGTGACTGTGGCGACAGCTTTTTTAAATGGCAGGGGCAATGTGATACCTGTGGTGCATGGAACACCTTAAATGAATTTAAAGAACCTAAAAATACTAGAAATCCAAAAGGTTCATCAAGTCTGAGCGGGTATGCAGGCGCAAAAGAATCGGCGCAGAAACTGAGTGAGATTCAATTAAACGATCTACCCAGATTCAGCACCCAAAACAGTGAATTTGATCGTGTTCTCGGTGGCGGCATTGTTCCAGGCAGTGTGGTGCTACTTGCGGGCACACCCGGTGCAGGTAAATCGACTCTGACACTACAGACACTCTGTGAATTGAGTGATGATATTCCAGCTATTTATCTGACCGGAGAAGAATCACTTTCCCAGGTAGCGATGAGAGCCTCTCGACTTAATTTAGCAACAGAACATTTAGATATTGCCGCTGAAACAGATGTACTGGCTGTACTGGCAATGATTAGACAGCTTCAGTCCAGGCTGGTTGTTATTGACTCGTTACAGGCGATGTACCACCCCGATGTGCAGGGTACGCCGGGCGGTGTAACCCAGTTAAGGGAATGCGCCCACGCCTTAACCCAGTACGCCAAGCAGAATAATGTGGCGATGATCGTTATTTGTCATACCACAAAAGATGGAAATGTCGCCGGGCCGCGAGTGGTTGAACATATTGCCGATGTTATGATGCATCTACTGGTTATGGAAGGCTCACGTTTTCGAGAACTCCGCGCACAGAAAAATCGATTTGGTTCAATCAACGAACTCGGCATACTGGCGATGATGCCAGATAATGGCTATCTCAAAGCCGTCACCGATCCATCAGCTATTTTTCTGAACAGAAGCCGGCAGTCTACCCCCGGCTCGATGGTTGCCTCATTATGGGAAGGCTCGCGCTCGATGCTCGTTGAAATTCAGTCTTTAGTCGTAGAATCAAGCCAGGGTAATCCCCGACGACTGGCAGTGGGCTTAGATCAAAATCGACTCAATATGCTGGTTGCTATCTTGATGCGCCATGGAAATCTGGCAATATTTGACCAGGAGCTTTACGTCAACCTCGTCGGTGGACTAAAAATTTCCGATCCCAGCACCGATTTGCCTTTAGTATTATCCATGGTTTCCTCATTCCAGAATCGAACCATTCCACAAAGCTGGATGGCTTTTGGGGAAGTCGGGCTTTCAGGCGAGATTCGAGCGGTACCCAATGGTCTGGAACGCATCCGCCAGGCAGCGCAACAGGGTTTTACCCATTGTATCTGCCCCAAAAGCAATGCACCCAAAGCTTCTCCATCAGATTTTACCGTATACCGTGTGGAAACACTGGCAGAAGCTTTAGAGGCGCTTAACTCGATATAAGTTACTAACAGAATGGATATGTTCAAAACCATCAACCGCAGGGATGCGGGTATCGAGGTTACATGGCGGTATTGACAGCGTGTCTTGAACACCAGGTCGCCTTTTTATCTGTTTCAGTAATATATCCATAACTATAGAGCTATATCAAGTATCCAATAGTTTGCTAAAATGCACTATGGCTAAAAAGACCCCCCATTTTGAAAAAGCACTGGCTGAGCTAGAAACCCTTGTCGACGACATGGAACAGGGTAATCTGAGCCTGGAAGAATCCCTCAAACGTTTTGAAAAGGGCATCGCCCTAAGCAGTGAATGCCAACAGGCATTGCAAAACGCAGAACTTAAAGTAAAGGAACTGGTAGAAAAAAATGGCAAATTGATTGAACACGATTTAACACTGGATGAGTAATGCCAACAACACCCCTTTTCAAAACAACACTGGCAAATTACCAGCAACGGGTTGATGTTGCGTTAGATCGCTACCTGCCTGTCGAAGACCCGCCCGAACATCAACTTGCTGAAGCTATCCGCTATTCTGTCATCGGTGGCGGTAAACGCATTCGCCCGGCAATGGTCTATGCTGCGGGTGAAGCAATGGGCGTGAACTCTGACATCCTCGATATACCTGCGTGTGCCGTCGAAATGATTCACGCTTATTCACTTATTCATGACGACCTGCCTGCAATGGATAACGACAACCTGCGCCGCGGTCGGCTAACCTGCCACATTGCATTTGACGAAGCCACCGCCATGCTCGCAGGGGATGCACTACAGGCACTGGCCTACGAAATTCTGGCCCGTCAACAACCTGAAATACTTACCCCTGAAAATCGGCTGGCGATGCTCCGACTACTGACTGAAGCCAGTGGCGCACAGGGTATGGCAGGCGGTCAGGCGGTCGATCTTGCCTCGGTGGGTAAAGTGCTTACACTGGCGCAGCTTAAGTCCATGCACCAGCTCAAAACTGGCGCATTAATTCGAGCCAGTATTTTACTAGGCGCAATGTGCAACGCCAGTATCAGTGATGAAGAGCTGACTATTTTAGGCAACTATGCACACTGTATCGGACTATCTTTTCAGATTCAGGATGATATCCTTGATGTGACAGCCGACACCGAAACGCTGGGTAAACCGCAGGGTTCCGATGAGAAACAGTCAAAACCCACTTTTCCCGCTATATTAGGTCTGGAAACATCAAAGCAACGCGCACTGGAACAACATGAAATGGCAATTGACTATCTTATCCCGCTTGGGAACAGAGCAGACACATTAAGGCAGCTATCCGCTTATATTGTCCAACGTAACTATTAACTCGATACAAAACCCGCACATTCCCTGTAATCACTCACACTATGCCATACACCAATCGACAATGGGCCTTACTCGAAAGCATTCAGTCACCGGCAGATGTTAGAAAACTCAGCATTGAACAATTGCCGCTGCTCGCACGCCAGCTACGTGAATTTCTGCTTAACGCCGTGTCTTCAACGGGTGGGCACCTGTCAGCAGGACTGGGTACGGTTGAGCTAACCATTGCACTGCATTATGTGTTCAATACGCCCGAAGATCGACTGATCTGGGATGTTGGTCACCAAACCTATCCGCATAAAATTCTTACTGGTCGACGTGAACGGATGCATACACTGCGACAAAAAGGTGGGCTTGCCGGTTTTCCAAAACGCGACGAAAGTGACTATGATGCCTTTGGCACCGGCCATTCCAGTACCTCAATATCCGCCGCACTGGGAATGAGCATAGCCGCCAAACTGAACGGTTTAAACCGCCACGCAGTTGCCATTATTGGTGATGGAGCCATGACAGCAGGTATGGCATTCGAAGCGTTAAACCATGCGGGTGATACCGATGCGAATCTGCTGGTTATCTTAAATGACAATGATATGTCGATTTCTCCCAATGTCGGCGCGCTCTCCAACCACCTGACAAAACTGCTCTCCGGGCAGCTGTTTTCCAGTGTTAAAGAGAATGGGAAAAAAGTACTGGGAAATCTGCCGCCGGTACTGGAATTCGCCAAACGCACAGAAGAACACATTAAAGGCATGGTTGCACCGAGCACCCTGTTTGAGGAACTGGGTTTTAATTATTTCGGCCCTGTTGATGGCCATGACCTGAATTCTCTGATTCCCGTATTACAAAACATCGCCCACAAACCGGGCCCACGTCTGTTGCATGTACGCACACAGAAAGGCAAAGGTTATTTTCCAGCAGAAGATGCACCCGGTAAATATCACAGCGTGCCGGCTTTCGACCTGAGCAAGGGACAAGCCACCAAAACAGACACAGCGAATACGCCACCCAGTTACACCCGTATATTCAGCGACTGGTTATGTGATATGGCCGCGGCAGATAACCGTTTAATCGGTATTACTCCGGCAATGCGAGAAGGCTCTGGTCTGGTCGAATTTTCAAAGAAATTCCCTCAACGCTATTTTGATGTTGGCATTGCCGAGCAACATGCAGTTACGCTCGCCGCAGGCATGGCCTGTGAAGGGCTTAAGCCAGTGGTTGCCATCTATTCGACTTTTCTGCAACGTGCATACGATCAGCTTATTCATGATGTTGCCATACAGAACCTGCCGGTCATGTTTGCGATTGATCGTGCTGGCATTGTCGGGGCCGATGGTCCAACCCACACCGGCGCATTCGACATCAGCTTTTTGCGTTGTATTCCAAATATGGTGATTATGACACCCGCCGATGAAAATGAAACCCGGCAAATGCTAACCACCGGCTTTTTACACGATGGTCCGTCGGCAATTCGATATCCGCGTGGTAATGGAAGCGGTGTAAGCGTTGAAAAAGAGCTCAAAGTAGTTGAATTTGGTCGTGCTGTACAGTCTCGAAAAGGTAAAAAAATAGCCATACTGGTCTTTGGCCCACTGTTAAAAATGGCACTGGAAGTAGCCGAAAAGCTAGATGCAAGTGTCTATAACATGCGTTTTGTCAAACCTGTCGACCAGCAAACCCTGTTACAGGCCGCGCAAAAATATGATTTGCTGGTCACACTGGAAGACAACGCCATTGCCGGTGGTGCCGGCAGTGCGGTTAGTGAATGCCTGCATCAACTTGGTCAGACAACAGCCATATTACAACTAGGCTATCCAGACCGATTCCCACCCCACGGTAGCCCTGCCGAAGTACGGGCCGAATGGAAACTGGATACCGATAGTATTTTAGAGCACATTGAATCACATTGCCGAGAATTGCAAAACTAACGCCATTCCGATAAAATCCTAGTATTTTAGTCAGGTATTATTTGTATAATGACACGCTACCAGCTAACAGTAGTCACTGAATTCGCAGCCGCCCACACTTTACGCGATTACCCTGGCGCATGCAGTCGACTCCACGGCCATAACTGGAAGGTAGAAACAGAAGCTGTTGCGACACAGCTAAACGCTATCGGCATGGCCGTCGATTTTAAAGTGTTAAAAAAAGCCGCCAAGGAAGTCGGTGACCAGATGGATCATTATTACCTCAACGATCTGGTCCCGTTTAAAGAAACAAACCCAACTGCTGAAAATATTGCGGCTTATATGTATCACGAAATTTCAGCACGTATAAACAACGATCAAATCAAAGTGACCGCTGTGACCTTATGGGAAACTGAGCGCGCCTGCGTTCGCTATAGCGAAGAGAATGAATATGTCTGAAACCCTTGAATCTAAAATTACCGAATCTAACATCACTGAGTCTAAAACCATCGAATCTAAAACCATTGAAGCCAAACATCCTGAACAGGAAACCAAAACGCCCTCCAGCCTGCCTGATGTACAAAATACTCAGGATATGCGTGCCATTGCCATCAATAAAGTTGGCATCAAGGATATTCTCCATCCTGTTCAGGTAAAGGACCGCACCGGCAAAATTCAGCACACGATCGCCAACTTTAATATGTACGTGGATTTACCGCATAATTTTAAAGGCACCCACATGTCACGTTTTGTAGAAATTCTCAACAGTCATGAGTGGGAGATTACTGTTGACTCATTTAAAGCTATGTTAGTAGAAATGACCAGTCGGCTAAATGCCGAATGTGGTCATATCGAAATGAGCTTCCATTTCTTTGTCAACAAAACAGCGCCTGCTTCCGGCGTAAAAAGCCTGCTTGATTATAAAGTTACTTTCATTGGTGAACGCAAAGCCGATAAAAATACCATTCATGTTAAAGTCGTTGTCCCTGTGACCAGCCTTTGCCCCTGCTCCAAAAAAATAGCCGAACGTGGTGCACATAACCAGCGTTCTCATGTAACCGTTAATATTGAAACGGAAGACTTTATTTGGGTAGAAGAAATTATTGATCTAGTCGAGAAGCAGGCATCATGTGAGCTCTACGGCTTGCTCAAACGCCCGGATGAAAAAATTGTGACTGAGCGCGCTTACGACAACCCTAAATTTGTTGAAGATATGGTACGTGATATTGCGCACCAGCTAAATAATGATAAACGCATCCTGTCATATATTGTTGAATCCGAAAATTTTGAGTCGATACACAATCATTCAGCCTATGCCTTGATTGAAAAAATTATTGCGTGAACTTACTAACCGGATAGATAAAAAGGATACTTATTGTTCAAGACCGTCAGCCGCAGGATGCGAGTGTCGAGCTTACATGGATGTATTGACGGCGTGTCTTGAACAATAAGTATCCTTTTTATCTGTTTCAGTAATAAATACCTGCGTAACAGGTCAAAGCATTGCGCTAAAGTGCGTGGCTGTTACTCGTGTTGACAGTTAAAATTACTCCAGTTTCTTCGCCAAAAGGTCTCTTATTTGCTCGGCAAGCGCACTACCGCTTACATCACCATCTTCGTCTTTCTGCGTATTACCATTGGCACCGAGTACTTCAATGCGCACATCACCTTTTTCTTTTTGCGCGGTAAGCAATAATTTAAACTGGTGATTCTTATCGGCCACACCACTTTTTTTATCACTGCTAAATAGCTGCATAATCCAGCTAGTTTTGGATAATTTATCCTCTTTTATATTCAACGTCTGGTTTGAAAGTTTGTTAACGGTAAAATGGATAACATTCGCACCTTCTTCTTTGATATTATCAAACAGCAGGCGATCAAGCGCGCGTAATGCGCGATGCTGCACAAAAGCCAGGTTGCCTTTCATGGTTAAAGCAATGCTGTTATTCGGGTCCAGTGTCACCAGTGAGGCGTAGGGATGATAGTCTTTCACCAATTGTAACCGCTGTTTCGGTGTTAACCCCACATACAGGGCAAGCCTGTCAATGATTTCACGTTCCTGTTCAACATTCGCCGGCAGAAAAACCCAGATAAAACCATCACTACCATCGCCTTTCATAACCCGTTCGATACCACTATGCGTGATAAAGATTCGGGTTTTATTGCCGTTATCAAAGCGCTCAACACGTAAACGAAATTTATCCTTCTGGTCCGGCCCATAATCCTGAAATAGAGACTGGATATAGCTTTCACCTGCACTCGAACGTACGACCCATTTAGTTTCAATAAAACCTAATAAGGGACGTTTCCGGGCAATACCAATGCCTTCATGTTGCCAGAATTTAACCAGTTCTGGCCAAACCTTTTCAACGTTGGCATTCACTTCTAACCAACTTGAACCGGCAGAGTTAACCACTCGAACACCTTTAAACTCTGGCAAAATAACAATATCAGAGGTAACACCTGATTTATTTTTACTCACAGCAGGCTGATTATTGGCGGCAAGTTCATTACTATTTTTAAAATGTTGCAATGCCTGCTTCGTTGGCACTGGTACTTTTAGCTCATCCGTCCTGGCCGGGCGAGTCAAATTCGGCGGCACCTCCAGATTTTTATAATACTCGGCAGACTGATATGCGGGACGTTTATTCCCAAACAAACTGCAACCAGTGACCAGTAATAACAACGCGAATAAGCTCGCGAGACGTAACCGATAAAAGCAAAATGCCTTACTTGAAATTACATTATTTCGCATCACGCTAATATACCTTCTGTTACTTGCAGTATCCCTGCCTGTTGCATCGCCGCCAGTAACGGCGCATGAAATTGTTTCGATAATGCTGTCATAGGTAAGCGTATTCCTGCGGGTATCAAACCCATTTTATGCATGGCCCATTTAGCGGGGATGGGATTGGATTCAAGAAATAATTCGTGGTGCAACCCGGTTAGTGGTTGATTTAATCGCTCAGCCAGTTTTCGGTTACCTGCTATCGCCGCTTTACACATCGCTGCCATCGCTTTTGGGGCAATATTGGTAGAAACGGAAATAACACCATGACCACCATGTAACATAAATTCCGTGCCGGTTGCATCATCCCCACTATATAGATGAAATACTGCATCACCTAGTCTGGATTGCATTTCCTGGAGTCGGTTCAAATCACCAGTGGCATCTTTTAGCCCAATAATATTAGGTACCTCGGCCAAGCGCACTACTGTATCGGTCAGCATATCGCAGGCAGTGCGGCCAGGCACATTATAGAGAATCTGGGGAATATCGACCGTTTCAGCAATTTTTTTATGGTGCAGATAAAGCCCTTGTTGAGTCGGTTTATTGTAATAAGGCGCAACCAATAAACAGGCATCGACCCCGCCCTGTTGTGCACAACGGGTTAGTTCAATGGCTTCAGAGGTAGAATTAGCACCTGTGCCACCAATAATCGGAATTCGACCTGCAGACATTTCAACGGTACGTCGCATCACTTCGCAATGTTCATCCATATTTAGCGTTGCCGACTCACCTGTCGTACCCATAGAGACAATTGCTGAAGTATTATTTTCTATATGAAATTCGACCAGATTCGCCAAACTTTCAAAATCAACGCTACCATCAATCTGCATAGGCGTAACCAATGCAACCATACTACCTTTGAACATGAAGTACCCCGAAAATTTAAGACGCACAGTTAAGCAATATTTCGACATTTTTTCAATGAAATGCACAATAAATTCAATGAATTTAAGCCAGAAACCACTCCGACTACAGCACCAAGCCAAAATATTTAAGTACACTGCAAAAGGATTGGTTGCAAAAAGATTGCTTATCGATAGAGCTATCCTATACTTATGTACCATAAAATGAAATATACGGATATTAAATTGAATTCCATCATACAAACAGAGCGGCGCAATTATAGCCGGGTTCCTTTTTATGCCGAAATCTTGATGCAAAGCGGCAGTGAAGAGTGGAGCTGCAACCTATTAGACATTTCCCTGTGCGGTATGCTGGTTGAGCCGCCGGATAATCTCGGTATTAATTCACAGCATCCCTGTGCCATAGCGTTGTTTCTTGGCGAAACAGTGTCCATTCACGCCAGAGTGAGAATCATCCACCAGGATAACCATACCTGGGGCTTACGCTGGTTACAGATTGATATAAGCAGCCTGCAACATTTACGCCGGTTACTGGAATTAAATACCAATAATCCTGATTTACTAACCCGTGAATTATCCGAACTCAGCCACCAGCAGTAATGCCTCCATTTAACCTGAGAACCCACTAAAAAATCGCTGGTTAACCCATAAAATCGTATCTTACATATTAGCCTCCAGCTTACAATCTACTGCATACAGAGTTAATCAGCACCCCTTAAACAACAAAATACCATTTAATAGTTTTTGTTCTGACTGAATTTGTTTAGACTGTAGGTTTTCTGACTAAATAAATTTGCTCCGCATCCAATTATGCCAACTCAACTCGTTATTTCCACCCTGGGCACTGACCGGCCTGGTATCGTTGATGAACTCAGCGACGCTGTTTACATCCACCAACTCAATATAGAAGACAGCCGGATGACTGTTCTGGGCGGTGACTTCGCAATCTTGCTACTTGTCAGCGGGGAAAGCAAAAATATAGAACAATTTATCTGCCAGAAATCACAACTTGAAAAAACACTGCAAATGCAAATACTGGTGAAACCGACTCAGCCTGAGGCAACAACAACTGATGTCATCCCTTATCAGGTCGAAGTTAGCGCCATTGATCATCCCGGCATCGTGCAAAATCTTGCCAGTTTTTTTTCCAATAAACACATTAATATTGTCAATCTGGAAACCGAACGCTACGCTGCGCCACACACGGGTACACCAATGTTTGCCCTGCATATGACAACCAGGATTCCTGCAGAGACATCCATTGCACAGCTTAGAGAGGAATTCACTTTATTTTGTGATGAATTAAATCTTGATGCAGAACTAAAAAGTCTTTAGACATTCAACCGGATAAGGTGAAAAACATGGTTACTATTGGTAAAAAAATTAAAAATTTTTGTTTGCCTGCAACGGGTAATAAAATTATCTGTCTTGATGGGTTAAGCGGTCAAAATGTTGTACTCTATTTCTACCCACGCGACAACACTCCTGGCTGCACCACTGAAGGACAAGATTTTCGTGATGCAAAAATACAGTTCGATCGTCTTAACACACTTATTCTCGGTGTTTCCTCTGATAGCCTGAGCAAACACGAAAATTTTAAAAGAAAACAGAAATTTAATTTTGATCTGTTATCTGACACAGATGAAAAAGTCTGCCAACAATTTGATGTATTCAAATTAAAAAACCTTTATGGAAAAGAATATATGGGTATAGAACGCAGTACTTTTTTAATTGATACAGAAGGTGTGCTACGTCAGGAATGGCGTAAGGTAAAAGTAAAAAACCATGTTGATGAAGTGCTGACTGCTGTCAAAGCCTTAAACCTGAACTAAACACAGAATGCACACAAAAACCTTTATAAAAGGGAAGGATGCCGACCTGGAATCCTCCATTGAAACCATGCAGCAACAACTTGTCAGGCTGGGCTTTGATATTGAAGAGGCCTCCTGGCTAAATCCACTGCCGAATGTTTATTCCGTACATATACGCGATAAAGATTGCGGTTTAATGTTTACCAATGGCAAGGGCACAACTAAAAAAGCCTGCCTGGCGAGTGCGTTAGGCGAATATTTTGAACGCTTAAGCTGCAATTATTTCTTTGCCGATTTCTATCTAGGTGAAAATTTTTCGCACAGTGACTTCATTCACTACCCAGATGAACGCTGGTTTAAGCGTGGCGATGATACCGTACCAGAAGGCTTGCTCAATACAAAACTCTGGCAATACTATGATCCAGAGCATCAACTCAAGGCATCCACCCTGTTTGAAACCAATTCCGGTACAGGTGAACGTGGTATCTGCGCCTGCCCTTACCAGCGGCAACGCGACAATAAAACCATCTGGTTCCCGATAAATATTATTGGAAATCTGTACGTCAGTAACGGTATGTCAGCGGGGAATACTGCCGATGAAGCCCGCGTACAAAGCTTATCTGAAATATTTGAACGCTACATAAAAAATAAAATTATAGCCGAGGGAATTTGTCTACCTGAAATCCCTGAGGAGGTGATTAATCGCTTCCCCAAAATCCAGCAGGCAATCAATAAACTGCAGCAACATGGTTATCACCTTCGTGTCGCAGATGCATCACTGGGTGGACGGTATCCGGTAATGTGCGTCACGCTAATCAATCCGAATAATGCCACCGTGTTTGCCTCATTTGGTGCGCACCCAAGTTTTGAGGTTGCCCTGGAACGCACGGTTACTGAGTTATTGCAGGGACGCGATTTAAATCAGCTCGACGGTTTTCACCCCCCCAGTTTTGATTTAGACGAAGTCGCCGACCAGCATAATCTTGAAACACACTTTATCGACTCCAGTGGTTTAATCGCTGTTGACTTCTTTAAAAACAAACCGGACTATAATTTTTATGACTGGGACTTCGATGCCAGTACCCAGGATGAATTTGAATTATTATGTAACAAAATTCATCACATGGGATTTGATATTTATATTGCCGATTACACCCATCTGAGCGTCTATGCCTGCCGCATTATTGTACCCGGGATGTCTGATATATACCCTGTCGATGATCTGGTGTGGAATAACAATAACGAAGGTGCACTATTTCGCGAAGACATTCTATCGTTAAAAAATCTCTCACCGGAACAATGGTTATCCATTTTACAACGACTTAATGAAGGCGGGTATAACGACTACCAGCGAGTGGCTGAATTCATTGGCATTGCAGCTGATGCTGGTACAACCTGGGCCAGTTTACGTATTGGTGAACTCAAAGCCATGTTAACTCTGGCGCTTAAACAGGATGATGCCATCGAATGGGTAAACTGGTGTCTGCATATTAATCAGCTGAATAAATCATCAACCCATTTATATCAATGCCTCCAGACCCTGCTTGAAATTAAGCAGGGTAGAAATAGACAAATGACTGATTACGTTGACAGTTTAACGCTTATGTATGGTTCCAATACACTGACTAACAGCATAAACATTGTTGAAGCTAAGGAAACTTTTTATGGCCTGCACAGTCCAGGATTAAGCCTGGATGGGTTTAATACCCACAAAAAACTATTAGATGGTTACCGAAAACTGCAATTGGCAAAAAAGAAACCCTGACGAAACAAGCAACAAAACAACCAGCAACCTGCTTTGCAAAAAGCCAGAAACCCGCATTAATTACCGCTATCCATCAATCGATTGATGAAGTTTCCCCTTAAGCGATAAATACATATACGAATCATTTGCATTTGCATTCTTGTTCTGTATAATCAGCGCCCACCACTATTACTTAAAATTAAATATCCAGGCTTAAGGGGCTTTTTATGCAAACCACGACTTTATCCAATAAAACAACAGTTAAAAAAACGCTATACGCCACCCTTTCATCTGCTTTATTAAGCCTGTCACTAATCCCTGTGGCCAATGCCGTTACAGATAAGGAATTTCAAACTTTAAAAGACCAGTTTAATCAACTGGCAGATAAAGTTGAAAACAATAATTCTACCACCAGTCAAACCACTCTCGGTGGTTATGGCGAGCTGCATTACACCAACTTAAGCAATGGCAAAGGAACGGATAAAAAGGTACTGGATTTGCATCGTTTTGTATTGTTTATAAACCATGAGTTTAATGCAAAGACGCGCTTTTTCTCAGAATTCGAAATCGAACATACTGCTGCCGGTACCGGTAAAGCAGGCGAAGTTGCCGTTGAACAAGCCTATGTCCAATTTGATTTAAACGATAATACCCAGCTTAATACTGGCGTATTTTTGGTGCCCATTGGTATCATAAATGAAACCCATGAACCCCCCACCTTCTATGGTGTTGAGCGCAATCCGATTGAAAAATATATTATTCCTACAACCTGGTCGGAAAGTGGCGTTATGTTGTCGAGCCAGCAAAGTTCGGGGTTCAGCTACAACATTGCACTGACCAGCGGTTTAAATGTTGATCCTGTTTCACTTAATCTTAGAAGCAGTCGCCAGGATAGCTCGCAGGCGAAGGCGAACAATTTAGCCATTACAGCTCAAATTAAATACACTGGCATTCGTGGTCTGGAAGTGGCGGGAACAGTCCAGCGTCAGGACGACATCACCCAGAACAGCAGTGACAATGTTGGTGGTGCGACATTGATAGAAACCCATGCACGTTATAGCGTCAATGATTTTACTTTCACTGGTTTATATGCCCGTTGGGATATCAGCGGTGTGGGTGCATCATCCATACAAAAAAATGTACAGGATGGTGTCTATCTGGAAGCCGCTTATAAAATCACCCCTAAAATCGGTCTTTTTGCCCGCCAGAACCAGTGGGACAACGGTGGCGCAGGCGATACTAAAAAAGCCCAAACAAATATTGGTTTTAACTACTGGCCAGAAGAAGATGTTGTCATCAAAGCCGACTACCAGGCACAAAATGCTATTGCAGGTAACTTTGATGGCATAAATATTGGCATGGGTTATCAGTTCTAAAGACATTTAGAAATCAGTTTAACCCGAATATTTTATTGACTAACAGGATGGATGAAAAGGATACTTATGGTTCAAGACCGTCAGCCGCAGGGATGCGGGTGTCGAGCTTACATGGAGGGATTTACAGCATGTCTTGAACCATAAGTATCCTTTCCATCCGCTTCAGTCATACATGTAAAATCCATCTATTATGAAAACAGGCATTAAAAATATTTTATTCCTGCTCAGTTTATTTAGCGGCTCA
The DNA here is from genome assembly GCA_964441285.1 of uncultured Thiotrichaceae bacterium. GTDB lineage: Bacteria > Pseudomonadota > Gammaproteobacteria > SZUA-229 > SZUA-229 > S010-25. Next base: position 51,144 of record CAYTUK010000012.1, on the reverse strand, counting down.
ATCGCTGTGGCTGGTGGTGTTTATCAGCAACCGATTGCATTTATAAGCCAGGTTTTTAATAACCAGCCACCAAAACCCCAGGTATTATGGCCAGACACTGAACTAAAAAAACAAATGACCAATATCCTCAACCATAAGTACAGAAGTTTGCGTATACGTTACTGGAAACAGGGCCAGAAAACGGCCTGGATACTGAAAGAAATCGGCAAGGAAAAACTCATTACCGTGGGCATTGTGATCAGGAGAAATCACCTTGAGCGAATTAAAATACTCGCCTTTCACGAAAGCCGTGGCTGGGAAGTTCGTCATGCTTTTTTTACCCGCCAGTTTAATCATGCAAAACTAAAGCAGAATAATCAGCTGGATAACACCATTGATAATATTTCCGGTGCTACATTATCCGTCCGTGCTGTCACCAAACTCACAAGAATTGCACTGCTGCTTAATCAGCATATAAATAAAACAAAGGCTTCACAAATTAATACCGACCAGTTATGACGAATCGAAAACCAAAACGATTTACCGCTTTTTTATGGCACCGGCGTATTGGTCTGATTGCATTCGTGCTGGTCATTATTCTTGCCATTACTGGTATTATGCTTAACCACACTGAAGTGTTGAAACTGGATAAAACCTATATCAATAAATCATGGTTATTAAACTGGTACGGGATTAAACCGGAAGGCAATCCAGTTTCCTATAAGGTTGACAGCCATACCATCAGTTTCTGGCACCAGCATTTATTTTTTGATGGCAAGGATGTGCTTACAACTGAACAAACCATCCACGGTGCCATTGCTACTCAACAATTTTACATTGTCGCCTTTGATAGTAAGCTGGTTCTTTTATCTAAAACGGGGGAATTAGTCGAACAGGTCGACACCGCTACCCGTTTTTCAGGCATTCGACGGCTGGGCATAGAACATAAACGCCCAGTGATAGAAACCAGCAAAGGTTTATATTACATCGCTGATCAACACATCCTTGACTGGGCTGTAATAACCGCTCAGGGGGTTAACTGGTCAAAGACATATCGGCTTAATCATGCTGAGCACCAGCGCCTGCTTCTCACCTACCAGGGTAACGGTTTAAAACTCGAACGCATTATTCTTGACTTACACAGTGGCCGTATTTTTGGTCAATATGGCATCTATCTGATGGATGCAGCGGCAATCGCGCTACTATGGTTGTCTCTCAGTGGTTTATGGGTATGGAATAGTCGGCGCAGAAAAATGCGTCAAAAACGGCATTTTCAGCAACACCACCGAAATTAACACAAACGATTTATCCTCTTTAAACCACAGAAACAGAGTAAGCACAAAGAAATTATTCTGTCAGGGAAGCGGGAGATATAAGGTCTCTATTAACTGATGGCCAGGCATTAATCACTGCCTGCACCAGAGTTGCTAGCGGTATTGCAAAAAACACGCCCCAAACGCCCCATAATCCACCAAAAAACAACACCGCAATAATGATCGCTGCCGGATGCATATTGACTACTTCAGAAAATAATAATGGCACTAAGATATTGCCATCCAAAAATTGAACCGCCAGATAAGACACCATCAGATACATAAAATCGCTACTTGCTCCCCACTGAAACCAGGCAATTAAGGTAACGGGAATGGTCACTGCAACAGCGCCAACATAGGGAATAATAACAGAAAGCCCAACAAACAGGCTCAGAGTAGCGGCATAATTCATGCCCATGATTTTTAATGGAATAAATGTAGCAACGCCAACAATAACAACTTCGAGCAATTTCCCACGAATATAATTACCCATTTTTATATCAACATCTTTCCAGACCAGATGAACCAGTCCTCTTTCCTCGGGTAAAAAACGTCGCAACCAGTTTATAATTTTCGTTTTATCTTTTAACAAAAAAAACACCAGCAAAGGTACCACCACCAGATAAACCATAATGGTAAAAACATCCACTGCGGAGGATAGAGAAATTGTCACTAATTTCTGCCCAAACGCTACCAGTTCAGAAGTAAAGTTACCAAACATACTTTTGATTTCTTTATCCGCAAATAACAAAGGATACTTATCCGATATGCTTAATATCAGTTGTTGTACTTTTAGCAGAATGCGGGGGAATTCACTAATTAATTGTGATAGCTGGCTAATCACCAGCGGTATCAGGCCGATCAAAATAAAGACTAAAGCCGCAATAAATACAAAATAGCTTGTCAGAAAAGCGACACATCGTGGCACACCCAATCGCTGGATGCGTTTAATTAGACCTTCCAGCACATAAGCAATAACAATCCCTGCTAATACCGGGGTCAGTATTTTTCCCCAGTAAAGAATTAAAAGACATCCCAGCAGTAAAAATAACGCAAGAATAATAACCTGCGGGTCTGAAAAATGTTTTTCAAACCAGGATTTTACTACTGCTATCATAAATTATCTTTTAATAAAATCTGATAGGCTGTTTCAAAAAGCCCTTCCATTTCATTAATTACCTCAGTAGAGTCTCGGCCTTTAACCATGTGCTCCGTCATTAACGATGATGCGTCAGAAAACACCTCCATGCTCCCCACCATATAATAGGTCGATTTTAGCCGTTTAATCGCCCCAACAACAGTTTCATTTTCAGGCCGAGGTGCGTGCGCTGGTTCGCCAATCTCTTTACTGATCAAATCGCCACGAGAATGTAGATACTCGGCAAAATCAAACAAGGAGTTCTGCCTTTCCTCGTCCAGAACTTCAAACAATTCAATCAAATATTTCGCCGTTTTTATTTTTTTATTCATAATAAATAATGTTCCAGGTAGCATTTACTAACAGGATGGATAAAAAGGATATTTATTATCTGTTTTAGTAATAAATGCTGCGTATGAATCTGCCCGAAAAAAGAAAACTAAACGCTTTTTCAGGGGCGCTTTTTACAAAATTCCTGGGCAAAACCCAGCAGCTCATCCGCCGCCCGTGACTTAAACTTATAACGCTGCCTGACAAATGAAAACGGACGTTCAAGTCGAGGGGATAATTCTACTGCGGTTAATGTACCCAGTTTTAATTCTTTTTCAATACTTGCCTTTGATACAATGGAGATGCCCATACCCGCTTCAACCGCCCCTTTAATCGCTTCAGGGCTACTTAATTCAAAGCAGACATTTAACATGCCATCAGGACTCCGTTCTCGGACATAATTAATAATCGCTTCCTGTGTACCGGAACCACTTTCACGGCAAATAAAAGGATGCGAAAGAATATCTTTTACATGCAAGGTCTCTTCCCTGGCAAGCACATGAGAATTGGGCATAATTACTACCAACTGATCCACACGACATTGTTCAACCATTAAATTTTTATTATTTACCGAGCCTTCTACAATACCAAGATCCACCACATTATTTTCTACCATTGCCACAATGTCTTCCGTATTGGACTCTTTTAAACTAATTTTAATGTCCGGGCGCTTGAGCTTAAATTCGCCAATTAATAATGGCAACATGTACTCTGCAATGGTGGTACTTGCGCCCAAGGATACGCCACCACTCATATCACCTGTCATCTCGGTAATGCTGTGATGCATTTCATCATATATTTTAAGGATACGATCCGCATATATATAAACCTGCTTACCCGCGTCTGTCAATGTGACTTTGTTATGCGTACGGTCAAACAAACGGGTATTAAACTGGTCTTCAAGCTGGCGAATCTGGAATGTCACCGCTGGCTGGGTCATATGCAGGTATTCCCCTGCTTTGGTAAAATTTAATAACCTGGCAACAGTGTGGAATATTTTTAAACGTCGATCCGCCATAATAAATCACCACGCCAAACTCGTCAGATTAAAGCAGCAAAATCTGGTAAAAAATACATTAAAAAAATGATAGCTAAAACGCATTGCCCCGAAAAATCACCCGAGCCACCCAGTTATTCGATGGCTTATCGCGCTTTATTCATTATTTTCCTCAGGGATATAGCCCGCAATCAACGAATTCTGCTAGCATTAGGTCAACAACTCATAACACTGCGCTATGGTAACATCCTAAAACCAATTAAGGGTTGAAAACATGTCAGCAAAAAAACCTTTTTACCGATCATTTTTATATTTAAACTGCCTGGCATTGTTCTCAACGCTACTATTTACCGCTCTACCAGGCCAGGCAGCAATATACAGATGGGTAGATAAACATGGCCAGGTTCATTATAGTGCTGCACCAGATCCAGGCAACCCCACGACAAAAAGGGTACGGATTCGCCAGCATACAACAACCAAACTGCGGATTGCAAAAGAAGCGCCGGGAACAAAAGCTGATGCTGCACGCAAAAAACTCGATATACATCGGCAAACAGACAAAATGCCTGCCAATGAAAAACGGCGTTTATGTCAGCAGGCAAGAAGTGACATTACCAGTATTACCTCACATGGACGCATGCGGGGAATTAATGCCAAAGGTGAATACAGATATCTGAGTGAAAAACAGCGCCAACAGCGGCTTGCTACAGCAAGAAGGAAACGTCAGAAATTTTGTCAGTGACCCCGTATAGAAATACCGTGTATTAATAATAAACGGCTGCCGCCCTTTAAGGCAACCTCGACTAATATAAAGCTATAGACAGAAACAAGAAAATAGTCACCATCGATTTTTCACCCACACGCTGCTATGCGTTAGAATGTGCCCTTTTTTATAGAATCAAACACAAACCGCTAATGTATTTATCACAATTTCAACTATCAACGCTTAAAGACACCCCCTCTGATGCCGAAATAGCCAGCCACCAACTAATGGTACGCGCTGGTTTAATTCGCAAGCTGGCTTCCGGTCTCTACACCTGGTTACCACTGGGTTTACGTTCTTTACGCAAGGTCGAAGCCATTGTCCGTGAAGAAATGGATGCATGCGGTGCGTTGGAAGTCTTAATGCCCGCAGTACAACCAGCTGAACTGTGGCAGGAATCTGGTCGCTGGGAGCAGTACGGGCCGGAGCTGCTGCGCTTTCATGACCGCCACCAGCGTGAATTTTGCTATGGCCCTACACATGAAGAAATTATCACCGATCTGGCGCGATATGAACTTTCCAGTTACAAGCAACTGCCCGTCACCTATTACCAGATACAGACTAAATTCCGCGACGAGGTTCGCCCTCGTTTTGGGATCATGCGCGCACGCGAATTTATCATGAAAGACGCTTACTCCTTTCATAGTACACAGACGTGTCTGCAACAAACGTACGATATCATGTACCAAACATACACAAATATTTTTAATCGGATGGGGCTGGAATTTCGTGCAGTTCTGGCTGACAGTGGTTCCATTGGTGGCAGCCGCTCGCACGAATTCCATGTACTGGCCGAATCAGGCGAGGACGCAATTGCCTTTTCCAGCAACAGCGATTACGCAGCAAATATTGAAACAGCCACAACATTGCCTCCAACTGAACCACGCCCTGCATCCAAAGCCCAACTTAAAACAGTAGCAACTCCCGATCAACGCAGTATTGAAGAAATCAGTAAATTGCTTGATATTGGTGCTCAACAATGTATCAAAACGTTGCTGGTTGAAGGCAGCGAAGAAAACACAGTAGTCGCATTGATATTGCGTGGTGACCATGAACTGAATGAAGTCAAAGCAAGTCATCTGGAAGGTATCCGCGCACCACTTTGTTTTGCCAGCGATGAACAAATTCAACAGACTGCGGGCTGCACACCAGGTTCAATCGGCCCAGTTGGTCTGAAAATGAAAATAATTGCTGATTATGCCGCCCTGCAACTGGCGGATTTCGTCTGCGGTGCCAATGCAGACGGGAAACATTTCACTGGCGTTAACTGGGAAAGAGATTGTCCATTACCAATCGCCGCCGATATTCGCAATATTATTGAAGGGGATGCCAGCCCCGATGGCAAAGGCACACTGTCCATTACTCGCGGCATTGAAGTCGGGCATATATTTCAGCTCGGGCAGAAATATTCGGCCGCGATGAAAGCCACCGTACTCAATGAAAAAGGCAAAAGCACCACGATGACAATGGGCTGCTACGGCATTGGTATTAGCCGAATCGTCGCTGCCGCTATTGAACAAAACAATGATGACAACGGCATCATCTGGCCACATAGCCTGGCACCGTTTGATGTCGCCATTGCACCCATCAATATGCAGAAATCCACTGCCGTCGAAACAACCGCGTTACAGCTGCATGATATCCTCACTACCGCCGGTCTGGAGGTTTTACTGTTTGATGAAAAAGCCCGCCTCGGCGGCATGCTTGCTGATATTGATTTAATTGGCATCCCGCATCGTATCGTTATCGGTGACCGTGGTCTAAAAGACAACAAGGTGGAATATAAGGGTCGGACAGATGCAGAAAGTCAGAACATCAACTTAACTGATGTTGTCGCATTTTTGACTGGTCAATAAAGGTTAAAAACGAATGCGACATAACAGGGACAGGTCGAATTTAACCCGTCCTGATGAGGCAAAGCCGATATTTCGACTTAAGCTTCTCTAACTTACAGACGATAACCCTCTTGTTCGAAACAAAATTTGTGCTTATACACAGGAAAAAGTACCGTATTCTATGAAATTTCTAGTGGGTTTAATTATCACTATTGGCTGCGTATTCGGTGGCTATGTCCTATCAAAAGGCTCGCTGGCAGCACTTGTGCAGCCGTTTGAGCTACTGATTATCGGCGGTGGCGCAATGGGAGCCTTTATTATTGCCAATCCCAAGACCGTTATCATAGATACAGGTAAAGGCGTTGTCGATCTATTTAAACCAACACCTTACAACAAAACCATGTATATGGATTTGTTAACGTTGCTGTTTCGGCTCTTTAATAAGGCACGCAAAGATGGACTGATGGCACTGGAATCCGATATTGATGAGCCAACCGAGAGTGAGATATTTAAAGCCTTTCCAAAAATCATCAAAAATCATCATGTACTGGAATTCATCAATGATTATTTACGTCTGATGGTGGGAGGCAACATGAATGCCTTCGAGCTGGAGAATCTTATGGATATCGAACTGGATACCCATCAACACGAATCAAATGAGGCCGGCGCTGCCCTGCAAACCATGGCAGATGCCCTGCCTGGCTTTGGTATCGTCGCTGCAGTTATGGGCGTGGTGATTACTATGGGTTTTATCAGCGAACCACCAGAAATTCTGGGTGAACATATCGCGGCATCGCTAGTTGGTACCTTCCTTGGCATTCTTCTCTCTTATGGCTTTGCCGGCCCTATGTCCAAGGCGATTGAATACAAGGCAGTGGATAAATCCAAGTTTCTGGAATGTGCCAAGGTCTGCATTATGGCAACGCTCAATGGCTACACCCCACAGATCGCCGTTGAATTTGGTCGCAAAGCCATTTACGGACATTTACGACCCAGCTTTTTCGAACTGGAAGAACACATCAAGGCATCTAAGTAAAACAGACATAGGAAACACGGCTGGTGGCAGGTAACGACAAAAAACAGGTAATAGTCATCAAGAAGTCCAAAAGTGGCGGACATGCACATCATGGTGGTGCCTGGAAAGTAGCCTATGCCGACTTTGTAACCGCGATGATGGCCTTTTTTCTACTAATGTGGTTATTGGGTTCAACCAGCAAGGCTCAAAAAGAAGGCATCTCTGACTTTTTCAAAAACCCAAGCCCGATACAGGGTCCTGGTGGCGCGAGCACCAGCATGATTAAGCTGGGAGGGATGAAAGACATGCAAAAATTTGATACCAAAAAAAACAAATCGTCCTCCCAAAAAAAGAGTAAAAAAGAATCTAAACACGAAAACTCTAAAGCCGAAAGATCTAAAGAAGTAGAAAAACGCAGCTTCAATACTCTGCTACAAACATTGAAAGCGGCCATTAAAAAAAGTCCAGCATTAAAACCCTTCAAGGATCAGTTACTTCTGAGTATGACACCGCGGGGCCTGCGTATACAAATCGTCGACAAGAAAAATCGACCTATGTTCAGCCTGTCAAGTGCCCGCCTCGAGCCGTATATGCAGAAGATCCTACACGCGATTACCGGAATCATCAATAAAGTCCCCAATCGTATTTCGATTTCGGGGCATACCGATATGACCAACTTTGTCAAAGGCTACTATCGCGGATACGGGAACCAGCAGGAACGTACACATTATACCAATTGGGAACTCTCCGCAGATCGAGCCAATGCCGCGCGCCGAGAAATGATAAAAAGTGGCCTGGCAAAGGATAAAGTTGGCGAAGTTATTGGCCTGGCTTCATCTGTCCCGTTTGATAAAAAGCACCCCAACAGCCCTGTTAACCGACGCATCGGCATTCTTGTGATGAATCTGGCGACAGAAGAAAGTCTTGGTTTGGGGCCGCGTGGCACATCGACAATTTCTGATGTAAAGCAACTGATTAAAATCAAAAAAAGCCGACCTACAACAGTTGAAGATCTTAAGAAATTATTACCCAGAAATAAATTAAAAGTCATGAAATCAGGGACATACTGACAGGACAAATGAAAAGGATACTTCTTATTCAGACACGCTGTCAATCCATCCATGTAAGCTCGACACCCGCATCCCTGTGGCTGACGGTCTGGAATAATAAATATCCTTTTCATCCATTTCAGTAATAAATTAAGCCACCAATGCGTTATTCCTTATCAACCAAAAAGATTACATAATAAAAATTCAGGCATTTCTATGCTGGACAAATGCGCTAATTTGACAAAACTCCATGCTTGGCAGTATGCTTTACATTAAGGTGTAAGCAAACTGGAATGGCTAGCAAATGCGAAAAAACAGGGAGCAAAGAAATGAATACCAAGAAAAAACCGATGGATGAAGAAACCAGAAAATTAGCCTTCTTTGTCGTGATTACTTCAATATTTGTCCTTATATTATTTGGCCTCGAGCCATTAACATGAAAGACAACTGAAACATAAAAGTTGGCTGGTTTGACATAAGAAACCGCTGATCAATCCATGAAGTTAACTCCTGTAGACTACATTACTTAGCTTACAGGCTAGTTTATTCAGGATTAATCAAAGATCCATAATTAAAAAATGCAAGGCTAAACTAAAAACAGATTAGCCGACCCTAAAAACTTTCAGATTCAACCATCACCTTAACTCTGTTCTGGAATAAGCCACATAGAGAACTTGCCATAGCTATAGTGCTGACTGGTGGCCGGAAAATTTGCCTTAATCGCTTTGGGGCAACCACCAGAGCAGAATACGGCCACCGGATGATGTGACTTATTCACTAATACTGCAAATGCTTCCGGGTCAAGCAGCCGCCCAGCTGCATCAGGGTAACTAAGTCCATAAGAGACTTCATCCGAATTTAACAGATAGACATCTTTTCTTTTTAAATACCAGCTAACGGCTCTAAGTATTGAACCATCGGTTACAAGCAGTGTGTCAGGTGTTATTTTATTCCGAGCTTCAATGAGAAGTCTGCCGGGTGCTTTATTTTCTTTAAGTTGATTTGGCAAAGTAAACTGCATCATAACAATAAACGGCATAAGTGCTAATAAATTCATTATTAACCTGATAGACGGGCGGGTTGATTTCAACGCCCACCAACAACCAGCCAGACCTGTCAATAAAGCCAGCACGCTTATTATTAGCGGGGATTTCTCATCTGGCTGATAAATAGAAAAATGGACCATAGAAAACGGAGCCACCAATAAACCTAACAGCAGTATGAGAACCAGGCCATTAAACATTACCCCCAAATTGAACAATCGATTATTTTTACTGCGCAAATACTGCTCCAGTCCAATGGCTATAAGTATCGCCAGAGGAGGAAAACAGGGCAACACATAGGTCGCCAATTTGCCTCTGGATAAGGAAAAAAAGATGAAAGGCAGAAGCAGCCACAACCATAAAAATTGTCGTGTTTTACATTTATACCCTGCAGTACGTAATCCGGCAATTGCAGCCGGTATCAATGAGAACCACGGGAAAGCCAGTACCGGTAATAACACCAGGAAATAATAAAATGGCGCTTTATGCTGTGCATTTGCAGCGGTAAATCGTCTAATATGTTCGACCCAGAAGAAATAGCGCCAGAAGTCACTCTCTCGCAACTGAATAAGAATCGACCAGGGTAAAGACACCAGTACCGCAATTAAGAGCACAAACCAGCCTTTTACTAATAATGCTCGCCAGTGACCCTGCCAGATTAACCAGGGCACAAGCACGATAACGGGAAGGACCAGAGCGAGAAAGCCTTTGCTTAAAAACGCCAGACCCAGCAATACTCCTGTCGCACTATAATATCCCCATGCCCGTTTTTTATCTGGCTCTTTTACCGCCAGATAATATGACATAATACCTGCACTAAGAAATAAGGCGAGTAAGTTATCCAGTACGCTGAACGTGCCGACAACATACACTTCCAGAAATGTCATCTGAATGAAGGCGGCAAGCCAGGCGATGCGCCGGCTGGAAAAAGTTTTCAGGGTAAACAAAAAGGTCAGGAAAATTGTCAGCCCCGCAGCAAGCGTACCAGGCAATCGCACAGCAAAAGGGTTTTCCCCCAATGCTGAGATAGAAATTGCATTTAACCAATAACCCAGCGGGGTTTTTTCAAAATAGCGCAAACCATCAAGCCGGGGTGTAACCCAGTCAGCAGTGACCAGCATTTCACGGGGTATCTCTGCGTAACGGGTTTCATCTGGAACAGCAAGTGGACGGTTACCCAGTGGTAACACATAAAATAGCAGGTACATGATCAGTAAAGTCAGACCCGACCAATAAATATTTTTTCTACTCTTTTTACCAGGCCGTGTTGAATCGTCAACCGATGTCATTTTTATTTTCCTGTCAGTTCTCAACAATATTTAGACACGGCATACATGCACAGGGCAAACGTCAAATATTGCACAATTTTTGGCTAATTCACAAACATTAATAATTGGTATCACTTTCGATTTAGCAATGAATTTGAACCTGCTCAGTTTCAATCCAGTCAGAGTACTGTAAAATAGCTAATTTGCGTTAACACAGCAAATACGCGATCTAAATCCACAACAAAAAAATGAGATAATTTACATGAATAATCCGTTCCAGGAGCAATTGCTTAAAGCTGGTCTTGTCAACAAACAACAGGTTAAAAAAGCTAACCAGGAAAAATCCAGACTCAAGAAACAGCAGCGCAGTAAAAAAACAGTCGCTGTTGATGAGGGTAAATTAAAACGCCAGCAAATTATGGCAGAAAAAGCTCAACGTGACCGCGAATTAAACCGGAAAAAAGAACAGCAGGCTCGAAATAAAGCTATCTCCGTAGAAATCAACCTGCTCGTTACAAAAAACCGTTTAAAACGTGATAATACCTGCGAAATCATCTACCACTTTGAGCACCGCAATAAGATAAACCGTATTTATATCAATGAAAACATGAAACAACAAATTATTCACGGAAAATTAGGTATTGCTCGCCTGGAAGGACGTTATGAACTCGTCCCAAAACTGGTTGCAGAACAAATTAAACAAAGAAATGAAAAACGTATTATATTATTTACTCAAGAACAACAAAAAGTAGTTGAAGACAACGATCCATACACTGATTATCAAATTCCAGATGATCTGATTTGGTGAGCCAGTCACTAAATAAAAAACCGCTCTTAAAAATCTTTTAACCTGGAATTTTAGATATGTTTATCTACAAAATAGTCGTAGATTTTTTTAGAATGGAATATCATCATCAAAACTATCATCCACTACTGGTGCTGTTTGTGGCACTTTAGCCTGTGGTGCTGGTGCTGCCTCCTGTGCCTGTGCAGGTGCATAGCTACCACCACCCTCACCTCCTCGGCTATCAAGCATTTGCATAGTGCCACCTATGCCATCCACCACTACCTCGGTGGTATAACGATCCTGACCATCCTGACCCTGCCATTTACGCGTTTGTAGCTTGCCTTCAATATAAACTTTTGAACCCTTTTTTAAGTACTGACCAACAATTTCTGCCAGCTTGCCAAAAAACACCACGCGGTGCCATTCGGTCTTTTCCTTTTTCTCTCCGCTGCTTTTATCGTTCCATGTTTCTGAAGTCGCCAGAGTGATATTAGCCACAGCATTACCATTTGCCATATATTTGATTTCAGGGTCTTTGCCCAGATTACCAAGTAAAATTACCTTATTTACACCACGTTGTGCCATGATTCGTCCACCCGAACTAAATTAGTTTGTTAGCTGATAATACTATTCTGTGGCACCAAGCGCCAATAATTTCTCTTCGTCCAACAGATGTTTCTGTATTTTTAGATAAGCCACTGGTGCGGCGGTTTTGTCATTATGAACAATTGCCGCCTCAACAACACCCTTAACAGCCAGCAGGTCTTCTACATCAGCATGTTGCTGCCCATCTGTTTTTAAACGTAACAGGTAGGTCGTTAGATAGGTGGGCTTTTTCATGGTAGCTGCCAATAGTAACCAGAACAGCAAGAAACCCAGAGCCGTATCATAGACACCACTAATACCCCAAAACTGGTGTGCGACACCACCCAGTGCCCCACCAGCAAAAGCGCCAAGAAACTGGCTACTGGAGTAAATACCCATCGCCGTTCCTTTCTGCGTAGCCGACGCTGTTTTAGCCACTAACGATGGCAATGATGCCTCCAGCAGATTAAAGCCAGCAAAGTAAATAATGAGACCCAATACTGTCGGCCACAGTGTCCGACTCACCAGGAAAATAGCTGTTGCAACAATCAGGCTGATGATAGCACCAATAAATATTGATTTTAACGCATGCTTACGTTCGGCAACAATAATGAAAGGCACCATAATCGCCAATGACACCACAAATACAGGTAAGTAAATTTCCCAATGTTTATGTACATTGATGCCTATATCATTTTGCAGTACCAGAGGCATCACTTGAAACACGCACATCAAAACAAAATGCAATGTAAAAATCCCCATGTCCAGGCGCAATAGCTGAGGGTTTTTCAGCACCTTAAACAGTGACTCTGTTTCTACTTCGGCATCGCGGTGAAAATGGCTTTTTACCGGATCAGGCACGAGTAAAACCAGTATTGCAATCCCCACCAGAGCCAGCACTGCTGTACTATAGAAAATACCACTGATACCTATCCACTGGTTTACAATTGGCCCCAATACCATAGACAGAGCAAATGAAAAGCCAATACTGGTACCGATTAACGCCATCATTTTAGTACGATGCTCTTCGCGGGAAAGATCCGCCGCCAGCGCCATCAACGCGGCAGCAACCGCACCACAGCCCTGAATGGCCCGACCGACAATAATCATGTCAATACTGTGTGCAGAGCCAGCAATCAGGGAGCCAATGCCGAAAATCAGCAGACCAATAATAATGACTGGTTTACGTCCGATCCGATCTGACCACATACCAAATGGAATCTGTAAAACTGCCTGAGTAAGGCCATATATGCCCAGTGCCAGCCCCATTAAAAAAGGTGTCGCTCCCGGTAAATGCCTGGTATAGAGGGCAAATACGGGAAGGATCATAAACAATCCGAGCATGCGGAAAGCATAAATAAGAGCCAGTGAAATCCCTGCTCGACGTTCCTGTGTAGCTAAATTAGTAGATAACGATGATGACATAATTAAATAAGCAAAAAATAAATAATAAAATAAACAATAGGAGCTATTGCCGAGAAAACTAATTACAGGCATTCTAGCAGATTACCTGTGATTTATGCTGTATGTAGTTATGGATACAATTCAAATTCGTGGTGCGCGCACCAATAACCTGAAAAATATTAATTTAGATATCCCACGCGATAAATTAATTGTAATAACGGGACTTTCCGGCTCCGGCAAATCCTCACTTGCGTTTGATACTATTTTTGCTGAAGGCCAGCGCCGCTATGTACAGTCGCTATCCACCTATGCCCGTCAGTTTCTGTCGATGATGGAAAAACCAGATGTCGATACGATTGAAGGCCTGTCGCCAGCAATTTCAATCGAACAGAAAACCACTTCGCATAATCCACGTTCAACCGTGGGTACAATCACCGAAATATACGATTATTTACGCCTGCTGTTCGCACGTGCTGGCACCCCGCGTTGTCCCGAGCATGGAACTGAGCTACAGGCGCAGACGATCAGTCAGATGGTTGATCAGGTATTGACGCTACCCGAAGGCAGCAAACTAATGCTGCTGGCACCCGTCATTCGAGATCGCAAGGGTGAACACCTAAATTTACTCAGCGACTTTAAACGCCAGGGGTTTCTCCGTGTCCGTATTGATGGTCAGGTAATTGAACTCGACAATGTACCCGAACTGGATGCGAAGAAGAAACATAGCATTGAGGTGGTGGTTGACCGCTTCAAGGTTCGAGCAGACATCCAGACACGGCTGGCTGAATCATTTGAAACCGCACTCAAGCTGGCGAATGACCTGGCAACTATTGCCTGGATGGATGCTGACGATAAAGCGAACACGCCGGCTGAATTAATTTTTTCTGCAAAATTTTCCTGCCCATTATGCGGATATAATTTACAGGAACTGGAACCACGACTTTTTTCCTTTAACAACCCGGCAGGTGCCTGTCACGAATGTGAGGGCCTTGGTCATAATCATTTTTTTGATCCCGAGCGCGTAGTCAGTAATGCTCACCTCAGTCTTGCCGGCGGTGCCATTCGCAGCTGGGATCGCCGTAACGCCTATTATTTTAGTATTATACAATCACTGGCCAAACATTATGATTTTGACATTGAGTCACCTTATCGTAAACTGGCAGAGAACATTAAAAAAATTCTATTGTATGGTAGTGGCAAGGAAAAAATTGAATTCACCCTCCCCGGCCACCGCGGTCGCCGTAGCAAAAAACGCAGTCATCCATTTGAAGGTATTTTGCATACGATGAAACGGCGTTATCGCGAAACCGAATCAAATCTGGTTCGCGACGAACTGACAAAATACATGTCAATTCAAGACTGTCCAGAATGCCAGGGCACCCGTTTGAACAAAGCTGCACGCCACGTATTTATTCAGGATAAAACCCTGGCGGAAATTACCGCTATGCCAATTCAATATGCGTTTAATTTTTTTGATACCTTAAAGCTAGCGGGTAATCGTGGCGAAATCGCGGAAAAAATTAATCGGGAAATTTTTTCCCGGCTCAACTTTCTGATCAATGTAGGACTCGATTATCTGACACTAGACAGAAGCTCAGATACCCTGTCCGGTGGCGAGTCACAGCGTATCCGCCTTGCCAGTCAGATTGGTGCAGGTCTGGTTGGGGTCATGTATATTCTGGATGAACCCTCCATCGGTTTACACCAGCGCGATAATGACCGCCTGCTTAATACACTTAATCACTTACGCGATATTGGCAATACCGTTATCGTGGTAGAGCATGATGAAGACGCAATTTTGAGCGCTGATTATGTTATTGATATTGGCCCCGGTGCTGGTGTACATGGCGGCACAGTGATTGCAGCAGGCACACCCGCCGAAATCAGAAACAACGTGCATTCACTGACAGGTCAGTATTTAAGTGGTGCCAAACAAATTAAAATTCCTGACAAACGCACTGTACATAGTGGTGAGTTTTTTAGTATTAGAGGCGCTAGCGGCAATAATCTGCAATGCATCAATATTGACATTCCAGTGGGGCTTTTTACCTGCATTACTGGTGTATCTGGCTCAGGCAAGTCAACATTAATTAACGATACTCTCTACCCCATTCTTGCGCGTGAAATTAACAATAATTCAATACGCGCGGCTACGTATGAATCACACTGCGGAATTGAAAATTTTGATAAGGTAGTCGATATTGACCAGTCACCTATCGGCCGTACACCGCGTTCAAACCCTGCCACCTATACCGGTTTATTTACGCCTATTCGCGAATTATTTTCTGCTACCCAGGAAGCACGCTCACGCGGCTATCAACCGGGGCGATTTAGTTTTAATGTAAAAGGTGGCCGCTGCGAAGCCTGCCAGGGTGATGGTGTTATTAAAGTTGAAATGCACTTTTTACCCGATGTATATGTGGACTGTGATATCTGCAACAGCAAACGCTACAACCGTGAGACACTGGAAATAAAATACAAAGGGCTGAATATACATGAGGTACTGGAACTCACCATTGAAGATGCGCTCACCTTCTTCACCGCCATCCCTGTTATAAAACGCAAACTACAGACCTTGATGGATGTCGGTTTAGGCTATATTACACTGGGCCAACGTGCGACAACTTTATCTGGCGGCGAAGCACAACGAGTAAAACTATCAAAAGAGCTGTCTAAGCGTGATACGGGCCACACCGCTTATATTTTGGACGAGCCAACCACCGGTCTACACTTTCACGATGTACAACAATTGCTTGATGTTCTAATTCGACTGCGCAAACATGGCAATACAGTTATCGTTATTGAACATAACCTGGATATGATAAAGATGGCCGACTGGATTATTGATCTTGGCCCAGAAGGTGGCTATAAAGGTGGGCAGGTTATCGCACTCGGCACTCCGGAAGATGTTGCAAAAAACAAAAACTCTTATACGGGACAATATTTAAAACGCCTGTTAAACCGTAATACAAAAACCGGCTGAACCTGAAAAATACAGGGTATTGCCTTTACTAAAAAGACTTTCTCAGCGTGAGTAAGGCAATATATCTGTCATAGGAATAAAAAAGATCCCTTGAGCGATTTCTCTGGAATCGCCAGCGTGCCATAAATTGCCAGTTACTCGCCATATTGTGAACATAAGCAAGCGCATATGTCACCCGATTATCTAATCTGTTTTGAAACGATGTTGGAGTATACACACCACGTCTGTATTCAATTGTAGCAAGAACTTTATTTACAGCATTAGTTTTTTTCTCATAACGCACACCCAGTGTATTTCGTGTTGGCGAATAGTTGCGTCTAAGTGTATTTTTTCGGTTATTAAGTTCCAGCTGATACCAAAGATAAACAGAGTCAAACGCCCATTTAAATTGATAACTTGCGGTTAATTTCTGCCGGTCACCTTCGAGGTAATCGAAACTTGTATCCAGACTTTCGATTTTTTCATAATGGTAGCGTAATTTCAATGTATTCCCATTGGAAAACCAACGTCTGGTTTTAAATGTTCCGTTAACAGAGCGCTGGTATTCGCGGTGACCATAATCTGACTGTTTAACATTAAAGGCAATCGCATTTTGCCAGTGATTAATCGGATGCAGATAACGCACGCCCAGGTCATACAAATCATAATCATTAAAATTAGTCGCAACATAGTTGGAGAAAAAAACAGAAGAGGTAAACAACAATACGGGCTGTTTGCCACCCTTACCAATAATTGTTTTTTCGAACAACCCGATAACCTGCAAAAAATTCCCGGATTTATTTGAGGCCGCTTCAAGTGGCGCAGAATAGATATTGGAATCGTAACCTGGGCTTGCATATAGATAGGCATGCCAGTCTCGAATCGTGGCTAACCTGCTTTTCTTTGGTGTATGCCTCTGCAATTTCAATAATTGACGGTTAATCAATATTGTGAGCGATTTATTCTTTGAAGCCTGCCTACCTGCGTTGAAATAATTGATAACAGACTGCCTGTTACCCAACTTATTTTCGATTAAGGCCAGATTATAGTACGCCACTGCGCCCAGCTTTTTATCTTTTGTCAGTCGCTTAAATAAGGCTTCACTCTTGTTAAACTGCGCCAGTTTGAAATAGACTGAACCTAGATTATAGTAAAGAGATGGGGACGGCTTGCCGCGTTTTTTAGCCCGCTTTAATAACTGCTCAAAACATAATTTTGCCTGCAGATATTCGCCCTGTTTGAAATACTGAGCGCCCAAATACGGGTTATGTATACATGCTGTCGAACTTTTTAATACCGAGTTTTCTAATGTTGTCGCCACCAACTTCTTCGCTACGACCTGAAATGCCATTAGACATAACGTCAGGCCCAGACAAAATTCTTTACTAAATATACGCTGCATAGAGCGTAATTATTACACAGTAGTGGCTGGTTAAACAGCTATAACAATACATTAATTTCGCCTTAACCTTCTCAACAGTGCGGGCTGCCTTAGCGCGCATTGCAACTAACTTTTACTTCCATTTTTACCGGTTCTTCTCCATTGCTGTAACTTTTCCTCATCTTCAGGCAAATGGGTACCATTAAGCGTTCTTAGTCATCCTGTGGCGATGGGATACTGGGGGTTTCTGGTGCACTAACGGGTTCTGGGATACTGGGCGCTTCTGGTGTACTAACGGGTTCCGGAATACTGGGCGCTTCTGGTGCACTGACTGGTTCTGGTGCGCTGGGAGTTTCTGGCGACACCTGAACGCCTGGTGATTGCTGCTCTGTAGCATCGGTATGCATCGTTTGCTGATTTATGTCATTATTTTCGTGTACAGTGCCTTCATTACCAACTGCGGTTTTTTTATTTTCATCCCGCACATTACTATGGCGTTCAACTGTATTGTTAGCCGGCAATGCCAGATCATTCGCATCCAGCACAGGCTCACCATCGTTTATCACTCGAATGGTTAATTCATCCAGCCCGTCGGTAGAAGATGCCAGCACAATAGATGGCAAACACAGACATAACGTACAAGCCACTGAAATAAACTGTTTTTTTATATATATTCTCATACTAATTTCTACGCACCTACTCTAGCTCTGCCGTATGCCGCTAACGTCATACAAACTGTCATTTGGTAATTTGTACTGTGTCTGAATACGCATAACTTTTTCTTTACCATTTAAACGAATGCGCGTCGTTATATTACCTTCACCCAGAGCAAGGCCAATAATGGGAAGTGAAATAATATTAACGCCTTTGCGCAGTTTAGCCGTCCAGTTAATTTGCTTTTTATTACCAAAACCAGACAGTTCCAGATTATTGGATAACTCAACACGCAGCTTTACACCATCAAGTGCCTGGTCAGAGTCTATGGCAACCTTTATGGTATGCACCTGATCACTCACACTTACTCTATAGTCTTCGGGTGCACCAACTTTTGTGATATTAATTAAGCTCAGACCTAACACCAGGCCAGCAACAACTGCTGCTGCTGCCATTTTATACATGCCGCTGTTAAACCAGCTGTTTTCCCTGCGAGCCTTACCTGCAGCCTCAATCGCATTCTTAATGACATGTTTTTCAAATCCACTTGATACCTGTGGCAGAGGCAGAGAGCGTAATACCATTATTTGCTGGCGTAATGCACTCAGGGATAGCGTGCAGCTTTCACAGGTGGCACAATGCTGGCTGACCGATTCAGTCTGTAATGACGCAAGTGTGTCATCAACGAAATCGTTGAGTAAAATTTCTACCTGTTCACAATTCATTAAATTATTGCCTCCTGACTACTAACACGAGCCTAATCATCAGAAAGTTCCATTTCCATTATTGACTTCACTTGATTTCTGGCTCGATGCAACCGCGATTTAAGTGTACCGAGTGGTGTTTGAAGTATGTCTGATAGCTCCGTTAATGTATATCCTTCTGCGTCATGCAATAACATAACCAGCCGTTGCTGTTCGTTCAACTGCGTCATAGCACGCATAATGATATGTTGATACTGAGTTAACTCCATTTTCTCATCTGGTGATTTATCCGGTGTCGCTATATCGCCTGAGATCTCCTCAGGGCTGATAATCTTTAATAAACGCTGTTGTTTACGGTACGAATCCACATACAGGTTATACAGTGAACGAAATAACCAGGGGCGTAGCGACTCAACCTGATCAAGTTCCTCAAGCTTAACAAACAGCTTTGTAAGCAGGAGCTGTACTAACTCCTCGGCATCTTCTGAATTCTGGCATAAGCGGCAGGCGAAACGATACAAATTGTTGATATGAGGTGAAACCAGCTGTTCAAACCGATCAGCAGGTTTCTTTCTGGCACTAAACAGTTTAATAATGCCCATATATTTCTCTACTTCACACAGATTAAGTCATACAAAAAGCGCTCTTGACACGAGGCAGACACAACCACGCGCCCAGTCAGACCTGATACTCACATATCCGGGTCACCATCCCAGGCAAAAAAAAACCAGCACGAAGCCGGTTTTTTAAGCAATATCTAAAGAAATATTCCTGTCTATTCTTCAACAGCATCAGCGGGCCGATCAACCAGTTCGATATAAGCCATTGGCGCAGCATCGCCACTGCGAAAGCCACATTTCATGATGCGAGTATAACCACCAGGGCGGGTTTTATAACGCGGGCCCAATTCATTAAATAATTTACCAACCAGTGCTTTATCGCGCAAATTCGCAAATGCCTGACGGCGATTAGCGACCGAATCTTCTTTTGCCATTGTAATTAATGGTTCAGCAACTCGACGTAATTCTTTTGCTTTTGGCAAGGTGGTTTTAATAATTTCATGATCAAATAGTGAGTTTGTCATATTGCTGAACATAGCTTTACGATGACTACTATTGCGGTTTAAGCGGCGACCGGCCTTATGATGACGCATGTTGTTTAACCTTTACTCTAAAAATTTTATCGATAAATATGTTCTGACTACTACTGCTAACGATGCTCAGAACCCATTAAATGCCTACCCTTTTAACTCTCTTCTTCCTTCTCGCGGATTGAAGCAGGCGGCCAGTTGTCTAATTGAATACCTAAAGAGAGCCCATGCGAAGCCAGCACATCTTTTATTTCTGTTAATGACTTTTTACCTAAATTAGGTGTTCTTAATAGTTCTACTTCAGTGCGCTGTATCAGATCACCAATGTAATAAATCGTCTCTGCCTTAAGACAGTTAGCAGAACGTACAGTAAGTTCCAATTCATCAACTGGACGCAGTAAAATTGGGTCAACGTCTGCCTCTTTGTCCTCTGCGACCTCATCTTCGATGCTTTGCAGATTAACAAACGATGACAGTTGTGCCTGAAGAATTGTCGCTGCCATTCTAATTGATTCTTCTGGATCAACCGTGCCATTTGTTTGCAGGTCAATGATAAGTTTATCCAGATTGGTGCTCTGTGCAACCCGTGCGTTCTCAACATTGTAGGAAACGCGGCGAATCGGACCGAATGAAGCATCCAGGCGTAAAGTTCCAATACTTGCTGGCTCAGCATCAGCATTGCGCGTATTGGACGGCTGGTAACCACGGCCTTTGGTCACTTTCATCGTAATGTTCAGCTTGCCATCTTTGTTTACATTTGCGATAACATGATCTGGATTCATAATTTCAATATCATGGCCAGTTTCAATATCAGCGGCCGTCACAATACCCGAACCTTTTTTATTCAGGGTGATGGTCTGTTCATCGTTACTGTGCATAACAAGCGCAATGCCTTTCAGATTTAGCAGAATTTCAAGCACATCCTCCTGCACGCCCTCAAGTGTACTGTATTCATGCACAACACCTTCAATTTGCGCCTCGACAATGGCACTTCCTTCAATTGAAGAAAGTAAAACTCGACGTAATGCATTGCCTAAAGTATGACCAAAACCGCGTTCTAATGGTTCAAGAGCCACTTTTGCATGTGTGTCACTAAAGGATTGTACATTAATCGTACGTGGTGTAAGAAGTTCATCACTGCCTGACATTCTGGTATGGCTCCCCTATTTGGAATAAAGTTCGACAATCAACTGTTCGTTGATATCCGCTGGCAAGTCAGCACGTTCTGGTACATTTTTATAGATAGCCTCCAACTTGCTATCGTCCAGAGCAATCCATTCAACAATGCCCTTTTGCTTGGCCATATTGATAGAATCGGCAATGCGTGTCTGCTTTTTTGCTTTTTCACGAATTGAAATGACATCGTTTTCACGAACCTGGTAGGAAGCAATATTTACCACCTTGCTATTGACCAGTATACATTTGTGATTAACGATTTGCCGTGCTTCTGCACGGGTTGCACCAAAACCTGATCGATAAACGACATTATCAAGGCGGCGCTCTAATAATTGAAGTAAGTTTTCGCCCGTAGAACCTTTGATACGTGCGGCCGCTTTATAATAATTACGGAATTGCTTTTCCAGAACGCCATAAATACGGCGAACTTTTTGTTTTTCGCGTAACTGCAGCGCATAATCAGACAGGCGTGTACGCCTTGCACCGTGCTGCCCTGGCACCTGATCAAGTTTACATTTACTGTCTAACGGGCGCAGCGAAGATTTTAATTCAAGGTCAACGCCTTCACGACGACTGAGTTTACATTTTGGTCCTGTATATTTAGCCATTATTTTATCTCTTACACACGGCGTCTTTTAGGAGGGCGACAACCATTATGAGGAATAGGTGTTACATCAGTAATATTTGTAATTTTAAAGCCTATGTTATTGAGTGAGCGCACCGCCGACTCTCTACCCGGACCGGGCCCACGAACTAACACTTCAATATTTTTCATGCCATAGTCTTTAGCACGGGCACCAGCACGTTCAGCTGCCACCTGTGCAGCAAAAGGTGTACTTTTACGTGAGCCGCGAAAACCTGAACCACCAGAAGTCGCCCAGGCCAGTGTATTACCCTGACGGTCTGTTATCGTAACGATGGTATTATTGAAAGTCGCATAGATGTGTGCAACACCATCAATAACTGCGCGTTTAACCTTTTTCTTTGTTTCTGGACCAGCCATGTAATTACTCTATGTTTGTTTCTAATATTATTAAGTGAACAACTAACTATCTAAAATTTACTGCCTAAAACTCTACCGCCTGCATTACAACAACAGTTGTGACTAAATCGCTTAAAATTTTATCGCGTTATAGGCCGACGTGGCCCCTTCCGCGTACGGGCATTGGTTTTAGTACGCTGTCCACGCAGAGGCAACCCTCGACGATGACGAATACCACGATAACAACCAAGATCCATCAGACGTTTAATGCTCATTGATACTTCACGGCGTAAATCGCCCTCTACGGAGAATTTACCCACCTCGGTACGCAATGTTTCAAGCTGATCTTCTGACAACTGACCAATTTTCACATCTTCACTAATACCAGTTGCCGCACAAATTTGTTTTGCACGCGTCTGTCCCACACCATATATATGCCTTAAGCCAATAACAGTGTGTTTATTTGGTGGTATGTTTATACCTGCAATTCGAGCCATTTTTAATACCGTGTTTGCGCGACAAAGCGCGTGATTTTACAAATAATAAAGTTTTTTATCAAGAGGTAGCCAAAAAAACTGTCTTTGTGCGACTCTAACCTTGACGCTGCTTATGGCGAGGGTCTGTGCAGATCACACGCAAAATGCCTTTACGCTTGATGATTTTACAATTCCTACACATTTTTTTAATCGAAGCACGAACTTTCATTTTTCTTGTTCCTGTTAATTCAACCGTTTAACAATTTGGTTTATAGGGTAAATTAGTGCTTATACCCTTCAAGGTTAGCTTTTTTCATTATGCCTTCATACTGATGCGACATAAGGTGCGACTGGATCTGAGCCATAAAATCCATTACTACGACAACGATAATCAACAATGAAGTCCCGCCGAAGTAAAAAGGAACATGCCAGTACAAAATCAAAAATTCAGGTAATAAACATACTAAAGTGATATAAAATGCACCAACCAGTGTCAGCCGTGTCATTACCTTATCGATATACTTTGCCGTTTGCTCACCTGGACGTATTCCAGGAATAAAAGCGCCTGAACGTTTCAGGTTATCGGCGGTATCTCGCGCATTAAACTGTAATGCCGTATAAAAGAAGCAGAAAAACACAATCGCGATAGAAAACAGAATAATATAAATTGGTTGACCTGGCGACAGCTTACTTGCAACATTTTGCAACCACTCCATACCATTCGATTGCCCAAACCAGCTTGCCATTGTGGCTGGAAACAGAATAATACTTGAAGCGAATATAGGTGGAATAACACCCGCCATATTTAATTTTAGTGGTAAGTGACTGCTCTGTGCCTGATATTGCTTCCTGCCCATCTGCTTTTTAGCATAATTAACCGTAATCCTTCTTTGACCGCGTTCAACAAAAACAACAAAAGCGGTTACCGCAATCGCCAGTACAAACAAAAACAATGTTGCCAGAGTATGCAATTCGCCGGTCCTAACCAGCTCCAGCGTACCACCAATAGCACGCGGCAAACCAGAAACAATGCCGGCAAAAATAATCAACGAAATACCATTTCCGATACCTCTTTCAGTCACCTGTTCACCCAGCCACATGAGGAACATGGTACCCGTCACCAATGTAATCGATGCGGTAAAAACGAAACTTATGCCTGGATTCATAACCAGTGAAGTTGACTGAACTGACTGACTTTCCAGTGCAATAGCAATACCAATAGACTGGAAAGTAGCAAGTACCAACGCAAAATAACGTGTATACATTGATATTTTACGCCGACCAATTTCCCCTTCTTTTTTTAATTGCTCAAGCGAAGGCACCGTCACTGCTAGTAACTGCATTATAATTGATGCTGAAATATAAGGCATAATACCCAGTGCAAACACTGACATACGACTCAATGCACCACCTGAGAACATATTAAATACGCCTAAAATACTGCCTTTTTGCTGATCAAACAGGACTGATAGCACAGCCGGATCAACACCAGGCACAGGTATAAAAGTGCCAATTCTGAATACAATCAACGCGCCAAGCACGAAGAGTAAACGCTTCTTTAGCTCTGTGAAATTACCTGCTGCCATAATTAGTTACTACCATTCACCATGCGCTTATTATTAAGGAAATTAACCCTCAATACTTCCACCTGCAGCTTCAATCGCAGTACGTGCACCTGGCGTAACTGAGATACCTTTTAGTTTAACAGCAGCATTAATTTCACCTGAAGCAATAACCTTCGCTTTTAGCGTGTAAGCAGGGACAAGATTAGCCGTAATTAATACCTGTATATCGATAACCTCACTACTTATACCGGCAAGCTCATGAAGTCGAATCTCTGCTGATAACTTAAGTTTGCGTGATGAAAAACCAACTTTAGGCAAGCGGCGTTGCAAAGGCATTTGACCGCCTTCAAAACCCACCTTAGTAAACCCGCCGGAGCGCGATTTTTGACCTTTATGACCACGGCCACAGGTTTTACCCAGACCTGAGCCGATACCACGACCGACACGCTTGCCATTTTTCTTACTGCCAGCAGCAGGATGAAGAGTATTTAGTTGCATATTATTTTCCATCATCTAGACTTCTTCAATATTAAGCATATATGAAATTTTATTGATCATACCGCGATTTTCAGGGGTGTCCCGAACCATAACAGTGTGATGTGTCCGCAAAAGGCCAAGACCTCGGGCACAGGCTTTGTGCGACTTGAGACGACCAATAAGACTTTTTGTTAGCGTAACTTTAAATTCTTTACTTGCCATGACCTGTAACCTTAACCTAATATTTCTTCAACTGTCTTACCACGTTTTGCAGCAACGTAACCAGGCGAAGACATCGAAGTTAGACCATTAATTGTTGCACGTACAACGTTAACCGGATTACGTGTACCATTTATTTTTGCCAGAACATTTTTGATGCCAACGGCTTCGAAAACTGCGCGCATCGCACCACCGGCAATAATGCCTGTACCATCTGAGGCCGGCTGCATATACACATTCGCCGCACCATGGATACCTGTTAATGAATGATGCAAAGTATCACCTTTAAGATTTATGCTGCACATATTCTTGCGGGCTTTATCCATTGCCTTCTGGATAGCAAGCGGTACTTCTTTGGCCTTGCCATAACCAAAACCAATTTTACCGTTTCCATCACCAACTACCGTTAATGCTGTAAAACCAAACTGACGACCACCTTTAACGACTTTGGCTACACGATTAACCGCAACCAGTTTTTCAATGTAGTCATCTTTAACCTGTGGTAATTCTGCTTGTGCCATACCTGAAACCTATTCTTAAAAAACAATTAAAATGTAGTCTGTCTATTCATGAATTACGGTCTAAAACTGCAACCCGTTTTCACGCGCTGATTCTGCTAGCGCCTTTACACGACCATGATAACGAAACCCCGAACGATCAAATGCAACTGTAGTGATGCCAGCTAGTTTCGACTTTTCAGCAATCACTTTTCCAACTAGAGAGGCTGCATTAACATTACCCGTATATTTTGAATCTGTGGCTATTGCCTTTTGCAGCGTTGATGCAGCAGCAATAACGGTGCTACCATCAGGGGATATGACCTGAGCATAGATATGTTTTGGTGTACGGTGCACACTTAAACGATAAGAACCAAGCTCGGATATTTTCGCGCGTGTCCGCTTCGCCCTGCGTAGTCTATTACTTTTTTTAGATAACATTGTTGTAACCTGTCTCTTATATGTGTCGCTATAGTTACTGAACTATTTTTTCTTAGCTTCTTTACGTATCACTCGTTCATCAGAATATCTAATACCTTTACCTTTATAAGGCTCCGGTGGTCGGTAAGCACGTATTTCAGCGCAAACCTGGCCAACACTTTGCTTATCAATTCCTTTTACAAAAATCTCGGTCTGACTCGGTGTTTCAATAGAAATGCCTTCAGGTACTGTATATTGTACGGGATGTGAAAAACCTAGAGATAGATCAAGCCGATTCCCTTTCACTTGCGCTCTATAACCCACACCGACAAGCTGTAAACTTCGGCTAAAACCTTCGGACACACCCTGCACCATATTATGCGCTAAAGAACGCATCGTTCCCGCCATTGCAAAACTGGTTTTTGACGGTTTTACCGGGGCAAAGTTAAGCGCGCCGTTATCCTGTGTTACTTTCACAGTCCCATGAACTTTAAGCGATAAACTACCAAGCTTACCTTTCGCAGTAATTGACTGACCGCTGATATTCACTTCGACGCCGTCAATAATAACGACAGGTTTTTTAGCTATACGGGACATTGGTTTTCTCTACTTTAAATCTAATAAATATAAGGGTCTATTCTACAGTGCAGAGGATTTCACCACCGCGTCCCGCCTGTCGTGCCTGACGATCAGTCATCACACCAGCTGAAGTTGAGATAATCGCAACGCCCATACCGTTTAAAATTTTTGGCAACTCATCCTTGTTTCTATAAATACGCAAGCCGGGACGGCTAATACGCTTTATTTCATCAATAACAGGTTGGCCTTCATAATATTTAAGGACAACAGTTAAGGTTGGTTTAGCCACATCATCCGAGCTGTATTCAGTGATATAACCTTCATCTTTTAAAACTTTTGCGATAGCTATTTTTAACTTCGATGAGGGCATGGAAACATCAAATTTTGACGCCGCCTGTGCATTTCGAATTCGAGTAAGCATATCTGCTATTGGGTCTGTCATCATAACAAAATTCTCCTACCAGCTAGCCTTAACCAGGCCTGGAATATCACCGCGCATTGCCGCTTCGCGTAATTTATTTCTGCATAGCCCAAATTTACGGTACACACCATGTGGTCGACCGGTAATACGGCAACGATTACGCTGTCTTGCTTTACATGAATCACGCGGAAGTGTTTGTAGTTTTCTTTGCGCTTCCATCTTTTCATCAAAATCTGCATTTTGATCAAGCAATACCGCTTTGTATTCAGCGCGCTTTGCAGCATACTGTTTCACCAAACGCGTACGTTTGTACTCACGTGCAATCATTGAATTCTTAGCCATACTATTTATTACTGCCCTTAAATGGGAAATTAAACTCTTTTAATAATGCCAGACCACCCTCGTTATCACGTGCAGTGGTGGTTATGCAAATATCCATGCCACGGATAGTATCAATTTTTTCAAAATCAATTTCTGGAAATATAATCTGCTCTCTCACACCCATGTTGTAATTACCACGGCCATCAAAAGACTTCGGATTGAGTCCACGAAAATCACGAATACGCGGGACTGATATTGATATTAAGCGATCCAGAAACTCATACATCTGCTTGCTACGTAAAGTCACTTTGCATCCGATAGGATAACCATCTCGGACTTTAAACGAAGCGACTGATTTGCGCGCCAGCGTTGTAACCGCTTGCTGCCCCGCTATTTTACCCATATCAGATAATGCATTTTCCAGAACTTTCTTGTCACCGATTGCTTCGCCTAAGCCCATATTGAGCGTGATTTTGGTGATGCGAGGCACATCCATTACATTTTTAAATGCGCCAGTTTTCATAAGATTTTTTACAATCGTATCGCGGTAATATTTTTCTAATCTTGCCATGACAAATAACCTTTAAGCGTCCACAACTTCGCCGTTGGATTTAAAGTAACGCACTTTGCGACCATCTTCCAAATTTTTGAAGCCCACTCTGTCACCTTTATTACTCACTGAGTTAAATAACATGACATTCGAAATAGCCATTGGCATTACTTTTTCAATAATACCGCCCTCTACACCAGCAGAAGGATTCGCCTTCGTGTGTTTCTTGACCATATTTACCGCTTCAACAACAACACTGATATCAGTAACATTAAGAACTGTCCCTTGACGCCCTTTGTCCTTGCCTGCAATGACGATAACCTGATCACCCTGTTTAATACGTTTCATATTGCTTTACCTTTACAAAACTTCTGGAGCAAGTGAGACAATCTTCATAAAATTCTGTGTCCGCAACTCGCGTGTAACAGGACCAAATATGCGGGTACCAACTGGTTGTAGAGAAGCATTTAAAATTACCGCCGCATTACCATCAAAACGAATGGTTGAACCGTCCGCACGGCGAACACCTTTTCTAGTTCGTACTACAACGGCATTATAAACTTCACCTTTTTTCACTTTACCGCGTGGGATAGCATCTTTGATGCTGACTTTAATCACATCCCCAACAGCAGCGTAACGACGATGTGAGCCACCCAGTACTTTTATGCACATCATGCTGCGTGCACCACTATTATCCGCTGCATTTAAAATTGTTTGCATTTGAATCATGAGTTATTCCTACTTTTAAAGCTCAGCAGCTTTGACGACAACTTTCACAAGCCGCCATGATTTAGTTTTTGACATCGGACGACATTGCTCAACAACAACAGTATCACCCTGATTACATTCGTTTTTTTCGTCGTGCACCCGTAACTTGGTAGAACGCTTTATATATTTACCATAGAGCGGATGCTTAATACGACGTTCTATAGTAATGGTTGCAGACTTATCCCCTGCACTACTGGTTACAACCCCGGTGAGTGACCGTTGCTTGCTCTCATTCGTTGCAGACACCTGCTCCTTAGCCATTTCTTCATCAGACATTATGCATTACCTTTTGTATTTGTCTGCGTATTCTCAGACATGACTGTTTTTATACGCGCAATATCATGTCGAACATTACTAAAACGATGGTTCTTAGGCATATTGCCCGATCCCAATTGCATACGTAAATTAAACTGCTCACGACGCAGGTTTAATAATTCTTCGCCAAGGTCTTTTTCAGACATTTCTCTATATTCTTTAGCCGTCGCCATTTACATCACCGCACGTGTAACAAAAATTGTTTTAACAGGTAATTTTGCCGCAGCAAGATTAAAAGCTTCTCGCGCCAGTTCTTCTGACACACCTTCTATCTCATACAATACCGTACCAGGCTGAACTTTAGATACCCAGTAATCAACATTACCCTTACCTTTACCCATACGCACTTCCAGTGGTTTACTCGAGATAGGCACATCAGGGAAAATTCGAATCCAGATTTTACCATTACGTTTTACATGACGAGTCATTGCTCGTCGGGCAGCCTCGATCTGACGTGCAGAAACACGACCGCGCTCAGTTGCTTTTAATCCAAACTCACCGAAACTAACTTTATTTCCGGTCTGAGCAAGACCTCGGTTCTTACCCTTAAACATTTTGCGAAATTTAGTGCGCTTTGGTTGTAACACGTTCTTATTCCTCTATCTCTAAGGCGACTATTTAGTTGCGGCAGCGCCTGCTTTTGCAGAATCTTTTGGTTCCTGGGTTTTATAAAGATCGAAAATCTCACCTTTATAGATCCAGACTTTAATACCAAGAATGCCGTAAGTTGTTAAGGCTTCATAAAAACCATAATCAATGTCAGCTCGTAACGTGTGCAAGGGAACGCGCCCTTCAGAATACTGCTCACTGCGCGCAATTTCGGCGCCGTTTAAACGACCGCCTATTTTAATCTTCACACCCAACGCACCCATTCTCATTGTGTTTTGAATTGCACGTTTCATCGCACGACGAAACATTACACGGCGCTCAAGTTGTTGCGCAATATTTTCTGCAACAAGTTTGGCATCCAGCTCAGGTTTACGTATTTCTTCAATATTAAGTTTGACACTGTTTATATGCAAACCAATTAGATTAGCTACCTGCTGGCGTAAACTTTCTATATCCGCTCCTTTCTTGCCAATCACTACACCCGGACGAGCCGTGTGTATGGTAATCATCGCGGAACGCGTAGGACGCTCGATCTGGATACGACTAATATTTGCATTAGCCAGTTTCTTATGCAAAAACTCTCTAACTTTAATATCTGAATTCAATAAATCAGGGAAATCCGCACTGTTTGCATACCATTTGGCGTTCCAGTCAGCTGAAATACCTAAACGAATTCCTATCGGATGTACTTTTTGACCCATGATTAGCTCTCTTTAGCGATCTGCAACACAAACCGTAATATGGCTTGTGCGTTTTAAAATTCTATTAGCTCGCCCTTTAGCGCGGGGACGAATGCGCTTCATTGTCGGACCTGCATCGACATACACTTTTGAGACATGTAATTCGTCTATGTCAGCACCTTCATTATGCTCCGCATTAGCAATTGCTGATTCCAGTATTTTCTTCATCAACCCCGATGATTTGGTAACACCGAAATTTAACGTATTCAATGCAACCTCTACGGGTAAACCACGTATCTGGTCAGCAACCAATCGACATTTCTGAGGCGATATACGGGCGAATCTGTATTTAGCATGTACTTCCACAACGGCACCCTTATTTCTTAGCTTTCTTGTCTGCAGTATGGCCTCTATAGGTACGAGTTAATGCAAACTCACCTAATTTATGCCCTACCATGTTTTCGTTAACCAGAACCGGAACGTGCTGCCGACCATTGTGAATAGCAATAGTCAGACCCACCATTTCCGGAAAAATAGTTGAACGACGCGACCAGGTTTTAATTGGTTTACGATCATTAGTTTCTGTAGCCTTGTTAACTTTATCTAACAAGTGATGGTCAATAAAAGGACCCTTTTTTAACGAACGTGACACTTGGCAATCCTCTGGTTAAACGATTATAAATAAACGATTCAGTTAAACAGTTACTTGTTACGACGACGTACAATCATATTATCTGTACGCTTATTGCTCCGAGTTCTATAGCCTTTAGTCGGCATCCCCCAGGGTGATACAGGATGACGACCGCCAGATGTGCGGCCTTCACCACCACCATGTGGGTGATCAACCGGGTTCATTACCACACCACGTACAGTTGGACGAACCCCCCGCCAGCGTGAAGCACCCGCTTTACCTAATGAGCGTAAAGCATGCTCCGAATTACCAACTTCACCGATAGTTGCACGGCAGTCAGTATGAATCTTACGTATTTCACCAGAGCGCAACCGGAGCATCGCATACCCGCCCTCGCGAGCCAGTAGTTGAGCACTAGCGCCTGCACTACGCGCTATTTGCGCACCTTTACCCGGTTTCATTTCAACACAGTGTATCTGCGTACCGACAGGGATATTTGACAGTGGCAGCGTATTCCCTGCTTTAATCGGCGCATCATGACCTGATTGTAGAATCTCGCCTGCCTTAATACCTTTCGGTGCAATAATGTAACGTTTTTCACCATCGTTATAGATCAATAATGCAATATTTGCAGTGCGGTTTGGGTCATACTCAATACGATCAACACGCGCAGCAACACTATCTTTATCCCGTTTAAAATCAATTAAACGGTAGCGTTGTTTGTGCCCGCCACCAATATGACGCACACTAATACGCCCCGCATTATTTCGCCCGCCGCTACGGTGCTTATGCTCAGTCAGGGCACGCTCCGGTGCACCTTTATGCAAGTCTTTATTAACAACCTTGACAACAAAACGTCGTCCAGCAGAGGTTGGCTTTGTTTTTACTATTGCCATAATTCAGCCTATAACCTAGTTTGCACCCGCAAAGTTAATATCATTATCCGGCATCAGCGTTACATAAGCTTTGCGTAGATCGGCGCGCTTACCCAGACGATTACCAAAACGTTTAGTTTTGCCCTTAATGCTGGCAATGCGGACTTTACTCACTTTCACCTTAAACATTGCTTCAACAGCAGTCTTTACTTCTGCCTTGGTCGCAGTTGATAAAACCTTAAAAACATGCTGATTATATTCATCAGCGAGCAGAGAGGCTTTTTCAGAGACATGTGGAGATAACAGAATCTGATATACACGTTCCTGATTCATGATAACAACTCCTCTATTGCTCGAACTGCGCCAACCGTTGCAACCACATGATCATATCGAATCAAACTGACTGGATTCATACCTGCAACATCAGTTACTTCAACATAAGGCAAATTACGTGCTGATAAAAATAATTTCTCATCGCCTGTTTCTGTAATAATAAGAGACCGGCCTACACCCAGCTCTTCTAACTTTTTAGCCATTTGCCGAGTCTTAGGCGCATCAACAGTAATATCATCAACCACAACAAGCCGCTGCTTACGATTCAACTCTGACAGAATTGAGCGCACGCCAACTCGATACATTTTCTTATTCAGCTTCTGCGTATAATCACCAGGTTGCGCCGCAAAAGTCGCACCGCCACTACGCCACAAAGGACTACGGCTCGTACCCGCGCGTGCGCGACCACTGCCTTTTTGAGCCCAGGGCTTCGCACCGCCGCCGCTCACAGCAGAGCGATTTTTCTGTGCTCGGGTACCTGAACGCGCAGCAGCCATATAAGCAGTCACCAACTGATGAATCAGGCTCTCTTTATATTCAAGATTGAATACCGCGTCAGAAACCGATATTGTTTCTTTACTATTATGTAATTGCAGATCCATTATTCTCTACCAAAACTCTTATATATTATATAGCCTGAAATATTTTCAGGTATCGTTACAATGAAACCTTAACCGCAGGGCGGATAATTACGTCACCACCTTTGGAACCGGGTATTGCGCCTTTTATTAACAACAGTCCGCGCTCCGTATCAACTCGCACTAACTCCAGAGTCTGTATTGTTCTTTGCACGTTACCCATATGACCAGACATTTTTTTGCCTTTAATAACACGGCCAGGTGTCTGACACATACCAATAGAACCATTGGAACGATGCGAGATAGAATTACCATGCGTAGCATCCTGCATCGTAAAGTGATGACGCTTAATACCACCCTGAAAACCCTTACCAATAGTGCGGCCAGTAACATCAACCTTCTGACCCGCCTCAAACATACCAATGGATAACTCGCCACCAACTTTATACTCAGCTGCCGCATCGTTCTGCATACGAAACTCCCATAAGCCTCTACCTGCTTCAACGCCTGCTTTTGCAAAGTGTCCAGCCATCGGTTTCGTAACGCGTGATGATTTTCTCACCCCAGTCGTTATCTGAACAGCCTGATAACCATCTGTTTTATCAGTTTTAATTTGGGTAATACGGTTTGACGTTACCTCGACCACACTTACTGGAATGGAGACACCATCTTCAGTAAATATACGCGTCATACCCGCTTTTCTACCAACAACACCAATTGTCATGTCGATTCCTACTTAATAAAAATAACTCGCTTGCCAAAATTTCTTTTTAGCAAAGACCAGCCACTATGCCCTGACTGATTATTCAATCATGGCGATTAAATCTATTTTCTACCGAGCTTAAGCTATAAAAATCAGTTAGATTTAAACACTTACTCTAAATATTACGTTTTCGCAGTATCCTTGCAGGACTTACGATAAATAGAATGTCTGCACTGCAGTCTTTAATAATAAGAAACAATCTGAAGCTTATTATTTGACCGAGCAACAAAGCAGGGAATTATAGCACCTGCTCTCCTTTTGTGACAGCGTTAATTTACGCTAATTTAATTTAATCTGCACATCAACGCCAGCAGACAAATCCAGCTTCATTAAAGCATCAACCGTTTTGTCTGTTGGATCAATAATATCCAGCATCCGTTTATGGGTGCGTATTTCGTACTGATCACGCGCATCCTTATTCACATGTGGTGAAATCAGTATGGTAAAGCGTTCTTTTTTTGTTGGTAGCGGAATAGGTCCTTTTACATGCGCACCCGTTCGCTTTGCCGTATCCACAATCTCGCTGGCTGATTTATCAATCAGGTGATGATCGAATGCTTTTAAACGAATTCTTATATGTTGATTTGCCATAAATACTCTCAGTTCTATTTTGGAACAAGCGTGTTTCAGGCCAACGGCCCGAATACCGCTTTATTCAATAATCTTCGATACAACACCCGCACCAACCGTACGACCACCTTCGCGTATCGCAAAGCGTAAGCCTTCTTCCATCGCTATCGGGTTAATCAGCGCCACCGTCATTTTTACATTGTCTCCAGGCATGACCATTTCAACCCCTTCCGGTAAATCACAGGCACCGGTTACATCAGTGGTGCGAAAGTAAAACTGGGGACGGTAGTTGTTGAAAAAAGGCGTGTGACGACCGCCTTCATCTTTGCTCAACACGTAAACTTCACACTCAAATTTAGTGTGCGGCTTAACACTCCCAGGTTTGCAGCAAACCTGACCACGCTCAACTTCTTCGCGCTTCAGTCCGCGCAGTAAAAGCCCAACGTTGTCGCCAGCTTCGCCCTGATCCAGTAACTTACGAAACATTTCTACGCCAGTACAGGTCGTTGTCTGAGTATCGCGGATGCCGACTATCTCGATCTCTTCACCTATTTTTACCACGCCTCGTTCAATACGGCCAGTCACAACAGTGCCGCGACCTGAAATGGAGAATACGTCTTCAACCGGCATCAGAAAAGGCTGGTCTATCGCACGTTCAGGCTGTGGAATGTAGTCATCCATTGCAGCAACCAATTTCAATACTGAAGGGACTCCAATGTCCGAGGTGTCTCCTTCAAGCGCTTTAAGCGCGGAACCAATTATTACTGGTGTGTCATCACCCGGAAATTCGTAGGCATCAAGCAGTTCACGTATCTCCATTTCAACCAGCTCTAATAGTTCTTCGTCGTCAACCATGTCGGCTTTGTTCATGTAGACCAGTACGTATGGTACACCCACCTGGCGCGACAGCAATATATGCTCGCGGGTCTGGGGCATCGGCCCGTCAGCAGCAGATACTACCAATATCGCTCCGTCCATTTGCGCCGCACCCGTGATCATGTTCTTTACATAATCCGCGTGACCAGGACAGTCGACGTGAGCATAGTGGCGATTTGCACTTTCGTATTCAACGTGTGAGGTCGCAATGGTAATGCCTCGCGCACGCTCTTCCGGGGCGTTGTCTATCTGGTCAAAGGCTTTGACTTCACCACTACCCTGCGCTTCCGACATAACTTTGGTCAGCGCCGCAGTTAAGGTCGTCTTACCATGATCTACGTGACCAATCGTGCCTACGTTGACGTGTGGTTTGGTTCTTTCAAACTTTTCCTTGGACACTGTTCTTACCTCTTTAAAACGCTTTAAAATAAAATATTAATTAATAAGTACTAATTAATAATCGCTGAGCATTAACCCTTGTTATCAATAGCCCGTTTTACTGCTAATCACTGCATTGGCCACGCTTTTTGGTGCTTCTGCATATTGCTCAAATTCCATCGAATAGGTCGCTCGCCCCTGCGTCGCAGAACGCAGAGATGTGGCATAACCAAACATTTCCGACAATGGCACTACAGCACTAATATTTTTACCAACAACGGTATCTTCCATACCGCTTACGACACCACGACGCCGACTCAGGTCACCGATAACATCGCCCATATAATCTTCTGGTGTCACTATTTCAACTTTCATCATTGGCTCGAGTATTACTGGATCCGCTTCCAGTGCAGCCTCTCTAAAGCAGATTGAAGCTGCAATTTTAAACGCCACTTCATTCGAATCAACATCATGATACGAACCATCAAACAAAGTGACTCGCACATCCTCAACGGGGTATCCCGCCAGTACGCCATTCCGCATCTGGTCACGCACACCCTTATCAACAGCAGGGATAAATTCTTTTGGCACACTGCCGCCAACGATCTCACTAACAAACACGTAACCATCACCCAGCACACCAGGTTCAATTCGCAGGTAAACATGGGCATACTGCCCTTTACCACCCGTCTGTCTGATAAATTTTGTTTCGTGCTCAACCGTCCGGCTTATCGCTTCTCGATAAGCCACCTGCGGATTACCAACATTTGCATCCACACCAAACTCACGCCGCATCCGATCTACAATAATCTCGAGATGAAGCTCACCCATTCCCGAAATAATGGTTTGACCTGATTCTTCATCCGTACACACTCGAAACGATGGATCCTCATGCAAAAGTTTACCTAATGCCGCCGCTATCTTTTCCTCATCAGCCTTGGTTCTTGGCTCGACAGCTACTGATATCACCGGTTCTGGAAAATCCATACGTTCTAATACAATAACCGCCTTCGGGTCACACAATGTATCACCCGTGGTAACGTCCTTTAGCCCAATGGCTGCAGCAATATCACCAGCCCGTACTTCATTAATTTCTTCGCGACTATTGGCATGCATTTGTACAATTCGACCAACACGCTCTTTTTTTCTTTTTACCGAATTATAAATGCTATCACCCGACTTCAATACACCCGAATACATCCGAAAAAAAGTCAAATTACCAACAAAAGGGTCAGTCGCTATCTTAAAGCCTAAAGCAGAAAAAGCTTCGTCATCATCCGCTAAACGCTCGGCTTCGATCTCATCTTCGCCATCAAGATAACCTCTAACGGGCGGTACATCAATTGGCGAAGGCATATAATCAACAATTGCATCCAACATTGCCTGCACCCCTTTATTCTTAAAGGCAGATCCACAAAAAGCCGGCACAATTTCATTTGCCAATGTGCGGATACGAATTCCCTGCTTTATCTCGTCCTCGCCGAGACTGCCAGTTTCCAAATATTTCTCCAGCAATTCTTCACTGGCTTCAGCAGCAATCTCAATCATTGCTTCACGCTTTTTTTCGCACAGCGCAAGTAAATTTTCAGGAACATCGGTTTCGGTAAACACCGATCCCATGTCCTCTTCACTCCAATAAATCGCTCGCATCTTCACGAGATCGACAACACCTACAAAATTTTCTTCTGCACCAATTGCTACCTGCATAGCAACGGGTATTGTACCTAAATTCTGCTTAATCTGCTCCACGACACGCAAAAAGTCTGCGCCCACTCGATCCATCTTATTAACAAAAATAATGCGCGGAACATGATACTTATTCGCTTGCCGCCAGACGGTTTCCGACTGCGGCTCAACGCCACCGACCGCACAAAAAACGGCACAGGCACCATCTAAAACTCGTAACGAACGCTCCACTTCGATAGTGAAATCAACGTGTCCCGGTGTATCAATTATATTAATGCGGTGCTGGTCATACTGCTTAGTCATACCCGACCAGAAACAGGTCGTTGCCGCAGAGGTAATAGTGATACCTCGTTCCTGCTCCTGCGCCATCCAGTCCATAGTGGCGGCACCATCATGCACCTCACCTATCTTATGTGAGATGCCGGTATAATAAAGTATCCGTTCTGTTGTGGTAGTCTTGCCCGCATCAATATGCGCCATGATGCCAATATTCCGATAGCGCTTGATTGGCGTAGTACGTGCCACAATTTTATCAACCTGTTGTCTTCAATCTGCTACTTTTAGCCAGCCATTGCTTACCAGTCATCTTTTAACTGGCTATTTTTTGATCATCCATTTCCAATCCATTATTTCTTCCGTTATTTCTCAAACGACGCTAAAGCTTACCAACGGAAATGTGCAAAGGCTTTATTGGCCTCTGCCATGCGGTGTGTGTCTTCGCGTTTTTTCACTGCATTACCACGATTTTCAGCCGCGTCCATTAACTCACCCGCCAGCTTTAACTGCATCGATTTCTCGCCACGTTTTCTGGCTGAATCAATTAACCAGCGCATCGCCAATGTCAAACGACGACTAGTCCGCACTTCAACTGGCACCTGGTAAGTTGCACCACCAACACGGCGCGATTTCACCTCAACCATAGGACTGACATTTTCTAACGCCTGATCAAGCACTTCTATCGGTGCGCCGCTACCTTTTTCACCAATACGGTCAAGAGCCTTATACATGATCATCTCCGCAACGGATTTTTTACCGCTCTTCATAATCATGTTGACAAATTTGGTAATCTGAATGCTTCCAAATTTTGGATCTGGTAACACTTCTCTTTTGGAAACTTCTCTTCTTCTCGACATCTCGCGTATTCTCTATTTTAAACAATCACTGTACATTATGACCATCTGCTCTGCAAAAACCATCAGGCTAATGCCTTATAATTTAACTCTTGGGTCGCTTGGTGCCGTACTTAGAGCGGCCCTGACGACGGGATTCAACACCCTGCGTATCCAGACTACCGCGCACGACATGGTAACGAACACCAGGTAAATCCTTAACCCGACCACCACGAATCAACACTACCGAGTGTTCCTGTAGATTATGGCCTTCACCACCAATATAACTGGTCACTTCAAAGCTGTTCGTCAGCCGCACACGCGCAACTTTACGCATCGCAGAGTTAGGCTTTTTTGGCGTAGTGGTATAAACACGAGTACATACACCACGCTTCTGGGGCGATGACTCTAGGGCAGGCACGTTACTCTTCGAAATCTTGCTCCGACGAGGTTTGCGTACCAATTGGTTAATCGTTGTCATCTTAATTCACTCCAACCCCACATCTAAATGGGCACCCGTGGATGATTCATTAAAAACAATTCTACGGGCAAAAATAAACAACAGGCTCTGAAGCCTGTCAAAAGAGGCGCAATTCTATGCTCACTGCCCAATGCTGTCAAGCAGCAAGCACAGGAAAATCACCTGGTTTCAGCGGTTTTAATTTCTATACATCCTGCTGAGTTTTCTCATCCTGATTTGAGTCAGCATTTTCAACCATCGATACAGTCAGCTCTTCCGCCGCTTCT
Source organism: uncultured Thiotrichaceae bacterium (assembly GCA_964441285.1). Lineage (GTDB taxonomy): Bacteria > Pseudomonadota > Gammaproteobacteria > SZUA-229 > SZUA-229 > S010-25. The sequence goes on along the minus strand of CAYTUK010000012.1, from coordinate 12,246 downwards.
ACAACAGTATCTTCTTCAGCAGGGTGACTGACATCCTCACTTACATCTTCGGTAATAAATGCCGAGTCAATATCGGCGGTACGAAGCCGCTGACGCTCTTCATGAAAAGCCAAACCCGTTCCTGCCGGAATCAGACGGCCCACAATGACGTTTTCTTTTAGACCAAGCAATGGATCGCTGCCACCGCGTACAGACGCTTCCGTTAATACGCGAGTTGTTTCCTGGAATGATGCTGCTGAAATAAATGATTCAGTTACCAGTGAACCTTTGGTAATCCCCAGTAAAATGGGGTTAAAAATAGCCGGCTCCTTGCCTTCTTCAACCAGCTTCTCGCATTCTCCAATAACGCGGGCACGTTCCACTATTTCGCCTTTCAGGTACTTTGAATCACCACCTTCTATAATTTCACATTTGCGTAACATCTGCCGGATAATGACTTCAATGTGTTTATCATTAATTTTTACACCCTGCAACCGATAAACATCCTGAATTTCATTCACCAGATACTCGGCCAAGGCTTCAGCACCGAGCAACCGCAAAATATCATGCGCACTACGCTCGCCATCAGCAATCACTTCGCCCTGTTCAACACGTTCACCTTCAAACACATTAATGTGTCGCCATTTCGGAATGAGCGACTCAACGGCTTCGCCGGCATCATTAGTAATAACCAGGCGCTGCTTACCTTTAGTTTCCTTGCCAAAACTAATAATCCCAGACACTTCTGCCATAATAGCTGGCTCTTTGGGTTTGCGTGCTTCGAATAGATCCGCAACACGCGGCAAGCCGCCGGTGATATCACGAGTTTTACTGGACTCCTGTGGTATCCTGGCTAACTCATCACCGACAGAAACCTGGCCACCATCTTCAATATTAATAATCGCGCCGGAAGGTAAGAAGTACCGCGCAGGCTGTTCTGAACCAGCAATACACAGCTCTTCGCCACTGCCGTCAACCAGGGTAATCAGCGGACGCATATCTTTACCCGCAGTTGGGCGCTGCTTCGGATCAGTCACTACGGTAGAAGACAGGCCAGTAATTTCATCCGTTTCTTTCTGTACACTAATTCCTTCGGCAAAGTCGGAAAATTTAACCTGACCTTCTACCTCAGTAATAATCGGATGCGTATGCGGATCCCAGGTAGCAACGACCTGACCCGCTTTGACCTGACCGTTTTCTTCTACTGAAATCACTGCACCATAAGGTATTTTATAAAGCTCGCGCTCACGTCCATGCTCATCTACCACACCCAGTTCACCGGAACGTGACACGGCAACCAGACCACCACTGTTCTGTTTGACTACTTTAATGTTATGCAAACGCACCGAACCCGTTGATTTCACGCTGATGCTATTGGCTGCCGCAGAACGACTTGCTGCGCCACCAATATGGAAAGTACGCATTGTCAACTGCGTACCCGGCTCACCAATCGACTGTGCAGCAATCACGCCCACAGCTTCGCCATGATTTACCAGATGGCCCCGCGCAAGATCACGCCCATAACACATAGAGCAGACACCATGTACATTTTCACAGGTAATCACTGAGCGTACAAAGATCTCATCGATCCCCATCTCATCCAGCTGTTCAACCCATTGCTCATCGAGTAAGGTGCCTCTTGGAATGAGCACTTCATCATCGGTATTCAGCACATCGCGTGCAACCACACGTCCCAGCACCAACTCGCCCAGCGGCATAACCACATCACCACCTTCGATCATGGACTGCATCAACATGCCATTCTCTGTATTACAGTCCTCCTTTAGAATAACCATGTCCTGTGCCACGTCAACCAGCCGACGCGTTAGATACCCGGAGTTTGCTGTTTTCAATGCGGTATCAGCAAGACCCTTACGTGCACCGTGAGTTGAAATAAAATATTGCAGTACATTCAGACCTTCACGAAAGTTTGCTGTAATGGGTGTTTCAATAATTGACCCATCAGGCTTCGCCATCAAACCGCGCATACCAGCAAGTTGTCGAATCTGCGCCGCAGAACCCCGAGCACCGGAATCTGCCATAACGAAAATATTGTTAAACGAGGGCTGCTTAACCATTTTTCCTTCGGCATTTTTAACTTCCATTACGCTCAGCTTAGCCATCATCGCCTTGGCAACTGCCTCATTAGCATGTGACCAGATATCCACAACTTTGTTGTAACGCTCACCATTCGTTAACAGGCCAGATGTGTACTGATCCTGAATTTCTTTCACTTCCGCTTCAGCTTTCGATAGCAGACTTCCTTTTTCCTCAGGAATGGCCATGTCACTAATGCAGATTGAGATACCGGCACGGGTTGAATAACGAAATCCGGTGTACATCAATTGATCGGCAAAAATAACCGTTTCTTTCAAACCAACCTGACGATAACAGGAGTTAATCAGGTTTGAAATTGCCTTTTTATTCAGATCCCGATTGACCAGGTCGTAAGAAATACCCGCAGGAATAATTTCTGATAATATTGCTCGCCCAACTGTGGTATCAATAATTTTAGATTGTTCAACCAGCTCACCGGCTTCATTAAAAACAACTTCGCGAATGCGAGCCTTGACTTTTGCCTGTAAATGCACACTACCACTGTCATAAGCACGATAGACTTCATCAACATCAGCAAATACCATGCCTTCGCCTTTGACGTTAATCGACTCGCGCGTCATATAATACAAACCCAGCACAATATCCTGAGACGGAACAATAATCGGCTCACCTGATGCGGGTGATAGAATGTTATTCGTCGCCAGCATCAGAGTTCGAGCCTCCAGCTGCGCTTCAATTGATAATGGCACATGCACTGCCATCTGGTCGCCATCAAAGTCAGCATTAAATGCTGTACACACGAGCGGATGTAGCTGAATAGCTTTACCTTCAATCAGTATAGGTTCGAACGCCTGAATACCCAAACGGTGGAGGGTTGGTGCGCGGTTAAGCATGACCGGATGCTCACGAATGACTTCCTCAAGAATATCCCAGACTTCTGAACCTTCTTTCTCAACCATTTTCTTCGCCGCTTTAATGGTTGTAGCCAGGCCACGACGTAATAATTTATTAAAGATAAATGGCTTAAACAGCTCCAGCGACATTTTTTTCGGCAGGCCACATTGATGCAATTTAAGCGTAGGACCAACCACAATGACAGAACGACCAGAGTAATCAACCCGTTTACCCAGCAAGTTCTGGCGGAATCGCCCCTGCTTGCCTTTAATCATGTCGGCCAGTGATTTCAGTGGACGCTTGTTAGTGCCGGTAATGGCACGACCGCGACGACCATTATCCATAAGCGCATCAACCGATTCCTGTAACATACGCTTTTCGTTACGCACAATAATATCGGGTGCATAAAGTTCCAGCAGACGCTTAAGACGATTATTACGATTGATGACTCGACGATACAGGTCATTCAGATCAGAGGTTGCAAAGCGTCCGCCATCGAGTGGTACCAGAGGGCGTAAATCAGGCGGTAATACCGGCAATATAGTCATAATCATCCATTCTGGACGATTACCCGACAGGGTAAACGACTCAACCAGTTTAAGGCGTTTTGCCAGCCGTTTCAGTTTGGTTTCCGATTTGGTAGCACCCATGCCTTCGCGAATTTTGACGGCTTCTTCGTCCAGCACCAGCGATTTAAGCATTTCATGAACTGCTTCAGCACCCATGCGAGCATCAAATTCATCGCCATGCTCTTCAATGGCTTCAAGGTAGGTTTCATCCGTGAGTAACTGGCCTTTCTCCAGAGTCGTCAGACCAGGCTCAATCACCACAAAGGCTTCAAAATATAAAATGCGTTCGATTTCACGTAAAGTCATGTCGAGTAACAGGCCAATACGTGATGGCAACGACTTTAGGTACCAGATATGCGCAACTGGGCTGGCAAGATCAATGTGTCCCATACGCTCACGCCGCACCTTCGACTGAGTTACTTCAACACCGCATTTTTCACAGACGACTCCACGATGCTTTAAGCGTTTATATTTACCACATAAGCACTCATAATCTTTTACTGGCCCAAAAATTTTGGCACAAAAAAGACCATCACGTTCCGGTTTAAAGGTACGGTAATTAATCGTTTCCGGTTTTTTTACTTCACCGAATGACCATGACTGTATCTGCTGTGGTGAGGCCAGACTAATTTTAATGGCGTCAAAATCTTCATTCTGACCTTGTTGTTTAATGAGCTTGAGTAAATCTTTCATTGCCCTAAATCCTGTCTTATATTAAGTAATATATGGTTACGTGTACCGGATAAGCCCTAAGTCAGGTCTTATTCTCCTGTTCAAGTTCAATATTGATGCCCAGTGCACGAATTTCCTTAAGCAATACATTGAACGACTCTGGCATGCCTGGTTCCATATGGTGATTACCATCAACAATATTTTTATACATCTTGTTTCGACCTGCCACGTCATCTGATTTCACTGTCAGCATTTCCTGCAGGGTATAGGCAGCACCGTAAGCTTCCAGCGCCCAGACTTCCATCTCACCAAAGCGTTGACCACCAAATTGGGCTTTGCCGCCCAATGGTTGCTGCGTAACCAGACTATAAGGACCGGTGGAACGTGCATGCATTTTGTCATCAATCAGATGGTTCAATTTCAGCATATATTTGTAGCCAATAGTAATCAGGCAGTCAAACGCATCACCTGTGCAGCCATCATATAGCGTTGTTTGACCACTAACAGGCAAACCTGCCAGTTCTAACATACGATGAATTTCTTCTTCCTCTGCACCATCAAATACCGGTGTTGCCATCGGCACACCTTTACGCAGATTATTCGCCAGATGCATAATCTCATCATCACTAAAAGCATCCAGATCCTCATTCTTCGTGTCGTGGTTATAGATTTTCTCAAGAAAAGCCCGTATCTCGGTAGCGCTCTTATTGTCATCCAGCATATTACTGATTTTCGTTCCCAGACCTTTTGCTGCAAAACCAAGGTGGGTCTCAAGCACCTGACCAATATTCATTCGAGAAGGCACGCCTAACGGATTCAGAATAATATCAACCGGCGTACCATCTTCCATATGTGGCATATCCTCAACCGGAACAATAATAGAAACCACCCCTTTGTTACCATGACGACCTGCCATTTTGTCGCCAGGCTGCAAACGACGCTTAACAGCCAGGTAAACCTTAACCATTTTTAGTACGCCCGGCGCAAGATCATCACCGGAAGTCAGTTTTGCTTTCTTCTCTTCAAAATAGGCATCCAGCAATTTACGCTGTTCCTGATGCTGTTTGTTCAACTCTTCAATTCTGGTGTTATCCACATCATCTTTCAGCCGAATGAGTGACCAGGACTTAGTATCCAGAGCATCCAGATAGGCTTCTGTGATTTTGTCACCAGAGCTAAGACCTGCAGGACCACAATCGGCCAGCTTACCAATAAACATAGATTTCATCCGTGCAAATAAATCTAACTCGATAATCTGCCACTGGGCATCAACATCTTTCTTAACTGAAATAATTCCCTGCTCTTCGATATCAATGGCACGCTTATCTTTTTCAACCCCATCACGGGTAAATACCTGTACACCAATAACAGTACCAAAGGTACTGGCTGGAACACGTAGTGAAGAATCTTTTACATCCGAAGCTTTCTCACCAAAAATTGCCCGTAAAAGCTTTTCTTCAGCCGTGAGTTGAGTTTCACCTTTAGGAGTGACTTTACCCACCAGAATGTCGCCCGGTTTAACTTCCGCACCAACATAAACCACACCGGATTCATCCAGCTTGGATAATAGACTTTCACTTACATTTGGGATATCTGCGGTTATTTCTTCTGAACCAAGTTTGGTGTCTCGCGCAACACTACTTAATTCCTGAATATGAATAGTGGTGTAACGATCGTCTTCAACCACACGCTCAGAAATAATGATGGAATCCTCAAAGTTGTAACCATTCCATGCCATGTAGGCAACCAGCATGTTCTGTCCCAGTGCCAGTTCACCCATGTCGGTTGAGGGGCCGTCAGCAATAATATCTCCACGCTGAACCACATCGCCAGGACGTACCAGTGGCCGTTGATTAATGCAGGTATTCTGGTTTGAGCGGGTGTATTTGGTAAGGTTATAAATATCCACACCGGTTGCACCGTCTGCGGCTTCATCATCATGCGCACGAATTACAATTCGTGCCGCATCAACTGAATCAATCACCCCTCCACGCCTGGCTATCACCGATGCACCGGAATCATGTGCAACGGTTTTCTCCATTCCTGTTCCGACTAGTGGTTTATCTGCACGTAATGTTGGAACCGCCTGGCGTTGCATGTTTGAACCCATCAATGCACGGTTAGCATCATCATGCTCAAGAAATGGAATAAGTGAAGCCGCGACCGATACAATCTGTTTTGGTGATACATCCATTAACTGCACATCTTCTGGTGATGCCAGTGAAAATTCATTCATGTGACGACATGACACCAGCTCATCAAGTAATTTACCGTCTGCACTCATGGTGGCATTAGCCTGCGCAATCACAAAATTACTTTCTTCAATCGCAGACAGATATTCAATTTCACTGGTCGCAATAGCATTGATTACTTTTCGATAAGGTGTTTCGAGAAAACCATATTCATTGGTTCGCGCATACACGGACAATGAGTTAATCAGGCCAATATTCGGGCCTTCAGGTGTCTCAATTGGACATACGCGGCCATAATGCGTTGGATGGACATCTCGCACCTCGAAACCTGCGCGTTCACGGGTCAAACCACCTGGGCCTAACGCAGAAATACGGCGTTTATGGGTTACCTCAGATAAAGGATTATTCTGATCCATAAACTGAGAGAGCTGACTGGAACCAAAAAATTCTTTAACTGCTGCGGCAACAGGTTTAGCATTTATTAACTCCTGCGGCATCAGACCATCCTGCTCCGCAGTGGTTAAACGCTCTTTCACTGCACGTTCAACACGAACCAGTCCAACACGGAAAACATTTTCCGCCATCTCACCGACGCTACGAATACGCCGATTACCCAGATGGTCAATATCGTCAACGGTGCCGTTTCCATTACGGATATTAATCAACTCTTTCATCACCGACAGGATGTCTGAAGTTTCACCCATTTCTGCAACCAGTCGCTTCGACGTTTCATCTTTCCTGCCATTAAAGTGGTGGTAGTCGTAAAGCGTACCTGGCCCAGTGGAACCATCACGCTGCAAGCGACGATTAAACTTCATCCGGCCAACAATAGAAAGGTCATAACGATCTTCGGAGAAAAACAGGTTATTAAACAGATTTTCTGCGGCATCTTTCGTCGGTGGTTCGCCCGGGCGCATCATCCGGTAAATTTCAATTTGCGCTTCCAGCTTGGTTGTAGTGCTATCAATGCTCAATGTATTGGACATAAATGGCCCGACATCAAGATCATTGGTATAGATAACACGTACGCTTTTTATACCTTTTTCCTGCACGAAGGTGATTAGTTCTTCCGTAAACTCGGCATTGGCTGGTACCATTACTTCACCGGTTTCGGTGTCAATGATATCGTGTGCAAGCATCTTGCCTACCAGGTAATCCAGTGGTGCTTTTAAAATTTTAACTTTTTTCTTCTCAAGCAACTTAATCTGGCGCATAGTCACTCGGCGACCGGCTTCTACAATTACTTCCTTTCCTGCAGTTATGTCGAAGTGTGCCGTTTCACCACGCAGACGCTCTGGTGCGAGCGGAAAACTCAGCCCATCTTTGGTAAAGGTATACTCAATATCATCGAAGAAAATATCCAGAATTTCCTCGTTGTTATAACCCAACGAACGCAATAAAATGGTTGCCGGCAATTTACGGCGGCGATCAATGCGAACAAACACGCTATCTTTTGGATCAAATTCAAAATCCAGCCAGGAACCACGGTAAGGAATAACGCGTGCTGAATATAAAATCTTGCCCGATGAATGTGTTTTACCTTTGTCATGATCAAACAACACGCCTGGCGAACGATGCAACTGTGAAACAATAACACGCTCAGTACCATTAATAACAAAAGTACCATTTTCCGTCATTAAGGGCATTTCACCCATATAAACTTCCTGCTCTTTGACTTCTTTTGGCGTGATTTTCTTTTTACTGTCCTTGTCAAAGATTTCAAGGCGTAGAATAACTCGCAATGGCGCTGCATACGTCATACCGCGAAGTTGACATTCTTTCACATCAAACAGTGGTTTGCCTAAATTGTACTGGACGAACTGCAGTTTTACGTGCCCAGAATAACTGATAATTGGAAATACTGACTTAAACGCGCCCTGCAATCCAGTGTCATTGCGACTTTGCTGGGATTTCTCTGACTGCAAAAATGAATTAAATGAATCAATTTGCATCGACAACAGATAGGGGACATCCAACACAGGTGGACGCTTACCGAAATCCTTGCGTAATCGTTTTTTCTCGGTAAAAGAGTATGCCATCAGTATTCCTCGTAATTGAACTTTATATATTCGACGTTATATTTTCTATAACTCCAGTTACAGCTATTTTTAACGGAAACAACTAAAGGCCAGTCAACCCTGCTTACATCACCTGCAAACAGAGTTGCCAGCCTCAGCTGTCGCTGACTCCGACAATCAGCGTACTGTCTATTTAAGCTCGACAGTTGCGCCAATCTCTTCAAGCTGTTTCTTAACGTCTTCAGCTTCGTCTTTAGTTACAGCTTCTTTAACAGTAGTCGGGGTGCCTTCTACTGCTGCTTTCGCTTCTTTCAGGCCTAAGCCGGTTAAAGCACGAACGGCCTTAATTACCGCAACTTTATTTTCACCGAAACCGGTTAAAACAACATCAAACTCATCTTTGACAGCAGCCGCTTCACCACCGCCATCACCCGCAGCAGGTGCAGCAGCAACAGCTACCGCAGCAGATACACCAAATTTTTCTTCCATTGCAGATATAAGGTCCACAACTTCCATTACAGACATGTTGGAAATAGTTTCCAGAATATCATCTTTAGAAACAGCCATGACTATTCTCCAGATTATTAAATATAAAAAAAGTTAAAAATTGCAAAGCAGCGTTATTACTACGCACTCGCCTGTTTTTGATCACGTACAGCTGCCACAGTGCGAACGAATTTCGCATGTGGCTCGTTGAGGGTGCGAACGAATTTTTCAATTGGTGCTTTCATTACCGCCATCAATAGAGCAATCGCCTGCTCACGATTAGGTAATTTAGACAGTGCATCAAGTTGCTCAATGGGCAGAATTTCTCCACCAATTGCAATCACTTTAGCGATTAACTTGTCGTTTTCTTTTGAAAAATTCTTCACGAGCCGAGCAGCTGCGCCTGGATCTTCCTGTGAGAACGCCATAATCAGCGGCCCCACCAGAGATTCCTGCATACACTCAAACTCAGTACCTTCAACGGCACGTTTTACCAGTGAGTTTTTGACCACACGAAGATAGACCCCTTCATTACGCGCTTTCACCCGTAAATCAGTCATTTCATCGACAGTCAAACCACGGTATTCAGCCGCAATGGCCGAATGTGCACTGGCGGCAATTGTAGTAACCTCTGCGACAATTGATTTTTTGTCTTCAAGATTTAGTGCCACTTAAACTCTCCAGTTAAAGCCAGGATAAACGTTTCCGTCCCAGCCAGGTAAACAAATCATACAAATGTATGATTCTCTACGGTGCTCTCGTTACAAGATTCACCATCTACGTAGGAAATTAAGCAATGCATTGCAGAATTAATATTCCAATACACATCACACCTACGGTCTCTGACGACACCGATTACTCGGCTGTCAAATCATTATTACTGTCAGGTATATTCACCAGACAGAAACAAATTTTTTATCTCAACAAATAGTAACTAGCCAGATATCATCAATGTGCATAAACGGACACATCAATAGCCAGACCCGGACCCATCGTTGTTGAAACAGAAACTTTTTTCAGGTAGACACCTTTAGAAGCTATTGGTTTTATCTTGATCAGGTCAGCAATCAAACTATCAATATTCTGTTTCAACTGCACCACATCAAACTTAACCGTACCAATAGAACAGTGAATAATACCCGCCTTATCCACGCGGTAACGCACCTGTCCAGATTTAGCGTTTTTAACTGCGGTGGCAACATCGGGAGTAACTGTACCAACTTTAGGATTAGGCATTAAACCGCGGGGGCCTAAAATCTGCCCTAACTGACCCACCACGCGCATTGCATCGGGTGAAGCAATAACGACATCAAAATCCATATTCCCTTTTTTAACTTCAGCCGCAAGATCATCCATACCAACAATATCAGCACCCGCCGCCTGAGCCGCTTTGGCATTATCGCCATCAGTAAATACGGCTACACGTATCGTTTTACCACTGCCATTCGGCAGCACAGTTGCACCACGAACGACCTGCTCACCTTTCTTTGGATCGACACCAAGGTTGACGCTAATGTCAACTGACTCATTGAATTTAACGCTGGACAGTTCTTTTAATAGTGTAAGCGCTTCTTCAAGCGGGTAAGCCTTATCTTTATCTATTTTCTCATTAATTGCTTTAATGCGCTTCGTTAATTTAGCCATTATTTCACACCCTCTGTTTCGATACCCATACTACGCGCACTACCCGCAATGGTACGTACAGCAGCATCCATATCAGTTGCCGTTAAATCAGGCATTTTCGCATTTGCAATTTCTTCCAGTTGAGCACGGCCCACTTTACCAACCTTATTTATATGTGGCTCACCACTCCCTTTAGGCACACCGGCGGCTTTTTTTAATAAAACAGAGGCAGGTGGCGTTTTAGTAATAAACGTAAAACTTTTATCGCTATAAACAGTAATTACAACAGGAGTGGGTAAATTCTTCTCAAGATTCTGCGTTTTTGCATTAAACGCTTTACAGAATTCCATGATATTAACACCATGCTGACCCAAAGCTGGGCCAACAGGTGGACTTGGATTTGCGGCACCAGCAGGTACCTGCAATTTTATATATGCATCGACTTTCTTAGCCATCTTGCTCTCCCGGGTGCAACCGCCTGACGCTTTCGTTCAGGCTCCCCGCTCTATGTTTAAAACAATCCGGTTTAATAAAAATACCGAACAATTATATTATTCGTCTGCCGAAAATAGTCAGTAAAAGTTAAGCCATATTTAGCTATCGACTAATAACCACCAGCTTAAAACCACCTGTTAACCTTTCTCAACCTGACTAAATTCCAGTTCAACCGGTGTTGATCGACCAAAAATTAACACCGCAACTTTAAGGCGATTGCGATCGTAATCCACTTCCTCAACAACCCCATTGAAATCATTAAACGGGCCATCGGTAACACGAACCACTTCACCAGGCTGATAAAGCACCTTGGGTTTTGGTTTTTCAACACCTTCAGCAATTGCATTCACAATTGCCATCGCTTCTTTTTCAGTAATGGGTGCGGGCTGATCTTTAGTCCCACCAATAAAACCCATCACTTTAGGTACATCTTTTACCAGGTGCCAGGTTTCATCTGTCATTTCCATTTCAACCAGCACATATCCTGGGAAAAATTTACGTTCGGAACGACGCTTGGCACCATCTCTAATTTCAATAACTTCTTCTGTTGGAATCAAAATCTGACCAAATTTATCTTCCATACCAGCAAGATGAATATGCTCTTCTAGAGAAGTCTTAACCTTGGCTTCAAAATTCGAATAGGCGTGTACAACATACCAGTGTTTTGCCATGATCTACGCTCCTGTCCCAGTTAACCACTGAATTGCATTAGCTAAAATCATATCGACAATCCAGAGAATGATACCAATTATAACCACGGCTGCGATAACCATTAATGTTGTTTGCACCGTTTCCTGTCGTGTCGGCCATACCACTTTACGTACTTCCATACGTGCATCCTGCGCAAACGCAACAATTGCCTGCCCCATGCGTGTAGTATAACTGATAGCTAGTGCAATACTGACCATGAATACCAGACCAAGCACTCTATACAACAGTGATTCAGCCGCATATTCATAGTAACCGACAATGCCCAGCACGAGCACCAGCAGTGCCAACACTAATTTAACCGTGTCTAACCTGTTTGTAACAACTTTCTCGGTCCTGGCGACCATTTATTTTCCACCTGCCATCTAATTAATGTTGGCAGGCCAGGAGGGACTCGAACCCCCAACCTGCGGTTTTGGAGACCGCTGCTCTACCAATTGAGCCACTGGCCTAACCGTGTAGCAAAAGGCAAATGCCTCTCGCCATGCACTCTTTAAGAACAAGCGTGTTTCAGGCCAACGGCCCGAATACCGCTTTATTCAATAATCTTCG
>CAYTUK010000011.1:0-80758 GCA_964441285.1 uncultured Thiotrichaceae bacterium | reverse complement strand
GGATAAGATTGTGGTTCGCTTCGCTCTCACAATCTATCCTTGTTCGTTAGCTGCTTTTATATACAGCACTTCTGTGTGCTACTTTAACAACCATAATAATAAGCTCTGTTTCTTGAATTTCGTAAATAATACGATACACGCCCCGTCTTACACGATAGCACTCTTGTCCTGAGAGCTTGATGCATCCTTCCGCTCGTGGGTCAGAGCAAAGAAGCTCAACACATTTTAAAATACGTTTAATATCCTTTTTTGGAATGCTACGAAGATCTTTTGCTACAGATTTCTTAAATACAAGGCTATATTTTGCCATGTAATTTTAAATCCTCTAGTAACTCCTCATAACTTAATGTTGATTCATTAGCTCTTTGAGAAAATGCTTTTAAATCTTCCTGATCTTCGCTCAAGGCAACGCGAACAGCTTCATTGACCACCTCTGATACAGATTGATGGGTAGTTGCGGCTTTAATTCTTAGTGCCTGATGAATATCCGTTTCAAAGTAAACAGTAGATCTTTTTGATAATTCGCTCATTATGACTATACCTCGTTTACATGAAAGATAGCGCTATAACGTTGTAGCGTCAAGGTGTTTTTTCAACTAACAGGAATTTCGCCAACAATGCCTGCAAGCGTTTATCCCGTGTCCAGAGCAACGTGTTTTTTGTCAAAAGAACCGATGCCAACAAATGTAAATTGACAAAACCAATGCCTTTACCCATTAAATGATGCGTATCCAGATAATATAAGGCACTTTCACGCTCAATTAACGCTTTTAAACCCCTCACGCAACAAAGCTGTTTTTTCGCGAACACCCGTTAATTCAACCGCTCTGGCATATAAACCCTCATCAATATTCAGTGTTGTACGCATAAACCGATCTCGAAGGCATCAAATTATGCATCATTGTATGCTAAATGACATGCATCGTCACTATGGCAAAAAGAAAGAGGCAGCATCAATATGATGGTCACCTTCGTTGCCCAATGCGAAAAAAAAGCCCCCTCACAGGCTCATATTTTGCGCCACTGCATCAGTATAATGAGGAACAGATGACCAATAAAACGCCTTGAAATAAAATCACTAACAAGGCTGTTTAACCATATAAAAATAGGTGGTACAGTAACGCCACGTGACGGAAATAATCACCCTAAATGAAAAAATGGAACAATTAACTGACTTAAAAGCCATATTGCACTCCAAACGCGCCAACATCTATTACCTGGAAATGTGCCGTGTTATGCAAAAAGATGGGCGTGTACTTTATCTCACTGAAGAAAAAGTCGAAAAACAATACTGGAACATCCCCATCGCCAACACCACCTGTATTTTACTGGGCACAGGCACATCCATCACCCAGGCGGCGGTGCGTATGCTGGCCTCCGCCGGGGTGCTTATTGGCTTTAGTGGCAGCGGTGGCACACCCCTGCTTGCCGCCAATGAAATTGAATGGCTATCACCACAAAGTGAATACCGCCCCACCGAATACATCCAGGGCTGGATGAAATTCTGGTTTGATAAGGAAAAACGTCTGCAAGTTGCCAAACAGTTTCAACAACAGCGCATCAACTACCTGCAACAGGTCTGGAGCAAAGACCGTGACCTGAAAGCCGAAGGTTTTGCTACCGATGACCCGGCCATACAACAGGCATTAGATAACTTCTCCAGCAAAATCGAACACTGCACCGATGTCACCAAACTCCTGCTTACCGAAGCTCAGCTCACCAAAAACCTGTATAAAATAGCCGCCAGTTGCACCAAACAGAAAGATTTCGTCCGCCAGCACGACAGTCTTGATGAGGCTAACACCTTTCTTAATCATGGCAATTACCTTGCTTACGGACTCGCTGCCAGCACGCTCTGGGTGTTGGGAATTCCACACGGTTTTGCCGTCATGCACGGCAAAACCCGGCGTGGTGCACTGGTATTTGATATTGCCGATTTAATTAAAGACACCCTGGTACTGCCCTGGGCGTTTATCTGCGCCAAAGAAGGTGCCAGCGAACAGGAATTTCGCCAGCAATGCCTGCAAGCCTTCACCAACCACAAAGCCCTGGATTTTATGTTTGAACAGGTAAAAACCATTGCCCTGCAACAATATGAAACAATAAATGAAGGAAATAATACAGAAACAACAGGGAGCAATACAAATGAAAACTGATATGACATTATTTGAGGATTACCAGATACGCCGCGTTTATGATGAAGAAGCCGAAATCTGGTGGTTTTCCGTGGTTGATATTGTGCAGGTATTAACCCAACAAGATGATTATCAAACAGCGAGAAAATACTGGAATAAGTTAAAACAACGACTTAACGATGAGGGTAGTCAACTGGTGACAAATTGTCACCAGTTGAAAATGAAGTCCACTGATGGCAAACAACGACTCACTGATACCGCTACAGCTGAAACCTTGCTGAGACTGGTGCAATCCATTCCCAGCCCCAGGGCTGAACCCATAAAACTATGGTTAGCTAAAGTGGGTTATGAGCGCATGCAGGAAATGGCCGATCCAGCATTATCACTCAATCGTGCCAGAGAAACCTGGCAAAAACACGGGTGCAGTGATAAGTGGATACAGCAGCGATATGATGGGGCAGGAAACACGCAACAAACTTACCGATTACTGGGGCGGACATGATATAAAGCAGGGTAAAGAATTTGCCATCCTCACCAATATTATTCATCAGGAATGGACTGGCATTAATATAAAAGACCATAAGTCACTAAAAGAATTAAAAACCCAGAACTTGCGTGACCACATGAGCGAAGCCGAGCTAATTTTTACCGCACTAGCGGAACTATCCACACGACAAATAGCAGAAACTGAAGAAGCAACCGGGATGGTAGAAAATACAGCGGCAGCTAAAACAGGTGGTGGCATAGCAAAAAAAGCGCGTAAAGAACTGGAAACTAAAACCGGTAAAAAAGTTATAAGTAAAAATAACTACTTACCACCAGGCAACAAAAAAACCATCAAAAAACACAAAGGTAAAACCAGATGATGGTCACCTTCGTTGCCCAATGCGAAAAAAAAGCCCTCAACAAAAGTCGCCGGGTATTAGATGCCTTTGCCAACCGTATTGGCAATCGCACATGGCAGACTGTTATTACCAATGAAGGTTTGCATGCGGTAAAGAAATTACTACGGAAAACAGTGACTAAAAATACAGCAGTAAGCTGTTTCTGGATGAGAAGTCGAAGTCGCAGTGAGCTGGTTTGGATTGTGGGGAATAGACGTAAATTTAATTTAGAAGGTTGTGTCCCAGTCAATAGCACACAAAAGGACATTATAAAAAACCAATGGGAAAATGACTGGCATTATTTGCCATTAATCAAGAGCCTAACAGCAATTTCAGCTCTATTTCATGACTGGGGTAAATCTTCAGATTTTTTCCAGGCACGGCTTTTAGGTAAAGAAAAGTTGGCTCCTCGCTGTTCCACATGGGTAATAGAGTTAAACCGAGGCGAAGGAAGACACTCCGTCGCTAGAATTATTTGTCATGGACAACGTGGTGAAATCCGAAAACGTTATAGAGAAGGGCAAGAAGATCAGTTAGGTGCGCTAGGTTTAGTCACCAATGCAGTGGTGCTATGGAATATAATCTACATGCAGGAAGCTCTGGACCATACACGCCAGACCATGGAAATTAAAGAAGAAGATGAGAATAGACTTTCGCCCCTGGGTTACGGTCACATTAACGTACTGGGGCATTATTCATTTACGCTTGCTGAACAGATTATGAAAGGACAACTCAGGCCGCTGAAGCAGCCATCTGATGATGATTGATTGCCTTAGCGTACGTTTTCGTACCTTTGGACTTCAAACCCCTTATATCAAGGAAACTAATGACGACAAGATTCTTTAGGTAGCCAGGTTGTCAGAATACTTTACATCTGTAAATTCGTGATACGGACATCCCTTTGCACCCTCGTGTAACTACGTCTTTATTGTACGTTGAATGATCAGCACGTTATCTAAACGGCCATCAAAATCACCTGCCACATTCTAAAACGGGACACTAAACCTCACTTCTGTGGAATGAATCGAGATATTATCACTGATAGTGGCGTTGTATTTAACGCTAAGCGACAGATTTTTTGTGCTAATAAGGTCTAAACCAAGTTGCACATTAAACAGGTTCTGGCCGATATCAACAGGGATTGCCATATAACCTGCGCCTGCTGGTGCTGCCTGAAAACCCGCTACAGCATAGGTTTTAGACCCCGACAGCCGGTGCTGTATAGAGAAATTTATAAACCCGCGTAACTTTATGTGATCGGTCAACCTCCCCTCCATACCTGTCTCGATACCCGGGCGAACAAAACGATGCGTCTCTGTATTAGCGGGCAGTACAAGATTCAGTGAGCCCAGCCCTGATTCTGTTGCATCCTTCGCTTTTATCTGTGTGACCCCAAGATCAAGATAAGGCAACATATAGCTGCTATCATTTTCAAGATTGTGCGATATTCGCAATAAACCACCCAGAGTATTCAAGCGACGGTTAACATGCGTTGCATAGCTACCCAGAAGTTCACCAACACGTAAGGTGTTTGTATCACTTTGACCAATAGATATTGCTGCAGAAATCTTGGTGCCTTGCTGACGATATTTTAAAGATAAACCGAATTGATTGGTATGGCCTTTGGAATGCCAGGCATTATTATAACCCCAGCCGGTACTATCTGCCTGTGATATAGCAATACCTGCCGACCAGTCGTTATCAAAAGTTTTTTGTGAGCCCAGGGAAAAACGATCACTGGTTATACGTGAGTCTTTATAATCCGCATACGAATTATGGCTTATATTTTCAGTTTGGTAGTTTGCCCACATACAACTACCTTCACGGGTAAATCGATATTTTCCATCGGCTTCATGGCAACTCATTAATGATTGTTGAAATTTATCATTATCATTTATCAATTTTAACTGTTGCTCCCCATAAAACTCCGGACTCATTTGTGATAATGCGTGACGATAACTTTTATCATCTGGAATATATATCAATAATTTCACTATCTCCGCCAGTTTGGGAGAACTACCGGCATTTTGTACGTTGTTGAAATAATCACCAACACGAAGTAAGTTTGTTCCCATGCCGTGAGGTGCAAAATCAACATTATAATTTAAAGTCGCCATATTAGCGTTTGGATACCGCAGACTGGTTGTAAATACTCTGGACTTAAAGCTTGATAATGATAGACCATTGTCAGTGACTCCCTGCTCAGCCGAAAATAGTACCTTGGAAAAATTTCCGGATACAATATTTTGTGGATTGAGTAGCGCCAGATGAATTTTTCCAGCCAGAGATACTGTACCTGTTGCCGTAATGCTATCAATCTGATTACTACCAAAATCAAGTTCCACAAAGTTTTTAGCATCTTTAGATTGTGAAAAGCTCCCTTTCAATTGTGTATGCTGAGCTAAATTCGTATCACCAACTGCCATCGTGCCATCGTTAACTAAAAGATTCCCTGATGCGCCTAGATTTAATATTTTTCCAGGAATAAAAATGGCCTGTTTATGATTCACAAAAGAATTATTACCCGCACCAAGATCAACCTGACCATCAAGTACCTTATAGTTTTCAATCTGGTCATTGCCTGTGGTGCCATAAATCGCCATACCACTAACCAGATCCTTAGTCATAACGCTACCATAACTAATAAAATGATTATCAACACCTCCTGACATAACCAGGGCTGCGCCACCCGTACCACCAATCAGTTGCTTATCCTGTGGCAGGTTAATGGTAATATTTCCTTCCCCATCAGCCGCAACGGATTGTGCATAAACAGCAATACCGTTAACACCACTGGCAACCATGTTGCCGTTAATGTGAAGATTAATTTTACCTGAGGTACCCTGACCACCCGCACTATTAATAAATAAGCGGTCAAGCACGCCACCACCACCACCCAAACTTTGAGCAAGCAATGCAATGGAGTTGTTTCCTGTTGTCGTAATATCACCTGTCTGCTGGAAAATAATGTCACCACCAGACCCCTTATTGTCTGAGTGTGTAGCGATACTAACATTTTGTTGCTGAAGATCGGTAAAAACTGTACCACCACCACCACCGATACTTTGTAAAATAATACCGTGCGACTGTTCGCCTTTGGTGAGGATATTGCCATTATTGGTTATATCAATATTACCGCCGTTTCCGGTGGTGCCAGCTGTACCTCCAAAACTGGCGCTAACACTATTGACACCACTGATACGTACATCACCGCCACCACCACCGATACTCTGAATAAGCATACCTGGCGAGCGATTACCCATTGTTTGAGCATCGCCAATATAGGTCGAATTGATAATACCACCATTATTATTCAAACTTCCGATTGCCCCCATGGTAAGTACCGTGGCAGCATTACTGTCATTAATTGTCTGCGAACCCGGCATCGTCGCCAGGCCGAATTTTGATTTGTCATTTGCTGCAAGCAGACGCCGTTGTATAACTTGCAAGGATCTAACCGGTGAGGATGTGGATAATGCGGCTGCCGACCCGTTTGTTGGCGTTGAGTCAGGCACTTTTTCCACCGCCACCGTTAGCTCACCACCGCCACCACCAATGGATTGAACCGATGTTCCTTTTGAAGTGTCACCAGAAGTAGACACATTACCGGTACGATCGGACTTAATATCCCCACCATGACTGTCATTGGTATTCTCACTACCGAGCAGCAGATCCAGCTTAACTTTTGCATCCGGATTAATAACAATATCCTCATTCGCGCTCCCACCACCACCACCAACTGACTGAGTAGATGAAGCGGATGCATTTTTGCCCAGTGTAATTAAGTCACCAATTTGTCTGGTAACAAAATCACCCGCTGCAGTGATACCTGATTTAATCGCCCCCAACTTCAGCGTGTTTGAAATAAAGGCTAGCTCTTTAGCACCGCCGCCTTGTGGTGCACCACCATTAACGGGATTAACAACACTGCCACTTGCCTTTTTCTGCGCAATTTTGCTTACATCCAGAAACATATTTACATTGCCACCACCACCGCTAACAGATTGTGCAAAATAGGCATGACTATTGTTACCTAGCACAGTAATGGCACCGTTAGTATTCACTGCAACATTCCCAGCAGTGCCCGTGGTACCATCACGGCTACCAAGAACCACAGGGACAATCATATTTGTTGCCATCCACACCGGACTGGAAATAGCAAAACCGACTGTACCACCACCACCGGCAACAGATTGGGCATAAATACCGTAAGCTTTATCACCATGAACAGTAATGGAACCATTGTGGTTGACCACCACATTACCACTGTTGGCACCGTCACCACCGTCACCACCAAGCGCAAAATTAGTCAGCATAGGGGCTGGATTTTTTTTCGGGTTAGTTAACAGGTTACTGGACAGCGCCATAGCAAAGGCACCATTACCACCACCGCCACCGATGGATTGGGCAAAAATACCATCCGAACGTTTACCAAATACTTCAATATTCCCATTATTTGTAACATTAACATTGCCGGAAACATTACCATTACCTCCCTTTCCGCCAATAGCAACTGCGATAGACTTACTTTTCGTATCACCATTACCCACAACTATATTTCCAGAAAGACTCATGCCACCATCACCGCCGCCACCACCGATAGACTGAGCGATAATTCCGTGGGATTGTGTACCATAGGTGGTAATCCCAATATCATTCGTGACACTAACATCACCACTTTTACCGCCTGTACCACCAGCCCCACCCAGACTGAAGGCAAGTGAATTGGCTGGATTTTTCTCTCCGGCTTTTAATGAAGTATTGGCTGTCACAATCGTACTACCGGTACCACCACCGCCACCAATACTCATGGCAAAGATCCCGTGTGAATTTGTCTGTGCCGTAACAATTTCACCGGCTATGCCAGCTAAACTTTTTAAATTTCTAACATCCACCTTACCGCCAGTACCCCCCGTTCCCCCTGTGCCACCAATACCAATACTTATTTTATTACCTGCACCCGCACTGGAAAGTGATGAGGTAATGACCTGTTTGGCGTTACCGCCACCACCACCTATGGACTGGGCAAAAACACCAATAGCTCCCCGGCCGCTGGTACCAATACTGCTACGATTAGTCAGCAGAACATCACCACCAGTAGCACCCGTGCCGCCATTACCACCGACAGCTACGGCAAGCTGAGTACCCTTATCCGTTGTTTTATTTCTCAGGGTGCTAATCGTCATGCCGCCATTACCACCGCCACCACCAAGACTTTGCCCCAGTACGCCATAAGCATTCTCGCCCTCGGTGACGATAACGCCACTATTTTCTATTGTAACTTTGCCCGATGACGAACCCTGACCACCATTGCCCCCCATGGTCAGCGCTGCACCTGTACCTGCACCACTTAATAAAATATCTCGAGCCATACCACCCGTTCCACCACCTCCACCGATGCTCTGACCTAGAATACCAATGGAACTTTTGCCTTTGGTGTGTATCTGTGCTGAACTGATAATATCAATCACACCACCCGAGCCACCTGTGCCGCCGCTGCCACCCATTGTCAGGTTTGCTGACTCAGAACTAATACCAAAGCCGGTAGCAGAGCCAGCATTACCGCCCCCACCACCCACTGATTGAGCAAATATAGCAAACGCATTATCACCGTCAGTACTAATCTGGTCTTTTGCAGTAAGTTTTACATTACCAGCACTGCCACCAATACCCCCTTCTATACCTATGGCAACACCTGCCGAACGTGACGGCGTATTTTCCTTTGCTGACGCTTTCTCAACAGAAAAAGAACGTGAAGAGCTATTACCGCCACCATTGCCAACCGATTGTGCGAGTAATGCATAAGCACCATCACCATGCGTACTGACACCTCCTGCCGCATTCAGAGTAACATCATCCCCTGTTCCGCCAGAACCACCCCGACGTCCCAGTGAAATACCAACTTTGCCACCTGATGCTTTAGTGTAAGCAAAGTCGAGCCCCGCATTACCGCCACCGCCACCAACCGATTGCGCTAATATACCGTATGAGTCGGTGCCAAATGTTTCAATGGCTCCCTGTTGATCAACATTCACTTTTGCACCATTACCACCATTACCGGTGGCTCCACCAAGTACCAGATTAAAGCCTTTATTACGCTTATTTTTATCGATATATGTTGCCGCAATATTAATATAAGCATTACCGCCACCACCACCAATAGACTGCGCCAGCAGACCATAACTTTGCTTTGCATTAGTGATAATATCGCCGATATTATCAACCTTAACAATATTGCCATCACCTGCACCACCACCTGCACCACCAATAGCAATCTGCACTGCAAAAGCCGATTTTCCAGTATCGCCTGCACTCGCCGAATCCGGTTTATTGCGTCCTTCCAACTGTGTCAAAACAGCGTCATAATTCGTAAATACACTCGGATCAATGCCAGTATGCTGGGGGTGTTTACGCTGTGAACCTGAGCCGCCACCGGTAGAACCAGCGCCGCTGCCAGCCTTGCTAAAACCCACCACTAAATTCATCCCTGCATCGCCGCCGCCACCACCAATACTGGTCGCTTCAATACCGTGCGCCAGTGCACCTGTAGTTGAAATGGTCCCAGCAGCGGCTGTGATTGTTCCCCGATTAACCGTGACCGACCCGGAATTGCCGCCACCGGAACCGAAACCACCAATACCCATAGTAATCAGTGAACTGTTCTGCGTAATATTACCCGAAAAGTTTAAACCACCATTGCCACCGCCACCACCAATTGACTGCGCCAGTATGCCTCGTGCCTGATCACCTTTTGTGGTCAGTTTACCTGATGAGGTAACCACAACATTGCCGGCATCCGCACCCGTCCCACTATGCCCACCAATACCCACAACGATGGTCACATCTTTATTGCCGCCTGAGTTGTTCGAATCGGCCAGTGCCGCGCCCAGTGAGAAATTATAACCACCATCACCGCCACCACCGGCAATCGATTGTGCATAAATACCATGGGCTGATTGTCCATTGGTTGTAATGGTGCCGTTATGCGTGACAGTTACATCCTTACTGATATTGCCGGCACCACCAAAACCACCTAAACCAATAGTGATCGCGGGAATATTCGCTTCTTTATTGTAGCTAAAACTGCCACTGATATTGAGACCACCATTGCCACCGCCACCACCAACCGATTGAGCCAGTATCCCGTATGATTTATTACCTGTGGTCGCAATATCGGTGGTGGCATCAACCGTTACTTTATCGGCTCTACCGCCATCACCACCTAAACCACCAACCCCAAAGACAATGGGGGCATCGGTGACAATACCGCCACTAAAGTTAAACGCACCGTTGCCACCACCACCGCCAACAGACTGAGCGATAATCGCTGAGCGTTCATCACCTGATGAAGTAATTTTATTACCACCGGTCACTGTTAAATCAACCACTCCAGCATTGCCGCCACCGCCACCAAAACCGCCGACACCAACCACAAGGGCATGGCCATTCCCACCATTTTTGGATGATGCAAAAGACAGTGCACCACTTACATTGGTACCACCATTGCCGCCACCGCCGCCGATCGACTGTGCCAGAATACCATCAGAACCATCACCCGCTTTCGTGATGTAATGCGCTGCTATCACAGCACCCGTTACCGGATCGGTAGTTTGTGGAATAAAGCTTCGCGGCTGAGCAGAAATGGTCCCCGCATAAGTCACTGCAACATTACCGGCATTGCCGCCACTGCCACCAAAACCGCCAACACCAATGGCGGCAGAACCACCGGTTCCACTTTTGGTAATATTCAGGCTGCCGGATACATTCGTTGCGCCATTGCCGCCGCCACCACCAACGGATTGTGCCACCAGTCCATGCGAATTATTACCTTCAGTGACCACATCAGCTGTCACTGTCAGATTAACGTCAGCCGAGTTACCGCCACCACCGCCAAAACCACCGGTACCGACACCAATTGCTGCACCATTTTTACCCGCCAGATTGACACTGTCAGATACATTGGTACCACCATTACCCCCACCGCCACCAATTGACTGGGCAATAATTGCGGTTGAATTCTGACCTTTAGTACCAATCTGATTATGTAAAACTGTTGTATTAACCGTGCTGGAGACCGAACCAGCATCACCACCATTACCCCCAAATCCACCCACACCGACAGCAAGAGAACCACCATTTTCCTTACTTAAATTAAGTGATCCTGCAACGGATATACCTCCATTACCGCCACTCCCACCAACAGACTGTGTCAGAATACCTGTAGAACTATCTTCGGTCGTTATCACCCCGCCCGTTATCGTACTGTTTGCATTCCCGGCATTACCGCCACCACCACCAACACCACCAACAGCCACGGCCAATGCTCCACTACCCGTCTTCGCACCACTGATGGAATTGCCGGTAATCAGGCCGCCATTACCACCACCACCGCCGATACTTTGCGTTAATATTCCTGTTGAGTTTTTACCCTGAGTCTGAATAAACCCATTTGTTATCGTGTTGAAAACATCTGCCGCTAAACCACCATCTCCGCCGACACCACCTACACCAATTGATACAGCACCACTCCCTGTTTTAGCGACAGAAATAACACTGGAAACCGTCAGGCCACCATTACCGCCGCCGCCGCCAACAGACTGAACAATAATGCCGGATGAATTTTTACCCTGGGTAAAGACTCTGCCATCAACAGAATTGCTTACCTTTGCACTATCGCCACCAAGACCGCCTGAGCCACCAACACCTATACCGACAGCCCCACTACCATTTTTTGCCACTGAAAGGGCACCTGTTACTGACATACCACCATTACCGCCGCCACCGCCAACCGACTGAATCAGTATGCCTGTCGCATTATCGCCAGCAGTAACAGTCTGCCCAACAACCGTATTTGTCACTTCACTGGATAAACCACCGCCACCGCCAGAACCGCCAACACCGACAGCGACAGCACCGCCTACGCCACCAGAAGCGGAAACAGCATCTGAGATAGTCATGCCACCTGTACCACCACCGCCACCAATCGATTGTACAACAATGCCCGATGCACCTTTGCCAGCCGTGGTTACATCACCATTAACCTTATTTGTTACTGCCGCCGAAATACCACCGTCACCACCGGAGCCCCCCGTACCAACAGCGACCGAACCACTGCCTTTACCCGCCGCAGAGACAGAACCCGCTATGGCAATACCACCATTACCGCCGCCACCACCAACCGATTGTGCAAGCACACCAGTGGCGTTATCACCTGCTGTATTCACTGTGGCCATCACCACATTATTCACCGTAGCCGAATTACCACCACCGCCACCAGCGCCACCGACTGCAACAGCAACTGCAGCTGCTCCCGTTCCAGAGGCTGCAACCGTGCTGGATGTTGCCAGGCCGCCATTACCGCCACCACCACCAATTGACTGGGCAATAACACCAGCAGCATCATTACCATGGGTTTCAACAGAGCCTTCAACACGATTAGCCACTGCTGCGGAATCACCACCGCTACCACCAGACCCACCTACACCAACACTGGCGGCACCAGTGCCTGTGCCTGCAACCGTAGTGGTTCCCGCAATCGTAAGACCGCCATTACCGCCACCACCGCCAACAGATTGTGCCAACACACCTGTTGAACGCACACCCAACGTTTTCACTGTGGCTTTCACACTATTATTTACGCTGGCGGAATAGCCACCACCACCGCCCGAACCACCTACCGAAACCGAGACCGCTCCACTGCCTGTGCCGGCAGCGGAAAAAGTCCCCGCAATCGTCATCGCACCATTACCGCCGCCACCACCAATGGATTGTGCAACAATACCCGCGGCATCATCACCAGCGGTGCTGACTGAATTTTCAACATGGTTGGTAATGGCAGCAGAGTGACCGCCCGCACCACCCGCACCACCAATACCTGCACTAGCGCCACCACTGCCAGTACCTGCCAGAGAAATGGTGCCCGACGTAGCAATAGCACCATTACCGCCACCGCCGCCAACCGACTGTGCCAGCACACCGACAGAAGCATTACCATAGGTATTGATGATAGCAATGATACTATTATCAACCACTGAAGAAATGCCGCCACCGCCACCGGAACCACCTGTACCAATACTTGCTGCGCCGCTGCCAGTGCCGCCACCAGAAAAACTACCCGCAACCGTCATGCCACCATTACCGCCGCCGCCGCCAATAGACTGAGCAACCACTGCCGAGGAATTGTTGCCGATTGTGGTGACAAAACCATTAAGTATAGAATGAATACTACCGCCTGTACCCCCCATACCACCCGAGCCGCCAAAACCCTCACTACTTGCTCCACTTCCGGTACCAGCACCGGATGGGGCACCACTAACATTAAAGGCACCATTACCGCCACCACCGCCCACACTTTGTATCAGTACACCGGTGGAATTCAAACCCGAAGTTTTAACACCAGACGTGATATCCGCTGACACCTTATCGCCATTACCACCATTACCACCCGTGCCACCAATACCAATTGATTTTGCACCACTGCCAGTGCCAGCACCTGACAGGGCACCTGAAACATTAAAAGCACCATTACCGCCACCACCACCGATACTCTGTGCCACAATGCCAGAAGAAGCCTGTTTACTGGTTGTAACATTATTGTTCACCGTCACATGAACCATGCCACCCGCACCACCGGAACCGGCACTACCACCAAGACCGACACTGACACCGCCACTACCCGTAGCAGCACCGGATAATGCGCCTGAAACATCAAAGCCACCATTACCACCACCACCGCCAATCGATTGCACCAGAATACCTGTGGCAGTACTGCCAGTGGTAATCACATCACCACTCGAAGTTACATTTACTTTGCCGCCAGCTGCCGCTCCACCACCAGATCCACCCAGGCCAAGATTAATCGCACCACTACCGATACCGGCACCCGAAGCCGAGCCGGAAACATTAAAGGCACCATTACCACCACCGCCACCGATAGACTGGGTAATAAAACCGGCTGAACCATCACCAGCAGTTGTAATATTACCGTTTGAAACAGTTGTTACATCACCGGCATTACCGCCACTCGCGCCCGTGCCACCGAGACCAATCGTTATACCACCACTGCCCGCACCGGCAACAGACAGGGAACCCGAAACATTAAAACCACCATTACCGCCACCCCCACCAATCGATTGCGCTAAAAAACCGGTTGAATGGTTACCATATGTGACGATAGTAGAGTTTGAACTGGCACTAACATTCTTACCCATGCCACCACCTGCACCTGCACCACCCAGGCCGATCGTCACCGCACCACTACCGACACCCGAGACAGAACCGTCAGCAGAAACATTATAACCACCGTTACCACCGCCGCCGCCGATGCTCTGGGCAGTAATACCATTAGCCTCTTTACCATGCGTGATAACCTTACCCGCAGATGTCAGTGTAACAGCCAGATCAACACCCGTTTTACCACCATTACCAGCGACACCCCCATTACCACCGAGACCAACACCAATAGCGCCACTACCTGTGCTGGAACCGGATAGAGATGCGGCTATATTATTCAAACCATTACCGCCACCACCACCGATACTTTGTGCCAGTAAACCTGTTGAATGATCGCCCTGAGTTTCCAGAATGCCCGTATATGAAGTTATCACCACATTACTATCGCCACCTGAACCGCCCGAGCCGCCCAGACCAACAGAAATAGAACCACTACCAACACCTGCCCCTGAACCTGTACCAGCAACATTAAAGCTGCCATTACCGCCGCCGCCGCCAATACTTTGCGCGACAACACCCGAGGCATTCGCGCCTGCTGTATTAACGTCGTTCGTAACCGCCAGGCCAACCTCCCCGCCCAGACCACCGCTACCACCAGAACCACCCAGACCCACTGCAATGGCAGCACTACCCGCCCCTGCAGCCGAGGCAGAGGCAGATACATTAAAACCACCATTACCACCGCCGCCGCCAATCGATTGCGCCAGAATACCTGTGGAACCATCACCACTGGTTGTCACCTTGCCACTGGATGTCGAAGCCACTTGACCACCTGCACCCGCACCACTACCGGCACCACCCAGACCAATACTGACACCACCACTACCTATACCGCCAACCGAAGCAGAAGCCGAAACATTAAAGCCACCATTACCGCCACCACCACCGATAGACTGTGCGACAAAACCTGCTGAATCAGTACCCATCGTGGTAATCGAACCGGACGAAGAAGCAGTAACCAGGCCACTGACACCACCCGTGGCTCCCTTACCACCTAAACCGATTGCAACCGCCCCTGAGCCAGCACCCGCACCCGATAATGAACCCGCAACATTAAAACCACCATTACCGCCACCACCGCCAACGGATTGTGCAAGAAACCCCGTAGAAGAGGAGCCCAATGTCGATATAACCGAGGTAATAATTGCATCAACATCTTTACCATTACCACCACCACTACCGTTGCCACCGAGTCCAACTGAAACCGCTCCGCTCCCGGCACCTGCGCCAGAACCATTAGCAGAAATATTATAACCACCATTACCACCGCCACCGCCGATACTCTGCGCAATAATTGCAGTCGAATTATTCCCTTTTGTTATCACCTGACCTGTCGCAGACATCGTAACCGCTTTCTTTACACCCGTGCGACCACCATTTCCGGCGTGACTACCCGAACCACCAAGACCAACATCAACCGTGCCACTACCGCCGCCAGCGCCAGATAAAGATGCACTGATATTACCGCCACCATTACCACCACCACCGCCAACCGATTGTATTAATATACCCGTCGAGTTATCGCTATCCGTTTGCAGCACACCACTATAATCGGCCGTTACAATATCACCCTGACCACCGTTACCGCCCGTGCCGCCAACACCGATAGAGATAGCACCGCTACCAATGCCGGCACCGGAAGTGGATGCAGCAACAGACATACCGCCATTACCACCACCACCGCCAACTGCCTGAACAATGATACCGCTAGAACCATCACCCTGAGTGCTTACGTTCGATATTATATTTGCTGTTGTCGCACCCGCATTGCCACCGCTACCGCCACTGCCACCAACCCCGACTGATAGTGCGCCACTGCCAACAACTGCTGCTGATCCAACCGCAGCAACCGTCATACCACCATTACCACCACCGCCACCAATCGACTGGATAACAACGCCTGTTGATTGATTACCTTTAGTTGTTACACTGCCGTTCAAGGCGATATCAACAACGCCACCAACGCCACCACCACTACCACTACCGCCAATACCAACACCAATAGCAGCACTGCCCGTTGCACCAATACTGCCTACAGCTGAAATCGCCGTACCACCATTGCCGCCGCCGCCACCAACCGATTGGGCGATAAAACCTGTGGATAATGCGCCCGCAGTCGTAATATCACCGCTAAGACTGGATGCCACGTGGCCGCCATTGCCGCCACTACCTGATGAGCCACCAAGTGCTACACCCACTGCCGCACCACCAATACCCACCTGAAGTGATGCCGAAACAGTCAGGCCACCATTGCCGCCGCCACCGCCAACACTTTGCAAGGTAACACCAGTGGCATTATTACCCGAAGTGCTTACATTACCGGTTCCGTTTAAGTCAACATGCCCGCCTTGACCACCCGCACTACCGCTGCCACCCAGTGCAACGGAAACAGAACCAAAGGTGCCAGCAGTTGCCTGTATCGCCGCACCACCATTACCACCACCACCACCAACAGATTGTGCTAACACACCGCCTGAGCGATCACCAGAAGTTAAAATACTCGAGGGTATAATGTTCCCGCCCAGATCAAAAGTATTCATGCTAACAAGCACATCAGCACCGTCACCGCCAGCACCACCAGCACCACCTATAGCAACACCGGCAAATAAAGAACCGGAATTAGAACTACCCCCATTACCGCCACCGCCGCCTACGGCCTGTGCAAAAATACCAGCGGCATCATTGCCCCCCGTGCGAATAAAACCACCCTGGCTAACCGATACTTTTCCAGCGTTGCCACCACTACCTCCCTTACCACCAATGGTAAGCAATACACCGTCGCTGTTGCCGCCTGAACCACCACCGCCACCAATACTCTGCGCAAATACCCCTGTTGACCAATCTCCCTGAGTTTGAATTTTACCGGTATTGTTAATGGTCACTGCGCTGGCATTGCTAGCACCACCCGCCGAACCGCCGATACTAACAAGGCCACCATTGGTGCCACCAGAACCACCACCGCCACCGATACTCTGCGCAAAAATTCCGCGAGCCAGGTTATCTGCTGTGGTCACAATGCCGGAGTTAGTGATGTCTACCACTCCACCCGTACCACCACCACTACCACTACCGCCTAATGCAACCAGACCACCAGATGAGGCACCACTACCACCACCGCCACCAATACTCTGGGCAAAAATAGCATCCGCGCCTTTTTTTGACGTGGTTATATTGCCCGTGTTAGCAA
The DNA here is from genome assembly GCA_964441285.1 of uncultured Thiotrichaceae bacterium. GTDB lineage: Bacteria > Pseudomonadota > Gammaproteobacteria > SZUA-229 > SZUA-229 > S010-25. Next base: position 63,320 of record CAYTUK010000011.1, on the reverse strand, counting down.
CTTTGACTGTACCACCATTACTCCCCTTTGAGCTTTTCCCACCTAAAGCAAACAAACCACCAGAGCCACCACCGGAGCCACCACCACCGCCAATACTCTGTGAGAAAATACCGCGTGCATCCACACCATCGGTAGTCAATGTACCCTTATTCTTGATGGTAACAGTACCGCTATGTCCACCACTGCTGCCCTTGCCCCCGAGTGCAACCAGCCCACCTGCAGCGGCACCCGATCCACCACCACCACCAATACTCTGAGCAAAAATAGCGTGACCCGATTCACCACCGGTATGAACCACACCGGTGATTAAATTAGTAATCGTGACGTTACCTGCAGAGCCACCTGCAGAGCCACCACCACCCAGGGCGACCAGACCGCCCGTGCCTGCAGCAGACCCACCACCACCACCAATACTTTGCCCGAACAAACCAAAGGAATATTTTCCTGTTGTGCTAACCGTCGATCCATTGGTAATGCTCACTGTAGCACCATTACCGCCCGAACCACCCTTTCCACCCAGGCTAACAACGCCACCAGTGGGTGCGGCACTGCCACCGCCGCCGCCAACACTCTGGCCAAAAATAGCGGCAGAATAATTACCATTAGTGGTCACAAAACTACCTGCATCAGTAGTAATTTTGACATTACCAGCGCGATTACCAGACCCGGCACTGGCGCCAAAAGATACAATCCCTCCCGCTGCACCACCGTCACCACCACTACCACCAACACTTTGACCGAAAATACCAATCGCATAGGTGCCGTCGGTGACGATATTTCCTGCACTCTGCTGAGTGATAGTCACATTGTTAGCAGCCCCTCCAGTGGAAGATCCACCGCCAAAGGCGACAATGCCGCCAGCATCCCCGCCATTACCGCCGGTACCACCGATACTCTGCCCCAGGATGCCATGAGAGCCTCTGCCTTTTGTATGAATTAAAGCATTATTAGTAATAAAAACCTGGCCACCTTTACCGCCGGCAGCACCACTGCCACCCTTCCCGACAATCCCCCAACCACTGCCACCACTACCGCCAGTACCACCGACACTTAAACCATAGATACCATGCGCATTATCACCACCCGTTTCGATTGAATTGTCATTAGTGATGGCAACTCGCCCCCCACTGCGGGCATTACCACCAGAACCACTGGCCGCAAAAATTCTACCACTACCACCCTTACCTCCCTTACCACTGCGACTGATAACTTCGATTCCGTGAGCCTTCCTCCCTGTTGTTTTAACGGTTGTATGATTAACCAGGGTAATTTTTCCGCCATTGCCACCGTTACCACCACGATAAGCTTTAATATTCCCGTATGAATCGCCACCTTTACCACCTTTTCCGCCCGTGCTGGTCACCCTGATGCCATCCTGAGACGTGTTTGTGGCTGTAATGCCGCCATGACTGATAGAAACAGTACGGTTTACGGTTGGGCCAGTGTGCCCGCCATGACCATTTGAACCTTTTTTACCGATAGTATTACAACCGACAAGTGGTATGCAGAAACGAAAACCATAGGCATTTTTGCCGCCGCCACCGCTGCCGCCAACATGATTTTCATTAATGGGGCCTGAACCATTAGGAAGCGGATTAAAAGCCGTACCAGGTGGGTCACCTGCAGCACTAGCGGGGACAGCATTAAATGTAGCACTCTGGTCATCATACGTCGCTAGAGAGGTTGGTGTCACGGCAGGAGTCGCCCCGACATCTGTGCTTAAATTAACATCCACCGATTCAACCAGTTGGGTCGTCGTGTTTAATGTTACCCCGACAACTTGATAGGTATTGGTGTTAGCCGGATCAGAGGATTGAAATTGATCGCCAACCGTTGTTCTGGTAAAAAAAACAAACCCGGTATCAGTGACAACATTAATGACCAGACCGCTGTTATCCTTAAGCAGTGCAACAACCTGTTCATCAGTACCCGTGACTGGATTGGTGATAAAGTCGCCAACCTTAGTGTTCGGGGTTGCCGTTGCTGCCAGTACTTGCGCCGTTAAGATAACCGTCAAACAAAGGCACAAACAAAACCGAATGATTAAATTATGCAAACGACAATGGGGGAGAACAAACATTGAAGAATGCCTGTGTCTGTTTATCGTTTTATTTTTTATATTATTTACAATCATAATAATCAAAGTTTCCAATAGTTTTATTAATTGTAAAATTAAAAAATCGACTATACTATTAACTTTAGTTAGTATTTTCCTGGTTATTCGTATGTTGTATGGGTTATGTTTTATCTCAGTAATTGTTTTAGTGCCTTATCGCTTCCCGATAGTGGCTGGACGTAAGAGACAGGTACAAGAGATACTTTAATGAAAATATTACTTGCAGATGACCATGGCTTGTTTCGTGACAGCATGGCAGTCTGGCTGGATCAGCTTGGTGACGAACTGGAAATAGACTTTTCCAGCTCGTTTAATGAGGTCCAACAGAAACTGGCTGTTTATCATTATGATTTAATCCTGCTGGATCTGGGTATGCCCGATATGCAGGGTGTGATTAGCATCGGAAAAATTCATCATCAGTATCCTGCCACACCTGTGATGATTGTGTCAGCTGATGAGCGCCCACTGACAATCTCGGCCTGTATAGATGCCGGCGCATCCGGTTATGTGGTTAAGTCTGCCAGTGGGGAAACTATTTTACGTGCGATTAAACAGGTACTCTCAGGCAGGCGTTTTATTCTCACCGATATTTCTCATGATAATCATTCGCAGAATTTACCCTGCCTGAGCGATAAACAGAAACAGATACTGGTCTTAATTATTGACGGCCACAACAACAAAACCATCAGTGAAACCATGCATCTGTCTGAAGGCACGGTGAAACAGTATATCAGCCGGATATTGTCTGATCTGCAGGTCGATAACCGCACCCAGGCGGCTAATATTGCACGTGAATTACTGGGAATCGGCGGCAGTTAATTAATCTGACTACGACTGCGTGAGTGTAACCAGCATCCGTAGCAGGTTATCTGCTTCAACCGGCTTGAGCATAATTTCGCTATTTATCGCTTTTATCTGCTGACGAATTTCTGCACTGGTATCGCCAGTAATTACAATAGAAGGGATACTGGCCTGAAAATACTCACAGATCGCGTTAATAACCTGCACCCCCGTTTTATTTTCGCGCAAACGATAATCCGAAATAATCAAATCAGGATGCGGGTAATTGGCGGCCTTCAACTCACTAAGAATTTCCTGCTCACTCTCACTCACCAGCACTTCACAAGCCCAGCTTCTTAATAATACGGTGAGTGCATCGCGGACACCAAGTTCGTCATCCACACAAACGACAAACAGACCTTCTGGTAAAGTTTCCGCACCTAGAGCGAGCACTTGCGGCACCTGCACAATCACTGTCGATTTTGGTACCTGCACTGAAAAACAGCTGCCTGTACCCGGCTGACTTTTCACCCGCAGCGGATGCCCCAGCAAAACAGACAGACGCCGGACAATGGCCAGCCCCAGGCCTAGCCCTTTGGTCCTGTCACGTTCAGGATTATCCAGTTGATAGAACTCTGAAAATATTTTCTCAATTTCAGTTTCAGCAATCCCCTTGCCCTGGTCTTTAATACAGACATCAATCCTGTCACCCATATCTTCCGTATCAATGCTTATATTACCCCGCTCATTATGGTTAATTGCATTGGAGAGTAAATTACGAATAATACGTGAAAATAAAACCCGATCACTTTCAACTAAACAACTTCTTGCCTGCAAATGAATATACATAGCTTTTTGTTTTGCCAGTGATTGAAACTCATCAACCAGTTCAGACAGAACAGCGTGTACATCAAAAGTACTTAAGTTCACCTCAATATTGCCGGCATCCAACCGGGAAATATCCATGAGTGCATTCAATAGTTCACCGAGTGCATGACTGGAGCGGATCGATTTAGTTAACAGTTGAGACTGGGCATCATTGTTAAGAATATTTTTTAATGCCCCCAGGTACAGATCCAGCGCATGTAACGGCTGTCTCAGATCATGGCTGGTTGCAGCGAGAAAACGGGATTTTTCAACATTGGCATGTTCAGCCAGTTTTTTCTGCTGGCGTAGATTATCAAGCAATTCAAGGTTTTCAAAGCGCAGTCGAATCGAATCGGTAATGTTACGATTAACCATCACTGAAAATCCCAGCATAACCAGAAAATAGATGAAAAGAATAATACCAAACTGCACCATTACCGGATTACTATCCAGCAAAGTCACATAGATAAATGGTCCCAGTGAAAAAAAAGAAAACAGTTGGTGTGTGGGCATAAAACACGACAATGAGACCAGCGAACCGGCTACCATTCCCGTCATAATAGTCGATGCAAGCAAGACACCCAATACATCCGATAAATCCAGAATAAACAGTGGTAGACAGCCCCACAATAAACCGGATAATATCGATGTGGTCATAAAAATATACCCCCATTTTATTGCCGTTTTGCGTGGTTTATTGCGTCTGAAATATTGAATCATCCAGATGCGAAAAAAAAACAGGATTAAACTCGCCGCTAGCCAGCCGGACAACAACACCGGGTCAGTCTGATTCCAGAAATGCACAGTAATAATTAAAATCGTAGCGATTGAACCAAAAAAAAGAAAAGCTGACTGTTTATACAGCAGATAAACTTGTTCAAGGCGTATATTAGTTGCCTGCTCTTTAGAGGTAATTTTCAAAATTAGTCAACAGCTCTATACAAATCAATATGGCTACTTCGTACTGAATGGTTTTCTGTAACACCTGTTTTATCCACCTGCATGTCTTAACCTATCCGGGAATCTGTGCTGCTATTTATATTCTTATTCTCACTCTTTTTAACTACGCAATCATGGCTAGCATTAAGGTTTCTTCCATAAACAATTCTCACCCATCTTTTTTATGAATGCCTGATGAGCTGCCGCTTCATCGACATTGGGATGGACTATTTTTAATGCTGGTCGATCTTTTGATATTCGCCTGACTGCGGCATTAGTGCTGACCGATTGACCTGCCTGTTGTACTTCTTCACTGTCTAACAGTAAGGCGCTCTGCCCGCCGGTCATATGCAAATAGACTTCTGCCAGTAATTCAGCATCGAGTAATGCACCATGTAAATCACGCTGCGAATTATTTACATCATATTCTTTACACAGGACATCCAGATTATTTTTTTTACCGGGGCGTTTTTTTCGTGCCATCACCAATGTATCAGTGACCGTACAATAAGTATCGACACTACCGTACTCGGGCCCAACCCGGTTCAGTTCAGCATTGATAAAACCCACATCAAACGGCGCATTATGAATGATTAACTCCGCCCCTTTTATGTACTCAAGAAAGTCATCCACCACCGCAGCAAAGTCCGGTTTATCGGCGAGAAATTCATTGGAAATACCATGCACGGCCTGGGCACCCTCATCAATCTCACGGTCAGGCTGTAAATATTGATGATAATTATTACCGCTTAAACGCCGGTTTAGCAGTTCAACACAGCCAATTTATTCTATGTCCCTGACCGGGATCAAGACCGGTGGTCTCTGTATCGAGTACAATTTTTCGCATTCATTTAACCCCGACCGGTAGCCTGTTTTTTCAACATTTCATCAATGCCCTGATTAGCCAGCGTATCGGCACATTCATTGCCTTCATCATCGGAGTGGCCTTTTACCCATGACCACTCCACCTGGTGTTGTTGTAATGCGGTATCCAGCTGTTGCCATAATTCTACATTTTTTACCGGTTTTTTTGCCGCCGTTTTCCAGCCGTTTTTTTTCCAGTTTGGCATCCATTGGGTAATTCCATTGAGGACATATTTAGAATCAGTATAAATTTGTATGCAACAGGTACGGCTAAGTGAATTTAGCCCCTGTATAACCGCCATCAATTCCATACGATTATTCGTGGTGTTCGCTTCACCACCATATAAATTTTTACGATGGCCATTAAAGCGCAAACTGGCCCCCCAGCCACCCGGGCCGGGGTTACCACGACAGGCACCATCAGTATAAATTACTACATTTGAGGCAGATTGGGATTTAGTCATAGACAGATTCTTCGATTATTATCTTTTTATTACTTCAGATAAACTGATATTAATGGTGTCGATAAAGTTAAATTTGAATTAATATAACGCCTTCAACAAAAAGCGCATCCTAACACACAGATAAACGACACAAACCCATTTTTGCTATTTAGCATCTTAATTCAGATTTTACATCTAATATATAACTAATAGAGTTGATTCAACTTTTTGATCTATTCAACCATGCCCATTAAACAATATGGCTCTTCTCCGCTCTTGTGAGTAAAAAAAGATACTAACGCCACACTAACCTGTTGAAATATGAAGTCTCTTACCACTTTATAGATAACAGATAAATGAGCGTTAGTATCTCCAGCAAGATTTTGGGTCTCAGCGGCCAAACAGTCAAGCATATTGAACTTGATGAAAATATTCAAACGGTGACTATTTATTGCGACCGTGCGCATAAAACCTGGGTCGAACCAAGCTAATATATTAATAACATTAATATTTTGTAATGAAATTCAGCCTATTGTGGCTTTAAACGACTGTTTTTTACCTCAATATGGGCACTGTAAGCCGCCGGCGTTTCTTGAACGACATGACAGCCATCAATAACGCTTATTTTTCGGCTATTCGCTTTACTATCTACTTGATCCATATAGCATTCTATAAATCGTTTACCGCCAATCGCTAAACTGTCACTCCATTGACCTTCTCGCTGATGTTTGGCTTTCGTTAGCGCTTCAGTCACCCACATAGCGTGTTCTAAACACAAATTTTTGGCTCCTGTTAGTTCGCACAGGCGTTTTCTATTAATTATTTGATAGCGTCTTGGTGGATTTTGAATTTCGTTATAACCGCTTTGATCCCATTTTGAAGGGTGAGTAACTTTTCCTGCTCTAACCATATTTAAATCAATGTGCATTTTCCAGCCCCTTAATATTTTTTTGAGTTTAGATTTTTCTAATTATCGGAGCAGCCCCTTTAAACGCCTATTTCTATATCACGATTTAAAATTGATAACCAAAACGGCAACACAATGGTTGCCGCTTTGTTTTCTCAGGCTAATAGTTACCTGTTAACTTTTTATGTGTTTTCTTGATACACCGATCAGACCAAGCAGGCCGCTTCCAAACAGCCAGACCGCAGCAGGCAAAGGGACAGCACTTATCCTTACATTTGCTGAACCAAAACTTACAGTTTGTGGAGGAAAAGGAAGAAAAGTTGTATCGGAGATGAACGCCCCCCCACCCAGGGCGCTAGTAGTTTCAGCCATGCGCAGTGTTGTATTCCCAGATGCAATCACCTGAAAGGTCAATGTTCCTACAGTACCGGGACCGGATAACCCATTAAAATTACCGAAGGCTAAACCTTCTAACTTGTTAGAAAGAATGTCAGGTGTTCGACTGAAAGCTGGATTCAGAGTTAAGCTGGTCGTCGCAAAACTAAAACTCTAGTATGACAGTACAGCTGAATCGTAGAAGATATCAGTCCCGCCTCCAAGAGTTGGATTACCTGTAAAATCCATCAACACGTCAAGTGTAATAATATCATTTACATTCGCCGTCATTGATGGTGAACTGAAGTTGATAGATGCCGCATTGGCAATTGAGGTACCACAGATAAGTACAAGAGCACAGACTGTGCCAATAAAAGATTTAATAATCACTATTCCCTTCTCCTATGTTAGTTACATTTACTCGTCACGACAACAGAGTTATTATTTCGTTTAGATAACTAGTTAAATTTACAATGCAATATGTAAGCCAACAATTTATGTCTATAATTAACAATTGGTTAAAAATAATTCAGTACATTAGTTGTAGTTAATATGTAAAATATAGTAACGCTATTTTGATGATTATTTGAAATTCACCTGTTAGAAAACAGATTTTAGAGACTTACAAACCCTGTCGATACCTTATCACACGGGCGTTTGCGTGCTTTTTAGTAACTTTGACCTGGAACATGTTCATAATCACGACAGTTCGCTGTGGTCGAAAACGCTCTGTCAGGACTATCTTGCCAATGTCCGCTCTCTTCGACTTGACATCAGAACTGACCCGCGTACCTAATGTCGCCTATGTGGTGTTTTGGTGCGTTGAGCCAAATATTTTGAAGGTCCCCTCAATGACGCAGGCAGACGCAGGCAAAAGCACTTTTTATCGTACTCGACTGAAATTAAAGGGTATTCCCTTAATAACCACGATGAAGCAAGGCAGGTCTGTTGACTTTGTACCACAGTCACTTGTTAGCTGATTTGTCTACAAGCTTACCGTCGATAAATTTATGCAAAATACTAGATACGAATGTTTGGTATGGCAGACCTTCCATTAATGCCCTGGCTTGTAAAGAGCGCAGATCTCTGGAGGACAACCTGATATTTATACGGGCATCCTTTTTGAAAGTTGCCTCAGCGACAGATGCATGGCACTTAATTTGTTGTTTTTCCATTTTAGATTTTTTTAACTTTCCTGAATCAAAGGCATCAAGAATTTCTTTTTCATATGGATCTAACTTACTCATTGGCATCACCTACATACTGCTTAGTCGCTTTACGACTGGGGATAATTGTTTTAAGAAATATTTGGTTCTTATCTTCTACATAAGGAATCAAATAGGCATAATCCTCAATTAAAACAACTGAAATCTTTTGATTAGAGTATTTTTTGGTGTTTGGATGGTCATAAATGGCTACTTCATTACCTAATTGAATATTAAGAACTATTTCTTCAAATGAGATGCCACGCTCTTTTTGAAGTAACTCATTTTTTTCGGAATTCCAGGAATACGCCTTCATTTAGAAAAGGTAACACAATGTGTGCATTTTGTCATCTTTAAGCCGTGTCCAATATGTGCAGTGGTGCTAATAGCACCGAACACTTTATAGAACTTCCCTTTCCTCAACATGATGGCACGAATTTTTTCTTGACCTGGAGCCAACTACAAGGTGTAAGCTGAGCACCGATAAATTAATCGGGGTACCCTTAAATAAGTAGCCAATGCTTGAACTTAGAGTTAGCTCCAGGTTATCGACAGGTGTAAGCTTCTTGATTTAAACGTTTAGTGAGGCATTTCATGACAAAGATAGAAGTTTTTACTGCACCCGGCTGTGGTAAGTGCGGCAAAGCAAAGGATGCGCTTGAAATCATCGTTAGTCAGTTAGGAAATGAAAAATTTGAATGGCGCGAAGTTAATATCCTGCATGAGATGGATTATGCGATTGAGTTAGGTGTGTTATCAGCGCCGTCCATTGCTATCAACGGTGAACTCATTTTTACTGCTCTACCTTCGGCTAAGCAGTTACTGCAAGCCTTAGAAAATAGTATAGACGGCCTAAGCTGATGGATTCACTGTGCGTGAACATCAAAAGAGTTTGCCGACCCGCCTGGTGAATATTGTGCTCAGTGGGGGTTACCTTTATTGTCAATCTCGTTTTTAGGAGTAAAAGCAATGCCCGTTAAGAAAGATCCTAAGCTAACTTACAAAATCAGCGATATCTCAAAAATGACGGATCTAAGCGCGGACACATTGCGGTATTACGAGAAAATTGGCCTGTTAAAAACGGTCAGTCGAGCACCGTCAGGAGTTCGCCATTACAGCAACCAGGACTTATCCTGTCTTCGTTTTATACAACGCGCAAAAACCATGAATTTTTCACTGGATGAAATAGCAAAGTTACTCCAGATGCGTGAAAACCCAGGGCGCGCAAAAAAGAGCGTGCGGCAACTAACACAGGACAAACTCAATGAAGTCGATGCGCATCTGAAGATCTTAACCACACTGCAGAAAGAACTGACGCTGTTAATCAATCTTTGTACGGGGTCGAAGGGAGGTTGCCCTATCATTGACAACATTAGTCGTAAATAAGCCAGTTAGAGCCAGGCGGAAAAACAATGCGGTTAAAAATGATAACGCGATTACTTAACCGCGTAAAGCGAACCATTCACGCTACTAAAATAGACTTGACCATCACTAATTGCCGGTGCAGAGTAGATAGGATTGTCAATATGATATTTCCACAATAAGCTACCCTGTGACGCGCTTAGGGCATAAAGATTCTTATTTACGCTCCCAACATAAACTGCACCTGAAGCAATGCTGACAGGGCTATACACCGGTGCACCAGTCCTGAACTCCCATTCACGAGCTCCATCTTCCGCATTATAGGCGTACACATAACCATCTTTGCTACCGACAAACACTTTGTTATCATACAATGCGGGAGAAGATAGCACCTGGCCAGCGGTTTTCTTTACCCAGACCTGCTGCCCGGTCATGATGTTTATTGCATAAACATGCTTGTCATCACTACCGAAATAGACTTTATCGCCATCAGTCGCGGGCGATGAATAAATTTTACCGTTTGTCTGGTAACGCCAGAATTCCTGGCCAGTATGAATATTCACCGCATACATCGAGCCTTTCAGGGTGCCAAAGAAAATAAGATTTTTACTGACCGCAGGCGAACTATAAATAGTTGCTTTTGCATTAAAGCTCCACTTTCTAAAACCAGTCTTTGCATTCGCTGCATAGAGTTTGCCATCTTCACTGGCAAAATAAATAATACCGTTAACGATGACCGGTGAAGAGGATATAGGGCCACCTGTTTTTAATTTCCAGCGTAGCGCCTGCGTTTTTTCATCAATCGCATACAGGTATTTATCCCAACTACCAATATAAATCATACCATCATCAATGGCAGGGGTGGCTTCGACATTACCAGCCGTTTTATATTTCCATTTTAACTGCCCAGTTTTCTGGCTAATGGCATACAGATTATCGTCGTTACAACCTAGATAAATGGTTCCATTCGCAACCACCGGAGAGGAGTAACATTTCTTGCCTACAGAGAACTTCCAGACAAGTTTATCCAGTGTCATTGGTCCAGAGCCACTATACACTCCCATATGGCTGGCATTATCTCGAAACATCACACCTTCACTACAGCCTGTCAGACCAAGAACCAGGCTAGCGAGTGATACAATAATTAGTTGTTTGTAGAACATCGTTATACTCCAATAAAATCTTATCTGTATTATCTTATCTGCATTTATTACTGAAACGAATGCAAAGGATACCCATGGTTAAAGACACGCGGTGAATACATCCCTGTCGACTCGACACCCGCATCTCTGCGGCTAACAGTCTTGAACAATGGGAACCTTTTCATCTGTACTGTTAGCAATTTATTCTTATTTTTAAACTTACCACCGGGTCTCTACCTATGAAGAACTCGCCATACTGCCAGCAGTGCATAATAGCTCATAGGCAATCGTATCGGCGTAGCGTGCCACTTCATCAACCGATAGTTCCTTGCCCCACAAGACAACGCGATCACCCGGCGTTGCTTTAACCTGTCGCAAATCAATGCACAGGCTATCCATTGAAACCCGGCCTAATAAATTACAGCGCTGGCCATTTAACCAGACTGGCGTTGCCGATTTAGCGTGACGTGGATAACCATCTCCATAACCGGCAGCAACGATACCGACTGGCATGTCCTCTGGGCAGACCCAATCACCACCGTAACCGATTGCATCGCCTTGCTTTAGTCGCTGGATGGCAATGAGTTCCGACTCAAAATTCATTACTGCCTGTAGCCCTAATTGCTGTGCAGATTGACTCGCAAAGGGTGAGCTGCCATATAACATGATACCAGGACGCACAATATCAAAATGACTATCAGGCAGACTGATTATGGCCGCTGAATTTGCCATGCTTACACTAAAACCCATACCAGAAATTACTTTATTAAATAACTCCAACTGCTTATTATTAATATTATTATTAACCTCATCTGCATTAGAAAAATGGGAGATTAGCGTTATATTCCTAACTCTCTTGCAATGCAGTAAACGCGTAATGGCAGCGGCAACATCGTATTCAGAAAAACCCAGCCGATGCATACCTGTATCAATTTTCAACCAGACATCAACACGCTTCCCGGTAAAACTTTCCAGTAAATCCAGTTGCCAAAACTGATGTACCACAGGTTGAACCTGCAGGGAGGCTAACGCATCAAGCTCAGTTGCATCGCAAAAACCATGCAAAACGACCAGGGGCTGAGAAATACTCTGTTTACGCAGCTCAAGTGCTTCTGCAGCGGTAGCAACAGCAAGCAGTTCGGCTTCATGTAAAATTTTCGCAATCCGTAACAGGCCGTGACCATAACCATTTGCCTTAATAACGGCCATTCGATGGCTGTGAGGCGCATAATGCTTTACTCGTGAAAGATTATGCTGCAGTGCCTGCGCGTCAATACGTATACGCACTCGGCGTAGCGCAGACTGCGACACGACCGCGTTCACTCAAAACCGTCGTTGTTATACATCTCAGGAATATAATTCTCGAACTTGGTATATTTACCCAGAAAGGTCAACACGGATTTCCCAATGGGGCCGTTACGCTGTTTAGCAATAATAATTTCTGCCATCCCTTTTTGCGGACTGTCTTCGTTATAGACTTCATCGCGATAAATAAATACGATGAGATCAGCATCTTGCTCAATTGCCCCCGATTCCCGCAAGTCAGACATCACTGGGCGTTTATCAGGACGCTGTTCAAGACTGCGATTTAACTGTGAAAGTGCAATAACTGGCACACTTAATTCTTTCGCCATTGCTTTTAGACTGCGTGAAATTTCTGAAATTTCTGTTGCCCGATTTTCGCTACCACCATGTACCTGCATGAGTTGCAGATAATCAATAATAATTAAACCCAGGCCATGTTGCCGTTTCAGGCGTCGAGCCCTGGCGCGTATTTCACTGGGTGACATGGCGGGCGTGTCATCAATAAAGATGTTCGCATCCGATAAAATGGTGATGGCTGAGGTAATTCTCGCCCAGTCTTCATCGGTTAAATTACCCGTGCGAATATGGTGCTGATCAACCCGCCCAAGAGAAGAAATCATCCGCATCGCCAGCGCGTCTCCCGGCATTTCCATGCTGAAAACAGCGACCGGCAACTTGTCACCAAGTGCCGCATTTTCTGCAATATTCATCGCAAAAGTCGTTTTTCCCATTGAAGGGCGACCGGCTATAATTACCAGATCCGCCGCCTGCAAACCAGTAGTCATCTCATCAAATTTATCAAAACCCGTTGAAACGCCGGTTATTGCCCCATTACTGTTAAACAGGTGATCAATCTTGTCCACTGTTTTTGACAGTAAAGCTTTTATATCCTGGAAGCCACCAGCACCACGGGCACCCTGCTCTGCTATCCGAAAAACATTTTTCTCTGCATTGTCCAGCAGCTCCTTGCTATCACGACCCTGAGGTTGATAACCGCTATTGCTTATATCTGTACCCACAGAAATCAACTGGCGTAACACCGATTTTTCGCGCACAATTTCAGCGTAGGCTGCAATATTTGACGCACTGGGAGTATCTTTGGCAAGGCGAGCCAAATAGATTACCCCTCCAGATTGATCTAACTGATTGTTTTCTTTTAGATATTCAGAAAGTGTCACCGCATCAAAGGGCTTATTTTGGGCTTCCAGTGCCCGGATGGCAGAAAATAACAAACGGTGGTCATTACGATAAAAATCCGTCTCCATCAGCTTATCAGCAATCTGCTCCCAGGCACGATTATCCAGTAACAAACCACCAATCACCGCCTGTTCTGCTTCCACTGAATGCGGGGGGACACGCAAGTTACTGGTCTGATTATCGGAGGTTGAAAAAGCTGCTATTTCTGACATAAGTAAACCTGAAAAATATAGTCTGGATTATAAAGTGAATTGTCACTGGGTGAAAGTCTGCATGGAAGAAATGAAATCCCCTTATTCCAAAAAAAAACCTGCACAAATGCAGGTTTTTAATTCCAGACACCATCAATCGGTATCAAGTATTTTCATCACCAATAACAATAATGTTAGTAACCGCATTTATATCAGTATGTAAATGCAGCGTAATTTCATACTCACCCGCCTGACGAATCGGACCTTCAGGCAAACGTACTTCACGCTTTTCTATATCAACACCCGCTTCAGTTATCGCTGTTGCAATATCGGCATTACCAATCGAGCCAAATAATTTACCTTCTGCCCCTGATTTTGCTGTAATGCTAATCGATAATTCAGCAATTTTATCACGCCGTGCTTCGGCGGCAGCGATAGCACCTTTCGCCGTTGCTTCAAGTTCGACCCGATGCTGTTCTATTTCAGCTTTATTTGCTTCAGAAGCAACTTTTGCCTTGCCCTGAGGCAATAAACAATTGCGCGCAAAACCCGCTTTAACATTAACCAAATCGCCAATGTTACCCAAGCGATCGATTTTTTCAAATAAGATGACTTCCATCTTTCTAACCTCTATTAATAAGCTTTTATTTAGCAAAAATAATTTATCACGAACACCATCTTCGATCTTTCAATTGATTAAACCTGAATCCATATCCCAACAATATACTACAATAATGTGCCGACTATTTATTGCTGTTTTAAAACAAACCGCTGGCGAATATCTGCCCAGCTATCGACCAGTCCGACAAATATCAGCAATAACATGATCTGCGGTACAAACATCATTAAAGCATACGTGAGTATTAACCAGATTAAATGCAGTTGCTTGATTTTAAACACCGCATGCAAAATTGCCACGCCCTGAACAAGATACAGCATCATCACTATCGCCATAAATGCATACATAACATATGTCTTTAGTAGCAGGGATAAGACGATTATAGTGAGACCCACAAGCGTTGTCGCTTTCCCCAGTGACAACGCTTGAAACTCTTTTGCAAAACCGCCTGGGTTAAAATAAATGGCCTGCCACCATCGTCCCAGGAACAGACTAAGCATAGTACCAAACATCAAGCTGCTAACAAATAGCCCAGGTAAAAAATGAATCAAGCCATTTTCCATATTTTTTAAGGTCGCTAATGAGACCTTATCAGACTGAGCCGCTAGCTGGCCAAACAGCTGATCAAAATATTGTCGCCAAAGCTCACCGAAATTCGGGTATAGGGTATAAAATACTGCAATAGCAATCAAACTAACAATTGCCAGAAACTGCAAGCTATAAGCCAATGATATGGTTAGTTTTAATGTTGCTGATACCATCCACGCGGGCAACCAGACCAACAGTGCAAAATAAAGCACCATCTCCAGTGCCACCAGAGGAGACAAAGCGGAACCAGTTGCCATCTTAAGCAGGATAATATAGGCAAAAACTGCGGCACCCAGATATGCAATGGCCGTGGTTACCAATCCCTGTTTGTAACCGTTTACCAGCGTAACCAATACAATGGCTGCCGCACTTATCCAGGTTACTGGCGGGAACAACATCCCCAAAATGGCCATTGCAGCAGCCACTAGCGCAGCCTGAAATGGCCCTTTTAATATAAAGCCTGCTAACAAAATCATCGTACCAAACCTGAGATAACCATTGTCATTTTCGGGTATTACTCAAAACAAACAGCCCTCAAATGAGCAAGACTTACTTGTTAGCCATTATGATTTATGGCTATCTGTGTATGGCATTAAGGCAAGGTAACGAGAT
Source organism: uncultured Thiotrichaceae bacterium (assembly GCA_964441285.1). Taxonomy (GTDB): domain Bacteria; phylum Pseudomonadota; class Gammaproteobacteria; order SZUA-229; family SZUA-229; genus S010-25. Next base: position 47,808 of record CAYTUK010000011.1, on the reverse strand, counting down.
ACTTTAATCGCACGGGTTAATTTACGCTGGTATCTTGCTTTTGTACCAGTAATACGAGCAGGTACAATTTTGCCACTCTCTGAAACAAAGGCTTTTAACAACTCAATATCTTTGTAATCGACATCTTTGATGCCTTCAGCAGTAAAACGACAGTAACGTTTACGTCTAAAATATGCAGCCATTAGATTCTCCTATTTATTTGTCGTAGTTGCTTCAGCAACATCTACTTTAGCATCTGCTTTTACAGTATCAGTTTTTACAGTATCAGCTGTGACAGTATCAGTTACAGTATCAGTATTACTGGTTTTTGCCGGTGCGGATGCGGGTGCCGGACTAGGCTCAGCTTCTTCTCTAGTTCTTACCAGTAGAGATGGATCTGTAATCGCATCATCACGTTTCATAATCAGGTTACGAATAACTGCATCATTAAAACGGAAGGCAGTTTCAATTTCTGCGCGGACACTTTCATTGCATTCAATGTTCATCAGAACATAATGTGCTTTATGAATTTTATTAATGGAATAAGCCAGTTGGCGGCGACCCCAGTCTTCAAGACGATGAACTTTTCCGCCATTATTTTCCACCATTGCTTTATAGCGGTCGATCATTGCGGGGACTTGTTCACCCTGGTCTGGGTGCACCAGAAATACGATTTCGTAGTGACGCATAACATTCCTCTCGGTTATAGCCCCCCATCATTTAACAGAACGAATCAAACCATTAGGCTAAATCGGTGTGGTGGAGCAAGGGATAATCAAATTGTAGAGCGCAAATTATACATGAATAATAGACAATGACAACAGTAAGTGCGCTGTAGATTAACCGCAGATGCAGAAAAATTGCTGATTTTAGCCCCGCCGCCAGAGCGTAGTCACTGCTCTGTCTTCCAGGCTAATTCCCATATCACTCAGCGCATCACGAATTCTATCGGCCTCGGCCCAGTTCTTCTCTGCCCTGGCCTGTAATCTAGCTTGAATAAGCGATTCAATTTCATCGCTACTCATTTCGTCTTCAGTCCCACTTTGCAAATAAGCTTCAGGATCACTTTCAAGCAACCCCAACACATTTGCCAGTTTTTTTAGTACCGCCGCTTGGTTTAAGGCGGCCTGATAATCAGTTTTACGCAATCGATTCACCTGATTAGCCAGATTAAACAACACCGCCAGCGCTTCAGGTGTATTAAAGTCATCATCCATGACCTGTTCAAACTTTGCAATTGCTGCATCATCAGTCGCCACAGTCTGAGGAATCACTAACCCACGCAGGCTATTATATAATCGAGTCAATGCGCTACGTGCACTGTTTAGCAATTGATCAGAATAATTCAGCGGGCTGCGGTAATGGCTAGCCAGTACGAAATAACGAATTTCCTCGCCTTTGTAGACTTTGAGCACCTCGCGTACGGTAAAGAAGTTACCCAGCGATTTGGACATTTTTTCATCATCAATGCGGACAAAACCGTTGTGCATCCACAGGTTGACAAATTTTTCACCCGTCGCTGCTTCTGACTGGGCAATTTCATTTTCATGGTGGGGAAATTGCAGGTCCTGGCCACCACCATGAATATCAAAATGATTACCCAGGCAACAGGTTGACATTGCCGAACACTCAATATGCCAACCAGGCCGACCCCTGCCCCAGGGGGAATTCCAGTAAGGCTCATTCGGTTTGGCTGTCTTCCACAATACAAAATCCAGTGGGTCATCCTTGTTTTCATCAATGGCAACACGCTCGCCAGCACGTAGATCCCGGAGCTTTTTCCCCGATAGCTGGCCATAGTGCGCAAAGGCACTGACATCGTAATAGACGTCTCCTCTGCCCTTTTCAGTTTTTGCCTGATAGGCATATCCCTTATCAATCAGGGTTTGTATCATGGTTACAATCGTATCCATTGAAGCTGTTGCGCATGGCTCACCATCGGGTGGCAACACGCCCAATGCAGCAGCATCTTCATGCATTGCCTGGATATAACGCTCGGTTAATGTTGTTATATCTTCCCGATTTTCCTTAGCCCGCTGGATGATTTTATCGTCTACGTCAGTAATATTACGGATATAAGTCACCTTATAATCACGGTGTCGTAAATATCGGGTCACTGTATCAAATACCACCAGCACCCGCGCATGGCCTAAATGACAAAGATCATAGACCGTCATACCGCAAACATACATTTTTACCCTGCCGGATTCGATGGGAGTAAATATTTCTTTCTGCCGGGTCAGGCTATTATAGATTTTCAGCATGGCATTTGAATGGTGTTTAATAATGGGGCTGAATAATAACGGATTCTATAAAAATGTTCTAACTGGAAAATAACACATATCATCGCGCATAATGATAATATCTGCCCCTGGTCAAATCTTGCTATAAAAAATTATGATTCGTATTTTATTTGTATGCATGGGCAACATATGCAGATCTCCCACTGCCGAAGGCATTTTTCGCCACAAGGTAGAAAATGCCAGCCTCGAAAGCAGTATTGAAATTGACTCCGCTGGTACCCACGCCTATCACATTGGCAGCCCACCTGACCCGCGTGCACAATCCGCAGCGAAAAAACGCGATATTGACTTAAGCCCTCTACGCGCTCGCCGAGTCGTCACCAATGACTTTATTCAATTTGATTATGTTATTGCAATGGATAAAAGCAATTATGAAGATCTTGAGGCCATTTGTCCGTCAGGGCATGAAAATAAAATTCATCTATTCCTGAACTATAGCAACAATATCGAAACCGAAGTTCCTGACCCCTATTATGGTTCAGGAAATGGGTTCGAAATTGTACTAAATTTAATCGAAAACGCGGCAGAAGGTTTGCTGAAACATCTACAGGTAACGAGCAATTATTAACCGGATGGATGGAAATAATATCTGGTGTTCAAGACCGTCAGCCGCAGAGATGCGGGTGTCGAGCTTACATGGCGGTATTTACCGCATGTCTTGAACACCAGGTAGCCTTTTTATCTGCTTCAGTAATACGTTCTACAAACGCGCTGTTTACCACGAAATATCGAAGTTCTCTTAACGTATACTCCTGGCGCATTACTCATGGAACATTGCTCATGGAACATTACTCATCAAACGAGGATGTTGCCGGGCGATTTTCATTACTGGCTGGCTGCTTTTCCAGTGCCGGTTCGGCCTTTTTGTTCGGTACCGGTTTCGGCGGTTTCATCGCTGCAGGCGATGTCTTCACCGGGTTCGGTTTTATCGGGTCAGGCTGTTTTTCTAGCTCTGGCTTTACAAAATCCGGCTTTTCTTGTGCCGAACGTGGCACAGCGGGAATTTCCGATTTTGACACATTGTCTGAACCAATATTGTTGTTCGCCGATGTGTCTATTTTATTTTTCTCTGGCTCAGAAGCGGTATTTTTTAAATGCTTTGGATTACTGTTTCGCCGCCGACGATTGCGTGATCCCTGGCCACTATTTTTTACCCCATCCTGACTTTTTTCGCGCGTATCCGCTGAGATTTTACTGGTTGGCTTCTGTTTCGCATTCTCTTTTACAGTGTTGCTATTTTTCTGCACAGCAGGCTGTTTTCTATTGGTAGCCGACTCTCTATTAGAGTTAGTCCGGCCCCCTCCCTGTTTATTACTTTGGCGATGACGATTTCTGCTCTGATTTCGCTGAGTACCACGCGAGTCCCTGCTACGCGGATTACGCACAACCGGTTTATTTTCTTCAGGCGTTTCTTCCTGCTCATTTTTACCACTGAAAATAGACACAATTTTTCCAAGCAAGCTCTTACTGGAAGTTTTGCTCTGTTTTTCAACTGGAGCAGGTGTCGAGCTGGAGACTGGACGCTGGCCAGGTTGAATACTTTTAACTGCAGCTTGTTCTGGCAAAATTGGTTTTTCTTTAAAAATTTCCAGTTGCTTCTCTGTATTTTTTTCTGCACGCTGATAACTCGCCACAGCAGACGCAACTTCATTCTGGTCATTTTTGCGAATACGCTCAACTTTATATTGTGGTGTTTCCAGCGTTGGATTAGCAACCACCAGTACAGTAACATTCGTTTGTTTTTCGATGCTTGAAATTGCCTGCCGTTTTTCATTGAGCAAATAGGTTGCCACGTCAATCGGCACATGCATATCAACACGCACAGTACTGGTTTTTAGCGCCTCTTCTTCAAGGAGGCGAACCAGCGACAGGGCTAAAGATTCGACCGTGCGTATTGTTCCTTGACCGCTACACCGCGGGCAAACAATTTGTGTCGATTCATCCAATGAAGGTTTTAAACGCTGCCGCGACATTTCCAGTAGACCAAACCGCGAGATACGCCCAATTTGAACCCGAGCGCGATCAAGTTCGATTGCAGCGTTTAATCGACTTTCAACTGCCCGCTGATTTTTATTGTTCATCATATCAATAAAATCAATCACAATCAGACCACCAATGTCACGCAGCCGCAACTGTCGTGCTATTTCATCAGCAGCTTCAAGATTAGTCTGCGTTGCAGTGTCTTCAATGTCACTGCCTTTGGTCGCACGCGCTGAGTTAATATCAATGGATATCAGCGCCTCGGTGTGATCAATGACGATAGCGCCACCTGCTGGCAACGAAACCTCACGTCGATAGGCCGATTCAATTTGATTTTCGATCTGAAACCGATTGAATATGGGCACCACATCTTCATACAACTTTATCTTATGGACACTATTTGGCATTACCTGTTGTACAAACTCCATCGCAGCGTTGTACGTATCCACCGAATCAATTAATACTTCACTAATGTCACTACGAAAGTAATCGCGTAAGACGCGTGTGGTAATGTCACTTTCCTGATAAATCAGGAACGGTGCTGAACGTTTGGCTGCGGCTTTTTCGAATGCCGTCCACAACTGTAACAGGTAATTTAAATCCCACTGTAATTCTTCAACATTACGCCCAACACCAGCGGTTCGAACGATCATCCCCATACCATCAGGAACCTCAAGCTGACTCAGTGCTTCACGAATTAAATTACGGTCTTCACCTTCGATCCGGCGGGAAACGCCACCAGCACGCGGGTTGTTCGGCATCAATACCAGATAACGACCAGCCAGACTAACAAACGTGGTAATGGCAGCGCCTTTATTACCACGTTCTTCTTTTTCTATCTGAATAACAACTTCCTGGCCTTCTTTAATCGCGGTACGAATATCAGGGCGGCCACTTTCTTTTAGTGCTTCTTCACTAAAATAGATGCGGGAGATTTCCTTAAACGGCAGAAAACCATGACGCTCAGCACCATAATCAACAAAACATGCTTCCAGACTGGGTTCTACGCGGGTAATTTTACCTTTGTATACATTGGATTTTTTTTGCCCCCGAGAGGGAACTTCGACGTCCAGATCGTAAAGCTGCTGGCCATCGACCATCGCAACACGTACTTCTTCTTTCTGGACTGCATTGATTAAAATTCTTTTCATTTGCAGCTAAACCTGGGTTGTGACCTGACACACGTAACCCCACATCCCGTACCGATACATCGTACATGGCACGCTGTCTGTAGCGAGTTAAATACTGCAATGCCAGTAATACCGCAATAACTAAAATCGCAGTAAATGGCAGAGTATGTTCAGTTAACGTAGTCAGGTAAATCATTTTTTAAATGGATTATTTTTTATTTATAAAGTATTAATGTCTATTTTTGTTTCTATTCAACACGCGTCTCGCAATACTATTTTTGACGCGAATGTAAAAAATCAGTTTGTCGTGCCCGCAGCATGCAACCATCTTAATTTGTCGCATAATTCAACATAGGGCAACGAAACCTATATTTCGGTCTTCTGCAATCTGACACTGTTCACCTTAACTTAATCGAACAGTGAAGGGCATATTACTGAAACGGATAAAAGGCTATCTGGTGTTCAAGACACGCGGTAAATACCACCATGTAAGCTCGACACCCGCATCCCTGCGGCTGACGGTCTTGAACACCAGGTCGCCTTTCATCCATCCTGTTAGTATGTGACTGGTTGAAGCTTTGAGCTATATTTTCAGTTTTTGTTCCGTTGGCTAGAGTTTATAGTTTCCAGTTAACACCAACTTCGTACAGCTAAAAAAGCCTGTCTACCGGCCTCAGTTGTCACACAAGCAACCTGAAGTCTGTCAAAATGTAGCGTTGGGGTCAACCTTTATGTGAAAATCGTTAAAAAAACAGGTTATTATATCAAAATATGGCTTCATACAGACATTCTGTCCAAATTATAGAAATTACTGCAGCGCAGGAAGGTCAACGTATTGACAATTACCTGCTCAAACATCTAAAAAATGTACCTAAAAGTCATATTTACCGTTTGCTTCGCAGCGGTCAGGTGCGCGTTAACAGTGGCCGCAAAAAACCTTCGTATAAACTAAACGCGGGTGACACGCTAAGAATCCCACCAGTGCAACTTGAACAGAAAAGCGAAATGCTGGTTCCCGACTTAGTGATACAGCAACTAAGTGAATCCATTATTTATCAGGATGACAACCTGCTCGCCATTAATAAACCCTCAGGAATCGCTGTACACGGTGGCAGTGGATTGAGATACGGTGTAATTGAAGCGTTTCGGCAACTCATGCCTAATATACCGCTAGAACTTGTCCATCGACTCGACCGCGAAACCAGCGGCTGTCTGTTGATGGCAAAAAATCGTACTGCCCTGACCGAAATACACCGCCTGTTTCGACAGGATAATCACGATAAAACCCTCGATCATGTAGAAAAAATCTATCATGCGCTAGTATGTGGTCGGTGGTCGGGGGGTAAACATACCGTCAATATAGCCGTTTCTAAAACCAGACAAGGTGGTGAACACCGCATGTGTGTCGATGCTAATGGCTTAACGGCTATCAGCCACTTTGAACCTCTTAAGGTATTTGAAAATTATACTCTGATGCGCATTAAAATAGAGACCGGACGCATGCACCAGATTCGTATTCATGCCCTGCACTGCTATCACCCCATTGCCGGTGACAGTAAATACGGCGATAAAAAACAGAATCAGCTACTGCGGACACTGGGTCTGAAACGCCTGTTTCTTCATGCCAGCAGTCTGTCTTTACCCTTAAAGCCTCGGCTGACACCTAACGCACCACTTAGCCCCGAACTTAAATTATTTTTATCGACTTTAAAATGAGAATGAAATACTATCTATCACTGATCGTTAACGGGACAGCAGGACTACCCATTTACTATTGAACATCGACTATTGATCACCCTTCTTATTAATCCATTTTTTATATAAGAAAAATACAGGAAAAAAATGAACGATAAAAATTCTGACTGGGAAAAAGACCTGGTTACCCGTCTGGCGGAGTCCAGTTTTAAAGAGAAACGCCGCTCTCGCCGTTGGGGTATTTTCTTTAAACTGTTAACCTTTACTTACATTGGCCTTTTTTTCTACTTTTCCAATATCTTCACCAGCAGCAGTATATCTTCCATCAAGCCGCACACCGCGCTCATTGAGCTAAATGGCGTGATAGCGGATAAACAACCGGCCAGTGCAGACAACATCATCACTGCACTGCGCAAAGCTTTTGATAATAAAGACACCAAAGGCATTATTCTACGCGCTAATAGCCCGGGTGGCTCTCCAGTACAATCGGGTTACATTTATGACGAAATAAAACGTTTGCGTAAGTTGCACCCTGATATCCCACTATACGCGGTGATTACCGATATTTGTGCTTCGGGCTGTTATTATGTTGCCGCCGCTGCGGATAAAATTTATGCAAATAAAGCCAGTATTGTGGGTTCCATTGGCGTACGTATGGACAATTTTGGTTTTGTTGATGCGATGAAAAAAATAGGCATTAAGGCGCGCACTTTAACTTCAGGTAAAAACAAGGCATTACTTGACCCATTTTTACCGGTTAATGAAACCGCAAAAAAACAGTTACAGGCTATGCTGGATGAAATCCATCAACAATTTATTCATGCCGTTAAAAAAGGTCGAGGCAGTCGATTAGACACCTCTGTAGATGGCCTTTTTTCCGGCCTGATCTGGACCGGTAAAGATGCCGTTAAAATCGGCCTGGTTGATGCGCTGGGCAGCACCAGTTATGTCGCCAGAGATGTTATTCATGAGAAAAACATCGTTAACTATACAGTCAAAAGCGATTTACTGGAACGTTTTGCTGGTAAATTCGGTGCGGCTATGACACATGTTCTAAGTGACAGCATCAAGCCACAATTATCACTACCACTTGCTCGGTAAAATACCTCGACCATAAAAATACCATCGTGATATCCGACTGTCGCATTCATACGGCAGTCGGTTACAGCAATAAACCTCCTTTTATATTACTGCCGCGTTAATAAAAGCGTATTTCTGTATAATTTTTCGAGTCAGACAACGATTTATCATTTTTCCGACTAAACTCCTCTGTTATTGAAATCAGTATTAAAATTAAAACTTTACAGACTGAAACGTAAAAAACCAAATTAAAGCACTAACAGACTGTCCAGTGGATAGCAGGAAAAGGATACCCTAAATACAACGCCAGTTTCCAGCAACAGCAGGCTGCGCTAAATAATCTGTGGTCGCTAAAAATTTAATAAAAAACGCCGCATCAAGGGTATATTATTCATGAAAATAAGGGTTTGGAAAAGTGACTGGTTCACCGCTCTGCTCATTACCCTGTTTTTTCTAACCGTTGCCAATTCCAATTTTATCGGCAGTATTGAACGCAATGCTTATGACTTTGGGGTTAAGTCTTCAACGCACATTCCTAATAGTAAAATTGCCATCATTGCAATTGATGATCAGAGTATCAGGAATATTGGTCGTTGGCCCTGGCCACGGAATATCCACGCAAAAATGTTTAATCTGCTAAAAGCAGGCGGGGCAAAAATAATTGGTGATACAGTCTTCTTCTCTGAACCACAAATTGACCCCGGCTTACAATACATCCACAAACTAAAACAGTTTTTTAAAACAAGTAGTATGGCTGCTGTTCCAGCCTTAGTGAATAAACTCAATCTCCGTATTAACAAAAGCCTTCATTGGGTCAGAAAAAAAAGGGATACCAATGGTCGCATCGCCATTCAAAAAATCAGTCATGCATTGAAAAATTCATTTTTAAGCAGGCGGCTACCTGCAGAAATTGATACCTACCTTAAGTACATTAATTCAATTGAGGTGGCACTCGATACGGATAACCAGTTAGCAAAAGCCATACAGGCGGCGGGGAATGTTGTGCTGGCCATGCCTTTTATTCCCGGTAAAAACTACGGGCAACCGGATCATAATCTGCCCGACTATATTACTCAAAATCAAGTTCCCAGGGCGAACATTATTAATACTGTCCGCACCAATCCAGAGGGTTATGCACCATTAACAATGGCACAGGCTCTCCCCCCCATTCCACTGATTGGAAAACAGGCGAATGCTATAGGCGCACTGGTTACATTGCCAGACATTGACGGTGCTATTCGTACTGAACCACTGATTATCAATTACTATGGATCGTATTACCCTTCAATGGCACTGCTATTAGCGGCAAAAAGTCTTAATCTAAACGTTGATGATATAAAAGTTACCATTGGTTCCGATGTGGAACTGGGTCGGCTAAAAATAAAAACTGACCGATATTCATTAATGAATACATTTTTTTACCATGATAGAAATAATCAACCTGCATTCACTGTTGATTCATTTTACGATGTACTAACCGGTAAAATTCCTGCGAGTAAATACGCCGGTAAAATTGTGTTGATTGGCGCAACAGCACTAGGTGTGGGTGATGTATTTGTTACTCCGATCAACCCAGCGATGTCAGCCGTAATAACCCTGGCACATTCCGTTTCGAGCATCCTCAATGAAGACTTTTTCATTGAACCTTACTGGGGGGCTTATGCTCGCCTGGGTGCAGTTTTGCTGATAGCATTGTACCTGATGTTCGTGTTACCGCAACTTGGCGCAGCGGTTGGTTTCATCTTCACGGCTATTTTATTGGCCGCTTTATTTATTACTTATTATCTGATGATGACGACTCAGGGTATCTGGTTACAACTAATGATGCCCATGTTGTTGCTGGCGACCGGCCATATCATCCTCACCACCAAACATTATCTGTTGACCGAAAAAGATAAAGTGCGAATGGATATCGAATCTGCCGAGAGCAATCGTATGCTGGGACTCTCCATGCAGGGTCAGGGTCAACTTGATATGGCATTTGAGAAGTTTCGCAAACTGCCATTGGGCAACCTCTCAATGGAAGTGTTCTATAACCTTGCACTGGACTATGAACGTAAGCGCCAGTTTAATAAAGCAAAATCAATTTATGCTTACATGGCTGAATTTAATCCCAGATTCCGTGATATTAAGGCGCGTTCCAGCCGTGCTCAATCACTAGAAGAAACGGTTATTCTTGGTGGCGGAAATACACTGACTGGAAATTTAACATTGGGTGGCAATGGCCTGGAAAACCCCATGTTAGGTCGTTATGAAATTGAACGCGAACTGGCAAAAGGTGCAATGGGTGCCGTTTACCTTGGTAAAGATCCAAAAATATCGCGTATAGTAGCAATTAAAACTATGGCTTTATCGCAGGAATTTGAAGCCGATGAGTTAATCGAGGTTAAGCGTCGCTTCTTCCGTGAAGCTGAAACTGCTGGACGGCTAACCCATCAACACATCGTTACTATTTATGACGTTGGCGAGGAACACGATCTCGCTTATATCGCAATGGAATTTCTTGAGGGCACAGACCTTCGCTGCCACATTAAGCCCGATACACTGCTGCCCATAACAGAGGTATTGTCTATTATACAGCGCTGCGCTCAAGGCCTGGATTACGCACATCGACACAATGTTGTGCATCGTGACATCAAACCTGCAAACATCATGTGGGACAAACAAACCGATACATTAAAAATCACTGATTTTGGTATCGCCCGCATTACCAATTCCAGTAGAACAAAAACAGGTATGATCCTGGGCACACCATCCTATATGTCTCCTGAACAGCTTGCAGGTAAAAAAGTAACCGGACAATCTGATTTATTTTCACTCGGCGTGATGTTGTTCCAGATGGTAACCGGACAGCTGCCTTTTAAAGCCGACTCGTTGACCGCATTAATGTACACAATTGCCAATAAACCACACCCAGACCCAAATTCAATTAAGGCTGAAATTCCCCGTTATATCAGCTTTGTTATTAATCGTGCAATGAATAAGTCCGTTGAAAAACGCTATAAGACAGGTAAGCAGATGGCTCATGATATTGCTCACTGCCTGAAAATTATTACCCTTGAAAAAAAAACTTAATTTAACATGAACCTGAGCGGAAAAATTCAAATGGCTGGCCAAACAGATATTGGCTCTGTCCGCGACCACAATGAAGATGCTATTGCCTATGAAAATTCCATCGGACTGGCGATACTGGCAGACGGAATGGGCGGTCACCGTGGTGGTGAAATGGCCAGTGCTATTACGGTCAGCACGATAATGGAGAGAGTTAACCAAAAGTTAACCTGTAGTAATCATGGTGGCATTGATCACAAGACAGGTTACAGTACCGAAAGTATCATTATTCACGAAGCCATTACTTTGGCGAATAAAAAAGTGCATGACGCATCGCAAAACAACGCACAGTATCAGGGTATGGGAACAACCATCGTTGTATTATTGTTTTACGATAATCGTTATACCGTGGCTCACGTAGGTGATTCACGGCTTTACCGACTGCGTGATGGAATCCTTGAACAGGTGACGCGTGACCACAGCTTAATGCAAGATTTAATAGAACGTGGCTTTTATACGCCAGAGCAGGCAAAAATCTCACTAAATAAAAATCTTATCACGCGCGCAATTGGTATTGATGCGAATGTACAAATAGATATGCAGGAAGATATTGCAATGACCAATGATATTTTTCTATTATGTTCTGATGGTGTCACTGACATGATAAATGATAGCCTGATTAGAATAATTTTAGAAAGAAACCACGACAACCTGGAGGCCGCCGCCAGCGAAATCATTCAGGAATCGAATAAATATGGTGGAGAAGACAATATATCCGCTCTACTAGCAAAACCTATACAAGTATTTCCTGATGGAAATAGCTTGTTTTCGCGTTTTTTTAATTTATTCTCATGATTAATATTTATATATTTAAGGATCAACTATGCCTAAACTTTTATTAAACTTTAACGGCACAACTCAAAATGAATACCAACTTGAACAGGAAGAAATAACCATTGGTCGTAAACCTGATAACGACATTCACATTGATAACCGGGCAGTAAGCAACCAACATGCCAGGATATTAACCATTTTGAATGATGCCTTTATTGAAGACCTTGATAGCACAAATGGCACCCGCGTTAATGGAGAAAAAATCAACAAACAGGCATTAAACAACGGCGACATTATACGCATTGGTAATTGCACCCTCACCTACATCGGTGAAGCAGATGATGACTGCGAATTCAATAAAACCATGATTATTCGTCCCGATGCACAAGGTATGCCAGAAACTGAAGAAACCGACAGAAATATAGGGCAATCAATTGGTAAGATTGCAGACGATCTCGCTACTGCCGAAATATCAACCGCAAATCTCGGCATAGCCAGATTACAGCTCATGTCTGGTGCCAATAACGGTAAAGAATTAGTTCTTACTAAAGCGCTTACCACACTGGGCGATCCTGGTGTTCAGGTCGCTGCCATTACGCGCCGCCCCACCGGCTATTTTTTAATTATTATTGATACTGGAAAACAGAATAAAATGCCACAGCTAAATGGCAATGCTGTGGGTAAACAGGCATTGCAGCTCCATAACGGCGATATAATTGAAGTTGCAGGTATTAAGATGGGGTTCTTTTTATCCGCACGCGCAGAAAAAGAGCGCGAATAGAAAAGCGTTAGGGAGTCTGGGATGAGGATTTTTTTCGCCCAAAAATAGCTATCGACTCCACATGTGCGGTGTGTGGAAACATATCCATAATACCCGCTTCCAGCAAAGTATAGCCCAGCGTATTCACCAGCATTCCGGCATCTCGCGCCAGGGTAGACGGATGACAGGATACATAAACAATAATCTCAGCCTGCATTTTTTTTAATAATGGAAGTATCGCTACCGCACCTGAGCGTGGCGGATCAAGTAAAATCTTATTATAATGTTGTTTAGTCCAGAGCGCCGTCAATGCTTCTTCACTGTATAAATCTGCAAAAATAAACTCCGTATTTTTAATGTTATTTAGCTTTGCATTGTCACGCGCTTTCTGCACCATGAGCAAAGAACCTTCTACCGCTGTCACACTGGCACAATGCGAGGCCATTGCCAGAGAGAAATTACCCAGCCCACTAAACAAATCTAGCACTTTGTCTGTTTTATCCAGCTGAAGCCGAGTAACAGCAAGACGCACCATTTGCTGATTAATAACAGGATTGACCTGGGTGAAATCGGATGGTTGAAATTCAATTTTTATATTAAAGTCATTAAGCCGATAAAATAATGGCTCTGGTTTTTCAGGCCAGAGTGGTTCCAGCTCGGTTGGTGGACCAGCCTGTAGATAAGCGACCAGATTATGCTGTTGGCAAAATTGGATTAATAAACAGCGATCATGTTCATCCAGTGGCTGTAGATGACGAAATACCAGCACTGCCTGATTATCACCAATAGCAACTTCAATTTGTGCAATCGATTGTCTGGCATGTAACTGGTACAGGCATTGACTCATTGCTTCAAGATTTTTTCCAACACTTTCATGCAGCACCTCGCAACAAGCCATATCAGTAAGAAAACGCCCCCCACGTTCACGAAAACCGATTAACACTTTATCTTTTTTCACCACAAAACGTACTCCTAAGCGTGCTTTGTGCCGATAAGCCGTTTGTGGTCCCAGTAACGGTTCAAGTACCCGTTGTGGTTTTACCTTGCCGACATGCTCCAGCTGATCCAGCAACATTTTCTGCTTCAGCGCAATCTGTGCAACCGCTGACATATGTTGCAAACTGCAACCGCCACAACGTTCAAATGCTGCACAAACCGGGGGGATTCTGTCAGTTGAAGTCTGTAGTATTTCGACCGCGACACCTTCTGCATATTTGGCGATTTTTGTTGTATATTTAAACTTGACCCTTTCGCCTGCCAGGGCCAAATCAACGAAAACCACCTGATCGTTTATATGCGTAATACCACGACCTTCCGCTGATAACGCGCTTATCTGTGCCTCGACCAGTTCGACAGGTAAGCGCTGACCACGATGTCGCCGTTTATTTTTTGCCATACTACATTATTCCACATTAAAGTTTACTGGAGCCATATTGTAGAAACACCATTGTAGAAACATCAAATTTGAATATAATTTTCGTTAAATGGTCGTGCCATTCACCTCAAATATAGCAAAAAATCGACTCCAAATCAGGCAGGAAAAACACCCGTTGAAAGGTAGCGGTCACCACGATCACAAATAATGGTTGTAATGACAGCATTATCTACCTGTTGTGATAATTTCAGTGCAGCAGCAACCGCACCACCCGATGAAATACCGCAGAATATACCTTCCTTTGTAGCCAGATCCCGCGTTGTCTGCTCTGCTTCTAGCTGGCTTATATCCAGCGTTAAATCCACGCGGCTAGCATCAAAGATACCGGGTAAATAAGCTTCAGGCCAACGGCGGATACCTGGTATTTTTGCGCCTTCTGCTGGCTGCACACCAACAATTTGTACGGCGGGGTTCTTTTCTTTTAGGTAGCGTGACACCCCCATAATCGTGCCGGTAGTACCCATTGCGCTAACGAAATGTGTCACCTCCCCCGCACTCTGCTGCCAGATTTCTGGCCCAGTAGTTAAATAGTGTGCATTGGAATTATCCTGATTGTTAAACTGGTCCAGTACGATGCCCTTGCCTTCACGTTGCATTTGGAGTGCGAGGTCGCGGGCTTCTTCCATGCCCTGCTCATGGGTAACAAGGACAAGTTTAGCAGCGTACGCTTTCATTGCCGCTCGACGTTCCTGGCTCATATTATCCGGCATAATCAAAATCATCTGATAGCCCATAACCGCTGCTACCATTGCCAGTGCTATGCCTGTATTACCACTGGTTGCCTCAATTAAGGTGTCGCCAGGTTTAATCTCGCCACGTTGCTCTGCCTGCCGAATCATATTCAGTGCAGGCCGATCCTTTACGGAACCTGCTGGGTTATTACCTTCCAGTTTAAGCAATACGATATTATCGCTGTTTTTTAACAACCGCTGTAACCGTACCAGTGGTGTTTTACCAATCGTATCTGCAAGTGTTAAAAAATTTTCTCTATTCATTATCTATTCAAACTCTCATACATTTAGACAACCCAGGGTATCAGTTAAATAACGTAGCTTACAGTTAGATCGAGGCAATACTTTTCCAATGAATTTCTTATGGCTATCATCTTATGGCTACAATTTGGGTCGTTTTGTAACCAATAAAACCATCAGGACTCATTTTGATTCTCCCCTGTTATAGACCTGTGTTATATTCCAGATAAAATAATAACGTATGCACATTTAAACACACCATGTTACAACCTTCGAAATTTTTTATATTGTGAAATTCACCTCAATACTAATCAGCAGATTAACTCTCCCGCTGTTTTTTGCCACTTTACTCATAAATCCTTTACCTCTCCTGGCTGCCGGCAATGAGCTTTTTTTTAATATGCCGATCGCGCTGTCTGCCAACAGGCTTGAGAAACCGGTTTCAGATGCAGCCGTTGCTACCTCGGTTATCGACCGAGAAACAATTCAGGCATCCGGCGCCAGAACCATCCCTGACATTCTGCGTCTGATACCCGGAGTGCAGGTTGGATACAGTGGCAATGAATTTGGTGATGAACCCAGATACGTTGTGACCTACCACGGGCACAGTGACCAGTATTCTAAACAAATACAGGTACTAATTGATGGTCGTTCCATCTATGACCCATTTTTTGGTGGCATCCTGTGGAAAAGTATCCCTATAAATATTGATGACATCGAGCGTATTGAAGTTTCTCGCGGCCCTAATCTGGCCACTTATGGTTCCAACAGCTTTCTTGCTGCGATCAATATTATTACCCGCACGGCGGCTGAAGATCAGGGTACATATGTGCGAACCAATGTGGGCAACCATGATATCGCTGACCTGACATACCGTTATGGCGGTAACAGCGGCAAGCTTGACTACCGAGTGACCGGATCCACTCTAAACGACAATGGTCTCGATAGCGCTAACCGTTTTAGTAACCCTGATAATACCCATAGCCACAATATCGACTACCGTATGGATTATCAGTATGATAATAAAAAGACGCTCAGTTACCAGGGCGGATATGGCCTCAACTATCAGCAGGCAGATCGCAACCACGCAGATGTTTTGCCAACAGCACGCACCGTTGAAAACACGCGCTTTTTTCAGTTTATCAAGTTTGAAAACGTAATCAATAAAAAGAACACTATCCTGTTGCAATATTACTACAACATGTATAACAAGGAAGACACATATAAGTCCGACCCAATCAGCTTTCCAGGTGCCGACCCATTTAGATTAAATATTAATGCAAGCATCAAATCTGAGCGCCATAATCTCGAACTGACCGATTTTATCTTCCCTAATAAGAACCTAAAATTAACCTGGGGTTTAAATGCACAAGTTGATTTTGTGCGTTCGCCTTTGTTTCTTGGCAGAAGCGACAAAATTACGCATAAGTTATACCGTAGTTTTGCAAGTGCCGAATGGTACATTAATCGGAGTAATATTATCAATGCAGGTGGATTGATAGAACATAACGATTTCACCAACACCGCGTTTTCGCCCCGATTATCCTTTATTCATGCCTTCAATAATAAGCATAAAATTCGATTGGGAATTAGCGAAGGGATACGCAGCCCATTTATATTTGAAGTCATGGCTGATACAGAATATAAACATCGTTTAACGATTGGCGGCACACCAACCGGCGTTACATTACGGGATCAATTTTTTACCGGCAATAGAAATCTGAGAAACCAGAAAATAATCAGTCGTGAAATTGCTTATATTGGGAAGCTACTTAAAGGCACGTTTCTGTTTAATGCACGCGTATTCCATGACAACATATCAAACTATATTGATATTGAAAAAGTAACTACCAATAACCCGTTAAAAAATTACAACACCACAAATATGTTTAGGAATGTTAAAGAAAGTGCTACAACCGGACTTGAACTTGAGCTGAATTATCATATTGACCCGACCTTAAGACTAATCGCAAGTACGGCTATTATTAAAATAAGGAGCAATTCAGGCATCCTTGCAAAATCTGCACCACAACACAGTTTTTCTCTGTTTATTACTAAACAGTTTAATGAGAAATACAACTCCAGCCTGGCCTATTATTACGTTGAGAGATTCAAATGGGCGGATGCAGCACATGGAAGTTATCAAATTTTAAACATTAGACTATCCAGAAACTTTAATTACAATCAAACTCACGGCAGTTTGTCACTGGTACTAAAGAATATGCTGGGCAGTTATAGCGACTATAAAAGCCAACCAAGAACAAGCACAGCACCACAAATCGTCCAAACGCCAACAGCATATATTGACCTGAGAATAAACTTTTAATTCCATACAACGACAATGCCTAAAATCAGACAAGGAATTCCAGATTATTCCAAGCTAACACCATTGTTTAGCGGTTTACTTCTACTTATTACCTTATGCATATCACTGCCCATCTTCTCCACAACAGCTTATAACCAGTCATCGAACAATAAAAATAATATAAAACCTCAGTATATTAAAATAATTTTTTCATCTGACAGTTCATTTCCGGCAAAAATTGCAAATAAGTTATCAACTATGCTATTAAAAAATAGTCAAAATATTAAAATATTAAAAAATTCATCTAATGCTATCCAGTTAAAAATAAATCAGAAACCTGATCTGGTAATCGCTATAGGATTAAGTCATATAAAAATAGCAAATAAAATCTATCCAGGCATAAAAAAATTATTTATTTCTACCGATCCAGGAAAATACACACCAAAAATAAACACGCTTAAACAAAATGCAATTTTATACATGACGCAACCTTATTGCAGACAGTTTCTTTTTATAACGCTCATCAATAGTCAATGGAAAAGTATCGGTTACTTAAGCAGTAAAACAAGACCTGTTAGTAAACTATCTCTGCAACAGTGTGCAACCCGATATAATATGAAATTATACGGCATAAGCACAACGGCTGATAATTATTTAACCGATAAAGTTAAAGATGCACTAAAACATGCAGATGTCTTACTCGCACTACCCGATGAAAGTATTTACAACAGTGAAACCATAAAAAATATTCTACTAACCAGTTATCGCTATAGAAAACCAGTTATTGCTTTTTCCAGAAATTTCGTTGCTGCTGGCGCACTTGCATCTATTTATAGTACGCCAGATGAAATATATCAAGCTGCTTATAACCTGGCGATAAAATTTATACAGGGTAAACATCAGTTTAAAAACCACATTAATTATCCGAAAAAATTTAACATCAGCTTTAATAGACAGGTTTTCATGGCACTTGGTCTGGAATTTCCCGATATTAAGAAGATAAAAACCAAGCTAATCAATAGCGATTTAAAAAAGGCCAGGAACATAAAATGAAACGTGGTATTAGCAATCAAATTATTATTATTGCAATAATGCCCGCACTTATTATCGCAATAATTCTTTCTGCCTATTTCATTCATAGTCAGTTCAACTATATATCTGAATCACTTAATAAACATGGTAAATCTATCGCTAAACAACTTTCTCCTGCTGCCGAGTACTCCATATATTCAGGTAATACAAAAATTATTTTACCCTTAATTAAGTCTATTATTATTAATAAGGACGTTATACGCGTACAGATTCTAAATAGAAATAACAAACTGGTACTTGATATAAAAAAACCAGAATTCAATGCAAGAAAAAACACACCCTTATTGACCCGCCTGTTTAACAGAAATAAATACCTTCAATTTACTGCACCTGTTATTTCAAAAAGAATTCCAGTTGAAGATTATGGGGACAGAATAAGTTCATCTAATAAAATCTTAGATAGTAAAATTGGCCAGATTATTATTACACTTACAACAAATTATGCTTTTAATGAGAAAATATCTCATATTGAAAAAGGAGTATTAATAACACTTATATTAATTATAATAACTTTATTAATTATTATAAAAATAAGCCATATCATTACAAAACCGATCAAGCTACTTAGTGAAACAGTAAAAGATATAGCATTAGGTAATTTTGATACTCAAATTAAAGAGAATTCAACTGGCGAGATTGGCTCCCTTCAATCCTGTATTAACCATATGACAGCAGAGTTAAAAGGCTCTCATCTGAGCATGGAAAACCAGCTAAATGAATACACAAATGAACTTCAACAAACGATGGAAGAGCTGGAAATACGTAATGCTGAACTGGACATTACTCGATCCAGAGCGATCTCTGCAAACAAAGCAAAGTCTGAATTTCTCGCTAACATGAGCCATGAGATTCGCACACCTCTTAGCGGTATTATTGGATTTACTGAATTATTGCACAGTACAAAACTGTCTGATCAGCAAGCCGATTACACAAATACCATAAAAAAATCTGCAAATAATTTATTAGAAATAATTAATGATATTCTTGACCTATCAAAAATCGAGTCAGGTAAAACGGAAATAAATAACAGTGAATTTAATCTACTGGATATTATTGAAGATGTTATTAATTTATTAACCCCTACTGCATATGAAAAAAATATCGAATTATTCTACCGAATAGATAACCTCCTGCCAAATATTCTGCGCGCCGATCCTCTCCGCATTCATCAAATTATTACCAATCTTGTCGGTAATGCAATTAAATTTACCGAAACTGGATATGTTTATTTGCAAATAGAACCAGGGGAAATTGACAACGCCGAATACAACATAAAATTTACCGTTATAGATACGGGTATTGGCATGAGTCGATCAGATAAGAAAAAATTATTTAAAGCTTTCACTCAAGCTGATGCAACGATTACACGGCGTTTTGGAGGAACCGGTCTCGGTCTTGTTATTTCGAAAAAGTTAACCCTTTTAATGCGGGGTAAAATTGGTTTCGATAGCACCCTGAACAAAGGTTCTATTTTCTGGTTCAGCATCCCTGTCACACCTGTTAATAACGAGCATGATAAAAATGTATATTCGCCTATATTAATTGATAAAAAAATTGCTTTTTTAGCAACACATATTATTGGGAATCAGATCCTGAAATCCATTCTTGAATCATGGAAATGCCAGGTAACTGAGCTAAATATAGAAGATTTAATCTCTGATAAAAAATCGTCTTACCCATTTGATGCTACTATTATTTATCTGGACAGAAGCTATTCTTATAATGATGATTTCATTAGCGCACTAAATCAATGTAACATTCCACACCCCAGCCTACTAATTGCCAATACTCGTTCACACGAAAAATTAAAGCATATTCAGGGTAATCAATTCGATGAAGCTATTTTTATTTCTGAAAAAATCGGATTTATCCAGCAGAAATTAATCAACTTGATCAATCACCATCAATATAACATTGAGGCAATTGAGATCCATAATAACCAGAATATTACTGATTGGTCAGATCTGAAAATAATGGTTGTTGATGATAATGATATTAGTCTACGACTCGCAGAAATAATTCTTCATAAAAACAGAGTTAATGTTACAACGGCCCATTCTGGTGAACAGGCAATTGATTATGCGGGGAAAACCACTTTTGATATTATTTTTATGGATTTACATATGCCAGGTCTCGATGGCTACGAAACCAGCAGGCAAATAAAAGATGGAGAGAAAAATAAAAATTCTATTATTATTGCCTTAACGGCGAATGCATTAACAAAAGACGCTGAAAAAATATCACGCGCTGGGATGAATGATATTCTCATTAAACCTATTAGTGATAATGTGATGCACCATGTTATTAACCAGTGGACTAATAAAAAAACGCCCGTTACCATTGGGCATTCTGCCAGCAAGTTAGCAACAGACGGTATTTTCTCGCTTGATACTGCCAGTGAATTTACCGGTGGTAATAAGAAACTCGCGCTGGAGCTCTTTTCTATGCTCCGCGCAGAGTTAGATGACTATACGAGTAAAATCAAACAGGCCGTCAAGTTAAATAACCGCGAGGAATTAAAAAATATCATACATAAACTCCACGGTGCCAGTCGATGTTGCGGTACAGTCAAGCTTAAATATGCATGCAGTGAAATAGAAAACCTGGTTAATCATAATGTTGAATTTAATCTACAGGATAAAACAAATTCATTGTTAACCATTATCCAGCAAGTAAAAGAAATCGATATTGATCATTTAAAATAGTAACGCAGCCATTAAATATTCTGAACTCACAATGTTTATTTACAACTTATTCAGAGGTTTCCTGGCCCCGCAACCATTGTTTTCAGCATTCCCTCATCAATTACTTTAATTCCGAGTGATCTGGCTTTGGTCAGTTTAGAACCGGCTTTTTCACCAGCAAGCAAATAATCTGTATTGGCTGATACACTACTCGTCACTTTTGCACCGGCTGTAATTAACATGGCTTTGGCCTCATTTCGAGACAGGTTGGGTAATGTACCGGTAATAACAAAAATTTTATTCTGGAACAGTTGATTTTCAATCACCGGCTTCGCTCGGTGCTGAATTTCAATACCTGCTGCCAGTATTTTTTCAATTACCTGACGATTATGTACCTGCTGAAAGAAAGTCACTAAATGCTGCGCTACAATCGGACCAATATCCTGCACCTCCTGTAAAGTTTCAATATCCGCCTGAATCACTGCATCCAGTGAGCTGAACGCAACAGCTAAATTCCTCGCTGTGGCTTCACCAACTTCTCGAATACCTAATGCATAAATGAATCGGGACAGTTCAGCTTGCTTACTGTGTTCAATCGCATGAATAATATTTAATGCAGATTTCTCTCCCATGCGTTCCAGTGAGGCCAACTGCTGTTGGTTTAATAAATATAAATCTGCCGGCGTTGCTACCAGTTCCTCATCAACCAGCTGTTCAATTAACTTATCACCCAGTCCTTCAATATCCAGCGCTTTACGTGAAACATAATGTTTAATCGCTTCAGCTCGTTGCGCCTGACAAAACAAACCCGCTGTACAGCGTGCAACAGCTTCACCCTCCAGTTGTTCAATGACCGAACCACAGGCAGGACATTGCTCTGGCATAATGATTGGTCGAGTAAAAGCATTGCGTTTATCCGGCACTACTTTAACTATTTCAGGAATCACATCACCAGCGCGACGAACAATTACTTGATCACCAATATGAATATCTTTGCGTTTAATTTCATCCATATTATGCAGGGTTGCATTACTCACCGTTACACCACCAACAAAAATAGATTTTAAACGTGCAACAGGTGTAATTGCACCTGTACGCCCCACCTGAAAATCTACCGCAAGAATTTCACTCACTTCTTCCTGTGCGGGAAATTTATGCGCGATTGCCCAACGTGGTGCCCGCGCAACAAAGCCTAGACGTTGTTGTAACGAAATTGAATTAACTTTATAAACAATACCATCAATATCATAAGCCAGGGCATTACGATGTTGCAAAAGCTGCCGGTAATAATCCATGCAGCCCGCTACACCTTTAACCACTTTTGTCTCTGCACACACAGGCAAGCCAAAATATTTTAACTGTTGTAAAATTTCACTGTGTGTATGAGCCAGTTTACCGCCCTCTACTACACCAGTAGAATAACAATATAATTGCAATGGCCGACTGGCGGTAACTTTTGGATCCAGTTGCCGCAAACTGCCCGCTGCAGCATTTCTAGGGTTAACAAAAATCTTCTCATTATGCTCACGTGCATATTGGTTGAGTTTTTCAAATCCGGCTTTCGGCATAAACACCTCACCACGAACTTCCAGTACTTCAGGATAATCCTTACCTGGCAACCGTAGTGGTATAGATTGTATGGTGCGAATATTCTGAGTAACATTTTCACCCGTAGTACCATCACCCCGAGTCGCAGCATAAAGTAAAACTCCTTTCTCATATCGTAAACTTATCGCTAACCCATCGAGTTTTGGCTCTGCCACATACGTTAGGACTTCATCAGTATGCAACCACTCCTGAGCCCGCTTATTAAAAGCCACCAGTGCTTCTTCATTGAAAACATTATCCAGTGATAGCATGGGTAACTGGTGGGTAATTTGTTCGAATGTAGCCAATGGTTCTGCGCCAACACGTTGTGTAGGTGAATCTTCGGTGATGCATTCAGGATGCTGTTGCTCCAATTGTTGTAACTGCTGATAAAGGCGATCATATTCAATGTCGGCAATATGCGGCTCATCGAGCACATAATATTGATAGGCGTGATGACGCAGCTGTTCACGCAATTGTTTAATTTGTTTTTTAATTGGAGCGAGCATAGCTGTATTTACTAACAGTACGGATGAAAGGACACCCATTGTTCAAAAGCGCAGGCTGGATTGAGCCATCAAGACGCTGACCACAAGAAACATGACGTTAATCTTCAGGGCAAATTTCCAGGTGCTCACGCACCTGGGTACGATAATTTTCTGCATCCTGTTCGGTTAATGGTTGGCGTAAATGATTACACAATCGACCACCAATCAATCCTGCAATCTGGTAACTGCGCTGTAACATTTCGGTAAGGTCGTCAATCGCATCAACATCGGCTGCGGTATTTATCTGCATAAAAAGTGTTAATCCGGAGGATTTTAAATCATGAATATTATCTGGGTCGAAACATCCAGGTTCGTGCATATTTGCCAGGCTAAAAACCGTACGCTGATCTTTTATAAAATGATAGATATTCATCTCGCCAAATGTCAGTCCCATCGCCTGCACTGAGCTGTTTATTTGTGAACCAGAAAATTCAGCATTAAGTTTTGGCAAGATGAATAACGCGATTATTTCTGGATGAGCACCTGCACTCGATGGCTGAATGGGCAATTTGCTATCTTCAGTAATTGATATATTCCCTGCGTCTTCACTACCAGTAATGACTCTTACCGAGCCTACACCCTCATCAAGATCATCCCAGTTATGCGCGTTAAATTCTGGTAAATCTTCATCAAAATCATTATCCTGTTGTTTGCAATGCCGACGTTTTCGGCCAAACAGATAAAGCATGGCAATGAATATAATACCTGCTATAAGTAAAATCCAGCGCAGTAATTCCACCGTTATGCACCTACACCCGCCATCGTTGCTGCTTCTGCAACATCCACCGATACCAGTCTGGACACACCTGATTCACGCATAGTCACACCACTCAAGTGTTCGGACATTTCCATTGTAGTTTTGTTATGGGTAATAAAAATAAACTGTACCCGCGATGACATATCCTTAACCAGCTGGCAGAATCGTCCTACATTGGCTTCATCCAGCGGCGCATCAACTTCATCAAGCATACAGAAGGGTGCCGGATTTAATTCAAAAATAGCAAACACCAGTGCCACCGCAGTCAGTGCTTTTTCACCACCGGACATCAGATGAATATTGGAAATACGTTTACCCGGTGGCCGAGCCATAATAGCAATACCCGTATCAAGCAGGTTATCACCCGTCATTTCCAGATAGGCGGTACCACCACCAAATAGACGTGGAAACATGTCTTTAACACGCGCATTCACATGGTCATAAGTTTCCTTGAAACGTGAACGAGTTTCAGCATCAATTTTTGCAATGGCTTTTTCTAGAATATCCAGTGCTGCAACAACATCCTTATTCTGCTCATCCAGATAGGATTTTCGTTCCAACTGTTCTTTATATTCATCAATCGCGGCCAGATTAATTGGTCCCAGACGTGATATACGCTGTACAATATCCGCCAGTTTCTGTTCCCATTGCGAACAATTTGCATCCATTTCAAGTGATTCCAGTATAGCTTTCGCCTCAAAGCCGGTTTCAGTTAGTTGTTCGAGCGTGGTTTTACTGCGTACACGTAACTCCTGACTATCCAGGCGTTTCTGCTCCAGCTTGCTACGCACTTGCTGCCCCGACTGTTCAAATGCAGCACGTTGCTGCTCCAGCTGCTGTAATTCATTGGTAATTATTTCGACCTGTTGTCGAGTCTGGGTTAAATTTGTATCGGCATGCAGCCGTTTTTCCAGCAGGTTACTGAGTTCGCTCTCCAGTATTTTTGTAGGTGCTGAGGCTGAGGCCAGGAGGTTTTCCAGTTCCTGTTTACGCTGCTGTTGTACAGAGTGTGTCTGTTCCATGCGTGCAATATTGTGTTCTAACCCAGCTTTATGCGAACGTAACCCTTCTATTTTAACGTCCAGCTGGTGTGCACTTTCACGCTGTTGCTGCATCGCCGCCCGATGCTGTAATAGCTGTTGATTTAGCGTTTCACGCTGCCCCTGAAGCTGTTGCCGCCCAACCTCCATCTCTTCTGTCTGTGCCAGTGATTTATTGCGTAGTTTTGTCGCAATTGTAATGGCTTCATCCTCACGGCTGATCAGGTTCTGTGTTTCCTGGTGCTCTTCATCAAGATTTTTACTGCGATTAATAATATGTTCCTGACGCGATTCATGTGCACTAATCTGCGTCTGAATTTCATTTAAACGCGCGTGGATCGTGTTAAGTGAAGACTGCAATATCTCGCGCTGCTGCTCACTGCTCTGTAATCGCTCACGAAACTGTTGCAACGTATGACTAAAGGTTGCTGCCATTGCTTCCTGCTCAATCAATTGTTGCTGCAGTTCACGTATATTTTGTTCACGCGCCAGCACACCTCGACGCACATCTTTATCTCGGCTGATGCGTAACCAGTTAACACCAACCCAGACTCCTCCACGCGTCACAACACTTTCAGTGGCATCAAGCGAAGCCCGCATCAACAACGCTTCGGCCAGCGTTTCTGCCACACGTACGCCCTGTAAAAACGGCGCTAATGATAATGACGTTGTTATTTTATCTAACAATAACTCAGTAGACGGCTGCCTTGCTGCTGAATCCGAAAGCATTTCAATAAGGGATAGATTGCTTTGTTGCAACGTTTCTATCGCCTCCCCCTGCAATGACTGATCCAGAGCTGACAGCGCATCAACACAAACGGCTTCGAGTATATCGCTTAACACCGTTTCGACAGCCAGCTCCCAGCCTGTTTCAACGTCCAGTTGTTGCGCTACTCGATGATTATCACTTAAACCATTTTCCCTCAGCCACTGTTGTAATGGCTTATCTGTTTGCCCAAGCGCAGCCTGTTGTAGTGCTTCCATTGAAGACAGGCCACCCTGAAGCTGGTTGATATTACGCCGAACCTGGGCATATTTCTGCTCACTGCTAACAATTTCTTCGCGGTTACTACGGATGTCATCAAGCACATCGGTCAACTGTTGCTCATGCTCCGTTTTCTCTTCCGTCACCTTACCGTGTAAATGTTTTAAGTCAGTAATCTGATCATCCAACTTCTCACCATGCAATGTCTGGGTTTCGAGGTCAATCTTTTGCAGACGCTGTTGGAGCTGACCAACATGACGTTCAAGCTGCTCCATACGTGAGCGTTCCACCTGTGCCATCTGACTTGCCTGCGAATAATGCTGGTTGATTTCATCCCATGATTGCTGCCAGTTTTGCATCCGCTGTTCAGCAAGCTGTAATTGCTCGGATAAACGTTCTTCCTGTTGCCTGAGTTCTTTTAGTTCTGGTTCACTGGCCTGTAATTGCTGTGTTGTCTCTGCCTTCGCCTGACGATCACTTTCTAATGCCTGCGTCACATCGGCTAATGTCGCTTCGATACGCTCAAAATCGTTACGCTGGCGCTGTTCAAGTTCTTGCTGATATTTAATGCTTTGTTCTTTACCAGAAACTTCCGCACCCAAACTATAGTACTCCGCCTGTGCTTTATTCAGTACGTCGCTGGTCGCAGTATTTTTCTGGCGCTGCTGCTCAATCCTGGACTCAATTGCACGCTGATCTGCGATGACTTTTTCTAGTTCCGTCTCTGTGCTCTGAATTTCGTTGTCACGTAAATCCAGTTTCACTTTCAGCTCCTGCCAGTGCAACGCCAGATGTTCGGCCTTTAACTGCCGCTCGGTCTGTTTAAACGTCTTATAACGTTCAGCACTGCGGCTCTGGCGTTGCAGCCGTGCCAGTTGTTTCTCAATTTCTTCGCGCAAATCAGAGAGCCGATCAAGATTTTCACGGGTATGGCGAATCCGAGTCTCGGTTTCACGACGACGTTCTTTGTATTTGGATATACCCGCAGCTTCTTCCAGAAAAGCCCGCATTTCTTCTGGTTTGGCATCAATCAGACGGGTAATCATGCCTTGCTCGATAATCGCATAACTGCGTGGCCCAAGCCCTGTACCAAGGAACAGATCGGCAACATCACGCCGCCGACAACGGGCCCCATTTAACATATATTTTGACTGCCCATCACGCGTCACGGTACGTTTAACCGAAATCTCGGCATATTGCGAATACTGGCCACCCATCTTGCCATCACTATTATCAAAGACCAGCTCAACCGATGCCATCGCAATGGGTTTACGCGAGGTGGAACCGTTAAAAATCACATCATCCATTGAGGTACCGCGTAGATATTTAGCGGATGATTCGCCCATTACCCAACGCACAGCATCAATAGTATTGGATTTGCCACAACCATTAGGGCCGACAATGCCCGTCAGGTTACTGGGGAAGTTGATGGTTGTCGGGTCAACAAAAGACTTAAAACCAGCGAGTTTAATCTTGCTTAATCGCATTAATAATTTTTATGATGATGTTTTCAGGAAGCCACTAGTTTACATGAGATCATTCAGTTGTTAAGCCGAAAAACCTATAAAACCAGCATAAACCGGCATCAAGTTTCAGCAGATCAGGTTAAGCCCCTGATATTTCTATTTTCAGTCTGGAAAAATGCGGCTAAATAATCCTCTGTCCTAATTGATGGCCTAAATTACTGCCTCGAATGTCTGGTGTAATTGATTACAACTAATGGATTGGGTCACCCACCTGGACATATTATCAGGCCACAGTAAATATATAGAGAACCAGCATGTGAAAATTCGCTATAATCCGCTCAATTATCATCAGATAAACTTACCAGGCAGATCGACTATGCAATTTATTGAAACCCGTGGCAATGACGGCGAGCACCCAGAAAAAGTTAGTTTCGCTACAGCCATACTAACGCCGGTTTCCTCTTTTGGCGGCATTTACTCACCTGAGAGTTTGCCAGCACTGAATGCGTCTTTTCTGCAACAGCATCTATCCTCTGATTATAAAACACTGGCTAAAGCCGTACTAACGGCTTTTAATATAGATATTGAAACCGAGATCATTGATGAAGCGCTGGCACTCTATGACAATTTTGATGACCCCAAAAACCCGGTACCCGTCGTTAAGGTAAAAGACGATCTGTATATCAGCGAGTTATATCATGGCCCAACCCGCGCCTTTAAAGACATGGCATTGCAACCTTTTGGCTTGGTACTCTCCGCCATTGCACAGCAACGCAATGAGCATTACCTGATACTCGCTGCCACTTCAGGTGATACCGGACCTGCCGCACTGGAGACATTTAAAAATCGCGCAAATGTGCGTGTAACCTGCATGTATCCCGATGGCGGCACCTCGGATGTTCAACGCCTGCAAATGGTTACTGAGGATGCAGACAATCTGAAAGTCATTGGTGTAAAAGGTGACTTTGACGATACCCAAAATGCACTTAAACGTCTGCTTGGCTCAGCAGATTTTAACAACCAGCTAAAACAAAAAAATATCCGACTTTCTGCCGCCAATTCCGTTAACTTTGGCCGGATTATTTTCCAGACAATTTATCACATCCACTCTTATCTTGAACTGGTTCGTCAACAGGCAATAACCCTCGGTGATAAAGTTTATTTAAACATTCCCAGCGGGAACTTTGGCAATGCATTAGGCGGCTACTATGCGTTAAAAATGGGACTGCCTGTGGAGAAAATTCTAATTGCCTCAAATAACAATAATATTCTCACTCAATTTATCAATACCGGCAAGTATGACCTGCGAACGCTGTCGGTTATCCCAACGACATCACCCGCAATGGATATTCTAAAATCATCCAACATCGAACGCATTCTGTTTGATTTGTTTGGTAGTGAACGCACAAAAGTATTGATGCAACAACTCGATGAAGACAATTATTACACTTTAGAAAAGGATGAGCTGACACAAATTCAAACCCTGTTTGCCGCTGATTATTGTAATGATGCAGAAGGGAAAGCCTATATAAAAGCAGTGTTTAAATCAGGTTACCTCATGGATCCGCACACCGCAACTTGCTTTAAGACCTATGATACCTGTCGCCACAAACCATTAAAAACAATCATTTATTCCACTGCAGAATGGACCAAATTTTCACCCGTGATTGCAAATGCTTTAACCGGTGAAGTCAATACGCAGGATATCGACGCATTAAACTCCATTGCCCGCCAGGCACGGATTGAAATACCGACGATCATCAATCATCTATTTGATAAGCCAATAGTGCAAAATACAGTTATCGAAAAAGAAATTATCGAAAAAGAAATTCTGGCATTTTTGTAGCAACTGAATTTCAGCGCTCACTTTATTGTCCCGTTCACCACCAGGAAACAGGGAACAGGGAACAGGGAACAGGGAACAGTTATCACTGAAATGGATAAAAAGGATACCTATAGTATCCTTTTTATCCATTCTGTCAGGATGCGTGAAAACCTGATGAACCGCTGAACGAGTCCGGGTAAAATAGGTTGAGATGCAGCTTCAGAGGTTTTCTAATCAAGGTGTTCCATTCGAATCCGTACGACTTCACCCTGCACAGATGCCAGCTGTTCCACTGCGGCGATTGCCAGCTTCATATTGAACTCAATACATTTTTGCGTCAGCATCACCAGATGGACTGAATTTTCACCTGTTACAGGTTCTTTCTGCAAAACGGCCTCAATGCTAATATTATTTTTTGCAAAAGTGTCCGATACTTCTGCCAGCACGCCCGGCTTGTCTTCCGCCTGCATACGCAAATAATAAGACGTTTCTACAGCATCCATTGCCAGTATAGGGGTATCACGCTTAACCTCGTTCTGATAACCCAACAGGGGGACTTTATGGTCAAGCGAAACGCCCATCGTCCGAGCTGTATCAATAATATCTGCGACCACCGCTGATGCAGTAGGTTCTGCCCCTGCCCCCGCGCCATAATACAGTGTTGGTCCGACAGCATCGCCCTGCACCAGTACTGCATTCATTACACCGTCCACATTAGCAATCAATCTTTTTTCTGGAATTAACGTAGGGTGAACACGCAGCTCTATCCCTTTATCTGTTCTGCGAGTGATACCCAGATGTTTGATACGGTACCCCAGTTCTTCCGCATATTTCATATCTTCCGTGGTAATTTTACTGATACCTTCGGTATAGGTTTTATCAAACTGCAGCTCGACACCAAAAGCTAACGACGCAAGAATGGTTAATTTATGGGCGGCATCGATACCTTCAATATCAAAGGTCGGGTCGGCTTCAGCATAACCCAATGCCTGCGCCTCCGCTAATACATCAGCAAAGTCACGGCCTTTATCGCGCATCTCAGTCAGGATAAAATTACCAGTACCATTAATTATCCCGGCTATCCACTGTATCTGATTTGCGGCAAGCCCCTCGCGTATGGCTTTAATAATCGGGATACCACCCGCAACAGCCGCTTCATAACAGACACTGACACCCTGTCGGGTTGCTGCTCGCATAATTTCACTACCGTGGGTTGCAATCAGTGCTTTATTCGCCGTGACCACATGTTTCCCATTTTCAATCGCCTGAAGTACCAGATCTTTTGCCAGCGTGTAACCGCCGATTAGCTCAACCACAATATGCACATCAGGATCGTTCACTACTTCGAATGCATCTTCGGTTAATTTTGTTGTTTGTGGATCGACGATGGTCTGTTCGGCAATGCCCAACCCTGCAATATGGGTAAGACGAATTTCGCGTCCCAGACGCGCCTGTATTTCCGTGGCATTTCTCAGTAATACTGCCGCCGTGCCACCACCAACAGTACCCAGGCCTAATAAGCCAACATTTACAACATCCAAATTTTTCTCCCCGATTATCTCTATGCCTGATTATGCTTAACAGCGCGTATTCTACTGCATTCATCCGATAACGTATAATGCCAATAATTTCCCGATACAGGATACGCATATGAAATTTGCACAGGATTTAGATGATAGTGGTTATGTAATAACCGCTTACGATACCACCGGCATAGCTGTGAATGGCAAACATTTTGCAACCAGCCTGATTATTTCTAGCGGACAGTTACAGGAAAACTGGTCTGTAACCACCATTACTCAGTTGCAGACCGACCATATCGACGACCTGATGCAACTCAATCCCGAACTCATCCTGCTTGGCACCGGAAATAAACTGGTGTTTCCTGCCGTAGAAATCTATGCTGCACTTATCCCACGCAATATTGGTATTGAATTTATGGACACCAGAGCCGCCTGCCGAACCTATAATATTTTGAGTGGTGAAGGCCGTAATGTCGTCGCTGGAATTATTATTGAGTAGTCCTGTCGCCACAAAAAAGCAGATACGCAAATGTATCTGCTTAATCAAACACCGTTTTTTATGTCGATAGAATAAATCAGCTTACTGATCTGATCTATTCTATTACAGCCACAGTTTAATCGTGCCGTTTAATCGTGAAACAGCAACTCTTCAGTAAAACCCTGATTTTCGAGAATTTTACGCAACTGCCTCAGCGCATCCATCTGAATCTGGCGAACACGTTCACGCGTAACGCCCAGTTCTTTACCAACATCTTCCAGCGTTGTACGTTCATGGTTATTCAACCCAAAACGACGCACCAGTACTTCTCGCTGTTTCGTATCAAGCTGATCCAGCCAGACACCCAGATTAGCCATAATATCATCATTCTGCAACATTTCTGGTGGTGCAGGCATGCGATCATCAGCAACAATTTCCAGTAGAGGCCGGTCATTCTCTTTGCCGACAGGCACATCAACAGAAGTCACTCGGTCGCGTAACCCAAGCATTTTTTCAACACCCGCAACTGGCTTATTCAACATTTTCGCAATGTCTTCGGCGGTCGGTTCAGTATCCATAGTCTGTTCTAACTGACGTGCAGCGCGTAGATAGACATTCAATTCTTTAATCACATGAATCGGCAACCGGATGGTACGCGTCTGATTCATTAAGGCACGTTCGATTGTCTGACGAATCCACCAGGTGGCATAGGTAGAAAAACGAAACCCTTTTTCCGGGTCAAATTTTTCAACTGCACGAATCAAACCAAGATTGCCTTCTTCAATCAGGTCTAATAGAGCTAACCCACGGTTCATATAACGACGCGCTATCTTCACCACAAGACGCAGATTGCATTCAATCATCTTTTTACGCGAGTCCATATCGCCTTTTAGCGATTTACGGGAATAAAACACCTCTTCTTCTGCGGTTAGCAGTGGTGAACCCTCAATTTCACGTAGGTACAGACGTGTCGCATCCAGCTCTTTACGATTAACTCTGGCACCTGGGTCAGCAGTAGCCACTTTTACTTTATTCGCTTTTTTTGGTTCTGTGTCCAGTAACGTGTCGTCCATGTTAGCCTCCACATTCTCTGCTTCGGTCATCAGCAAGACTCCCGTATCGACCTTCTTATCATCTCGTTGAGCAATTGCTTCTCTCATGATTATACCCCATCCCAAAATGTGTGTTTGTAGTTATAATTTTTTACGCATTCTTTAATGCATTTAGATTGTAAGTTAGAGCGTTTATTAACTCTTTATTTCCATACACTTACATCAGTATCCTCACGTTAGCCCTAACGCTAAAAAAACTTATAACATTAAAATACTTTATAAGGCAAGCATTTATTTAAAAAAATTAGAGATTAATTCATGTTTACCGTCTCAACCACACGATATTGTGGTTGAGACGCATAATTAAACTACTGAAAGTAGTCATCTACAAACACCCTGGCAAGGTAATACAGCTGACTCTTTCGCCAATTTCATGGCTCTCAGGTATGAATATCGTCACCACTTTCGATTTCTTATGGGAACGACACAATATTATTACAAACAGGTGCATTTATCCGCAATTGAGGAGGCAAATTGCGCTTACTCTGAGCAGCTCAGCTATCCGTCTCAAGATACTGCTTCAGTGCGACCGCATTATTCATCTGTTCCTCTTTCGAACTATACACAAAGCTAACCGTCCGCCGGCTAATGTAGCTTAGTAAGTGACTGACATCTTCTTTATTCGCGCGCAGCTCTAAGAAATAGCGGGATTTGAATTGTTTCCATTTATCTGGGTCATGGCTATACCATTTACGCAGTTCAGTGCTTGGCGCGATTGTTTTTATCCAGAGATCAACCACCGCCGCCTTTCTGGATAACCCTCGAGGCCATAAGCGATCAACCAGTATTCGCTTTCCGTCTGTCATCACTGCGGGGGCATAAACACGCTTTAACCGTATATTCATTATTGCCTCAGCAAGATCTGCAATAGCCAGAGGGCAAAGAATAGCCTGATCTGGTTATGGCAAATATTTTTGTGGATTCATTGGTTTACCATTGCGCCGAATTTCAAAATGCAGGCGTGGACTACTGCTTCCATTCCGCCCCATTTCAGCAATTTTCTGCCCGGCCTTTACCCATTGGCCTTCATGTACCAGCAATTTACGGTTATAAGCATAGGCGCTGAGATAATGTTTGTTATGTTTAATAATCACCAGATCACCATAACTAATCAGTCCATTACCACTATAAACCACTTTCCCGTCAGCCGCCGCATTAATGCGTGAACCCATATTGCCGCCAATATCAATGCCTTTGGCATCATGTCGGTTACGCATAAAATGCGTTAAAACCCTCCCTCTTACCGGCCATTGCCAGTGAATTGTTTTAGCCCATTTCCTGGTCAGCTGATGCGTTAACCTGCTGTGCCGGCGACCTGACAGGTGCTTACTTTGTGTTTTTGATGAACGGTTCTCGAGGGACATGCCAGCCACTGGTTTAACCAGCAATATCTGCCCGGGCTGAAGCACATACGGTTGTTTAAGCTGATTTAACTGCACCAGTCTGGACAGACTAATCGCATATTTTTTTGACACCCCATACAATGTATCGCCAGCTTTAATCTTTATCTGTGTTAATGGCTTCGCTACGAGCAGATGTCGAGAAACAAGCTGTGCCACTGGCATTTTAGATGCAGAATCGACAGCTATTTTCCCCGTTGATACGCGTTGAGTGCCAAAGCCCGCAGGTTTATGAATCCGTAATCGCTGACCAGGATGGATCAGAAAATGCGCACTATCAATATTATTCCAGCGCGCAAACTCAATGGGATTCAGTTCATAATGCCATGCAATCGAATAAACCGTATCTCCTGATTTAACGACATAGTCATTTGGATTCCATTGTTCACCATTACTGACACAACCCTGCATTAACAGCACAATCAAAATAGGCAGCAGCTGAATAATTTGTTTCGACATAAATAGAGGCACAATAGACGCCAAATTTCTGCGCCAAAGCTATCGATAATGAAAGTAAATAAACGCCGCCACCAATGCTACGGTTAACCAGCCAAACCATTCGATGTACTTCCTGACCACCGGTTCAAATTTTGGGCCAGCCCATGCCATTGATAATGCCACCAGAAAAAAATGCGCTGCCCGGCCTATTGTGGCAGCAACAATAAAAGGAAAAAGAGCCATCGACAGAGCGCCTGCCGAGAGAGTGAATAACTTAAAAGGAATGGGTGAAAAACCGGCGATAACAACCGCCCAGAAGCCCCACTGTTTAAACCAGTGTTGGGCAACCATATACTTATCCCAGTAACCGACATCTTTAATTACCGGCTCAATCAGGGCAACCAGATAATAGCCCAGATAATAGCCAATCACACCACCGAGTACCGACATCACTGTTGCGATCAGGGCGATACGTATAGCCCGCTCTGGCCTTGCTACCGCCATCGGCGCAACCATAAAGGCAGTCGGTACAGGTAAAAATATCGATTCGAAAATACTAATACCAATCAGATAACGCTCGGCATAAGGGTGCGCCGCCCAGCGCATCATTTTTGAGTACATACCCGTAAACATTAGCGCACTGCTCCATCTAGCAAAGGGACGAAATTGGCCATTTCCAGATTTTTCTCTTCAATCACATCCTGATGCCGGATAAATAATTTTAACTGCTGATGCCCGCCAACAATGCCAACGGGTATAACCATGCGACCATCAACAGCCAGCTGCTCCAGCAAGGAAGGTGGAACCTCTTCAGGTGCTGCGGTAACAATAATTGCTGCATACGGCGCATTGGGTGGCCAACCCCAGGAGCCATCGCTGTGTTTGGAAAATACGTTTAGCAGGCCCATTTGTCGATGTGCGTCACGCGCCTTTTGCAATAGAGCACTGATGCGTTCAACGGTATAAACCTTTGGCACTAAACGGGACAGTATCGCAGATTGATATCCCGAACCGGTACCAACTTCAAGCACAACATCCGGCGTACCGGCTTCCAGTAATACCTCAGACATTCGCGCCACGGTATAAGGTTGAGAAATAGTCTGACCATGACCGATTGGCAGTGCGGTGTCTTCATAAGCACGATGTGCCATCGCCTCATCCACAAAAATATGGCGTGGTGTAGTGCGCATCACTTCAAGGACACGCGCATTCTTAATACCCTTCTCACGCAGGCGCTCAACCAGACGATCGCGAGTGCGTTGCGAGGTCATACCGATACCCTGTATATTTCTGTTCAACATGCTGTATACATCGAAAAATTAATGCAAATTCGGTAACCACGATTTGATTTGTGACAGGCTATCATAACGTGTCAGATCAATCTGCAACGGGGTAACAGAAATATAGTTATTTTCAACGGCATAAAAATCTGTCCCTTCACCCGCATCTTGCGCCAGACCGGGTGGTCCCACCCAGTACATCGGGTCGCCACGCGGATCATTTTGCTGAATCATGCCTTCAGACTGATGGCGATTTCCCAGACGAGTCGCCCGAAAGCCCATAATGGATTCCCAGTCCACATCCGGGACATTAACATTCAAAACCGTATTGGTTGCAAACGACGTTTGGCGCATATTTTTCAATAACTGTAATACCGCTTTTGCAGCCGTATCATAGTGTAATGGCTGGTAATTATTCATGGAAACAGCGATGGCTGGCAATCCCAGATACCGACCTTCAATGGCTGCCGCTACCGTGCCTGAATAAAGCACATCGTCCCCCATATTCGCCCCCGCATTAATACCGGAAACCACGATAGAAGGCTCTTGCTGCAACAGACCGGTTAGTGCCAGGTGCACACTGTCTGTCGGTGTCCCATCAATATAATAGGCATCTTTGGCGTATTTTGATGCGCGCAATCCACGTTCCAATGTTAACGAACTGCTGGCACCACTGCAGTTACGCTCGGGTGCAACAATAGAAATCCGGTAATTCGAAGACAGCGCTTCGGCCAGCACACGAATACCTTCCGCTCGATAACCATCATCATTACTGACTAAAATATGCACAATAAAAACAACATCCCCAAAAAAACTTGTATTTTTACACCAGTACCTATTCTAACCTGATTTTGTTATCGACTTTTAAGTAAAATTGATTGTTTTGAGCAGGTAACCCTATTTATCGGCTTGTACAAAATACGGCTTGTATAAAAAGTCAAGATTCATTATTATCTACATCCTAGGTAAACATAAACTATATCTACAGGAGTTGGATAATGAAAAAAATAATTACAGGTTTAGTATTACTCAGTGTATCCTCAGTCGCTAATGCAGGTGCTGCGGGTGGCGATGGTGGCTGTGGCTGGGGAAATATGTTATTTGAAGGTCAGTCCGGCCCCGCTCCACATGTACTTGCAGCAACCACCAATGCCACTTCAGGCAACAATACATTTGGTATGACAAGTGGCACAAATGGTTGTTCAACCTCCGGCAAACTTTCCTACGGTGGCATGAATGTTATCAGCTCGATTATGGGTGAATTCTCTGAAGATGTTGCCCGCGGTAGCGGTGATGCTTTAAATACCGTGGCTATGGTTTACGGCGTTAAACCCTCTGACCGTGCTACCTTCGCAAAAGTTATGCACAATAATTTTGCAGTTATTTTCCCCAGTGAAAATGTTACCGCCGATGAAATGACAGCATCGATTGAAAAGGTAATGAAAGCAAACCCTCGGCTGTCAAAATATGTTGTTTAATTAGCCTTAATTAAAACCACATTTAAGCTTATACCAGGCCCTGCATTGTAATCTGCAGGGCTTTTTCTTGCCAACAATACAAGTACACTCATCCGTCGATTTGTTCGCTCCGTTTAAAACA
This sequence comes from uncultured Thiotrichaceae bacterium, assembly GCA_964441285.1. Lineage (GTDB taxonomy): Bacteria > Pseudomonadota > Gammaproteobacteria > SZUA-229 > SZUA-229 > S010-25. The sequence continues at coordinate 10,471 of CAYTUK010000011.1, read as the reverse complement.
ATAATACCCGCCTATTAGCATGAGAATTATTCGAATAAGCCTCTTTCTTTTTCTCAGCCTGGTTACATTATTAGCGAAAGCATCCAATAAAAACTATCTAAATCAATTAGAGCAGCAGGCACAGGAAAAACAGCTCTGGAAAAAAGTTGAATGGTTAAATTTATTGCACTATGAACATGGCATTAATGGTTATAGCAGTCAGGTTAATGATGACAGATTCTTTTATGCAAAACAGGGTAAAACCAACCCGCAGGCCGAATTAACCGAAACCCTCAACGCCTTTTTCAAAACGGGTGGTAACGACAATCAACAGGCGCAATGCCGTTTTGTCGCCCGATTTAACTGGCTGAAAAAACAATTATCCATCAACGTAAAAGCATTACCTAAAGTTAACTGTAGTGACTATAAGAAATGGCGAAAAATAGCACGAACAGGAACGGTTACACTCATTTTCCCTGCTTATAATTTAAATAGCCCATCCTCCATGTTTGGCCATACTTTATTACGCATTGATCCGATCGACAATAAAGGCTCAAAGTGGTTGTCGATGGCAGTTAATTTTGGCGCTAATATAAACAACAATGATAATTCAATCATCTATGCCTACCGCGGTCTTGCAGGCGGCTATCCAGGTACTTTTGTCATAGAGCCTTATTATAAAAAAATTCAGGAATACAACCGTATTGAGCATCGTGATATCTGGGAATATGACTTAAATCTAACAACCGCAGAAACCGAGCGGATGATCACTCACCTATGGGAATTAAAGAAAATAAATTTTGCTTATTATTTCTTCGATAGAAACTGCTCATATCGCCTGCTTGAGTTACTTCAGGTCGCACGCCCCTCACTTAAACTTACCAGTCAATTTGTAGTTACCGCTATCCCTGTCGATACAGTAAAAGCCATTCAAAAAGCAGGTTTAATAAAACGGAGTCACTATCGCCCATCACAATTCACTCAACTGCAGTTCTTAATTGCTTCTATTCCTGAAAAAGATCATTCTATTATAATAAAATTAACCAATAACATTAATGTTATTACATCAATAGAATTTACTGCCTTACCACAGTTACTGCAACAAAAAGTAACTGATGCGGCATACAGACTGCTACGCTACAACAACAGTGTTAATCGTGATCCGGTCATCGCAAAACGCAGTTTTCAATTATTAAAAGAACTTAATATATTGCCTGTCACACAAGCAGAGAAAATACCTCCTCCAGTTCCGCCAGAGAAAGGGCATGGCAGCAAACGCTTTACTCTTGCTGAAGGAAATCGTCTGGGTAATAACTATCTTGAACTGGGATTTAAAATGGCTTTTCATGATCTTGAAGATGACAAAAATGGTTTTCTTCAGGGTGCCCAGATAAATATTGGGAGCATTAAAATACGCGCTGAAGATAATGCAGGGTTACAATTATACCGGCTAGATTTGGTTGATATTTTTTCCCTGACACCACGGAATCAGTTTTTTGACCCGCTATCATGGAAGATATATACCGGGTTTGAGAGACAACTCACAAATAATAAAGATCAATTGGTCTATCATGTAACTGGGGGAGCCGGTGGTAGCTGGAAAATAAATAACACTCAATTGTATGCGCTGGGCATAGCACGACTGGAAATAAACAAGCAATTAAAACATACCATCGAACCCGCAATTGGTTTTAATACCGGGGTACTCTCGTATTTTAAAAATACCACCGCACATCTGGAGTTTAGTGGTGAGCAGTTTGAAAATAACGTCTATCGCGTGCGCATCCAGTACACACAGAATGTTGTATTATCAACAGAACAATCAATAAAGGTATTCTTAAAACATCAGTGGCAGAATAATAACGTTGAGTTCTCAGATGTAAATTTAAGTTATCAATACTATTTTTAACATACTAACAGAGCGGATACAAAGGATACTGCTGGTTTTAACAGAAGATTTAATCCATGCCTGAAGGCCCAGAAATAAAACGTGCCGCAAACAAACTTGAGACCGCTATTAAAGACAAAACCGTTACCAGGGTTTACTTTGCTTTTGCGCATTTGCAAGGCTTTAGCCAGAAATTACAAGGCGCAAAAATTCTGCGCGTGCACGCGTGCAGTAAGGCCATCTTAAGCCAGTTTGATAATGGCCTGACCATTTACAGTCATAATCAGCTTTATGGTCGCTGGCAGATTTTTCCTGCTGGTGAATATCCTCAAAGTTCCCGTTCATTACGGCTGGCTATTCATACTCAGGAGAAAATGGCGCTACTCTACAGCGCTTCCGAAATTGAAGTTATCAAAACATCACAGCTCAGCCAGCACCCTTATTTAAAAAAACTGGGCCCGGAACTGCTTGCTGATACAGTGAACAGCGATGAGATTATTGCACGTTTCCATAACCAACGCTTTCACCATCGGCAACTAATGGGACTATTACAGGATCAACAATTCATTTCCGGCATGGGGAATTATCTATGCTGTGAAGCTCTGTATGTCAGTCGCCTGCACCCCTGTACAAGACTTGCAGACCTGAGCAAACCAGAAAGAGAAAAACTGGCAAAAAACTGCCTTAAACTGAGCTGGAAAAGTTATAAAACAGGAGGCATAACAAATAAGATAAGTCGTACAGAAGAATTACGCAAACAGGGTCTCTCATTCGAAAATTACCGATTTCACATATACCGCCGTGAAGGCCAGCCGTGCTATCACTGCGCAACAAAAATCACCAAAGATAAGTATGGCGGAAAAATGGGGTTTATTTGCCCAGACTGCCAACCAATCTGCCTGAGATAATAGAAAGATACGACGCTCTGAACGCCCGCAACTCAGAAGATAAATGCCTGCAATAGCCTTCGTTTCTCAAAAGTTGCGACCACAAGCTGGTATCTTTTTTACAACACACTACAACACGACCAAATCCCATGCCTTGCTGATTGAACTTCAATGGGAAAAGATTAATTTATCGGTTATGATGAGGAACAGTTTTTGGGGAAAATGGCAACGCTGAAAGCGTTGCCATGTTGCCACCAACCGGCAGCCATCTCACCATTAAACCGTATATTGCATGAACTATTGGAGTGAGGAATATGCCGTCCGTGAATAAACAGAATCAGTTCGATCTGATTATGGCGGCCAATCCCGTACCCACGATTGTCACCCGCATACGTGATGGGGTAGTAAAATATGCCAATGCTTCAGTTGCAGAACTGACCGGGTTACCCATCGATAACATCGCAAACCAGAAAATACCTGATTTCTTTCTTTACCCCGAAGAGCGGGAACCCATCATGCAGGAATTGGCGAAAAAAGGCGCGTTGAAAAGCCGAGAAATTCATTGTAAAAAAGCGAATGGAGCGCCTTTCTGGGCACTGGTTTCCTTCACCGCCATAGATTTTGAGGGCGAGCCTTCTGTCATGACTATGATTTTTGACATTAACGAGCGCAAGCAGGCCGAGGAACGAGCCAGAACCGCGAACACAATACTCAATCAGGTCTTTGAGCGCGTCACCGATGCCTTCGTGGCTCTGGATAAAGACTGGCGCTATACCTATGTCAATGCGCGTGGCGCTGAGTTATTCAATCGCCGTCCGGCGGACTTGATCGGCAAACATATCTGGACAGAATTTCCCGAAGGGGTCGGCCAGCCGTTTTATCTTGCCTACGAACGCGCGATGGCAGAGCAAAAGCCGATCCACTTTGAGGACTACTACCAGCCATGGGATCGCTGGTTTGAGAACATCGTCTATCCCTCACCGGAAGGCCTGTCTATTTACTTCCATGACATCACCGACCGCAAACTGGCAGAAGAGCAATTGCGCAGAGTCAATCGCACCTTGCGGATGATCAGCGACTGTAATCAGGCGCTGGTTCGCGTAGCGGATGAGCCGCGGCTGCTGGAAACGATTTGCACACTGATTGTCAATGAAGGTGGATATAAAATGGCCTGGGTGGGCGAGGCAAGGCATGATAACGAGCATCGTGTTATTCCCCTTGCCCATGCGGGTTTTGAAGATGGTTATCTTGAATCGGCTCACATTTCGTGGGCGGACAATAAGTTTGGCCGGGGTCCTATTGGGCGAGCGATTCGTGAAGGAAATTCCGTTGTATGCCATGATATTCTTCATGATCCGGCATTCCTGCCATGGCGTGGTCAGGCGCGTCGGCGCGGTTATCTTGCGATGGCTGCTTTCCCTCTCACGATTGGTGAAAAGGTAATCAACTCATTGAATATTTACGCATCTGAAGCAGAGGCATTCTATGCCGATGAAATAAAACTTCTGGAAGAACTGGCTGGTGATCTGGCCTTCGGAATGGAGGTGATACGGCAGAGAAAAGATAAAGTGGTGTTGGAGCATCAATTTCGTCAGGCACAGAAGATGGAAGCGGTGGGTACGCTGGCTGGGGGCATCGCACATGACTTTAACAACATGCTGGCGGGCATGCTGGGTACAACGTATCTGGTGCAAAAAAAACTGGGTGATCGGCCGGATTTACAACAGAGGCTGAAGCAGATTGAGCAAACAGGCTTCAGGGCTGCAGGCATGATTTCGCAACTGCTGACTTTTTCCCGTAAGGGACAAATCCACATGCAGCCGATGTCGTTCACACTCTTTCTGAAAGAAACCTTCAAACTGGCACGCAGCAGTGTGCCTGAGAATATCAGTTTCACCCTGAACGTGTCGGAGACTGAATGTGTGTTGAACGGTGATGCCACCCTGCTACAGCAGGTATTGCTAAATTTCATCAACAATGCAAAACACGCCGTTAGCGGGAAAAGCCATCCAGAAATTCATATTTCACTGGATGTACTGGTAGCCGATGAGGCATTGTGGAAACGACAACCGACGCTTTCACATAAACGTTGTGCCTGGCTGACCGTAAAAGACAATGGTTATGGCATTTCGACGGCGCATCTCACTCATCTGTTTGACCCGTTTTTCACCACCAAGGAAGTCGGTGAAGGCACGGGCCTGGGTCTGGCGATGGCGTATGGGGCGGTTCAATCCCACAACGGCGTTATCGAAGTGGAGAGCGAGGCTGGAAAGGGAAGCTCGTTTCATGTGTTTATTCCTTTGACCGAGGCTGTTCACGTATCCCCGCGAACTGACGAAAACCAGGTCATTCAGGGCCATGGTGAGACTATTCTGCTGGCAGATGATGAAGAGTTGGTGTGCGAAGTCTCGCGTGAGTTACTGGAATCCATCGGTTACCGAGTGCTGATTGCGAACAATGGAGAAGAAGCAGTCAGTCTGTTTGAAGAACACCGGAATAAGATTTGTCTGGTAGTACTGGATGTGGTGATGCCACAACTGGGCGGTGTGGATGCGGCGCGCCGGATTCGAGCATCGTCTCCATGCCTGCCCGTTCTGTTCCAGACCGGTTATGGCGAGGAACAGGTTCGTGAAGAAATAGCGAACCTGAAAGATTGCCGTGTTATCACCAAACCGGCAGCCATCTCCGCGCTGAGTCATATATTACGTGAATTACTGGACTGAACCCCAACAGCCTGCTGCGATATTAAAATAAATATAGCTCAGTCATAAAAGATATTTTCTTATATAGACATCCCGAGCTTGCCCAACAACAGGAGCAGTGGCACAGGGATGTGGCGTTTACGAACCTAAGGACGGATAACATCGTGGATCGCTTCGCGATCATAATCCATCCCTATTTGCTATAAATGTTCTGCTCTTTGATGCGTCTTTTTTATTTTTATTCTCCTGACTAAGGATAATTTAACCGGAGAACTCTAATTGCGAAGGGGACTATTTTATAGGCGGATTACAGCTAAACGAAGCGGGGTATCTCATGCGTCCGGTGAATACTTTTGTTGAGTCTTATCCGCTATTAGATAGCAGTGTATTTTTCATGGCCTGGCGGTCGACCTTAACAAAATAATTTTTAAGGAAATCCATTAAAAGCCGTAGCTTTTTTGAACCGGCACTGCCAGGAGGAAAAACGCCATAAATATCGATATTTTTTAGCTGATAATCGTCTAGTACCGATTCTAATAACCCTGTTTGAATTTTAGGCCAGGCATCATAAAGCGGAATTCGCCCTAAGCCATGACCGCCTTCGATAAAGGCCGTGCGAGCCGCAGCGTTATTCGTGCTAATACTGCCTTTCACTACAATACTGTACGAACGGCCACCTTTGCTTAACTCAATGGCTCCAGAGGTCAGCTTATAAATAACCCAAACATGCTGCTCTAACTCAGCAGGAGTAGTCGGGCGACCGTATTTTTTAAAATAATCAGGCGAGCCACACAAACAGGTGGATAATATTGATAGTTTACTCGCTTGTAATCCAGAATCAGGTAAAGGCGCGCCGCGTATGGCGAGATCGATGCCCTCTTGCATGATATTAACCACCTCATCCGTCAGCATGACGTCTAATTCAATTTTAGGATAGAGACGACGAAAATTGTTTAGTGCGGGCACAACCATCTGTAAACCAACGTTCACCGGGCAGGTGATTTTTAATAAACCTTCCGGTTCATTTTTAAAGTTTTCTATTTGCTGATTGGCCAAAACGGCTTGTTCAGCAATGATACGACAGGACTGGTAATACTCCATACCCGCTTCAGTTAACGCTATGGCACGAGTAGTTCGATTGAGTAGCTTTACCCCTAGCTGGGATTCCAATTTTTTTATGTGATAACTGACTACCGCACGTGATAAGCCTATGTGCCTGGCGGCAGCAGTCAGGTTTCCTTGCTCGACGACCTGAGCGAAAACCACCATGCTTTTAAGTTGTTCGAAAGATAGGTTCATACCTTATTGTATCAATATATCTACCATTGAAGTCAAATATATCCTTATTGTTCGACCCAACTTATAGGCATACACTGTAGTCAGTGTCTAAACATTGAAATAACAGACGACCTTACACAAAACCTATAGAAGAGATAAAAACATAACTGATTCAAACGGTAAAAAAGTATTAATGGTAATCACTTCTCATGCAGAACTGGGAAATACCGGCGAAAAGACCGGATTCTGGGTCGAAGAGTTTGCCGCACCTTACTACGCTTTTGTTGATGCAGGTGTTCAGGTAACACTTGCTTCGCCAGCAGGCGGACAGCCTCCGATTGATCCAAAGAGTGAGTTGGCGGATTTTCAAACCACATCGACTAAGCGCTTTGATGCAGATACGCAAGCACAGGCGTTAGTCGCAAATACCACAAAGCTGGCAGACATGAAAGCTGCCGATTATGACGCTGTATTTTATCCGGGAGGCCATGGGCCATTATGGGACTTAACGGACAGTACCAATTCCATTGCGTTGATTGAAAGCTTTCTGGCGGCCAATAAGCCGGTTGCCACTGTGTGTCACGCAACCGCTGCCCTTTTGAATGTTAAAGATTCTGAAGGCGAATATGTGGTCAAAGGTAAAGCGGTAACCGGCTTTACCAACAGTGAAGAAGACACAGTGCAATTGACCGATATTGTCCCCTTCTTATTAGAAGATGAGTTCGTTAAACGCGGCGCTGACTTTCAAAAAGTCGCCGACTGGAATGCATTTTCCGTTCAGGATGGCTTACTAATTTTTGGCCAAAATCCAGCAAGTTCCGAACTTGTTGCAGAAAAACTATTAGCCGCACTTGTTTCATAGATTAGGGAGACCGTAATGTTAAATTTTAGTTTTCAAAATACTACCCAGATTCACTTTGGTAAAGGTCAAATTAAAGCCCTGAGCCAGGCAATACCAAAGGCGGCAAAAGTCCTGGTAACCTATGGTGGTGGCTCGATCAAAGCGAATGGCGTTTATGATCAGGTGGCTGATGCATTAAGTGAGCACACCTGGTTTGAGTTTTCTGGTATTGAGCCCAACCCAAGTTACGCTACCTTGATGAAGGCTCAGGATTTAATCCACCAGCATGATATCGACTTTTTATTGGCTGTTGGTGGTGGTTCAGTCGTTGATGGCACTAAATTTATCGCAGCCGCAGCGCTGTTCGAAGGAGCAGACCCATGGGACTTCGTCGCTAAAGGTGAACCGATTAAACAGGCGTTGCCGATGGGCTGTGTATTAACACTACCCGCAACCGGTTCAGAATCAAATACCGGTGCGGTGGTTACTCGTGCTGGCAACAAACTGCCTTTTAGTAGTCCATTTATACGGCCTTTGTTTGCAATACTTGATCCTACGGTAACACTGTCGTTATCTGATCGACAAATTAGTAATGGTGTAATAGATGCATTTGTTCATACTATGGAGCAATATCTGACTTATAGCGTGAATGGCAAGGTACAGGATCGTTTCGCCGAGGGCTTATTGCATACACTTATCGAAGAAGGGCCGAAAGCATTGGCCGCCGAAACAACAAACGACCTAGATGTCCGTGGCAACATTATGTGGGCAGCAACCATGGCCTTAAATGGTCTGATTGGTGCGGGTGTACCGCAAGACTGGTCGACACACATGATTGGTCATGAGTTAACTGGTGCCTATGGAATTGATCACGCACGTACCCTGTCGATCGTATTACCTGCGGTCATGAAGGTTTGTACTGAAGCGAAACGAGAGAAGTTGTTACAGTATGCTGAACATATTTGGAACCTGACCGAAGGCGACGAAGATTCACGCATTAATCGCGCAATTGAGTTAACGGAACAGTTCTTTCAAACCATGCAAGTGCCGACTCGTTTAGCTCATGTCGATTTAGGTGAAACTGAAATTGATGGTTTGATTGAAAAGTTAACTCAACATGGCATGGTCAAACTAGGTGAGCACGATGACATTACTCCTGAAATAAGCCGTGAAATCTTGAATGCCGCACTATAACGAACGGAGAACAATTATGGTAATTCCCAGTCAACAAAATGGTCAAATAAATCGCCAATGGACATTAGCGGTTCGCCCTGACGGCGCGCCGAAATTGAATGATTTTAATTTTGTAGAAAATGAAAAATTAGACCCAAAGCAAGGTGAATTTTTACTGCGAACAATATATTTGTCCTTAGATCCGTATATGCGTGGACGAATGAATGAGGCTAAATCATACGCCGAACCTGTTGCTATCAATCAGGTGATGGTCGGTGGAACAGTCTGCCGTGTGGAGCAATCCAACCATCCGAATTATGAAGTGGGTGAATGGGTGCTTTCCTATTCCGGTTGGCAAGACTATTCGATTTCTGATGGCGTTGGCTTGTTGAAACTAGGCAAAGAGCCGACACAGCCTTCATACGCTTTAGGTGTTATGGGAATGCCTGGTTTAACTGCTTATATGGGCTTGTTAGATATAGGTCAGCCGAAAACAGGGGAAACGGTTGTTGTGGCAGCAGCAACCGGCGCCGTTGGGAGTCTGGTTGGTCAAATTGCCAAATTAAAAGGCTGTAAAGTCGTTGGTATCGCCGGTGGCGAAAAAAAGTGTCGCTCAGCAGTCGATGATTTAGGGTTTGATTATTGCCTCGATCATAAATCCCCTGATTTAGCCGAGAAATTGGCCAAAATCTGTGATGCTGGCATCGATGTGTATTTTGAAAATGTCGGTGGAAAAGTATTCGATGCCGTATTACCGTTATTAAACCCATGTGCTCGAGTGCCATTATGCGGCCTGATTTCGCAATACAACGCAACCAGTTTGCCTGAAGGTCCTGATCGTGTGCCAATGCTGATGGGCACCTTGCTAGTGAAGCGCATTAAGATGCAAGGTTTCATTGTATTTGATGATTATGGTCATCGTTACAATGAATTTAGCCAAGCTATGAAGCAGTGGTTGCAAGAAGGAAAAATTAACTACCGTGAGCATTTAGTCGACGGTTTAGAAAATACCGTGGAGTCATTTATTGGTTTGTTAGAAGGTAAAAACTTCGGGAAATTAATAATGCGGGTTGGCCCTGACGAACTTTAATATCCACCCGTAACTCAGAAGGTAAATGCCTGTAAGAGTCTTCACTTCTCAAAAGTTGCAACCACAAGCTGGTATCTTCTTTACAACACCCTTACAGCACGACCAAATCCTATCGACCCTGCTGAGCGTATTGTGCGGTCAAAACGGCCATCGCTGTACGTGGTAAAAGGCGCACTCAGGGCACACTCGGATTTTAATAATTCCGAAGATGCTGCAAGTGGTTGATTATATGGTGCGCCTGGAGAGATTCGAACTCCCGACCGCTCGGTTCGTAGCCGAGTACTCTATCCAGCTGAGCTACAGGCGCATAATTTTGAGGCGCAATTATCGTGGTTTCTTTAGCTAAGGTCAATGTTAATTAGGCTTTTATTAATAAAGAGTGATAAGTTATTCATACCATTATCCTCTATATTTTTATCAATACACCAGAAAAACGCTGGTAACATCACTTCCTGGGGTTCTCTGGTTACCGAAAGAGGGATTATTCGCGCTGTCCTGCGCTCACCCCTTCGGGGCCATCAACAAAAAACGTTGATGTTAAAAATTGCTCCCGGCAATTTTTTCGAACCGAGGCTTCTCATCAAATCCTCTTGATCCTCTATCTTTTTATCAATACACCAGAAAAACGCTGGT
>CAYTUK010000010.1:0-112383 GCA_964441285.1 uncultured Thiotrichaceae bacterium | reverse complement strand
TTGTTTGTCGGATGCGGAATTTATCGGCAACCTGATTAAATACTTTAGCGTTGATACCTAAGTTTCTAGATATGTAAGGTTAGTCGTTGTTTCAGTAAGTAGTACAGATAATTGAACGGGATTAGATTATGGATTTCTACTGCCTCGATTATGCTGTACAGTATTCACTGATTTGTACATCACTTACAGTATCGGCGGCTAACCAATTATTTTTTTTCTAAATGTACCGTGGGTTAATTATTTATGCCTTTTTATATCAGCACTTTTGTCTGTTGTCTGAGTATTTAAATCAGCATGATATGAAGTATGGTGATCTGACCGCGCATAATGGGTTATGGGAAATGGCACTAAAAACCGATTTTGATGTCATGGTAAGGATGGCATTAGTTCCGCGTGTACTTGAAGCCAGGGGGCTTGATGTGACACCTGTTATGATAAAAAAATTGACTGCAGTAGCAGATACTCGGTTGGTTGAAATTTTGCAAAAGATATTTGATGATGAGATCGGGCATGTCAAAATAGGGACACGCTGGTTTAATACCGTGTGTCGTCAACGTGGTTTAATACCGGAAGAAACCTTTAGTCAGTTGCTGGATACCTATATGCAAGATGCGTCCTTCGGTCCTTTTGATCTGGATGCAAGATTCAAAGCAGGGTTTAGCCAGCGAGAAATGCAGGACTTAATGAGTCGGATGTAAAGTATTATGAAATACACTATTATTTTTTATCAACTGATCTTTTTCTGTTTATTGCAGAATTTCTCTTACCGCGTAATAGCCGGAGAAGCAAAAGTTTCCAGGATAAAAGTTTATCAGCTTTTATATCTGGAACGTGAACCGGATATAGCCCCATATAAAGTTAGAATGTTGGTATCAAAGCGGTATTTACGTATTGATGATGTTGGAGATAAGAGTGGCTATATTCTTTATGATGATAAAAACAGAACCATTTTTAGTGTCAGTAATTATGATGACCGAATTCTGGTTATAAAACCAGAAGATTTTTCTACGCGTAATTTAGCGGTAAAATCTACCGTTGAATATTCAGCCGCAGCCAAAGCTCCAAAAATTTCTGGTCATAAAATTTATAATTATCGGCTCTATGTTGGGAGCGGTAAGATGAAGAAAACCTGTGCAAATTTACAGCTTGCTGAAGGTTTATTGCCGGATGTATCTCAAATGTTAAAAAGATATCAGCAGGTTATCTCTGGTCAGCAGGTCAAACTTTTAAACAGAACAATTAAAGAAATGCAAACCCCCTGTTATCTTGTCGACCAGGTTTACAACGAAGGTTTGTATTATGATAAAGGCCTGCCAATACAGGAATGGCACAGCAATAAAAAATCACAGTGGTTAATTAACTATAAACAAATAAAAGTGAATCCAGATGTTTTTAGTTTACCTGAAGGTTATAGCCGGTTTAGCGTTATACCAACTAAGCGGAAATTAGATAAATAACAAAAAACGAGGGCATGTACGTGGTAATATGGGCAGTACACTTGGGTGGCTGGACAAAAATTTCCGGCCGCAGCAGGTTTGATGTGTCCGGTTTTATGCGCTGGACTTAATGTGGTATGAACTAATCGTTGTTGCTGGCTCGTCCTGGCGCTCGCGTTGTGCATTAAACGTGGCAAAAAGAGGAAGGGGTAAAGAAAGACCGCGTACCGGGCGATGCGGTTGCCCTGTGCGTATTCTTCCTGATCTTTTCCCCCAGACGTGCAGCGGTAACGTAAAACATGAAAAGGTGAAACAGTGGTTGACGATCCCTACAAACAATTCCATCGTGAAGATATGATATTAAGAGACTGGCTGGCACTGGACCGCACCGTGTTTGCCAACCGACGCACCTTCCTTGCTTATGGACGAACGGCTATCGCCCTCATCGCGCTGGGTATTGCCTTCGTCAAGTTGATCGATCATCGTTTTTTCGAGATCAGTGGTTTTGCTCTGATGGGCATTGGCACTCTGGTATTTGTGGTGGGTCTGCGTGAATTCACCGCCAATGTACGGCGTTTCAAAGCCCTGGTTGCGGAGCAAAAACACATGGAGCAAATGGTTCTGGATTCTGAAGGAGCCTCTTAAAATCACACCCGACACTCAGGAACAGGAAATCAATGAGGTTAAGATTAATGGAGTTGGACGCATTGATTTTTCTTGTTCTGGATAGATAGAGTCCCTTTATTGTGCCGCATAGAATAAACGATTCAACTTGTAGCCTTGTCCAATATGAAATAAGTCTAAGATGTTTAAACTGAGTTAATGTGTCCAACAAATGGCGAAAATTAAGTATCCTTCTCATCCATTACTGTCAGTAAGCCCTGATTCATCAGAGCCTGCCTGAATATTATCCTTTAAGAGTCGAATAAAAATATCACGAGGTATAAGTTGTGCTCCCATGCGCATTAAATGTTCGGACTCAACCTGTGCATCCAGCAGCGCAGGTTTTATCTCAGTGCAGACATGATGCATGGCTACTTTTGAAGCATCTTTCATGCGGCTAAACATGGATTCGCCAAAAAAAATATTGCCAATTTTTAGTCCATACATACCGCCCACAAGATTCCCTTGATACCAGCATTCAATGGAGTGCGCAACACCCTTTTCATGTAACTTGCAGTAGTTAACCAGCATTTCATTGGTGATCCATGTGCCGCTATCTGCTTGTCTTGGCGCTGCACAGGCAAGCATAACGTCACGAAAAACGGTGTTGGTTGTCACCGTAAAAACTTGCTGATTAAGGGTGCGACGAAAACTGCGAGAGATATGAAAATGTTCAGGAAAGATAATGCACCGTGGATTGGGCGACCACCATAGTACTGGTTGCCCCTCAGAGTACCAGGGAAAAATACCGTGTTTATAGGCTTTAATAATTAGTTCTGGGTCAAACTGCTGACTGACAGCAAGCAAACCATCCGGTTCAACCATCGCCGTTTCCACATTGGGAAAATGGTAGTTAGACTGTTCTAGCCAGGGAACTTTTAACATTGATGAAATGGGTGCTTATTCTTCAAGACCATCCCCCATCCATGCGGTTGGTGGTTTTATTATCTGCCCTATAATTAATAAGGTGTTGATTAGCAGGTTCCCAGATCTTTACAGATGATGTCGTCAAGATAACGTTCTGCATCCAGCGCAGCCATACAGCCGGTTCCTGCTGATGTAATTGCCTGGCGATAAACATGGTCCATTACGTCACCCGCAGCGAAAACACCCTTAATGCTACAGGCCGTAGCATTACCCTGTACACCACCTTTAACACTTAAATAGCCATTATGGATATCAAGTTGCTCGGTAAAAATGGCGGTGTTCGGTTTATGCCCGATGGCGATGAATACACCCTGTAAGTCGATGTCTTTGGTCGTGTTGTTTCTTACATTTTTTATACGTATACCAGTCACGCCACTGTTATCACCAAGCACTTTATCGAGGACACTATTCCACTCAATCGTGACATTATCTTTTTCAGCTTTTTCCAGTAATTTATCCTGTAGAATTTTTTCAGAACGTAGCGCATCGCGACGATGAACGACGGTTACTTCAGCGGCAATATTTGAAAGATACAATGCTTCTTCAACAGCGGTGTTGCCACCGCCAATAACCGCAACTTTCTGATTCTTGTAAAAGAAGCCGTCACAGGTAGCGCAGGCTGAAACACCTTTGCCTTTAAATGCGTCTTCTGAATCCAGTCCAAGATACATCGCACTGGCACCGGTCGCAATAATCAATGCATCACAGGTATAGGTATTTGAATCACCAATCAGCGCAAAAGGACGTTCTTCCAGATTAACCTCAGTAATATGATCAAAAATAATTTCAGTCCCAAAACGTTCAGCATGTGCCTGCATGCGTTGCATTAGTTCCGGACCCTGAACGCCATCAGCATCACCGGGCCAGTTATCAACTTCTGTGGTAGTGGTTAACTGCCCACCCATTTCCATGCCAGTAATCATGACGGGGCTAAGATTGGCACGGGCTGCATAAACGGCAGCAGTATATCCAGCGGGGCCTGAGCCAAGTATTAATAAACGGGAATGGCGAGTTTCACTCATGGATTGCTCCTGTGGTTGATTGATTGTGTGTGCTTGGGGTGTATATTAGCAAATTAGTTCTTAAAGTTTACCTATTTACTAACAGGACGGATGAAAAAAATACTTATTATTCAAGACCGTCAGCCGCAGAGATGGGGCGCCAGGCTTACATGAATGTATTGATAGTGCGTCTTAATAATAAGTATTTTTTCATCCGTTTCAGTAATGAATCTGGGTTGTGTGAAGGATTCTGTAATAGAGGTAATCTCCCAGTAGCGAAGGCTTTTACATAAATGATTCCAGAATAAAGCAATTACTGTCGTGTGCTGTGCTAAAACAGGCGTTAATTTGAATAGTATCTATTTTTCATGCTGTTGTGGTTAGAACGTGTGCGCTATAATTGTTCCTCTTGACACTAATTCAGGATAAATAGATTGGCTCAGGCACGTCTCAAAAAAATAAAAAATAATACGGGAAACACGGCTATTGTTGCGACGCAGATTCAGCGTGGTTTACGCGAAGGTGCCATGCTGGTATTGATGGCAGTAGCACTGTTTCTTCTTGCTGCGCTACTGACCTATAATGCTACCGATCCAGGCTGGTCTTATACTGGGTCGCGCGGTATTGTACAAAATGCAGGCGGCGTGGTTGGTGCATGGATGGCGGATGTATTGTTTAATTTGTTTGGTTATCTGGCCTATTTATTTACCATTATTATTGCTTACAGTGGCTGGTTGGTATTACGTGGCAACCACATTGAGACGAGCAGAAAAATTGATTATCACGAGCTAGGTATTCGTTGGGCGGGATTTTTTGTTACCGTGGCAGCAGGTTGTGCCTTAACCAGTCTGCATTTTTCCGCACATGGACAGATCATGCCGCTTGATGGTGGTGGTATTCTTGGTCGATGGCTTGGCGACAGCATGGCGGGTGTTTTAGGCTTGTTGGGTTCAACGCTAATTTTACTCGCTGTTTTTCTAGCAGGTATAACCTTGTTTAGCGGTGTTTCCTGGTTTCAGGTGATTGACTTGCTGGGCCGCACGACATTATTTTTTTATGCTGGGATCAAGCAGTTAAGCATTAATCTATACGAAAAATATGATGAGCGAAAAGCGGGAGCAGACGCGAGGCAGCAGCGCCTGGAAGTGGTCGCTGCCAGCAAAAAGAAAAAAGCAGTGCGTGAAGCCAGTGGCAATAAAGACGTGCATATCGAACCGGTAGTGAAAAAAATTGAAATATCTGATCGCATGGATAGAGAAAAGCAGATTCAGTTGTTTGATGCGCCTGCGGATGCTGAATTGCCGGCATTACGCCTGCTTGATCCGCCACCACCACATGAGAAAGGCTTTACCAAAGAAGCGCTTGAGGCATTGTCTCGGCTGGTTGAAATTAAACTCAGCGATTTTGGTATTGAAGTGGAAGTGGTTGCTGTGCATCCAGGTCCAGTTATTACCCGTTTTGAAATGGAACCAGCGCCGGGCGTGAAAGCAAGCAAGATAACGGCACTGTCGAAAGATCTGGCACGTTCACTTTCTGTTCCCAGCATTCTTGTTGTCGAGGTGATTCCAGGTAAAACCTGTGTTGGCCTTGAAATTCCCAACGAATATCGTGAACTGGTTTCTTTAAGTGAAATTCTGATGTCAAAACAGTATGATAAATCAGTCTCACCGCTTACTTTGGGTCTGGGTAAAGATATAGCAGGGCAACCTGTGGTTGCAGACCTGGGTAAAATGCCGCATCTGCTGGTGGCGGGCACTACTGGCTCAGGAAAATCTGTTTGTGTTAATGCCCTGCTTATTAGTCTGTTATATAAAAGCAAGCCAGATGAAGTTCGATTGATTCTGATTGATCCGAAAATGCTGGAATTAAATGTCTATGAAGGCATTCCACATTTGTTGACACCGGTTGTGACCGATATGAAGGAAGCCGCTAATGCGTTGCGCTGGTGTGTCGCTGAAATGGAGAGTCGTTATGAATTAATGTCTGGCCTTGGAGTAAGGAACATTACTGGTTTTAACCGCAAGGTGAGAGAAGCTATCGATGTGGGTGAACCATTGGAAGATCCAACCTTTGATCCAGACCATCAGCCGCCGGGGGCACAACCCAAGAAATTAAAACCATTGCCTTATATTGTGGTAGTGGTTGACGAATTTGCTGATTTGTTTATGGTCGTGGGTAAAAAAATTGAAGAATTGATTGCGCGTATTACACAAAAAGCGCGGGCTGCCGGCATTCATCTAATCCTTGCAACGCAGCGACCTTCTGTGGATGTAGTCACGGGTTTAATTAAATCGAATATTCCAACACGGATTGCATTTCAGGTATCATCGCGTGTTGATTCACGCACTATCCTGGATCAGATGGGCGCAGAAAACCTGCTGGGTCATGGTGATATGTTATATATGGAGGCGGGTAGCAGCCTGCCTGTACGTATACATGGTGCTTTTGTTGATGACCATGAAGTGCATCGTGTAGTGGCTTTTCTTAAGCAGCAAAGCGAACCGGATTATATTGAAGAAATTTTACAGGAAAATGCGGTGGTTCTGCCGGGTGAAAAACTGGCTGATGGTGGTAATAGTAATATGGATGCTCTCTATGATGAAGCCGTTAAAATTGTTACCGAAACACGTAAAGCCTCCATTTCATACATACAGCGGCGTTTGAAAATCGGTTATAACCGAGCCGCTAGAATGATAGAAGAAATGGAAGCATCTGGAGTTGTTTCAGCCATGCAATCAAATGGTTCGCGTGAAGTTCTTGCGCCACCACCGCAATAAATACCAGTTTATGTCACCATGTATCATCATAGATAAACTGTTTCTTTTACAATATAGACATACACTATTTACACAGAAGATTAACCTGGAAGCAGTGAAAATTTTATGAAAAAATTGGTTATTAAAATTATTTTATTATTTTTTATTTCTTCGGTCTATGTCGGTGCAGAAAGTAAAGGTATATCAACGGGTGAAACCTATCTGGAAAACTTTTTAGCCAATACTAAAACACTGGAGGCTGATTTTCATCAGACTTTACGCGATGCTAATGGGCTTGTGTTACAAAGGACAAAAGGTAAATTTTATTTAAGTCGGCCAGGTAAATTTCGCTGGGATTATGCTTCTCCTTATGAACAGAAAATTATTTCTGATGGAAAACGTATCTGGATTTATGATGTTTCTCTGGAACAGGTTACGGTTAAAAAACAGTCAAAAAACATAGCTACAACACCAATGGCTTTACTGGACAGCAGTTTAAAACTGCATCAACAATTTAAGGTAAAGCCACTTGATAATCATGATGGTATTTATCGTTTAAAACTAAGCAGTAAAAAAAATTCTGGCGATTTTGGAGAAATTGTAGTTGGTGTAGATAAACACGGGTTACGATTTTTACAATTATATGATCAGTTTGATCAGACCACTGACATCGTTTTTGATAAAATGAAAATAAATATCAGGCTGCCAGTAAAACTGTTTCAGTTTAAACCGCCAAAAGGTGTGGATGTATATGGTGGTTCCTGATGGAAGCGCAGGATGATTTAATTACCAATGGTAATAACAGGATGGAAGATGGCTCATCAGAGTCTCTCTTGTATCGTCCGCTGGCCGACAGAATGCGGCCGCAATCACTGTCTGACTACATTGGTCAACAACATATTCTTGGTAAAAATAAAGTGTTACGCCTGTCGATAGAAACCCGATCTTTACATTCAATGATTTTCTGGGGCCCTCCGGGTACAGGTAAAACTACGTTAGCAAAAATTATTGCCAATTCTATGCAGGCGCATTTACTTTTACTCTCAGCCGTATTGTCAGGCGTAAAAGATATTCGTGTTGCAATAAAACAGGCAAAACAGTGGCAAACTCAGCATGAAAAAACTATTTTATTTGTGGATGAGGTGCATCGGTTTAATAAAGCTCAACAAGATGCATTTCTACCTTATGTTGAAGATGGCACAGTATTCTTTATTGGTGCAACCACAGAAAATCCATCCTTTGAGTTAAACAATGCTTTGTTGTCACGGGTAAAAACTTATATTTTAAAAACGCTGTCAGAAGAAGAAATAATGCAGGTTTTAGAACGTGCGCTGCAATATGATCGGAGATTGAAATCTCAGCAAATAACATTTGAACCCGGAGCGTTAAATATACTAGCAAAAGCTGCGGATGGCGACGCACGACGGGCACTTAATTTTCTGGAAATTGCAGTCGATCTGGCTGAAGAAAATAATACAGGTAAGAAGTTCATTGCTCAATCTGTTTTGCAGGAGGTGACGTTGCAGTCCGTCCGTCGATTTGATAAGGGCGGTGATATATTTTATGAACAGATTTCTGCCTTACATAAATCGGTACGTGGTAGCAACCCGGATGCAGCGCTTTACTGGTTTGCCAGAATGATTGATGGTGGTTGTGATGCTTTATACATTGCACGTCGGGTAGTGCGGATGGCCTCAGAAGACATTGGTAATGCTGACCCGCGTGGTTTACAACTGGCAATAAATGCCTGGCAGGTTTATGAGCGCCTGGGTAGCCCGGAAGGTGAATTGGCAATAGCACAGGCAATTGTTTATCTTGCCAGCACCGCAAAAAGTAATGCAGTATATTCTGCATGGAAACTGGCATTAGCCGATGCAAAGAACTCGGCATCACTTGAAGTGCCTTTACATTTACGTAATGCACCAACCACGCTGATGAAGAAATCTGGATATGGTGAGAATTACTGCTATGTACATAATGAGGCATCAGCTTTTGCAGCAGGTGAAACCTATTTTCCTGACGTTCTGGGTGAACCCGTTTATTACCAACCTGTAGAACGTGGACTGGAAACAAAGATCAGGGAGAAACTGGTTCGACTGCGATCATTAAATGCCGAGGCGAAGCATAAGCAAGAGAATTCCTGAATAAATCGTAAATGAACCTCCTGAGTCCAGACTTGTTCAGCGGCTCCCAGGGTAAATAAGCAAAGTATTCGTACTATTAATATATTAATGATCTCTCTGTGTATTGAGTCCCATTATTACTGAAATAAATGAAAAGGCTCCCCATGGTTAAAGACACGCGGTGAATACATCCCTGTCGACTCGACACCCGCATCCTAGCGGCTGACGGTCTTGAACCATGGGTCGCCTTTTCATCTGTACTGTTAGTATGTCAGTGTTTGACAGGAAAGATGTTCGAATTTTACAGATATTTTTATTTTCTGGCCGCATTCCTGATTTTATTATCTATACTTGACTTTAAATTAATTTAAGAATAAAACCAGTTATGTCTCAAAATCAGGAACGCGCTAGCGCCAACGGTTATTGTATTCAGATATTAATCATTAATGGTGAAGTACAAAATCAGCTGTCCCACAAATCTTTTTATATAGAAAATATTGGTAAAGGTGGCTTCCGCTTTGCATCTAATGTGGTTTTTGAGCTGGAAGACAGGGTTCAGGTTTTATTACGCTTTCCCGATGGTCGAGCACAGGAGGTTCTTGGTAGAATATGTTATGCAGATAAAAAAAACTCGACTGAAACTGCCTATGGTTTTAGCGTTATTGAAGGATTCTATTCACTTCATGAAGCGGTATCATGAGATTTTTCCAGCACTGCCAGTAATTCATTATCTGGCATGGGTTTGTAATAGTAGAAACCCTGTATAGCATGAACTTTTTTACCGATAAAATAGTTTGCGCTTTTTTCTGTTTCCACGCCTTCCACAATGCATTTTAAATGCATATTTTCTGACATAGCGATAATTGTATCGATAATAAGTTTGTTTTCAGGTGATTCATCGGCATCACTGGATACAAATGACTTATCAATTTTAATCGCGCTTATTGGTAACCGGTTCAGGTAGGCTAATGAAGAGTAGCCAGTACCGAAATCATCCAGTAGAAATTTAATATTATTTCGATTTAGTTCCTGCATGACCAAAATTGTGCTGTCAATATCATTCACCAGAAAGTTTTCAGTAAACTCTAGTCGTATATCTTCAGGGTTAATGCCTGCTTCAGCAATGCGTTTATTTATGGCGTTAATGAAACCTGGGTGTGTGAGTTGTTTCGGACTAATGTTAATACTGATATATTCAAACTGATGACTCACACGTTTGGAAGATTTAATTTTTTTGACAAACTGGAATGCTGTTTTTAGAATCCAGTCACCAATTTCAATAATCAAATTACTTTCTTCAGCTAATTGAATAAACTCTGTGGGTGGTAAAAATCCTATGGTAGAGCTGTTCCAGCGTATAAGCGCTTCTGCACCGATAATGTTGCCTGTTATATCAACAAATGGCTGATAGGCTAAACTGAATTCGGATTTTTTTAATGCAGTCGTTAATTGATTATAAATAATTAGATGCTGGTTGGCCATCAGCTGTAGATCCTGGTGGTAAAAGGTAAAATCGTTTTTCCCTTTTTTCTTGGTATCGTACATTGCCATATTGGCCTGTTTTAAAATTCCCTCACTATCATTGTCAATCAGATTGTTTGATGGAAACATTCTTATGCCAATACTGGAAGTAATGTGCAAATCCTGCTTGCCTAGCTTAAATGGTCTATCTGCTTGAGTAATAAGTTTCTTTGTGATTGTCTGAGTCGTGGCTTTTGCCGCCGCAAACTGGTTATCAAGATGGTTAAGAATAAAAACAAATTCATCACCTCCCATACGAAAAAGGTAATCACCAGGGCGACATAATTCTTTAAGTCGTTGAGCTATTTTTGTTATCACCAGATCACCTAATGAGTGCCCGAGTGCATTATTAATAAACTTGAAATTATCTATATTGATATAAAGGATTGCACCATAGTAGTTTTGTCTGCTGGCACTGGATAGGACTTTTAGTAAAATGTATTTGAACTGTCGTCGGTTAGGCAACTGCGTTAGCGCATCCAGTTTATCCTGTTCAAAGTTGAGGGTGTCAATGTTTAGCTGTGTTGATTCTATGCTTTGGTTGAGTGATGAGATAACGTTACATAAAGAATCGAGTTTAGGAATAACAGGGTTTAAATATTTGTGAATCTGCCTGGATGTATAATGGTTAGTGTTTTCTAATACAATAAGTTGCTTGCTTTCACTGAGTAAAAAACCAAAATAATTTGGAGTGTGAAATACAGCTATTTGATTACTTTTGTTAGCCAGACATTTGTTGATGATGTGTTTTACTTTTTTTGTTTCAGGTCTGGATGTTGCTATATTTTTACGGATAGTTTGATGCTCAAGTAGATTGATTATTCTTTTTTCTGGATTGAGATTATTGTTTATATCTGTCTCAAATCCATAAACATAGGCTGCATTGCAACACAGCGACTGGTTACAGGTGGTGACAAACTGGCTGATAATCTGGCTACTTTGTGAATGAGCACATATTCCCAGAAGTAGTGCGTTTTGAATACTCTGTGACATTGGTTTTTTATATCTTGTTTTCTCGATAACTAGCTATTCACTACGGGACTATTCCGGTAAATAAGCTTAAATTTACCGCGAAATAATGTATTGATTCTTCGGTTAGTTGGATGGCTATTGGAAGATATAAGCGGATACTTTAAATATAGACTGATTTTCTACTCTTTTGTATAAATTTAATCATTGTTATTCGGTTAATGATCAGTGGTATGAATTGGGGTTTACAGCGGCTCACAGAAATGAACCTTCGGCTATGCCTGAATTGATATGACAGTTCCCGGTCATTTTTGATAAGCTTAGTGGGTTTTAAATAAAATCTCTCAATTTTGCTGATGACTCTCTGCCTGTGCAGGGAATTTTGACTAAATTGGGGTGTACCGGGAGTGTAGATGTTTTCCAGAGAAACAAAGATAGACGGTTATGACGATGCCCTGTGGACGGCGATGCAGCATGAGCTGGATCGTCAGGAAACGCATATTGAACTGATTGCTTCAGAAAATTATGCCAGTCAGCGAGTAATGCAGGCGCAGGGTTCAGTGCTAACCAATAAATATGCGGAAGGTTATCCGGCTCGGCGTTATTATGGCGGTTGTGAAAATGTGGATGTAGCGGAACAACTGGCGATTGACCGGGTGAAGCAGTTATTCGGTGCGGATTACGCCAATGTACAGCCACATTCCGGTTCGCAGGCAAATGCTGCGGTATATATGGCACTATGTCAGCCCGGTGAGACTATTCTGGGCATGTCGCTGGCCGATGGTGGACACCTGACGCACGGTTCTCACGTAAGCTTTTCTGGTAAAATATACCATGCGCTACAGTATGGGCTGGACAATAAAACCGGTATTGTTGATTATGCTGCCGTGCAGGCGTTGGCCGATGAACACAAACCAAAGTTGATCGTTGCCGGATTTTCTGCTTATTCCCGAGTAATGGACTGGCAGCGTTTTCGTGATATAGCAGATTCCTGCGGGGCTTACCTGTTTGTCGATATGGCGCATGTCGCTGGTCTGGTGGCTACCGGGCACTATCCGAATCCGGTTGGTATTGCCGATGTTGTCACTTCTACCACCCATAAAACCCTGCGTGGGCCACGCGGCGGGATTATTCTGGTCGGAGCGCAGTCGATACAGAAAAATAAGGATCTGGCAAAAAAGCTGAATTCAGCCATTTTCCCCGGTACCCAGGGTGGCCCGCTAATGCATGTGATTGCAGCCAAGGCTGTAGCCTTTAAAGAGGCACTGGAACCGGCATTTGCTGATTATCAGCAGCAGGTTATTGTTAATGCACGGGCAATGGCAAAAGTTGTGGTGGAACGCGGTTATAATGTAGTCTCTGGCGGTACCGATAACCACCTGTTTCTGTGGGATTTAATAGCCAAAGAGTTAACCGGAAAGATTGTTGAGGCGGAGCTGGGCAGGGCGCATATTACGGTAAATAAAAATGCGGTACCAAATGATCCGCAGTCACCTTTTGTTACCAGTGGTATTCGTGTCGGCACACCGGCTATTACCACGCGTGGTTTTAACGCGCAGGATGCGACTGATCTGGCCGGCTGGATGTGCGATATTGTTGACAGTATTCAGGATGAGCATGCCAATACACAGGTCATTGAACAGGTAACACACAAGGTATCTGCCCTTTGTCAGCGTCTGCCTGTTTATGAATACTAAGGTTACGAATATCCGATTTACGAATATCAGGTTCACGAACATTAATCGAATAGCTGTCGTGGCTATGGCTATTCATCCTTATTGTTGAGTGATATAAATGCATTGTCCATTCTGTTCCGAGCTGGAAACACGCGTGATTGATTCACGGTTGTCAAATGATGGCAATCAGGTACGTCGTCGGCGTGAATGTCTGGCCTGTAATGAACGGTTTACTACCTATGAAATAGCTGAGTTGAATATGCCGCGTGTCGTCAAACAGGATGGCAGTCGGGTTGCGTTTGATGAAGTGAAACTGTGTGCCGGTGTAATGCGTGCACTGGAAAAGCGTCCAGTCAGTACTGAACAGGTCGATGAAGCCATTAATCGCATCAAACATAATTTACGTGCGACGGGTGAACGCGAGGTGAATTCATCTAAACTGGGTGACTGGGTAATGGAAGAGCTGCTTTCGCTTGACCATGTTGCCTATATTCGCTTTGCTTCAGTGTACCTGGATTTTAGTGATGTAAATGCCTTTCGTACTGCAATTGAGCGTATTGAACAGAATAAAGCCAGCAGAAAAAAAACCACCGCACAAAAAAAGGATTAAGGTTTTGTTGTTCTATCCAGAACGGGCTTATTTATGACAACTGACCTTGAAATGATGCAGCTGGCGCTTCGACTGGCTAAAAAGGGGTTATATACCACGGCGCCGAATCCATGTGTTGGTTGTGTTATTGTTAATCAGAATGTGGTTGTCGGACAGGGCTGGCATCAATGTGCTGGAGCGGCGCATGCTGAGGTGTATGCGCTTGAGCAGGCGGGAGAAAATACGCAGGGCGCAACGGCTTATGTCACGCTGGAACCCTGTAGCCATACGGGTAAAACACCACCGTGTGCGGATGCATTAATTCAGGCGGGTGTAAAACGAGTGGTGGTGGCGATGCAGGATCCAAATCCACTGGTCGCCGGTAAAGGGCTGGAAAAACTGGCACAGGCAGGTATAGACGTTATCTGTGGTTTGCTGGAGACGCAGGCGCGGAGATTAAACCCTGGGTTTATTCAACGAATGAGAACCGGTCGCCCGTTTGTACGCATTAAGCTGGGCATGAGTCTGGATGCACGCACAGCTATGGCCTCTGGTGAAAGCCAGTGGATTACCGGAACTGCGGCGCGGCGTGATGTGCAGTTTTTACGGGCGCAAAGCAGTGCGATATTAACCGGAAGTGGGACTGTGCTGGCGGATAATCCGAGGCTGAATGTACGCCTGAGTGCCAGGGATTTAAACATCGCTGTGCCGGTACGCCAGCCTTTACGTGTGGTAGTAGATAGCCAGTTAAAGACGCCAGTGAATGCAAAAATTTTAGCGCAAGATGCAAACTGCTGGTTGTTAACCACTGCACAGTCGGCTAAAAATACACTGCATGCAGCGAAAAACATAAAACTTATTGCGCCGCAGCAGAGCCACATTGATTTACATCAGGTGATGCAATTTCTGGCAGAGGAACAGATTAATCTGTTGCATGTGGAAGCAGGTAGTCGACTATGCGGTGCCCTGTTACAGGCAGAGCTTGTTGATGAAATAATTATTTATATGGCACCTGTTTTAATGGGGAATGATGCGCAGGGTTTATTTTCCTTAGCGGGCTTAACCCAAATGAAAGACAGGGTGCAACTCAGTATTTCTGAGGTGCGAAATATTGGCAGGGATTTACGAATTATCGCCCAGCCGCAGTTTATGAACTAAAAATTTAGTATTTAAAGAGGTTATAAATGTCGACCATTGTAGTCGTAAAAAAAGCAGGCCAGGCCTGTATTGCAGCAGACAGTTTAACCAGTTTTGGTGATTTGCGCCTGTCTTCGGACTATGATGTTGCACATGATAAAATTCTCCAGCAGGGGAAGAATTATATGGGCATTGTTGGCAGTGCTGCCCATCAGCTGGTGATGGAAAGCATTTTTAAGGATAAAAAAAATAAAATCGATTTCAGTTCCCGCCTGGCTGTTTTTGAAACCTTTCGAGCGTTGCATCCTTTGCTGAAAGAAAAATATTTTCTTAATCCAAAAGATGAGGATGATGACCCTTACGAGTCGACCCAGATTGATGCGTTGATTGCCGGTCCGTCAGGTGTTTTTGGAGTACACTGTTTGCGTGAAGTGACGGAGTATAAAAAATTCTGGTCAATTGGTTCGGGTTCGGAATATGCATTAGGTGCGATGTATTCGGTCTATGATCAGCTCGATAACGCAGCAGATATCGCTGCGATGGGTGTGGCCGCAGGAGCAGAATTTAATAATGCTTCAGCCATGCCACTGTCGAGTTATATTGTTAACCTGAGAAAATCTTAAATAACGTTATAGTATCATTTTATGTTTACAGGAATTATTGAAGCGGTTGGAAATATTGCACAGCTTGAGGTTGTAGGTGGTGATGTTCGTCTCACGATAAAAGTGGGCGCACTCGATATGAGTGATGTGAAAACTGGCGACAGTATCGCGGTGAATGGTGTATGTTTAACGGCAATAAAATTTGATCAGCAATCTTTTACTGCGGACGTTTCCAATGAAACGGCCGCACTGACGACTTTAAATCATTTAACCATTGGTTCTCCCGTCAATCTTGAAAAAGCACTACTGCCAACAACGCGACTCGGTGGACACCTGGTAAGTGGTCATGTTGACGGACTGGGAACTGTGTTGAAAATTAAACAGGAAGCCCGTTCGATACAATTTGTTATTCAGGCAGATGAAAAGCTTAAAGCGTATATTGCTGTAAAAGGTTCGGTTTGTGTGGATGGCATCAGTTTAACTGTTAACAGTGTAGAAGATGATAAGTTTACCCTTAACATTGTTCCACATACGCAACAGAAAACTATTATTAAAAACTATTCGCCTGGCTGTAAAGTAAACCTTGAAGTCGATTTAATCGCACGTTATCTAGAGCGATTACTGCAAACTCAGACCAGTGATAGCTCGAGCAATATTTCACTGAAAACACTCACCAGCGCAGGCTTTATACGATAAAAACGATAAAAACGATGAAATTAAATTCAGTAGAAGAAATAATAGAAGATATCCGTCAGGGTAAAATGGTTGTCATTATGGACGATGAAAACCGTGAGAACGAAGGCGACCTGTTAATGGCAGCATCGGCAGTGAGCGCGGATGATGTGAACTTTATGGCACGTTATGGTCGGGGTTTAATTTGCCTGACACTGACACAGGAACGTTGTAAACAGTTAAATCTACCTTTAATGGTGTCGGGTACCGATTTAATCGAAAGTACAAATTTCACCATATCAATTGAAGCCGCTGAAGGGGTGACGACGGGTATCTCATCGGCAGATCGTGCAGTGACTATTGCCGCAGCAGTAAAACTCGATGCAACATCAACCGACATTGTTCAGCCCGGCCATATTTTTCCTTTGATGGCGCAACCGGGTGGTGTGCTGGGTCGTGCTGGTCATACTGAAGCAGGTTGTGATCTTGCCCGCATTGCTGGTTATGATCCCAGTGCTATGATTGTTGAAATATTAAATGATGATGGCACGATGGCAAGACGTCCGGATCTGGAATTATTTGCCCAGGAACATGGCTTAAAAATTGGTACGATTGAAGATTTAATCAGTTATCGAATTAAGCATGAGAAAACCATAGAGCGGATTTCAGTCTGTGACTTTCCTTCGGCTTACGGGAATTTCAGCCTGATTGCTTTTCGCAATACACTGGATTCCATTGTGCATTATGCGTTGACGCATACGCAAGATAAAAATGGGATAATTGATTCTACAGAACCAGTATTAGTGCGTGTACACATGAACAATATACTGACCGACTCACTGGGTGCACTGGATGCCAGATCGTGGCCATTGCAGGATGCAATGAAACAGGTAGCGGCTGCAAAACAGGGCGTTGTGGTATTGCTTAATTCCTCAGATGAAAATGCGCTGGTTTTACAATGGATGTCAAAGCAGATAAATAATGATACCGTACAGTATAAAACCCCAAAAAATTTACGTACCGATGGTGTTGGTGCACAGATATTACTCGATGTTGGAGTGAAAAAAATGCAGCTAATGACAGCGCCAAAAGTAATTCATGGTCTCGCCGGGTTTGGTCTGGAGATAATCGATTATATTTCAGGTGATATGGTAGGTGAAAATGCTGAGTGATAAGACAGATGATAAGCGATGGATTAATTTCAGGTATTATGTTTAAAGAGAAAAATAATGAGTAAATATAAATTGATTGAAGGCAGTCTACAATATTCAACAGGCCAGTTTGCGATTGTGGTTGCCCGTTTTAATGGTTTTATTGTAGAGAGCCTGCTTGCCGGTGCAATCGATACTTTCAAACGCAGTGGGGTGGCTGAAGCAGATATTACCGTAGTAAAAGTCCCGGGTGCGTTTGAATTACCTGTTGTTGCACAGAGCCTGGCGCAGACAGGACAGTACAATGCCATTGTTGCTCTTGGTGCGGTTATTCGTGGTGCAACACCACACTTTGATATTGTTGCGAGTGAGTCGGCTAAAGGGTTGTCTGCGATTGCACTGGATCATGGTGTGCCGGTTATTAATGGTGTATTAACCACGGACTCCATTGAACAAAGTATTGAACGCGCAGGCACCAAAGCGGGTAATAAAGGTGCTGAAGCTGCGGCAGCTGCAATTGAAATGAGCAATATCTTTCAGCAGCTGGGTTGAACAAAAATTTTCTGCGGCTGACAGTCTTTAACAATGGGCATCCTTTTCATTTGCACTGTTAGTAACTGTCGGTAAAGATGGCAGCAGCCAGAATTCTGGTTAACGTATTTTTTGGTTTATTATGTCAGATTCAAAAAAAATAAAAACACAACACGATGAACCCAGGCATCTGGCACGCGAGCGCGGTAAGGCGCGACGGCTTGCTATGCAGGCGATATATCAATGGCAGATGACGGGAGATAATATTACTGACATCAAACAGCAGTTTTTTGATGCCAAAAAATTGAGTGATAAGACAAACACGGTTGATAGTGGCTACTTCTCTGAGTTAGTCAGTGGTGTTTGTGGTTCGGTCAGCACACTTGATCCACTACTTGAAAAATATATGAGTCGTTTAATCGAGTCGGTTGATCCGGTTGAACGTGCTATTTTACGGCTTGGCGCCTATGAACTGGTTAACCGCCTGGATGTTCCCTATCGTGTTATTTTGAATGAGGCGGTGAATATTGCTAAAAAATTCTGTGCAGAAAAAAGCCATACATTTGTAAACGCGGTACTGGATAAAGTTGCAAAAGAAATACGCACGATTGAAATTCAGTCGCGCTGATTGAGTTGTCCGGCTGAATTTGATATGAGCATGGCCGAATTCGACCTCATAAAAAAATATTTTTGTCCGGAAAATAATCGTCAGGATGTTATCCTTGCGGCCGGCGATGATTGTGCCATTGTTGACTTTAGTCAAAATAATCAACCGAATTGTCATGCGGTAGCGATTACTACCGACACCCTGATTTCTGGCACCCATTTCCCAGTAGATACTTCAGCTGAAGATATTGCCTGTAAGGTGCTTGCGGTAAATTTAAGTGACCTTGCAGCAATGGGGGCAGATCCAGCCTGGGTTTGTTTATCATTGACCTTACCTGAAGTCGATCATCATTGGCTTGAAGCGTTCTCAAACCAGTTTAAACAGATACTCGCAGCAATGAATATTGCCTTAATTGGTGGTGATACTACACGCGGTCCGTTAAGCATAACACTTCAGGCAATGGGTTTTTTATCAACCGGAAGATCGATGCAGCGTAGCCAGGCAAAAGTGGGTGATAAAATTTTTGTTACCGGCACACTGGGCGATGCAGCGGTGGGCCTGTATTGTGTGCAAAATAAAATACAGGATGAATCGCTTGCCGCCTGCGTATTAAAACTTAATCGACCGCAGGCGCGAAATCAGTTTGCACTCTCACTGGTGCAGCACTGTGATTGTGCCATTGATATTTCTGATGGGTTACTTGCTGACCTGGGTCACATTCTTTCGGCGAGTGATAAAGGCGCACATTTAAATCTGGCAGACATGCCTGTGTCGAATGCAGTGCGTTATTATTTTAATCAATATGGTAATAATCAAATTGACTGGAGCATGATTCTATCTCATGGTGATGATTACGAATTATGTTTTACCGTAGCACAGGAAGAAGTGACTAATGTTGTTGCATTGGCAGAGACACAACAGGTTAAACTGAGTTGCATTGGCGAAATTACCGAACAGAAACAATTACGCTGTTTTGATGAAAAAAATAAAATTATCGATTTCCCCGTTTCAGGCTACTTGCATTTCTAATCGGGCCAGGGCAGAAACTGTCATGGAGATAGAAACATGAAGCATAAATTGGTAACAAAAATTCAGCCATCGGCACTGAAAAACCCCGTGGTTTTCTTTGCACTAGGCATGGGCTCTGGTTTATCACCCTTTGCGCCTGGCACAGCGGGTACATTGCTAACTGTACCACTGGTCTATGTGTTGCAGAAGTTTTCTTTTGAGCTGTATTTAACCGTCATGGTATTCGTCCTGCTAAGTGGCTCCTGGATATGTGGTTATGCAGCAAAAAAACTGGCAGTGCACGACCATCCTGCGATTGTTTATGATGAAGTCGGCGGGTTTTTAATAACCATGTTTATGGTACCTGCCGGCTGGCAATGGATGTTGCTGGGGTTTGTATTGTTTCGGTTCTTTGATGCAGTAAAACCCTGGCCGATTTCATGGCTGGATAAAAATATTGCTGGCGGCCTGGGTATTATGCTGGATGATGTACTGGCTGGCATATTAAGTCTGGCCTGTCTGTCTGGGGTAATAATAATGTTGCAAAACGGAGGATGAAAGAAATAAGCACTTGATTATATACCGATACAACCCTATAATTAGAACAAGTCTAAATATAGGGTTGTATAAAATAATAATAATCTGCTGACGGCACTTCATTCATTGTTAATAACGAGGTTTATAATGAGAAAATTGTTTGGTTACCTACTTACTACCATTATTGTAACGATTTCATCTGTTGCTAATGCTTCCTGGCAGGCGTTACCTGATGTGGCACCGGCACCTGCTGATAATCCCACCACCCCGGCAAAGGTGGCACTGGGTAAACAGTTATTTATGGATCCGCGTTTTTCCGCAAGCGGTACGGTATCGTGTAATAGCTGCCACAATATCATGGCAGGTGGTGATGATGGTCGCCCAGTTTCGATGGGGGTATTTGGTAAAACAGGTACGCGTAATGCACCAACGGTATGGAATGCTGCTTTTCATTCCGTACAATTTTGGGATGGCAGGGCAAAGTTGCTCGAAGATCAGGCAAAAGGGCCGATAACCAATCCAGTGGAAATGGGTGTCTCCAGTCTGAAGAAGGCCATGAGCCGTATACGGGAAATTCCCGGTTATAAGCCTGAGTTTGAAAAAGCCTTTGGGCATAATGCAATGACGGTAGATAATGCAGCGAAAGCAGTGGCTGCATTTGAACGAACCCTGATTACTCCAGATAGCCGTTATGACCGTTATGTAAAAGGAGATAAAAATGCCCTGACTGCACAGCAAAAACGCGGGATGAAAAAATTTGCCTCCATCGGTTGTACGGGCTGCCATTCTGGTGCCAACTTTGATGGGCCAAAACTCCCGTTTGGACAGGGTTTTTATGCAAAATTTCCTACTTTTACAAACAATAAATACGTTAAAAAATATGCGCTTGATGCGGATAAAGGGCGTCAGCAGGTAACAGGAAAAGCCGTAGATGCACATATGTTCCGTGTTCCAACATTACGGAATATTACCGATACAGCGCCGTATTTTCATAATGGTTCAGTGAACAACCTTGATGAAGCTGTACGCATTATGGCAAAAGTCCAGTTGAACAAGGATCTTACGGATAAGAATGTGAAAGATATTGTCGCTTTTCTGTCCGCATTAAGCGGCAAATACCCTGAAATAACTATGCCACGTCTGCCCATCTCATCGGGTCATAGTATTATTGGTAAATAAAGACAATTCGGGCATCTGCTGCTTGACTCGGATTTTACACTCAGTATGAGAATTCTGTTGTCTCCGAGTTGTAAGAATAAAGCGTTGTAAGAATAAAAAAGGTCGCTGCGTAAAAACCAGCGACCTTGTGAGTGATAGAAATTTTATTGTTATTATTATTTAGTTGACAACAGACCGCTGATCGTATTTCCCGAGCTATATTTCCAGCTATATTTTCAACCGATAACCCAGCAAAATTTGATAAAATTTTGACAAATTATTACTGGCTGTATTGTCATGGATTTATGATCGTCGTTTTTTATAAAGCTGTCAATAGATAATCCTGTTTTATTGTAAAATAATCCTGTCCTGTTAATACGCAAACTGGCTGCGATATCGTGAAGTCTATATACTCTGATTTTAATTTTAATTTAATTAGTGTTATAAGGTAGCAGTAATATGATTCAAGCAGAAACCGCATTTCTTGGTCTTGCCCCTTTTCTTCGGCAGAGTATTTCAGGTGTCGACCTGCAAACCATTGCACAGGAAATGTTAGATCAAGTCGAAAATGATGCGGGTAATGCAAACTTTTTAATGAATTTATCTACGGTTTTACAGTGTATTGGGCAACATGATATTGGTCTGAAAGTTCAGGCGGAAGCCTTGTCTTTTCAGCGAATTTACCACCTTTGTGCAGCACAACAGCCAGCAAAATTAAAGTTATTAATGGTCATGGTGGCGGGTGATTTAGCTGCGAATACACCACTCGACTGTTTGCTGGAAAACGGTGATATTGATCTGGTTTTTTATTACATAAGCCCGGATAATGTATTAACACAGCCTGTGCCTGTTCACGATGCACTGATTGTGTGTATTAACGAATCCGATGAAAATCGCGACCTTCTTAATATGTTGGAACAGACATTATATCGCTGGCCAACGCCTGTAATTAATGCGCCACAGAATATTCATAATACCGATCGCAATACTGCTAGTATGCTTCTACAGGATGTCCCTGGATTGCTTATTCCCCCAACCTTAAGAGTTTCGCGTGAAGCATTAGCGGCTATTGCAACGGGTGAAGTTTCTCTCCACTCACAGTTTGAGCGCTGTGATTTTCCTATTATATTGCGTCCGCTTGATTCTTATGGTGGCCATGATCTGGATAAAATTGAAGCAGCTGAAAATATTCATGACTACCTGGCTAAAGTGGAAGGTGACACGTTCTTTTTATCTCCATTTATAGATTATAGTGACAAAGACGGTTTATTTCGTAAATTTCGGATTGCTCTGATCGACGGGAAACCTTATGCCTGCCATATGGCGATATCATCAGTATGGATGATCCACTATCTGAATGCAGGCATGTATGAAGATGTGCACAAAAGGGAAGAAGAGGCTGATTTTATGGCGCATTTTGATGACTTTGTACGCAACCATAAAATGGCGCTGGAGGCTATTCACAGCCGTAGTAAACTGGATTACCTCTGCATTGACTGCGCGCAAACGCGTGACGGTCAGTTACTTATATTTGAAATTGACCATGTTATGGTTGTCCATGCGATGGACCCGGAAGATTTATTTCCTTACAAGCAGTTTCATATGCAAAAAATTCAGCAGGCTTTTCGGGATTACCTTCTTCGTCGGGTAAATATTCACGCAACTGTTTGATGTACCCGCTATCAATATAACCGATTCAATAATAAAAATGCATAAATCAACAAATCCACGCAATGGTTTAAATTTTTCTGCTGGACCTGGTGCATTACCTGAACCCGTATTACAACAGGTTCAGCAGGCTATTATTGAAGTACCAGAGGTTGGTTTGTCTGTGTTAGGTATTAGTCATCGCTCAGACTGGTTTGCAGGTATCATCACTGAGCTGGAAACTAACATCAGAACTCTTCTGGATCTATCCAGCAATTATCATGTATTACTGTTGCAGGGTGGTGCCACGCAACAGTTTTCTATGGTGCCCATGACATTACTGCATAATGCAACTTCCCCTGCTGAATATCTGCATACGGGTTATTGGAGCGGTAAGGTTATTCCCGAAGCCAGACGCGAAGGTCATGTGCGTGTTTTGTGGCGTGGTGATGACAGCGGTTTCAGGCATCTACCCACAGACGATGAACTTCCTTTTTCTGCGCAGGCACCTTATCTGCATTACGTTTCCAATGAAACCGTCGAAGGGCTTCAGTTTCATCGAGTTTTAGGCAGAGATGATGTGCCTCGTATTTGCGATATGTCTTCAGACTTCTTATCCAGGCCTTGCGAAGCAGAACGATTTTCTCTGATTTATGCCCATGCACAAAAAAATATTGGTCCAGCGGGTGTGACGGTTGTGCTGATTCGTGATGAACTACTCAGGAGTACGCCAGATGAGCTCCCTGGATTTCTGGATTACCGCAGCCATATAAAGGCACACTCCATCTACAATACCCCCCCCGTATTTGCAATTTACGTTGTTCTGTTGGTTTCGCGCTGGCTGATGAATGATATTGGTGGAGTGGCACGTATGGCGCAGATCAACCGTAGCAAAGCTGAATTAATTTATAGTCTATTAGATGAAAGTGGTGATTTTTATCGTGGCCGAGCGGCTTTGGGTGATCGCTCTATAATGAATGTAACCTTCAATTTGCCCAGCCGGAAAATGGAACAAAAATTTCTTCAGGAGGCACAGGATGCGGGCTTCTCAGGGCTTGCCGGTCACCGTTCTATCGGTGGCGTACGTGCTTCCATTTATAATGCAGTATCCTTTTCAGCAGTTGAAAAACTGGCTGATTTTATGGCGCATTTTCAGTGTAGACATGCCGCCCGCTAAACCAGAAAACGGTGGTGTTAAATCTGGTCGAGAATTGAAACACCTTCGTTGTCTAAAAACTGAACCAGTTTGATTAAGGGTAGACCAATCAGGGCATTTGGGTCTTCACCTTCAAAACGCTTAAACAGGGTTATGCCCAGTGCCTCTGATTTGAAGCTGCCAGCACAGTTATAGGGTTTCTCCTTTTTTAGGTATTTTTCTATTATTGCCGGTTTAAGTATCTTGAACTCGACGGAATAGGGGACACATATTTCCTGACTATTGCCGGTTGTTGAATTAAACAGGCAAAGGCCAGTTTGAAATACAACTTTTTGACCTGATGCTGCTGTTAACTGCTTGACAGCCGTCTCAAAATTGCCGGGTTTAGTCAGTTTTTTACCGTTTAATACCGCACTCTGGTCAGCGCCAATAACGAGTGTATTGGGGTGGTGTTTGGCAACTGCGGCGGCTTTTGCCTGTGCAAGGCGTATCACCATATTTTCGATAGTTTCATTTTGTAATGGGGTCTCGTCGATATTGGGTGCTGCACAAATAAAATCAAGGTGGAGCTTCTCCAGCAGTGCTGTACGGTAGGGAGAAGTCGAAGCAAGTACAATTTGCATAATTAGAGTGTCTGTAATTTGGTTTATTTGGTTTATATTTATAAGAGATTGATAATATTAACCTAAACGAATAAATTATGCAGTTCTGAACGCACTAGAGAAGTGATTGAAAGGTGAGGGAGAGCTATACAATAACAACAAATTGCTTTAATATGGGTGGATTATGCAGGCGCAATTATCAGAAACCATGAATTTCATGCGTCAGGTGGAGCGCCAATATAGCTACCAGGGAGCTGTTCTATTGTCCAGGTTGGAGCGGCTATCGAATGTTTTGCTTGATCAACAGGGCGATGCAAAGGTAGTTCTGGAATTTGGTACCAGTGTTGACTATGCCAGCTTAACTGGGCGAATTTCAGCCAGCCTGCAGATTGAATGTCAGCGTTGTTTAGGGCCTATGCGAATCGAAGCAGATAGCAGCTTCAAGTTTGCTTTTGTGCATGATAATGCGGCAGGCGATTTATTACCGGATGCTTTTGAGCCTTACTTAATCGTCGGTGAGGAACAGTCAGTGATTGCTTTGCTTGAAGACGAGCTCTTACTGAGTTTGCCAATGGTTGCATCGCATCAGGAAGACTGTTCTGAACTTATGCGTGATCAGGGTGCGCAGGTTCGAGCACAGCGGCAGGCATTGCACCCTTTTGCGGCACTGAAAGCTTTAAAAAGGGATGTTTAGGTCGTGTTAGAGGGTTTAATTAGGTTGGTAATTTAAATACAGGATCTGATTGCCAGTCATTATTGACGCAGAAATTATTGAAAAATCCGTTAACGGATAACGTTAACGGATTTTTTGTAGTGATTATTATTTTATAACAGAATCTGAGTGTTTTGTAGTGCAATACACTCGGATTTATTTGTTTATACCAATTTACAGTTTTAAGTATTTGATTTTTAGGAGACAGCCGTGGCCGTTCAAAAAAGTAGAAAGAGCCGTTCCAAACGTGGTATGCGTCGAGCACATGACGCATTAGGTCAACCCACTTTATCCGTTGATTCAACATCGGGTGAAACGCATTTTCGTCACCATGTGACTGCGGATGGTTATTACAAAGGCCGTAAGGTTGTGAACACGGGCGACGCATTTGAAGATGAATGAGTCGTTTTTTAACGGCGCGTTATTTTTTAATATTGACGCTTTAAGCGTTGACTCCTTAAGTCATTATTTCAGGGTGCATTAATGCCGCAGATGGCAATAATAGCGCTTGATGCAATGGGCGGTGACTTTGGCATTGAAGTTGTTCTCCCAGCGGCAGTCTGTGCGCTAAAAAGTAATCAAAATATTCATATCATTCTGGTTGGTAATGAAGCAACGATCAGAGCGTATGCAAAGAGTCACGCTATTATTCTGGCAACGGGCGAACCGGATTACACGAAAAAGGGGATGAGTGTTCAACATGCCTCCGAAGTGGTTGAGATGGATGAAGAGCCCGCTATTGCCGTTCGTAAGAAAAAAGATTCATCAATGCGTGTAGCCATTAACCTGGTGAAAGCAGACATTGCTCAGGCCGTAGTGAGTGCGGGTAATACGGGTGCCTTAATGGCAACTGCAAAATTTGTACTTAAAATGTTACCGGGAATTAATCGTCCAGCGATTAGTACCACAATCCCATCGGCAAAAGGTCACACCCATATGCTTGATCTGGGTGCGAACGTGGATTGTAATGCCGAAAATTTATTGCAGTTTGCCGTTATGGGTTCGGTACTGGCTGAAGCAGTGGATAATGTTCGTGAACCTAAAGTTGGTCTGTTAAATATTGGTTCAGAAGCCAGCAAAGGGAATGCTCAGGTCAAAGCTGCAAATGGGTATCTACAAAAAGCACCGATAAATTATATTGGATTTGTTGAGGGTGACGATATTTACCTTGGTGATGTTGATGTGATTGTCTGCGACGGTTTTATTGGCAATGTTTCATTGAAAACATCGGAAGGTGTAGCGAAAATGATCAGCTTTTATATGAAGCAGGAATTTTCCCGCAGTTTATATAATAAGTTGGTTGGTTTGCTCGCGTTGCCGGTATTAAAAGCATTTAAAAAGCGTATTGATCCACGCATGTATAATGGTGCATCCATGCTGGGATTAAATGGTATTGTTATCAAAAGTCACGGTAGCGCCGATATTTTCGCCTATACTAATGCGATTAACATTGCTTTACTCGAAATAGAAAAATCGGTACCAAAATACATACGAAGTCGTATGCAACCATTACTGCAACCTGTAGTAATGTCTAAATAGAGAGGAATAATTTTTGAGCTACGCGAGAATAGGTGGTACGGGGAGTTATCTGCCCGAAAAAGTACTCACTAATTTTGACCTGGAGAAAATGGTAGATACTTCGGATGAATGGATACGTTCCCGAACCGGTATTGAAGAGCGCCATGTTGCTGCTGACAATGAATTTACGGTTGATCTGGCAGAAAAGGCTGCCAGGCGAGCGATGGAGGCAGCAGGAAAAAACAGCGATGACATTGATTTAATTATTGTCGCAACCACAACGTCTGATCGTGTTTTTCCTGGTACGGCATGTTTGTTGCAACAGCGACTGGGCATTCACGGCTGTACGGCATTCGATGTACAGGCTGTCTGTACAGGTTTTATTTATGCCATGGGCATTGCCGATAAGTTCTTTCGCGCAAATTCAAGTAAATGTGCGCTGATTGTCGGTGCGGAAACCTTGTCACGTATTCTTGACTGGAATGATCGCAATACCTGTGTGCTATTTGGTGATGGCGCAGGTGCAGTTATTCTTGAAGAAAGCGAGGAACCAGGTATTCTATCTTCACACTTGCATGCTGATGGTGCATACGAGAAATTACTTTACACGCCGTTTGGTGTATCCAGGGGAAACAGTGAAATCCTTGATGGTGCGGGTGGTATCGTTATGAAAGGAAGTGAAGTTTTTAAAGTAGCGGTTAATACATTAGGTCGCATTGTGGACGAAACTCTGAGCTATAACCACATGGAAAAATCGGATATTGACTGGCTGGTTCCACATCAAGCTAACATTCGTATCATCAATGCAACGGCGAAAAAATTAAAGATGTCAATGGATAATGTTGTTGTGACCGTTAATAAACATGGCAACACTTCTGGTGCATCTGTACCGTTGGCACTGGATACCGCGGTGCGTGATGGGCGGATAAAACGTGGTGAGATATTAATGCTTGAAGCCTTTGGTGGTGGTTTTACCTGGGGTTCAGTGTTACTTCAATATTAGCTAAACTTCTGATTAAGTTTTTCTGCAACAATAAGATACGTCGAGTATCACTATGTTCATATATTCCAATTTATTGATTTATGTAAACTTTTTATTGTTTTCTTCAATCAGCTTGATATACAATTGAGCTTCCGCAATAAATGAAGAATGGAACTGGAATGGCTGAACGAGAAACAGGTACTGTAAAATGGTTTAACAACTCCAAAGGATTTGGCTTTATAGAAAGGAAAGATGGTGAAGATGTTTTTGTGCATTTTAACCAGATTCGTGGAGATGGTTATAAATCGCTGGCTGATGGTCAACAGGTGGAATTTACTGTTGTAAAAGGTGATAAGGGATTTCAGGCGGAAGATGTCGCACCCTGCTAGGCTGTAGCAGGTACCCTGTTATTTGACCTGCCATAAATATACAAACAACCCGCTGCCTGGGTTTATGTATTTATACTGTTTTTGTTATAAATAAAATGGTAGGCAGGCTATTGGTTGCCGTAGTTGTTGACAAATATACATGCGATATTTTGTATGGGTGTCAGCGGCTAATGCTTAAGGTTCGCTTTGTCCAAGCATCTCTTCGGCATGAGCGCGTGATTGTTCAGTAATTTCAACGCCACTTAACATGCGTGAAATTTCCTCAATACGTTGTGCTTTATTTAAGCGCACAACCTGGCTGCGTGTCTTTTTGCTTTGGGTGTATTTTTCAACACGAAAGTGATTATGTCCCTGTGATGCGACCTGGGGTAGATGGGTGATACAGATAACCTGGTTAGTTGTCCCGAGAGTCCGTAAATGTTGCCCAACAATGGCTGCAATACCACCACCAATACCACTGTCAACTTCGTCGAAAATTAATGAGGCTATGTGGCCTGTTTTTGCAATAATCATCTGTATGGCAAGGCTAATACGAGCAAGCTCACCACCAGAAGCTATGCGTGAAACGGGCTTTAATGGTTGTCCGCTGTTTGCTGTTACGGTGAACTCAATTTTATCCTGGCCATGTATATTGTGTCGGTTTTTTGTATTCTCAGAAATTTCAATGGCAAATTTCCCACCTGTCATCCCCAGTGTCTGCATCGACTGAGTGATTTTTTTATTGAGTTTAAGCACGGCTGCACTGCGACTTTTAGTGAGTGTTTCACAGCTGCCGAGGTATTGTTGCTCCAGTTGTTTACACTGCAAATGCAGTTCACTCAGATGTTCATCAGCATGGTCGATCGCACTTAGTTCTTGCAGTAGCTCCTGGTGTGTCGTATACAGATGCTCGGGTGTTACTTGATGTTTGCGTGACAGTTCCAGAATATTCTTAATACGTTGCTCGGCCTCGAGTAGTTGTTGTGGTTCCAGTTCTATCTTGTCCTCATAAGATTGCAGCAGGGAAACACACTCATCGAGCTGGATCTGTGTACTGAGCATTAATTCAATAATGGGTAATAATTGGCTGTCGATGTCAGTAAATTTTCCCAGCGTAGCGAGTAAGATGGCGATCTCAGATTGAATATTTTTATTTTCATCTTCACTGAGTGAGTATAACGCCTGCTGAACGGCATGTTGTAAAGATTCTGCATTTGCCATACGTTTATGGCGTTTGTTTAGCTGATTGTATTCATTTTCAGCGAGTGCCAGATCATCCAGCTCCTGCGTCTGGAAGCGTAACAACTTAAAGCGGTCA
The DNA here is from genome assembly GCA_964441285.1 of uncultured Thiotrichaceae bacterium. Taxonomy (GTDB): domain Bacteria; phylum Pseudomonadota; class Gammaproteobacteria; order SZUA-229; family SZUA-229; genus S010-25. Next base: position 83,016 of record CAYTUK010000010.1, on the reverse strand, counting down.
TTGCGTTCACTACTTGCCTGTGACAGTTTCTGGTACTGTTCCTCAATGCGTTTAAGTTCAGTAAACTGCACGCTTACCTTTTTTAGCAAAACGGGATGACAGGCATAATCATCAAGCAACTGGCGCTGGACGGCTGTTTTCATAATGGACTGATGTTCATGCTGCCCATGAATATCAATTAACATTTCGGCCAGCTCACGAATGATCTGTAAATTAACGGGGGTACTATTAATGTAAGCGCGTGAACGTCCATCTCGGGTAATACGCCGGCGTAAAATACATTCATTGTCGACGTTTAGTTCCCGCGTAACCAGCCAGCGACAGACATGAGACAGGGGGGTTACATCAAATTCGGCGACTATTTCGGCAAAGTCTGCCTGTTGTTGAATGTTGTCTGTATCAGCACGATCACCTAACACCAGACTGAGTGCGCCAAGTAAAATGGATTTACCCGCGCCAGTTTCGCCCGTGAGCACGGTGAGCCCTTTATCAAAATCCAGCTCCAGCTGGTCAATAATGGCAAAATTTCGAATATATAAATGTTTCAGCATAAGTTATTACGTGCGTTTTGCCCTCAGACGTATTCACTCCAGTGTAATTTGGCGCGCAAGATTTCAAAGTAATCATGCTGTGGTGGATGGAGCAGTGTAATGCAAAGTGATTTACGTCTGACTTTTATATGATCACCAACATACACAGCAGTGGAGGTATGGCCGTCACAGCTTGCCTGTGCAATACCACCCTTGGTGCTGCATATCAGAATATCTATCTGTGAATCTGAATCAACGACAATTGGCCGACTACTCAAAGTGTGGGGTGAAATAGGCACAAGAGTAATTGCTTCGAGTGTTGCATGCAGAATTGGACCACCGGCGGATAAGGCATAAGCTGTTGATCCGGTCGGGGTTGAGATAACGATGCCATCAGCGCGTTGGTGATTAACAAAGGTATTATTGATGTGTGTTTCAAATTCAATCATCCGTGCAACATCACGAATATGCACCACGGCATCATTAAATGCATCACAACGGAAGATAACCTGTTCATCACGAATAACTTCGCACTCAAGTAAAAAACGTTGTTCCTGTCGGTAGTTACCATCAAGAATTTCATCCAGGGATTTTTCCAGCTGATCCGATGCAATATCAGCCAGAAAACCCAGGCGACCAACATTTATACCCAGTAATGGAACATTAAACTGTGCCAGTGAGCGCACCGCACCAAGGATAGTCCCATCACCACCAACAACAATGACGAGATCGCATTGCTGGCCAATGTCTGCATGTGTACCCGTGGCAAATTGCGGGTTAATTGAACGGGGTATCCGTTGTTCAACCAGTACGTTGCAATCACGTTGTGCGAGGTAGGTGAATAAGCGAATCAGCGTTTCGCGTGCAAATTCTGCTTCTGGCTTGGTGATAACACCTATAGATGAAAATTTATAGGTTGCGTTCTGTAACTCAGGGTTGGTGTTGGCACATCTGCTCATGTTAGTTTCGGTAGTGTTAGTCATCGGCGTATATTCAATCTCAATTTATGCCATTGTGTATTATCATAAACAATCTATCTTCACACAACATAGGCATACAACTTTACTCGGAAGATTAACACGACCGCAGGAATTTTTTATGTATTACCTCTTGGGGAGTATAAGTTGAACAGCGGGTAGTTTTAAGTCATTGCCGCTTTTTTTAACTGATAAATCAAATTTAATGCATCGCGTGCGCTGAGTTCATCGGGGTTGAGATTTTGCAGTTGCTCAATGACTGGGTGGGGTTGCTTGCTGAAGAGCTCAAATTGACCGGTTTCTTCGTGGGGCGAACGGATGGCCTGCTGCTCGAGGCTGAAGAGTTTTTTACGTGCCTGCGTGATAACCATTTTAGGTACACCCGCTAGTTGTGCGACCTGTAAGCCGTAACTCTGGTTTGCCGGGCCGGGTTTAATATTGTGTAGAAAGATGATTTTTTCACCATGCTCGACTGCGTTGATGTGCACATTGTTGATACCGGAAATTTCATCGGGCAGGGTGGTAATCTCGAAATAATGGGTTGCAAAAAGAGTGTAGGCGCGATTCTTTTTACTTAAATGCCAGGCACAGGCCCAGGCCAGTGAAAGCCCGTCGAAGGTACTGGTACCGCGACCAATTTCATCCATTAAGACCAGGCTGTTTTCAGTGGCATTATTCAGTATATTTGCTGCTTCAGTCATTTCTACCATAAACGTTGAACGCCCACTGGCAAGGTCGTCAGATGCGCCGATGCGGGTAAAAATACGATCAACCGGACCAATACGGGCGCTTTGTGCGGGCACGTAACTACCAATACAGGCAAGTAAAACAATCAGTGCTGTTTGCCGCATATAGGTGGATTTACCGCCCATGTTCGGGCCGGTAATAATGCACATACGATGACGCTCAGTGAGTTGAGTGTCATTGGCAATAAACTGTTCATCCAGAACCTGTTCTACCACTGGGTGGCGACCCTGCTCAATAAAAATACCGGGTTGATCCGTTAACGTTGGACGACTGTAATCCAGTGTTTGCGCGCGTTCACTTAAACAGCAAATGGCATCCAGTTCGGCAATGGCACCGGCGCAGGTTTTGATGCGTTGTATATTTTGTTGTAGCTGCTTTAGTAAGTCGTCGTAGAGTGATTTTTCCAGTGCCAGTGAACGCTCGCGTGCGCTGAGTACTTTTTCTTCGTACTGCTTTAATTCTTCGGTAATAAACCGTTCACTCGATTTTAAAGTTTGTTTGCGAATGTAATCGTCTGGCACATGTGTCGATTGCAGTCGGCTGATTTCAATATAATAGCCATGCACCCGGTTATAACTGACTTTCAGGGTTTTAATGCCGCTACGTTCGCGTTCGCGGTTTTCCAGTTGCAATAGAAAGTCATCTGCATTTTTACTTAGCCCGCGTAGTTCATCAAGCTCGGCATGATAACCTTCTGCAATCACGCCGCCATCACGAATAAGGACAGGTGGATTCTCTTTAATGGCACGCGTGAGTAATTCCACCAGGTCAGGATGGGTAGCAATATCTTCGGCTAGCGAGCAGAGCAATGTGCTCTGGCAGTTTTGTAAAACAGCCTGTAATTCAGGTAATATTTGTAGTGATAATGCCAGGCTGGTTAAGTCCCGCGGCCGTGCAGAGAGCAACGCTACGCGTCCCATAATGCGTTCCATGTCACCGATATTATTCAGGTAAAGCTGAATATCAGCATCATGTCGGGTCTCGAGTAATTCTGCAATGGCCTGATAGCGAAGATTAAGCCGCTCATGCGAACGTAGTGGTGTGTGCAACCAGCGGCGCAGACAGCGACCACCCATGCCGGTAGTCGTGCGGTCGATAACTGAGGCAAGTGTATTTTCGGTGCCACCTGTGAAGTTGAATTCAATTTCCAGATTGCGTCGACTGGCTGCGTCCAGCACCACTACATCATGGGTATTTTCCACCTGTAGACTGTTGATGTGAGGTAAGGCGGCACGCTGAGTATTCTGCACATATTGAATCAGACAACCAGCGGCCATTATGGCTGCTGAGAGCTCATCACAGCCAAAACCACTTAAATCATGCGTTTTAAACTGGTTGTTAAGCTGGTTGTGTGCTGAATCCAGATCAAACCACCAGGGTGGTTGATGCCGCAGACTGAGGTTTGGTTTCAGGCCGCGTTCCAGTGCCGCGCTTAAAGGTGAATCTTCTGCCAGTAGCAGCTCCGCTGGATTCATTCGTTCCAGCTCTGCCATCAACTGTTCAACGCCTGTTACTTCTAGCACATTGAAGCGCCCGGCACTGATATTCAGACTGGCAATGCCAATATGTTCATTTTGTTGATGAATGGATACCAGTAAATTATCTTTATGTGCATCAAGCAGCGCTTCTTCTGTTACCGTACCGGGAGTGACAATACGCATTACCTCACGGTTAACTGGACCTTTGCCGTTACCAGGTTTACTGGTTTGTTCACAAATTGCCACCGCTTCACCACGTTTAATCAGACGTGAAAGATAATTATCCGCAGCATGATAAGGAATGCCGCACATAGGAATCGGGCGACCATTAGACGAACCACGCGCTGTCAGTGTAATGTCGAGTAATTTAGAGGCTTTTTTGGCATCGTCATAAAATAGCTCGTAAAAATCCCCCATGCGGTAGAATAATAAGGTATCGGGGTAGTCCGCCTTGATGCGTAAAAATTGCTGCATCATAGGGGTGTGCTGGGCAGTTTCGTTTTTCATTAACCTATATTTTTTTTATAAGTTTGTAATAAATAGTACTGAAACGAATGCAAAGGCTAGCCATGGTTAAAGACACGCGGTGAATCTATCCATGTCGGCTCGACACCCGCATTTCTGCGGCTGACGGTCTTGAATAATGGGTAGCTTTTTCATCTGTACTGTTAGTCTGTATTTTATTTGTTTTAGCAGCATTCGTGAGTTTTCTGGAAAAGCGTTAATTTCTGGTCAACAGATTACTTTTTATCAAAACCTGTACTTTTACCTACGGGTGATAATTATATCTTATGAGAGAGTAATTTATCGGGGAAAGATGTGTTTATGATAATGCAATAACATTCCGAGGAGAAGCTGGTTGCTAAAGAAACAGGCAGAAACTACAAATGAGGCGTGTCGTCATTGAAATGCCTGGTTTTATTCTTATCAATGCGCTTGCACTCCTCTTCCGGTGTAAACAGTTGCTTCCTGCGGGTAAAAGAGGTATTTTGAAATATACATATTGTGGCAAAAGGGTTTTGATGACATTATCGATGAAGTCTGGATATAAGATAATAGCGGGGATTCTGTTGTTCGTCCTGCCGCTGTTAGTTTTGGCTGGAGAAACGCAGAAACACCTATATAAAGTTGTTGTTGATGCCGGATATGCGCCGTATGAGTTTCGCGATGTGGATGGCAGGATTAAAGGTCTTTTGCCTGATATGCTGCGAGCAATTGGAAAGTCGACGGGTACGGAATTCAAATTTATTGTTATGAACAGGCAAGATGCGGTAACCGCCCTGAACCAGGGCAAGGTGGATCTTTTTAATATGATTCGCACGCAACAACGCATCAATAAATATGCGTTCTCAAACCCATTCGTGATTATTACCCAAGCGCTGTTTCGCAATAAACGGCATGCTGAGATTGATGGAATCAGCAAAATGGGAGGTAATATTCTTGCCTTACAGCGCCGTGATATTGCAATTAAAAAACTGACCGACTGGGATGATTTTAACCGTATTATAGTCGGTAGTGAGGGGGAAGGTTTTGACAAACTGAATACGGGGAAGGTGGCGGCTTTCTTTACTGCTGAAAAACCAGGTTTATACTTTATTAAAGAACACGATCTGAAGCATGTCGAACTGGCTGCGTCGGGTCTATGGCCACAGGCTTTCTGTTTTGTTGCCAGAAAAAATAATACAGCTATTATTCAGCTGCTTAATGGTGGGTTGGCCGCACTCAAGCGCTCCGGTGAATATGATGAAATTATCTATAAATGGCAGGCTAAACCAGAAAATTGGATAATTAGACACTACGATAAAATCGTCATAATCGGTATTGTTCTGCTTGCAGTAATGATGACTCTGTGGCTGTGGGTCGTCGTATTACGGCGTACCGTAAGCAAACGAACAGCGGATCTTCGGGCCAGTAAAACAAGACTGAGTACCCTGTTGGAACAATCCCCTATCGGGTTAGCTTTGAGCCGACTGGATGGCAGTTTGGTTGAGGTTAATTCTGCCTATGCACAAATTCTTGGTCGTAGCATAGATGAAACCTTGCACCTCGCTCGCTGGGACATTACGCCTGAAGCCTATGTCAAAGATGAGCAGCGACAAATAGATTCGCTGAACCAAACTGGCCACTATGGCCCGTATGAAAAGGAATATATTCACAAAAATGGGCACCGAATACCGGTGCGACTGAATGGCATCCTGGTGGAACAGGATGGCGAGCCAATGATCTGGGCAAGTATTGAAGATATTACCGAAATATCCAGGGCGAACTCGTTGCATAATTTACGTCGGCGATTAATGGAGATTCTTCTATCCTCCAGAAGTAGCTTGAAGGAAGTTCTTGAGCAGTTTGTGCTGACAGTGGAGGCGGAAATTCCCGGGCTGATGGGATCGGTGCTGCTGATGGATGCCGAAGGTCAGCATCTTTTATCTGGTGCAGCACCCAATCTGCCCGAAGGCTATAACGCAGCTATCCACGGTGTTGCCATTGGCGACGGCGTTGGTTCTTGTGGCACGGCCGCGTTTCTTGGAAAACGGGTCATTGTCTCCGATATTGCGACTGATCCATTGTGGGAAGATTATCGGCAGCTGGCATTAGAGTATCAGCTTGTCGCCTGTTGGTCAGAGCCCGTTGTTAGTGGCGCAGGGGATGTATTGGGTACCTTTGCCATGTACTACCAGCACCCAAGGAGTCCTGAACTTTTTGAGCTGGACATTATCGAACTGGCGGCGGAACTGACTGCCATTGCCATTGAGCGCGAGCAAAGTGAAGTACAGGTGACACGTCTGCTTTCCATTATTGAAACCAGTTCAGATTTCATCGGCATGCTGGATGCTGGAGGTTGCGTGATGTATATCAACCCGGCAGGCCTCCAGATGCTGGGATGGCCGGCAGGTTACGATGTGCACAATATGAAAATTGATGATTTTCATAGCGCTGTTGAAATAGAGCGGCTGCAAAGTAAGGTCTTTCCTGCGGTTCTCAAGCACGGAAGCTATCAGACAGGAATCACTTTTTTGACCAGAGATGGCGATGAAATACCCACACTAGCTGCGTTTAGCGTTCAGCGGTATCCAGACGGATCAGCGGAAAATTACGCCATCATTGCCCATGATGTTCGCAAGGAACGGGAACAGCAGCAGCGTATGGAGCACACTCAGCGGCTGGAGAGCCTGGGTGTGCTGGCTGGAGGCATCGCCCATGATTTTAATAACATTCTTACGGCTATTCTTGGTAATGCGGCACTGGCCGAGCGTAAAGTAAAATCAAACCCGGAAGAAGCCCCAAAGTATCTGGCTAATATTGCCGCATCAAGTGAAAAAGCCGCCGAGTTATGTCGGCAAATGTTGGCTTATTCTGGTCAGGGACAGTTTACCGTCAAACCGGTTGACCTTTCTGTGATGGTCGAAGAAATCACCAAACTACTGGAAGTATCTATTGCCAGGAGTGTTATTCTTAAATATCAACTGGTGAAACAGTTGCCCGCTGTTGAAGCGGATGTTGCACAGATACAGCAGGTTATTATGAACCTGGTTATCAATGCCTCGGATGCTATTGGCGAGAAAAGTGGAGTGATAAGCATTGCTACCGGAGTGATGCATGCAGACCATGCCTATCTGGAACATACCTGTCTTCAGGAAGATGTGCCGGAAGGGCGCTATATCTTTCTTGAAGTATCTGATACTGGCAGTGGTATGGATAAACCAACGCAACAACGTATTTTTGAGCCTTTTTTTACCACAAAATTTACTGGTCGGGGTCTGGGAATGAGCGTGGTGTTAGGTATTATTCGGCGGCATCATGGTACCATGAAATTGTACAGTGAACTGGGACGCGGAACTACCTTCAAGATGCTCTTACCCATATCTGATCAGCCTGCTGAATGCATTGAAGAAAGAGCCAGTGATGAAACACAGGGTACAGGAACCATATTGATTATTGATGATGAAGAAACAATTCGAGAAACAGCGGTTATGATGCTGGAGGACAAGGGTTTTACCACCATGACGGCGGTAGATGGACTGGACGGTGTGGAAGTCTACCGCCAGCACCGTGACGAAATTGCGGCAGTATTGTTAGATATAACGATGCCAAAATTAGGTGGCGAAGGCTGTTTTATGGAACTTCGGCGCATCAATAGTAATGTCAGAGTGGTTCTATCCAGTGGTTATAATGAGCAGGAAGCCACCAGCCACTTTTCAGGCAAGGGACTGACAGGCTTTATTCAGAAGCCCTATCGCCCGGAGGCGCTGGTAGAAATAGTTCGTGCTGCTGCCATGAACGATACATAAATTATCCTACTGCCCGGTTAACTATGAGTAATATAAACGGAAATTTATTGCTGTAACTGTCGTCTGTCGCATGCATACAGATGTGGTTTCAGTACCGGTTCTAGATCAAAGATAGTGGACTGTCCTTACCCACGCTTTGAAGGTTGTATTGCTTTAGCTTACGGTAGAGTGTGCGTTCACTGATATGTAATTCTTTCGCCACTTTGGCACGATGACCATTATATTGATGCAGCAATAATTCAATATGCGTGGCTTCAACAGCGGTTAATGAACAATTTGTTACGGGTGTTTGCGTCCGCATATTGTGCACATTGTTGCTTTTATCTGCCAGTGGGTTAAGGCATATATTGGTGAGTGAATTGAGCGCTAACATTTCGTTGCTAATGATGCCGTTATTTGCCAGTGAAACCGCTTTTTGGAGAATATTTTTAAGTTCGCGGATATTCCCCGGATAATCGTAATTCTGTAAATTTTCCAGTGCGTCATCGCAGATACGAGCGGCACTGCCGTTAATAGTACGGCTCTTGCTTAGAATGGCTTTGACCAGTGGGGCTATATCTGATTTACGTTCCCTTAAAGGCGGGATAGTGATAGAGATGCCGGTAATGCGGTAATAAAGGTCTGCACGAAAAGCCCCCTGTTCAACCATTTTCCTCAAATTATTATGTGTCGCACAAATGATACGAACGTCCACATGAATATCTTCACAGCTACCTAAACGACGATAATGGCCTGTTTCCACTACGCGTAACAGTTTGCCCTGTAATGCCAGTGGTATATCACCAATCTCATCTAGAAACAGGGTGCCATGTTCGGCAGATTCGATTAAGCCATACTTTTTACCAATGCAGCCGGTGAAGGCTCCGCGCTCGTGACCAAACAATTCACTTTCAAAGATGCCTTCTGCTATAGCGGCGCAGTCGATGGAAACAAAAGGGTGTGCTTTACGGGTTGAGTTGTTATGGATGAATTGTGCTGCCAGCTCTTTACCAACCCCACTTTCACCGTTTAATAAAAGTGGAGCTGCGGAATTTGCCGCACCAGACATCCCTTCAATGCAGGCAAGAAAGGCAGGGGATGTGCCAAGCATACGTTGCTGGTCGCAGTCCAGGTCATCTGATCGAGTGATTGGAAATATTGTCTCGCCGAGAAACAGTTGCCCATCTGTGCCATAAACGGGTGAGCCTTTGATGCGAACACGTTCTTCTTCGTGGTTGTGATTATAATGAATGTGTAGCACCTGATGCGTCTGTTTAGTCGCAAACACCGCTTTATGCGGGCAGTCCTCACCATTGAGGTGGCATGGGATATCTGAATGATGGGATATCTGATAACATTTATGGCCTACAATTTCATTTTTTTCAACACCATAGGCTTTGCAGTAGGTCTGGTTTGCTACAATGATACGATAGCTTTCGTCGATAATAACAAAACCGTTCTCGGTTGTATCAATAATACTCTGCAAGTTGATAGGGACGGGGTTGTTGTATGACATAAAGACTCCTTAAGCTGTCAATTTGACATGAAGTGGCAACAAAAGTATAAAACCAGGTATAAATTAAATCAATAGCTTATCTATTTTAGTTGCCGCTACTAACGCTGTTAAGGCGTTTTTCTGAAGTATTGTAATGGAAGCTTTTTGCGTTAATTTTTAAATAAATTTAAAAATCGTGTGCACAGAGATTGAATCCCTGTCACTTTCACGTAATATACGCACTCTTGAAAAGAGTGCGTATATAATCGTCCTGGCGATGGTTTCGTTACACATTTCATTAACGTAAAGTAAATTAGGAAGGGTGGCTGAGCGGTTGAAAGCACCAGTCTTGAAAACTGGCATGGGTTTACGCCCATCGTGGGTTCAAATCCCACCTCTTCCGCCAAACCCAAAAAAAGCCCTTAAAAATGGGGCTTTTTTTGTGTCTGGCAGAAAGAAACCGTTTAAAAATTCAGTTTTCACCCCACTGTAGTTCTATTCGGATAGTTTTGTCAGCGTATTGATAATTGAGGGTAAAAATAAATGAGTGAATTAATGCACATAGTTTGTCCAGCATGCAGTGCCATAAATCGGATTCCATCTAATCGGTCAGGTGCAGAGGCAAAATGTGGTGAATGCCATAAAGTTTTATTTGATCAGCATCCCGTTACATTGACATCAGCAAATTTTCAGCAACATATTAAGCGCAATGATATTCCTGTGGTGGTTGATTTCTGGGCACCCTGGTGTGGTCCCTGTAAAATGATGGCACCCGCTTTTCAACAGGCTGCTGCGCAACTTGAACCTCAGGTACGCCTGGCTAAATTAAATACCGAAGATGAACAGTCTATCGGCGCAAATTTGAATATTCGCAGTATTCCTACAATGGTCATTTTCAAGAATGGTCGTGAATTGACACGTCAGTCTGGAGCGATGCAGGCAGCTGATATTATTCGTTGGGTGAAGGCTAATACCTGATGCCTGATGCCTGATACTTGATTACGTAGAGGAATATCCCCGCCCCGCTAAACTTGGGAATCTCTGGTTTTTCAGTGGATAATGGTCTATTTTTGTAGTCTGTCTCTGTTATGTTATCCGCCACTATGATTGTTAAATTCCCTGATCTTGCTTTACGTACCGTGCTGCCGCCTAAAGCCGCCAATGCCGGTCTTGATGATCGCATTTTACAGACACAAACCACGCGTTTAATTGAAGGTTCCAGTATTAGTAATATGGCTGGTATTTCTATGGCGTTTATCTGGGTGGGTTTATTATGGAATAGTTTGCCGCGTACCGTACTCAGCGTGTGGCTGGGAGTGATGGCACTGCTATTCTTATACCGAGCAGTGGTGCATCATTACAGGTTATACGAAGCGGGGAATATTCTTAGTATTGATAGCGATGTGATCCGCCGGTGGTATTTGGTGGCGGTTTTATTAACCGGCGCTGGCTGGGGTGTGGCATCAACTTTAATGTTTCCCCATAACGAAATCAACCAGATTGTATTTGCCTTTTTATTAGTCGGCGTATCAGCTAACGGTGTAACCTACGCTTCGGTTGCATGGGTCTATTATGGTTTTGTCGGACTTGTCCTTGTACCTTTGATGATGCGCTTATTCTATGTGGGTGATGACATTTATTATGCCTTGTCGGCCATGACGGGATTTTTTCTCGGAGTGATGATTATGGCAGCATACCGAATGCATAAACTGTCCAATGCAGAGCTTAAATTATCCTATCGTAATGAAGAATTAATTAATGATTTAACTAAAGCGAGCCAAAATCAGGAAGTGTTGAATACCAATCTTAAAGAGGAAATCTGGCATGGAAAGCGGATAGAGAAAGAGTTGCAACGGGCAAAAGATAAGGCCGAGAAAATGAGCCGGGCTAAAGGTGAATTTCTGGCAAATATGAGTCATGAAATTCGCACACCCATGAATGGCGTTATCGGGACACTACAGCTACTCGAAGAAAGTGAGTTAAATCTTGCTCAGCTTGAATATGTCCAGATAGCGAATAAATCAGCGGAAGCATTGCTGGCTATTTTGAATGATATTCTGGATTTGTCTAAAATCGAGGCAGGTAAGTTAAATTTTGAAATAATTCCGTTCGATATTCACGAAATCATTCATGATCTGGTGACATTACACGCCCTGAAAGCTGAGCAGAAAGGTGTTTTACTTCGCTATAATTTTGCTCAAGACATCCCGAAAATATTGCGTGGTGATCCAACTCGATTACGACAGATACTGCTTAATCTTGTTTCCAATGCACTCAAGTTCACCCAACAGGGGCAGATAAATATTGAAGTTAGCAGCCTGACGCGAAGCGAAACCCGTATTGATCTAAAAATTGAGGTCAAAGATACCGGCATTGGTATCCCTGTTGATGTTCAAGCTGATTTGTTTAAAGCTTTTACTCAGGCCGATGGTTCGACAACACGAAAATATGGTGGTACTGGGCTTGGCCTGGCCATTGTTAGCCAGCTTGTTAATATGATGAATGGCGAGCTTGGGCTGGAAAGTACTGCCGGCGAAGGTTCAAATTTCTGGTTTATTGTCCCGCTCGAAATTTCTCATTTAAGCAAAAAAACAAGGCCATTTATGGTGAAAGCTGTAACTGTTGAGCCGCTTTCCGGTAAAGTTCTGCTGGTTGAAGATAACCTGGTAAATCAGCTGGTTGCATCAAAAATGCTGGAGAAGATAGGGTTAACGACCACACTGGCAAATAATGGTAAAGCGGCATTAAAATGCTTCGAAACTGACTCGTTTGATCTGGTGTTAATGGATTGCCAGATGCCAGAAATGGATGGTTTTGAAGCCACCCATCAGTTGCGAGCCCAGGGGGTTCGGTCATCAACCCAGCTATCGTTACCTATAATCGCAATGACGGCAAATGTTATGGAAGGAGATAAAAAGTGCTGTCTGGATGCGGGCATGGATGATTATCTTGCTAAACCTGTTAAGTTGGATGAACTCGAAAGTGTAATACGTCGCTGGTTGTAGAATCGCAGCTAGAGTTTATAGTCCCTTTATTACTGGAATGGATACTGATGGTTTAAGATCGTCAGCCGCAAGGATGCGGTGGCGAGCCGACATGGATGTATTGACAGCATTAAGTATCCGTTGCATCCACCCTGTTAGTAACTGACTGGCATTAATTAAGTCTTATCTGGTTTCACAGCAGGGGTAAAACGGTGAAAATGGTTGTGCTGACACTTTGTGCAGGGTGGGATATTCCCTGGTTTATAGAAGTGTAAACGTTCGCCACAGTTATCACATTGCAGGGTTGATATGCCAATAATTTCCCCGGTTTTGTACTCCGCCAACATGGCCTCGGCCTGCAGTTGTGAAAGTTCGACCGTGGTTTTATCTGCTGCATCGAGGAACGCGCTTAGCAGTGTCTTTTCAATCATTGTAATATCAAAGTCCAGCCAGCTTTTCAGGTCTGTAGCATTGTCTTTTAAGTGTTGGGCGGTTGCAATTAAATCTCTTTTTAAACTGCTCGCAAGCTGCTGTGCTTCGTCAACAGTTAACTCTTCTGCGTCGACCAGTTCAGTGCTGACTAGATCAATGGCTTTATGCAGTGCTGGTCCAGTTTCTCGCTTAAACTTATTGACCTCGTCAATGGCTTTTTTTAGCAGTGTTGTATAATTCTTACTGACGGTTTCAAGTGAGTTCTGAATTGGATGTTCGTGCATGATGGACTCTCTTAATGAGTAAATAATTAGACCTCAGTAGTTTACAGCTCGCAGGAGACATTGTCGTGATTTTACGCAATAAACGCGTCTTTTGAGGTATAGGGTAAATGTTATAAAAAATTACATCACTTTTCATCTGTGCCTGGGGAATAGCTATTTATTTTATATAACATACTGAATTATATATTATATTATAGAGTAATCGGCCAAGATGTGTGAGTGTTTTTATGTTGTACCTCGCCATTTTACCCGTAAATATTTTGACAATAATCGATTTTTCATAGAAACTCCTACAAGTTTTTGTTATTTAATAACATACTGGCTATTGCGACAGACTAACAATTTTTTTTATATTTGTGGTTTGTATTTGCGATTTACATTCGATTCGATAAAAAGGCGACACAAGGGGCTACTTTGAATGGCAGAATTATTCTCTAAAGAATGGGCAGATGCGTACATGAACGCATGGAATGCTGACAGGGAGATTACCGAAACATTAGAGCGTGCTGGGTTTAATGCTGTAGTGGCATTTGGCCTTCCCGACGACACTGATCCTGCCTTTATAATGAAAATCCAGCTGGGTAAGATTACTTCAGTTAACGCAGCTTCTGTTGATGAAGCTAGCTGGGATATTCGTGCGTCAGAAGATAACTGGTTATCGCTCATTGTTAAACCGCCAGGCCTGATGAAACTGGGTATCGCTTACACCTCACGTAAATTACGTTTTACCAAAGGTGATTACGCCACGATGATAAAAGATCCCAGCCTTGCTAATGCATTTGTTAAATCATTTGGATTAATGGGTAAAGTGTTATAGGCCGATACATCAGTAATGCAAATTTAAGGCTGGTTTCTACCCAGCCTTTTTTGTAGCATTTTCTTAAAGTAGAAATATAAGGCGTTAACTTTGAACAATTTTCTTTTTATCCAGTCTGACTATCTGATGTCTATGACTAAAACAAAGGCCAGAGCAAATTGGTGCCGTCCAATGGTTACTGATAACACCCTTTAAAGTCGATTATAACGCACCTTATGGTTGTAAATGAAGAATACTATTGAATTTTTGCGCAAGACCGACTTCCCGTTAATAAAACGCACGGCACTGGATACCTTACAGGTTAATCTTGGCTACCTCTGTAACCAGCAATGCTTACATTGTCACGTTGATGCCAGTCCACGTCGTAATGAAGTGATGGTGCGTAAAAATATCCAGTCAATATTAAAATTTCTTGAATATAGAAAAATTCAAACCTTGGATCTAACCGGAGGTGCGCCAGAAATGAACCCCGATTTCCGGTTTCTGGTTAGTGCTGCGCGTAGCATGGGGGTTCGAGTTATTGATCGTTGCAATCTGACTATTTTAATGGAAGATGGCTATGCCGGCCTGGATAAATTTTTAGCCGACAATCGAGTAGAGATTGTTGCATCACTACCCTGTTATCTGCAAAAAAATGTGGATGCACAACGCGGTAAAGGAGTGTATGAAAAAAGTATCCAGGGTTTAAAACGCCTGAATAAACAGGGGTACGGCATTGAAAAAACATTACAGTTAAACCTTGTTTATAACCCACAGGGGATCAATTTGCCACCCGCACAGGATGCACTGGAACAGGACTATAAGCGGGTATTACAGCAGCATTTTGGGATTGCTTTTAACCATTTATACACGATTGCGAATATGCCGATAAAACGGTTTGGTAGCACGCTGCTGTCCAGAGGGCAATTTACTGAGTATATGCAGATACTGAAGCAGTCGCATCAAGTTGCAAATATTTCCTCGGTAATGTGTCGTTCAACTTTAAGTGTTGACTGGCAGGGGTATGTCTATGACTGTGACTTTAATCAGATGCTTCAATTACCGGCAGGTCTCGCCGCCGAAAAAACACATTTAAATGATTTGCTGGAAATGGATTTTGATGGTAAGGACATTGTGATTATGGATCATTGTTATGGTTGTACAGCAGGACAGGGCAGTAGTTGTGGTGGCGCTCTGGCAGCAGAATAATTAATTTATTGGCGTATACTTGCTAACTGGAATACCCCAGTTTAAGCCCTGACAGTTTTACCGATAAAATGCAGTTATCTATTATATTACCTGTTCTCAATGAAGCAGAAAATCTGGCTGAAACACTTGAGCATTTACAGCCGCTTAGAAAGCAAGGCCATGAGCTGATAGTCATTGATGGCGGTAGTCTTGATGCCTCATTAGCCATTGCACATTTGATGGCTGATCAGGTGTTGTGTACAGAAAAAGGCCGTGCACGGCAAATGAATGCAGGGGCTAAAATAGCATCCGGCAAGGTGCTAATATTTTTACATGCGGATACCCGGTTACCAGAAACGAGTATGGCTATAATCAGCTCTATTTTTTCCGCTAGAAAAAACAAGAGATATCTGTGGGGACGATTTGATGTCTGCTTATCTGGTAAAAAAACAATTTACAGGATAATCGGGTTTTTTATTAATTTACGCTCGCGTATTACTTCAATTGCTACGGGTGATCAGGCTATTTTTATTGAAACATCACTCTTTCATGCTATCGGTGGTTTCCCTGAGATTGCATTAATGGAAGATGTTGCGATTTGTAAAATACTCAGAAAAATGTCCTCACCTGTTTGCCTTCGCCAGACGGTTTATACGTCTAGCCGTCGCTGGGAAAAACAGGGTGTTGTTGCCACGATTTGGTTAATGTGGAAACTCCGGGTTCTCTATTTTTTTGGTGTGCCAGCATCGACGCTGGAAAAAATGTACGACTAAGAAGCCTCTACTCCAGCCATGAAATATGACGATACTTTGGTGTTGGTATTTGCCAAAGCACCGGTTGCAGGAAAAGTAAATACTCGATTAATCCCTGCTATTGGTGTCGACGCTGCAACCCAGCTTCAATACGATCTTATTCACCGACGGCTGGCGTTGCTTACTCAGGCACAATTATGTGATGGGCGGTTAATGTGTGCTCCCGATACTACGCACAGCTGTTTTAAACAATGCAAAAATTTATACAATGTTTCATTAGTTTCTCAGTCGGGCGCTAGTTTGGGGCAGCGTATGGCAAAGGGTATTCAGCAGGCGCTTGAAAAAAAACCGTATGTGATTGTGATGGGTACGGATACGCCTGCGCTGAGCATTGATGTTATTGATGCGGCGATTACTCGGTTACATCAGTCGGCCGAGGTCGTTGTTACCCCTGCAGAAGATGGCGGCTATGTGTTAATTGGTGTCAAACAAAATCATCCCGCGTTGTTTGAAAATATTTTATGGAGTAGTCGGTTTGTTATGCAACAAACCCGTGAAAAAATTGAACAGCTTGGGCTGGATTATTATGAAATGGAATCCTGTTGGGATATAGATGAATATGAAGACTATCAACGTTATCTGCAACTAGAGAGCTAATAATCGCTATCACTGTTAGTGAAAGTACCTTGCATTTAACCACAGGTGAATGATGACACTGCTGGCGTAACCCAGTGCAATAACAGGGGTCCATTTTAAATGTGTAAAGAAGGTATATTTACCTTTGGCCTGTCCCATCAGGGCGACACCTGCAGCTGAGCCAATCGACAGTAAAGAGCCGCCAACGCCGGCGGTGAATGTAACTAATAACCATTGACCAACCGACATATCAGGATTCATTGATAGTACTGCGTACATAACAGGAATATTGTCAATAATGGAAGAGAGCAATCCAACCAGTACGTTTGCATGTGTTGGCCCCAGGTTTGAATAGATTAATTCAGAGAAAAGTGACAGATAGCCGATAAAACCGAGACCACCAACACAAAGTACAACGCCGTAGAAAAAGAACAGAGTATCCCACTCTGCAAGCGCGATTTTACTGAAGACATCAAATGGAGCAACGCTGGAGAGGTGATCCTCTTCCTTTATTGTTGAAGTGCGTTCAAGGCATTTAGTGTAAGTTGTTTTTAGATAATAACCCAAAAATTGTAAATAACCTAGCCCAGTTAACATGCCGATAACGGGGGGTAAACCAAGAAAGTTATGGAAACTAACTGCCGTTATAATGGTGCAGAAGAATAGAAATATAATGCGTTTTGCGCCGCGTAGCATGGAAGCTGAATCGTTATGTGACTGTGGTTTGTCTTTGGGTACAGCAAAATGCATAATGCTCGCTGGTATCAAAAAATTTACTGCGGCAGGAATAAACAGGGCAAAAAACTCCCAGAATTCGACCTTGCCTTTTTGCCATACCATTAAGGTTGTAATGTCGCCAAAGGGTGAATAAGCGCCGCCAGCATTGGCGGCGATAACAATGTTAATACAGGCTAAAGAAACGAATTTAGTATTGTTACCACCAACTGCCAGAACGACTGCACACATTAATAATGCTGTGGTCAGGTTATCAGCAACGGGCGAGATAAAGAAGGCAAGGCCGCCAGTGAGCCAAAAAAGTTGTCGGAAACCAAAGCCTTTATTAATCAGCCAGGAGCGTAATGCATCAAATACTCTGCGTTCTATCATGGCATTGACGTAGGTCATTGCAACCAGCAGGAACAACATAAGCTCCGCATATTCAAGCAGACTTTTACGAACCGCCTTTTCAGCCAGTTCAGGCATGCCGTGTTGTGTGTAGTACCAGCCAATACTGCCCCAGATGATGCCGGCGGCAAGCATAACCGGTTTGGATTTACGCAAATTAGTGAATTCTTCAGCCATCACCAATAGATAGGCAAAAACAAACAGGCCAAGAGCAAAAAAACCTAAATCGCTATTAGTCAGGTCTACAGGCATGTGTATACTCGCTATTTTAGCCGCAGTGCTCGCCAGCACAAGCTGGGGTAGGAACAGGGTGGTAATAAATGTTAGCAGAGTAAAAACTTTATTAAGGGTGCGCGGCATGAGCAATTTAATCCAGGTAAAGAGGTTAAATAATTAAAATATCAGGGTTACTATTTCTGCCGCGTTACGTGTTATTTTTATAAATAAATTTTGTTTATTTATCTATGTCGTTAATCGTTAACGGGATAGCAGTGGTAGCAGATGTAATAATATATCCGCTGGTTTGGTTATAGAAAAATCTGCATTCCATTGTGTAGTATCTTCTTCGTCAAGGTAGCCATATAGAGCAAGCATGGTTTGCATCCCAGCATTCTGTCCGGCTTCTATATCACGTTTTGCATCCCCGATATAAATACATTCATCTGCTGAGCTGTTGCTGAGTTCGCAGGCATAATACATAGGGCCTGGGTGTGGCTTACGGTTTTCTGTTGAATCTGAACTGACAATACAGGTTGCACGTTGGTCCAGTTTAAGTGCCTGCATTAGCGGCAGTGTTAACCAGCCCGGTTTATTGGTCACCACCCCCCACTTAATTTTCTGCTTTTCTAGTTCCAGTAATACCGCATCCATTCCATCAAACAGTTTTGACTCAGCGGTAAGGTGGTTTTTGTAAATATCGAGGTAGCGAGTTTTTAGCTGTTTGAGTCTGTATGCATCGAGCTGATCACCAAAGGCAAGCTTAACCAGTGCAATGCTGCCATTGGAAACATGTGGGCGGATGGTTTTATAATCCAGCACTGGCTGTTTTTCTTCTTTACATAGTTTGATCAGCGCCGTTGCCATATCCGGTGCAGTGTCGATAAGTGTGCCGTCGAGATCAAATAAAACCGTTTTGATGGCAGACACTAATCTGTAACCGGGCGCTTGTAATGCACCATATAATTGACATCAACACTGTGTGAGCGCCGAAACAGGTGGGTGAGGGGGTGATACTCGATACCGGCAATATTGATTAGTTCCAGCCCTGCCTGTCGCGCCCATGCGTCAAGTTCAGAAGGGCGGATAAATTTACTGTAGTCGTGCGTCCCTTTAGGTAACATCTTCATGATATATTCGGCTCCGATGATAGCCAGTGCATAAGATTTCGGGTTACGATTGAGGGTCGAAAAGTAAACGGAGCCACCGGGTTTACACAGTTCAAAGCAGGCGTTGACGATAGAAGTAGGGTTGGGTACGTGTTCCAGCATTTCCATGCAGGTGATGATATCGTAGCTGGCGACATGCTGCCTGGCGAAGTCTTCAGCTGTCGATGGTTGATAATCAATTTCCAGTTCTTCTTCCAGTGCATGTAAACGTGCCACAGAAAGGGGGGCTTTACCCATATCTATACCGCAGACCTGAGCACCACTTTTGGCCATGCTTTCACTCAGAATACCACCACCACAACCAATATCCAGCACTGTTTTATCGTTTAAGGCACTGCCTGCATTGATAAAGTTCAGGCGTATTGGGTTCATTTCATGCAGTGCTTTGAACTCACCATTTTTATCCCACCAGCGTGATGCCAGGTCATCAAACTTTTTAATTTCAGCAGGGTCGATATTGGGCGTTTCTGTTTTCATAATTCAGTATAATAATAGGTTGTAATATATGGATATATTAGTTTATTTTTTTGTATTTTATCTGCTGGCTAAGGGTTTGTGCCTGCTGTTTAATCTTATTTTCATCCAGTGTTGTTAGATGGCGTTCATTGAGACATTGTTTACCGGCTATCCAGACATCACTTACCTGTTCGCGTGAGCAGCTATAAACCAGATGTGAGATTGGGTCATAGACAGGTGTTGACTCTATTGTATCGAAATTTACGGCAATAATATCGGCAGATTTGCCTTTTTCCAGTGAACCGGTGGTCGCATCAATACCCAAAGCCTGGGCTGCATTGATGGTTGCCATTTTTAAGACTTCATAAGCGGTTAATGCGGTGGCATCCTGTGTGCTGACTTTTGCTAGCAGCGCTGCGCTGCGCATTTCACTAAACATATCTAGATCATTATTACTTGAAGCGCTGTCAGTGCCTAGTGCGATATTAACACCGGCCTGCTGTAAGGCTACAACCGGGCATATACCACTGGCCAGTTTCATGTTTGATTCAGGGCAATGTACAATGCTTGTTCCGGTGGTAGCTGCCCGCTCTATTTCTGCTGGTGTGAGCTGTGTCATATGGACGGCAAGTAATGCAGGGGATAGCAGCCCAAGCTCATCAAGGCGTTGCAGTGGGCGTTTTCCTGTTGTTTTCAGGGCTTCATTGACTTCATGTGCTGTTTCATGCACATGCATATGAATGTTCAGGTCAAGTTCGTTCGCCAGTACGCTGATTTTTTGTAGTGAACTATTAGCGACAGTATAGGGTGCGTGAGGAGCGAAAGCGGTGCTGATTAGTTCATGATCTTTAAAATGATCACGGACTGCCAGACCTTTATCGAGGTACTCTTCAATGCTATTTGCCCATACTGTGGGAGCGTCAATAACAATCAGTCCAACACAGGCACGGATGCCGGTATCGGTAGCAACTCTGGCGGTGACATCGGGAAAAAAATACATATCGTTAAAGCAGGTAGTGCCGCTGCGTAGCATTTCGGCAATGGCCAGTTCTGTGCCGTGTTGCACAAAGGCTTCATTCACAAAAGCCGCTTCTGCTGGCCAAATATGGTTTTGCAGCCAGTCCATCAAATGCAGGTCATCAGCTAGTCCGCGAAATAAGTTCATTGCTGCATGCGTGTGGCAGTTTATAAATCCCGGCATTAAAACATGGTTAGAATAATTTTTTTTAGTTCGTGGTTGGTAATGCCGATCTGCCTGATTGCTGGGGATAATGTCAATAATATGCCCATCATCTATTGCAATAGCGTGATTTTCCAGTGTTTGTTGGCGGGCATGGCGGGCAATGGGTATAACCCAGCGAGCATGCAGTAATGTGTCAATTGGTTTCATGCGGTGAAGATACCTGCTGCACAGTCATGGCGCAAGTACAGATAGACAATTACTGGACAATCAATAAAGCCATAAAAGTCGCTAAATTATGCTGTTTATGCATTATTTATTTATCAATGTAAGGGTTATTGTAATTTTCAACGTGCTTAATGATATAAGATAGGCATGGAAAATATTATCATTAACCCCGCATTCTATGGTTAAAACTTATTCTCAGCAGGAGTTGAAAAATGGGCGTCAATGTCATTGATACAATGATCAAAAGATCTATTTATACCCTCTTTACCGTAATTTTAGGCACCTCTTTGGTTGTGAGCTTAACGGCCTGTAGCCCAAAGGTAACACGTATTAAAGCTAACAGTGTTACGGATTTAAGTGGTAACTGGAATGATACTGACTCTCGCCTGGTTGCAAAAGAAATGATTCAGGATGCATTATCACGTAACTGGCTAAGTAACTTTAATCGTAAGCACGGCAAGATACCAACGGTTATCGTTGGTACGGTGAGGAATTTGAGTTACGAACATATCAATACGCGTACCTTTATTGCCGATATAGAACGTGCATTGATTAATTCAGGCGAAGTGGCTTTTGTCGCTTCCCATACAGAACGTGTAGAAGTGCGTAATGAACGTAAAGATCAGGATTTAAATGCGAGTGAATCAACCCGCAAAGCAATGGGACAGGAAAGCGGTGCAGATTTTATGTTGACAGGAAGTATCAATAGTATTGTTGATGCCATTAGTGGCGAACAGGTACGCTTTTACCAGATTGATTTAGCACTAATTAATCTGGCGACAAACCAGAAAGTTTGGCTAGGGGAGAAAAAAATCAAAAAAACCATTAAAAAAAGCCGTTTTCGTCTGTAGCACTTTCGTCTGTAAAGGTGAATTCAGGACTCGATATCCAGTCTGTTTGTGTCGAGGATAAAACCGTCTTTTCTGAGAAAAAAATAGATGACTGAATTTGCCTCGTATGGGTGTTTTAAGTGGCGAATATTCATGCTACGCGGGTTGAGATGGGGGCTGATAATGGGCTCTATCGCTATCTTGCAGGCCTGTGCCATCTATCCTCATCGTGGTATGACGATGCGAGGTGAGTTATTACAGGGGCGACCCCAACTCGCATTAGCGATTGCAGAAAAGACCGACCTGACACAGAAAAAAGTTATCGATTCACTTAACAAGGGTATGTTACAACGGATTAATCATCAGTATAAAGCCAGTAATAGAATATTCGAAGTTGCCAAAAAGGAAATGCAAGCCTTATATGGTATTAGCATTACTGAAAATCTGGAAGCGATTACCATTAATGAAACTTTAAGGGGGTACGCGGGTGATCATTACGAAAAACTTTTGTTGCATGCTTTTATGGCGATGAATTATATTCAGCTAAAGGATAGAGATGCAGCGCGGGTTGAGATGTTGCAGGCAGAAGTGGAAATGCAGGCATGGGATGATAAATCGACAAATGATGCCTTTGTTCGTTATTTTGCCGGGATGATTTATGAAAGCCTGGGTGAAAATTATGATGCTTTAATTTCTTACCGTAAGGCGTATAAACTCTATAAAGGTGAAACCTATACTGGACATCTACCAATCCCCCTGACTTTAAAGAAAAATTTATTACGGCAGACAAAAAAACTGGGTTTATTGAATGAATATAGGCGCTATAAAAAGACCTTTGGTTTACATCATTATAAAATCCCGGGTGCCAGTAAAAAATTTGGAGACTTAATTATTATTTTGAATAATGGACTGGCACCAGTGCGTAGTGAAGCAGATATTTCTATCTATGCAGCTAAAGTGCAGAAAAATCTGCGAATTGCATTTCCTGTTTATAGAGCCCCAAAGCAAACTTTGAAATATGCAAAAATTAGTGTTGATACAGGTATTGCTAAAGCGCGTAATGATAAGCCTAAACGGTTTAGACTGGAAACGGTTGAAAACATTGATGCGCTGGCAAGACATGCGTTGGCACAGGCGATGCCCGGTATTATGGCCCGTGCAATCACGCGGGCAGTGATTAAATATAATTCACAGCATTCTGCAGAAAACAAAAGCCCAGTGGCTGGCTTTTTAATGACAGTTGCTAATTTGATAACCGAGCGCGCAGATACGCGTAGCTGGTCAACCTTGCCTGAGGCGATTCAGTTGCAACGTATCCGTTTACCCGTAGGGGAGCATACACTGCATATTAACATGATAGACTCGGCGGGTTATACTGTGGATAGTCAGTCACAGATGGTTAACATAAAATCACAGCAACTGACATTTTTAATTAAACGCTGGATAGCTCCCGTTGTAAGCATCACCAAAAATAAAAAAAGTCCGATTAAATCGGCAGCTAAAACCGCATCCTTATTCAGTTCGATTAAATAATAAATTAATGTAACGAACGGTCAAAGGGGAAAGGTGTATTACTGAGAAATGATCACCTGGAGAAACTCAAAAATAATGGCTAGTATTCCTGTCGTGAATTGTTTTGTAACCAATCTGCCTGTGCAGAAGGTTCGTGTAATGGCTTTTTTATTATGTGGCCTGTTGTTAAATTCCTGTGCACAAACGGGATCCGTAAAGGCGCGCAGTGATGGTGTACCACAGTGGGTGAGTGGTGAACCAGCCCTGTATCCAAATTTTAAGTATTTATATGCGACTGGCTCAGCTGTAACAGCGGAGACGGCGGAGAACAGGGCACTGTCCAATTTAGCAAAAATATTTGAAGTACAAATTCGTCAGTCCTCAACAACGTATGAGAACGTTGAATCACGTCGACAAAATGGAGCAGAAAGCGTAAAGCAGAGCCAGCAGTTGAGCCGTACGCTTAATGTACGTACAAAAAAAAGACTCAACGGTGCGCGGATTGCTGAACAGTGGAAGAATCCTGATGATGGCAGTTATTTTGCCCTTGCCATACTTGATAGAGCGCAGGCAGGCAATAACCTGCGCCAGCAAATGCAGCGCCTGGATAAAAAAACTGAATTTGTATTACAGCAGTCATCACATCGGGAAAATCCATTATTAAAAATTGCCGATTTAAATTCAGCTCGCCAGTTACAGCAGAAGCGACAGGCTTTACAGAAAACATTAAAAATTATTGATCTCAAAGGCCGCGGGATTCCCTCACGCTGGAATCTGGCTGTAATTAATGCGCGGATGTATAAAGCTTTGCGTACATTACCGCTAAGAACAGCAATTATTAAAGATAATATCGGTGGTCTGGGTGAGATGCTTCAGGGTGCTGCGTCTGAAGCAGGATTTAATCTTGGTGATGTTGGCTATCAATTGACAGCAACGATGACTGCTGAGCCACCTTTTCGTCAGGCTGGCTGGTACTGGTTACGTGGTACGCTGAAGCTGACTCTGATTTCGACGAATGGTCAGAATCTGCTTGGTTATAAGAGTTGGCCGTTAAAAGTGTCCGCACTGAATCAGATACAGTTAAAGAATCGGATGAAGAAATCAATCGATAAGAAACTCAGGCAATCGCTTTTTCGAACCGTACTGGCATTTGTGGATCGTTAAGCTACCAACATTCGATAATGATAAATAGCTTTGAT
This sequence comes from uncultured Thiotrichaceae bacterium, assembly GCA_964441285.1. Classification (GTDB taxonomy): domain Bacteria; phylum Pseudomonadota; class Gammaproteobacteria; order SZUA-229; family SZUA-229; genus S010-25. Next base: position 58,534 of record CAYTUK010000010.1, on the reverse strand, counting down.
AATTATCAAGGCTCCAGCAGTGGGTTTTGCTATAATCCGGTGCTGGAAATTGTTCATTATTGAATAATATTTTTTATGGGCACTTGAAAATAACAAAAAACAACACATCTTATTTATTAACCAGCTTGCCTGGGTTTATATATGACGGGGCTTGTTACTGGCCTGCATTTTAAGGCTTGTGTTTATCACTAAGGTAGTTTGTTACTAAGGCCTGGGCTAATCAGGTTTTTTATGAAAATATGAGGAGTGGGTGACAACAATGAAGTTTTCAATACATCGCATGGTTAGTGAGATATTGTCCCTTTTCTGTTTGAACTGTCTGTATTTTTTATATTAGAACAATGGCTATTATTGCCGCTGATGTTGGTGGAACAAAAACGCATTTTGCAATTGCTAAAACCAATGCGCCGGATAAAATCCTGTTTGAAGCCATCTATCCAAGTGACCCGTCTGCCGATTTTCCAACCTTATTGCATACATTTATCGACGCTAGTGGCGTGCTAGGAAAAAATATAAAAACGCTTTCGCTGGCTTTTCCTGGGGTTATTCGTGACACCCAGGCACAACTGACTAATTTACCCTGGGTGATCGAAAAGCAGACATTAAGAGAGAGATTCAATATTGATAATGTCTACTTTATGAATGACTTTCAGGCCTCTGCTTCAGGCATTTCATGTCTGGGAAACAAGGATAAAACAACGCTTAATTCGGCAACCATCGTTGATGGTGCTACCCGTGTTGTGGTGGGCGCAGGCACTGGTCTGGGCGTGGCCTGGGCGCAGGAAAGTAAAGGCGATTACACCAGTTTTTCGACCGAGGCTGGGCACATGGATTTTGCGCCGGTAAATCGGGTGCAGATTCAATTGTTACAGTATTTAATGCAACGCTTTGATCATGTTTCTTATGAGCGACTTCTCTCTGGGGCAGGACTTGAAAATATTTACAAGTTTATCCGTACTGCTGCAAGAGATGCCATCGGAGATGATCAGCAAACCGCCAGTTCAGTCCGGAAATTACCAGATGCTGCATTAAATATTGATGCGCCGTGGATTGTACAGCAGGCAAATTCGGGCGTGAGTATGGCAATTCAGGCGGTGACCCTCTTTGTTGAAATTTATGGTGCCTATATTGGCAATATTGCCCTTATATTCAAACCTGCGGGTGGCATTTATATCAGTGGTGGTATGGCAGCAAAAATGCAAACATGGATGTGTTCACAACATTTTATCTCTGCCTATAAAGAAAAGGGGCGATTACAGACGATGGTTGAAACTACTGCGGTCATTTTGGTGACTAATGAAAGCATTGGGGTACTTGGCGCTATTTTAGCCGCAGTTAGATTATCTAAGGAGAAAAGTTAATGGCAGTAAATACAATAATACAGGCAAAAAAATATCGTTATTATACCGATGCAAATATGGGCTCGGAATTAACTCATAAGACGCTGGTATTAATTTTAGCGGGTGGTGCTGGATCCAGACTAAAAGGGTTGACCAAGTGGCGAGCAAAACCAGCAGTGCCATTTGGAGGGAAATACAGGATTATTGATTTTGCACTGTCTAACTGCGTTAATTCAGGGCTACGTAGAATCGGGGTTTTAACACAGTATAAATCGCATTCATTAATTCGTCATTTGCAACGGGCATGGAGTTTTATGCGTGCTGAAATTGGTGAATTTGTGGAAATCATTCCAGCGCAACAGCGACTGGATGCAGGCTGGTATCGGGGGACAGCGGATGCGTTATACCAGAATATCGATATTATTCGTCGTCATGCCCCGGAATATGTCATTGTCCTGGGTGGTGATCACATCTATTCGATGGATTACTCAAAAATGCTGGTGGAGCATGTTAGATCCAGTGCGGATTTAACCATTGGCTGTATCGAGACATCCAGAGAGGAAGCAAAAAACTTTGGGGTTATGTCGATAGATGAGCACTTTCGGATTAAAGAATTTACCGAGAAACCGTCGAATCCAGAAACGATTCCTGGTAAGTCGGATCTATGCCTGGCATCAATGGGGATTTATATTTTTTCCACAGCGTATCTTTATGCCAGTTTGATTGATGATGCTGAAAAAATGGATTCATCACATGATTTTGGGAAAGACATTGTACCGAACAGCATCAAGCATTGTAATGTTGTGGCTTATCCTTTTTTGAACCAGGATGGCAAGCCCGATTACTGGCGTGATGTGGGTAATGTTGATTCCTATTGGGAAGCCAATATTGAATTATGTGCGGTTGAGCCAGAATTGAATTTATATAATCGCGACTGGCCAATCTGGACTTATCAATCACAAAGTCCACCGGCAAAGTTTGTATTCGATGATGATGATGCGCGTGGTCAGGCAATTGATACACTGGTTTCAGGTGGAGTGATTATTTCAGGTGCAAAAGTGAAGCGTTCTGTTATCTTTTTTAATACAGAAATAGAGCGAGGGAGTATGATTAAAGACAGTGTTATTTTGCCTAAAGTCAGCATTGGAAAAAATTGTCGAATAACACGTACGGTGATTGATAAAGCCTGTGTAATCGATGATGGTACGGTAATAGGCGAAGATCCTGAAGCAGATAAAAAACGCTTCTTTGTAACGGAATCGGGTATCGTACTCGTTACCCCTGAAATGCTTGGCCAGCATCTTTATATTTCAAAGGATCATCATTCAAACGAAAAAAAAATAGCAGAAGGTGCCGAAGATAGTGCAGCAACAGTTGTGGATGATAGTCCCCTGATATCATAGTCAATGGCTTATTCATGCACCGTTGCTGCCGATGTAAACGCACCAACACCCAATGCGGGTGAAATCTTTGTTTTTTTGTGACTCAAGTATATTTTTGTAAAAATAACTTGCCAGGAAATAACTATGTCTGAGACAACACCCATCAATTTTGCATTATGCTGGCACATGCACCAACCCTGGTATAAACATGGTCTTGACGGATGCTATCAACTGCCCTGGGTATACCTTCATGCGATCAAAGATTACGATGATATGGTATCGCATCTTGAAGCGCATCCTGCTATGCATGTCGTGGTTAATTTTGCACCAGTATTACTTGAGCAGCTGGATGACTACGCCAGGCAGTTAAATGCGTGGTTGGCAGTGGGTACAGTCATGTCAGATCCATTGTTAAATTATCTTTCTGGCGCAACCAATATACCTGTGGATAAGCAGGCACGTTATTTGCTTATTTGTCACTGTCAGCGCGCGAATACTGAAAAAATGATAGATCCCTATCCGGCGTATAAACAGCTTCTTGAACCCATTTCTCTTATTAAGAGAGATCAGACTAAGAGAGATCGGACTAAGAGAGATCGGACTAAGAGAGATCAGGAGCATGAGAATGTTAGTTTAGACTTTCTCACGTATCTGGATGATCAGTATTTTATTGATTTACTGGTCTGGTACCATCTTGCCTGGTTGGGACATGCGCTAAAGCAAACCTCGCTTGCACAGCGACTACTTAAAAAAGCCCGACACTTCAATAAGAAAGATCGACAGCAATTAATAATATTAATTCACGACTGTATTGCTAGTATTATACCGCGCTACCGAAAGTTGGCAGAAAGTAATCAAATAGAGCTTTCAATGACTCCCTATGGACATCCTATTATTCCCTTATTAAACGATATGGATAACATGGACTGTGCCCAGCCACAGGCACCAAAACCAGCCTGTGGCAATTACCCCAATGGTGTTGAGCGCTCACGCTGGCATTTTCAACAGGGTATTGACTGTTTCAAAAAATATTTTGGGCTGCGTCCTCAAGGAGTGTGGTTATCTGAAGGAGCCATTTCAGCTGATACCCTTGCACTGGTTGAAGAGTTTAAATTTGACTGGACCGCTTCAGGTGAAGACGTGTGGCGTAATAGTTGTCAACTCGCGCAGAATGGTGAGGAAATAATACAGAATAAACGTACACTGTTCCATTCTTACCAGCTAAAGGGGTATCAACCAAAGATATTTTTTCGTGATGATGGCTTGTCTGATTTAATTGGTTTCGAATACAGCAAACGCAATTCTGTTGAAGCTGCAGACGATCTGGTTCAGAATCTGGTAAATATTGCTAATTTTCTCGGTGAAAGTGCAGAACGTCATGTGGTCACTGTCATTCTGGATGGCGAAAATGCCTGGGAATATTATCCACATAATGGTTACTACTTTATTGACCATCTTTATACCCTGTTATCCAGCCATAAAAAAATAAATAGTTGTCAACTGTCGCAGTTAACCTCAGCATCGATGTGTCACACCATGGAAAAACTTTGTCCTGGTAGCTGGGTGTATGGTTCATTTTCCACCTGGATAGGAGAAAAAGATAAAAACCATGCCTGGCAATTGCTTGTTGCAGCCAAACAGGCATACGACAAAACCGCTGCAGGAAATACATTAACGAAAAAACAGATGATTATTGCAACCCGGCAACTGGCAATCTGTGAAGGTTCAGACTGGTTCTGGTGGTTTGGTAATTATAATGCAGCTGACAGTGTTAGCGATTTTGACATACTCTTTCGTTCACAGTTAAAACATCTGTATCAATGCTTGCAGCTTGCCATACCTGATACGCTACAGATACCGATATCTTATGGAGGCGGCAATGCTGAAAACGCCGGTACTATGCGCAGGCATAATGAAACCTAGTCATTTATTAATATATACTAACAGGATGTTTCAACTAGACTAATGCACAGTAATGATTTCTATATACGCAGAGCAGGTGTTCTGCTGCATCCAACATCGTTGCCTTCAGGTAAACTCGATGGTGACGTTGAACGCTGGCTTGAATTCATGCAGCAATGCGGCTTTCAGGTGTGGCAAGTTTTGCCTCTAGGCGAACCGCAGCAAGGTCTGTCGCCCTACCAATGTGTTTCAGCGTTTGCTTTGAATCCTGCATTGCTTGATGATTATCCCGAGGTGGATTCTGATACCGCTGCCTATCTGGATTTTTGTGAAAAAAGTAAAGCCTGGCTGGATGATTATGCGCTATATAAATTACTCAAGCGTATTTTTCATCAGTTACCGTGGTACGGCTGGCCGGATGATTATAAATACCGTGATAAGTTAACACTGGATAAAATATTAAGCCAGCATTCTGCTGAGCTGGATAATTTACGCTGGCAACAATACATTTTGCATACTCGCTGGTTACAGATTAAAACAAATGCCAGAAGCAAAAATATTAAACTGTTTGGTGATATACCAATATTTGTTGCGCATGACAGTGTGGATGTCTGGGTTTGCCCGGAACGCTATTTACTGGATGAAAATGGCATGATGACCGTGGTTACTGGTGTGCCTCCAGACTATTTTTCAGCAACTGGTCAGCGCTGGGGTAACCCGCATTACAATTGGGACTTTATGCAGAAGACAAACTTTGTCTGGTGGATAAAACGGTTAAGTTACCATTTTGAATTGTTTGATCTTGTTAGAATCGATCATTTTAGAGGACTTGAGTCGGCCTGGACAATAGCAGCGGATTCAGATACCGCCATTGATGGTTATTATCAAAAAGTGCCTGGTGATGCCTTACTGGAAACAGTCAGACGTACTATCGGATATTTACCGCTTGTCGCGGAAGACCTGGGGGTTATTACTGATGAAGTTGTTGCATTAAAAGAAAAATTTCATTTACCTGGTATGTCTGTATTACAGTTTGGATTTGATGCGCACGAAGATAATCCGCATAAAGTTAAAAATATTTCTATCGACTGTGTGGTCTATACGGGGACACATGATAACGACACAACATTAGGTTGGTACCAGAAACTTGATGCCGATATACGTGAGAAAGTGTTGAAAAATTTAACCATTGGCGAGAAAAACGAAGTGCTACCTGAGTTAGAAAATAAGGCGGCTACTGAAACCATGCAAGACGGCAGTTGGACTGATGACAGAGTCGTTGATACGATGATGTTAGCCGCGTTACACAGTGCCGCCGGTTTGTGCATATTCCCTTTGCAGGATTGTTTGCACCTGGGATCAGACGCAAGAATGAACACGCCGGGTACAGAAAATGATAACTGGACATGGCGCTTTCAATGGGCACAGATCAATACCACTTTGGCATCACGGCTGCGAAGCTGGATACAGGACTCACAGCGGATAGTTTAGCAGGCATTATGCTTATTACTGAAACGAATAAAAAGGCCACCCATTGTTAAAGACACGCGGTGAATGCATCCCTGTCGACTCGACACCCGCATCCCTGCGGCTGACGGTCTTGAACAATGAGTGGCCTTTTCATCTGTACTGTTAGTATGTTAGAAATATAAATGGATGAACACTTTAATGCGTACTCTAAAAAAAATACAACAGGGTAATTATCATGATCCGTTTGAATTACTCGGATTACATGAAGATAATGCTTCTGGTTATATTATTCGTGCTCTAATGCCGACGGCATGTGCCGTCGAAGTTAAAAATCTGGGGGTGATGACACGCATAGAAGACAGTGATATTTTTGAGCTAAAATTTAGCGCCCAGCAGAAACAGGTTTTACCTGCACATTACACTTTGTGCTGGAAAGAAAAACACGGTAACGATGTAGACAATAATGAAAATGGAGCAGTGACAACGCACCAGGCCGTTTCGGCCTACAGTTTCCCCCCCCAGATTAGTCAGTTTGACCTTGACTTATTTGCGGCCGGTCGCCACCTGCATATTTATCGTATTCTGGGTGCACATTTAAAAACCGTTGATGATATTGAAGGCTGTTTATTTGCAGTATGGGTGCCCAATGTTAGACGTGTTAGTGTTATTGGTGACTTTAATCACTGGCACGGTTTGCGTCACCCAATGCGTAGTCTTGGCCATTCTGGTGTATGGGAGTTGTTTATTCCCAGTTTAAAAACCAATGATACATACAAATTTGAAATTCTGACACAGTCCGGTCAACTCTTACATAAAACGGATCCTTATGCTGGTGCTATGGGTTTAAGGCCGGAAACAAGCAGCAAAATTACCAGCTATCACACCCATCAGTGGAATGATGCTAACTGGTTAAGCGCCAGAGAGAAATGGCAATGGTTACATCAGCCGATATCCATTTATGAAGTTCATGCAGGCTCATGGCGGCGTAATGATAAAGGTGAATTTCTCAGTTACATTGAACTGGCTGAACAACTGGTGCCTTATGTAAAATATCTGGGTTATACCCATATTGAGTTTTTACCCTTAACTGAACACCCGCTTGATCAATCCTGGGGATATCAGGTGAGTGGTTATTATGCGCCGACGGCTCGACATGGTTCACCGGATGAATTTCGCACATTCATTGATATCTGTCATCAAAATAATATTGGCGTTATTCTTGATTGGGTGCCGGCACATTTTCCGCGTGATGATTTTGCCCTGGCTAAATTTAATGGTGAAGCAGTTTATGAATATGGCGAGCCGGAAAAAGGCGAACATCAGGACTGGGGTACACTTATCTTTAATTATGGCCGCAATGAGGTCAGGAATTTCTTGATCGCCAATGCCATTTACTGGATTAAGGAATTTCATCTTGATGGCCTGCGTGTGGATGCTGTGGCATCTATGTTATATTTGGATTATTCGCGTGAACATGGACAATGGATGCCAAATATTTATGGTGGACACGAGCATCTTGAGGCCATCGATTTTATTAAAGAGCTAAATGCAACGGTGCATCAGCAGTTTTCGGGTATCATCACGCTGGCAGAAGAAAGCACTGATTGGCCAATGGTCTCTCGCCCAGTGGATGTAGGTGGTCTGGGTTTCTCGATAAAATGGAACATGGGCTGGATGCACGATACGCTTTCCTATATGCAGACAGATCCAGTGTATCGGGGCTTTCATCAGAACCAGTTAACCTTTAGCCAGCTGTATGCCTACAGTGAGAATTTTATCTTGCCGTTATCACATGATGAAGTTGTACATATGAAACGCAGTATGCTGGATAAAATGCCTGGTGATGTCTGGCAGAAATTTGCCAACCTGCGTTTACTGTATGCCTATCAATATGCACACCCGGGTAAAAAATTACTCTTTATGGGCGGGGAATTTGGACAATGGAATGAATGGTCTGAGGCGCAGTCACTGGACTGGATGGTTGCAGGCATGGATAAACATGCAGGATTAAGCAATTTAATTAAAGACTTGAATCAGTTATATTGTCAGCAGCAGGCATTGTATGCACTGGAGTTTGAAGCCGAAGGTTTTCAGTGGATAAGTTGTGATGATGATGAAAATTCTGTGCTGGCTTTTATCCGGCGCTTTGAAGATAAATTTATTGTTTGTGTTTTCAACTTCACTCCCGTTCCTCGCAATAATTATATTGTCGGAGTGCCTGAAGATGGATATTATATTGAATGCCTGAATACCGATGCACAATGGTATGGCGGCAGCAATGCTGGCAATGCCGGCGGCGTAAATGCGCAATTACAGCCAGATCATGACTTTGATTACTCTTTATGTTTAACCTTACCGCCTTTAAGTGCCTTATTTTTTATCAGGGATTAGCGTGAATATTTTATTTGCTGCCAGTGAAGCCTTTCCTTTTATTAAAACAGGAGGGCTTGGTGATGTTGTACACAGTCTTCCACTTGCCTTAAGGGATCTGGGTAATGATGTCCGTCTGGTTTTGCCCGCCTACCGTGATGTGTTAGCTGCTGTTGGTACCCCTGTTGAACTTGGCTCCTGGTTACTGCCGGGATTGAATCGGACGCATCATGTCCGTTTATTGCAGGTGCCGCAAGATGCCTTTGAAGGGGATTTGTACCTCATTGATGTGCCAGCATTGTTTGATCGGCCAGGTAATCCATATACGCATATAGAAGGTTATGACTGGCCGGATAACGCTGAGCGTTTTACTGTGTTTAGTCGCGCAGTTGCTGCAATGGTAACAGGATGGTCTGACAATAGCTGGCGGCCAGAAGTGGTGCATTGTCATGACTGGCAAACTGGATTGGTGCCGGCATTCTTAAGTACGATTGAAGCGCGGCCAGTTACCATTTTTACGCTACATAATCTCGCTTATGACGGACATTTTTCTTACCAGAACTTTATTGATCTGGATTTGCCTGCCAAATGGTGGTCACCCGATTACATCGAATTTTATGGTGGCTTATCTATGCTTAAAGCAGGGATGATTTTTTCAGATCACATTACCACCGTTAGCCCAACTTACGCAAAAGAAATTTGTACTCCAGAATTTGGCTATCGTTACGAGGGTCTTTTAAGCCACCTTGGGGAAAAGTTGACGGGGATATTAAATGGTATCGACCTAACTGTATGGAATCCTGAAACAGATACCCATCTTGTTAAGAACTACACCAATAACAAGCATTATGCTGCAGCTAAAATGAAGAATAAACAGTTTCTTCTCCAGCAGGCAGGTTTAGAGCAGGTAGCAGATAAAACTGCGCCACTCATCGGTTTTATAGGACGGCTGGTTGATCAGAAAGGGATTGATATGATTATAGACGCTGCACCGACCCTATTTGAAAAAAGTAATGCAAGAATGATCGTGCTGGGTTCAGGACATAGCATTTATGAACAGGCATTGCAGCAACTGGCAAAAGATTTCCCGGATCGTTTGTATGTCCATATCGGTTACTCTGAATCACTCGCACACCAGGTTGAAGCAGGCTGTGATATATTTTTAATGCCATCAAGATTTGAACCCTGCGGTCTAAACCAGATGTACAGTATGCGTTATGGTACTTTGCCCGTTGTGCATTATACCGGTGGTCTGGTAGATACCGTGACAGATGCACAGCCTGAAACAATTAACCATAAAACGGCAACTGGTTTTGTTTTTAAGCATGAAGATAGTGATGCCATGCTTGAAGCTGTTTATCGAGCCATTAATTTATATGCACAGGAAACGACATGGCAACAATTGTGTCTAACCGCCATGTCACAACAGCTTGGCTGGGAAAAAAGTGCTAAAGAATATTTAAAACTATATCAATAAGACGACATGATCAATAAAACAACTTAATCAATAAAACAATATGGATAGCTGTTAGATGGATGCATCAATGTAAATTAGAGCTGTCTTTAATTTAACCATGCTGGACTAAAAAATGCGTAAGAAAGACTGGGTTAATACAACGGTTATTCCTGATATTACACCATTAAAATCGGATAGCCATTCATTGTCTGAAGGTTTTTATCGTTACCTGAGAAACCACCTCGGGCATTTTCTCCGTTGCTTGCCGTTTTATTTATACGATGCTATGGCATTAACGATTCGTGATCGTATCATGGAACAATGGAGTCAGACCTGGCAGCAGTATAAAAAACCACGTGTACGTAAAGCCTATTACCTGTCACTTGAGTTTCTCATTGGACGTGCACTGGGGAATAATTTATTAAATCTCGATATTGAAGAAGCGACTCGCGAGGCATTAAATATCTTTGCGGTTAATCTTGAAGACCTGAAAGAAGAAGAACCCGATGCCGGGCTAGGCAATGGTGGCTTGGGTAGATTAGCGGCCTGCTTTATGGATAGTTGTGCGAGCCTGAAATTGCCGGTTATTGGCTATGGTATTCGTTATGAATATGGTATGTTTTTACAACATATTGAAAATGGTTATCAGATTGAAGAACCGGATCATTGGTTACGCGATGGTAATCCCTGGGAAGTGGCGCGAGCAGAATATGAACAAACGATTCATTTCGAAGGCCGAACTGAACATTACTGCGATCAGCAGGGCATTGAGAGAGCCCGTTGGGTGGATACCGCTGATGTTGTTGCCATTCCGTACGATATACCGATCACCGGATATAAAAATAAAACGATTAACACCTTGCGTTTGTGGAAAGCGACTGCAACCAATATTTTTAACCTGGCAGATTTTAATGCGGGCAGCTACTCCGATGCAGTGGAGGCGAAAAATGATGCTGAACATATCTCAATGGTTTTATACCCCAATGACAGTAGCGAGAACGGAAAAGAATTACGTCTGCGGCAGCAATATTTTTTGGCTTCAGCCAGTCTGAAAGATGTTATTCGATTGTGGGAAGAAACGGATGGGGATAATTATGCCGAGTTTGCAAAATACAATGTTTTTCAGTTAAACGATACCCATCCTTCTATTGCTGTAGCTGAGCTTATGCGGATATTAATGGATGAGAAACATCTGCTCTGGGATCAGGCATGGACGATTACGACACAAACAATGGCATACACCAATCATACTTTGTTACCCGAAGCACTGGAAAAATGGTCAGTTAACTTATTGCAGCGTTTGTTGCCCCGATTGATGGAAATTATTTACAAAATAAATGAAATGTTTTTACATCAGATATCACTTAAGTGGCCGGGAGACACTGCACGGCAGGCAAGGATGTCGTTAATCGAAGAATCCCATGATAAACATGTGCGTATGGCGTATCTTGCAATTATCGGGAGCTTTTCAGTTAACGGCGTTGCCGCATTACATTCAAGACTGTTATGTGAAGGCCTGTTTAAAGATTTTTATGAGTTATGGCCGCACAAATTTAATAATAAAACTAATGGAGTAACTCCCCGCCGCTGGATAGCGAGTGCAAACCCGGCATTACGTAGTTTGCTTAATCAGACTATTGGTGGTGGTTGGCTGGCTGATTTATCAAAAATTAAATTATTATCTGATTATGCAAAATCTGAGCATAAAAACTTTCAGCAACAATGGGCCAGCGTTAAACAGGAAAATAAAAAGCGTCTCGCGGTACTGGTTAAAAAGACCTGTAACGTTGATTTTGATACTAGCGCAATGTTTGATGTTCAGGTTAAACGCATCCATGAATACAAACGGCAGTTATTAAATTTATTACATATCATCCACCTGTACAACCGAATTAAAAAAGGTGATATTGAGAACTGGACGCCACGTTGTGTACTGTTTGGTGGTAAAGCCGCGCCAGGGTATCAGATGGCAAAACTAATTATAAAATTAATTAATAATGTTGCGGATATTATTAATGAAGATCCTGATGTGGGTAATAAATTAAAAGTTGCATTTATTCCTAATTATAATGTATCTGCAATGGAGATTATCTGTCCAGGAACCGATTTATCCGAACAAATTTCAACCGCAGGAAAAGAGGCATCAGGAACTGGCAATATGAAGTTTATGATGAATGGTGCTCTCACTATAGGCACTTACGACGGAGCCAATATTGAAATTCTTGAACATGTGGGTGAAGAAAATTTTTTCCTGTTTGGTTTAAAAGCAGAAGAAGTTACCACAGTACGTGAAGATTATATGCCACAGGATATTATTGATAATGATGCTGATTTGCAGGCAGTAATGCATTTGCTCGATAGCGGTCACTTTAATTTATTTGAACCGGATATTTTTAATGATATTCTGGCTTCATTACGCAGTCCTGATGACCCCTGGCTAACGCTAGCTGATTTTAGATCTTATATTGACTGTCAACAACGTGCGGCAGAATGTTTTAATGATAAGCTGAGCTGGTTACGTAAAAGCATATTAAATACCGCTTCCAGCGGTTATTTTTCAACCGACCGAACTATTCAGCAGTATAACGAAGAAATCTGGAAACTATAATTGTAATCAATGTAACCCTAACAGCTAAAACCCTGGCAGCAAAAATCTTGCCTGTCGTATTCTTCCTACTTTGCTTTAGAGTTACTCCATTTATTAATCAAAAAATCTGGGAGCAGTAATAATGAAATTAGCAATGGTTGGGCTGGGTAAAATGGGTGCAAACATGGTCAGGCGTCTGGTGCGTGATCAACATGAACTGATTGTTTATGATGTGAGTGAAAAGGCAGTGCGGGATTTGGTCAAAGAAGATGAACATATACACGCCGCCTTTACGCCGGAAGAAATTATTCAGCAACTAAGCGCACCACGCGTTATCTGGTTAATGGTGCCACATACTTTTGTTGATGACAGCATTGAAAAACTTATCGCTGCGGGGCTACAGAAAGGTGATTGCATTGTTGATGGTGGAAATTCTAACTATAAGCATTCACAACGCCGCGCGCAGCAATTGAATGCGCAAGGCATAGAGTATATTGATAGTGGTACTTCCGGTGGGGTCTGGGGACTGGACGAAGGTTATAGTCTGATGGTGGGTGGTAGTAACGCCGCTGTTGCATTGCTTACACCGGCATTAAAATCTTTGGCACCTGCCGCCGATAAAGGTTGGGGGCATGTTGGCCCTGCGGGTGCTGGACATTATGTCAAAATGGTTCATAACGGGATTGAATATGGCATGATGGAAGCTTTTGCTGAAGGTTTTGAACTGATGCAGAACAAAGCTGGAATGGAACTTGATATGTCACAGATCGCGCAAGTATGGCAGTATGGCAGCGTTGTACGCTCGTGGTTACTGGATTTAATTGCGGATGCATTACAACAAGATGTTGCGCTACACAATTTAAGCGATTATGTCGATGATTCAGGTGAAGGTCGGTGGACAGTCGAGGATTCTATTGAACAGGGCATTCCCACACCGGTGTTAACGCTGGCATTACAAATGCGTTTTCGTAGTCGTCAACAACCAACGTATGCCGGTAAATTACTGAATGCTATGCGAGCTGGTTTTGGTGGTCACGCCATTAAACCGGCGGCTGAAGATGATAGCGAATAAATTAACACAGATGTCTGGTAGTCGCAATGGAAAATACGTTTTACCTTACGACTCAATAGAAAATATACCGCAACGTATATTCTAAAAGTATATTCTAAAAATATATCCTAAAAATCTCAGGTGAGACGCAGCATGACAATGCAAACTGAAAATACGAAACCATTAATGGGTGATGAAGTCGCTGAACCAACAAACATTGTTATTTTTGGTGCGACGGGTGATTTATCAAAACGTAAATTATTACCCGCATTAATCCGAATGCTGAACTCGGGTCTGGTTAACTCGGAGAGCCGTATTTTAGGCGTTGTGAATAACCGCACAAGAGAAGTTTGGCTGCAACTGCTGTTTGATGGACTTCATACTTTTGCACACGAAATTACGCAGGATCTTGAAAAATGGAATGCTTTTTGTGAAAAATTAATCATGGTACCAGGAGATCTAGCGGATGATGAAACCTATAATCGAGTTGCTGATGCGCTGGAGGTATTAGGCGGTAAGAAAAACGCCATGTTTTATTGTGCGATTCCACCAGAATGGTACGGAAAAGTTGCCGCTGGGTTGGGTAAAGCCGGCCTGATTAGTGAAGATGAAGGTTATCGAAGAATTGTTATTGAGAAACCTTTTGGTATGGACCTCGAAACTTCACGCAAGCTTAATACCGAATTACAGGCAGAATTTAACGAAAACCAGATTTATCGAATTGATCATTATCTGGGGAAGGAAAGTGTACAGAACTTGCTGGTTTACCGGTTTGCAAACGGTATTATGGAACCATTATGGAATCGTAACTATATTGATCATATTCAAATTATTGTATCAGAAACATTGGGTATTGAATATCGCGCAAAATATTACGAAAAGGCAGGGGCTTTACGTGACATGATACAGAGCCATATCATGCAGGTTATGACGCTGGTAGCAATGGAACCGCCGGTTGAATTTACGGCAGATGCAGTACGTGACGAAAAAATGAAAGTATTGCGTGCGATACGCCCTTTCAAAGCAGAAGAAATTGATTCACTAACTGTCGCGGCACAATATGCGAAAGGCGTAATCGACAATGAAGAGATCTCTTCTTATGTTTCAGAAGAAGGCGTTTCGCCCGACTCAATAACGGAAACTTTTGCGGCAGTCCGTTTTCATATTGATAACTGGCGCTGGCAGGGTGTGCCGTTTATTTTATGTTCGGGTAAACGCTTACCTAAACGTGTCTCAGAGGTGATGATTCGTTTTCGCAAGCCGCCATTTAATCTGTTTAACAACCATGCGTCTATACCGAATGCGAATGCACTGGTTTTTAGACTGCAACCAGATAGTGGCATAGTATTACGCATCAATGCGAAGAAACCTGGCCCAACCACGGATAATGAAGTGATGGTTATGCGCGCACCTTATGCGGATAAAGATGATGTTGCTGATGCGTATGAAGTGCTTATGCATGATGTGCTTGTTGGTGATAGCACCTTATTTTCACGTTCGGATGAGGTGAATGAATCGTGGTCAATTCTTGAACCAATATTAAATGCATGGGAAAAACGTGTTTCTATTGATCGTTATCGTGCAGGAACCTGGAGCATACCTGAAATGGATAACTTAACAAAAGACTGTGTTCACGGATGGCATGTGCCAACTTAAAAAATGCAATTACCCAGTAACTTATTAACTAGAAATTCATTAACCAGAAATTTCTATCTGCATGAGGATGCAGAAACACTGGCTGTTGCGGCAGCCAGTTTTATCCAGCTCAATATTGCAGCGTGCATTAAAAAAAAGCAATGCTGCCGTATTGCACTCCCTGGTGGTAATACCCCGGCGCGGTGTTTGCAAAAACTTTCAAAACTAGATTTACCCTGGCAACAGATTGAATGGTATCTGGGTGATGAACGCTGTTTACCTGTTGGTCATACAGAACGTAATGACTGCATGATCAGACAGGCATTATTTTCATCACCGCGAAATTCTGCCCGGCATTTTTATCCGATAAAAGCAGAATTGGGTGCAGAAAAAGCAGCACAGGATTACAGCTTATTATTTCGCTCTTTTGATGCACTGGATATCGTTATTTTAGGCATGGGTGAAGATGGGCATACCGCCAGCCTGTTCCCTGATAATAAGGCATTAACCGATCAACATAAGGTTGTTCCCGTATTCAATGCACCTAAACCACCACCTGAACGTGTTTCATTAAGTCTATCGACATTATCATCCGTCGCCTTGCGCATTGTACTGGTTGTCGGTGAAAATAAAACAGCCGCGCTAAATAAGATACAGGCAGGTGAAGCATTGCCAGTTAACCGTATAGGCAATAATCACTGGTTTGTCGATAGGGCTGCAGCAGGATGATACGAAAAAAATGTTAGATTCTGTAGAATGTATGACTGAAACGAATAAAAAGGCGACCCATGGTTAAAGATACGCGGTGAATACATTCATGTCGGCTCGACACCTGCATCCCTGCGGCTGACGGTCTTGAACAATGGGTCGCCTTTTTATCTCTACTGTTAGTCTGTCTATTCCAACTAAAAAACTTAAAGATATCTGATTAATGCAGGATACTTACAGCTTGTAAGTGACGATTTTATGGATTAATTAGAGACTTTCTTACTTATTCAAGCCAAAAATTATGGATATTAAACTCGTATCAACTACCGCTTTTACTGATCAGCAACCAGGTACGTCAGGGTTGAGAAAAAAAGTAGCTGTTTTTCAACAGCGCAATTATCTGGAAAATTTTGTTCAGTCAATTTTTAATACTCTGGGTAATGTTTGTGGGCAAAGCATTGTGCTTGGCGGTGATGGTCGCTATTTTAATCGTGAAGCGATACAGATTATTCTTAAAATGGCCGCCGCAAATGGGGTTGCCAGTGTAATGTTAGGGCAGGGCGGTCTATTGTCCACGCCTGCTGTATCAAACCTGATTCGAAAATATAAAACACTCGGTGGTATTATCCTTTCAGCCAGCCATAATCCAGGTGGGCCAGATGCGGATTTTGGAATTAAATACAATGTTGAAAATGGTGGCCCTGCACCGGAAAAAATATCGGAAAAAATTTACCAGCAGAGTCTTGAAATAACTGAATATAAGATGCTGCAATCGCCGGCTGTTGATATTGACCATCTGGGAGAGTGTTTTTTAGCCGATATGCAAATCTGCATTATTGATTCAGTAAAAGATTATGCCGATTTAATGCAACAGCTTTTTGATTTTGATTGTATTCGTAACTATATACAAACAACGCCGTTTTGTTTCTGTTTTGATGCCATGCATGCTGTTACCGGACCTTATGCACTTGAGTTGTTCGAGAATCGACTGCAGGCACCGGCCGGTACTGTTATACGTGCTGAACCATTAGCAGATTTTGGTGGCGGGCATCCCGATCCGAATTTACTTCATGCAGCACAACTGGTTACAAAAATGAATGGCGCTGCCGGACCTGATTTTGGTGCCGCATCAGATGGTGATGGTGATCGTAACATGATTCTGGGCCATCAATTTTTTGTTACTCCCAATGATAGCCTAGCTATCCTGGCTGCAAATGCAGGACTAATACCGGCTTATGTGAAAGGCCTGCTTGGTGTGGCGCGTTCTATGCCGACAAGTCAGGCAGTTGATCGCGTTGCCGCAGCACTGGATATTCCTTGTTATGAAACGCCAACTGGCTGGAAGTTTTTTGGCAATTTACTGGATGCCGGGAAAATTAGTCTGTGTGGGGAAGAATCGTTTGGTACCGGCTCAGACCATTTACGGGAAAAAGATGGTTTATGGGCGGTGCTTTTCTGGTTGAATATTCTGGCGGTTAAACGGCAGACTGTTGCCGAAGTCGTGCATGAGCACTGGTTACAGTATGGCAGGGATGTTTATACGCGGCATGATTATGAAGCCGTCAGAGCGGATGATGCAAAAGCGTTGATGGCTCAACTACGCGCAAATACTGAGAGTTTGAGTGTACAGCAATACGGTGAGTATAAAGTAGCCTTGTGTGATGATTTTGCTTATACCGATGCGATTGATGGCAGCCAGAGTCTGCATCAGGGGATTCGTCTTTTGTTTACCAACGGCGCTCGAATTGTTTATCGTTTGTCGGGTACTGGTACTGAGGGTGCAACCTTGCGTGTATACATTGAACAGCCTGAGCAGGATGTTGAAAAAGTGAAGCAATCAATGGCGCAATCACCACAGAAAGTTCTGTCGACATTGATACAGTTATCCATGTCGATTGCGGAGATTGAGCATTTTACAGGTAGAACACGACCTGATGTCATTACCTAATAGATCATTACCTAATAGATTATCCGAGTTTGCATTCGCAAATCAGGTCAATATTTTTCTCAGCTTCAAACCAGTTGCTCACCGAGTCAGACGCAGTATAGTCTCTTTTTAGGGAAAGAAAATAAGCCGCTTCATTTATCATATGGCGGCGTTGCTCATGTGAAACAATAAACTTAGTATTTTGTTTCCTGGAGATCTTTTTCGCAGTGCCTTTAAGCGCTGGCTTTTTTGTCGCTGTTTTTACTGACTTTTTAGCTGTTTTGATCGAGGTGGTTTTTTTAGTTGTTTTGGCTGTTTTAGTTGCCATGATATATTCCCTGCCTGATTAGAATTGATAATAGGGCTGCCTGTAGAAATGCAGAAAACGTTCTACTGCGCTAGTTTAAACCTCTGCTTACGAAAAGAATACTGGATAAAGCAGTATTTTATTATTGCGATATAAAACCAGATTATTGGCTTAATAGCATTGCTCCAGGTTGGAGTGCCCTGGTTGTAATTAGTGCCAGTTCGTCGGTTATTAATCTGACAATAAAGCGTAGCAGTTAATTGTCAGATTTTATATCCCTGAGGGTTTTGTGATTGCCAGCGCCAGCTATCTTCGCACATACGCTCAATGCCCAATTCTGCCTGCCAGCTTAGCAATGCCTTTGCCAACGACGGGTCGGCATAACATTTTGCAATGTCTCCAGGGCGTCGGGTAACAATTTCATAGGCAACTTTTTCACCTGATGCATGTTCAAATGCTTTCACCATATCCAGAACGGAGTAACCTCTGCCGGTACCAAGATTTACAGTCAGCACATGACCTTCAGTTTTAGCTGCCAGTGCTTCAATGGCTTTTAAATGGCCTTTAGCAAGATCAACAACATGGATATAATCACGCACACCCGTGCCATCAGAGGTATTATAATCGCCACCAAAAACCTGTAGTTTTTCGAGTTTACCAACAGCCGTTTGTGAAATATAAGGCATTAGATTGCATGGAATACCCGCTGGATCTTCACCAATGCTGCCACTGATATGAGCGCCAACCGGATTAAAATATCTTAATAAGGCTATTTTCCAGTTATTATCTGCAACAAAGACATCGCGCAGTACGTCTTCAATAATAAGTTTGGAGCGGCCATACGGATTGGTTGCTGACAGGGGGAAAGTTTCTTTAATTGGAACCGTGTGTGGGTCGCCATAAACGGTTGCAGACGAACTAAATACAATATTTTTAACCCCTGCGATACGCATTTCTTCAAGTAAAATAATGCTGCCATTTATATTATTATCATAATAGGTAAGTGGGATAGAGACTGATTCACCCACTGCTTTCAGGCCAGCAAAATGAATTACGGAACTAATTTCATGTTGTTTGAAAATAGTTTTCAGTAATTGGCGGTCACGGGTGTCACCCTGAATAAACTCAATGGGTTTCGTTGTGATTCTTTCAACACGACGCAAAGCTTCTTCACTTGAGTTGCAAAGATTATCCAGTACCAGAATATTATGGTTTGCCTGTTGAAATTCGATACAGGTATGAGAGCCAATGTAACCGGCACCACCAGTGATTAAAACTTTAGCCATAAAATTATTCCTCAAAAGTCATTATTTCTCAGAAACTTGCTGTATTTTTGCATAAAGCGTTTAAATTTACCGCAACAAGCATAAGTTTATTGTTATCATAGCGCACCACAAGATGCGTAAGTCCAGTCCAACAATCTGATTATTTCGATTTGTGGTGTCGGATAATTATTTTACTGTTAATATCGATGTGAGTGTAGATGTTTTTATGGGAAAACCTTTAGAAAGAAATATTTTTATAATTTCCGAAATCTTCTCTATGATCATTTATTCATGCAAGCTTCTTTTTAATGGTAACTCGAAATATTTCATTTTATAGCACATTGATTAGCCTTTCTTTATGTATAGAAAAAACTTTATATTAGTGGGGTAACTTAATGATTTTACCAGTTATATTATCGGGTGGTTCAGGTACGCGTTTGTGGCCTTTGTCCAGAAAAAATCATCCTAAACAATTATTACCCTTAATTAATAAAACCTCATTATTGCAGGACACCATTAACCGCTTAACAGGCTCATCACTGATTTCGCGGGTAATAATCATCTGTAATGAGAAATACCGTTTTATGGTGGCTGAACAGGTTGCTAACACTAAAATCAGCCAAAGCGATATTGTGCTGGAGCCGGTTGGAAGAAATACAGCGCCTGCTATCGCACTGGCAGCTATTACTGCCCGTCATAATGACGACGACCCAGTATTATTGGTGTTACCTGCTGATCATGTTATAAAAGATGTGGATGCCTTTTATCAGGCAGTGGAAGTTGGGGCTGAACAGGCAGAAGCTGGAAACCTGGTTACTTTTGGTATTATTCCAGATTATCCTGAAACCGGCTTTGGTTATATTAAAGCTAAGCGTAATGCTGGAAAAAATATTTTTTATCCAGTCGATAAATTTGTCGAAAAACCTGACTTGTCTAAGGCAGAGCAGTATCTTGAAGAAGGCGGGTATTACTGGAATAGTGGCATGTTTATGTTTAAGGCTTCTGCTTACCTTAAAGCCCTGGAGACTTTTGCGTTCACTATATTCGAAGCTTGTCAGCAATCTTGCGCCAAAGCAAATCGTGATATGGATTTTATTCGTATTGGTATGAAAGAGTTCGAGCACTGTCCCAGTGATTCAATTGATTATGCAATTATGGAAAAAGTGGACAATGCCATTGTCATACCCATTGATATTGGTTGGAGTGATGTTGGTTCCTGGTCAGCCTTACATGATATAACTGCATCAGACGAGAATAAAAATATTTTAATTGGTGATGTAAAGAGCCATGCTACTCGTAACTGTTATGTGCGCGCAGAGACAAAACTTGTCACCACGTTAGGGGTTGAAAACTTAATTATTGTTGATACAGATGATGCCTTATTGGTGGCTAGCCGAGATGATGTACAGAATATTAAAGACATTGTTGACGAACTGAGTAAAGAAAATAGAGATGAAGTTATTCTCCATAAACGTGTTTGCAGGCCCTGGGGTTGTTATCGGGGTATCGATGCTTCTGAACGCTTTCAGGTAAAACGTATTACCGTTAATCCAGGTTCTATTTTGTCATTACAAATGCACCATCACCGTTCAGAACACTGGATTATCGTAAGTGGCACCGCAAAAGTAATACGTGATGAGGATATTTTTATTCTTACAGAAAATGAGTCAACCTATATCCCGTTAGGTGCTAAACATCGTCTGGAAAATATTGGTAAAATCCCATTAGAAATAATTGAGGTACAGACTGGCAGCTACCTGGGCGAAGATGATATTGTCCGATTCGATGATATATACGGCAGAGAAAACTAAATGATAGTAGGGAACTGCCAGTGCAGGCTGGGGCACAATATAAATCCCGGCATTATTTAATCCATTTAACTCTTAACATAGAATATTTTAAAGATATGAAAATTACTGTATTTGGTTCCGGGTATGTAGGCCTGGTAACAGGCACCTGTCTGGCAGAGGTTGGCAATGATGTACTTTGTATGGATATTGACCAGGATAAAATTGAGCAGCTAAAAAATGGAAAAATTCCGATTTATGAGCCAGGGCTTGAAAACCTGGTTAAAGAAAATCATGAAGCTGGACGGCTAAATTTCACCACTGATGTGGGCGTAGCAGTCAAACACGGATTATTCCAGTTCATTGCTGTTGGCACACCACCTGATGAAGATGGTTCTGCGGATTTACAATATGTACTTGCAGTGGCACGTTCTATTGCCGACAATATGGAAAATTATAAAATTGTTATCGATAAATCGACAGTGCCTGTAGGCACCGCAGATACGGTCAGAGAAACCATTAAAAGTGTACTGACAGCGCGTAGTCAGGAGATAGAGTTTGATGTGGTTTCCAACCCGGAATTTCTAAAAGAAGGCGCAGCCATTGATGATTTTATGAAACCCGACAGAATTGTTATTGGTACTGACAATCCTAGAACCACTGAATTACTCAAGGCGCTTTATTCCCCATTCAATCGAAACCATGATCGTATTATTGCGATGGATATACGTTCTGCAGAACTCACAAAATATGCGGCTAACTCGATGTTAGCCACTAAAATTAGTTTTATGAACGAGCTTGCAAATCTTGCGGAATATTTAGATGCAGATATAGAACAGGTACGACATGGCATTGGTTCAGATTCGCGCATCGGTTACTCCTTTATTTACCCTGGTTGTGGTTATGGTGGTTCCTGTTTTCCTAAAGACGTTAAAGCGCTTGAGCGTACAGCGCAAGAAGTTGGTTATTCGGCGGGTTTATTAACTGCCGTTGAAAGAGTGAATGATCGCCAGAAAGAAGTCTTATTTAATAAAATAAATAAGCATTTTAATACTGACCTAACGGGTAAGATTTTTGCCTTATGGGGGCTTGCATTCAAACCTAATACAGACGATATGCGTGATGCACCAAGTCGTGTTTTGCTCGAAGCTTTAATTAATGCTGGTGCCAGTGTTCAGGCTTATGACCCAGAGGCAATGGATGAAGCCAGACGGATTTACCATGATGAGGACAAATTAATTTTAGCTGATAGTGCCGAAGCTGCGCTCGAAAATGCCGATGCACTCTGTATCGTAACAGAATGGAAAATTTTCTGGAGTCCGGATTTTGAGGAAATGAAATCACGCTTAAAACAACCACTAATTTTTGATGGGCGTAATTTATATGAGCCTGATGTAATGCGTTCACTGGGTTACAAGTATATAAGTATTGGTAGAAATTGAGTTGTTGGGTGTCATTACTGAAACGGATGAAAAAACTACTTATTATTCAAAACCGTCATTCACAGGGATGTGTGTGTCGAGCTTACATGGATGGATTGACAGCGTGTCTTAATAATAAGTAGCTTTTTCATCCGTCCGGTTAGTAACTAGGGATGATCTGATTAAGTGATTACAACGAGTTATTCTGTAAGCCTTCATGATTCAAAAAAGGATGGGGAAAGATGTTCAGTTTAGATGAAACAAAAATCGCAATTATTGGTCTTGGTTATGTTGGTTTGCCTCTAGCGGCAGAATTTGGTAGAAAATTCCCCGTACTAGGTTTTGATATTAACCAGTCGCGGATTAATGCGCTAAATAAAGGCATTGATAGCACGCTGGAAGTGAGTAGTGAAGAGCTCGGACAGGCATCGAAGCTTACCTATAGTTGTAATAGTGAGGATCTACGTGCTTGCAATGTTTACATCGTTACTGTTCCCACACCCATTGATAAATATAAAAAACCAGACCTGACACCACTGGAAAAAGCCAGTTTCATGTTAGGTGGCATTCTTTCTCGCGGTGATATTGTTATTTATGAGTCGACCGTTTATCCTGGTGCAACAGAAGAAGTCTGTGTTCCAGTTATCGAAGCGCAATCAGGGCTAGTTTTTAATACTGACTTTTATGCTGGATACAGTCCCGAACGCATTAATCCAGGAGACAAGGAGCATCGAGTTTCCACTATATTAAAAGTAACTTCAGGTTCCACGCCCGAAGTTGCAGATTTTGTTGACCACCTGTACCAGCAAATTATTACGGCAGGTACATATAAAGCCAGTTCAATTCGTGTTGCTGAAGCAGCAAAAGTTATTGAGAATACTCAGCGTGATGTCAATATCGCACTGATTAATGAACTGGCCTTAATTTTTAATCGACTGAATATTGATACGGAGGAAGTGCTTAAGGCAGCCGGTACAAAATGGAATTTTTTACCATTTCGTCCTGGTTTGGTTGGTGGCCACTGCATTGGAGTAGACCCTTACTACCTGACGCATAAGGCACAGGAAATTGGTTATAATCCAGAGATGATTCTTGCCGGTCGTCGCCTAAACGATAATATGGGCTGTTACGTGGTTTCACAGCTGGTAAAGCTAATGGTGCAAAAGCAGATCCATGTCAACAATGCAAATATTCTTATCATGGGTTTAACTTTTAAGGAAAACTGTCCAGATTTACGTAATACTCGTGTCACGGATATAATTGACGAACTCCAGAGTTATGGCGCAAATGTCGATGTTTATGATCCCTGGGTTGATAGCGATGAGGCCAAACATGAATACGATATTACACTGGTAACGCAACTTGAAACCGATCACTATGATGCCATTGTTCTTGCAGTAGGGCATAAACAGTTTATTGAAATGGGCGTTAAAAATATCCGTTCATACGGTAAAAAAAGCCATCTGCTTTATGATATTAAATACATATTTTCTGCAAATGAAGTTGATGCCAGGTTATAATTTCTTATGTCCAGATACAAACAGGTCTTAACAGAATTAAATAGTTCACCCAAAAAATGGTTAGTGACGGGTGTCGCAGGTTTTATTGGTTCGAACCTGCTTGAAACATTACTAAAAAATAATCAGATAGTTGTTGGCCTGGATAATTTTTCCACCGGGCATCAACACAATCTTGATCAGGTACAACAACGGATTAATGCGCAACAGTGGGAGAATTTCAGCTTAATAGAGGCTGATATTTGTAACCTCACAAGTTGCAGGCAGGCCTGTGATTCAGTTGACTATGTTCTCCATCAGGCAGCACTGGGTTCTGTGCCACGTTCACTTGAAGACCCCATCACGACAAATGAGACCAATATTTCTGGATTTTTAAATGTGCTGGTTGCCGCACGCGATGCAAAAGTAAATAGATTTGTTTATGCGGCTTCCAGTTCAACTTATGGTGATCATCCTGAGCTGCCGAAAGTTGAAAATAAAATAGGTAATCCACTCTCCCCTTATGCAGTAACCAAAGTGGTGAATGAGTTGTATGCACAGGTTTTTGCCCGTACCTATAATTTTAAAACTATCGGGCTACGCTATTTTAATATATTTGGACAACGTCAGGATCCCGATGGTGCCTACGCTGCGGTTATCCCAAAATGGGTCGCCTCGATGATCGCAGATGAAGTCGTTTATATTAATGGTGATGGCGAAACCAGTCGTGATTTCTGTTATATAGATAATGCTATTCAGATGAATATTCTAGCGGCTACCACAAAAGACGATAATGCAGTGAATAATGTCTACAATGTAGCACTTGGTGATCGCACTACATTGAATGCGTTATATGAATCCATCAGAGCGGGACTGGTTGAAGCATTTCCACATTTATCAGATAGCCGGCCTGTGTATAGAGATTTTCGTGCTGGGGATGTTCGTCATTCACTGGCTGATATTTCAAAAGCAAAGCAGCGATTAGGTTATGAACCAACACATAGAATAAACGAAGGCATGGACATTGCCTTAAAATGGTATGTGCAAAATCTTTTTCACTGACATGGGTTCGGTAACCCAATACTTTACACCACTTGCCCAGCACACCAGCCTGACGACCAGGCCCACTGAAAATTGTAGCCGCCTAACCAGCCGCTTACATCAACAACTTCCCCAATAAAATACAGTCCAGCAGTTTTTTTTGATTCCAGCGTTCTGGATGACAGTTCATTACAGTCAATGCCTCCCAAAGTAACTTCGGCAGTACGATACCCTTCAGTGCCACCAGGTTTAATTTCCCAGTGCTGAATTTGTCTGGCAATAGAAACTAACTGAGTTTGAGAAATCTCCTGTAAAGGTTTTTCTACCTGTGTGCCAAGCAGGACAGGTAGTAACCGTTTAGGTAAAACTTTTCTCAACGCCATTTTTAATTTAATGTCTGGTTGTCTGGAACGTTGTGTTGTTAGAAATTTTACAACATCAATATCAGGTAACAGGTTTATATTGATGTTTTCACCTGGCTGCCAGTAAGATGAAATTTGTAAGATGGCAGGGCCGCTTAAACCTCGGTGGGTGAAAAGAATGTTTTCTTTAAACTGGTTACGTTTATTACTTACATTGCTATTAACCGAAATGCCGGACAGTTTCTCAAGCTTTTCCCTGTGGTGTGGTTGCAATGTAAAGGGTACAAGTCCTGCTGATGTTGGCCAGATGTGGTGGTCAAACTGTTCACCAATTTTATAACCTAATGGACTTGCACACATTTTTGGAATAGATAAACCACCGCTGGCGATAACCAAAGCTGTTGCCTGATAATTTCCTGTTGAGGTGTTAATTATAAAAGTAGAATTTTCTGTATTTTTGTCTTTTACTATTTTTTTAATTTCGCACCTGAGCTGTATGCTTACTCTGGCTTTTTTACATTCTTTGAGCAACATATTAAGAATGTCTCTAGCGCTGTTGTCACAAAATAATTTCCCAGCACCCTGGTCATGATAGAGAATGTTATATTGTTCTACCAGGGCGATAAAATCCCACTGGGTATATCGACTTAAAGCGGATTTGCAAAAATGGGGGTTATGAGAAATAAAATGACTTGGGCTAATCTCCTTATTGGTAAAGTTACAATGTCCACCGCCAGACATAAGGATTTTTTTACCGGCTTTACTCGCATGGTCGAGCACAATCACTTTGCGTCCACGTTTACCCGCTTCGATGGCGCACATTAAACCTGAAGCGCTGGCACCGATAACAAGAACATCTGCGAGTGTAGTTTTAGGTGGCATTCTTTTTACACTAAACTCAGGCTATCATTAAGATGGCTTAAACGGGTATAAAGGGTGCTTACTAACAGCCTGGCGTTTAATGAAAAAACCGCTTAGTTCGCCTTGTTGAATTTGCCCTGGTCTTTTTCCTGACTGCGTAAGTATTCTTCATAACTGCCGTGGAAGTCGACGACTCCATCAGGTGTTAACTCGATAATGCGTGTCGCTAATGAGGAGACAAATTCACGGTCGTGACTGACAAAAATTAAAGTACCGGGGTAATTTTCCAGTGCCTGATTGAGTGATTCAATGGACTCCATATCCAGATGGTTGGTCGGTTCATCCATTAACAGAATATTATCCTGTTGCAGCATCAGTTTGCCAAAGATCATTCGTCCCTGCTCGCCACCGGAGATAATATTAATCGGTTTTTTAATGTCATCCTGGGAAAATAACAGTCGTCCAAGTATGCCGCGAATAACCTGTTCATCATCACCAGGCTTACGCCATTGATTCATCCAGTCGAATAGCGATGTATTTTCTTTAAAGTCGGCAGCATGATCCTGTGCGTAATAGCCCAGTGTGGAGTTCTCCGACCATTTTATGCTACCGGAAGTGGCTTTAAGATCATCAACCAGACAGCGCAGTAAAGTGGTTTTACCGATTCCATTTGGTCCAATAATAGCAATGCGTTCGCCGACTTCTAGCATCAATTTAATGTTAGAAAATAGGACTTCATCAAACTTTTTAGTCAGACCTTCGACTTCGAGGGCAAGACGGTGTAGTTTTTTGCTTTGTACAAAATTGATATATGGGTTCTGCCGACTGGAAGGTTTTACTTTTTCCAGCTGAATTTTATCTATTTGTTTTGCACGGGAAGTGGCCTGTTTTGATTTAGATGCATTGGCAGAAAACCGGCTAACAAAACTTCTGAGTTCAGCAATCTGGGCCTTTTTCTTTGCATTGTCCGCGTGCAGGCGCTCACTGGCCTGAGTGGAGGCAGTCATATATTCATCATAAGAGCCGGGGTACATGCGTATTTCACCGTAATCGAGGTCAGCCATATGTGTGCAGATGCTATTTAAGAAATGACGATCATGTGAAATAATAATCATCGTGCAGTTGCGTTCTTTTAAGATGCCTTCAAGCCAGCGAATAGTATTGATGTCGAGGTTGTTGGTGGGCTCGTCCAGTAGCATAATGTCCGGGTCCGAAAATAAAACCTGTGCCAGTAATACGCGCAATTTCCAGCCTGGTGCAATGCCGCCCATTAATCCATTATGTTGTTCAATGGGGATGCCAACACCGAGTAATAATTCACCGGCACGCGACTCAGCGGTATAACCATCCATTTCAGCAAACTCAGCTTCCAGTTCACCGGCACGAATTCCATCGGCCTCAGTCATTTCCGGGTTAGCATAAATGGCATCACGCTCAGATTTAATTGCCCATAACTCTTCATGTCCCATAATAACGGTATCAATAACATTGTATTCTTCGTAGGCAAACTGATCCTGTTTTAATTTGCCAATGCGTTCGCCCGCATCTCTTGAAATGTTCCCTGATGTTGGTTCAAGATCCTCACCCAGGATTTTCATAAAGGTGGATTTACCACAGCCGTTTGCGCCAATCAGACCATAGCGATTACCTTCGCCGAACTTGACAGAAACATTCTCAAATAGTGGTTTGGCACCAAATTGCATGGTGACATTTGCAGTAGATAACATGATTTATTCCAGGTAAAGGTGGTTATGGTTTAACGTGTATTTTGTGTAGCATAACGGGTACGATTAGTGCTTCTTTTATTCGTTGCATTTCTATTATTGAATTTTTTTCTCGTGGGTTTTGATGAATTTCTCTGCTGGTTCCCACGGCCTCTGGTTATGGGTTCTGCTTTGATGGAAGCATCAGGGGTAAAATCATCAAATATAACTTTAGGAATGTTGTTTTTTATTAGCCGTTCGATGTCTGCAAGTAACTTTAGTTCATCGACACACACCAGTGATAGTGCCTCACCTTCATTGCCTGCGCGACCGGTACGGCCTATGCGATGCACGTAATCTTCAGCTACATTCGGTAGCTCAAAATTCACCACATGCGGTAACTGGTTTATATCCAGCCCACGCGCGGCAATATCGGTTGCAACCAGTACGCGCACATCACCTGATTTGAATTCTGCCAGTGCTCGAGTGCGTGCGCCCTGACTTTTATTACCATGTATTGCGGCTGCGCTGATGCCATCCCCGATTAACTGTTTAGTTAGTCGATTGGCACCATGTTTAGTGCGGGTAAAAACCAGTACCTGCTGCCAGTTATTTGAGCCGATTAAAAAAGACAGCAATTCTCGCTTGCGGTTTTTATCAACCGGATGAACGACCTGAGTCACAGTTTCTGATGTCGTGTTTCTTTGTGCAACTTCAATTAGAGCAGGAGAGTTGAGTAATCCATTGGCCAGTTTTTTGATTTCTTGAGAGAAAGTGGCCGAAAACAGGAGCGTCTGTTTATTTTTTGGGACCAGAGCAAGAACTTTGCGGATGTCGTGAATAAATCCCATATCAAGCATACGGTCAGCTTCATCAAGTACCAGAATCTCAACATTGGCGAGATTCACTGATTTCTGACCAACGTGGTCTAGTAGCCTACCTGGTGTGGCGATTAGAATATCAACGCCTTTAATTAGCTTTATTTTTTGCGGGTTAATGCTGACACCACCAAAAACGACCATAGAGCGTAGTGGCAAATGTTTACCATAGTCACGGACACTTTCACTTACTTGAGCGGCCAGTTCCCGGGTTGGAGTAAGCACCAGTGCACGGATAACACGGCGGCCTTTAGTCGGTCTGCTCGAAGCCATTAACCTTTGTAGCAGCGGCAAGGTGAAACCAGCGGTTTTGCCTGTGCCTGTTTGCGCACCACCCATCAGGTCACGACCTTCAAGGATAAGAGGGATTGCCTGTTGCTGGATTGGAGTCGGTGCGGTGTAGCCTTTTTCGGATACAGCGCGGTGTAATTCGGCGAGGAGGCCGAGAGATTTAAATGCCATGTTATGATGTTCTCCAGAACTGACGAATCGACCTACGCAATAAACATGGTTTGGTCATGTTCAGGATCGGTCCAGGCGGAAACAAACTTTAATGTTTTGAGGTGATGCGGGAAAGATCGCCGCTATTCAACAGGTGCAGACCGAAGTGCACCATAAATAAGCGGCCTATTATATACGAAAACATTTTAAACAGTCCATTACATTATGAACTATCTGGGTTAAAACAGGGTTGCACTAAAATACTCGATAATTAAAACGGCAGGTTATCACTGAATAGATGAAGTTAAATGCTTGAATTTACTTTTTTGTACCTTATAATAGGCATCTACGTAGTGCTTTTGGGTAAAAGCCAAAAGCACTACATGGCGCTACATTTTCTATCCGGGTTTTTGTCATGAAGTACTCTTGTTAATTTCCTCGTAAGATTTGTAACATACTACTAATTTAATAAATAATTTAATATTTGATGAGGTGCATCATGGCAACAGGAACCGTTAAATGGTTTAACGAATCCAAGGGTTTCGGTTTTATTTCTCCTACCGATGGTGGAAAAGATGTTTTTGTTCACTTTTCTGCTATTTCAAGTGACGGTTTTCGCACACTGGCTGAAGGCCAGCAAGTGACTTTTGAAGTAGAAGATGGCCCTAAAGGTCCGCAGGCAGTTAACGTACAGGCCTAATTGTTACGTTAAGGTTTGTGCAAAACCTCCACGGTAAAACGTGGGGGTTTTTTATGCAAAAAAGATTAACTTTCGGCTTTAGTCGTTTTAACCCAACTATTTAAGCCCAACTATCTTGAATTCACAAATTTTAAATCTTCTGTACGTTTTGGTAACAGTAAAATCATAAGAGCAAATCTTCTTCTATACGGTGATAGATATTGCTTGCTTCAATCAGTGAGTTAGCGGTGAGCGCAGGGACACCATAAACTTCGGTATTAACGCCATATTTCGTGTTGATTCTTTGCAGTAATAAATCAAAATCACCGTCACCCGAAAGCAGTATAACGGTATTAACGTTTTGTGCCGTTTCCATCACATCAAGGCTAATGCCAACATCCCAGTCCCCTTTTGCAGAGCCATCACTGCGCTGTATATAGGGTTTAAGCTTTACCTCAAAACCAATATGTTTTAATGCTGCCTGAAATTTCAGTTGTTTGTCATTCCCACGATGAATGGCATAAGCGGTTGCTGAAATAATTTCTCCTTCAGAACTAATGCGCCGCCAGAGTTTTCGGTAATTAAACTGGCGGCCATAGATATCACGAGTGGTGTAATAAATATTTTGCACATCAACAAAAAGAGCGATTTTTTTAGCTGTATCAGACACTATGACAGATCGCTATGATACATTGAGTATTATCGACTAACATGTCTAATAATTAATGCCCCATATTCATATTTTGCATTTGATCCGGTAATCTTCTCGCATTATTTTCAAACTGATTACTGACATTCACTGGATTTGGCATACTGACAGAAGGAGCAGACCAACCTCCGGGCATTGTTCCCATACGACTGGGCGCATTCAGCATGTCATTCCAATCTTGCGCCAGATTACGTTTATTCGGGTTCATCCAGCGCTCTGGTCCACTGCGGCCCCAGGCGTTATTCCTATAATTATTCCAGCGATTACCCCAGCGATTATTATAATAGGGGGCGTTATACAGATTATAAGTGGGGCGGTTAATGGCTGGTGAGTTATAGGGTGGAAACTGGTTTGTGGTATATCTATGAGCACCTGGTCGAAAGGGTTGCGGTGAAG
Source organism: uncultured Thiotrichaceae bacterium (assembly GCA_964441285.1). GTDB lineage: Bacteria > Pseudomonadota > Gammaproteobacteria > SZUA-229 > SZUA-229 > S010-25. Next base: position 27,360 of record CAYTUK010000010.1, on the reverse strand, counting down.
AGGAGGGTTGTTGCCAGGAATTATTCGGCTGTTGGGGGTGTGGCGGATATTGTGCCCCAGGAGTCGATGTATAACCAGGTTGCCGCTGTTGCGTATTGTATTGCGTATATCGGGGTGAATGGTAAGACGGTGACCAGGGGTTCTGGTTATTACCATTACCATCGGCATAGGCGATTCCTAACTGGCTGCTTAAAATAATGACAGATATAAAAATTAATCGGTGTGTGCCTGGTTTCATCGTTAGTCTCGTTGTTTAGTCTTGCTGGTTTACTTATTGCTGATTTACTTATCGTTGATTTATCAATCTGTGCAATGACACTACCAGTTCCGGCTTAAAAAAGCATGAGAAATTTATTCAACAGGCAAATTTTCTAGCTGTGATTCCGAGTTTTCTACGGCAACATTTAACTGTCTGTTTAACAAAATACTTTTATTGAGAATACTCCTTTAAATAAAAGTCAGTGACTTGAGAAAAAATCGAATGCATGACGGCAATTAGATGCCAATAGAAATCGGCATGATAAACGGTAGCTGATTAAGCGTTTAGCGCCCTGATGTAGTCTAAATTATAAATTTTCGAGCCTGAAAATATCATACGCGGGCTCTTCATAAGGGTGACTTTGTTTGATTGCCTGAATGGCCTGTTTTACCCTGCTATTTATACACACCAGTTCTATTTTGATTTCACTCACTTGCTCAACAATACCCCGTGACCCAATGGCTGGATGACTGTTTTCCAGTGGCCTGAATTGGCCTGTACCACTTGTTTGCCAGCAGCAGTTAGCATAATTTCCTATGCGGCCAGCACCGGCATCAAATAATGCCTGTTTGACTTTTTCCACAGAATTTTCAGGGACATAAACACAGATTTTATACATAGTTACGGACAAAGGTGCCTGTTCGAGAAGCTTGAAATAGCTTAAACTGGCCCCATCTTAGCAAAATTAATCATCAGTCGGCTGCGGTTATTTTTTAACCCCTGGGTATTGCGCCTGGAATCCATCGCAGGCGGCTGCTTAATTTAGTCGCTAAGATTTAGCCAATCAATTTAGTACAGGGGAAAAGTAATGAGCAGTGGTATTCAATTATCATCCGAGATGATTGCCGATGTTAAATCGGCAATCGTTAAACATGATCAGGGCGCGGACAATGAAATGTATTTTATGCAATATCTGGTCGCTATTTCCGGGTATGTGCTGGCGCATCAGGATCAACCAGGGCTGGATAAAAAGGGCCTGTTAAATGATCTAACCTATTTTATGGGGCAGGTGGTTGAGCAGGTGGAAAGTGATTTGAAACCACCGGAAGAGGCTTTTGGTATCTGGAAGCCAGCGTAGCAATGAGGGTAAAAAAGGCATTTACAAAATACAGTTCAAAATAATTTATTCAATCAGTAGAGCACGGTCAATAATATGGATACTCAGTTTTGGAACGACCGCTGGAAGCAAAATAAAATCGGTTTTCATCAGACCAATGTCAATCCTTATCTAGCTTATTTCTATGGTGACAAAGGTGCTGATGCCAGCAAACGTCAGGCATTAAAAGTTTTTGTGCCATTATGCGGAAAATCACTGGATTTGTTATGGCTGGCACAAAATGGCTATGCTGTATTCGGGGTCGAATGCAGCGCAAAGGCAGTGGTGAATTTTTTCACTGAAAATGGCTTAAACTATCAATCAGTAAGTCGGGATAAGCATGCTTTTTACCAGCATAGTGAACAAGCTGCGAGTATTGAGATCTATCAGGGTGATTTTTTTGATCTTCAGTCAGCGGATCTGACTGGGATCACTGATATTTTTGACCGCGCAGCGCTGATTGCGCTGCCTGACTCAATGCGTGGGCAATATGTGGATAAAATGGCACAGCTACAACAGTCGGGTACTCGGACTTTACTGGTCACATTAAGCTATAATCAGCCTGAAATGAACGGCCCACCCTTTTCTGTTGATGAGCAGGAAGTTTATGCCCTGTATGAAAAAGATTTTAGTATTGAAAAACTGCTACAGAAAAATATTCTCGAACAGGAACAACATTTTAAAGCCAGAGGTTTAACGGCTTTAACCGAAACTGTCTACAAACTTAAACGTAAATAAAATTATGCCACAATCAAATACAGGTTCAGATACGATTAATGCTTCTACAGCAGTCGAATCTGTCAACGCCACCATTGCGGAAAAACAGGCATCAGCATCACCAGCGGGTATAAAACACCACGCTGCATTTAACTGGATTCAATCCGATCATATTGAATCCCTGAATCTGACTTTACATAAATATCAACACATTAAAACGGCTGCGCTGCATTACCACCTGGAAGCAGAAAATGCCGAGAATGTTTTTTTGGTTGCGTTTCGTACTGTACCAACGGATTCAACTGGCGTTGCACATATTCTGGAGCACACCGCTTTATGCGGCAGTAAAAAATACCCGGTACGTGACCCTTTCTTTATGATGATACGTCGTTCATTGAACACCTTTATGAATGCGTTTACCAGCAGTGACTGGACCGCTTATCCTTTTGCCAGTCAGAATAAAAAAGATTTTAATAATTTACTGGATGTTTATCTGGATGCAGTTTTCTTTACCCGCCTGGATGAACTGGATTTTTTACAGGAAGGGCATCGCATTGAATTTAAGGAAGCAGCCAACCCGGATAGCGAACTGGAATATAAGGGCGTCGTATTTAATGAAATGAAAGGTGCGATGAGTTCACCAGTGAGTGTTTTATGGCAGGAAGTGAGCAAATATCTTTATCCAACAACGACCTATCACTATAACAGTGGTGGTGAACCAGAGGATATTCCAGCGTTAACTTATCAGCAACTGAAAGCTTTTCACCATACGCATTATCACCCCAGCAATGCCATATTTATGACCTTTGGTGATATTCCGGTATTCGAACATCAGGAAAAATTTGAACAGCAGGTTTTATTGCAATTTGACCGGCTGAATGAAACTATCACTGTTGCTCCAGAAAAACGTTATCTTGCACCGCTAGCAGTTGAAGAAGCCTATGCTTATGATGCAGTCGGTGATGACACGACGGAAGATAAAAGTCATCATGTTATGAGCTGGTTACTTGGCCCATGTACATCACTGGATGAAATGATGCGAGCCAATCTACTGTCACAGGTTTTACTCGACAACAGTTCTTCACCCTTGCGCCAGGCACTGGAGAAAACCGACCTGGGTGCAGCACCATCGCCATTATGCGGACTTGAAGATTCCAATTTTGAAATGTGTTTTCTTTGTGGTATTGAAGGCAGCAAAGTTGAAAGTGCCAAAGCATTTGAACAGCTGGTAATGAAGGTCTTAAACGATGTTGCCACAAAAGGTATTGCCGAGGAAAAACTCGAAGCCGTTTTACATCAACTGGAATTAAGTCAGCGCGAAGTAGGTGGTGATAGCTATCCTTTTGGTTTGCAGTTAATTCTTCAGGGTTTAACCGCAGCAATTCATCGTAGTGATCCGGCTGCATTATTAAATCTTGATCCAGTGATAGAAACATTGCGTAAAGATATAAAAAATCCCGAATTTATTAAAAATCTGGTGCGTGATTTACTGATTGATAATCAGCATCGTGTGCGCCTGACATTGCGCCCTGATGAACGCTTGAGCCAGCGCAAGGAGGCTGCCGAAAAAGCCCGCCTGGCGACTATTAAAGCGGCACTTACAGACAAAGATAAACAAAACCTGGTTGACCGTGCTGCTGCGCTGGCACTGCGTCAGACCCAACAGGATGATCCAGGCCTGTTGCCAAAAGTCGGTCTCGATGATGTACCGGCTGAACTAAAAATTCCACAATCGCTGGAACAAAAGATTACTGGTAGTACCGCAACTGTTTTTCAACAAGGAACCAATGGCCTGGTTTACCATGAAATTGTTTCTGAACTGCCTCAATTAAGTGAAACAGAAACAAGCCTGTTGCCCTATTACTCATCTTGCCTGACCGAGCTGGGTTGTGGTGAAAAAGATTACCTGCAAATGCAGGAATGGCAGTCCAGTGTCAGTGGTGGAATTCATGCCTCACCCAGTATCCGCGCCCATACCGATAATGCACAATTATCGCGGGCTTATTATTTCTTCAGCGGTAAAGCGCTGCAACGTAATAATACGAAGCTGGCAGCGTTAATGTCAACCACACTTAACCAGGTTCGCTTTGATGAAAATGCACGCATTGCCGAATTGATTACGCAGATGCGGACACAGCGTGAGCGCAGTGTTACAGGTAGTGGACATACCCTGGCAATGACTGCCGCCGCGAGTGGTCTAAGCCCTATCGCTGCATTAAACCATCAGTTTGGTGGGCTGGTTGCGATTAAAACTTTAAAAGCACTGGATGATTCACATAGCGATGCGAAAAATTTATCGGCAACAGCAAAACACTTTAGTGATATACACGAAAAAATTACCCACGCACCAAGATCTTATATGCTGGTGCTGGAAGCGGATAAACAAAAGAATACATTAGCTGAATTTGAAACGGTATGGACACCACAGAGCGAAAAATCAGCGTCAGCATTTGTTTTACCTGAAGCTAACGTACAGATAAAACAAATGTGGATAGCTAATACGCAGGTAAATTTTTGTGCAACAGCTTATGCTACGGTTACGATGGAGCATAAGGATGCAGCCGCTTTATCGGTATTGGGTGGTTTTTTACGCAATGGATTTCTGCACACGGCAATACGTGAACAAGGTGGGGCCTACGGCGGTGGTGCGACACATGATGCCAATATTGCAGCGTTTAAATTTTATTCCTATCGTGACCCGCGCTTAAGTGAAACACTGACTGATTTTAATCAGTCGATTGAGTGGATGCTGAATAATTCGCATGAGAAACGTCAGCTTGAAGAGGCGATACTTGGTGTAATCGGCGGCATGGATAAACCCGGCTCACCGGCGGGCGAAGCGCGCACTGCCTACCATAATGCCCTGCATCAGCGCACCCGGGAAAAACTTCAGGATTACCGTCAGCGTATATTAGCTGTCACGTTGCCTGACTTAAAATACGTTACCGAAAAATACCTTAAACAGGGGGATGCTAACACCGCTGTTATTACCAGTAGCGCAACTCTGGAAACAGTCGGCGATCTTGGGCTGGAAGTGATACAACTGTAATTGGGTATTCCTGGTTTTAAAATTTAATATTCACCCTATGAAAAGGTAATAAACATGAAAGTCGCATATATATTTTCTACACAAGGTCACTCTGTTTCTTATAAGCTTGGAAAAATGATATTACCGCAACTGGAAGAAGATGCTCATGGTGTCGAAGTGGTAGGTATGTTTTTCTTTGAAGACAATGCCTACGTTTTACAGAAAGGTAACCCGGTTGGGGAACGTCTGGCAAAAGTTGCTGCGGATAAAGGCATGTTACTTATGGCCTGCGATCAGTGTGCGTATGAACGCGAAATTGAAGATAAACTGGTAGCAGGTGCGACCATTGGTTGTTTCCCTGATTTATATTCTGCACTGTCAGGAAATATGCCGGATCAGATAATTACATTGTAATTAAAAGCGATGGCTGTCGCGTGAACCATCAGTATCCGTTTCAGTAATTAATGTTTAAATAAAACGGATGAATATCTTATACATCGGTTCATCAGGTGCTTTATCGTTGGTGCCGTTTAACAAATTGTTAGCCAGTGATTACACAGTAAAAGCGGTTGGCATTTACCGGCCAATTGTGCTGGATGCAAAAATTATCGCACTGGAAAATGAGTCGTTGGCACTGGCAGCCCGTCAGCAAAATATTACGCTAATCAATTTATCTATTTCGGTCGAAGCCATTCTCCAACAGATCATTGCATTATCTATTGATGTAATTTTAATGGCCTGTTATGGGAAACATCTGCCAATTGAGATAATTCAGTGTCTGCATCAGTCCTGTTTTAATTTACACCCTTCATTATTACCCGCCTGCCGTGGCCCCGAACCGATTTTCTGGCAAATGCAGCAAGCCGCCAACATGGGTATTAGCTGGCATCAGGTGAGCGCTGAGTTTGATGCCGGTGATATTGTGTTACAGAAAAAAGTTTTTTTTGATGATGGCCTGAATTATCAGGCTATCAATCTTCAACTGGCTGAAAGCGGCGCTGAGTTAATGCTTCAGCTACTGTCTGATTATGCTGCGGGTACACTGGTTTTTATGCCGCAGAATACTCATCAGGCCAGCTATTATCCATACCCGGATAAAAATGACTTCGTAGTAAAAACGAGTGGGTCCGCACGGCATGCCTATAATTTTATGCGAGCAACAGCCGCATTCGGTTTTGCCTACACCTGTGCTACATCATGGGGCAATATCACACTTACTGAAGCCCTTGATTTTGACAACAATGCCTGCTCTGATAGCATTAAAGTGAAAGCAGATCATCTGTATATCCCCTTTAAGGCAGGTGTATTAAAGGCGGCATTCACTGGTAAACTCCCGCTCTAATTATGTGTTCCAACTAACCCTTACGCTTTATTAGCGATTACTCCATTCAGGTGTATGCCATGATAGATCAATACCAGCTCGTTGAAACCCGTCTGCAGGAAAAGCTTGAAAATGGCACTACGCGTTGTAATTTGTGTTTATGGCGTTGCAAAATAGGCCATGGTCAGCGTGGTTTCTGCCAGGCGCATGTGAATCGAAATGGCACTTTGTACAACCTTTCCTATGGTATTTTGTCATCGATTGACATTGATCGTATTGAAGAAAAGCCGGTCAGACATTATCGTCCTGGTAGCCGCGTGATGTCAGTGGGTAGCTATGGTTGCAGTTTTCGCTGTGGTGGTTGCCATAATTTGACTATTTCCTGGGGGGTTGAAGCGCTGGATGATCTGGCCAAAGGCCAGTCAACCGAAGCCTGGGTATCACCACAAAAACTGGTGGATGCGGCGATCAGGGCGGATGTACAGGGGATTGCGTTTACCTACTCAGAACCTGCTGTATGGCTGGAATATGTACTGGATGTCTGTGAACTGGCTCATCAGGCCGGTTTATATACAGTGTATGTCTCGAACAGTTTTATTACCGATGAAGCGCTGGATTTAATTGTTGGCAAGGTGGATGTGCTGTGTTCTGATATTAAAAGTATGCGTGATGATTTTTACGCAGAGATTTGTCGTCCGGCTAAAGTTGAGCAGGTACTGGCGTCAATTAAAAAAGCTTCCGATCTGGGTATTCATGTCGAAACCCGTACCAATATTATCCCCGGTAAAAATGATAATCCACAGGAGCATTATGAAATTGCCTGCTGGATTAGAGATAATCTGGGCGCGGATAGCCCCTGGCATATAACCCGTTTCTTCCCGGCTTATCAACTCAGTGATGTACCGCCAACCCCTGAATATATGTTATTTGATGCCGAAGCCGAAGCAAAACGTGCCGGTTTAAACCATGTTTACGTGTATAATGACAAGGGCTGTGACTGTGCGACCGAAAACCAGCCGGTTGAAGTGTATCTAAACAGCAGCGCAGAAGAATTACATCAGATTAAACAATGCGCGGCCAGTTGTTGTGGTGACGAAGGTGTGTTGTTAAAAAAATACGAAGAATAAAATTTAGAGGTTAATAATGGCAAATAAAGTCCAGTGTGTAGTGTTAAAAGCTGAAGCTGAGGGTATGGAAATCCCTCCTTATCCGGGTGAATTAGGCCAGCGAGTTTTTGAAAATGTTTCAAAAGAAGGCTGGAAGCAGTGGCTGGAACGCCTCACCACCATTATCAATGAAAACAGTTTGAACACCGCCGATACTAAAAATATAGAATTAATTGAAAAACATATGCAAGGTTTTTTCTTTGCTGAAGGCGATTATGGACAGGCTCCTGCTGGATTTAATGCGGGCGGTGGCGGCGGTAAAAAGTAGTAGTAAAAGTGATTATTGTCGCCTCGGAGCGGCAGTAAAAACAACCGGCAGAGTTGTGCAGTTATAATGCCTTTGCTGTAGTTACGAGCTGAGGTGTTGTATCAGCTAACGGATATTAAATACAGGGGCGGTAATAAATTTAAGCTGTGCATAGGCCTTGCGAATTGCTTCGGTAGCTAGCTGAGGCGTTTTAGCATGAGAAAAAATGTACCCTAGATACTGATTACCTTCGGGTAAGGGCGTTAATTCATGGCCTTCCCGAATAATAATATCCACCTTATCGATACCTGCTATATTGCGCGCGGCCAGCAAACCTTCCACACGTTTTAACAGCCCCGCCTGTTTTACCGGCAACATCATCACTGCACGCGCTTCATCGGGGTGTTTTACCTGAATCGGTTGATTGATTGCCAGCGAAATGGCCAGTTCTTCTATCGTAAAGCGAGCATTATCCAGTATCCGTGCACAGTCACCGCCAATGGTGCGTGAGGCGACTTCGAGTATCCAGATATCTTTATCATCAATGCGACATTCTGCATGGATCGCGCCGGTGGTCAGGCCGTAAGCGGTGCAGGCCTGCTGGACGCGCTGTTGAACTTTCTTCTGTATTTTTATAGTAAGAATACTGGGGGTAACATAAATGGTTTCTGCAAAATAAGGCCCGACCAATGGGTCAGGTTTATCAAAAACAGTGATCGTATGCAGTTTGCCCTTGTGCAAATAGCCTTCGTAGGCAATTTCTATACCGTCAATGTAGGCTTCTATGAGCACATGATTTCGTTCATACTCAGCTGTATTCTCGGCAATAATTTTTTTAATGCGTGCACAGGCATGGATAAATTCGGTTTCGTTATCGGCTCGAATAACGCCTCGACTGGCCGTCATGCTCAGCGGTTTAATGACACAGGGCCAGGATAAACCAGCCATCTGTTTTTCAACCGGTCGGCTTAGATCCAGCAGGCAATGCAGCGGCACCGGGCAACCGGACAGAGACAGTTGTGCTCGCGCCAGATCTTTACGTTGTGAGTACAGCGCGGCTTGCGGAGGGTTATGTGGCAATTGCAGTTTTTCTGCAACCATCGCGGCAATTTTAACAGTCTGATCATCACTGCCCAAAATGCCGCTAAACGGCGTTAAACGGTGTGCCAGTAAAATCCGCTCAAGTGCCTGTTTCGGTTGTGCAAACGACAGATGCAGGCCATTAGCTATTTCGGTTATTAGTGAGTGTTTGCCTTCGGATGCGATGGTGACATCAAGTCCAAGGGTTATGGCGGCTTTGATGTAAGGAGCGATACGGTAACTGTTGTGATGTGAGATTAAGAGCAGACGAGGTTTGTCAGACTTATGGGTAGAGACACGCATCAGCGGCAGGAAAGTAACTTAACAGGTTTAAAAATATTAGTTTACGAGTAAATAATAGCGCGGAGTAAGCTGGATGCAAAAAAGTCGTTATCGATTTTACTCCGCGGTTTACTAAAAATGACCGGCTGGTGGCCGGTCTGACTGTCTACTGCTAACCAAGCAAGGTTTAATGTGCACCACCACAGCCGCCGCAGGCACCACCGCTACTGGTATTAGCAAATACATTTTTGAATACAAAGCTGGCGTTAGCACCTTCGGTTTGGTAATCAATTTCTACACCCTCAAGAAAGCCCAGGGCAACTGCATCAACATGAACTTTTAAAGCACCTTTTTCCAGCGTTGCATCATAAGGGGTTGGCTGATCGACAAAAGTCATGCCATAAGACATACCGCCACAGCCACCGCCGGAGACAAAAATACGTACACCATTCACACTGTCTTCATTTTCGGTGAGTGCCAGTAATTGTTTGACGGCTTCATCAGAGACCTTTATTTCGTCCGTTAACTGAGATTTAAATTGCGCTTGAGACATAGCATTATCCTACTGTCATGATTTAAAACAGGTAAATAATAGCATAAAACAGCACTGGAATATAAGTATTTATGCATAGTTAAATCCATGTTATTACTGATGTTATTGTAAACCAGGTCATTGTGAATGAAAGCGTTGTTTAATCAGCTGGATGGATTCAGTTATGGTTGCTGCTCGTGGTGGCGAATTATTTCTTTTTATCAGCGTCAGCGTTTTAATGTCAGTTGGTTGGGCAATATAACCTGCCACCGCCAGCAGAAACGGGTCGACTGGCCTTTTTTGTAAAGCAGAGCGCAGTGGTGCTAATACCTGAGCGCCGATTCTGACCAATGCCGCGGCTGCTCGGCCCTGGAGTGATTCAGGGGTATTTTTATTCAGCACGCTTATTAATGCTGTAATTGCTTGTGGCTGTTTCATCTCTCCAAGGCGATAAGCGGCCCAGTTACGGCGTTCGGTAACATTATTATTGCGCAGTATTCTGGACAAAACCTGAACCGGATGGTTTGCCGACAGTTGTTGGATTTTCCATATTGACGTTTTTATGACGACGGCTTCCATTTTAGCTGTTCGCCTGTTTTGTGAGCCAGTTTTATCACTGGCTGATTTTACTGCCTGTTTATTGAGTAGAGCCAATTGCTGTTGAAGAAAGGGAAGGGCACCAGGCTGACCTAATTCTCCCAGATCCATCAATATCCAATAGCGAATACCAGGTCTGGTAGCGGCACTGATCAGTGCTTGCAGGGCGCGTTTATCACCAAAGCGAGCCAGTGAACTGGCTGCCTGCAATGGCATATTATTTTCTTTTAGAGCCTTAATTAAACTGGGGATAACGCGCTTATCACCAATCATGCCGAGAGCACGAATGGCACATAAGCGCAGATCACGGTTGCTTGGATTAAAAGCTGCCTGTGTCAGCGGGCTTAAGGCACGCGGGTCTTTTAAATGTCCCAGTGCAGTTGCCATCACGCACACACGCTGTGTTCCTTTCGCATCAAGCATCGCGTTAATCAATGCTTTCGTGACTTTTTTATTCTGGCTGTATGCGAGTTGGTCAGCAGCAGACCAGCGTATTGATGGTAGATTGGAACGTAACTGGTTGAAGAGTTTTTTAATTGGTGTTGAAGGTGGCAATGGTGTCATGGGTTTTTTGGCAAAATGGATACTGATAACACTACCAAATTCTGCTTCCAGCAGATGCTGGCGTAACTGATCATGTACACTCAACGGCGGTGGCGAGCTGCAGGCAGAGAGTAAAATAACCAGAAAAAATACTGTTCTATAACGGTATGGCATGATATTTTATATGTGATAGTTTTACTGGATGTTATTCGTTTTAGTAATATGTGTTTACCTGCCTGATTTTTGCTAACCGGCTTTGCTTATATGACTCAGTGTTTAGCTCGGAACCACACGTTTTATTTAGGCTCTCTGATGCATTAGGTGATACATAACGGGGACTAAAATCAGGCTGACCAGCATTGAAAAACTCAGACCCCATACAATAACAAAAGCCAGCGGTTGCAGTATTTCTGCGCCTTCTCCAAACCCCAATGCCAGTGGTAACATGCCAAAGACGGTTGTTAGTGTCGTCATTAGTATTGGACGCAGACGTAGCGATGCTGCATATTGAATTGCATCGATTAAATTTTGTCGATGATTGCGTTCAATTTCAATCTGCTCGACAAGCACAATGGCATTGTTGACGACAATACCCGTTAACATAATTAAGCCCAGCCAGACGGGCATGGAGACAGGCATGGTCTGGTTCACCAGAAAACCGACTGCGACACCTATGAGAGCAAAAGGAATGCTGAAAATAATAATCAGCGGATTAATCAGAGATTCATATTGCACGGCCATCACAACAAAAACCAGGAAGATAGCAATAAACAAAACCCATAAACTATTTTCTCTACTTTCATTTAAGGTTTTATTACTGCCGTTATCATAAAGCACATAGCCTTTGGGTAAAGCGATAGTTTTCAATTTTATTAATGCCTTATTGAGAACTTCTTTATGGTTTACATTATTTTTATATGATGCATTAATTTCAACAATCCGTTGTTGCTGATAACGAATAATGCGATCAGGTGATGCTTCACGCTTAATCGTTGCAATATCACCCAGACGAACAGGTTGGCTTTTTTTTATATCAATAAAAAGGTTTCGTAAATCTTCAATTGTCTGACTATCGGTTTGTGGTAATTGCATCCGTATATCGAAACTTTTTTCATTTTCAATATAGTTAGTAATAATTTCACCCTCGAATGCAATGCGTAAAGCGCGACCGATTACTTTGGTATTAATACCGAATCGAGCGGCACGCTGACGATCAATATGGATACGGAGTTCTTCTTTAACTGTTTCGTAAGAATGAGTGATATGGGATAAACCTTTAACTCCATTAAGAATATGGACTGCTTTTTCACCCAGCTGCCTTAAAGTTTCCAGATTACTTCCCTGAATATGCAGGTTAACATCATCATCATTATTACTGGTTCTAATCCCACGAATGCTATTTACTCTTAAAAATATTCGGAAGCCAATATGTTGGATTTGATTTATTTTCTTTCTGGTTTTTGACAACCATTGCTGGCTAGTGATATGGCGTTTTGAGGCTGGGATAAGTTGTACTTTTATCGAACTGCGATTGCTGTTCTGGTATTCGGAGCGACCAAAGACAAAACCACCTGCGGTAGTAAATACAGATTCAACATCCTTATCGCGCAGTAATAGATTCTCAATTTTTTCTACGGTGGCATCCATTTCATCCAGTTGCATCCCTTTATCACCTGTTATACTGATAGAAACGATACCTTCATCTACTTTTGGCAGATAAATTGATCTCAGGTTAAAAAAGGTTGTGAGTGAAACGGCCATTAAAAGTATAAAAATAACCAGTGTTGACCAGGGATGAGCTAGGCAGAAAAGGTTGATTTTCTGATACCTGATTTTGATGAAATTAAGTGCTGAATGAACAATTAAATGCTTCTCATTTTGAGTTTTTATATGCGCTCCCAGTGCAGGCACCAGAGTAAGTGAAACAATGAGTGCAGCAATCATCGCAGAAGTAATGGTAATAATTAATTCCTGAAATAATAAACCTGTTAGCCCACCAATAAACAGGAAAGGGAGAAGTGCGACCAGATTAGTGCTAGTGGAAGCAATAATCGGGCTATTTACTTCAATGGCGGCGTTGATGGCATCGTCAGCTGAAGTTTCTCCCTGTGTCTGATGACGGGTAATATTTTCGAGCATAACAATGGTGCTGTCTATTAGTAAGCCTATACCCAGAGCGAGACCACCCAGTGTCATAATATTAAGCGTGAGATGCATTGCGTCCATCAAAATAAATGTCACCAGAATGCCAATGGGGATAGCTGTGCCGATAATCAATGTGCGTTTAATGCTGCCAAGAAATAGATAAATAACCAGCATTGCAAGTGCGGCACCACTTAATGTGGCCAGTGCCGCATTATTAATAGCATGACGTATAAAAGTTGACTGGTCACCAACAATGGAAATATGAATATTCTGCGGAATAATATTTTGTTTCTGAAGATAACTGAGGCGATGTTTTATTTCATTAACGACCGCAACGGTATTTGCCTGCGGTTGTTTTTGAATCGACATTTTCACCCCAGGGATTTTGTTCAGGCGAATACGCAGGCGTTCCGCCTTATGACTGTCGATGATACGGGCAACATCCTCCAGAGTGATATTGTCATTAATGTTGTCGCCTTTGTTGTTATTGATTTGCAGAGGTAAGGCGCGTAAATCATCAAGGGAGTGAAAACGTCCAACAGTACGTGTACTGATAACTTGATCACCAGTATGCATACGTCCGCCAGGTGTATCTACATTTTGGGTTTGGATCTGTGTTGCGAGTGACTGCAATGTTAGGCCAATATTAGCAAGCTTTTCCTGATCAGGAATAATTTTTATTTCACGTTCCAGACCGCCACCCACTTCGACTGCAGCGACACCAGGTAAATTAAGAAACCATTTTGAAAAAGTATAATCAACCCAGCTTCTGAGTTCGACAGAATTTAGCTCAGACGAGCTCACCACAATTTCCAGTGCAGCAATTTGTGACGGGTCACGTTTATAAATAATGGGGGGTTCATCATTGGCGGGTAAAAAACGTTTGGCCCGATCAAGACGGATACTGGCATCGCGTAGTGCGTTATTAATATCGGTGCCATAGGGAAAACTTAAGTCAACTGCGCTGCGGCCTTCACTGCTACGTGATTGTATAGCAATAGCCCCTTCAGTAATAGCTAACTGCTCCTCCAGTTGGCGGGTAACCTGATCTTCCATAATACTGGCAGGTACACCAGGGTTATTAATGCGTACCAGGACTTCAGGTGAAGTAATTTTTGGTAGCAGATTTACCCGTAGATGCTGTAATGAAAACAGACCGAGAATGATCACTGCCAGGGCTAACATAGATATACCAACAGGGTGGCGTATTGACCAGTCTGCCAACCCGCCTGAACGAAATCGCTGTTTCATTTTTGTGACTTTATAGAGTTGTTTTCTGGTTGGAAAAGTTCGACGCTTTTATTATCACGTAAGCCGAGAAAACCTCGAATGACTATCTTATCACCTGCCTGAAGTTTGTTGAGGACAACTGTTTTATTATTGTATTGTGGTCCTTTTTTAAAATAAACTTTTTTTACCTTAAATTTTCCGTTGCTGGTTTTGATAACACGAAAAACATAAGCCCCTGCAGGTTCAAGTTGAATGCAACGTGTAGGCACTACTCGTTGTTTATTTAAGACTAAATTAATTATTACATGAGCAAATTGACCAGCCATAATGCCTGCAGGAACAGAATCAAGTACCACTTCAATGGTGCCTTTATGGTTAGTGTTATTCACCGTTGGAAAAATTCGTTTTATGGTGGCAGGGAAGCGTTTTTCGCCCAGAGAATCAATTTCTATTGATACTGTTTGATTCTTTCTTACCAGTGGGAGTAGACGTTCAGCCAGTGATAATTTTAGCTGTAATTTTTTCGGGTCGATGAGTGTGAGTAAATGCGTCTGTGCTGGAACCACATCACCAGATTCTTTAAGTCGCTCGGTAATAATGCCCGCCATAGGTGCTTTAATTGTGGTGTGGCTTAAGCGGATAAGTTGATAATTCATATCTGCTTTTGCTAGTGCTAGCGTGGTTTTTGCCTGTGCAACTTCTTCTTTGGTGGTTATATTTTTAGCCAGCAATTTTTGTTGGCGTTTTAGATTGGTCGCTGCCTGTTTAAAGCTGGCGCGTGCTTTTTCGACCTCGGCACGTATTAGAGCATCGTCCAGTTTTACCAGTACATCGCCCCGTTTGACTGAATCACCTTCATGAAAAGGTAAACGGGTAATGCGGGCACTTTCTTCGTTGTATATTTTTACCTGTATTACCGGTTGTAGATTACCCGACAGTCTTTGTTCAATCTGGATTGGCTCGACCACCACAGGTACAACTTTGACACGATGGACGGGTAGAGTTCTATTTTTATTGGAGACCGCGCTATTGCTGTGGTGATCACAGGCAAACAGTAGCAGGGTAATTATTATAAAAAAAGCGATTACACTGATATTATGTAAGGTTAATCGGCGGATATTAATATTTTTTATTGGGTACATATAATTTTTTTCGTTATAATCAGCGATTCCACTATAGTGTCATTATAGATTGTTTTTAATCGCATTCGCGACACTACAAATTATACCCCGCATTAATGCGATACATACAACGAGATCTTTATGGTACACCGACCAGTTTCAGAACCGCATAAAAATCGGCAGGATTTTCATAATATAAAACGCTTGTTTCCCTATATCTGGGATTTTAAAGGCAGGGTATTGCTTGCCTTATGCAGCCTGATTATTTCCAAACTTGCCATTGTTAGTATGCCACTGGTATTGAAAGCTATTATCGATGGTCTGGATAAAAGTAAACCAGTGGTTAATGCTGTGGTATCACACGCTGCTGTGACAATGAATACACATATGCTGATATTGCCACTGGTGTTACTGCTAGCCTATGGTGGCCTACGCCTGCTAGCGAGTCTGTTTAATGAATTACGTGATGCCATTTTTTCACGGGTGCGTTATCATGCGATGCGATCTATTTCACGGCGTGTATTAAAACATCTTTTTTCGTTGTCTCTGGCCTATCATCTAGATAGAAAAACTGGCGGTGTTATTCGTGACCTTGAACGTGGTACCAACAGTTTAAGTTCGATTTTAAACTATCTGGTTTTTAATATTTTACCAACAGCCGCAGAATTTGTTTTTGTTGCCATGATTCTTTTAGGTAAATACAAACCACATTTCGCCATTATCACCTTTGTTACAGTTGGAGTATATATTGCTTTTACTTTAATGGTTACTAACTGGCGGATGCATTACCGCCATGAAATGAATACAATGGAATCAAAGGCAAGTGGTTATGCCGTTGATGGCATGCTTAATTATGAAACGGTTAAATATTTTACCAATGAAGAATATGAACTAAAACTTTATGATGAAACGCTGAATAAATGGGAGTCTGCCGCTGTAAAAAGTCAGACCTCCATGTCCCTGCTGAATTTTGGACAGGGTGTAGTAATAGCATGCGGCGTGACACTGATGATGATTTATGCCGCTCAGGGGGTTGTGGATGGCAGTATGACATTGGGTGACCTGGTACTGGTCAATACCATGATGCTGCAATTATTTATTCCGTTAAATTTTCTTGGGATTATTTATCGGGCTTTAAAATATTCACTGGCTGATATGGATATGATGCTGAAACTACTCGACACCGCACAGACGGTTAAAGATGCATCAGCCACAAAAACATTGCAGGTGACCCATGCAGAGATTAAGTTTGATAATGTAAGCTTCGATTATAATAATGATCGAAAAATTCTGGATAATATTAGTTTCGATGTTCCCGCTGGAAACAAGGTAGCTATTGTCGGACCTTCTGGTGCGGGGAAATCGACATTGGCACGTTTACTGTTTCGTTTTTATGATGTCGATGAAGGCGGGATTTTTATTGATGGTCAGAACATAAACAGTGTCACACAGAAAAGCCTGCGCGATAAAATCGGTATTGTGCCGCAGGATACGGTGTTGTTTAACCATACAATTGAACACAATATACGTTATGCAAAACTGGATGCCAGTGACGAAGAAATTTATACAGCGGCAAAACATGCAGACATTCATGATTTTATTATGAGCCTGCCTGATGGTTATCAAACGACAGTTGGTGAACGCGGCCTGAAACTTTCCGGGGGTGAAAAGCAGCGCATTGCTATCACCCGAGTTATTTTAAAGAACCCTAAAATACTGGTATTCGATGAAGCAACCTCATCGCTCGATTCCCATTCAGAACAGCAGATATTAAACGCATTAAAAAGGGTTGCAGAACGACATACCACACTGGTTATTGCACATCGTCTATCCACGGTTATTGATGCGGATAACATTATTGTACTTGAGCACGGTCGAATTAAAGAGCAGGGAACGCATCAGCAATTATTGAATCTAAAAGGACTGTATGCCTATTTATGGGCATTGCAGCAGGAAGAAGAAAAAATCAAAGCAGAAGAACTTGAATTGTTGTAGTCAGCACAGGTCAGGTTAGAAGGTTATCTAGATTAGCTTTCTAGTTATCAAATTTTATTAACCGAGGAGTAAGAGTAAATGTCCTATAAATGTGAAGTATGTGGTATGAGCATAGGTTCAATGACTTGTGGTCAGTGCAGTAAAGAACTGGTCTTTGATACAATTACAACCGATGACGGTGAGAAAGTTAATGTATCAAAATGTCCAGATGAGCATGGTATGGTGAAATCGCCGATGTGTTGTGGTCAAGATATGACGAGTGAGTCATAACACTTTATCCATACTGACATTCGCAGGGATGCGGGTGTCGAGCCGACATGGATGTATTCACCGCATGGGACAGTAGAATTACGTCTAATAATGCGGTGGTGGCGTTTCTTCGCTTTCATGCGCAATAGGCGATGTTTGTGCTGATTTAATTTTTTTATTCAGGTGCTCAATCTGTACCTGTAATATGCCAATTTCATTGCGCTGTGAAACAATCATCTGATCAAGTTGATCCAGGGTGTCTTCATAATGCGTCAGGCGAATTTCCAGTTCAGTAATGCGGCCGTCTACAATGTTGTTATTCATTAGTTACTGCTCCCAGTTAAATCGTGATTATTTTTCTGTTTGATTTGCCTGGTTAATTCTTACGGTCATCCGGGTGGCGGCCGCAACCGCGACTGGCATGGCGATAAAATTAATAAATGGAATACTGGTTAATAAAAAGATACCGGTTCCCAGTCCATAAGCGCGCATACGATGTTTCTGGTTGTACTGTTTTACTTCATTAAATAATTGTCCCCGATTACCCAACGGATAGTCGGTGTACTCCAGTGCAAAAAACCAGGCGGCAAAAAGTATCCAGAAAAACGGTGCAATAATATTTACCACTGGAATCATAGTGATGATAACCAGTGGTATCATCCATTTTACTGAATAAATGATTTTTTTTATTTCAGCAGCGATAGTTCTTACAATAAGTTTAATTATTTTACCTGTTGTCATATCGGTTGGTTTAATTCCTGTCAGGTTCGCTTCAATCCGAGAGGACAAAAAACTGTTAAACGGTGAGGCGATTAAATTAGCCAGCAGGGTAAATGTATAAAAAACAAACAGTAACATGGTTAGATAAAACAGGGGTAAAAGTAACCATTCCAGCCAGCTCAACCAGGTGGGTAATAGTTGTTGAATCCAGTCGCCTATTTTCTTACCCAGTAAAAAAATAGCGCTGGAAAAAAGTGTGATATTGATAATAAGCGGAATAATAACAAAGCGTTTTACACCCGATTGTAGTATTAATCCGAAGCCACTGAAACAGTCGGTGAATCCTTTTATAAATGAAAACATGATTTTTATATTTTTAAGTTAGAGGTTTTAAATTTTCTTAATAGTTTGCTTCTGTCAGGTTAATTTCCCCAGCCCTGCAATGCCAGTAATGCGCAGCCATAACTGGCTTCTGTCTGTGTGGCTAAAAGTACCGGCACACCCAGTTTTAATTCGCGTATTTTACGCCATGCCAGGTTATTATTACCGCCACCGCAGGTAAAAACTTTGTTGACTTTACCCGCTCCCAGTTTAGCCAGCTTTTGATAACCCTGATACTCAATTTCGCTAATGCCTTCCAGTATGGCCTGAAAGAATAGTCGGTCATTATCGGGGCGGGGCGTTAATATTGCCGGTTTATTCGAGTCATTAACGGGAAAACGTTCCCCGCTGGCGGGTAGTGGGTAATAATGGAGTCCGGTTGGCTCTTCCGGTTGCAGCTCAGGTGTCATTTCATCGAGTTGCCGCTGGCTAAAAAACTGGCGTAATACCCGGCCACCACTATTGGACGCGCCACCAATTAACCAGTGGTTGCCGAATCGATGGCTATAAATACCGTATTGTGGTGCGAATACAGGCTGCTCTGCGAGTATTTTTAATACCAGCGTACTGCCCAGGGAAGTCACCGCATCGCCACACTGGTTTACCCCTGTAGCGATGACAGCAGCAATGCTATCCGTTGTGCCAGCGATTATCTGACAGTCAGTGGCTATGAATAACTGGCTGGCAAGTTCTCGATTGATGGTTGCTACAAAGCTGCCCGGTGGAACCACTTCAGGTAGCTGAGAGGATTTAATTCCCAGCAGATAAATCCATTCCGGCCAGCCGCGATTTACAATGTCATAACCCATTTTAAGACAGTTATTTTCATCGCTAATGTTATTTCTATTGTAATGACGATGGCTATCATTATAACCATAACTTAAGCCAGCAGATAACCAGTCTGACTGATGGCACAATAAGGCCGTTTCAGGATAACGCTGTAATAGTGTCAGGGCTTTTGCCAGTGATGAACTTGCGCCGTGTGCCGCGCAATTTTGTGGTGCAATGTCAGCAATGCGTTGTGCCGGTTCAACACTCTGCTGGTCATTATACATTAAGCTTTTGCCGAGCGGATGACCGTATTTATCGCAGGCAATGACAGTGCTGGAAGTCCCGTCAATGGCCAACGCACAAACTTTATCCGTTTTATCCAGTCGCGACGTTAGCGCCTGTATTAAGGTGTGTAACTGCGTTTGCCATTGTAGCGCATCGGCTTCACAGCGGCCATTTTCAAGCGTAGCAGGGGCCAGTGTTAATCTGGCCGTCTGCAGTTCAATCGCCTGTTCATCAATCACGCTGGCACGTATTCCTGAGGTGCCGACATCAATGCCAATAAAACAGTTTCTCATTGCAATCAGGTGGGTGAGAAATAAGTCGGTTAGAGTCGAATTCGAGTCGGTTTTAAGGCAAGTTTACCGTAACAGGAGGTTGCCAGTCTGCCTGCTTATGTTCAGCGACAACGGTGGTGTAGATACCACCTCGCACGTTAAACTCGGCAGTTAAACGCATAAAACGTGGCGCGCAGGCGGCAACCATATCGGCGAGTATCTGATTGGTAACCGCCTCATGAAAGGCGCCTTCATTACGAAATGACCAGATATACATTTTTAGTGATTTGAGTTCGATGCAGCTTTGTTCCGGCACGTACTCCAGCTGCATTGTCGCAAAATCCGGCTGGCCAGTTTTTGGACACAGGCAGGTAAATTCCGGCACACGGATACGGATGGTGTAGTCACGCTCAGGCTGTGGATTATCAAAAGTTTCGAGTGTTTTGGAGGCTTGTGAGGGCATTATTCATTATTTGTGTAAACTAAACGAGCCGCTATTATACTCGGATCATGGCATAAAAATCACCATACTGGCTACATCTGCACATGTTTCGACTTTTAACCTGTTGTTGTTCATATTGAAATGATGATGGCAGGATTATTGTGAGTTACTAACAGTACATATGAAAAGGCTGCCTATTGTTTAAGACCGTCAGTTGCAGGTATGCGGGTGTCAAATCTACATGGATGTATTCATCCGCGTGTCTTGAACAATGGGCAGCCTTTTTATTCGTTTCAGTAATAACTATCCAGTTACTGTTATTCGGTGGAAGATCAAGGTGAACTTCCAGGATTTACAGGTAAAATATCGGCATTTGTTTCAGGAGAGTAAGGCTCTGGAAGAGCATGAGATATTTACTGAACAGCTAAATGATAAACATGGTTAAAGAAGTAGCTTTTGGCAACGTGTTTTGTAAGCGATTATTTATTAAAGCTAAAAGAAGCAGGCATAAAAAACCAGAGATGATGGAAATTATTCGGCGCGATGGTCTACATTCTGTTATTGCTTTTCTTAAAGGGTCAGAAATTGAGCAGCCATTGCCGATTACTAATTTTAGAAATTAATCCAGTTATGTTTTATCATCAAGTATTAAACGGATACGTTTTATTAGCCCTGTTTTTCTATAAGGTTTAGCCAGTAGATGAGCGGCAAATTTCGCCTGATTATTACAGGAAGCACCTTTAGATGTAAGGCCTGAGGTTAGCAATATTTTTAATTGTGGATATCGCTGTGCTGCGTGCTCTGCCAGTTCATAACCATTCATTTCACCAGGCATAATTACGTCAGTAAATAACAGCTCAATCTCTTTATTGTTCATCAGGATATCTAGTGCCTGTGCTGCATTTTCAGCCGTGTATGTTCGGTAGCCCTGATCACTCAGATATTTATCAGCCAGCTCAAGCAAACTTCTTTCATCATCGACGATAAGAATATGTTCGTTGCCGGTAGATAGTTCAGTTGCTTGCGTATCATTGCCTATACTGGTTGATTTTACTATTTTAGAACGGGGTAGATAAAGTCGAATAGTGGTTCCTGCGCCGGGTTTTGAATCCACTTTGACATAACCACCATAACGTTTAAAAAAACCGTAAACCATGGCCAGGCCTAGTCCGGTACCTTCACCTGCGGGTTTTGTGGTAAAAAAAGGTTCGAAGATGTGTTCCA
Organism: uncultured Thiotrichaceae bacterium; assembly: GCA_964441285.1. Classification (GTDB taxonomy): domain Bacteria; phylum Pseudomonadota; class Gammaproteobacteria; order SZUA-229; family SZUA-229; genus S010-25. The sequence goes on along the minus strand of CAYTUK010000010.1, from coordinate 5,657 downwards.
GGGTATTCTTATCCATACCTGTCCCTGTATCACTTACGGATAACTCTATATAATCCCCTACGTTGAGGGTGGGGTTAGTTTCAGTGTAGTCAGCATCCAGATGTTTATTACTGGTTTCCAGCCGCAGCTTGCCACCATTTGGCATAGCATCGCGGGCATTGATAATCAGATTCAGGATGGCATCCTGAAATTCGCCCAGATTAATTTCAGTTAACCACAGTCTGTCATCAAGAGAATACTGTAGATCAACTTCAGGAGTGAGTGAACGTGTAAACACACCATTGAGTTCCTTGAGGGTATCATTAAGACAGGCTGCTGTTTTTTCCTGTGTCTGGGTACGGGAAAAAGCCAATAATTGCCGGGTTAGATCAATGCACCGCTGGCTGGCTTTGATGGCAGTGTCCAACCACTGTCTGGCTTTTTTTTGTTTAATTGGGAGATGTTTTTTCAAAATATCCAGATAACCAATAACCACGCCAAGCTGGTTATTAAAATCATGTGCGATACCACCGGACAATTGACCGATAACTTCCATTTTTTGTGAGCGCCGCAATGCTTCTTCAGTTTGCAGACGGTCGGTAATATCCCGTATAGAAACAGTAAAGGCGGTATCCTCTACATCATTAATCTGAGTCTGGTTAATTCTTATTTCAAGCGGTAATTTAGTATGGTCTTTGCGTTGGCCTTCAAGTTCAAACCAGGGGTTTGGTATAGCATTTTCTGTCTGTTTAATTAAATTATTTAATAATATTTTATGGGTATTTACTGAGTCTTTTAATAGAACTGTCAGGCTTTTTCCCAATAGATCATCTTCTAAATACTGGAAAATATGACACAGTTCCTGATTGACAAAAATAATTCTATTTTCAGTGTTGACTGTAACAATGCCATCTCCCACTGTATCAGCTATGGCATGTATTTTTTTGCCTGCATTAATTAGCTTTAACGTTTCCAGTTTTACACGGGTTACCATAGGTCTAAAAATAAACAGTGCAATCATTAATAATACAATCAGTGTAATAATTAATATACCAACTTCCAGACGCTGAAGTTTTGTAATAACAGCTTCACTTTCTACCTGGTATTGTTTCACTACGGCATTTAAATCATTAAGTAATGTATGAGTAGCGACTGAGTTAATGTAGAGAAAACAATGTGTGCTTTTTATAGCTTTAGTCGGGGGTGTTTTAGTGATGACTATGGCTTCTGTGATAAATTCATGTAATCGCCGATCCAGATACATAGGAGAATCAAAATACATAGAATGGATTTTTTTAGAAATATTCCCCGGAAGGTTCGCGGTTATATCACCATGAACCAGTCTGTTATGGGTCTCTTTCATAAGTTTAATCGCCGACAGTAAGAGCGGTAAAGTTTTATTTTGAATTTTTTGAAAATGTTGGTCAGCGTATTTCTCTGATAAATAAGCGATACGCTGACATAGCATTCTCTGCTGACCACTAATATTTATTATGGCCGCACTGCCTTTAGTAACGGCTAAAATATTTTTTACAATGGAGTAAGAACTAATTGAAAGTAATGCTATTAAACCGAGCGCAAAGATATATCTAAGCGTCATCCATTTCGTGCTGACGGTGTCGCCCTTCAGTTTTATGGTTGGGTCCTTCACAATAAACTACCTGTAGTATCGGAAAAATAACCCGATGATTCATTTTACTATGCATCAGGGTGACGTTAGAAATTTATCAGAGGTAAAGATTCGATCCTTGTTACTATATACTAGCATGCAGAAACTATATTTGATGCGAATATAAAGGTATATTGCACGGGTGCTACCCTCAGTACTCCTAAAATAAAAATTCATATCAATAAATGCGTCATATCCGGTTCAGTTCGTTAAATATTACTATACTGATATTTAACGCAAGCAGATGATGAGATCAAACAAGTGATGTTTAAGGTAAGGGCAGGAGAAACATCGGCATTGTGCAAGTTTTTGAGCGCGTTTAGTTCGTGCTCGATTTTTATATTTTTTGCAGCTGCTTGCGCTATTGTGAGGAAATCTCTTTTTTTATCTTTAATTTACAGTCTCCATTGTTATCGGATATTTGATTAATGTCGTATCCATAAATTATCAACTGGTCATTAAAATATCTATTTTTGTAAGCAGATATCCCAATAGGGTGTGCCTTCAAAACGTTGTATCAGAAAATCAACAAACGCTCTTACACGTAGAGAAAGGTGACGCGTTTGCGGATAAATGGCATAAGCGGATATCTGTGGTATCTTGTACTCTTTGAGTATAGGGATCAAATTTCCATGCTCAATTTCCTTATAGGCTATAAATGATGGAACGATAACAAGGCCCAGGCCTTCGACTGCCGCATCTCTAAGAAATTCACCCGCGCTTGCTTTTAAAAATGGCTGTATTTTTATTTTGTTTTCTTTACCTTTTGTATCCGTTAAAGACCAGTATTCGAAATCACGCAGCAGGCTATAAACAAGACATCGATGGTTAATCAATTCATTGGGTGATAGAGGCGCGCCCATTTCTTCGATATAAGCTGGACTGGCACACATGACCGTTTTAATGGGTGCAAGATGACGAGCGATCAAGCTTGAATCAGGCAGGTTCGCAAGCCGAATGGCAAGATCAAATCCTTCCTGCATTAAATCTACTTCACGGTCATTAAAATCCAGATCAAATTCAATCTGTGGGTGCTCTTTTGAAAACGCATTAATGGCACCTCCCATGTGCATAAGACCAAAACTGGATGGTAACGCAACCTTTAAACTGCCTTTTAAAGTCTTATGGGCTTGCGATGTCGTGAGTTCTGCTTCCAGAACATCTTGCAGAATTCGTACGGCCTGATGGTAAAAAGCGCGGCCGGTATCTGTCAGGTTCATGCGCCGAGTTGTGCGGTGAAAAAGCTCAACACCGAGATGTCCTTCAAGCTCTTTTAAGCGTCGGCTAACAGCCGATTTAGCAACTCCGAGATTATCAGCAGCGCCACTGATACTGCCAACTTCGACAACGCGGATGAAGACATTCATGTTCTCAAAGCGATTCATTTCATTCTCCTACTGTTGTTAAATAAAGAACAATTATTTCTTATTGTTACTGTTTATCTTTGTTTTCGCAACACTAATAATGTATCCAACGACAGGGCAATAAATGCATGTCAAAAGTCAGGTCATTTTTCAACAACAGCTAAAATCAGGGGAAATTCAAAATGGAAAAAGTTATTCAATTTATCGCACGAGTATTTCTCGGTCAGATTTTCTTACTTGCCGGTTTGAGCAAAATTGCTGCCTATGCAGGAACTCAGGGATATATGGAGGCAATGGGTGTGCCAGGTATTTTTTTGCCACTGGTTATTTTGCTTGAAGTTGGTGGTGGTCTGGCGATTATTGCTGGCTGGCAAACAAAATGGAGCGCTATTGCACTGAGTGTGTTTTCGGTAGTCGCTGCGGTTATATTCCACCATAACTTTGCTGATCAAACCCAGATGATTATGTTCATGAGTGATATTGCAATAGCCGGTGGTTTACTGCTGTTAGTGATACACGGTGCCGGGGTTTTCAGCCTCGACAATCGTAACCGTTAATCTACTCATCAATTTGAAACGCGGGCTCTTTTGAGTCTACGCTTCGATAAAAAAAAGAGAGTATTATGAACAAACAATCCAGTACAGCACGATTCATCCCTGCAAGAGCAACATCGGAAGGTGCAGACGTAACCGTGCACCGAACAATCGGTACGCCTGCTTTGCGCAACTATGACCCGTTCATCATGCTTGATCAATTCAGTAGTGATAATCCTGACGACTATATTGCCGGTTTCCCGGAACATCCGCATCGTGGTTTTAATACTTTCACCTATATGATCGATGGCGATATGGAACACAAGGACAGTATGGGCAATACCGGTAGCCTGGGGCCTGGTGGAGCGCAATGGATGAAAGCGGCGAGTGGTGTCATCCATTCAGAAATGCCAAAACAGGAGAGCGGCTTGATGCGGGGGTTTCAGTTATGGATCAATTTACCCTCTGCAAACAAGATGGACGCGCCAGCGTATCAGGAATATAAATCAGATGCATTTCCAGTGGTTGAATCACCGGACTACACGACCAAAGTGCTTATCGGTCATATTGGTGATGTAATTTCACCCATTGTAGATAACATAACCAATGTGTCTTATTTCGATGTGCAGCTAAATGCAGGCAAAATATTTCAAACTATTCTGCCTGTTGAAAATAATAGTTTTCTGTATATTTTCGAAGGTGGGGGTTTGTTCAATGACAAAAGTGTAGCATTGAATACACTTATCGTACTGGGTGAAAATGATGACATTGCTGACTTTGTTGCAGGGGAACAAGGTGCCAGGATTCTGCTGATTAGCGGTAAGCCCATTAATGAATCCATTGTTCAGTATGGTCCGTTTGTGATGAATTCAAAAGCAGAAATTGATCAGGCAATGCGTGACTATCAATCAAATAACTTCGTCCGTGATCGTGCGTGGATTAAGCGTAAAAAAATGGCAGAGGCATAAAAAGATGACTACAAAAATGGCGGGTAAATGGCAAGTTGAAAAAGGTGAGTTTCTTCGGGCTGTATCGAGTTTCAGGAACTGGGTAACAAAAGATGGCCGTGCAGGCCCGGGTGGCAAAGCTGGCTTTGCCGCTGAACCAGACCGTTATCATCTTTATGTGTCCTATGCTTGTCCGTGGGCACATCGCACCTTGATTGTTCGCGCACTGAAAGGACTGGAAGATATCATTTCTGTTTCTGTCGTTCACCCGTTAATGCCGGATGAAAGCTGGATGTTCGGCGATGATTCTGGAAACAAATATCCGGGAGCGACAGAAGATCATATAAACCATGCACATTATCTCTATGAAAATTATCAAAAGGCCCATCCGAATTTTGATGGCCTGGTGACTGTGCCAGTGCTTTGGGACAAAAAATGCGAGACGATTGTCAATAATGAATCCTCAGAAATCATTCGCATGTTGAATACCGCTTTTGATGATTACACTGATTCAGATATTGATTTTTACCCGCCATCACTGCGTGAAAAAATCGATGTGATAAATGATCTTGTTTATCACAATGTAAACAACGGCGTATATCAAGCGGGGTTTGCCACCAGCCAAAAGGCCTATGAAAAAGCATATGATCGATTGTTTAATACCATGGACCAACTTGAAAAATCATTATCAAAGCAACGTTACCTGGTTGGTAATCAAATCACTGAAGCAGACTGGCGATTATTTACCACTTTGGTACGTTTTGATGCGGTGTATTACAACCATTTTAAAACCAATAAACAACGTCTAATAGATTACCCAAATCTATGGGCCTATACGCGTGAACTCTATCAAATTCCCGGGGTGGCAGAAACGGTGAACATGAATCATATCAAGTATCACTATTTCGCCAGTCATCGTTCGATCAATCCAACAGGGATTGTACCAAAAGGGCCTGATATTGATTTCATGTTTGCACATGGTCGGGAAAATTTTCCTTCACTGTAAAATCACTATAACGCTAAGATGTTGTGGCCATAGATTATGAATATTTTGTGTAAATATTATATTGAAATGATAATCCAGTCTTAACTTATTTGAAGAGTGAACTATACTGGTCAAGTCCAACCGGACACTTTTTTTAGAGAATTTTCATCGTTAATCGGT
>CAYTUK010000009.1:0-118313 GCA_964441285.1 uncultured Thiotrichaceae bacterium | reverse complement strand
CATTGGCAGCATAACTTTTAACTTTAGGCGACAACTCTCTTGAAATCCGCCGTGACCAGATTGGTAGCGCCTGGCTCTGCTGTGGTGATACAGGCACCGATTTTTCCGAAAGCACGGGTAAATCCGCCGGCCATAAAGGCAGCGCCCTGTTCGTGTTTAACCAGAACGCTTTGAATCGTTGAGTCATAGAGACTGTCATAGACAGGTAAAATGTGCGCGCCGGGAATACCAAAAATTGTTTCCACACCAATTCGTTCAAGGTAGCGGACAATTAATTCACTGATTTTAATTTTCATGGACGAGAGTTCATGGATGATTTTATGGAAACGGATGCAAAGAATACTTATGGTTCAAGCCCGTCAGCCGCAGGGATGCCGGTGTCGAGTCTACAGAGATGTATTGACAGTGTGTCTTGAAGCATAAGTATTCTTTGTATCCATCCGGTTAATATATACCGAGAAAAAAGCCGATTTTTTCCTATGTTATCCATTACAACTAGCATTTAATGCGCTGGTAGTGCCGAGATAAAGCCATAAATATATTATCGTTTTTGGCTGGACAGCTTCGTTGACTGACTGGCGCAAGTGAAATAAAAATAGTGTAGTCAGATCGTTTGTACTACCTGATAAATGGCATCGGTGAGTTTTTTTATATCCTGATTAGAAATAATATAGGGTGGCATAAGATAAACCAGTTTACCGAAGGGTCGAATCCAGACACCGGCTGTAACGAATGCCTCCTGTATAACTGCCATATCCACAGCCTGGTGCAGTTCTACTACGCCAATGCCCCCCAGTATCCTTATATCCTGAACTTGCGCCAGTTCGCTGCATTTAGCTAGTCCAGCGGTTAACTGTTCTTCAATTCTGCTGATGTTGCTTTGCCAGGGTGAAGCTAATAACAGTTCTATGCTGGCTAAAGCAACGCAGCAGGCAAGTGGGTTGGCCATAAAAGTTGGGCCATGCATAAACATGTTGGGCTCGCCTGTTGAAATTACCTCGCTGATGACGGTCGTTGTGAGTGTTGCCGCCAGGGTTAAATAGCCACCAGTCAGCGATTTCCCCAGACACATAATATCGGGTGAGATAGCGGCATGTTCACAGCCAAACAGCTTGCCCGTGCGACCAAAACCAGTAGCAATTTCATCTGCAATCAATAACACATCATACTGTTTACACAGCGCACTGGCCTGTTTAAGATAATCAGCAGAATAAAATTTCATCCCGCCCGCACCCTGAACGATGGGTTCGAGTATCAGTGCAGCAATATTGTGGTGGTATTGTCGCAGGATGTTTTTTAGTTCGCTTATCGCGGTTTTATTGCAAGGTTGGTTAAATTTACAGGCAGGGGAAGCAATAAAATAATTTTTTGCCAGCACAGCGGAAAACAGGCTGTGCATCCCTGTAATCGGGTCGCCCACTGACATCGCACCAAAGGTATCTCCATGATAGCCGTTGCGTAGCGCGATAAATTTTTGTTTATGTTGTTTAGCTTTTGCCTGCCAGTACTGAATAGCCATTTTCATCGCAACTTCGACTGCAACAGAACCTGAGTCAGAAAAAAAGACCGTCTGTAACGCTGCGGGCGTGATGGTAACCAGTTTTGTTGCAAGCCTGGCTGCCGGTTCGTGGCTTAAACCACCAAACATAATATGCGCCATTGATGCCAGTTGAGAAGTAATAGCATGGTTGAGGGCGGGGACATTGTAACCATGAATAGCGCACCACCAGGAGGCCATGCCGTCAACTAACACACGGCCATCAGCCAGTGTAATGTAAACCTCTTTAGCAGATTTAACAGGGTAAACCGGGTTGTTTGAAGCAAAACTACTGTAGGGGTGCCAGATATAGGATCTATCGTTTGCCTGCCAGTTCGTGGTGTTTTTGTGCTGCACAGTTGTTATTAAGGCTGTTGTAATAAGGTCTGGTTTATAATTTTTGTGATACGGTTGGTTATGCTATGGGATATGTTGTTATTAATCCACCATAATTGTACCGAATAATCAGTGTTTTTTTCGTTTCACACTCTATCTGGTAAAAAAGTGGACCAGCCAATCCGCTCATTCAGACCTGAAAACCGGGTAACTTTGCGATTGACCGCATGCTTAAGTTGTTGCCAGTTTGCCACCAGGGTACATTTTTGCGCGGCACGGGTGACTCCGGTGTAGATTAGCTCCTGGGTTACTATGGGTGACTCATCAGGTGGTAGAACCAGTAGGACATGCTTGTACTCGGAACCCTGGCTACGGTGTACGGTGAGTGTCCAGGCGGGCTTCCATTCAGGGAGCTGGTGTTCTGAGAAAGGCGTTAGCCCTTCTTTTATTTCGAACCATGCCATGAGTTCACCCTGCTCATCTTCCCAAAAAATACCAGTGTCACCATTATATAGACCCGTTTCACGATCATTACGACAGATAATTACAGGGAGGCCTTTATAGGGTGCGTTATTTTTTCTTTTGATTTTTTCCGTTCTTTGTAATTCAGCTTCTATTTGTTCGCTGATTTGTGTTGCACCCCAGGGGCCTTTATTCAGGGCAGTGAGTAAACGGGTTGATGCAAAAATTTTTAGTGCATCTTTAGCTGTTGTTGCCTTAAAGATCGTCTTATAGTGCTCAACTGCCCAGGTGACAACTGCTTTTCCAGGTTGCTGGCCATTGGCCTCTATCCAGTCAAGCTCATCATTGGTTTCCTTGCGTAATTTGTCGATGGCACCTATATCACCATTGTTTATTGCGTATGCGAGTTTGCCGATACCGCCGCCTTTTGCAAAGCGGTAGCTGTGAGTGAGCTGAGCGATGTGGTCGGCAATGGCAGGTGTTTTGTTGTTAATAATATCTGTCGGTAGTTGGCCTAATAGCGCCTGTAATTCTATGGCGCGTTCGGCTGACAGGCTAAGTCTCTGCCCATGTCCGGTTAGGTCACCCAATATACTGCCAGCCTCAACTGAGGAGAGTTGATCACGATCACCGAGCAGGATAATTCTACAATTTTCAGGAAGAGCAGCGAGGAGGCTGGCCATTAATCCCTGATCTACCATTGAGGTTTCATCCAGGAGCAGGCAATCACACGAAAGTGGATTATCCTGGTTATGTTCAAAGCCATGTGGCTTCCAACCGAGTAACCGGTGTATGGTGCTAGCTTCTCGTGGTAGTTTGTTGAGTGTCTCTGTGGTGATGTGTTTTTCCAGTTTTTCCAGTTGCTTATTTATACTAATGGTCAAGCGAGCAGCCGCTTTTCCAGTGGGTGCTGCAAGAAGAATGTGAAGGGCAGGTTGTTGTTCGAGTAACAGGGCTAATATTTTAGTCACCGTAGTGGTTTTACCCGTACCAGGGCCACCGGTGATGATGGTGAGTTTACGGGTGAGTGCCATGGCTGCTGCGAGTTTTTGTCCGTAAGCATTGTCTTCGGGTGTGTTTGCATCAAACAGCATATTTAGTCTTTTTTTGCTGCGCTCTGGATTGTGATTGATCTTTCCAAAACTGGATTGCAGTACTTGAGTTATGGTTTTTTCTTCCTGCCAGTGCCGATGTAGGTACAGGCGATTGCCGTCGAGAATGAGCGGTTGGTATGTATCGGTTTTGCCAATGAATTTGCAGTCGAGTGCGGTCAGCCATTGATTAATATCAGGCGCTTGTTTTAATCGGTTATTTTCTTTTCCATAAAGCAATGTTTTTTCTTCCAGAAAACGAAGGTCTAAGCATGTATCACCATGTGTATTACGATCAGCAAGTATGGCGGCGGTTATTAGTGCTAGCTCGTCGGCCTTATCATCTAACTGTGAGCAGAATTTGGCAAACTGAATGGCGAGTGGCGAGAGCTCGGCCTGGCGGAGTAATTTAGTGACCATTATGCAATTTCTTTCATCTGATAGTTAAATATTTCGTGGTCCAGTTTTCCTATAAGTTTGGCATCTGGACGGGTAAAATATACACCATAGTGAGTACCATTTTTTGGGCGCATGGCGCGTAGGAACAGGTAATAGACTCCACCAAAGTCACGTTCGTAACTGTAGTCGTTAAGACGTTGTTCCAGGTGGCGATGCAGCGCGAGTGTGTAAATCAGGTATTGTAGGTCGTAACGACGTGTATTTATCTCTATGGCCAGATTGTCTGGACTGTAGTTTTTTAGTTTCCGGCTGAGAAGGTTACTTTTATAATCAGCGATGTAGTATTTGCCATCATGTTCAAACACCAGGTCGATTATACCGGTAATCATGCCCTGGAATTTTTTAAAGTCCAATGGTGGGAGCTCATGAGTATTTTGTTCACGGAGTAGAGCGTCTAGTTTGTTGCATTGAACATTATTGGCGCTGAGGTCAAATTCAAGTTCACGTAGAGTATGTTCTACCTTTAGCCCTGCCAGTGTCATACCATTTTTATTGAGAGGTGTGTGTAGGATATTATACACCCAGCCGGTAAGATCTTCGGTTTCTGGTTTTTGTTTCAACCCGTAACGCAGAGTAAGTGCAGGTGTCAGTTTTTTAATTTGTGGTAGCAGATCCTGTGTTGGGTTGATGTGTTCAAGCAAGGTATGCAAAAAATTCCCAACATGTGCACCGGCTTCAAAATTTAGTGCGTAATCATCGGTTTTTTCCTGAGGTGATACGCGTGTTGTCTGGTGTACATTACGTGTCATGGCTGAATAAGAGCCGATTTTCCAGTTGCTTCGAATTTTGCGTTCAATAGAATCTACATCTAACGTATCAGTTGACGTTGCGGCGATGTTAATCGGCCTGGTCGTTAGATTTTCCTGTGCATCAATAACGCTTATATTTGATTTTTCCAGAAGTGGCTGCAGTGTAATATCTTTTTCGTCGGTAACAAAATATTCATTGTCCAAATCTACTTTGCGGTCAGATAAAAGCCATGCCAGGGCGGTGTGGCCAGCATGACCAGTCTTGCTCCCAGCAGCATCGAAGAACACATGACAGTGTGCGCTGGCGCGAGTAAGTGCTACGTATGCCAGTCGAATATCTTCGGCCAGACGCTCGTGGTCAGCCAGTTTGAACTCGGCTGAATTTTTATCAATCCACGGACTGTAATAATGATGAAAAGTATTGTTGTTTGCTTCATGCCAGTGAGTGGATTGTTTTACGCTATGATCAGCTGGTTTGCAGTGCCATAGATATGCTGCAAAGACGATGGGGTATTCCAGCCCTTTGCTGGCGTGCATGGTAACAATCTTGACCAGTTCTTCATCGCTTTCAAGACGTAGCTGGTATTCTTCATTATCTTCAGTATTTTCTTGCTGGTACATCCAGGTTAATAGTTGCTCTCCACCAGGATGTTTTTTGCTCGCCTGTTGCAGCAATTCAGCAAGGTGAAACAGGTTGGTCAGGCAGCGCTCGGGATCTGACATTCTTTTCAGCCAGTCAGTTGATGTTGATGAAGTGTCTGAACCTTTAGATGAGGGATTTAATGCTTTACCAAAACCACCAAGTAATGTTTGAAAAGCCGACATAAAACCGTGTTGCTGCCATTGTGTATTGGTTTTATGAATAAGCTCAACCCAGGTGCTCCAGCGTTGAGGAAGGGTGATAATATTTAATAAGTCTTCAGTCTTTAGATTGAGAAAAGGCGCGGTGAGTGCCTGACGAAGCAGGTCACGATGATCAGGAATCTGTGCCGCTTCTAACAGATAGCGCAGGCCGATGGCTTCGTCACTCTTCCAGATATTATCTTTGCCAACCGAGACGGCTCGCACGCCTTGATCCAGCAGAGCCTGACGTATTTCTCTAGCTTCAAAACCACTGCTCACCAATATGGCGATATCGGCTGGTTTTAGAGGATTGTCTCCAATGCAGGCATTGTTATCAGCTAACAGTTCAGCAATACGTTGGGCGACAGCATGATGAACATGGTTATATATATCATTTTTACTGCTTACTTTACCGTTATCTTTGCGAGGCAGTTTCTGTACCACTAACGCAGGTTCATTTTTGTGATTAATTATTAATGGGCGCGCCTTGATTTTATTTTGTGGAGCATGGGAACGCTCGTATGGAATGTCTTTATAGGTAAAGCTGTTTTTACCAGAAAAAAGATTGTTAATGGCATTAATCATTTCTGGCGTAGAGCGCCAGTTGATGGATAATGACCAGTGTTGCTCAGCTTCTCGGCGCGCTTGCATATAAGTGAAGATATCACCACCTCGAAAACCGTAGATAGCTTGTTTGGGATCACCAATCATGATAAAAGTATGATTATTCCCAGCGGTATGAATACGGTTAAAAATAGCGTACTGTAATATATCCGTATCCTGAAATTCATCCACTAGAATAATCGGGTACTGTGCTGCGAGTCTTTGAGCAAGTTCTATTTTTGCAGTGCCATTATGTAGGCTATTATGTAGGCTATTATGTAGTTGCTGAATCATGTCATCAAATGACAGCAGCCCCTGGCGTTGTTTTATATTGGTTAATTGTGAATGTACATAATTGTATGCGTTATTTAATTCATCGATATGTTGTAACGATTTTGTTTGTTCACTCAGGTTATGCAGGTGTTCAGCTTGTAAGAATGGAGCTATGTCAAACTTATCCTGATCTTCTTTAGTGCTTTTTTTTATGAATGTAAAATTCCTATGAAAAATGGATTTTAAGGTGTTTGCTTCCGGTACAAAAGGTGTGTCGCATAACAGGCATTCATCAAGTGTGTTGAGATTTTTCTCAAGAGTAGCAATACGATGTCGGCCGCGATTTAATGGTGAATTTTCTGACAGTAGGCGTTCACGCGCTACGGTATTTTGTTCACCCCAGCATCTAGCAAAGTTTCGTAATGTGTCTTGCAGTTTATTTTTGATGACAGTTACATCATCAATAGGTGTAGGATAAAGGCCAGGAGCAGGTGACTGGAGCAAAGGTTTCAGTTGTTCCTGGAGGACTTTAAAAGTTGGGAATATCTTTTGCAGGCTAGTGAGTTCAGCTGCTGATATTTCGTAGGTACGTTGTCGCCACCAGTCCTGCATGGCGTGGCGTTTTAGTTCTTCATCATCCGCTTGCTCCAGCTCAAAGGACTGTCCGCTACTAAAAGCCTGGTCAGTAAGCGCCTGTTGACAGAAACCATGTATAGTGTAGATAGGGGCTTCATGTATATCCATTAGTGCCAGCGCCAGGCGTTGTATTGCCTGCTCCCTGATTCGGCCTTCAGGATAATTTTCAGGTAGTGCACTGAAGAAATCATCTTCATCTATGGCTTCAACATTCGCTGTTAACAGCAGGCGTGCTTCGTTAATCCTTTTGCGAATTCGCCCACGTAATTCGTCAGTCGCTGCACGGGTAAACGTGACAACTAATAAATGTTGAATAGTAGTGCCTTCGAGTATAAAACGCAGAAATAGATTAGCGATGGCATAGGTTTTACCCGTCCCAGCATTGGCTTCAATTAGATGGGATTTTCCTGGAATGATCGCATTAATCTTTAACTCTCTATTATTCATATCAGTGGCTCTAGACAATTTTGCAACGGATTGAAGATACGTAGTGCATAGTTGGCAAAGTCTTCGTCAGGTTCCCATGCATTTCCCCGTAAGGCAAGGGTTGCAAAAAAATCTTCGTTTTCGCCGGTATATCTATTCATCTGTTTGTTATCCCATACTTTTAGAGCCGCTTTGATGGCTTTGCCTTTATCTTTTGTTTCAGTCCATGTTGCTGCGTATTTAGAGGATGATTGAGGCATAAAAGGTAGAGGGCTAGATAGTCCAGTTGTGTATACTTCAATCAAAACCTTAAGATGCTCAAGCGCGCTTTCTGCATCAATAGCATGTAGCTGCATAGCTTTATTTTTGCAGATAAAGCGTGCTGTACCCGCTTGTTGATGTTTGCTGGCATGTAGGCAGAGGTGTTCTATCCATAGAGACATGACTTTATGTAATTCATAGTTACTGGCAGAAATTTGTACCAGTCCAATATCTGCATAAGTATGTTGGAGACGACCGGCTAACTGCCAGACTTTGCCGTTGATAGCCAGGTTCAGATCAATATCAATAGGATGTTTTTTTAGCGGTGGCTGGATATCTGGAATGGCTTTCAGAGTTGTGATTATTTCACGGTATTCAGCTTTCTTTTTGGTGAGTATTTTCTTCCCCAGGCTGCCATGCGGTAGCATGCCATGTGCCATTATCATCTGACCTGATTCATCCGTTTCATCTTGTTTCCAGTATTCGAGTAGTTGATTAAGAATCTGCCATTGTTTCAGCTTGTCAAGATCGAAGGGTTCATCTTCAACGACTTCAATATCACTGGGTTCGTGGATGTGTAATTGCTGTTGTATAAAATATTTTACAGGGTGTTTAAAAAATCTGCTCAGAAGTATTGGTGATGTTTGGCGTTGTGGTTCATGTTCGTTTGGAAGAACAATAACTGGCCAATTATTTTTGACTGTTGCAACTTCATGTGTCAGCACGGTTTTAGCTATTTCTAGCCACCAGCCATCAAAACTGCGGTGCATGGTATTGCTGAAATTACCACGGCCAAAGACCTGTAACGAATGTACTTTGGTTAATTTTACAGAAGGTTTTTTATTATTAATGGTGTAATGCTCATCCATGTAGTCGATTAGTTCCTGTACTACAATCGATGGTTGAAGTGATTCATTGTTTCGATTGTTTCGACCGGTGTAACTAATAATCAAGCGTTCACGCGCAGCTAACAAGGTTTCTAGAAAAAGGTAGCGATCTTCCAGCGCAGGGTCAGGATCTCCATGTACCCATTTCTTTGCCATAAGATCAAATTCAATATTTTTGTGACGACGTGGGAAGGCCTGATCCTGCATACCTAGCAAACATATGATTTTAAAAGGTACGCCACGTAGTGGCTGCATACCACAGAAAGTTACTCCGCCACTGTAAAAATGGCTGCGCTCTGTGCGCGTAGATAATGTTTTACTCAGCCAATTATGTATTACAATTCTTTTTAATATTGCGACATTTTCTTTTCCGATTTCTGCCAGTTCGCTAAGGAGGTTTCGGATTTGGCTTAGACGGTCATCTTCATCTTTGTTCTCACCAAAGATATCAAGAAGTAAACTGTTCAGTGTTTCTGTCCACACGGTTGCGGTTGCATTCATATCCTTCAGCTTTTTTGCCCACTCACGCAATGTATCTAACAGCTCAAAAAAGCGCGCAGCAGGTTCTGCATCCTGTGATGTGAGCCCAGTTTTTGGTGCTATGCCAGAATAGAGATTTTCTGAACCCAGAGAGAAGCCAGACATAATCCGGTTAAAACTATGTTGCCATGTATTCTCTTCAATAGCGGGTAAATCAAATCGGTACTGCTTATCCTCACCGTCTAAACCCCAGTAAACATGAAGCTCATCGAATATTTTTGTTAATTTTGCGCAGTCTTCAGGGTGTAAACCAAAGTTACAACGAACCTCTGGCAGGTCAAGTAGGCTTAATACATCAGTGCGGGTGAAGCGACTTTCAGGCAATTCAAGTAGGCCTAAAAAAGCATGTATTAATGGATGTTCATCGGCTAGTACAATATCGGAAAGGTTAAAGGGTAGTTGTTTCTCTTCTTTGCCAGGCACGCGACCAAAAACGGCTTCAATATATGGTGCATAGCGACTAATTTCTGGCACCAGAACCAGTATGTCTTCTGGTTCGAGTTCTGGATTATCTTTCAAACAGTGCATTAAAGTATCGTGTAGTGCCTGACACTCACGCATTGCACTGTGGCAGATATGTATCTGTATGCTGGTTAATGCTTTTTCATGTATTGATTTTTCCTGTGCTTTATCTTCCTCAACAGCATTATAAATATCCGTTTGTAAGTTGCTAAGGATGCTGTGTTGAAGTATATCTTTTGAGTGTTTAGAAAAGACTGTTTCCTCATTTTCTGGCGTACTCATTTCCAGTAGCAGGTCCTGAAAAACTTGTCCTTGTTTTCCCCACTGGGTTAGCAAAGGATTTCCTTCCTCTTCCCAGTAAGCTATATTTCCTGGGTCATTCAGTCGTTTTTTTGTTTTTTCCCGTGGCGTTTTCAAGTCTGCCCAGTATTGTTCAGTTGGCGCAAGCAACCAGATTTTTACTGGAATATGTTTGGCAATAGCTACATAGGCATTCAGCAGTAGTGGCGGCAGATTATGTATGGAAAAAAGGTCTAATCGTTCAGGCAGTAAGTTGGGTTTAGACAGGTGTTCCAGTTCTTCAAGAAACCGGTGCATAAGCACTACACGATTCGCTTCAACACCTTTTGAAATTTCACGCCATAATATTGCTTGCCATTGTGTATCCTCTCCATGGGACCATTTTTCTATCAGTTCTGGACGGTAGAACTGATAACGGTCGAAACAATCAGCAATACGACCGGCAAGTTGCCAACGTTTGAGGCCAGTATCGTCTTTACTTAAATAGAATGTCACCTGTGCATTGTCATGTGCTTGAGACAGAACAGTGTTATCAGCGAGTACTGCATGAATTAGCCATTGCATGCGTTCGCGTGTTAGTGGGTCAGATTCTGCTGGAAGATTTAGTAGATGTCTTGCCTGTTTCCATAGCCATGCAGCAGGCATGGGCATTTCTAAAAGACAGCTAATACCGTCATGCTGACAGAACTGATGTTTTAGCCAACGAGTTAGCGATGGACTTTCGGTAATAATGATACGTGGCGTAAAAGGATGTGTATTATTATTTGTGTACGAGAAAAGCAGTTTATTTGCTAGATTTTCCAGACGGTTGCTGTGGTGTATGTGTAGCATGTGGTAGTGGTATAACGGGTAGATGGTTTATGATAATACATTGTGACATGAGCAGGGATTTATTGCTCTGTAAATACATCCTCGGCGTTGACAGTAAAGGATTGACAGGAGTAAGGAGAGTCTAAATGCGGGAGTTATTTTTCTGGGCAGTAATTGGCAGAGAGGAAGGGATTCGAACCCTCGATACGTTACCGTATACACGCTTTCCAGGCGTGCGCCTTCAACCACTCGGCCACCTCTCTTAAATCTTCAAATTACGTATTATTTTAAATATTCTGTTACTTAGCTGTGCCGAAGGCGCATTATTCGGCACTGGATTTCTGGGACGCAAGGTTACGTTACCTGTCTGTAATATGCAATGCACGCGCGTTACGATTGTGCCTTATACAGGCGTTCAAGAATTTCTCTGGCACCCCGTAAAAGCAGGTCATCGGCAAGTGTTCTGCCGAGTGCTTCGGCATCGCTGCGCTGACCGCTGATATTGCCACTCACTATAATGCTGCCATCGGGCTCACCGACCAGTGCTTTCAGGTGCAGGGTGTCAGCATCTAACTGGGCGTATCCGGCGATGGGCACCTGGCAACCACCCTGGAGTCGTTGATTAAGTGCACGTTCAGCATAAATGCGGTCGCTGGTATCGGTATGATTAAGGTGGTTAATGAGTGCCAGAGTTTCATCGTCGTCAATTCTGGCTTCCAGTCCAATCGCGCCCTGACCGACAGCGGGTAAGATCGAGTCGGATGAAATACGTTGTTTGATGCGGTGTTCCATTTCCAGACGAACAAGTCCGGCGCAGGCGAGAATAATGGCATCGTAGTTGCCGTTATCCAGTTTTGACAGTCGTGTGTTGACATTGCCACGCAAGTCTTTAATGATCAGGTCGGGGCGTTGGTTTAGTAACTGGCAACGCCGACGCAGACTGCTGGTGCCGACGATAGCTGCTTTGGGGAGGCTTTCCAGAGAACCGTAACGATTTGAAACAAAGGCATCGCAAGGTTCTTCACGTTCCAGTATGGTGGACAGGTGCAGTCCCTCAGGGAAATCCATCGGTACGTCTTTAATTGAGTGCGCGGCAATGTCAGCGTTGTCTTCCAGTATGGCGACTTCCAGTTCTTTCACAAACAGGCCTTTACCACCAATTTTTGCCAGCGGTGTATCGAGAATTTTATCACCCTGCGTGGAAAAAGTAACCAGTTCCACATTAAGCTCTGGGTGGGCGGCGAGCAAACATGCTTTGACATGCTCGGCCTGCCACAGAGCAAGCGGGCTTTTGCGGGTTGCGATTCGTAACTGTGTTTTCATGCGTCGGTGTTTTTTCTATCTACAAAGATACGGTATTATACAGTACACAATGGCGAGTACCTCGAATAGATGCCTGCTTAAGTATAAAAAAATCTGTTTGTTTGCGGTAAAAGCCGAATTAAAAATGTATAATAAGCGTTCTATGGTGACCTGTTCTGGTTCCCTCGCGACGACTAACTGTGAACTCCGCCAGATCCGGAAGGAAGCAACGGTAATGGTGACTTCGGGTGCTGAGGTGTGGCTGGAACGGGTTGCCGCCTAATTTATAGGCTTATCCTGTTTTTCAGGCCTGACAGGCTTTTTTGATGGTTTATACACATTATCTTCCTGTAGAAATGCATTTTGTGCTGGCACAGACGTTAGTATGAGTTATCAGGTACTGGCACGAAAATGGCGTCCGGCAAACTTTCAGGCTCTGGTGGGGCAGGAACATGTGTCACGGGCATTGGTGAATGCGCTCAATGATGAACGTTTACATCACGCCTACCTTTTCACCGGTACTCGTGGCGTTGGTAAAACGACCATTGCACGTATTTTTTCCAAATCACTTAATTGTGAAACCGGCATAACCTCCACGCCGTGTGGGGTCTGTTCTACCTGCCAGGAGATTGCTGAAGGTCGATATATCGACTTAATTGAAGTTGATGCAGCCTCGCGAACGGGCGTGGATGATACCCGCGAGTTACTCGAAAACGTGCAGTACGCCCCCACACGAGGGCGCTATAAGGTCTATCTGATTGATGAGGTACACATGTTTTCCAAAAGCAGCTTTAATGCGCTGCTTAAAACTCTGGAAGAGCCACCACCGCATGTAAAATTTTTACTTGCAACGACTGACCCGCAGAAACTGCCGGCAACAATTCTGTCACGCTGTTTGCAGTTTAATCTCAAACGGCTGCCAGTCAGTTTAATCGCCAACCATTTACAATATATATTAAGTGAAGAAAATATTGAATTTAATGTTACGGCGCTGCAACTGATAGCTGAAGCCGCTGATGGCAGCATGCGTGATGCACTCAGTTTGCTCGATCAGGCACTGGCATTTGGTGGCGGTGTTATTCGTGAGCAGGAAGTACGCGATATGCTGGGTACGGTATCGCGTGAACAGGTATTGGCTATTTTGCAGGCATTGTTAAGTAACGATGCCGCGTTGGTAATGAAGGAAGTTGCAGCGCTCGCTGAATTCTCGCCAGACTACGAAAATGTACTGGCTGAACTACTGAGTGTCTTGCACCATATGAATCTGGCTAAAGTTGTTCCTGAAGCGCTGGATGAGTATGTTAGTGCCAAAGCATCTCTATTGCAGCTATGCGAGCAAGTGAGCGCAGAAGATCTACAACTGTTTTACCAGACAGGTCTGATTGGACGGCGCGATTTACCTTTGTCGCCAGACGCACGCGCAGGTTTTGAAATGGTATTGCTACGTATGCTGGCGTTTCGTCCTGTCTCAGCACCGATATCTTTAGATACAGTACCAAAGCACACATCATTGATGCCCCCAGCATCAGCTGATATCGTATCCACAAACGCAATGGGTTCTTCGCTACCCGCAGCATCAATGCCAGCCGCCAGCGCGCCTTCTGTCACCGGCAAAGGCGGGGCGCAGGCCGCAAGAGCGGCAATTAATGCGTCGGTTTCATCGCTGGCTGTCCCTCATGTCCAGGCCACAACAGCCAGTGAATCATCTGCAGAGCAGTCGTCAATTTTAGCTACAACCAGAACAGATACTGAAGTTGTCCCACATCAGGTGCAAGAAGCAACAATGGTTACCACTCGCGTAACGCAGCAAGTGTCTGAAGTCGCAGAACAGGCAGAATCAGTTTTTCCTGATGACTGGCGTAGCATTGTGCAGGCACTTTCTCTGGGAGGGCTGGTCAAACAACTGGCGATTAACTGCGCTTTTAAAAAACGTGAAGGGAATCACGTTATTTTACAGCTTGACTCTGGGCAGAGTAATTTATTAAACCCAAAAGCGAAACAACGGTTACAGCAAGCGTTAGGTGAATACTTCAATATTGAGGCACAACTGGAAGTTGAAATAACTAGCGCATTTGCAGAATCGAAAAATACGTTAATAGAAACACCCGCACAGACAACGCAACGTGAGCAACAACAACGCCAGCAACAGGCAGAGCAATCTATTAATAAAGATGTTTTTGTGCAGACATTAAAAGAATGTTTTAATGCCGAAATTATTCCCGGTTCGGTAAAACCGTTGAATTAATTTTATAGCTGGCTATTGTCAAGTTTTGCCACGCCGAAGTTTGGATACTTCAGCTTGTTACTAACAGGATAGATGAAAAGGCGACCTGGTGTTCAAGATCGTCAGCCGCAGGGATGCGGGTGTCGAGCTTACATGGAAGTATTGACAGCGTGTCTTGAACACCAGGTCGCCTTTTTATCTGTTTCAGTAATAAGATACGATTGTATAGATTGATCAACAATTCCTTAATGGTTAAAAAGTGTGAGGTAAATTATGATGAAAGGCGCGATGGGCAATATGATGAAACAGGCGCAGAAAATGCAGGAAGACATGCAGAAGGCGCAGGCAGAAATTGCCAGCATGGAAGTTGAAGGACAGGCGGGTGGTGGCATGGTCAAAATCGTGATGAATGGCCGCCATGAGCTACGTAGTGTCCAGCTTGACGATAGTCTAATGGGTGATGATAAGGAAATGCTGGAGGATTTACTGGCTGCAGCGGTGAATGATGCAGTAAGAAAAATTGAAACTGAATCATCAAGCCGAATGTCAGGTTTAACTGCGGGTTTGAATCTTCCCGGTGGCATGAAGTTACCTTTTTAAGTTTTTTTATTTTTTTATTGGTTATTCAACGTCGTTTGATTAAAGTCGGTTATGAATGTCGTCTACTAATATGTCACCTTTATTGCAGCAACTCATTGAAGCGTTAACGTGCCTGCCTGGTGTCGGGCCCAAATCAGCACAGCGTATGGCATTTCATTTACTTGAGCGCGATCGCAGTGGGGCAACGGTTTTATCGCTGGCGTTACAACAGGCAGCAGAGAATATTGGCCACTGCAAACGTTGCAGAACACTAAGTGAGGAGGCTTTATGCGGCCTGTGTAGCAGTCCGTCACGGGATGACAGCAAGTTATGCGTGGTGGAAACACCTGCCGATGTTTATGCAATTGAACATATTGCTGAATTTCGTGGCAGATATTTCATCCTGATGGGGCATTTGTCGCCACTGGATGGTATTGGTCCGGCTGAACTGGGTCTGCAATTGCTGGATGAACGTCTGGCATCGGGACAAATAGAAGAAATTATTCTGGCAACCAATCCGACGGTTGAGGGTGAAGCGACAGCGCATTATATTTCTGCAATGGCGATACGGCATAATGTGCTGGCAACCCGCATTGCACACGGTGTGCCGCTGGGTGGCGAACTGGAGTTTATTGATTCAGGTACGCTGGCACATGCATTTTCAGGGCGTCAGCGGCTTTCATCCTGAAATGAATTACTAACAGTACAGATGAAAAGGGTACCTATTGTTCAAGACTGTCAGCCACAGGGATACGGGTGTCGAGTCTGCATGAAAGTATTTACCGCGTGTCTTTAACCATGGCTAGCCTTTTTATTCGTTTCAGTAATAAGTTGATTTGTATCAAAGTTAAAATCCGCTTTTTGAGTATAATTTCTCTATATACTCATATAATACGAGAGCAATTAATATGAGTGACTGTTTGTTCTGCAAAATTCTGGAAGGTAAAGTCCCTGCCAGTATTGTCTATGAAGATGAGAATGTGCTGGCGTTTGAAGATGTTAACCCGCAGGCCCCTATGCATGTTCTGATTATTCCCAGAAAACATATTTCGACGGTGAATGATCTGCAGGATGATGATGCAATTATTATCGGTCAGCTTTATTTGGCAGCAAAAACAATCGCTGGTGATAAGGGTGTGGCTGAAGAGGGGTATCGACTGGTGATGAACTGTAACGAACAGGCTGGCCAGACAGTTTTTCATGTCCATCTGCATGTATTGGCCGGCCGTAACATGACATGGCCGCCGGGGTAAATTTTTAATGCGACGTTTATTAATAAAAATAGCTCAAGTTTTCCTCTTGTTTCTAGTAAGCATGAGCGTTTATAGTGCCCCCCACGGTGATGAATTATTCGCCAGACATTGCTCGGCCTGTCATGGCTCAGAGGGAATGGGCGGTGTTGGTGTGCCGATTGCCTTGCCCTCATTTATTAACAGTGTCTCGAATGTCTACCTGAAAAAAACCATTCGACATGGCCGTCCCGGTCGTATTATGCCTGCATTTGATGCATTAAGTGATGCGCAGGTCGGTGCAATCATTAAACATATGCGAGGCTGGACGGGAAAACCGGCGCCCAATGAAGATAGAACTCCAGTTGTCGGTAACAGTAAACATGGCGCGGTTTTGTTTGCCAGCCATTGTGCACGTTGTCATGGTAAAGATGGTCAGGGTGGTAAAGGCACCGGTGTAACTTTTTCCAGGAAACGCAATTTACCCATTATTGCACCAGCGTTAAACAATGCCGGTTTTCTTGCTGCCGCCAGTGATAATATGATCCGCAATACCATTACTTTTGGGCGTAAAGGGACGCCGATGACCTCAATGCTGGTTAATGGTTTATCTGAAGAGGATATTAATGACCTGGTTGCTTTTATTCGATCATATGAACCATCCGCTGCTAAATTAGCGCAACGCTTAAATCCCAGTAGTAAGCAATCTCCCGTTATTACGATGGCTTCACCCTATGGCATGAAGGAAACGATTAATAATATAAAACAGGCGATTACCAATCAGAACTTTATCTTGATACGTGTTGAATATCTTGACTACGGTCTGGTTAAGAAAGATAAGGAAGATAGAAAAAAAGTGGTAATTCATTTCTGTAATTTCAAATTTTTATTTGATTCTCTGGCAATTGACCCACGGATTGGTATGTTTTTGCCCTGTCGAATTACGGTTACTGAGAAAAATGGCAAAGTGCAGTTAAGCACCGTTAATCCTGAATATTTAAGCCGATTGTTTAATAACCGCGAACTCGATGAAGCCTGTAAAAAAATGCATGGTGTATATCAGTCGATATTAGAGGATGCGACCTTATGAAAAATATAATTCAGGGGTTAGCGGGGTTATTGTTTCTATTTACGCTTAGCCCAGTGTTTGCCAACGACCTGTTAATGGTTCGTTCACATCAGGCATTTCCAGAGGCTATGTTGACATTGCAAACCTCAATTAAGAAGCATGGTTATACTATTGCTCGTGTCCAGCGTGTTGATATAGGATTAACCAGTAAAGGGTATCATACGGATAAATATCGGGTCGTTTTTGTAGGTAAACCCAAAGAGATTGAGTACCTGGTCAACAAATACCCTGTTCTCGATGCTTACATGCCACCACAAATTTCTATTTTTGCAGAAAACGGCCAAACAGTGATTGTTACGGCAAACCCGGAAATCTACGCAGATATGATTACGGATAAAGCGGACAAAGTATTATTCCGGCGCTGGGAGAGTGATGTCTATTCCGTGTTTGATGATATTCGTCATGCGGATGAGTAAACTGCTTGCCGAGGAATTAATGCGTAACTTTTACTCCTCATCTATGACTTTGTTTTGCATGGTGGCCAGATAATTATCCATTTCATCCTGACTTTTAAAAACATTCATTCCATCAAGTGCCTTGATGATTTCAAATACTTTTTTAATCTGAGGTTGTAAGTTTACCAGATATAACTTTCGATTCTGCGAATCCAGTATCTTTTTCGTCTTAAAAATAATGCGTAGGCCAGCACTGCTGATAAAGTCAAGGTGGCTAAAATCAATAATTATGTCCTCTACAATATTATTAATTTCGGCGTTGATACACAGTTGTAACTCGGGTGAAGTATTACTGTTGAGGCTACCCCCGATGGCAATGCGTTTTCTATTGTTGATCTCAGAAATAACAGTAATTTTTAGTGGCATTAGTTTTTTTCTCCAGGCTCACAGTGTAATGCTAATGGCTAGCTAGTTATTCTTTTTATTTGTACGACTAATCAAGTATAATATTTTACCAGAGTAAATACATTAGTTTGATTCGTCCTTTTGTAATATTGCTCATCAGTTAACAACTTTATAAGTTGAATACCCATCCCTCCGTTGCCATAATTACTGGGTTTTTCTGATAGATGCACATCTTCTAGCGGGTTAAATGCCACACCAGTATCGGTGAAGTAAAGACTAATACAGTTATTCTTATGGCATATTTCTATGCAGACAGTCTGTTCCTCCTCATTAATATTATTATAGGCATAAGTGACGATATTGATAAATGTTTCTTCCAGCACCAGCTTCAGATCATGTAATAATTTAGCTGGGAGCTTATGCGTACGAATGTACTGACTAAGAAACTTATCCAGATTTTTGAGCTCAGTTTTTTTACCGAAAACAGTTATGTGCTGTTGGTTGTTCATGTATAAATAATTGACGGACTGCCTGCCTATTTATAATAAAAAATCAGTAAAGTAATGTCATCAAACTGTTCGATACCTTCTGCAAAATGATCAACACTTCGAATAATTGTTTTACCAATATCGTCTATGTTTTCCATGTTCTGTATTTTTAACAGGTCAATAAGACGCTGCTCGGTGTATTGATTATCGCTGCTATTATGTGCTTCAGATATACCATCAGTATAAAGTATTAATGCGGTTTCATGATTCATCTCGAAGTGGATATCAGGATATTCGATATCATTTACCAGACCCAGTGCAGTTGCTCCGGTAATATCAAGCTCTTTAGTCCATTCATTATCTTTATAGACAGGGTTCATATGGCCTGCATTACTCATAATCGTTTTTCCGCTGGAAAGATTAATCTTTCCACATAAAGCTGTGACAAACATACAGGTATCATTATTTTGCACCAGTATTTCATTCATCATACTCAGCGTACGCCCAGGTGATAATTCCTCACTTAATGCTCGCGTATAGAGGGTTACGGTTTTTGCCATAAATAAAGCGGCAGGTACACCTTTGTCTGAGACATCGCCAAGTATAAAATACAGCTCATCATTTTTCCTCTGATAATAGTACAGATCGCCGCCAACAGAATATGCTGGTCTCAGGTAGGCAAATAGCTGGAAATTATTTTCATTAATAGAGACATTACCGCCACCCGGTATCATTGACATCTGTATATCTTTGGCAATCTGAATTTCACTTTCCATTTTTTGCGTTCTGGCGGTTGATTCTTTCAAATCTTTAATGTATTTTTTCAGCGCGGTGCGCATAGTGCCAAAATCACTGGTGAGTGAACCAATCTCATCATTTCTAACAGGTTCAGGCAGTTTGTTATCAAGCCTGCCTTCACCAATATCTTTTGTTGCTATAACCAGTCTGCCCAGGGGTTTTATTAATGTCCGGGTAATAGAAAAAACCACAAAAAATAAAATAATCAGCCCTGTGACAGCAATAATAGATATTTTTAGCGTAAGAGAATTAATGTTTGCAATCAGTTCCTGTTCAGGGAAAACAATAATAATTTTCCAGCCGCTACTCGGTAATGTTTTTATTGCAATCCAGCAGTTACCACTCCGGTAATGGCAGGCAGTAGAAAAATATACGGCTGATGAGGAGATTTTACTGTCAAAATATTTTTTCCAGTTTCCGGTAGTGATATTCGTCTTACGCAGATTCTTCATGTGCATGGACTGGTCTGGATAGGCGATGATAACGTCATTTTTTGAAACAATAAAACCGAAACCCGATTTTCCTATTTTGGAATGCTGGATAATTTCATCCAGCCAGCTAAGTTTTATATCTGCCGTAGCAACCCCGGCAAATGTTTTACCATTATTGAAGTAAATAGGAGTGGAGTAGGTAACCATGTGGACATCACCGCCACCTTTATCAATATAAGGCTCTGACCAGGTGGCTGCGTTTGCTTTTCTGGTTTCACGATACCAGTGCCAGTTTTTATAGCGGTAGGAATTTTTTGCCAGATTGGTGTAGGCAATAGTGTTACCTTTTTTATAATAGTAGGGTGCAAAATCACCGTGGGATTTAAGTAGAATGCCCGGTTCCAAAGCTACTGTCATGCCGAATATTTCGTTATTGTTTTTCACAAAAGCTTTTATCATCTGACGAATATGTTTTCTGGTAATATCCGGCGCTGAAACCGATGCCGCCAGAGCATCAGCATTACTTGAAATAGTCTCTAATACAGTGTCAACTTTTTGTACGGTGGATGATGCCGTTTTTTTCGCCAGCTGTTCAACGTATTCTTCAAGTAAGTTGCGTGAAAGAAAATAGTTGGTGCTCAGAACAGCGATAAAGATGGCCGCGCCTGGCAGGGTAATCCACAGGCTAAGGCGTGTGGCAAGGCTCTGTGTGTAGTGAGTGTATGTTTTTGAGCCTTTCATCAATACCTTGCTGGTCTGTTCAGTTCCCAGTTATCTTATAGCATCCAGATATGCCTGTGACAGTAAATAAAGCAATTTCCAGCGGATAGCCCTGTTGCTTTCACTCTTGCAATAAAGTCGACTTCCACGTATTATTCCGCCTCTTTAGGCGCGTAGCTCAGTTGGTTAGAGCACCACCTTGACATGGTGGGGGTCGGTGGTTCGAATCCACTCGCGCCTACCAGTTTCAAAAAAAGCATCGCCTGGCGATGCTTTTTTATATACGTTTCAAACATTATCATGCGACCTTTAGTAGTGGTCGCCACTGGAGATAAAACCATGCCCATTATTACTCTGCCTGATGGCTCTAAACGCGAATTTGACCACTTTGTTAGCGTTATGGACGTGGCGCAGGATATTGGTCCGGGCTTGGCGAAAGCCACTCTGGCGGGCAGGGTTGATGGCAGATTGGTCGATGCATCTTATAAAATAATGAATGATGCTGACGTTGCCATTGTTACTTCGCGTGATGATGATGCGCTGACGTTAATGCGGCATGATGCTGCCCATATTATGGCGCAGGCGGTACAGGAGCTGTTTCCTGGTACCCAGGTTACTATCGGACCGGCAATTGAAAATGGCTTTTATTATGATTTTGCCCGCGATAAAGCGTTCACTGATGATGATCTGAAGGTTGTCGAAGATCGTATGCGTGAAATTGTTAAGCGTGATCTGCCGATTGAGCGTGAAGTGATTGATCGTGATGCAGCGATAAAAGTCTTTACCCAAATGGGTGAGACGTATAAGGTTAAAATTATTCAGGATATTATTCCTGAGGGTGAAGAAGTGTCTATTTACCGTCAGGGTGACTGGTTCGATGTTTGCCGTGGTCCGCATCTGCCCAGTACCGGTAAGCTGGGTAAAGGGTTTAAGTTGATGAAAGTAGCGGGTGCCTACTGGCGTGGGGATTCGAACAATGAAATGCTGACACGTATTTATGGCACCGCGTGGCCGGATAAAAAACAGCTTAACCAGTATCTGCACCGGCTTGAGGAAGCACAAAAGCGTGATCACCGTAAACTTGCTAAACGCCTGGATTATTTCCACATGCAGGAAGAAGCGCCGGGCATGGTGTTCTGGCATGAAAAAGGCTGGTCGATTTACCTGAGTGTACAGCAGTATATCCGCGACAAATTACGTCAGCACGATTATAAGGAAATTCATACTCCGCAGATCGTCGATCGGACACTGTGGGAAAAATCGGGCCACTGGGATAAATTTGGCGACATGATGTTTACCACCCATTCAGAAAATCGCGATTACGCCATCAAACCGATGAACTGCCCGTGTCACATTCAGGTGTTTAATCAGGGTCTGAAAAGTTACCGTGATTTACCCCTGCGGCTGGCAGAATTTGGTTCATGCCACCGCAATGAACCTTCCGGTACCCTGCACGGCCTGATGCGAGTGCGTAACTTCGTGCAGGATGACGCCCATATCTTCTGTACCGAAGATCAGCTACAGGATGAAGTATCGGCTTTTATTGACCTGGTTTATGAGGTATATGCGGATTTTGGGTTTACCAATATACAGGTTGCGCTCTCGACCCGCCCAGATCAGCGGGTAGGTGATGACGCTGCCTGGGATAAGGCAGAAAAAGCCCTGGAAGTTGCACTGAATAATAAAAAGCTGAACTGGATCTTGCAGCCAGGGGAAGGCGCGTTCTATGGACCGAAAATTGAATTCGTCCTGCGTGACTGTTTGGGTCGTGAATGGCAATGTGGTACCATGCAGGTCGACTTTTCCATGCCCGGTCGGCTTGATGCACAATATATTGCTGCCGATGATAGCCGTCAGGTGCCGGTCATGTTACACCGCGCCATACTCGGTTCGGTGGAACGCTTTATCGGTATATTGATTGAAGAGCATGAAGGTAAATTTCCGCTCTGGCTGGCACCGGTTCAGGCGGTTATTCTCAATATTACCGACAAACAGGCCGAATTTGCCAGAAAAATGCAAAAAAATCTCACTGATAAGGGATTTAAGGTCGAATTGGACTTGAGAAATGAGAAGATCGGCTATAAAATTCGCGAGCACATTATACAACGGGTTCCCTACATGCTGGTTATTGGCGATCGGGAGCTTGAAACGAATACAGTGGCCGTTCGCACACGAGACGGTGAGGATCTGGGCGCAATGTCAATTGACGATGTTGTGAGCCGGTTCTCATCTGAGATCGCGTGCCGCGGTCATGCTGTTTTGGAGGAATAAAACTATCGCTGCACCGAAAAAGACGCGTTTAAATAGTGACATAAATTACCCACAGGTTCGAGTTATCGATAATGAAGGAGGGCAATTGGGTGTTATGTCCAGTGACGCTGCACTGGAAAAAGCTAAAAGTGCCGGGCTGGATCTGGTGGAAGTTTCGCCTAATGCGGAACCACCTGTTTGTCGAATTATGGATTTTGGTAAATTCAGGTTCGAAAATAGCAAGAAGAAGCAGGGCGCGAGGAAAAAGCAAAAACGGATGCAGGTTAAGGAAATTAAATTCCGTCCAAGAACTGAAGTGGGTGATTACAACACTAAAATCAACAAACTTAAAAAGTTTCTTGAAGGTGGCGATAAAACCAAAGTTACCATGCGTTTTCGTGGCAGGGAATTCGCCCATCAGGATCTTGGTATGAACCTGTTGAAGCGTGTAATTACTGATCTGGATGAGTTATCCATTGTTGAACAGATGCCAAATATGGAAGGTCGCCAGATGGTAATGGTTCTGGGTCCGAAAAAAGTAAGCAATAAGCAATAACCGGTAATCAATCGCCGGTAATAAATAGTTAGAAGTACTGGAGAAGGCTCATGCCTAAGATGAAGACAAACCGAGGTGCTGCCAAGCGCTTTCGTAAAAATGGTGCTGGTGGATTTAAACGTGGCAAATCACACCGCCGTCATATTTTGACTAAAAAGAGTTCTAAACGTAAGCGTCATTTACGTGATGATGCAACTGTTCACGAAAACGATACCAAAATGCTGAAACGCATGCTGCCGTACGTTTAATCCGTCTACTGGAGAATTAGAGAAATGCCAAGAGTTAAAAGAGGCGTACAGGCCAGAGCTAAACATAAGAAAGTACTGGCGAAAGCTAAAGGTTATTATGGAGCGCGTAGTCGCGTTTATCGGGTTGCAAATCAGGCGGTTATTAAGGCCGGTCAATATGCTTACCGCGACCGCCGGGTGAAAAAACGCACCTTCCGTTCGCTGTGGATTGTGCGTATTAATGCGGCAGCCCAGGAGTGTGGAATCTCGTATAGCCGTTTAATTAACGGTTTGAGTAAGGCTGAGGTTGAGATTGATCGCAAAGTACTGGCTGATCTGGCAGTTCATGATATAGCGGCCTTTAGTCAGATTGCTGAACGGGCAAAAACAGCACTTGCGGCTTAGTATTGTTTGCTTCATTTGGGTGGTAATACCGAAATGTATCTGATCAGCAGGCTTGATCAATAAAAAAGGGGGAGCATGCTCCCCCTTTTTTATCGCGTAAATTCTGCATTAATTTTTTCTGTACTATGCGGCTGTTTTATTGTGGTCTGAGCGGCTAATAGCCAAACGAATAATTAAAGAACAAAAAGTAATTCATAGGGGAATTAAAACGTGGATTTACAAAAGTTAATCGCCGATGCGAAAACAAGGATAACTGCGGTTGACAATCTTGAAACACTGGATCAGGTACGGGTTGATTATCTGGGTAAAAAAGGTCAACTGACCGCCTTGTTGAAGACACTTGGTCAATTGCCTGCCGATCAGCGTAAAACAGTCGGGCAGGAGATCAATCTCGCCAAGCGCGAGTTACAACAAGCGATTGAGGCTCGTAAGCATACGCTGGAACTAACAAAGTTAGATGCGGAGCTGGCCAGTGAAAAAATTGATGTTAGTTTGCCTGGTCGCAATCAGTCTACCGGCGGACTGCATCCTGTTACGCTGACTATGGCGCGCATCAGGGCATTGTTTATGCCTTTGGGTTTCAGTGTTGCACAGGGGCCTGAAATTGAGGATGATTTTCATAATTTCGAGGCGCTGAATATTCCTTCGCATCACCCTGCACGTGCGATGCATGACACCTTCTATTTTAATGCGAATACCCTGCTGCGTACCCACACTTCACCGGTACAGGTTCGGTATATGGAAGCTAACTCGCCGCCATTACGGATTATTGCGCCCGGCCGTGTTTATCGTTGTGATTCAGATTTAACGCACACGCCCATGTTTCATCAGGTTGAAGGATTAATGGTTGATGAGAATGTCAACTTTGCTGATTTAATGGGGACTTTGTCCGATTTTCTCCAACAGTTTTTTGAAAATGAGAATTTACAGACGCGTTTCCGTCCATCCTATTTTCCATTCACCGAGCCATCATCAGAAGTCGATATACAATGTGTGATGTGTGCCGGTGACGGTTGCCGCGTATGTGGACATACTGGCTGGCTGGAAGTGCTGGGTTGTGGCATGGTGCACCCGAAAGTATTTGAAGCGGCGGGTATTGATAATGAAAAATATACTGGTTACGCCTTTGGTATGGGTGTCGAGCGCCTGGCAATGCTGCGTTATGGCGTAAATGATCTGCGCCTGTTTTTTGAAAATGACTTAAAGTTTTTGCAGCAATTTAAGTAAACGGTATACCGCTGAACGAAGTAATTGCCAGAGCAGTGATTGCTAGAGCACATAAAAAATCAGCCCTTCATCCTGTTAGTAACTGAGTAGTTACTAACAGGATGGATAAAAAGAATATCCATTGTTCAAGACACGCTGTCAATACCGCCATGTAAACCCGATACCCGCATTCCTGCGGCTGACGGTTTTGAACAATAGGTACCCTTTCTATCTGTTTCAGTAATAAAAACGCAGTCAATCAGGTTTTATGAGATGAAATTTAGCGAAAAATGGTTAAGAACCTGGGTGAACCCAGATATTTCAACACAGGAAATGTGTGATCAGCTGACGATGGCTGGGTTGGAAATTGAGAGCGTTGAACTTGCGGCGGGAGAGTTTACCAACGTGGTTGTGGCGCAGATTGAAACACTGGAAAGCCACCCTGATGCGGATAAGCTAAATATTTGCCGAGTAAATGACGGTGCCCAGATGCTGCAAATTGTTTGTGGCGCAGCCAATGTTCGCCCAGGCTTGAAAATTCCACTGGCAAAAGTAGGCGCAGTTTTACCCGGCGAGACCGGGAAGGAAACTTTTAAGATCAAACCGGCAAAACTTCGTGGTGCAGAATCCTTCGGTATGTTGTGTTCGGAAAAAGAACTGGGTCTTGCTGAACAGGCAGAAGGATTAATGGAATTAGCACCTGATGCCCCGCTGGGTGTGAGTCTGCGAGATTATCTATCCCTGGACGACATGATTATTGAAGTTGACTTAACCCCAAATCGGGGGGATTGTTTGAGTATCGCTGGTATTGCACGCGAGCTGGCGGTATTAAACGAATGTAAGTTAACAAAACCGGATATGGCAATGGTTGACGCGGAGGGGAATGCAACATTTGCCGTTGAAATTGAGGCGAAAGATGCCTGTAGTCAGTATCTCGGCCGAGTGATTAAAGGGGTTAATGCCCAGGCTGAAACGCCAATGTGGATGCGTGAGCGCCTAAGACGCAGCGGAATTCGCAGCCTGGGTCCGATTATTGATATAACCAACTATGTTATGTTGGAACTGGGTCAGCCGATGCATGCTTTTGATCTGGCCAAATTAGATGGCAAGATAAATATCAGGTATGCAAATGATAATGAAAAGATCACCCTGCTTGATGGCAAAGTACTCAAGCTGGATACTAATACGCTGGTCATAGCGGATAATAAGATGCCATTGGCTCTTGCGGGTATTATGGGTGGGGAACATTCGGGTGTGAGTGAGCAGACCGTAGACCTGTTTTTGGAAAGTGCATTTTTTAAGCCCGAAATCATTGCTGGTAAGGCACGTTCTTATGGTTTACATACCGATTCATCACATCGTTTTGAACGTGGCGTGGATACCTGTTTACAGGCATCTGCTATGGAACGTGCTAGTGAACTGATTTTGCAAATTTGTGGTGGTCAGGCGGCGGCGGTGCAGGTGTACACGACTTCGGCGCATCCAGTTGAAAAAACATCCATACGTTTAAGGCGTAAAAGAATCAAGCGGGTGCTTGGAATAGACATGTTGGATGCTGATGTGGTTGGTATTTTAACACGACTGGGGCTCGAACTTGAAACCTTCGATGAAGGCTGGCAGGTGTCTGTACCCAGTTACCGCTTTGATTTAAGCATTGAAGCTGATTTGCTTGAAGAACTGGTTCGTATCTACGGCTATAATAAAATTCCACGTATGCATTCGGCTTATCCTGGGGTGATACAGGCGCAGCCCGAAACCCACATTTCGATAACAACATTAAAAAAACGACTGATTAATCGTGGCTATTTTGAAGCCATTACCTACAGCTTCGTTGATCCAGAAATGCAGGATATACTCGATCCTGGCATTAAGCCGATTGTTCTGGCTAATCCCATATCGTCTGAAATGTCGGTGATGCGAACGACATTATGGAGTGGTTTATTGGCGGCAGTGCGGCATAATTTGAATCGTCAGCAAAACCGAGTCCGTCTGTTTGAAACCGGACTTTGTTTCAGAACCGATGACAGGCATCATGGTTCAGCAGAAACATTGCAGGCAGGTATTTTGCAGCAAACAATGTTTGCGGGCGCAATTTGTGGTGATACCTACCCACAGCAGTGGGGGCGTAGTAGCCAGAAAATTGATTTTTTCGATTTAAAATCGGATGTGGAAGCATTGCTGGCACATTCCGCGCATATCACGGAGTTTAAAGCCGCAGCGCATCCAGTACTGCATCCAGGACGGTCAGCCTGTCTGTTGCAGCAGGGTGAGATTATTGGCTGGATGGGCGCGTTACATCCATTGATTCAGAAAGCGCTGAATATTGACCCAGTGGTTTACGTTTTTGAAATTCAACAGGCAGCCATTGATGAAGCCGCTTTACCGGCATTTAATATTTTGTCACACTTTCCTGAAGTTAGACGGGATATCGCCATTCAGGTTAACGAAAGCATCCCTGTTTCTGATCTACTACAGACAATTCATGCAGCGACCTCGGATTTGCTGGTTAATTGTGAAGTATTTGATATATATCGGGGGAAAGGCGTAAAAAATGGCCTAAAAAGTGTCGCTTTTAGCTTGATTTTACAAGAGTTTTCCCGCACTCTTACCGAACAGGACGTGGATGCGGAAATAGAAAATGTCGTATCTGCGCTAAATAAACAATTTGCTGCTACACTTCGGGAGTAGGTATGGCATTGACGAAAGCCAATATGGCAGAGAGCTTATACGAAGAGCTGGGTTTAAATAAACGTGAAGCAAAAGAATTGGTTGAACTTTTCTTTGAAGAGGTCAGAGTCGCACTGGGGAATGCAAATCACGTAAAACTTTCGGGATATGGTAATTTTGTTTTGCGCAATAAAACCGAACGCCCAGGGCGAAATCCTAAAACAGGGGAAGAAATACCCATCTCAGCACGTCGTGTCGTAACCTTCAGACCTGGACAGAAACTGAAGCAAAGAGTAGAAGCCTATGCTGGAAGCCAGCAATAATAATGAATTACCGGTTATTCCCGGAAAACGCTATTTTACCATTGGGGAAGTCAGTGAGCTGTGTGGTGTTAAATCACATGTACTACGCTACTGGGAGCAGGAGTTTTCTCAGCTTAAACCCGTAAAAAGGCGTGGTAACCGGCGTTACTATCAGCGCCATGATGTTATTTTGATCCGCCAGATTCGAAGTCTGTTGTACGATCAGGGTTACACAATTGGTGGAGCTCGACAGAAACTCACAGGTGAAGAAGTCGCCGAGGATAATAATCAGAGCCAGCAGATTATTCGACAACTGCGGGATGAACTGGAAGGGTTATTGTCCATTTTGAAGAGATAATCTTTACAGTAGATGAATGCTTAAATAACCGGTTTGCGCCGGTTTTTTAATGTCTGATGGTTTCTCTACGCGAGCAGATGGCGGGTTTATCTGTTTGGTTTTATAAGCCTGGTGTTGAGGCAAGCTTGCATGATATGTGGGCGCAATACGGCATCATGACCTGAGCTAACTTAACACAGGAAAGGGTTTTGGCTAAAAGGATAGCGTACTGTAAATTCTGAAATGGTCGGGACGACAGGATTTGAACCTGTGACCACTACACCCCCAGTGTAGTGCGCTACCAGACTGCGCTACGCCCCGGAAATGCAATGTAGGATACACTATTCAATACGTTAGTGATAGTTATCGAGCCTTTTTTATAGATAAAGGACAGGTTAAAAACTGACAGCCATGTGTTTTTGATTTGAAAATAGTTGTCTGCAATTTGTATACTCATGTATGCTTTTACGCTTAACCACACCATATTGAGAATAATGAAAAACGCGACATCTAAAACGATTAATTTAAATGATTATACGCAACCTGCATTTTGGGTTGATAAAGTAGATTTACGATTCGATCTGGGTGAAGAAAAAACACAGATTCATTCGTGTTTGCAGTTACGGAAAAATCCTTCAGTTGAATCCCGCACGCTGGTATTGGATGGCGAACAACTTGAATTAGGCACAGTGAAGTGCGATGGTGTGGTTTTAACTGCGGCGCAGTATTCGGTCGATGATACAACGCTTACTCTGGCAAATATGCCGGATACGTTTAAGCTCGAAATTGATACATTGGTTAGGCCGCAGGAAAATTTCTCTCTGGAAGGATTGTATAAATCCAGCGGAAATTTCTGCACTCAATGTGAAGCTGAAGGGTTTAGAAAGATCACCTATTATCCTGATCGACCGGATGTAATGGCCGTTTTCAGTACATATATTGTTGCCGATAAATCAAAATACCCGGTTTTACTTTCCAATGGGAACCCTGTTGACAGGGGCGACCATGGCGATGGTCGACATTGGGCATTATGGCAGGATCCTTTTAAAAAACCCTGTTATCTGTTTGCACTGGTCGCGGGTAATCTGGATTATATTGAAGACCACTTCACCACTATGTCTGGGCGTAATGTTTTATTACGTATCTATGTTGAGTCACATAATATTGAAAAATGTGACCATGCGATGGCCTCGTTAATTCGCGCAATGCGATGGGATGAAGAAACCTTTGGTCGTGAATACGATCTGGATGTTTATAACATCGTTGCGGTGGATGATTTTAATATGGGCGCGATGGAAAACAAGGGACTAAATGTATTTAATTCCAAATATGTGCTGGCCATGCAGTCGACGGCGACGGATACCGATTTTATTGGCATAGAAGGTGTGATTGGTCACGAATATTTCCATAACTGGAGTGGCAACCGTGTCACCTGTCGTGACTGGTTCCAGCTAACCTTGAAAGAAGGTTTAACCGTGTTTCGCGATCAGCAATTTAGCGCGGATATGAATGCAGCTGCGCCTCAACGCATTGATGATGTGAATATTTTAAGAACTGCACAGTTTGCTGAAGATGGTGGACCGATGGCGCACCCAATTCAGCCAGATTCTTATCAGGAAATTAATAATTTTTATACGGTAACGGTGTACAACAAAGGTGCGGAAGTTATTCGTATGATTTACACTTTGCTGGGCAAGGAGTATTTTCACCGTGGTATGGATATTTATTTCGATCGCTTTGATGGGCAAGCAGTGACCACAGAAGATTTTGTGAGTGCAATGGAAGCGGCTTCAGATCTGGATTTAACCCAGTTCAGGCGTTGGTATCATCAGGCGGGGACACCAACTTTAAAAGTGACGGAAGATTACGAGGTTAATTCGCAACGCTATACTCTTACCCTGTCGCAGACCACTCCAGCAACACCAAAACAGGCAACAAAATTACCGTTCCATATCCCGATTTCTGTAAGTCTGATGGAGCACAATGGTAATTTAATGACGGTGGATTATACTGCTGCTTATCAGTCACAAAGAGGTGAAACGTTTGTGCTGGACTTTACCGATGTTGAACAGCAGTTTGTTTTTAATGGAGTGAAGGAAAAACCTGTTTTGTCCATTCTTAAGGGATATTCGGCACCGGTCAAGTTAAGTTATGCGCGGGAAAATGAAGAGCTGGCCTTCTGCATGCGGTACGAAAATGATGCGTTTAACCGTTGGGATGCTGGTCAGCAATTAGCAACATGTATCATTCTTGATCTGGTTAAAGCCATTCAACAACAGCATACTTTGGTCGTACCTGACTATTTTATTGAGGCCTGTCGTACAACACTAAAAAATAAAACACTGGATAATGCGCTATTGGCACGCGCACTGGCATTACCTTCTATCTCATATATTAGCGAGATGATGACAGTTATTGATGTTACTGCAATTTATCGGGCGCGTGAATTTATTCATCAGCAAATGGCGCAGCAGCTGCAAGCTGACTGGCTGGCTATCTATGAAAAAAATAATGTTCAGGTATTTGACTTAACTCCCGCGTCGATGGGGAAACGGTTTGTGCGTAATATGGCGCTGTCTTATCTTATGTATATACCTGGGGTCGGTGAGTCACTGGCCAGAGCTCAATTTGACACAGCAGACAATATGACCAACCAGTTGGTTGCATTCAAAGTACTGGTGCACCATGAAGCCGAGCAGTCGAATGAAGTTATCGATGCATTTTATATGCAGTGGAAACAGGATGATCTGGTGCTGGATAAATGGTTTAGCATACAGGCCAGTGCGCCCGCTGCTGCAACATTAAAGCGTGTCGAGGTATTATTTGAGCACCCCGATTTTGACATTAAAAACCCTAATCGTGTGCGTGCTCTACTGGGTGTGTTCTGTTCGCTCAACCCGCTGTGCTTTCATCATCATAGTGGCTACGGTTATCAATTATTAGGCCAGTATATTGAAAAACTGGACGTGCTAAATCCACAGATTGCTTCGCGACTGTCGATTCCTTTAACACGGTGGAAGCGCTACGATAAAGCTCGTCAGGTCTTAATGAAAGCACAGTTACAGCGCTTATTGTCATTGCCTAAGCTGTCGAAAGATGTGGCTGAACTGGTAAGTAAAAGTCTGTAAATCATTGATAAATGCCCTTCCCAGAGAGATTTTTGTACTGTAGTATCAGATGTCAAGGCGGCTAAGAATAAAAAAAACTAATTTGCTGTAGATTTAGCCGACACAGGCTACACTTAGTTCATCGCTTAATTATGTGCATAATGTGTAGCATCGTGTGAGCAGTAGGACATAAGCTGTCCAGTTTTCTGAACAGTATTTTCTGGATGATCAGTAACTAAAAAATGGGAGTAGTTAATCTATGTCAAATGTTGTATCACTCTTCAATGACACACAGAAATGTGAGGAGCGACCAATAGTAGTTCTGGCAGACGATGACCCTTCTATCCGTCTGATGGTTCGCCATGTACTTGAATCAGAAGCATTTGATATTATTGAGGCGTCCGATGGTCTGGAAGCGATTAAAGCCGTAGAAAAATATCACCCTGCACTCATTTTGCTCGATGCAGTCATGCCGGGTATTGACGGATTTACCACCTGTCAGCAGCTTAAAGATAATGGACATGCTGACATTCCGGTGATAATGATTACCGGTCTTGATGATGATGCCTCGGTTGAACGCGCTTACGAAGTTGGTGCCATCGATTTCATTACCAAGCCCATTAAATGGGCAGTATTGAAACATCGAGTGAAATCAGTGGTCGCGAAGGTGGTTGCTGAGCGCAAAGTTGAGCTCCTCGCCTATCGAGATACATTAACCGATTTGCCCAATCGTCTATTATTCGCTGATCGGCTTGAGCAGGCGATAGTTCGTGCCGAACGTAGCCACACATCCATTGCATTATTACTGGTTGATATTGATGATTTTAAACTGGTAAATGACTCCTTTGGCCATGATGCTGGAGATAAGCTTATCCGGGCTGTTGGCAAGCTAATTGCGCGCTCGCTACGGCGAGCGGACACTATTGCTCGTATCGGTGGTGATGAATTTGCTGTTATTATAGAAGGTATCGAAGGAGCTGAGGATGCGATATCCATTGCGGATAATTTAACCACTATTCTTGAGCATAATGTCAGGCTGGATGATCAGGAAACCTATACCAGCGCAAGTATCGGTATCGCTATTTTCCCTGAAGACGGTGATGATGCCAGGAAGATATTAAAAAATGCGGATACGGCGATGTACCGTGCAAAAGAGAATGGTCGGCACTGTTTTCAGTTTTACAAACCCGAGATGAGTGTGACGGCAATGAAACGCCTGGAGCTGGAGAATAGTTTACGTTCCGCTTTTGAGTCGGATGAATTCTATATTTATTATCAGCCAGTTATTGATTTGCATAAAAATGAAGTTTTTTGTGTTGAGGCACTGTTGCGTTGGCAGCATCCTGATAAAGGTATGATTCATCCAGAAGATTTTGTCGGAACGATTGAAGATAGCAGTTTAATTATAACGCTGGGTGAATGGTTAATTATAAGTGTATGCAAACAGTTAAAGGCCTGGGAAAGCGTGGGGCTAGAAAACCAGCTGATCTCCATTAATTTGTCGCCGCGACAATTTAAGGAGCAGGATCTTGTTAGTTTGTTTGCTCGAGCGATGGATGAACATGGTGTTGAGGGGAAATCACTGGCAGTTGAAATTACAGAACAGACACTGATTGATAATCACGGAGGAGTGGAAGCAACATTAGGTAAGCTGCGTGAGATGGGCATCAGTGTTTCACTTGATGACTTTGGTACAGGTTATGCTTCTTTGGCTTACCTGAAAAAATTTCCGGTTGATACGGTCAAAATTGATAAAACTTTTATTGATGGCATCCCTGATAATGAAGAAGACAGCGCAATTGTTAGTGCAATTGCCGGCTTAACCCGTGGTTTAAAACTGAATTTACTGGCTGAAGGTGTTGAAAACGAACGTCAACTGGCGATGCTAAAAGGTCTTGGCTGTCAGTATGCACAGGGTTATTACTGGAGCAAGGCATTGCCAGGTGATGAGTTCGAGCAATTCTATTTAAATCAGCTTTATAATATTAGTCAGTAATATTAATCAGTAATACTGGGTGATAATATTTATTATCCTGCGCTACCTGTTCAGTCGTGTCGATATTTTAGATGCCAATACCGGTGATAAAATCGGGTAATCATGCATTGTAAGTTTGGTTATGTGTACAATACCAGGCTTAACTTTTCCATCTGGATACTATTTTGAATATTCTAATTACCGGTGCCAATCGAGGTATTGGGCTTGAAATGGTGCATTACGCGATGCGGCAGGGCTGGCGCGTATTTGCCTGTTGCCGTAATCCGCATAATGCAGAGCATTTATTTGCTCTGGCCAAATTATCCAATGGTCTGATTAGCGTACACATTGCAGATATGATGGAGCTGGCAACGCTACAGGCACTTTCGTATGAATTAAGAAATGAGCCGATTGATCTGCTTATCAATAATGCGGGTGTGTATGGTTCTGATAACAATGAATTTGGTTCGGTTGATGTCGCCGACTGGTTGCAGACATTGCAGATAAACAGTATTGCACCGTTAAAAATGGTTGAAGCTTTTATCGGACAACTTGTTCTGGGCAGTAAGAAACAGGTGGTTTGTATCAGCAGTAAAATGGGTAGCATGGGGGATAATGATTCGGGTAATAGTTATATCTATCGTTCCAGTAAAGCGGCGCTTAATGCCGTGGTTAAAAGTCTTTCAATTGATTTACAGTCACAGACTATTAACTGTGTGGCCATGCATCCGGGTTGGGTAAAAACTGATATGGGTGGTGTGGATGCAGAAATTTCTGTTGCTGAATGTGTGATACAACTATTCTCCATCATTAAATCCCTGACTGCTGATGACAATGGCCGTTTTATCGATATTGATGGCAGTGATATCCCATGGTAATTAGGCCACAAATGTATTCCAGGTATTAAATAATGAGTTTACCTGATCAGATGTTAGTTGATTTAAGCACACTTGAAGCGCTGGTGCGTAAAGCAGCAAAAGAAGAGCTGTTAGATGAGTTTGGGTGTTCTGAGTATGAATATAAGGATGACGGTAGCGTTGTTACCCCCGCTGACCTTGCGATGCAGGCGCGTCTACAGGCAGAGCTGTTTCAAATATGGCCGGATTACGCCCTGCTGGGAGAAGAAATGAGCGAGCAGGAGCAGCTTGCTGTTCTGCAGAAAAATACGGGTTACTGGTGTGTGGATCCGCTTGATGGGACCAGTAATTTTGCTGCTGGATTACCTTTTTTTGCAGTCTCAATTGCGCTAATCATCAACCGGAAACAGCAGCTTGGGCTGATTTATGATCCAGTACGCGATGAGATGTTTACCGCAATCAAGGGCAAAGGTGCGAGATTAAATGGTGACGTACTTAGCTATCAAAAGTCTACGCTGGAGAAAAATAAACACATTATTGCCGAAATTGACTTAAAACGATTACCTACGGCTTTATCATCAAGATTCATAAGTGATAATTTAGCTATTTCTCAACGTAATCTGGGCTCTTCAGCGATTGATTGGTGCTGGTTGGCGGCAGGGCGTTTTGATCTCTATATACACGGCGGTCAGAAACTCTGGGATTATGCGGCGGGCAGCCTGATATTTGCCGAAGCGGGGGGGCATAGTATTGCGCTAGATAATGAACCGGTGTTTCGTGCACAACTGGAAACCCGTTCGGTATTAGGTGCACTTGATGAGGATTTATTCAAACACTGGTATCAATGGGTCAACATACCGGTCGCTGAGGTTTAAGAAAAAAGACTAATTTTGTTGAAAATGTAATATGAATTTATATGCTGTCCCTGAATGAGCACCGTGGCACCTGTTCTGTTAGATACGTGTGATCTGCTTAAGGCAGGCATGAGTCTGATTTTGTTACTGCTGATGGTTTTCGTTGGTGGATTTATTGCTGGCTACCATAAAATAGGGTATCAACAAGCCACAGACACAGTCCATCATGTGCTTTATTTGCCTGAAAATATAGCCTTAGCTGAAAATGCACTGGTTCACTCATTACCCGAAAAGCTTGGGCCGGGTGCGACTATTGATGTGGCCTTGTCTGCCCACCATCCTGGCTGTAGAAATTAGCCGTTTGTATGAACTGCCTGCGTTACTGGATAAGCTATAGGGTACAGCGGGAAAAATAAACCCTGCACGCAACCCAGGCTGCATTTATTGCGGCCGAAAATTACTATATAATCAGACATTAACAAAGGCATTAACAGTAGTCACAGCTGGTTGTTGTGGTTATTTGATCACTCGCTTTGATGGCAACGCTGTCTGGGTGCTTTGATTTAAAATAATCAACACACCTGCTAGTTGAAAAATGGCCAGAGAAAAGCAAGATGATTTTTAAAACTGATGATGTGCGTATAACAGGTTTGCAGGAAGTGCTTGCACCAGAAGTTTTGCATAAAGCAATCCCTATGGATGAGCCGGCGTCAGAAACGGTTTATCATGCGCGTAATGCTATCCATGCTATTTTGCATGGCAGTGATGACCGGCTAATGGTTGTTGTCGGTCCTTGCTCCGTGCATGACCCAGAAGCTGCGCGTGAATATGCGCTGCGGTTAAAACCATTAATCAGCGAGTTTAAGGATGATCTTTGTATCGTTATGCGCGTGTATTTTGAAAAACCACGCACCACGGTGGGCTGGAAGGGATTAATTAATGACCCGGATCTAGATGGCAGTTTTCGTATTAATAAGGGTCTCAAGTTGGCGCGTCAGCTATTGCGGGATCTGGCGGTTGAAGGAATTCCTGCCGGCACGGAATTTCTTGATTTAATCAGTCCACAATACATTGCTGATCTGGTTAGCTGGGGTGCGATTGGTGCTCGCACAACGGAAAGTCAGGGGCACCGCGAACTTGCTTCAGGTTTGTCTTGCCCAGTTGGTTTTAAAAATAGTACAGATGGCGGATTTAAAACTGCAATTGATGCCGTTAATGCGGCTTCTCGGCCGCATGTTTTCATGTCTTTAACGAAAGAAGGCCATTCCGCCATTTTTTCTACCAGAGGAAACAATGACTGCCATATTATTTTGCGGGGTGGCAAGCAACCGAACTATGATGCGAGTAGCGTAAGCTATGCTGCAGAACAATTAGAAACATATGGCTTAAAACCCCAGATGATGATTGATTGCTCACATGCAAATAGCCTGAAAGATTATCGCCGGCAGGTTGATGTATGTCGCAATATTGCACAGCAGGTTAGCGCGGGTGAAAAGCGGATAATAGGTTTGATGCTGGAGAGCCATCTGATAGAAGGGCGACAGAATGTTGTGCCTGGGCAGCCACTTACTTATGGTCAGAGTATTACCGATGCCTGCATGTCGTGGGAAAATACGGAGCGCTGTTTAAAACAATTGGCTGATGCGGCAGGTAAGCGCCGAAAGTTGAACACACTGCAGGTTTCCGCTTAATTAAGGTTAAGGCCGGTATTTCTGTTCCTGTCAGGAAAAAAATCGGTATTTTTATGATTTTTGTTCACCTGGCGTTGTTTGTATTATGCGACAAAAAGGTTGTTAGCTGTTTTTTGTAACGGCTCCAGTTGATCGGATAAGCGTTCAAATACCCTGGCGGCATTTATTGTGGTAATTTGCAGTTTTTCTAATGGATCCTCTGGTAAGGGCCAGGAACGCCCCTGTTGCAAGGATGATACCATTGAGGCGGTTAGTCTGATCAGGTTGGCTGTTTCACTGACTGGTTCTTGTGGGTTGTCGGCTACGGTTTGATGAGCCATTGCATCGATCAATATTTTTGGCAGCTTCCAGTTTTGGCCTAAAATTTGGCCAGCATCGCAGTGGTTAAATCCCAGCATAAATTGCAGCGCATCACCAAGATGAATGTATTCCTGTTTTTGAACAAGTTTGATTGACTCATTCATCTCGATCGGTAAACGGTCTGCCAGTAGCAGTATACCTAAATTGTGCATCATCCCTGCTGCTCTTGCGGTTGCTGTCTGTATGTTAATGGACGGGCTGCTGGTTGCTAAAAAAACAGCACCTTCGGCCGCCAGTAGCGAGGTCGTCCAGAAACGTTTGGCATCGAAGCCGGGGCAACGATTTGGGTCAAAGGGGGCG
Source organism: uncultured Thiotrichaceae bacterium (assembly GCA_964441285.1). Taxonomy (GTDB): domain Bacteria; phylum Pseudomonadota; class Gammaproteobacteria; order SZUA-229; family SZUA-229; genus S010-25. The sequence continues at coordinate 80,844 of CAYTUK010000009.1, read as the reverse complement.
GCAACGGCTAATGCGATGCTAATACTTCTAACAATATTGAATCCCAGGCGGGCGCAGGCGATTTCCAGGGAGGTAATTTCTTCAATTGGGCCTGACCAGGCTGAGTTGGCGATGGCAATAAGGCGTGCAGCAATACTGGGATACAGCTCGAGAGCGTTGGCAAGTTGGCTAAAACTGACTGAATCATCGGTTAATGATTTAATCAGTATGGATATATCGGGTGGTAGTACGGGAATGTGTTTACAGTTTAGTCGCCGTAAAGCTTCTTTTTCGCCAGAGAGGAGGTTTAATGCATTCATTTTTTGAGATCGGTTGGTTGGGTTGCTGATTGTTTGCGTCCTGGAAGCAGGTGATTTATATTCGTTTTTGTTGATGCAGCCATAAAGTCACGTTGTGCCAGTGAGGGTATTTTATCAGCGGGGACTGGGCGGCTAAAATAGTAACCCTGAATCATTTCGCAGCCGAAACCATTTAGCGCAACAACTTGCTCATATTCTTCTACACCTTCGGCGACGATGGTATAACCCAATGCATGGGAAACATTCGCAATGGCACCCAGAATAATGGATGATTCAGGATCATTTAGCATATCGATAATAAATATCCGGTCGATCTTCAGACAGTCAATGGGTAAGTACTTAAGTGAGGACAGAGAGGAATAGCCGGTGCCGAAATCATCGATAGCGATTTTTAGACCCATCTCTCTTAATCGATTGAACATATCGACATTTTTACCGGTTGTCTGCACCACGCTTTCAGTTACTTCCAGCTCCAGGTCAGCGACGTGCATCCCCGTTTCTTTAAGTATTTCTTTGACTGAGGTGATTAGTACCGGGTCCTGGAAATGTGTGGGTGAGATGTTTACTGCCATTTGCAGTTTTGGCAGGCCTGCGTTGCGCCAGCTAACGGCCTGGGTACAGGCCGTTCTTAATACCCAGTCCCCCAGTACCTTTATTAGCCCAATACGTTCTGCAATAGGAATAAAATCAGCGGGTGAAATCAGCCCTTTTTTTGGGTGGTTCCAGCGTATCAGCGCCTCAACGCCCACCATTTTCCCACTGCGTAATTCGACTTGTGGTTGATAAAATAATTCCAGCTCATTACGTTCAATAGCCAGGCGTAAATCCTGTTCCATTTGCAGTCGGGTCTCGGCCTGCGTGGTCAGGTCGGGGTAATAAAAGGCATAACGGTGTTTACCTTTTGCTTTTGCAGCATACATAGCGCTATCAGCAGCCTTGAGTAACTCATGTAAATTTTTGCCATCTTCAGGGTATCGAGCGATACCGATACTGCATCGGGGATGGACTGTTTGTGTTCCTAGATCCAGGGGTTGATTGATTTCGTGCAGTGCCTGGTTTGCTAATGCCGCGGCTTCATATTCATCATGCATGCTATCAATAAAAATGCAGAACTCATCACCACTAAGACGGGCGACAAAGTCACTGTCGTGGATTAATTTTTGTAACCGTTGGGCAATGGTGATCAGTAGTTTGTCACCCATGTTATGACCAAGGCTGTCGTTAATGTCTTTAAAACCATCCAGGTCGAGATAGAGCAGACTAAATTTCTCGTGTCGTCGAGCTGCGCTTTTAATCTGGTTGTTAATGTGCTGATAGAAGTAGGGGCGACTGGCAATGCCTGTGAGTTCATCAAAATAGGCAAGTTGGCGGATACGCTGTTCGGCATCATGTTGTTGCGTGATATCCTGTACTGTACCCAGGACTATATGGTCAGAATCAGTGGTTAGGGCAATTTCCTGATGCACGATGATTTCACACTTATTATCACTTATAATCCGTAAATTAGTTGCCTCTGTCGGTACTCCACCTAGCGCAGACAGAATGCTGTCGTGGGTTGATTTTCGATCATCAGGGTGAATGTACTCAAGGTAGTGGGCGATATTTTTACAGTCTTTCCTGGCTTTTGAGGTGAACATAGTAGTGAACTGATCCGATACAATGAACTCGTCAGTTTGAGCATTCCAGCGCCAGTAACCCAATTTTGCCATGCGTTGTGCGCTGGCAAGTTGTTCCTTACTTTCGCGTAGGGCGAGGGCATCTTTTGCTGCTCTGAGCTGAAATCGCAGGCGGTGAATTAGAATCGTGTGATTCAATGGTTTATTTGCAAAGCTGTCAGCGCCCGACTTAAATGCTCTGTTGACCGAGTCCATGTCATCCAGACCGGTTACCATCATTACGGGTATTGTCGGGGTGCTGGTGTTTTTTTTCAGGCATTGACAGACTTCAAAGCCATCCATCTCTGGCATGAGCGCGTCAAGCAGGATCAGATCCGGTAAGTTTTTGTCGATCATGAGTAGTGCCTGTTTGCCGCTATCTGCTTCGTCAACAACAAAACCAGCGCCCCGTAAAGCATCGCATGTGGTGAGTCGGAAACCTGCGTCATCATCGACCAGTAATATACGTCCTGTATCTGGTTGATCGAGTGTCTGTGTCGATTCTTCGAACTGTGGTTCCTGCAGAATATCATTAAGAGCGGCAAGTACCTGCGGGACATTCTCTTCGATTGATTCAATCAGCCTGATGATGTTATCGTGTTGGTCTTTTCGCGCTGCAGTCTCCAATTGCAGGCAGTATTCAGAAAAATGCATGGCACCTAATGTGGCACTGCCTGACTTCAGGTTATGTGCGATCATCCGAACATCTTCGATATTCCCGGTATCTAATGCGTTGTGTAAATCTTTAATGTTCTGCGGAACCTTATCCAGAAAATACTTAATGGAGCGTTGCAGAACATTATGGCCATTTTTATGCCCAAGCTTGTGCAGTTCCGATAACCGGCTGAGATCAAGCTGGCTGGCTTTTAACTGCTGAGGTGTTTCCGGGTGTTCTTTCTGGTCGGAAAGCGAAGATTCAGCGTTGTATTCTGGCCTGTTATCAGCGTCTGCCTGTCTGTTCTGGCATTGATTATCTGGTTTCAGTGAGGGATTAAAACAGAATTTTGCAGTGCCGGTCTTACTCTTTTTCTGAGAGGGTAAGGATTGATTCGTATCCTGCCGGTTTAAAGGTGGCTGCAAACCAGCGCTCCGCTTGTACCCAGAGGTCAACATATGTTGCTGTAGCCAACTGGGTAGTAGATGGATTATGTGCCTGTTTTTAAACATATTCATCGTAATCAAAATCCACGTATGGTTTGCCTTGAGTATGCGTAATCATGTTGTCCTTTTCAGTAGCGGTAGTACTATCAGAAACCGGAAAGTAACGTGGATGGTTTGTTGCAGGTGGCGATGGACGCTGCTACAACAGTTATTTGCCGAGTTTGGTTTAAGTGACCAGGTACAACACTGGTTGGTAAATCGTTATCAGTAAATAGTCTAATTTATTCGCCATATGACTATACTCGGCATGAAACCCGATAGCTTTAGATAAGTTTTAGCTATTGTTGATTGTGCCGAGTCAATAATTTAACATTAACTCGTTGACTCTTAACTCAGATGTTTTATAAGGCCGCTAAATATCCTAGCTAAGAGCATGATTACAATAAAAAAATTGAGTTTATTTGACAGGACACTATGTGCCAATAAACACGCTGCAGGTTTTTTTCAAGATGCTCCCTTTTTATGCAATACCCAGGTTAACAAAACCCGCATTAAAGCGGCCTATTCAACCTGTTTATGCTGTCTGGCGTGGGAGATGAAGTGCTGCAGTGTGGGTGCTTATGTTGGTGGTTCAATCATCCTGAGTTTTTTCCAGCGTCTGTAAATAATGAAATAGCTTCCTGGCCGAAGCAGGTGGTTTGCTTTTTGTTTGTTCCTGTTTTGCCTGCCGCACTAACTGATGGATGTGCTGGCGGTCAATGTGCTGAAAGTGCTGGATGATTTCCATCAGCACCTGGTTATCACCCGTAACAAGTCGGTCACGCCAGGATTCCAGCCGTTTGAAGGCGGCAGTGTTTGTATCGTGCTGGTGCCTGATTGTATGTAACTGCTTTTCAATTGTCGCGTAGTCGAGATGGTGAAGCAGTTTACCAATATAGAGTCGTTGGCGCTTTAAACCGCTACGTGATTTTATTTTTAATGCGGTCTGTACGGCTGCATCAAGTTCAGCGGGTAGTTTGAGTAATGTTATCTCCTTTGCCTTAAGGTTCAGAATGTCTTCAGCCAGATCTACCCGTTGGTGGGCCTGACGTTTTAGCTGCGTTTTACTGGGCGGGGATGCGGCCGAGTCTTCCTTGTTGTCAGTGAAGTTATTCATCAGAATTTGAGTCGGTGTTTGCTGTTAGTGGTGGGCTATTATTAAACTGCACTGATTCAAGTTGCATCCTTGAATTCAAGCTGCCACCACGGTAATTTTCAACAACGACTGGCAGGTTGTGAAGTTTGGGTGCTAGCCAGATATGCAATGCGCGGGTTTTTTCATGGTTATTGCGAACCATTTCTAATAGTTGGTAACTTTTGTTAGCAAAGTCATATTTCTTTTTGTTGGTTAAATTAAAAGTATATTGGTTCAGTTTACCATTGATAACGGCCATATAAGGGTAGCGGGTTTTGGTTGCTGTTACTTCTGCCATTAATGGTACCTGGAAAGAAAGAATGTCCCAGACTGCTCCGGTGGTGTTAATGGCGACGGGCGTGTTCCTGGATAGACCGGTAATTGTGGTTATTTCAGCGTTATTTTTTTTGTTATAGGAAAGGAGGATGTTTTCATCGCGGTTTTTCTTTTTACCGGTTTGTTGGTAGCTAAATTTTTGCAGACGCAATTGCCCATTCACTTTATCAATAATACTGTAAGCATTTATTTTATCATTTCTGAATAAGGCCGCGATGCCAGACAGACGAGTATGTTGCGATATAATATAGCCGGTACGGGTGTAGCGTAAGACATAAACCGCTTCAGCCAGTTTTATATCGTATTTGGTAATGGCGTATCGGGCGGTAAATTCAGGCAGGACGTGGTTGATTGGCGTTGCGCCACAGGCCGAGCTAAATAGAAGCAGGGTGAAGGTGATGTATCTATTTTTAATACGAAGATTATTCACTGTTCTCTGAGCAGGCCTGATTGCCATAACAGGGGGTGTGTGAGTGGTTTCTGATTATAGGTAAGTGCATTGTTGCTAATGGTTAATTCTCCATCAATAATGAGTGCAATCGCCAGTGGATAGATTACATGTTCCTGCTTGAGTACGCGTGCAGCCAGAATTTCCTGTGTATCACTGGAATTTATCGGTATCTCTGCCTGTAAGACAATCGCGCCACTATCGAGTTCGTTACTTACCAGATGAATGCTGGCACCATGTTTTGTCTCTGCATTCTCCAGCGCGCGTTTATGTGTATTAAGCCCTTTATATTTCGGCAGCAGAGAAGGGTGAATATTCAATAAACGGTCAGCATAATGTTGAATAAATCGGGTGGTTAATATTCGCATAAAACCCGCGAGGATAACCAGATCTGGCTGGCATTCATCGATGCGTTCGATTAAAGCGGAATCAAAGTTTTCACGACTATGATAGTTTCTATGGTCAATAATAAAGGTCTTTATACCGGCATTTTTTGCACGTTGCAGCCCGAAGGAATCAGCACGATTACTGATAACAGCACAGAGTCTTGCATGAATCTGTTTATTTTTCACCGCATTGATAATTGCCTGCAGGTTACTGCCAGAACCGGAAATTAATACAACCAGAGAAGGTGTCGAAATGGGCATTATTGACGTAATGCGATCAAATTTTTAGCACGCTTTAAAGATAACCTGAGTTTCATTATCTGTACTGCATATCTGACCAAGCTGCCAGGCTACTTCGCCCTGCTGGTTGAATTTTTTAATGGTCCTGTTGGCATCATCTGCGCTAACGATTACCACCATGCCAATACCACAGTTGAAGGTACGGTACATTTCCTGTGTCTCGACATTCCCCTTATTCTGTAACCATTGAAAGATTTCAGGTAGCCGCCAGCTATTGCTGTCAATTACCGCCTGAGTATTCGTAGGTAGTACGCGTGGAATGTTTTCCAGCAGACCGCCACCGGTAATATGGGCAAGGGCGTGGAGATTAATTTCTGCCAGGACTTTGTGAATGGCCTGCACATAGATGCGCGTAGGGGTCAACAAGGCGGCACCTAGTGTTGTTTCAGTACCAGATAGCGGCTGGTTTAGATCGGCCTGATTGAGGTCAATAATTTTTCGAATTAGAGAGTAACCATTGGAATGTGGCCCGCTTGATGAGAGTGCGATCATTACATCACCGGCCTTTACCTGACTGCCATCAATAATTTGTTGTTTCTCAACCACCCCCACACAAAAACCGGCAAGGTCGTAATCCCCGTTACCATACATCCCCGGCATTTCGGCAGTTTCACCACCGATCAGGGCGGCTCTGGATTGACGGCAACCCTCGGCAATGCCTGCAATGACATCAGCAGCGAGGTCTGTGTCGAGTTTTCCTGTTGCGTAGTAATCCAGAAAATACAGTGGTTCAGCGCCTAGCACTAGAATGTCATTGACGCACATAGCAACCAGATCAACACCGATGGTGTTGTGGATGCCTAGTTCAATTGCCAGTTTTAATTTAGTACCAACACCATCAGTGCCAGATACCAGTACGGGTTGTTTGTAACCTTCAGGCAGTTCAAACAGACCGCCAAATCCGCCCAGACTACCCATAACGCCGGGACGATGGGTACTGTGGACACTGGCTTTTATTTTTTCAACGAAGACATTACCGGCATCAATATTAACGCCGGCATCACGGTAATTCAGCGATCGGGTGGGTTTAGAAGAGTTACTAGCCATAATATTTATAGATTTAACCTGGATTTCTCAGGGTTGTTTAGCCGTGTTATTATAAGATGTGCTATTGTACACGCTCCTAGAAACGTGATTGAAATTATTCTTATTGAAAATGATTCAGGTGATATTTAGCAGGCAACGGTTAGTCACTGGGTGCCTGAGTCGTCCGCCTCAAAAGCGCATAATAGTAAAACGGGTGGTCAATCACGGACTGCTTATTTTATCGCTATTTCTTACTCTTTTTCTGGCTCCAGTTAAATCGTCTTATGCTGGACAGAATTTGAATTTATATGATGCCGCTATACCGGTTACCAATGAAAGTCGAGCTGTTCGCCGCCGTGCTTTTGCTTCAGGCCTGGAAGAAGTCTTTATTCGCCTTTCTGGGGATAGCATTATTGCCAGCAAGCTGAAATTACCCACCCCCAGAAGTTACGTAAAACGCTATAGTTATCAACCCATTACCCAGTCTGAAGTTACAGCAGAAGGGAAGGTGATTAATTTTCTGCTTACAGTACAGTACAACGGCACTCGAATAGTTAACTATTTAAGAAAAAATGGTTTTCCAATCTGGAGTGAACACCGGGCGGATCTGGTTATCTGGGTGGCAGTGCGAGATGGTCGGACAGAGTATGTATTAAAAAAGACTGAAAGTTCTTTAATCAAAACAGCGATAGATAAAGTACTAAAACGCCGTGGTGTCCCGCCTCGTTGGCCTGCGTATGATGACAGGGACAGTAAGATTCTGAGTTTCTCTGATATTCGTGGCGGTTTTCGCGAGCCGCTGGAAAAAGCCTCTGCACGTTATGCAAAAGGGCCGGTATTAAGTGTTAGCCTGAGCTGGGATGGTCATGTCTGGCAGGCAGAATGGACTCTGTTGTCTAAAAAATCGGAATACCGCTGGAGTAATGAAAATGAAGATTACAACAAGTTAATACAGCAAGCGCTTGGTCAAGTTGTTGATACGATGGGACAGATGTATGCCATTCATGAATTGAAGTCGGGCCAGGAGGCTGAACCTGTTTATCTTGATGTTAGTGGGATTAATGCCGTTACGAAATATAAATACGTGCATGACTATTTAGCTTCGATGTCGGCAGTAAAAACGTTGCAGATAGCTCGAATAGATGGAAATACCGTTGAATTTAAACTTGATCTTCGCAGTGATACAGATGCCTTTCTGATGTTGCTAAAGAATGATGCGAAACTGATTGCGGTGGATAACAAGCCTGACGTTCTGTCACCGACAGGATCTTCAACAGAAGCGGTTCCGATTAAAAAAGTGCCACCAAATATAGCATCTTCTATTACAAAAACTACATCGCCTGTGCAGACTGAAACAGATTTAAAACCCGCGATGACTGAAGGAAAAAGATCACCTGGAGCAGTAACAGCCAGTAATTCTACTGAGATAACGAATCATGCAGTAGAGAAGGGCAGAAAAAAGCTGATTTATTATTTTCGGCTGTAAAATGTAGTGGCTGAGAAAGAAAGTGCCGGTAAAATATTATTTTTCTGTTTGTCGCAGTGGGGCTACGTTTTTTTAGCATGAAATCTCCCCCTTTTATGCATCCACAGTTGCCACTGGGCCTGGAGTCCGGCGAGCGTTTTAATTTTGATACGTTCGTTGAAGGCGAAAACGCGCTGGTAGCCAGCATTCTGCGCCAGTGCGCACGGGATGAAGGCGAGCAACAGATTTTTCTGTGGGGCGAAAACGGCCGTGGGAAAAGTCATTTATTGCAAGCGGCCTGTCATCTTGCAGCAAAACATCAACGTACAGTCTGTTATTTCACCTCGCAACAAATGCTGATGCGAACCCCGGTGATATTCGAAGGTCTGGAGCAATTGCATCTCATTTGTCTGGATGAGCTCGAAATTTGGTTAAATAATACGCATTGGCAGGAGGCGTTGTTTGATTTAATCAACCGAGTGAGAGAAACGGGCAATAATTTAATTATGTCCTCAGTCCATTCACCTGAAGCCAGCAAGATCGTATTGGCTGATTTACGCTCACGCCTTAGCTGGGGTCCCGTCTTTCAACTTAAAGCACTGGTGGATGATGAAAAAGTTAAGGCAATGCAGATTCGAGCCAGACAAAGTGGGCTGGCACTCACCGAAAATGTTGCCGGCTACCTGTTGACGCGCTATCCAAGGGATTTAAGCGACCAGTTCAGGCGGTTGGAGATACTGGATAAAGTGGCGATGTCGATGCAGCGCTCACTGACTATCCCATTGATTAGAGAAGTATTTCCAGAAGAGTAAAAGTTTAAAACACAAAATTTACGGCTTCAGTTTTGCATCTATTGATGCCCCTCCTTGTTTCCAGTTATATTCCAACTCACTGTTCCCCTGTTCCCTATGTGTAGAATATTGTCTATACAGGCCATACCTGAAGCGCCTTTCAAATTGTTACTATTTAGACAATTTTGTCAAATTATGACACAAAAAAATCCATTTTTTTATCTCATACTTCTTTGATTTTCACGTACTTAGCGTCTATTTTATAAGTATTACAAAACTTTACAAAAAATAACTAAAGTTTTTTTCGCCTTAAATGTGACAAATCCCTAAATGCCTGAAATCTCTGTTTGCTTAATGGTGCTAATGCGGTACTGAGCCTATTTCCGTTTTAAGACTGGCAGTTTAAAGCTGACCGTTTTTTAACAGTAAAAAATGACTCAGAAAAATGCATGGCATGAACTAAATACATGAACGTCAAAAAAATAAAGTACGATAAAGATAGTAGAAATAGCGGTACATTTCTATTTTGCGTTCTATTTATCTTGCTTTTCCTGTTTGTGTCGAAGCCTGTTTTTGCTGCCGCAGGTGATAGCATTAATAATACAGCAACGCTCAATTACAACATTAGTGGTATCGCAGGTACGTCGACAGCGAGTACCCGTTTTACTGAAGACCGGCTGATCAATTTTACGGTTAGTAAAATTAATGATGGTGTATATGATCGCGTGGTCAATGGCATGACTGGCGCGGTAATGGCGTTCAGGATTCTAAATAGTGGGAATGCTACACAAGATTTTCTACTCGCTGCTGTCAATACCACCCCCAATCCTTTTTCATCGCCTGCGGATAACTTCGACACACTTTCGCCCATGCGGACGTTTGTTGAAAGTGGTGCTACTCCCGGTTACCAGGCCAGTCAGGATACCGCCGTTTTTGTTGATGAACTAGCGCCTAATGCGACGGCGGTGGTTTATGTTGTTGCATCAATACCTGCTGGTTTAAAGTCCGGTGATGTTGCGGCTGTTGCGCTGATTGCACAGGTTGCAGAAGGTGGTGCAAAAGGTATTGAGGGTGCTGCGATTACGCATGATGATAATGGTCGTATCAGCCCGGCTAACCCGGCTTCTGGGTACAGCAATGGCGCGACTATGGTAACAGCGGGTAGCTCGGTCAATACGGCTAACACGATTGGTATGGACACTGTTTTTAATGATCCGGCAGGCAATAAAACAGAAGATGTAAGCAGTGCAATGGTTCAGGATGTTGCCGGTAATGGCCAGCATGCTGATGCCGGTGCCTATCGTGTTGCTCCTCCTGTGTTGATTGTTAAGTCCGTTAAAGTTATTGATTCCCTGGGGGGCAATAAGCCCTATCCGAGCGCGACACTGCGCTATCAGCTTGATGTCAGCGTAGCGGGTAATACCCGTGTTGATAATCTTGTGGTGAAAGACTTTATTCCTGCCAATACCAGCTATGTCGGTGGTTCTCTCTCTCTGAACGGTGTTGCACAAACGGATGCGAATGATGTGCCAGCCGATTATTCGCAAGCCATAAGTATTTCAACGAAACCGGTCACATCAATTGCAGTTGATTTAAGTCAGGGTGGTACAAAATCTGTATTACCTGGGGTCACCAATGTCATTATTTTTTCAGTAACCATTAATTAGTAATCAGTAATCAGTAATCAGTAACCAATAATTAGTAACCAATAATAGAGGTAAATAAAGTGAGAAATAAAACCATACAAAATCATTTTCTGAATTGTTTTTTAATGATAGCACTTGCCATGTTCAGTTTGTCTGCGATAGCAAAAGAAGGTGCCATTCGGTTTAGTAATAACGCCTATAAGCAGGTTATTACAACGGACAAAAAAGGGGATAAGAAATTTGATTATGTTGAACCAAAACTGGCTTTACCGGGCGATATTATTCTGTATGAAATTAAGTTTAAAAATATTAGCAAACAGTCAGTCAGCAATATTGTGGTGAATAATCCCTTACCGAATAATTCGAGATACCGTGCAGGTTCTGCCAGTGGAAAATCAACAATAATTACTTTTTCTGTCGACGGAAAACATTATCAATCACCCGGGAAATTAACTGTGAAAGATAAAACGGGTCAATCCAGGTTAGCAAAACCAGGAGAGTACCGGGCGATTCGATGGGTGTATGAAAAGCCGTTAAAGCCGGGTGAAGAAGGCCTGGTTTCTTACAAAACTCAAATTAAAAAATAATGTGTTTACTCACAGAACGGATGAGAAAGATGCTTAGTAATAACCGGAAAGATTGCCGCCATAAAATGGTGGCTTTCCGCATGCGTGATGGCCCACTGAATAAAACAGGTTCAGCACTAGAATAGTTAACATGATCGAGACCGGGAAACTCGATAAAAATGCAAAAAATAAACACCATAGAAATCACTTTTATAACCTCAATGTGAGGTTTAACAAGAGGAAAGTCGTAATGAGAACATTAACAAAAAACAGGCTGGCTGGTCTGGTATTAGCGGGCAGTTTTGGGCTGTTGAATGCACCTAATGCCTTCGCTTTAGCCGGCGCAACGATTGGTAATACCGCCACTTTGGGTTATTCAGTAGGTGGCGCAGCCCAAACAGTAATTGAATCCGGTACGGGTGCCGGCAATACCACACCCGGCGTTGGTAAGGGATCTGCGACAACGTTTGTTGAAGACAAACTGGTTAACTTTACCGTAACCCATGGTGGTACAACGTCATTTGTTACACCAAACGGAACCTTGCAGGCAGTAGCTTTTATTTTAGTAAATACCGGTAACTCACCGCAGGGTTTTTTATTAAAAGGTCTCAATAATGCTAACGCTACTGTCAACCCTTTTGGTGGCGCAGCGGATGTATTTGATACCACTTCAGTACAGACGTTTGTAGAAAGTGGTGCCACCGCTGGTTTTCAGTCAGCACAGGATACGGCTGCATTTGTTGCTACTTTAGCACCGAATACACCACAGGTTGTTTATGTGGTATCGACCATTCCGGCGGTTCGCAGTAATGGTACAACTGCACTGGTCAATGGCGATGCAGCGGTAATGTCATTAGTTGCTCAGATTGCGAGAAATAATAGTACCGGTATTGTTGCTGATGCGATTGTAACGGATGACAACGGTCACGCCAGTCCAGGTGGCGCCGGATTTACTAATGGTAGCGCAACTATTACAGCAGGTGTTGCCGTTGCAGCGATTGCGGATAATCCGGCTACCATGCAGACTGTATTCGGTGATGCGGCGGGTACCCAAAATGGTGCGGGTACTGCAGATATTGCGAGTAACGCGCAGATGTCGGATAACAGTTCTTATACGATTAAGTCTTCGGCACTGACAGTGAAGAAAACATCGACAGCGTTATGGGATCCAGTGAATCTGAATATTAATCCAAAGGCTTTCCCAGGTGCCTATGTGCGTTACACCATTACTATTTCAAATGCCGCCGGTGCCGCCAGTGCGGACCTAACGACATTGTCGGATGCACTGGTTGCTTCACTGGCACTGGACCCGAATTTTGCTAATGGTACGGCTGTTAATAATCCCACTTCTGCCGCAGGCAAGGCAATTCAAATCACAGATGTAGCTAATGCAGTGACCAAATACTGTACCGGTGATGCGGGTGATGCCGATGGCGACGGCTGTGCCTATACAGGCGGTGCTGGGGGCACTATTAGTGCCGATATCTTTAAAGTGATGGGGACTAATGCAACGCTGGCAGCGGGAAAATCACTGACTATTACTTTTAATGCAATTATTCAGTAATTGATTGAAATAAACGGGCTAGAGTTGCGTGATTTTTGTGTTGCCTGAATTAAGCAGACAACGTTTAACCCGCCTGGGCATTTTTGTCCAGGCAGGTTTGTTTGTGTGTCTGAACTTCCTGCAATGCAGATTAGTCTCGACAATAAAGTCGGCAGTAAACAAGTCAGTCAGTCAGGCGCGTTACGTTGGCAACAATGTAGCCCGTCTTCCAATAATGCGTCTGTTGCATTTCGCGACTAATCATTATTGGAAGACGATTAATCCATTTATATTTATTATCGTATTCCTGTTAGTCAGTGTTGGTGCCGATGCAGTAACACTGCCTGGTACAGTGATAAGCAATACGGCAACCGCCAGTTTCAATTATCAGGCAAACTCGATAGTTGCTACCAGCAATGCGGTTAATGTTGTCACGACTATTATAAGAACACCTTCATCAATTAATCTTTATCAACTGGATTTAAAAGCCAGCACTATTACCTTGCCCGTACCAACAAAATATGCAAGTAGTGGGCAAGTGAATGCCCGCTTTATTATCTCGCCCAGTCCCCATGTCTCGCTACTCGGTAGTGGTGTCAAAGTACTCGATCCAAATACACCATTATCATTAAGTTTGGCCAATGGATATACCACGGGTGAGCCGATATTTATCGAAGTAAAAGACCTGGATCAGAATCTAAATCCGACGATTAAAGAAACTGTAAATGTCATTGTTATCAGTTCAGTTGGTGATAAGGAAAGGTTAAAGTTAACGGAAACGGGTGTTAATACGGGCATCTTTATCGCGTATATACAGTCAACGTCAGCAGCAGTTGTTCAATATAACGGTTTACTGACATTAGGTGAGGGTACTAATTTAACAGTGCAGTATATTGATCAGTATGACCCTTCTGATATCAGTATTGATAAATCACTGGTCGATCCGTTTGGGCGTGTGTTCAGCAGTTATGATGGTAAATTACAAAATGGAGCGGTGGTTACACTGCTGGGTGCGAATGGTCTGCCTGCCACCGTTTATGGGGATGATGGTGTCAGCCTGTTCAGTAACCCGGTGGTAACAGGTAGTACGGTGACTGACAGTGGTGGCACTATTTATAAGTTTCCCGCTGGTGAGTATCGTTTTCCTCGTATGGCACCAGGTAACTATAAACTGGTGGTGACACCGGCACCAGGATTTGTTGCTCCCTCACAAAGTAGCACAGCGGCATTGCAGAAATTACCCAAAGCACCTTTTGTATTGAAGACCAATGCATCATTTGCACAAATATTTAATCTGCTGGCGGGATCGCCACTGCATGTTGATATACCGGTTGACCCTTTACCCTCCGCACTGGTTATTACCAAGTCGGCATCAAAAGATTATGTCGCCATTGGTGATTTTGTTCAGTACACCCTGAAAGTAGAAAATGTTGATCGTGCGGCGGTCTCAAACCAGATTACGATTACTGACACTTTACCTGCGGGTTTACGTTATCAGGCAGGTTCAGTTCGTTATGATGATGTACCAGGAAAGGCACCGGTGATTTCTGCTGATGGACGGACTTTAAAATTCTCTATTGCCCATTTGCTCGCTGGTGCTTCAGTGCAAGTTAAATATGTAACAGAAATTACTGCTGCGACCAAACTGGGCAGGGTGGTTAATCGTGCCGCGGCTGAAGATAATATGCAGGTACGGTCAAATATTGCGTTAGCGGCTATAACCGTGACAGAAGATTTATTTACCAGACACAGTTTTATTGCCGGTCGCGTTATTGTTGGAAGTTGTGGTAAAAATAGTGCATTTACCGATCCTGGACTTGCCTCGGTACGCCTGTTTATGGAAGATGGTACCTATGCGACCACTGACGAAAATGGCAATTATCATTTTGAAGGAATCACGCCAGGTACGCATGTCGTGCAGCTGGACAAGGCGAGTATCCCGGATAATTATGAAGTAATTGACTGTGTTAAAAATACCCGTTTTGCAGGCACAGATTTCTCCCAATTCGTTGACATACAAGGTGGTTCTTTATGGCGTACCAATTTTTATGTCAGAAAAAAGCCACCACTAACAGGGACAACTTCTTTATATGTGCAGAGTAAATTAAATGATAAAAGTATCAAATACAGTATTAATATGCAAAATGGGAATATTCCAGTTAAAAATTATCGATTGATCGTTAAGTTGCCGCAGGGTATTAAGTACACGGCTGGTAGCAGTGTGCTTAATGGTACGGCTATTAATGAACCCTCTGTAAATGACAATATTATTGTCTATCGTTTTGGTGATCTCGGGAGTAACTGGAAACGGCGACTTGAATTTCGTGCTCACCTTAAGGGTCAGGCGAATGGGTCGTTAGTTACCACCGCACTGGTCTTACTGGATACAGATTTAAAGAAAAATATTCGATCAGTTCCGGTTAAAAATAAACTGGAAATCAGGCATGCGCATGTAGAAAATAAGTCGATGATTTATCGAGCTTATTTTGGCCCGATGGGGGCACAATTATCAAGTTCGAGTAAAAAAAAGTTGCAGCGGGCAATAAAAGCATTAGGTGATGTCGATATATTGAAGAATAAAATAACGGGTTATACCGATGGTGTACCTATTAATCGACGAAGCTGGTGGTTGTATAAAAATAACACTGCATTATCAATGGCGCGAGCTAAAGTTGTTGGTGATTATTTAATAAATAAATTAAAACTGGATAAAAAAACTATCGAGTTAAAAGCAGAGGGTGATAAAGACCCGGCAGCAAAGAATAATACTATTCATGGGCGTTCACTTAATCGTCGGGCTGAATTAGTTGTTAGTACCCGTAAAATTATTGATCCTGGAAAAGTTAAACTGGTGATAGCAAAAAGCAAAGTTAGAAAAATAATATTAAAAGGGCAGCCAAAACGAAAAATTGAAAAATTGATTGAGGCACCAGTAGTTCCTGAACAACGCGATATTAGTGTTTTCGATGAGTTCTGGATAAAAAATAAAAAGCCCGGTTATAAGTGGTTAATGCCGGATAAAAACTTTTCTCCAGCGCAACCTTCAGTAAATATTGCAATTAAACATAAACCCTCAGATAATTTTGAGATGCGTTTGAATGGTAAGCCGTTAGATGCGCTATTTTATTTTGGTTCAATTAAAAACAAACAGGGTACTGTTGCACGCAGTTACTGGCAGGGTGTACATTTATCAAACGGCAATAATAAGTTTGAATTTATCGTTAAAAATAAAACTGGAAAAGTGATAGAACGTATGCAGCGCGACATTGTTTTTTCCGGCATCCCGGTTCGCGCTGAACTGGTGAAAAAATATTCACGCCTGGTTGCTGATGGTCGACATCGGCCAGTGATAGCGCTTAAAGTATTTGATAAAGCGGGTTTTCCAGCAAGGCCGGGTTCGCGTGGTAAATTTACTGTTGCACCACCTTTTCTTCCCTATAAAACCGTTAAAGCGTACCAGACTAATCGGTTATCAGGGCTGAATAATCAGCAGCCTGAATATACTGTAGGCGCGAACGGTATGGCGTATATCGCCCTTGAGCCAACCACAACAACGGGTAAGGTTGAAGTAAGTCTCCCTTTTAGGGGACGTAAAACCACCCATCTTGAAACCTGGTTACAACCGGAAGTGCGTGACTGGATAATGGTTGGTCTGGCTGAGGGGACGATGGGTTACAACAGTGTCTCTGCTAATCAGCAGCCGCTTAATGCTGCGGGTGTTAATGATAAATATTACCGTAATGGAAAAATTTCTTTTTATGCCAAGGGGAAAATAAAGGGTAAATGGTTATTAACAATGGCATACGACACAGCAAAAAAAGCAGTCACTGGTAATAGTCGCGTTAATCAGTTTATTAATCCAAACAAATATTATACGGTTTATGGTGATAATTCACGGCAGCGTTATGATGCCTCCAGCGCAGATAAACTTTATATAAAAATAGAACGTGACCAGTTTTATGCATTGTATGGAGACATGAATACGGGTTTAACGGTAACAGATTTAGCTAAATTTAGTCGCCGTATGACCGGGTTTAAATCTGCGGGGGATGTTAAATCACTGTCTTATACTGCATTTGCCGCAGAAAATAAAAATAACTTTATTAAAGATGAGATTCAGGGTGAAGGTATTTCCGGTCTGTATCATTTAACAGGTAAAAACATTGTTATAAACAGTGATGAAATTGTGCTTGAGACGCGTGATCGTTTTCGTAGTGAGAATATTCTTAGTAAGAAAATATTAAGGCGTTACCTCGATTATGATATCGACTATCAGGATGGTACGATTCTTTTTCGACGCCCGATTCAGGCACGAGATAAGAATTTTAATCCTGTTTTTATTGTAGCGAACTACGAAGTAGAAACACCAGTGACAGGGGCTATAACGGCGGGTGGCCGCATTTCAAAAAAACTAGATAAAGGTAAAGTGATAGTAGGCGGAACCATTATTCATGATGGTTCCTATCTCGCTAAGGGTAATTTGTATGGTGCAGATGCACGCATTGAACTGAATCGGCAGACAGAAGTTAAACTGGAAGTGGCGACAACAGATGTTAAAAATAAAACAAAAAAACTAAGGGGGAATGCTTATTCCGCTGAAATTACACATGGTGGTGATACCTTTAAGGTGCGTGCATACGCAAAACAGCAGGATGCAAAATTTGGCCTTGGTCAACAGTCCATTAGTCAGTCTGGAACCCGTAAACTGGGCGCAGAAGGTAGCTACCGCTTAAACAATAATAGCTCTGTGGATGCAACGGTTTATCATGAAGAGAATTTAAGTTCTGGGGCGAAACGTAATGCGGCAGAAACTAATGTGCGTTACGGTAATAATAATTACGCATTAAACGCTGGAGCAAGAATAGCGCGTGATAAAGACGGTATCGGTAATATTAATGCATCGAATTTATTAATCCTGGGTGGCTCCAGAAATTTATTTGATAATCGAATGAAAATTCACGGTGCAGCTGAAATTTCACTGGGTTCAAACAATGCCAACTCAGACTATCCCTCACGTTACACTCTGGGTAGCGATTATTTTTTGACACCGAAAGTAAATTTGTTTGCAGAAAATGAATGGACCAGTGGTCGTAATCAGAGCACTCAAATGTCACGCGCAGGTATTCGCTCGACCCCGTGGGCCGGTGCTCAGGTCAACACGGCGATTAACCAGGCCAGCAATGAAAATGGGTTGCGATCATTTGCGACGATGGGTTTAACGCAGGCCTTCCCGATTACAAAACGTTGGAGTGGGAGTGTTACTTTTGATCAGGCAAAAACACTTCGCCATCCTGGTGCCAAGCCTTTTTATGCCAATGTACCCATTGCACAAGGTACAAATAATGATTATGTTGCGATATCTATGGGTACGACATATGCCGCTGAAACTTACACGATTAATAACCGCGTCGAAATTCGTAATGCAGACACCGAAAATAAAGTTGGCATACTGGCTAACTGGGAACGTAACTTAATTCATGGTATTGGTTATTCCACCAGTCTCCGACTCTTTGATACAAATCGTCGAGATGGCAGTAAAAATTTAGCTGGAAGACTGCGCTACTCACTTGCTTTTCGGCCACTCGAGTCGCACTGGATTATTTTTAACCGGCTTGATTTTAAACTGGACTCAAATACTGATTTTGCTGGCATTAAAACCCGACAACGTAAATTAATTGATAATCTAGCAATAAATTATCTGATAGATTCGCGTAACCAGATGGCATTCAATTTTGGTACAAAATACGTGGTTGATAGTTTTGACACTGCTGAGTACCGTAGTTTTACCTACCTGATCGGTAGTGAATACCGCCATGATCTGAATAACAAGTTTGATATTGGTGTCCATACAAAGGCACTTTACTCTGCTAATTCAGCAATCTTGCAGTATTCGAATGGGTTGTCAGTAGGCTGGAATATGACACATAATGTCTGGTTAAGTATGGGGTACAATTTTAGTGGTTTTGATGATGCAGATTTTGCTGCTGCAGGTTATGCCATGCGCGGCCCTTATATTCGTTTTCGTATGAAGTTTGATCAAGACACTGCTGCAGCCATTCAGAAGTGGCTAAATTAGCAAGCGGGTAGCTTAAGGTCGCCTAACACTAAAAAAGTAAAAGCGGGGTTGTTTTGGCATCGCGTTTTCGCCATAAGTAAATTTTATTGGCAGATATAATACGCTTAGGTTTTGCAGCGCCTGTTTTATGGAGAAATCACCCCGAAAAGAGTATAGTACGCACACTCTTGCGCTTGGGTGTGAAGTGAATCTCACCCCGGGGCTGGCAATAAGAATTTTTTATGTAGAATAAATCGCTGATTTATCTATTATTTTTTAAAACTGACACAAGATCCTGCGGAGGAATAAGATGTCGGATATCGTTGCGACCAATCAGACTATACTGGTTGTCGGCGGTGGCATAAGCGGCATGACTGCTGCGTTAGAAGCTGCTGAAATCGGCAAACAGGTTATCGTCATTGAAAAATCACCATCTGTTGGTGGACGAGTTACCAGACTGTACAAGTATTTTCCTAAATTATGTTTCCCCACTTGTGGTCAGGAAATTAACCAGCGTCGTATGGCTGCGAACAGGAATATTACCGTTCTGACTATGGCTGAAGTCACTGACCTTCAGGGGGAAGCGGGTGATTATACCGCAACAGTAAAAATCAGCCCACGTTATGTGAATGCCAACTGTACTGCCTGTGGTGCTTGCGCCGATGTGGTAGAGGCCGAGTTTGATGATGAGCATAACTACAATATGAGCAAGCGCAAGGGCGCTTACCTGGCGCATAACATGGCGATGCCAAAACGTTATGTACTGGATCCTGCCATTATTGGTAGCGATGAGGCGAAAAAAGTAAAAGCCGCCTGTAAATATGATGCCATCGACCTGGATATGCAGGAAGAAACGCTGGAGTTGAAAGCGGGTGCCGTTATCTGGGCAACCGGCTGGCAGCCTTATGACGCGGCAAAAATTCAGCCCTATGGTTATGATCGCATCGATAATGTAATCACCAGTGTCGAGTTTGAACGTTTAATGGATCCATTTGGCCCTACTGGCGGCAAACTGGTGCGACCATCGGACGGTAAAGAAGCCAGAAATGTGGCTTTTATTCAATGTGCTGGTTCGCGTGACCGTAACCACCTGGAGCACTGCTCACGTATCTGCTGCATGGCATCGTTGAAACAGAGCACCTATGTGTCAGAGAAATATGGCGAAGAGGCGGATGTTTCAATCTATTACATTGATATTCGCGCTATCGACCGCTTTGATAATTTCTATCAACGTGTACAGGACGACAAAAACGTTACATTTATTAAATCAAAAGTAGCCAATATTGTTGAAAATAGAGAAAACGGTAACCCGGTTCTCAACGGGGTGGATGTTGAAGGTTATCACCGGTATGCCAATGAGCATGACCTGGTGGTGCTGGCAATCGGTATGCAACCGAGTGTGGATAAAAATGCATTCCCCATAGAACTTAAGGTGAATAATGAAGGCTTCATTGAAAGTGATGCGGCCAATGGTGGCGTTTTTGCAGCGGGTTGTTCAACCGATGCACTAGACGTGAATCGTGCAGTACAAAGTGCAACAGCAGCCGCATTAAAAGCCATTCAGGTAATTAATCGCGTAGCACAGGCGGAGGGTTAAACAATGGCTGATGAAATGAAAATTGGCACTTATATCTGTAATGGTTGCGGCATTGGTGATCGCCTGGATTCAGGCCAGCTGGAAACGACTGCGAAGCGTGATGGTAAAGCGGCTATCTGTCAACAACATGATTTTTTATGCTCCGAAGCGGGTGTAAAAATGATTCAGGATGACATCGACAACGAAGGTGTCAACCGAGTGGTGATAGCCGCCTGTTCGCGTCGTGCCAAAACCGAGGCCTTTAATTTTACAGATATTGCACTGGTACGAACCAATCTACGCGAAGGTGTAATCTGGGTGCGCCCCGATACGGATGACTTACAGGAAACCACTCAGGAAATGGCCGATGACTATATTCGGATGGGTTGTGCAGAAGCAAAATATGCCAAACCGCCGCATTCAAGTGAACAGCAGGGGGTGAATAAAAATATCCTGATGGTTGGTGGTGGTATCTCCGGTATGACGGCTGCACTGGAGGCATCAAAAGCCGGTTATCCCTGCACTATCGTAGAAAAAACCGCCGTATTGGGGGGTGCAACTGCTCAGTTGTATAAAAAAATCCCGACGAAATCGCCCTACACCGATCCACAGGATACCGAGGTCGATGCGATGGTTGCCGCCGTTGAAGCGGACAGCAATATCACTGTGTATCTGAATGCCACATTAACCAAAACTGCCGGTGCACCGGGGCGTTTCAGCGCCGATATCAGCACTGAAAGTGGCAGTACCGAAACCAGAGAATTTGGTGCTATTGTACAGGCATCTGGGTTTACCCCTTATGATGCGAACCAGCTGCCTGAATTTGCTTATGGTAAGAGCAAAGATGTGATTACCCAGATGGAGCTTGAAGCGTTGGCAAAAGCGGCTGATGGTGGTGCTATAAAACGGCCTTCTGACGGCAAGGAAGTGTCCAGTGTGCTGTTTATTCAGTGTGCCGGTCAGCGCAGTAAAAAAGCAGGCCATCTGGAACATTGTTCCGGCTATTGCTGTAATGCCAGTATTAAACAGGCAATGTATTTTAAAGATCAGAATCCAGCCATTGACACCACAGTGCTTTATACCGATTTACGTACTCCGGGTGCTGGTGGTGAGAACTTCTACCGTAGTGGCCAGAATAAAGGGGTTATCTTTACCAAAGGTGTTGCCTCTGAGGTTGTGCATAGCCAGAATCCAACAGTTAAATTCAAGGATTTAATTCTTGATGAAGAGGTTGAGGTTGAAGTGGATATGGTGGTGCTGGCAACGGGTATGGTCGCGAACGCGGGTCAGATAACTCGGGCTGAAATAACCATCATGGAAAATGAAGCCAAAGCAGCCGGCAATGAATTCAAAATTGATGTTGAATCGATTTTGAACCTGAACTATCGTCAGGGCAAAGATGTACCCCATATGAGCAATGGCTTTGCGGATTCGCACTTTATCTGTTTCCCGTATGAAACTCAGCGTACCGGTATTTATACAGCCGGGCCTACACGTCGTCCAATGGATACCCAGCAGGCGATGGATGATGCAATGGGTGCCGCAATGAAAGCCATTGCAGCAGCTGAAAATGCCGGTCTGGGTAAAGCGGCTCATCCGCGTGTGGCTGATCTGAGTTTCCCAAGTTTTCGTGCGGAAGGTTGTACCCAATGTAAGCGTTGTACAGTGGAATGCCCGTTTGGTGCCATTGATGAAGACGAAAGAGGTTTCCCCCAGTTTAACGAATCACGTTGTCGGCGTTGTGGTACCTGTATGGGTGCCTGTCCGGTACGTGTGATCTCATTTGAGAACTATTCGATTGATACTGTGGGCCAACAGCTTAAAGCCGTCGACATTCCTGAAGAATTTGACGAGAAACCGCGTATTCTGGTATTGGCCTGTGAAAATGATGCTTATCCGGCACTGGATATGGCAGCACAGAACAAACTTGAATACAGTGCGTTCACCCGCATTATTCCCGTTCGTTGTTTAGGTTCAGTGAGCCTGAGCTGGATTACAGATTCGCTGAACAGTGGTTTTGATGGCATCATCCTGATGGGCTGTCCGAGTGGTGACGACTATCAGTGTCACTTTGTAAAAGGCTCGTTACTGGCTCAGGAGCGTATGAGTAAGGTCGGTGATACGCTGGAATCATTGAGTCTTGAGAAAGAACGGGTACAGACTTATGAAATATCCATTACGGATATCCATAAAGTGCCGAAAATAATTAATGAAATGGCTGCAACGATCGAACAGATCGGTATGAGCCCATTCAAATTCTAGGAGACCGCCATGAGTGATTTAAGTAATCCATTAAATACCGGCATGGTTGAAAAATACCGTAATGACTTCCTCAAAGAAGTTGAAGCCAATGTTGAAGAAGGCGACTGGGTGAAAATGTGTATGCAATGTGGTGTGTGTTCCGGTTCATGCCCATTAGGCAGTGACTGGGATCACCCACCACAGGAATTGTTTATGATGATTCGCGCAGGTAAGCGTGATGAAGTACTGCAATCAACCTCAATGTGGATGTGTACGTCCTGTTATAACTGTGTCGTACGTTGCCCTCGTGAATTGCCAATTACGCATATCATGCATGGGTTGGCGCATTATGCGACGCGCCTGGGTATTGAGCCAAAAGGTCAGCCAACACGCCAATTTGCCCAGTTATTTTGGGATAACCTGGCGAAACATGGTCGGGTGAACGAGTTGTGGCTGGGTGTTAACCTCTACTTTATGAATGGTTTTGTTAATGGCATTAAGGTTGCTATGGGTATGGCCGGGATAGGTCTTGGTATGCTTAAGTCGGGTCGTTTGAGCCTCAAAGAACTTGTTGGTGGGCACACCGTAAAAGACAAAAAAGGCTTTCAGGCGATGATTAAAAAAGCACAGGAGCTGGAAGCAGCTCGCATAGATAATTAAGGCAGGGTTAATAATGTCAAAAGAATATTCATTTTACCCAGGTTGTTCATCGCAAGAAGGTGCGTCTTCTTCAAACTACCTGAAATCTGTTCAGTCCATGTGTGAGGTGCTGGATATTAAACTTAACGTGATTCCTGACTGGAACTGCTGTTCTGCATCTATCGGTTACTGCGGTGGTGGTGAGCTTCCACGTTTAGCCTTATCTGCACGCAACATTGCGTTGTCAGAAAAACATAATCAGGGTCAGGACATTGTTGCCACCTGTGCCGCCTGCTGGTTGTCTACCAAGGAAACACAGGAGCGTCTGGATAATGATGCAGGTTTAATGGCAGAGACCAATCAGGCATTGGCTGAAGCCGGTTTAAAACTGGAAAATAAATCCAAAATTCGCCATATGGTTGAAGTTTTAATCGAAGATATTGGCTATGAAGAAATGGGCAAACATGTGACCAAGCCACTGGACGGAATCAAAATTGCGGGTTATGTAGGTTGTCAGACTAACCGGCCATTTGGCATTGAAGGTGAGTCCTTTGAAAATCCAAAATACCTGGATAAGTTCATTGAAACTCTGGGTGCCGAGCCGGTTGAAAAATACGACAAAAAAGTTTCCTGTTGTGGTGGTGCGTTAGCTTTCTCTGAACCAGAAAAGTCGCAGGCATTAATTAAAGACATTATCGAAGCCGCCTATGATGGTGGTGCAGACATGATCGTGACACCTTGTCCAGTATGTCAGATGAATGTGGAAGTCTATCAGGATAAAATTAATGCCAAATATGGCACTAAATTTAACATCCCCGTCACCTACTACAGTACGCTAATGTCAGTGGCCTACGGTAAAAACGCTAAGCAGTCAGGTCTGAATGGTCAGATTATCAAGGCCAAACAACTGGAAGCGATTGCGAATAAATAGGCTTTTATTGCGCCAGCACTTTTTTTAGCAAAGTATTTTCTTCGACAGTTATTACTGAAACGGATAAAAGGATATTTAGGGTTCAAGACCGTCAGTCGCAGGGATGCGGGTGTCGAGCCTACATGGATGTATTGACACAGCGTGTCTTGACACCATAAGTATCCTTTTCCATCCTGTTAGTAAGTAAGCTGGAAAATTAAAAAACCTCGGATATATTCCGGGGTTTTTTGTCTATTCATGTGCAACCTTATGTCTGATATCGTACTCACAACATTCAATGCCCGATATATACATACGGCGTTCGGATTACGCTATCTTTATGCCAACCTTGGCGAGTTAAAATCACGCTCAAACATTGAAGAGTTCACTATTCACTCACGCCCGCTTGATGTGGTTGAAAAATTATTAAATCAGCAACCAAAAATTATTGGTTTTGGGGTTTATATATGGAATGTATCACAGATAGAGCAAACAGTTGCTTTATTAAAGCAGCTTGCACCGGAAGTAATTATTGTTCTGGGTGGCCCTGAGGTCAGCCACAGCCCGGACTTGCCGGATATGGTCGAGTTGGTTGATTACCTTATTCAGGGCGCGGGAGAAATGCCGTTCAAAAAACTCTGCGAGCAAATACTGTCGCGCAATAAACCGTTAACTAAAATTATTAATGGTATTGATGTGCCGTTAAACCTGCTTGAATCACCGTATCCCTATTATAGTGATGAAGACATACATAATCGTATGATTTATGTTGAAGCTTCACGTGGCTGTCCGTTTAAATGTGAGTTCTGTTTATCATCACTGGACAAAACGTCGAAACCGTTTGCGCTGGATAAATTTCTGGATGAAATGGATAAACTCTATGTGCGAGGGGCGCGTAACTTTAAATTTATTGACCGCACTTTCAATTTAAAAGTAAGTACCAGTGTTGCCATTCTTACGTTTTTTCTTGAACGCTTAACGGATAACCTCTATCTACATTTCGAAGTCATTCCTGATAATTTACCGGAAAAACTAAAGGCGATCATTCAACAGTTCCCGCAGCATTCTTTGCAGTTTGAAATTGGTGTGCAGACTTTTGATGCCACAATACAGCAGTTAATCAGTCGTAAACAGGACAATCAAAAAACCTGTGATAATCTATTATGGTTACGCGAGCATACACAGGTGTATATTCATGCAGACCTGATTTTTGGCTTGCCTGGTGATACGCTGGAAAATTTTGCGAAAAGTTTTGATCAACTGGTCACACTGAAACCACATGAAATACAGCTTGGTATATTGAAACGCCTGCGTGGGGCACCCATAAATCGGCATAATGATTCTTATCAGTTAAGGTATAATTTTCAACCGCCATATAGTATTCTCAGTACTCGGAACATTTCATTTAATACCCTGCAGCGGGTAAACAGGTTTTCCCGCTACTGGGATATGATTGCGAATTCCGGGCGCTTCTTTTTTACCCTGCCGTTGATCTTGAGGCAACAATCTTTTGATAATTTTATGTTACTGAGCGATGCTATTTTTGCGCGTACAGGCAGTAGCTGGAAAATTTCATTAAAGCGATTATTTATATTGTTATATAACTATTTAAGTGAAATTAAAACCATTAGTAATAATGAGCTGGTATTTTTTCTTGAGCAGGATTACTTATGTTCAGGTGAGAAAACACCTTTTGATATTTTAATTAACAGGGTAGACAAACAGCGAAAAATCGGTATCGCGAATAAACGCCAGCAAAAGAGGTTGATAGAATAGAATGCACAAAATGTGTGTGGGCTCCTGTTAAGTTGCGCATGTTTTTTTTGGTAAGTCAACTGCGTTGATAACACGACACCTCTATTTCAACTTCTCGGCAATTTTTGTTTTATTTCTGCCGGTATTTTTTGCTTCATACAGGGCGGAATCCGTACGTTCAAAAAAAGCTTCTGTGGTTTCATCTGCGAGTAAAGTAGCAACGCCAAGACTTATGGTCGTACGTGTACTGATGCTGTTTATCTGGCTAATAGATTCGATATTTTTACGAATCCGCTCAGCAAGTAAATAGGCACCGTCAGAAACAGTCTGGCTGGTAAGAACAACAAATTCTTCACCGCCAAATCGAAATAACTGGTCACTGCCACGTATTGTGGACGCAATGGTACTGGCTATCGTTTTAAGTACCGTATCACCATACATATGACCATAAGTGTCATTAAACTGCTTAAAGTTGTCCGCATCCAAAATTAAAATTGAGAGCGGGGTTTTTTTTCGGTGAGCAAGCTCAACTTCGCGTTGCAGTGCCGAGTCCATTGCATGCCGATTTTGTATTCCCGTTAATGCATCATGTGAAGCAAGCTCCATCGCGTGTTGATAGTCTATTGCATTCCGTAATGGATAAAGCAGTGCACTAAGCATGTTTTCCAGCAATTGAATCTCTTTTTTGGAGAAATGCCGGTCCCGATAAAATTGTAAAGAACCCAGACTCTCGGCTTCCAGTTTTAGATCGTAGGTTGCTCGATGCTTGCTCAGTTCTCCAATCTGCTGTATCGGGTTTTTATTTGCTAGCTGATACGTTAAGCCATCGAGTTTTATGTACTGACGTAACTTGTGTGCAAACAGCTCAATAAGCACTTTCTGCTTGAGTGTTGTCTGTAGCAAATTAGTTAATTCCTGTACGGATACGCCCATTGACTGCACGGTATGTGCTTTAACGGTGCGATGCACATGGTGCGGATTAACCAGAGAGAGGTGGTTAGAATGTGAAGTCGTTGCTGTTTGCATTATATTTGTCCAGACTATTATCGTTGTGATAGATAAAGCGAAATATATGCCAACTCTAATTTATATATAAAAAACAATTAGTTATTAATGCATTATCTTCTGATGTCGAAATTTTGTCGTCAGATAGCGGCTTTATGTTGCCGCATAAGCGGCAATATTGTGTTGTTTAAAGGCATAAAAAAGGCGGACGTAAAAAAACCTCCCGATGGAAGGTTCTTTTACGCCTGCCTGCTTAAGTATCTAGGCTTGGGTACGTAGACTTAAGTACAGTAGACTTTGTGGGTACAGTCGGCCTGGATGATACTGTCAGATTATGCCGTTTTACGCCGCGCAATACCAATGAGGCCAAGTAAACCTGAGCCAAATAGCCAGATAGCTGCGGGGATAGGCACGGTGGATACAGAACCAAGTGTTGCTATTATAGCCGTTCCCGTTATGGTTCCTTCGAGGCGACCAACACTCAAGTTGCCCTGATAGCTACCACCGGTATAGGTTATATTACCAAAAATACTGCCCAGACCACCCAGACCATTACCAAAACCCTGAATTGCCAGATGTGTAAATGACCCAGTCAGCAAACTCCCCAGATTGCCTGAATAACCGATACTGAAGCTACCATTAAAATAAGTAATGCCAGGATTAATCGCTATTACTGCCGGGTAATTCTTGACAAAAGGTATCTGAGGAGCTGAAGCTGTCAGCGTAAAGGTTGCTGGCGTTATACTTGATGTCTGGCTGTTATTCCCTAGTATCGTTGATACGGTGGCATCAATATTTAAGGCTGTCGATGTTAAAGTAACACCAGTATTCCCTGTGACGTCCTGAATATCCAACGCAGGGAAAACAATGTTTGCGTTAGAAATTCCTGGTATCATCATTATAACGGGCAAAGCTAATCGGCTTAAATAGCGTCTAATTCTCATTTCCGGTCTCCTCAATGGCATTTTTTATAAATTTTAGTTGTATCAGTTATAAATATGTAGGCTATACATGAAAACGGTTACTGTCGTTGCTTGATTTATGGCGGCCAAATCGGTTTACGAAACCAATAAGTAGAACTCCCAGTCCTAGAAGCGCCAGGGTTGCCGGTTCCGGGACATTAACAGCCGGAAGCCGGCCTTTGAGGCTACCCCTGATTTTACCGTTAAAGTCATTTTTAAACAGGGTCTTCGAAAAAGGCGTATTCATATTAAAGTTAAAGGCAAACAAGTTGCTTAGACCGAGCTGACGCATAAGCGAGCCGCCAGTAGCCGTTAATGTAGCATTCATTCCACCAAGACCATTCCCGTTACCACCTCGCATCTCAAGACTGTTGAAATTGGCGGTTAAGAGAACATTAGCGGCACCATCACGTATGGTCATGTCATTGCCTAAGATACCGCTGAAGTTGCCTTGTGTGACAGAAGAATTAGAACTTGTGCCAGTTAGTATGGCGGTGAAATCCAGCTGGCTCCCACTTAAATTGGGTGTTGGTGAAATACCTGGGGCACTAAATAGTCCTGAATGAACGGCAAGGATTTGTGTGTCGGAAGTGTAGTTAATGTTACCAAAGAAGTTCAGTGTGGGGATGGCCTGTGCAGATAATGAAACCATTGCAAGTGAGAATCCGATGCTTCTAATTATGTTTTTCATGTTTTTTCTTCCTTAAAAGGCTGTGATTTTAAGTTGTCAGTTAATTATTGAGTTGCTCACATAAATCTATGTTGTTCGATCGAGTAAAACGTTTATAGATTTCCTGCTATAGAAACAAGCAATTACTGTGCCACTGTTCTTCTTTTCCTGTTAAAACAGTGGGTTAGTCTGTTTTCGCATCGAAGGATAGTCTGTATAAAGGTATAACTGTTAATTTTCCCGACAAAATTAAGGGTTAAATTTAATACGGATAGTTTTATTACTCCGTTTAACTTATTGATATACATTGGAATATTTTTTTAAATGAATTATTTAACGAGATGTTTATAGTTGTAAATATAATCAACAGTTACTGTTATTCTACCGGCTAAATGATACAGACAGACCTTCATGGGTCTGTATTTTTAGTGCTTAAAATTTATTTTTTGCTCTGTAATTGTGCGACAACGTGTTCATTTTCCAGTGTTGAAATGTCGGAGGTAATTATTTTGTCTGCGGCAATATCCCTGAGCAGACGCCGCATTATTTTACCCGAACGTGTTTTTGGGAGGCCGTCAGCAAATCGTATCTCATCGGGCCTGGCGATGGCACCAATTTGTTCCCCGACCCAGTTGCGAAGTTCTTGTGCCAGGATTTTCGCCGCTTCACCGGTAGGTCGGTCCTTTTTACAGATAACAAATGCGACAATGGCTTCACCCTTGACTTCGTGATGACGGCCAACCACTGCAGCTTCAATGACTGCCTCATGTGCCACCAGTGCGGATTCAACTTCCATCGTCCCCAGACGATGACCAGAAACATTCAGCACATCATCAATGCGTCCCATAATCCAGAAATAACCGTCTTTATCACGGCGAGCGCTGTCGCCAGCAAGGTAATATTTGCCCTCAAATTTTGAGAAATAGGTATCAATATAACGTTGATCATCATTCCAGATAGTTCTTGCCATTGATGGCCAGGGTTTTTTAATGACCAGATAGCCACCGGTATCGGGTTGTGTAATCGAGTCGCCTGCCGCGTTGACTACATCAATATCCATGCCGGGTAGTGGCAGGGTGCAGGAACCGGGTTTGGTGGCGGTGATACCAGGGATGGGTGAAATAACAATGGCTCCGGTTTCCGTCTGCCACCAGGTATCAACAATCGGACAGTGTTGTTTGCCGATAACGGTGTGATACCACATCCAGGCTTCGGGATTAATGGGTTCACCCACGCTGCCTAGCAGACGCAGGCTGGACAGGTCGTAACGATTGGGTAGGTTATCACCTAGCTTCATTAATGCGCGGATAGCAGTGGGTGCAGTATAGAAAACGCTAACTTTGTGCTGTTGACACATTTTCCAGAAACGGCCGCCATCAGGAACAACGGGAGAACCTTCGTAGATAACAATTGTGGTGCCGATAGCCAGCGGACCATACGTTACATAGGTATGGCCGGTAACCCAGCCGACATCGGCAGTACACCAGAAGATGTCCTTATCCTGCAAATCGAACACCCATAAATTTGTGGTGATTGCAGTGAGTAAATATCCAGCACTGGCGTGTTGTATGCCTTTGGGTTTGCCTGTTGAACCGGAGGTGTATAGCAGGAACAATGGATGTTCGGCATCGACCCATTCAGGCTCACAACTTGTTGCTTGATTGGTAATGAAGTCGTGCCACCAGATGTCACGTTCGGCCTGCATAGTGATGCTCTGGCCACTACGCCTGAGCACAATGACATGGTTGATACTGCTACAACCTTTGCTAAGCGCATTATCGGCAGCTTGTTTGAGTTCCACAATTTTGCCGCCACGGGTGCCGCCATCAGCTGTAATCAACATGACAGCACCGGCATCTTCAATTCGGTTACGTAAAGATTCAGCAGAAAAGCCACCAAAAACAACCGAATGAATTGCGCCAATGCGGGCGCAGGCTTGCATTGCAATAACGGCTTCAGCGGTCATTGGCATATAAATGACAATGCGGTCTCCTTTTTTTATCCCCTGTGCTTTAAGCCCATTGGCAAAGGCGCAAACTTCATCATGCAATTGTTGGTAAGTAATTTTACGCGTATCGCCGGCTTCACCTTCAAAAATAATAGCGGTTTTATCTGCCTGTGTGGCAAGATGTCGGTCGATGCAGTTATAACAGACGTTCATCTTGCCATCATTAAACCACTGGTAATGTGGTGCATTGCTTTTATCCAGAGTTTTGGTGAAAGGGGTCTGCCAGTCGAGCAGTGCCCGTGCCTGTTGCGCCCAGAAACCTTCATAATCCGTCTTGGCCTGTTCGTGCAATGCGGCAAGATCTGTGGATTTAAGCCGTGCTCTATTGGTAAATTCTACAGGTGGTTCAAACCGGCGATTTTCGATGAGTATGGAGTCGATCTCAATGTCTGACACGTTAATTCCTTTAATTTATGGTTATAAATTTCATTGGTTAGCATACACGCTGTTATTACTTTATTCGATAGTTATTACTGAAACGAATGAAAAGGATACCCATGGTTAAAGACACGCAGTGAATCCATCCATGTCGGTTCGACACCCGCATCCCTGCGGCTGAGGGTCTTGAACTATGGGTATCTTTTTCATCTGTACTGCTAGTCTGGCTGAAAAAAGATAAAAAACAGCTGGATTATGACACTGCGAACTTGTTAACTGGACGCTTGTGGAACGATGAATATATCTCATCTAACTATAATCGTTTTTTGCCTGGGAATGGCTGCAATATTCCAGTGTTGAATCGCCCACAACCATAGGTTAGAAATTGATGAATGTCTCAGGCTTTGAGGCGGGTTTTGTCCAAGAAAACGGAGTACACGTACGAGAAGGTGTTGCGGTGAACCACTCTCTATATACGTTGCTATATTTGCTGCGCCGGTAGATTTGCTTAATTTCTGATTATTTTTATCCACTGCAAGTGGAATATGTAAATAAGCCAGCTGGGGGTAGTTTAACCGTTGTTGCAAATAGATTTGTCTTGGGGTGGAGTCGAGTAAGTCAGCGCCTCTTACGATTTCAGTTACACCCTGTATTGCATCGTCGACAACGACGGCCAGTTGATAGGCAAATAAACCATCTCGGCGCTTAATAATAAAATCGCCGCATTTTTCAGCAACATTCTGTTGTTGCCAGCCCATTACGCTATCCTGGAAACGAATGATCTGATTTTGGCTACGGATGCGTAATATATGGTTGGTGTGTTCAGGCAGATTTTGATTTCTACAGGTACCAGGATAAATATTGGTCCCCGATTTTTTAGCTTGTTCAGCCAGCAATTTCCGCGAACATCGGCAGGGGAAAATTAGCTTCTGGTTGATTAGACTGGTCAGAGCCTGCTGATAGTTCAGCTGGTTTTTAGATTGGTAAAAGATGTTGTTCTGCCAGGTGAAACCATAGCGTTGCAGCGTTTTAATAATGTGTTGATCTGCATTTTTAATAACGCGGGTTGTGTCAATATCATCCATGCGTAGCAGCCAGATACCTTGTTTGGCTTTTGACTGGAGATAACTGGCGGTGGCAGTGACAAGGGTACCGAAGTGAATTTTACCTGTAGGTGAAGGGGCAAAGCGACCAATGTAGGGTGGTGAATTATTAACGCTTAACACTTTGCTTAACACTTAATTAAGTAGCATCTGCAAATTAAGGTAAAAACTGCAAAAATTTAAAATAACATAATAGTGTATGCGATATTGGTATGTGTGCGTATTTATTTGCCGCGGGTCTGTTTTTCTTTAATCTCATCCAGGCTTTTGCAATCAATACACTGCGTGGCGGTTGGACGTACTTCCATCCGGCGCAGGCCAATTTCGACACCACAGGTTTTGCAATAGCCATATTCACTGTCATTAATCAGCGCCATGGTATCATCAATTTTTTTAATCAGCTTACGTTCGCGGTCGCGGGTGCGTAATTCCAGGCTGAACTCTTCTTCCTGCGTGGCGCGATCAGCCGGGTCAGGAAAATTGGCGGCCTCATCTTTCATGTGATCAACAGTACGGTCAACTTCAGCCAGTAATTCGCTTTTCCAGCCATCAAGGATGCTTTTAAAATGATCAATCTGACCATCACTCATATATTCCTCACCCTTTTTTGGTTTATAGGGTTTGAAAGTACTACTGTCTGGCGAGATTGATTTTTTTGCTGTAGTTTTTGCCATTAATTACTCCGGTTTAGAACGTTTTGCCTGTAACCAGTCAGGATGAACCTGGTTAGAATAAACCAACAAAGGCATTTAGCCGTGGACGGTATTGGTTTATTTTCTGTCTTTGTACCGCTTTTTTACGGCTTTTATTTTGGGCTATTAAAAAATAGGCAGCGTTTTTACCATGAAAACAGGATAAGGTGCAAGCACTATGTCTATTCCATTGTGATTAAAGGATAAAAATCCTTCACCTCTGCATTAACTACATTTCTTTATGTTACCACTCGCGCACCTGGAGTGGCAGTGTCTGGAAAGGTAAGTTATTGTATTCTGGTCTTTATCCGCTTTTTTCAACGCCGCTTTCTTACCGCCGCTTCTCCACTCGACTAATAATATTGCCCTGGTGCAGCCGTGTCTCAATAGTATCACCGATTTTCACCTGTTTAACCGTGGTGATAAGGGTTTTATTTATATCAAAAGTAATGGAATAACCACGGCTCAATGTTTGTAGTGGGCTAATTGCCTGCAAAGTTCTGGCCGTCGTGCCTAACTGGTTTTTTTTCTGCTTAAATAGCTGCCGCATACTTGAATGCAGTTGTTGGGTTTGAAATTGCAGGGTTTGCTGCTTTTGTTTAAGCAGTGTATTAGGGTTGTGCGTCATAAATAGCCGATGCTGTTGTTGTAGTTGGGCTTTTTTTTCGCCCAGCAGTGTTTGCCAGACACGGTTTAAACGCAACGCTATCGCGGTGCAGTTTTGCCTGGCCTGCTGCATGATGCGGGCTGGGTGTTGCTGCTTTAGACGTTTACTCAGCCACTGCATTTTTTCTCTGCGATACTGTATTTTTTCCTGTATTAATAGTTCCAGCCGCTGCTGGTATCTGTCAAAATATTGTAACCAGGTTTGTTGGTCTGGAGTGACCGCCTCGGCGGCAGCCGTTGGTGTCGCAGCACGAATATCGGCGACAAAATCTGCGATGGTGACATCCACTTCGTGCCCGATACCACTCACCACAGGAATCGGGCAGTTAAAAATTGCCTGTGCCACCGCGGCTTCATTAAATGGCCACAGATCTTCCAGCGAGCCGCCACCACGCACCAGTAAAATGGCTTCACAGTTGCAGTGCTGTGCTAACCGTTGTAATGCCTTACAGATAGCCGGTGCCGCTTCTTTTCCCTGCACGGGTACAGCATAGAAATTTACCTTTATAGCAGGAAAGCGGCGTTTGATTACGCTGAGTACATCATGCAGAGCTGCGCCAGAAGCCGAGGTGATCAGTCCTATGCTTTCAGGTAATAGCGGAAGTTTGCGTTTATGTTCAGTGGCAAACAGACCGGCTCTGGCAAGTTGTTGTTTAAGTAATTCAAATTGTTTCTGCAGGGCACCAGCCCCTGATGCATCCATGCGGTCAACAATTAACTGGTAGTCGCCGCGTGGTTGGTAAAGGCTGACTTTGGCTCGAACCAGTACCTGTTGCCCGTTTTTTGGTGGAAAATTTAAGTGGTAATTACGGCCTTTGAACATGGCGCAACGGATTTGAGCACGGCTGTCTTTCAGGCTGAAATATAAATGGCCGGAGGCGGGTTGAGCCAGGTTGGAAAGTTCTCCTTCCACCCAAACCCAGGCAAAATGCTCTTCTAGCAGGTGAGCAACAGACTGATTGAGTGCGCTGACGCTAAGAATCGATTTTTTGGCAGAGTTTGGCATAAAATGAAATCGGATTTACCCTTACTAATTAGCGAGTCAATTATCCATTAATAAATGCTTCAATCAGTGAGATAATACTTGTTATTATTAAAGCAGTCGTTATACGGCAAAATGCAGAATTTGTCACGGTTGTTATGGTATTGTCAGTACTATAGTAACCACAGCATTGCTATGGGGTTTTATTTATGTCATTTGTTGATGAGGATGGACTGGAGGCTAGCGAGAAGCAATATCAGGTACTGCTTGACTCGGTAGGTGCGATTCCCTGGGCCTATGATTTTGCGACAGACCGTTTTACCCATGTAGGCGCACAAATCAGAAATATTCTTGGCATTGCACCCGAAGTTTTGATTAATCTGGCAACGTGGGCGGATCGTATTCATCCAGATGACAGGGATGAGGTTATTGCTTTTTGTCGGAGCAATATAAAAGCCGGAGAAAATCATGAATTTGAGTATCGAATGCGCTCGGCAGAAGGTCGCTGGGTCTGGATTAGAGATATTATTTTTGTCCATATGGGTGAAGACGGGCCGCTAAGCATATTCGGATTTGTCTTTGATATTAGTGAAAGTAAACGGCATGAGTCCCTGATAGTAAGGCGTGAGCGGCAGCTGGCGATATTAGCTGAAGCCGGTCGAAGCATCAACGAAACCCTGGATGAGCAGCAGATTATCCGTAAGCTTGTCAACCTGGCGCTGCGGCTGGTGGACTGTGATTCTGGTGCGGTTGGCCTGTATAAAGATGGCTGCATGTGCTTTCAAGAATATGTGCAGGCTGGAAAAGTGATGCCCATTGCGTTAACTTTTCCAGCCGGTTATGGCGTACCAGGACATGTGCTGGAAACACAGCAGACATATTTCAGTAATGACGCTCGGCATGACCCGCATGTTATTGCTGAAATTCAGCAGCAACTTGGTTTTATCAAACTTGTTGATACACCCATACTGGATGTAAATGCTAATATACTTGGTTGTTTCGAAATCCATGATCGTCTTGATGGTGAAGATTTTGATGAACAGGATTTGGTGATGCTTAAATCTCTGGCTGGTATTGTGGCTGCAGCACTGCAAAATGCGCAGCTATTGGCGGAACGGAAACAGGCAAGGGGGAAACTGGCAAATGCGAACCGCACCTTACGCATGCTTAGTGATTGCAATCAGGCCTTGATTCGCGCTACAGAGGAGCCCCTTTTGCTCGCCACTATCTGTCAGCTTATCGTCGATGAAGGGGGGTATGTTATGGCCTGGGTGGGCGAGGCTGTGCATGATGATGCCTGCAGCGTGAAACCTGTGGCACATGCCGGATTTAATGATAACTATTTGTCGGATGTGCGTATTTCCTGGGCAGATAATGCGCTTGGTCAGGGACCTTCCGGGCGCTCTATTCGTGGGCACCGCTTTGTCGTTTGCCAGGACATTCTTCATGACCCTGCTTTTTTGCCGTGGCGGGAGCAGGCACTTAAACAGGGATATGCCGCAAGTGTATCTTTTCCACTTATCGTCGATGAAGAAATAGCGGGAGTGCTGAATATTTATGCATCAACGCCAAATGCATTCTATCCTGAAGAGATGGAGTTGTTGCAGGAGCTAGTTGGCGACCTGGCCTTTGGTTTGGAAGTGCTACGCCATAGAGATGCTGAAAAGACACTGGAAGCCCAGTTTCGCCAGGCGCAGAAAATGGAAGCAATCGGTACTCTGGCTGGAGGCATTGCACATGATTTCAATAATATGCTGGCGGGTATGTTGGGCACGTTATATCTGGTACGCAAAGATTTGCCGGATAATCCACAGGCGCAGGAAAAATTAAAACAGGTTGAAGTTACTGGCTTCAGGGCGGCAGATGTAATTTCTCAGTTACTGACCTTCGCCCGCAAAGGTGACGCTCATCTACAGGTACTGGCGTTGAAGCCTTTCCTCAAAGAAGCCATTAAAATGGCACGTAGTGGTATTCCTGAAAGCATTCACCTAAGCTTAAATGTTCCTGTAGAAGCCTGTACGGTGAAAGGTGATGTCACCTTACTGCAGCAGGTTTTGCTCAACCTTATTACTAATGCGCGATATGCTGTGAGGGGATGTAGTCAGCCTGAAATACAGGTTTCACTGGCAGTGGTGCAGCCGGATAAAAAGTGGCGGCTAAAATACCCAGCACTGCCCAATGACCCGTTTGTTCAGCTGACGGTAGCCGATAATGGCTGCGGCATTAATCTGGAAATTCAGAATAGAATATTTGACCCTTTCTTTACCACCAAAAAGGTTGGTGAAGGTACCGGGTTAGGGCTGGCGATGGTTTATGGCACAGTACAGTCCCACCATGGTGTGATTGAAGTGGAAAGTGAACAAGGGAAGGGCTGTGCCTTTCATGTGTGGTTACCGTTAATCGATGATCATCAGTTGTCCAGCGCGGATACCGAACAGCAGATAATTATGGGTAAGGGTGAAACCATTTTGTTAGCCGATGATGAGCCGGCAGTGCGTGAAGTCACCCAGGAGCTGTTGGAATCGATGGGGTATTATGTGTTGGCTGCGACAGATGGAATGCAGGCAGTGCAGTTATTTGAGCAGCATCATAATGAGATTAAACTGGCTTTACTTGATGTGGTGATGCCGCAGCTGAGCGGTGTTGATGCAGCACGACGCATGCGTGAGCTCGCTCCTGTGCTACCAGTCGTGTTCCAGACGGGTTACGGTGAAGATCAGGTACAGGAAGATATGACCTCAAGTTGTGTGCTGACCAAACCGATAGACATCCCTGAATTAAGTTGTATCCTGCGTCAGTTGCTTGAAACGCCATGATAGCCCTGATGACTGGTTAATCAGGTTGGTTAAAGTCAGGAGTCATTGTTTAATTACTACAGGTATCCTATAATTAGCGGTTTTTAAAACCTCGGCTACGGTAGGAATCACAATGCTTATAATCGAAGAAGCGCTCACTTTTGATGACGTTTTACTTGTTCCCGCGCATTCGATCATTATGCCCAAAGATGTTTCGTTGAAAACCCGCGTTACACGGGATATTGAACTCAATATCCCCCTGTTATCGGCAGCGATGGACACGGTGACCGAAGCGCGTCTTTCTATTGCGCTGGCGCAGGAAGGGGGGCTGGGTATTATTCATAAAAATATGACGCCCGAGGAGCAGGCCGCAGAAGTTAGAACAGTCAAGAAATATGAAAGTGGTGTGATCACCGAGCCGGTGTCAGTAACACCAGAGATGACGGTGCGTGAAGTCATAGCGGTGCGCGAAAAAAATAATATTTCCGGTGTACCGGTGATCCAGGGTGACAATCTGGTGGGGCTGGTTACCAGTCGAGATGTCCGTTTTGAAACTGGGCTGGATAAACCCGTCAGTGCGGTGATGACGACAAAAGAAAAGCTGGTTACGGTAAAGGAAGGTGCAAGCCGAAATGAAGTGCTGGCATTGTTACAGGAGCACCGCATTGAACGAGTGCTGGTCGTCAATGATGCGTTTCAGTTGCGTGGCATGATTACAGTAAAAGATATTCAGAAATCCACCGATTTCCCCAATGCGAGCAAAGATGCTGAAGGTCGTTTACGCGTGGGTGCCGCTGTGGGGACGGGGAAAGGCACTGAGGAACGGGTTAAAGCATTGGTCAATGCGGGTGTGGATGTTATTGTCGTCGATACCGCACATGGGCACTCGCAGACAGTGCTTGACCGTGTCAACTGGGTGAAGAAAAATTATACTGTCCAGGTTATCGGTGGCAATATCGCGACGGGTGAAGCCGCCAGAGCGTTGGTAGAAGCCGGTGCCGATGGGGTAAAAGTGGGCATTGGTCCAGGTTCAATCTGTACTACTCGCATTGTTGCTGGTGTCGGTGTGCCGCAGATTACGGCGGTGGCTAATGTGGCGCAGGCGCTGGAAGGGACAGGGGTGCCGTTGATTGCTGATGGTGGTATCCGTTATTCAGGTGACATGGCCAAAGCCATCGCAGCGGGTGGTTACTGTATTATGGTCGGCGGTATGCTGGCAGGCACTGAAGAAGCCCCAGGTGATGTAATTTTATACCAGGGTCGTTCCTATAAAGCTTATCGCGGCATGGGGTCTATTGGTGCGATGAAACAGGGTTCCAGTGACAGGTATTTTCAGGATAGCTCTGAAGGCAGTGAAAAACTGGTTCCAGAAGGCATTGAAGGCCGCGTTGCCTACAAGGGATCAATGGGTACCATTGTGCATCAGATGATGGGCGGGTTACGCTCCAGCATGGGGTATGTGGGTTGCGTGAGTCTGGATGAGATGCGCACCAAACCGAAGTTTGTAAGAATCTCCGGTGCGGGCATGTCTGAATCGCATGTGCATGATGTAACGATTACCAAAGAAGCACCGAACTACCGTAGTTCATAAAATAATTTTACCGCATTTTGCTTTCGCGCCTGTTTTGAGCAAAGGTCCCAAGTAAATAAATTATTAAAGAATACACGCTTATGCAAGACATTCATTCCGACCGGATTTTAATTCTCGACTTTGGCTCTCAATATACGCAGTTAATCGCGCGTCGCATACGTGAAGCCGGGGTGTATTGTGAAATCCATCATACTTCGATTAATGACCAGGAAATAGCCGATTTCAGACCCAGTGGTGTTATCTTATCCGGTGGCCCGGAATCGGCCACTGAGGATGAAGTAACGCTAAAGGCACCTGAGCTAATATTCCATTTAGGCATACCTGTGCTGGGCATCTGTTACGGCATGCAGACGATGGCGGCTCAACTTGGTGGTAAAGTCGGGGTTTCAACGCATCGAGAATTCGGTTTCGCACAGTTGCGGGCACGTAATCACAGTGCTTTATTAAAAGAGATTGAAGATCATGTGACGGCCGAAGGTTATGGTTTGCTCGATGTATGGATGTCACATGGTGATAAGGTGGAAACATTACCGGAAGGTTTTGTCTGTATTGCCAGTACGGATAATGCACCACTGGCCGGTATGGCCGATGAAGAACGTGATTTTTACGGTGTGCAATTTCATCCCGAAGTCACCCATACCAAACAGGGACAACGTATTATTGAACGTTTTGTCCATACTATATGCGGTTGTGCGGCTAACTGGACTGCGGGCAATATTATTCACGATAATATCGAACGTGTGCGTCAGCAGGTAGGTGATGATGAAGTGGTTCTGGGTTTATCAGGGGGTGTCGATTCCTCGGTTGTCGCGGCTTTATTGCATCAGGCGATTGGTGACCAGCTAACCTGCGTGTTTGTCGACAACGGTTTGCTGCGTTATCAGGAAGGTGATCAGGTGATGATGACTTTTGCCCAGAACATGGGGGTTAAAGTGATTCGTGTTGATGCCGAACAGCGATTTTTAACAGCGCTGGACGGTGTTGCCGACCCGGAACAGAAACGAAAAATTATTGGCCGGGTTTTTGTTGAAATTTTTGAAGAAGAGTCGGCTAAATTAAGCAACGCCAACTGGTTAGCGCAGGGGACGATTTATCCTGACGTGATTGAATCTGCCGGCAGTAAAAATTCACATTTAATTAAATCACACCATAATGTGGGTGGTCTGCCAGATGACATGAAGTTAAAACTGGTTGAACCTTTACGTGAATTGTTTAAGGATGAAGTCCGTAAGCTTGGTGTTGAACTGGGACTGCCTTCAGCAATGGTTTACCGGCATCCATTTCCAGGGCCGGGTCTGGGTGTGCGTATCCTGGGCCAGGTTAAAAAAGAATTCGCCGATCTGTTACGCCTTGCGGATCATATTTTTATTGAAGAATTATATAAACATGATCTGTATGACAAGGTAAGCCAGGCATTTACCGTGTTTATTCCGGTTAAATCAGTCGGCGTAATGGGCGATGGTCGGCGTTATGATTATGTGGTTGCGCTGCGTGCGGTCGAAACCGTTGACTTTATGACCGCACGCTGGGCACACCTGCCGTATGATTTTCTGGGCCATGTTTCAACGCGAATTATTAACGAAGTAGATGGCATTTCCCGTGTCACCTACGATATATCCGGTAAACCGCCTGCCACCATCGAGTGGGAGTAGCCGAGCATCGGGTATCTGCGAGCATCCTTTTTTATGTCATGTTTGTTCATCTTCTCATGGTATTTAAGCATCCACGGCATCAGCATTTTCCGAGACAGTGACACAGATTTATTGACGGTCTTGAACAATGGGTGTCCTTTTCATCTGTACTGTTAGTCTATGTCAATTTCGACATGAGTCTAAGCAGCCATATACGACGCCTAACCCATACTAAGAGGCACGTTTTTGCTGCTTTTCTAGCAAAACAAGCGCCGTTTTGAATTGTCCGGTGTTGCTAATTATTAGCTTTTTAAGCTTGTTAATATGTAACACGAAGCAATGTGCTTTTATCAATATGCTCAAAATCTTTTCCATAAATGTATAAAGAGGTGACTTCGTGATAATTGAGCGTATTGCCTTTAACAGATAAGTGCATTTTAAATGCTTTAGTGCTTGCTTTTTCTAGCATAAATGGTGATTGCATAATACCATATGTTTGACTTCCTGCTTTGGCCTCTACATTAAATATACTTTCGCCATTATTCTCCTGGTACTCTCCTC
The DNA here is from genome assembly GCA_964441285.1 of uncultured Thiotrichaceae bacterium. GTDB lineage: Bacteria > Pseudomonadota > Gammaproteobacteria > SZUA-229 > SZUA-229 > S010-25. Next base: position 39,888 of record CAYTUK010000009.1, on the reverse strand, counting down.
CAGCAAGTAAGCATACAGCTCGGGGTATACTTAAAGAGTGCATTATAATATTTGTACTTTTCTCGTAAATCCAGTGACCTATTTGATCATGAAAAACATGCCCATTCTCTAGCTTACGGACTACATGATGGTATTTAATAGATACTAAATTTTGTTCTTCTGCATTTTCAGCTGGGCCTGAAACAGTAAAAATTATTTCATCTGTAAAAGTTGTTTCATCGGGCTTTGTTTTTGCATCCGGTGCATTATCTAGTCCTTTACTTCCAACCCATTTCCCGATTAGTTGTGCTAAAGGGCCATAGTCAACTTCATCGATTACTGTACTCATTGAATTTCTCCAAAATTTATAAATTAGATAGCTCAGTTTGTGTGTGCTATTCGTTTTGCTCATTGTCGCACACAAAAACCAGGCTGTGAAATGTCAGTCTTGTCCAACATAAAATGAGTCTGTTTATCATAGCTGGAGATCCATCTCTTATACAAACAATATGTCATCCACTATTGATGGTGATACCACAACTACATCATTCTGGGCTGGTGCCAAGGATGGTGATTCTATTACAGTAACATTTAATAAATTATATACTGTAAGCGAGATTACCATATACACAAATAATTTGATTTTTAATTCACTTAATGGCATTACAACATCAGGTATCCGTGTGCAGATCTCTAACGATAACAGTAACTATAAAGCGGTTGGTCTCGTTTATCTCGGTGGGTTGAAGGCGCCTATAACCTGTTCTTCATCAAGCTTTTTTGCAAATAAATCTGTTCGCTGCACACTGAGCACGCCTATACTAGCAAGCTCTATTAAGCTTCTAGTAACATCGGATTTCTCTTCAACAGATATTTATGAAATAGAAGTAATGGGTAAATAACTGGATAAAGAGAACTTACTTGCGTTCCCCAATCTACTGTACTTTTTGGCCGAACTGTTCAGTAAATAACGGTTTATCTGAATATCATTCGGTCTGGTAAATTTACAGTCGAAAAATCTAAGAAGCCGTATATGATGCTACCCTGTATTGCAAGATAAAATAACGGTATAGCTAAAAGTATTGCTTCCATATATCCGGCCTTTTTATGAAGTGGTCTAAGCTTCCGTCTCTGATAGAATCCGCGCACATTCATCTCATTAAGTCTTTAGCTTCATTGACCACTACAGAACTCGGCAGATTTATAATGGAAGAAAATGATATTGATAAAACAATCGCAGATTTTTATTGTTCTAAACGACAGCCAGTGATATTGGGCGCAGATAGATTTATAAAAAAGAACAAAGCGAAAAATGGACAATGCCAGTGCAAAACTGGATCCTGGAATGATCACAATTTGCTATTTATTTTGAAGGTCGTTTAGATAACGTGCTGGATATTTAAATTAACCGTGACACAGAATTATAAACGTCATCTTAAATGAGTATGATATACTTGGTTATATCTGAAACGAATGAAAAGGATACCCATTGTTAAAGACACGCGGTGAATACATCCTGTAGACTCGACACCCGCATCCCTACGGCTGACGGTCTTGAAAATGAGTATCCTTTTCATCTGTACTGTTAGTAACAACCGGACTAAATTCCATTAAAATTAATAATATAAGACATATTGTTTTTAATGACATCGATGAGTCATCCGAATTTTTTCTGGATTGGGTGAAGTTATGGTCCTCTTCTTACGATATGGATTTTTATTTATCACCTCATTGGATGTTATTAGTTTTTCAATCATCTGCGACAACCTATGAGGAAGTGCATATTTTATCAATATATAATGATGCTGACCTAGTGGCAGTCATTCCTTTAATTACGACTAAAAGAAACCATAAATACGTAAAGTTACGTTATTTAAATATTCTAGGTAATGTGTACTCTGCAAAGCGAGGTATCCTCGTCCATCCGGATCACCAGCATGATGTTATTCCTTATATTAATAATTTTTTAATTAGAGAAAATGCGTTTAATGTAGATGCAATAGAATTTAATGGAGTAGATGAAGATGATGCTTTAATGTCAAAATTTTTCTCACTTTCATCAGAGCATTGGAGCGTGCTAGAGAAAAATATAGATTTTGATAATATGCATTTATCTATAAGCTCGGATTTTAATGGTAAAGATTATTTTGAATCTTTGAAAAAAAAGGTTAGGCAAAATATTAGAACGGGATTTAACCGATTAAATAAATCAGGTATAAAGTTAATTTTCACCCATACTGATAACTCTACTGATGCAGCTTTTCATATAGATAGTTACTATGATATCCTGGATAATAGCTGGAAAGATGATGAGGTAGATAAAGATTTCCATAAAAAGCTGCTTTTATCAAAGAGCTCATGTTTTACAGCATATCTTTTCTTATTGTATGAAGATGTATTAGGAGAGTCTCAGTCAGGAATAAGATATTTAGATAATATTAATATCTGTTCTGAAAAAAATATTATTCAACAGGGGTATAAACCGATTGCGGTAACAATGTTTGTCACATGTGGAAATAAAGGCTATTTTTTAAAAACTGTATATGATCAGAAATATTCAACTTATTCATTAGGTACATTACTGCTTTGGCTCTCATTAAAGGAGCTTATCGACACTTATCATATTAGATATTACGATTTCCAAAAGGGTAGTGAAAATTATAAATATTGGTTCGGGAACATACAGAAATCAAGATATAAATATTTAATTTATAATGTTAAATCATTTAAAACACGATTCTATCTTTATTTAAAAAGTATAAAAAAATATATTTCTCTTATAGGGAAGTATATGGGACGTACAGACTAAGTAAGAAATATTGTAATTCTTCCGAAAAATAAAATAAGAAAACACGACACGCGGAAACTTACAAAGAGAAATGTGCCGCATTGGCAGTATCTATACGCAGCGTTATAATCGTAAAAAGAAAACAGATGGAAAATTTTCTGGGGGCATTACAAAGCCATTCTGGTTGATTGTGATGCCTATCTGTTGCAACTGAGTAAATAATCCATAGAGGTCCTGTTAAGCGGGTATAGTTGAAGTGCTGGGGAATTACATCTGGTCAAGCTACCTTGCCTATATTGGCACCACTCAAGCAGTTAGCTGTTTAAATAGAGAAGGGTGAGATATAAAGACTACAAAGTCTAAGAATAGAGTAGAGGACTGGTTTTTACACCAACCCTCTACTTCACCCTAACTTTCTAAGGCATTAATTTTGATAGTCGGATTTTATGGTTAAAGAACAACATCACTACTGGATGGGAAAAGCACTGCAACTGGCAAAAAAAGCAGAACAGGTGGGTGAAGTGCCGGTTGGTGCAGTGATTGTTAAGGCGGATAAGTTGATCGCGGAAGGCTGGAATCAGCCGGTAAGTCGCCATGATGCCACTGCCCACGCTGAAATTATAGCAATGCGTGAAGCAGGTAAAAAACTCAATAACTACCGCCTGATTGATACCACTGTCTATGTTACCCTTGAACCCTGCTCAATGTGTGTGGGTGCAATGATTCATGCGCGTATTGCAACAGTCATTTTTGCCGCCAGTGAGCCGCGTACCGGCGCATTGGGCGGCGCTTTTGATTTATTGCAGGCGAATCAGCATAACCATACTTTTACCGTTGAATCAGGTCTGCTGGAAGAGGAAAGCAGGAAGTTGTTGCAGCAGTTTTTTCGTGCCAGACGAGCATGATTTATAGTAGGCTTTCTATGAGTATCTTTTTATCTTTAGTTTTAGCAGAAAAGAAACGCTGGTTCCTGATGTGCTTGCAGTTTACAGGATAGTCCCCATTAATCTATCAGTGGTTATTCTGCCAGAAGTCAATGGGTCTCAGGTATTAATGAAAAAAGCATCGGATAGTTATATACAAAACGCGGTGGCAGATTTGACTCATAGTCACCAGATAGAAGATCATCAAACTGATGCGTATAACCCAGAGACAATAACTGTTTTAAACTGGAATATTTATAAAGGGCGCAAGCAAAACTGGCTGGCGGATTTCAGGCGCTTTAGCCATCAACATGATCTGGTGATTCTTCAGGAAGCCCATCTTGGTAATGAGCTTAAAAAAACACTGCATGAAAATGCTTTACACTGGACGATGAATACGGCTTTTTTCTATCGAAAAAAAGCCACAGGTGTAATGATCGCTTCCAGAGTAAAACCGATTAACAGTTATGGGTTCAGAAATAAAGAACCTATAATTCGATTGCCTAAAACAACACTAATTAATTATTACCCGATTGCCAACTGTTCGCAGACTTTGCTGGTTGCAAATATTCATAGTGTTAATTTTACTTTAGGTACGGCAGTTTATCACCGGCAGTTGCATGAGCTGGTCACAATTATTGATCAGCATAGTGGTCCGGTTATTGTTGCGGGTGACTTTAATAGCTGGAGTCGATCAAGGTTATTTCTGATTGAGTCGATGAAAAAGACACTTAGCCTGCATGCGCTGGATGATGCGCTGGACAGTGACGCTTATCCTGATTCTATGGGACATCATAAAACTCGAATATTTGGTAAAACGATTGATCATGTGTTCTATCGTGGGCTGGAATTGATTGATCAACAGGTCTGGCCAGTCGATTCATCAGACCACAACCCAATTCGGGTACGCTTCAGAGTGAATAAAGTTAATGGGACAGCAGTAAAAGGTTAATTAACCAGAAATTATAAATCAGGTGTTTGATTCATTAAATTCTTTTACCATACGTTGATAGTTATTGTAGCGTTGCAGGTTTAGTCTGCTATTTTTAATTGCTGCCTTAACGGCACAGCCAGGCTCATTGATATGTTTACAGTTAGAGAATTTGCACTGATCGCTGTATTTTCTAATATCAGTAAATCCATGTGTAATATCAGTAATAGATTTATTGACAGGCGTAAAATCTCGTACGCCAGGTGAATCAATAATAATGCCGTTATGACCCAGGTGGTAAAGTGCGGAAACGGTTGTGGTGTGTTTGCCTTCTCCACTGGCTGCTGAGGTTTCGCCAATACGGATATCTTCATCGGGTAACATGGCTTTAACCAGCGATGATTTCCCCACACCTGACAACCCTGCCAGAATGCTGGTTTTATTTTTCAGCACATGATGTAAGGTATCCAGGCCCGTGTGCTGTTTGACGCTTGTGGTTATAACAGGGTAGCCAATTTTTTCATAAAGAAATTCGAGGCTCTCAGCTATATGTCGATTGTCGGCATCAGATAAGTCAATTTTGTTTAAAACAATAACGGCGTTAGCCGGTAGATTCTCTGTTGCAACCAGATAGCGGTCAATAAGATATGTATTGGGTTGTGGCAGGATGGCGCAGACAATAATAACCTGGTCGATATTGGCTGCAACGGGTTTTTCAACCCCGGCAAAACCGGTTTTCTCTAACAGGTTTTTACGTGCGTGCAGGGCGACCACAACATAACAGGGGTGAGCGTCAGTTTCTTCCACTTGCTGTACGGCGATATAATCACCACAGGTAATCTCCCCCAGATTTTGCCGTATATTACAGCTTATTTTTTGACCTTTTTCTATCTCGGCAATTAATTGTCTGCCGTGGTGGCTGATGACACGAGCGCTAATTGTATTAGTGTCATCTGGTGACTGGGTGTGGCTATCGAGTTTGTTTTTTTGATTAGACGCGATGCGGCGTTGCTGCTGTTTGGAGAGTCGACGTTTAGCCATGCTGGAGGATTCTTTATTTTAAATAGTCATTAATTGGGCTGTCATCGAGACGGCTATTTATGTTGTTATGTTGCTGAAACGGCTGCTTATTATTAAGACACGCTGTCAATCCATCCATGTAAGCCCGGCAACCGCATCCCTGCGGATGACGGTCTTGAATAATAAGCAGCCTTTTCATCCGTCCTGTTAGTACGTATGGCAGTTTTGCCAGGCTAAGCCGGAGGGAATCATTATAGAAAATCCAGCCACTTAAAATTTATAGTATTTATAATTCAGATATTGCACCACTGCATTGGTATCTTTATCAAACCAGGGGATGTTGTTAGCATTCTTACAGCGCGTAACCTGTTTTTTTAATGCACCAAGCGATTTTATAAAATGATTTTTACGCGTGAAGACCTGATCAGTATGGCATTTCAGGCAGTGGCTATTATACTCTTTTTTACCGTGAGCAATAATCGACTGAAAGGCAGCGCTGTTATTGACCGCTTTAACAGAATTAACAGTGTTGGATGCCGCAGGTTTCGCAGACATATGCCTGTTACTGGCCTCATGTGCATACACGGTGGTAACCAGGCTGATTGCTGTTAAAAAAGCAGCAGTAGCAGATATTAATTTTTTTGACTGGATATTAATCATTGTAGTATTTTTCCAATTAACAAATGAGTCTGAAATAGTCTAAATCACTCATCCGGTTTCAAGGTGTTTGAAAATCAACCTACATAGGTTTTTCTGGTTTCTTGTAGCTCACTAGCGGCCTTATTATCACTCATTTTCAGCGTATGTTCACCCAGTATTTCAAAGCTGACTTCTGGTTTGAAATACTGGCCTGCATTGTTTAAGGATACCTCGATTAATTGCTTGTGTCCTCTGGCTTTACACCCAGCTCAGAATCAAGGCGCACGTTTGCAGCTATGCTATTGTGTGCAACTCTTCGCAATAGCCAACTATTACTGCGATTTTTGCTTTTTTTACTTGACCTGTGTTTAGGGTACAGGTTGTAAGCTAAAGGCGTAAGATTGGTAGTCATATACGTTTTGCTTATTAAATGATCATAAAGAGAGTTAGCTATGTATACTAAAGAGAAAAGTGATATACGGTTGCAGAAAAAGTATCTTTTCACTAATAACTGCGGTATTCAGCGAGCGAATATATCAGCAGGCCAGCGAATATTAACTACTTTTCTGGATAGCTATCATGGTTCAATGAGCATTCAATTATGGGATGGTAGTCTATTTAAAGGTGCTGAAGATGCACGGTGTGTATTATTTATTCATCATCCCAGTGTGTTGCGTGATCTAATATTATACCGCGACTTGGTGAAACTGGCCGAAGCGTTTATTGTTGGCTATATAGATGTTACTGGTGACCTGGAAGTACTGTTTCAAATTGAACCCTATTTAAAAACCCTCGAGCTAAGTTATCACACACGGCTGCAACTATTATTGGATGCATTACGCCTGCCATCGTTGGGCAAATATGACCATAATCCACAGGTAAAAGCTGGAGAGAAACAGCAGCAGAACTCTCGCCGAGCCATTTCCTATCATTATGATGTGGGTAATGATTTTTATCGTTTATGGCTTGATCATAACATGGTTTATTCCTGTGCTTATTTTCGCGATGCAGATCAATCACTGGATGAAGCCCAGGATGACAAGCTGGATTACCTGTGTCGTAAACTTCGTCTGCAGCCAGGACAGACTCTACTGGATATTGGCTGTGGCTGGGGCGCACTGGCTTTATGGGCAGTCCGGCATTATAACGTGAATGTACACGGCGTCACTTTAAGCGAAGAGCAACAGACGCTGGCTAATGACAGAATCAAACAGGCAGGACTTGAACATCGCATTACCATAGATCTGTGTGATTATCGAAATCTTCCAGATAATATTACTTATGACCGTATTGTGAGTGTCGGTATGTTCGAACACCTTGGTGTAAAAAATTTCCCACAATACTTTGGTAAAGTAAAACAGTTACTCAAACCAGGTGGCCTGTTTTTGAATCATGGTATTACTATTAAGGAAAATAAAAAACAATCCCCAATGAAGCGTTTTATCAATCAGTATATTTTTCCTGATGGCGAGCTGGCTCGTATCAGTGATGTTAATGATGCGATGGAACAGGCTGGTTTTGAAATTATAGACGTTGAAAGCTTACGTCGTCATTATGCTCTTACACTGCGGTGTTGGGTGAAAGCACTGGAGAGAAAAAAGCAACGGGCTATTGCGCTTACCAGTGATGAAACATACCGTTTGTGGCTGCTTTACATGTCTGGTTTTGCCTATTATTTCGATGAGGGTACAGTCAATTTACATCAGATTCTTGTTACACCTCAGCAGAGTAAATTATCGATTCCACTGCGGCGAGAAGATCTATATACTCAATAAGAACTACTTTCTCAGGGAGGGGTAATGGGAAGACTGTTGTCATTACATTTATGGGCGGGGCGGCTTTTTTCTTAATGGGATGTTGTTACCAATGTTAAATAATTTATCCTTATACAAGCATGGGTATACAATATTTACATATAAAATTAATGGGGCAGCCGTGAAAATTTATGCAAATGCGAATTTTGTTTGCTTCCGTGTTAATCATAAAAAGTTGTAACCGTGGCTGATAACACGCTGGCAACTAATGACGATACTTGTGTGCCACGAGCGCAGTCCGGCGATAGTGAGTTCACCCTTTATTTTGAAGGTGATGAACTTTACGCTGCCATGCTTTCAGCTATTGCTAGGGCGAATACCAGCATTTGCCTGGAAAGCTATATTTTTGCCAGTGATGAGATTGGCTGGCGTTTTGCCCGAGCGTTGGCAGCTCGAGCTGAAGCGGGAGTGGAGGTAAAGCTACATCTGGATGCTGCTGGTTTTCTGGTCTGGGGGTCGACAAAATTGAATGCCTGGTTGCACAGTAAGCCTATCCAGATACGTATCTTCCATCGTTGGCGCTGGCGCGATCCCATCCGCTATAATCAGCGAAACCACCGTAAATTACTGATCATTGATAATACCCGGCTTTATATGGGCGGCTTCAATATTCACCGTGAAAGTTCGTATCGTATTTCTGGTGAAGCGCGTTGGCGTGATACGCATCTGTGCCTGACGGGTGCCATAGTACAACCGGGCAGAATTTTGTTTGATGACTTCTGGAAAGGGAAGCGTCGTCGGTGGCCCATTGATGAGCAGGGGGTGAATACTTTGCTTCCCAACTTCAATAGCCGTTGTCGGCAGGTGCTAAAATGTATTTATAGCAGTCATTTTGGACATGCGCAGCACACCATTAATCTGACAACACCTTATTTTGTTCCTGATTTCCATACGCAGAAAAATTTACAGCGTGCTGCCCGACGTGGTGTTAATGTACGTCTGTTAGTGCCGCGTAAAAATGATCAGATTCTAGTGCAATGGGCATCGCGGGCAGCCTATGCAAAATTACTTGATGCTGGAGTACGTATTTATGAATATCTGCCACGTATGTTACATGCCAAGACAACGATGATTGATGGCACCTGGGCGATGATTGGTACGGCCAATCTTGATTATCGTAGCCTGTTTGTGAACCATGAAATAATTTTGACGACAGGTGACCAAGCGCTTTGTGGACAGCTGAATGAACAATTTAATAAAGATCTTGAGGACAGTGAGGAGATTCGCCTTGACCAGTGGGCTAACCGACCCTGGAAAGCCCATATTGCAGAACTAATTGGCTGGTTGGCACGGCGTTGGTTATAAGGTGCTAGCTATAAAGTGAGAAACTGCTGATTAATTCTGTATGCGATAACGTGTAAGCTGAGTGATTCAGTTTATAAGCAACTGATTTCATGGATGGGCAAGAGATTTCGCAAATACTAACAGTACAGATGAAAAGGCTGCGCATTGTTCAAGACCGTCAGCCGCAGGGATGCGGGTGTCGAGCCGACAGGGATGTATTCACCGCGGGTTTTTAACCATGGGTATCCTTTTCATTCGTTTCAGTAATATATTACAACAATAGCCTGACCACAGCTTGTTTGAAGTGTAAAATAGACGGTACTGGGTGGTCCTGTAATGATTTAATCGTTTGCTAAAAGGTGGGGAATATGGTTGTCACATTAATCGTTATTTTAGTTATTATTGCGCTGATTGTGTTTTATGTGATTGGCATATTTAACCAGCTGGTCATGCTGAATAACCGTTATAAAAATGCTTTTGCACAAATTGAAGTGCAATTAAAGCGGCGTTACGATCTGATTCCTAATCTTATTGAAACGGCAAAGGGCTATATCAAACATGAACGCGAAACACTGGAGGCTGTGGTTGCAGCGCGGAATGCAGCACACAACACATTGTCAGCTGCTGCTGCGGATCCGGGCAATCCCGAGGCGATAAAAAACCTCAGCGGTGCAGAAGGTAAACTGGCGGGTGCGATGATGAACTTTAATATGGTGATGGAGGCTTATCCTGATCTCAAGGCGAATCAAAATATGATGCAGTTAAGTGAAGAGCTTATCTCCACAGAAAATAAAGTCTCTTTTTCCCGTCAGTCCTTTAATGATCAGGTGATGGCCTACAACACCTATAAGCAGTCCTTTCCTCCAGTATTTTTTGCGCAGCGATTTGGCCATGCACAGGATGCAACCTTACTGGAATTTGAAGATAAAGAGGCGATACAGGCAGCGCCAAAAGTTTCATTCTAGGTTATTATTATTCCATTATTATGATTTGTTTTAAGCGTTGATATGAACTTTTTTGAGTCACAGGATCGTGTGCGTAAAAACACCTTTCAGCTCGTCCTGCTGTTTTCTCTGGCGGTGCTTACTTTAATTATTATGACTAATTTTCTGGTGATGCTGGTGTTTGGTTTCATTAATAGTCAGCCGCAGCAGGGTAGCGGAACATTACTCCAACAAATAAACTGGCAGACATTCGCTACGATTAGTGTTGGTGTCGGCATCGTTGTGCTGGTGGGTAGCCTCTATAAGATCATTGCTCTGTCAGCGGGTGGCAAGAGTGTCGCAGAGGCGCTGGGTGGACGCTTGATTCCACAAAATACGAACAATCCAGAGCAGCGTAAATTGTTGAATGTGGTCGAGGAAATGGCCATTGCGTCGGGTACCCCGGCACCGCCAGTTTACCTGCTCGTGGATGAGCTGGGAATTAATGCTTTTGCGGCGGGTTTCACCCCGCGTGATGCTGTTATTGGTGTGACTCAGGGAGCGATTAATCATTTAAGTCGTGATCAGCTACAGGGTGTTATTGCACATGAATTTAGCCATATTTTTAATGGTGATATGCGGCTCAATATCCGTCTGACAGGGATCCTGAATGGGATTCTTGTGCTTGGTATTATTGGTTATTACCTGTTGTACTCCACGGCTTTTTCAGGGCGTGGGCGAAGTAATGACAAAGGCGCGGGTGGCGTGCAGGCGCTGGCAATCGGGTTGATGGTTATCGGTTTTGCCGGTACCTTTTTTGGTGGTTTGATCAAGGCCGCGGTGAGCCGACAACGAGAGTATCTGGCCGATGCCTCAGCAGTTCAGTTTACGCGTAATCCAGATGGCATTGCCGGTGCATTAAAAAGAATTGGTGGCCTTGAATCTGGTTCTAAAGTAGAGGCCCCTGGTGCAGCTGAAATTAGCCACGCTTTTTTTGCTCAAGGTGTTGCGGGTTTTATGCAATCACTGGCCGCTACACATCCACCGCTAGCCAGTCGTATTCTGCGTATTGATCCGCATTGGGACGGTAACTTTGATTCTGCTGATAAGAATGCGTTACATCAGGATAAGAAAAAGCCGACTAAAAAAGAAAGTATGACGCGTGAACAGCTAGCGAATAAAGTTGCCACGGTTGTTACGGGTGCCGTAATGAGTGATGTTGCCAATGCCATTGATCAAATAGGTAATCCCCAATCGGAAACAATCGATCATGCCCGTTCATTGATAGCCGAGTTGCCCATTACCATTAAAGAGGCTGCGCGTGAACCCTATGGCGCTCGTGCTGTTATTTATGCATTGGTGCTTGATTCAGGACAGGAAGTTCGGCGTAAGCAAATGGCGCATTTACAGAATCATGCTGACGCGGATGTTTTCGAGTTAGTTCAAAAACTGTCACCGCAGATGGACAAGCTGGATATCAAGCACCGATTGCCACTAATAAATATTGCCATCCCGGCACTAAAACAGCTATCGCTTGATCAATACCAGGCTTTCAGGGACAACCTGATTGCTTTAATTAAAATGGATTCCAAGCTTGATCTGCTGGAATGGTCGTTGCAGAAAATTTTATTTAACCATCTGGATGGTCAGTTCTTCAAGTTGCTACCCGTAAAAATACGCTATTCTCGGCTTGGTCAGCTAAAAAAAGACATCGCGCTCGTTTTTTCAGCGATGGCTTATGCCGGTCAGCAGGATAAAAAACAGATTGATGAGGCATTTAATGCGGCAGCTAAAACACTGGGGCTTGACGGACTTCACTTAGTTGCAAAACAGGAAGTGAGTCTTTCTGAACTGGAACTTGCCCTGCAAAAACTTGAGCAGCTGAAGCCTCTGCTCAAACCTGCGTTGCTGAAAGCCTGTACCGCAAGCATTGTACGTGACCAGAAAATCGCTCCTGTTGAAGTTGAACTATTACGGGCTTTCTCAGATGTTATTGGTTGTCCCATGCCACCGATAGTTTTGTAACCCGTCTACTGCTGCAGGTGTATCAGTCAGGCCCACAGTTCCAGTACAAAGTGGCGCATTACCGCGCTTAATATATCACTACGTGTAACCATACCGATTAATTCACCCTCTGTTATAACCGGCATTGCGCCAACGTGTTGCTCGACAAATAGACGTGCAATATAGCGTACATCCGTGTTTCGGCTGGCGGCCAGTACGCGTGATTGCATTAACTGTTCTACACCGTCATTTGCCCTGTGTGGGGCCTGCAACTGATAATCCTCAGTAATTCCACCGAGATGGTGCATAATATCTCGATCAGAGATAATGCCTGCTAGCTGATTGCCATTTGTAACCACTGGCAGGTGACGAAATGACTTTGTCTGAAAGATCGCTAGCGCATTGGAAATTTTTGCCTGTAAGGGTAAGGTGATGACTGGTGATGTCATTATCTGTTCAGCGAACAGAACTGTTTCAGTTTTTGGCAGTTGCTCCATAACCTGATAAGCCTGTACAGCGGTGTCTAATTGCTGTCGGGATGCTGGGCTATTTTCATCGACAGGATGGTCTTTTTCCTTGATAGAGCGTTCGGCGCTAATTGCCTGCACTTTTCCCACCGTGGGTTCTTTAAAGAGTTTACCCACCGGCATGAGCTCGTGGTTATTTAGTCCCTGAAGAATAAAAGTCATTGTGCACCTCGCTAATCTACTCTATCCCTATACAGAGGATAGGTGAGAAATAAAATAATTGAACTTAGCTTAGCTGATTGAGCAGTACCTGTGCCGCCAGTCCGATGCCGAGTGTAAAGATAAAAGCAATAACCCACACCAGTTTAAGCAGAGGCATTGGTGCAGACTCGGCTACGTCGGTGGTTTCATGTTGTTGATACATCGGCACGATAATACGCAGGTAAACCGCCAGTGACAGTACACTGTTAAGAATTGCGACTACTGCCAGCCAGGTGAAACCGGCATTCATTGATGCACCGAAGAGAAGAAATTTTCCGACAAAACCAGCAAGCGGTGGAATGCCGGCCAGTGACAGCAAAAACACCACCATTGCGATACTCCTGACAGGTTTTGTGCGACCACAGCCGGAAAATGATGCCAGGGTTCGCCCTGTATGCATGACGATGGAAAATGCCCCCAGGTTCATGGCGGCATAAGCGGCAGCAAAGATAATTATTGACTTAAATGCCAGTGGGCTAGCTCCTACTGCAACAATACCAAGTAAAAAATAACCTGCCTGAGCGATAGACGAGTAGGCCAGTAGGCGCACCACATTATTTTGTACCAGTGCAGCCAGGTAGCCATAAGTCATCGTGAGTATAGCGACCGTAGCAATAAGCATGGGCCAATGTGTCGATACGGGTAAATCACGGACGACTTGTGCCAGCGCGAAAATGGCACCAATCTTAGGGACAACTGACAGGTAGGCGGCAACCGAGAGAGGTGCACCATCGTAGGCATCAGGTGCCCAGAAATGAAATGGTACCAGTGAGGCTTTATAACCTAGCCCAACGATAACCGCAATCAGGCCAATAGTAGCAATCACCGGCATCGTGTTGAGGTGAGACAGATTACTCAGCAGGGTTGAGCCGGTACCGCCGAACCAGTAACTGAGGCCAAAGATCATGATACCACTGGTGACTGAGGCGAATACAAAGAACTTCATCGCGGCTTCCGTTGCGCGATCATTGCGTGGATAAGCGGTCAGAGCAAAAGACCCCAGGCTGGATAGTAATACACTCAAGATCAACAGCATGGTATCACCTACACCGGCCATTAACAGGGAAGCGAGAGTCACCATGCAAACTAAAACGTAAGCCGTGCCCTCTCTATCTGTACCACCCAGTTCTGAACGTAGCAGAAAGAGAGAGAGTATGGTTGTCGGTAATAAGATGAGCTTGGCCCAGACACTCAGCACATCAATACGGAATGTACCACTAAATATAGTGGTGTCTACATGCAGTAATGGCAACGTAAAGCCAGTAGCGAGTAACATCCCCGCCACTGAAGCAAACAGAGCAATACGTGGTTGACGTAATATTTCTGCTATCAGCGCAGCAACTGCGGTTAACAGCACAATGATCTCAGGGATTAAAAACGCCAGATCTTTTTCCATTAGAACAGTAAAGCTATGGTGGTTTTATGGATAACATCCAGTATCCAGGCAGGTGCAATACCGACGATTATAATCAGCAGTAATAGCGGCACCAAAGCGAATAACTCGCGTTGGTTCAGATCAGGCATACCCTGCCATTTTGTATTTGTCTCACCGAGAAAAATCTGGCTGATAGATTTAAGATATAACCCTGCGGTGATCACAATACCCAGGATAACGATGATGGCCACTGGCTCAACCTGTAGTGTGGCCAGAAAAATCTGAAATTCAGCTGGAAAGTGAGCCAATCCCGGGAGTCCCAATGATGCGAAGGCGGCTAATATAAAGGCCCAGCCAAGTATTGGGGTCAGTTTTAGCAGACCACCAAACTGTCCCATTTCTCTGGTATGTGCGCGATCCTGCAACATCCCGACCAGAAAAAATAGTGCGCCGGTAACCAGTCCATGACTGATCATCTGTAACACTGAGCCGTCTAATGCTGTGGCGCGTATGGCTGGGTCAACTGCCAGTGCGGCAATGGCGACACCGACGATGATATAGCCCATATGATTGACTGAGGTGTAGGCAATTAGACGTTTAAGATCGCTCTGTGCCAGTGCAGCAAAAGCCCCGTAGAGCGCAGAAAAAACGCCGAATATAAGGATAATAATGCCAATCTCGCGAAACGCATGCGGTGTCATTTGTAAGGCAAAGCGTATCAGGCCATAGGTACCAAATTTCAGCATGACACCAGCAAGAATAACACTGCCAGCGGCTGGTGCCTGTACATGCGCCGCCGGCAACCAGGTATGAAAAGGAAAGACTGGTGTCTTGACCGCAAAGGTAAATAACATCGCGATTAGTGCCAGCATGGCAGCGGTACCTTCTAGTGGTGGATTTTCTATCCACACACGCATATCGAAGGTGTGTGGGGAGCTGCCAAGGTACAGGCCAAGAATAGCCAGCAGCAATGGCAGGCTGCCCAGCAGGGTGTAAATAAAGAACATTAACGCCGCGCGCTGGCGGTCTTCATGGCCCCAGCCGGCAATCATAAAGTACATCGATACCAGTGAGATTTCAAAAAATACGTAGAACAAAATCGCATCCAGTGCAGCGAAGGTACCGATAGCGGCAGTTTCCAGTAGTAGCATCAGCACAACATAAGCATGTGGCCGTTCCCGTACTTTGGCTGAATAAATAAAGCTAAGAAAAAATAACAGTGTACTTAGTAAGATCAGTGGCAGGCTGATACCATCAACACCAACACGGTAGGCAGCACCGATAGCAGGCATCCAGTCAAGTTGTTCAAGTTGAGCGAAACCCGTGCTATTAACGCCGCGTGACCACATCCACATTGCGCCGATTAGTGTTAATCCGCTAATAAAAATGCCTATACCATGTACCAGTCGCGCTGGTGCCTGGCGAAAAATCATCACCAGCAGTGCGCCAAACAGCGGCAAAAACAGGGTGGTTGAGACAACGGGAAACATGTGGGAATCTCCTGGTTATAAAATAAATAAAGTGATGAATGTCACCGCGAACAACAGGCCTGTTACGACAACGGTAATGGCGAGTTCGCGGTGAATAAGTCCACTCTGTAAATTGCGTGCGTGACTACCGAGATTAACCGTGCCCCGCACTATAGAAAATATTAGTCCATCAATGCCATGTTCATCACTAAAACGCACACCACGTCCGATATTGCTTGCCATCTGTCCCACCGTCAGTACCATTGCATAGAGCTGATGTTCGAGTTTTTCACAGGCACTGGCGATAGCGAATGCAGGGCGAACAAGCAAGTTATCGAAGCCTCCCGCAAGGATAAAACCCCGTTGTGCCCAGGGGAGTAGCGGCCCCAGTAGACGCCGTGCTGGAATTAATCCACCTAGTAGCAGCCCGCTTAATGCAGCACTCAAACCAAGTATTTGTGCAAGCCTGTTTTCAGGCAGGTGGAATGCCAACGCAGACTCAATTGTGGGAAAGGCAGCGCCTAGAATAACCGCCAGGGTGACTAATCCAGCCAGTCCGGCACCCATCCAGTTTAATGCGGTAGTGGGTTTAGTGGCAGGGTGCTGCCTGACACCATTGCGCCAGAGAATACGCAGTGCTCGAGCCATATATGCTCCGGTTAGTAGAGTACCTAGCAGTGCAAAGGATGCCAACAGGACGGCATCAGGCGAGGATAGGGTGGCAGCAATAATTGCATCCTTGGAAAAGAAACCGCTCAATGGTGGGATCCCTGCCAGCGCCAGTGCTGCCAGTGCAAAGCCGAAAAACACCCGCGGTTGGTCACGTCCGACACCTTTCAGTTTGGTGAATATTGTACTTTTGCGGCGGCGCTGAAAAACACCGGCACCCAGAAACAGAGAGCTTTTAATGGCGGCGTGTGCAATCAGGTGCAGTAACGCTGCCAGTGGTATTCCCGCACCGACCGCTATCAGCATCAGGCCGTACTGACTGGAAGTGGATGCTGCGAGTAGGCGTTTCAGATCCCGCTCACCGAGAGCGATGAGACCAGTGATAACAGTCGTGATACCGCCGACGATACCAATAACTAGTAGCACTTCGGCTGGCAACATCGGTGCGGTACGGATTAGCAGAATTGCACCAGCAGCTACCAGTGTAGCCGAGTGCAGCAGCGCTGAGACTGGCGTGGGGCCAGCCATCGCCCGTTGTAACCAGTCATGCAATGGTGTTTGTGCCGATTTTCCCATTGCCGCGACCAGTAACAGTAACCCGGCGATGATGGCAGTATTGCCGCCAGTATGAAGCGTGGTTGCAATATCACTGCTGCCGGTACTGGAGATAAGCATGAACACGGCAAGATAAAGTCCTAGATCTGCGCTACGGGTATAAAGAAATGCACGGGTAGCCGCCGATTTAACCCCAGGCTGTTGATACCAGAAGCCGATTAACAGATAGCTGGCTAGACCGATAAGTTCCCAGGCGGCGAGCAACAGTATCCAGTCACCAGCAAGCACCAGAGTTTGCATGGCGGTGATAAAAAACAACATGGTGGCAGCAAACCGAACCTTCTCGGTATCCTGTTTCATGTAACCTGTTGCATACACCAGCACCAGACTACCGACCACCGCGACTAGCGTTGAAAGCAGAGCGGTCAACGGTGTGGCTATCAGGCGTAGTGGCAGGTTCGGTAAGCCCGGCAAGATTAATGCATTATTGATGCCGCCAAAGGCATTAACTAATAACCCGATGCTGGCGAGCAGACCAATGGTGATACCAAACAGTGCCAGTACTGAAGGTAACCGTCGCAGTAACAGAATCAAAATTGCTGTCGCAAGTGGCGCAAGAATGGCGATGCTAATAAGGTTCATCCTTTTAGCTCAGCCGCTTCTTCCATTTCTACAGAACCGATGATACGGAAACGGGCAATAGCGATACCGAAACCGACCGCCATTTCGAGTGCCATCACTGTCATAACGATTAATACAAACATTTGCCCGGCAGCAACCTGCGGGTGCAGGTAATGCCAGAATGCCACCAGATTCACCATCGCAGCGGCTAGAATTAACTCTATACCCATCATTATCATCACCAGATTGGTCTGTGACAATGCGCCGTAGATACCTACGCCAAAGAGTGCTGCGCCGGTAATCAGGGCAATAATAAGTTCAATGCTCATTATTTAATATCCATTATTTTATATTTACTATTTGGCTTCATTTTTACAGTCATTGATGCTGGTTTCCTTTAACGGGCTGTATGGCGATAGCTGTCGCGGCAATCATCGCGGTAAGAATAGTGATGCCCGCGGTTTCAAAAATCAACATTGAGCGTCCCAGCAGCTCCAGACCGAGGTCGACTGTCTGTTGCGTTGCGTTGGGTGCCAGATTTACTACTGGACCCCAGTTGACAAACATGGCAACCACTACGGCACCGGCAAAAGCGATAAAACCGGCTATGAGTGACAGGCGTTTTTGATGCGTCATTTCCATTTCACCCAGGCCACCTGGATCCATCATGAACATCACCATGAAAATAGCCATAATGCTCATTTCGGTAGCCATCATCATAATTTGCAGGACACCGAGAAATTCAGCCTGCATACTCAGGAACATGGCTCCAAGGGCGGTTTGGGAGAACAGTAATGCCAGCGCAGAACGCATCATGGAATGGGTTCGAAAAACGACGATACCGAACCACACCGCAGCGAGTCCAAAACCACCGATAAAAAATGTCTGGGCGTACATCAGGGGAGTACCAGCACCAGCACACCGACCAGAAAGATATTCAGCAGTGCCAGAGGTATGCCCAGTTTCCAGCACCAGGCCAGCAGATGTGCCTCGCGAATACGTGGCATCGTGCGCCCGATGAGTAACATCAAAGCGGTAATGGCGAGTATCTTGATAATGCTCCAGACCCAGGGCGGTAGCCAGGGCCCCAACCAGCCACCGAGGTAAAAAATCACCGTCGCTGCAGCCAATGTGAGGATAAGCACCAGTCTGCCGAGGCGGAAAATTGCTAGCCGCACACCGCTGTATTCAGCTTCTACACCGCCCGCCAGCTCACCGTTAGCCGTTGGCAGATCAAAAGGTGGCAGAAATGCCAGTGCCATAGCCGCAATAAAGAACAGCACAAAACCCAGTGGTTGGTAAAAGATATTCCATAACCCCGTCTGAGAAATGACGATCTGTGTGGTCAGTAATGACTCGGCTCGCATCGCAACGGCAGTAATAGGCATAACGACGAGCATGGAGTAGCCAATAAGCTGGCCGAGAAAACGCCAGCCACCGATCATCGTGTAGGCACCATCAGGGCCCCAGCCGGCCATCAGCAGGGCGACCAGTACATAAGCCAGCGCGGCATTGATAAACAGCGCACCAGTGGCAAGATTTGTGGTGATCAGATTGGGTGCCAGCGGCACGACAGCAGCAGCGAGCAGTGCAGCGAGCAGCAGCAGAATTGGGGCAACTTCATAGAAAATTCGGTCAGATTTACGTGGTACGCCAGATTCTCGTCCCAATAAGGCGAGTGTGGCGAACATGGGTGCAGCCAGTTGAAAGCGTCCATTGTTAATCCAGGATTCAAGCACTGCAACCAGATAAACACTAGCCAGTAGCAACAATACGATAAGAGTGGTTATCATGGCCGTATCTCCCAGGGTGACAGGTCCAATGAGCCAATGGCAACCAGAGCATCTCCCAGCTCTTGTTGCTCGGTTAATGCGTTAATCAGGCTAAGATGATAGGTCGATGGGGTCTCCAGTTGCGCATCAGTCACCCGCCCATTTTCCACTGTCAGTTGCAGGCGTGCCAGACCTCGAGGTGTTTCTATCTCGGCTTCACCAGTGCCGGATATTTTACGCATGGCTAGTTCATCAATATTGACCAATGCGGGTGGTTCGATACTGCCTGTGGCTTCAATGAGTGCGAGACTGTGACTTATCTCGTCAAGGCGGATTTGTAGACGAGCGAGTGTGTCTCCAGTCTTCCGGGTGATGGTTTTGAATCCAAGCGAAAGGTATATCGGATCTGTACTACGTGCATCGTTATTGATCTCGACGGCGCGTGCCACGGGACCGCGTAAGGCAGCGTCTGGTGTTAACCGGCCGATACCGATAGTCCGCGATTTAAGTAGTGGGGTTTGGTGTAAACGTCTGATTAGCCGGTTTATATCTGCTCTGGATGCCAGGATCTGCTGACAGTCACCTTGTTGACATT
Organism: uncultured Thiotrichaceae bacterium; assembly: GCA_964441285.1. Classification (GTDB taxonomy): domain Bacteria; phylum Pseudomonadota; class Gammaproteobacteria; order SZUA-229; family SZUA-229; genus S010-25. The sequence continues at coordinate 19,799 of CAYTUK010000009.1, read as the reverse complement.
TTAGTTGCAGTGATGCAGCACGCCGTTGTAGCCAGCCAAAACCAGTCTGCTGTCCAAAGAGTGCGAGCCAGCCCAGATGACTGGCGATGCGTTCTCGTTCCAGTGCCCCAACACGCCCGAGGGTGGTCGCAGCAGGAATTTTGACCGCAGCGACATTTTCTATGGCTCGACAGGCAAGACATTGGTAAGCCAGTGGTGCCAGTGGGTCTATGTCTGCGAAGCGTTGAATAAAGTCTTTCGGGTGTAGTGGTGCATGCGGTAATAGCACCTCATTTCCGACCAGTGTTTGGGCGCTGGATCCGGCAACGGTGTCGCCATCGAGTGTGAGTGTCAGCAGCAAACCACCGGGTAAACCTGGAAAAAATGGTCCAAAGGGCACCTCAAGCCAGTCCATTGGTAAGCTATCATCGCTACGTGGCAGGTCTTTGGTGATATCGATCATGGACATGAATCCCATCTCATCATGGCTCATGGCACTGTGATCCATACTGGCGTGTTCATTCGCAGCGGTATCCTGTACCTCACGCAGTTCCAGATTCATGCCGCATTCGGGGCAGGAACCGGGTTCGCTTTGTACGACTTCTGGGTGCATTGGGCAGGTGTATTCAACGGCTGCCTCACGCGGTTCCAGATTCATGCCACATTCGGGGCAGGAACCGGGTTCGCTTTGTACTACCTCGGGATGCATTGGGCAGGTATATTCGACGGTTGCCTCACGCGGTTCCAGATTCATGCCGCATTTTGGACAGGAACCGGGTTCGCTCTGTACGACTTCTGGGTGCATTGGGCAGGTGTATTCAACGGCTGCCTCACGCGGTTCCAGGTTCATGCCGCATTCGGGACAGGAACCGGGTTTATTCTGTACTACCTCAGGATGCATTGGGCAGCTATATTCGATTGAGCCAGCGTGAGTCATGCCAGCGTGGTCACTCAATTCATGGGTTGCTATTGCCGGCGTTGCTGTATCGTTATCAATTGCTCGTTGGTCAGTCTGTGCCTGCCCGATACTGGCCTGTACCTCACGCGGAATCAGATTCATGCCACATTTGGGACAGGAACCAGGTTCATCTTCTGCGATTTCGGGGTGCATGGAGCAGGTGTATTCGATACGAACGTGCAGCACTGGTGCATCGAAGTCGGTCACCTCCGACTGAAAGGCTCCTCTGCTAAAAGCGGTGCGTAATTGATGAACACCTTTGATCAGATCTTGCTGTGACAGGCCGACAGTAACGTCCGCATGTGGTAAAGGGGAGATTTCGTTTGTACCCAGAGCGAATAAAGCACGCGGGCGTAACATCTGAGCATAAATTATGGCAGCAGCGTCGCGTAGTGATGGTGAAATGGGGCCGATCAGCACCAGTACACTGGCGTGGCGTGGGCTGGCAACAAGTCGCATCCCCGCTGCTTCGATATCCAGACCGTAGGCACGGCTTATGTCGGGGCCGGGGATGAGAAAGGCGCAGAGGTCACGCGCCATTACTGCGGCAGCCAGCCGGTGCAGTCCAGTAAGCATTCCCTGGCGGGCACCAATAATCATTTATTGTCTCCGTAGTGCACCTTGACTCCAACCATAAAGTAACCCCAGAAACAGGATGACTAAAAAGACCCCCATATCAAGTAGAGCAACCAGTCCTACCTGTTTGTATACCACTGCCCACGGATACATAAAAGCCATTTCCATATCAAAAGCTAAAAACAATAAAGCATAACCATAGTAGCGTGCATGATAACGAACCCAGACTGGATCATGCGATAGTTGCCCACTCGTTGCGGGTACATCTTTAGCCGGTTCTTTGCGTGTTTTACCAAAAGCACTGGCCACTGCGTATAAACTTAGTACAAAACCGATGGTGCTAACTGTTATGCCTAGTAGCGTGCCATACTGTTCCAGTGAATTCATGTTCTTGGTTTCCTGTTGACAATTTAATGCAGGCTTAATCGTCCTTCGCGAGTGAGACCATAGCCGTGCGATTCTGGTTCATGTTTTACACCATAAAAAATTGGGGGTGAAACTCCTGTTATTAATCATTTTTTCTTCATTTATTTAATGGGTATCTTTTTCATTCGTTTCAGTAATAACTAAAGCATTTATCTAACGTGTAAGGTATCGTTGTGTTGTTTGCTACATTACCTCTTAATCAATCTTTTGTATATTTTTTTCGCGTTCGAATAATTGTAAGGATACTTTTTGTTCAAGATACGCAGTAGATACATCCATCCCTTTGTTCCAGGATAGTTGTCATCTCTAGTTTTTAGTTAGAGGTAGGTAAGAATGAGGGCAGGATTTACACGGTGTATTTAAAATACAAGCGGTTGAGAAAACACAGTTTCATACTTCAAGATGAAATATAAATTGAGGTTAACTATTTGGTTTTAAAATTTTTTAGATGTAAAATTTTACTTTAGATAAAAATTACGTATCGTAAAACTTGACCTGTATGTTACACACATGTTGTAGATTTACTAACAGGACGGATGAACGGGATACTTATTATTAAGACACGCTGTCAATCCATCCATGTAAGCTCGACACCTGCATTCCTGCGGCTGACGGTCTTAAATAATAAGTATCCTTTTCAGTAATAAGTGATAGGTATTTAGTCTTATATAAAGAGGAGAATAGTGATGAATAATGAAAGTGCGATATTCAAAGACATTGTTTGTGGTATGGACGTCCACTCAGATGATGTCTCCCTGGATTACCAGGGGAGTCATTATCGTTTTTGCTCAAAGCAGTGTCTTGAAAGATTCCGCCTAAATCCGCATCTGTATATTGGTTTTCCGGGCAGTGAAGCGCCAAAACATGCAGGTGTCGAAGTATTTAAAAAAAGGACACTTAAGCTTGCTGAAGCATTGCCAAAAGAAGTTGCTGATCAATTTATTGAATATATAAAAGCGATGATGGGTATTCGCAGTATTGAAATAAACGGAAAGAGTATTACCATCGTTTACGATCTTCTTCAGGCAACCGAGTCTCAGATTGAACAGGCAATTTCTGCTGCAGGTGTTGCGTTGGGTGATGACTGGATGGAAAAAATCCGGCGCGCATTGGTTCACTTTATGGAGGAAACTGAGGTTGAGTCGTTAGAAGTGCAACCTGGTTCAAAAGGTGGGCATCATCATTGATACTGACTAATACCAGGTAGCAGAGAAACCTGGTTCGGTAGATCTGGTTACGTAAAAATGGAGTCTGTTGGTGTTGCAGCAGGTATGCAGGGCTTGTTTAGATGTAAAAACTATTGCTTTAGGTTAAATTAAGGTGTAATTTCGGATATAAAGAATATTTATATCCTAATTAGAAGTTCCTGGCTTAAATAACTTGAATTAAATAGTGAAGAAACGCGCTCAAATTTTATATTGGTTATCGGCTGTTTTCCTGACCTGGCTACCGTTTTCTGCGTCAGCGAATACCTTGTCATCTTTAGTTTATCCACCCAATGAAATAAGTTTTGTTACGCAAGGTTCGGTTGCGTCTGATGCTTTAGAGCATCAGACGATGGTGAATAAGAATTGTGGTGATCATTGTTATAGCAACTGCACTTGCGATGTAGAAATATTTTGTAATTCTCGAACAGAGTCAGCTTCTATTCTGGTTGCAGATATTGCGTATTCCCCGCAGTTCTTCTTATTAACCTATTCTTTCGCCGAGCTTGCTGCTCACTATAACAGTCAGATAATCACGCCCGATATCCGCCCTCCAGTTATCTAAGAGAAGCTCTGATTAAGTTTGAGTTGTTCAGCTTGCGGATTAAAGTATTCTCCTTCAAGGCGTGGAATGCCGTAATGGCAGGGCGATCGAAAACGTTCACAACGCGTAAGCAGAATAGTTTAATCGCCAGATGATGCTTCATGACTTAATCAGATTTTCCCTAAAGTTTCAGTAGAAAAAAATTAATTGTAGCTCGTTAGTTATGCCTGTGACATTGGCCGAATTTAGTAGTGCCAGTTTGCAGACACTTACTTAGTGCTTAACTAAATTTAAAAAACCTTGACCTGTGTCTAAGGTATAGGTTGTAGAGTTAGTGTTGAGCCATTAATACAAACACACGTCAACAGAGGTTGTTATGAAAATATCATATAGAAAGCAGTTATTGTCTGTTCTTATTTTATCCGGCGCAATTTTTATTTCCGGTAGTGCATTTGCGGTTGGGAAGTTCCCGATGGAAGCCAAACTTAAGCAATGTGAGACGGCTTTTAATCTGGCTCATAGCGGTAAATTAACGCAGTTACAGGCTGCAAAAGAACGTAAAAAGCACATGACTTTGATGATGGATATTTTAACAAATATGAATAAACGTAATGCAGCGGCCAATAAGGTTCTGTCCGATCAGGAAGTTCTGAATAATTTTAGAGTAATGGGGCGCTTGCTTATAATGCTGGCTAAAGATCATCCTGCTCCAACAGATGAGTGGGGGTATCCATTACAGTAGCAGGAACACTATCAGTGAACCGCTGAACAGGTTCAGATGAAATAACTTGAGCTTCAGAATGTTTAAAGCAAAATGGTAAGCGCCTCTAATAGCAGTGCTATGTAGTGCTGAGAGATGCAGCGATTGAACAGGGTATTTAATCACTGGATTAAAATTATTCATCGACAACTTGTTTAGGGGTTCTCTGTATTTATTACTGAAACAGATAAAAAGGCGACCTGGTGTTCAGGACACGCTGTCAATACCTCTATGTAAGCTCGACACCCGCATCCCTGCGGCTGACGGTCTTGAGCACCAGGTAGCCTCTTCATCTATCCTGTTAGTATGTTTTGGCTGGAGATTGGTTTGCAGTCAGAGTATGCAGAAGGTAATAATGAAAAAAAACTATTTTGTGCAGCCGAGATTGATATGTATTTATATACCGTGACTGAGTTAGCTAACCACTGTGATACAACACCACATGCGGTGCGCTATTATACGCGCAAAGGATTGTTGCACCCGAAAAGAAACCCGGATAATGGATATCGGTTATATCGGTTATCCGAAGTGTCCTGGCTCAAATTTGTCCGCCAGGCCAAAAGCCTGGGTTATACTCTAAATGAAATCAAGGAAATTATGCATGATGTAGATGATGATGCATCGCCTTGCCCCAGAGTACGTGAAATTTTAATGAAACGTATAGATGAAAACAGGCAGCATCTCGATGAACTGATGGCCTTACAGGTACGTATGGAGCAAGCACTTATGCGGTGGAAAAAAATGCCTGATGGTATTCCTGATGGCCATTCAGTTTGCCACCTGATTGAAAGTGTAACGAGTTAAAATAAAAATACGGTGAGGGTGTAAAATAAGTGTCTGTAAAATTCTTTAAGCATCTGGCCAATTTTTTTATATTCATCACGGATATTTATTGCTGTCCCGTTAACTTTATTATGTAAGTTGAGTAAATTTCTGATGACTTTAGTTTCCCTCAACGGGTAGTCCTGCTATTTTCCATTCTGGAAAACCATCTTCCATACGATGTGCGGTAATGTTTTTGTCACGCAATCGGGCTACCGCATCAAAAGCAAGAATGCAATGAGGGCCGCGGCAATAAGCAACAATTTCCTTACCTGTATCCAGTTCATCGAGCCGCTGCTCTAGTTCTCCTAAAGGGATGTTGATCGCGCCAGGGACGTGTCCAGCGACATATTCTTCTGGTGGACGTACATCCACTACGGTTACCAGTCCATCACGGACGCGGTCGAGTAATTCGGTTCGTGGTACTGGTTCGAGTTTATCTTTTACGGTTAAATAGGTATTTACCAGATATTGAACGTCGGTTACGTGACGGCCGGCCACTACACGCAATGTATCGAGTAAACGGATCACGTCGTCACCACTTATACAGTAATAAACCTTTAAGCCTTCTTTTCGACAGGTGACCAGACCCGCGTGACGGAGTTGCTGCAAATGCTGTGAGGTGTTTGCTACAGTGAGCCCTGTCACTTTGCTAAGTTGTTCAACATTGCGCTCACCCTGGGCTAAAAATTCCAGTAATTCCAGTCGATTACCGTTGCTGAGTGCTTTGCCTACGCGTGCAAACTGGGCAAATAAATCCTGTTTAAAGTTAGTTTCTGACATGGTGTTAGTTGCCGTTGTTTCTAATTGTTGCTCACCTGATCTTCAATTAATCGTTTGAATAATAGATGATTAAGTTTCCGAGTATAACACATGCTTTTGAGGGTACAAAAAATGGTAAAATAAATGGATTGTATTATCTTAAAAACAGGCGCTGTCGAAAACAGAGCTTAAATTTAAACCTATGTTGGAGAATGCGATGCATCCACCGAAACAACATGACCCACTTGATGTGCTGGGCGAAATCTACGAAAATATGTACGAAGACGTTGTTGATAGCCTGCATAAAACAAAAGATAAAAGTCGACCGTTACTGCATAAACTAATAGAGGAAGCCCAGGAACGCGTTGTTGAACTTGAAGATATGAGCGTTGAAGACGGGGTTAATCTTGGTCGTTGGCTAAAACGTGATCTGGATGATGTTGTCAATTACCTTGCCGAAACGGATGATGAGCTTAAAGATTGGCTCGGTTTTGAAATTTCGTTTCTTGAAACTGAAATGCTGGATTTATTCTTACAGATTGCGGATAAAACCACAGTTGAACTCCTGGCATTAAAAGAAAATGCTCGACATGCCAGTGACTATTTTACAGGTGAAATTACCGGGCCTGGATCACTGATCTGTGACAAATGTGATGAGACGATTCATTTTCACCAGGTGGGTAAGATTCCTCCCTGTCCTAAATGCTATGCAACCAATTTTCATCGAGGTGGAAATAACCGTGACCAATAACGATGTCTTACGCCGTGTTCGATATATCTTCGATTTTAATGATTCAAAAATGCTTCTCATCTTTAAGCTGGCCGGTGTTCAGGTAACACGCGGGCAAGTTAGCGACTGGTTAAGAAAAGACGATGACCCTGCCTGCCAAAATTGCAATGATATGCAGTTGGCAACTTTTCTTAATGGTTTAATTATTGATTTACGTGGTAAAAAAGAGGGTCCTCAACCTGTACCAGAAAAAAAGTTAAGTAATAATATTGTTTTTAGAAAATTAAAAATTGCATTAAATCTACAGAACGATGATGTATTAAACATTATGGCACTGGCTGAATTACAAATTAGTAAACATGAGTTAAGTGCTTTTTTCCGGCGTATAGATCACAAGCATTACCGTGAATGTAAAGATCAGGTTTTGCGTAATTTTCTAACCGGGTTACAGCTTAAGTATCGCGCTAAAATGCCCGTAAACTCCGAGTTAATATAACAGTATTGACCAGCCTGTGTTAACTATCTCAGACCTGTATTAGCATAAACAATCTATCCTTATCTAACATAGATATACCAATACTTGTATATTAAGCTTAACAAGATACTAACAGTAGCTTTTTCATTCGTTTCAATAATAACAGTGAAATATACTCTTTTATGGGGGTTTTAGTCAGCCGGTCTTTTCGTATATAGTTCCTCCCCAGTTAATAAATGTTGTTTGGAGAGTATTATGCAATCTGGTCCGAGAGAAATTATTACGCCATTTCGACCTATTCCACTGGATGTGCCTGAAGGTATGGCACCAAATGAGTTTTTTAATAGTACCGAAAATCTAAATGATCTGGCGAACAATAATGGTCTGTTAAAAAATCCAGAAGATTTGCTGATGTACCGTAAAGCACTGGGTCACAGCAATGAGTTTGATACCTCGATTATTTACAATACCTCCAAGAAGATACTCGATCCACTTGGTCGTCCCGTGCGCCGTACGCAGGTGCCTGAGAAGACTAAAAAAATATGGAACAGGATGAATCAGGTCATTATTGATTTTATGCTTGAAAAGTATCCTGATCCTGAGGCCGCTCTGGTGCTTGCAGGTGAAGCGAGTCTGGATGCAACCTGGTCATTAACCTCCCCCGGTGTGCCCAGTATCCGAATGCTGCACAATCACTTTATTGTATTTGATAAAAAAGCGCTGAGAGAAGCTGAATTTGCTGACCGTAATAACCCTAATTTAACCGATGGTGGTCAGAACAGTTTGTTCCAGTCATATATGCGTGATGTTTACAGCGATTTTTTCTCCTTGCTGGATTTTAATATTTTAAAACAGACCAGCAAAGGTTCGTCCAGAATTGAACTAACGGGTTATCCGCAGGGGTTGCCAAGCTGGAAGATTCAGGGTGGGGCAGAGGCATTAAAAAATATTGATTTCTGGTCTGAATATGATCAGATATTGATGGGGTTCATTGATTTCTATCGTGCTTTTTTCACCCAGGTTTCAACGCGTAATGCACCTGTTCCCGTGGAGGCCTACTTCCCTGAGCAGATTGAAAGTACGCTGCTGTTTAATAATGATTTTATGGGGACCGCCAAAAAAGTGCGTGACCAGTGTATTACTGATGCGAAATATGCGCATGCTATTCGCTGGCAGCCCGCTTTTAAACAATTGATCTACCGAAATGATGACGGTGACCTGATCGTAACGATTAGCCAGAATTCGATCGGCAATGCAATTACTGAATTGCTGGGAGTGGTCGTAAAGCGCGAACCTAATGCAGCTGCTTATGAGAAAGCTGAGCCGGCACTCATTGAAAAACTACTGGAAGTAAGAAAACGTTTGATCAATGCTGATCTGGGAGAAGGCATTGAAACACCTTACTGGGGCAGGGATTAGTAAGAGTTAGATGACTAATTAGCCTGATTCAGGCTTAGTCAGAGCCGCATTAGAGGTAATTTCAACTATAATCCTGTTTTTTTCTATTTAATTGAATCTCTATTTTGAAGTGTCTGCATCAGAATTATGGCTGCGAAGAAGTCGAATGGCGCAGTTTCGCCAGTTTAATGGATCTGTATGAGAATAATTTTATACGGATACGTAAGCTTATTCCTGATTTAATGCAAGCAGATACCTTCTCAACAGCATCAGCGTATTCTATTTCCCGTATTGATGACTGTCTTGATTTGCACCTGCATATTCTGGAACAGACGAAATACACCACGACTTTTATTCTGACGTATTATTTTTTTGATGCTCGCTCATCGAGTGAAGGTTTAATTGCCGAGCCTCAGCTTCGTTGCCGTGTTTATCATGATGCTGGCCTGGTAGAAGTACTGACTGGCCATTTGCTGCGTGATAAACAGCGATACGAACAGCTGCCGGAAAACAGGATAAAAGTGAAATGGCAGCTGAATCGGCTGCTTTATAAATGGCTGGGTTTCAGTTTATATCTGGGGCATTCTTTCACCCGTTTTGCCGCACAACCGGGAGCGCCGTATTTAGTGTAAACTGGTGGCTTTAATTTATCATGGGTGAGGAAACTAAAATTAGTACAGAGTTTGAGATACAGGAGAGAAATGCTGAATGGGATTCTCCGGTTCGTATTCTCCATTGGTTGTTGGTTATCACAGTGATGTTCCAGCTATTTAGTAGCCTGATTATGGCTGATTCATCGACCCAATTTCTTTACTTATTCCATGAGTTGGTTGGTCTGGCTGCGGGGCTATGTGTGGTTGTTTTCTGGTTATATGCTTATGCGGTCAGGGAATTCGATATTCTATTTCCCTGGAATCGAACAGGTGTCAGGGCAGCGGCAGGCGAACTACGTGGTCTCCTTCGTGGGCAGCTGCCAAAAACAGGCCGACAGATTGGGCTGTCAGGTTTTGTTCACGGTCTTGGCCTGCTTGCATTGACTGGAAGTGGCATCACTGGGCTGATTCTTTCCACCCTTACCCCGATGGGGTCACGCGCAAGTCTCACGGATGCCGTTGAGTTTACGAATATGTCGTTAACCCACAAATTTTTTGGAGAAATATTCTGGATTTATTGCATTGGTCACATCACTTTTGCGCTATTGCATCAGTTTAGCGGGGTAAATGTTTTGCGGGGTATTTTTCGTTTTACTGACACAGTATCTCCCGCTGCTCATGAAGAAGATAGCTGAGAAAATAGTCCTGAACTTCACAATAACTAGCTACTACCTTACATGACAGTATTTACCGCGTGTCTTAAACAATCGGTAGCCTGTTTATCTGTTTCAGTAATATCACCCGTTTAAATGATTATTGCCGTGTGTGCCGGTGATGAATTGACTGCCCGTCAATGCTCGAAGTATGGTAATATTTACCGTTTTATAAGACACATTTTAATGTGCATAAGGCATACATTGTTTTTTAACAACGATACACGCAATTTGTGGTGTGCATCGTTGAAAAATACCGAACAATGTTATACAGGAAATAAACGCTCACCTTTAATGGCAGCCTAAATGGCAGAATTTGCAAAAGAAGTATCCTCGGTAAATCTCGAAGACGAAATGCGGCAGTCCTATCTGGACTATGCCATGAGTGTGATTGTTGGTCGCGCTCTGCCTGACGTTCGAGATGGTCTCAAACCTGTACATCGTCGCGTCCTTTACGCGATGAACGTGCTGGGCAATGACTGGAATAAGCCTTACAAGAAATCAGCCCGTGTGGTGGGTGATGTGATTGGTAAATATCACCCACATGGTGATACCGCCGTGTATGACACCATTGTTCGTATGGCACAGCCATTTTCCTTGCGTTACATGCTGGTTGACGGTCAGGGTAATTTTGGCTCGGTTGATGGGGATGCCCCGGCAGCCATGCGTTATACCGAAGTGCGTATGTCAAAAATTGCCCATCAGTTACTGGCTGATCTGGACAAGGAAACAGTCGATTTTGTAGAAAACTACGATGGTTCTGAATCTGAACCTGTAGTGATGCCAACGCGGGTGCCAAACATGCTGATTAATGGTTCCTCCGGTATTGCTGTGGGAATGGCGACCAATATGCCGCCGCATAATCTGGGTGAAGTTATCAGTGCCTGTCTGGCATTAATTGACACACCGGATATGACAATCGATGCCCTGATGGAGCATATTCCAGCCCCCGATTTGCCAACAGCTGCCCTGATTAATGGAACCAAAGGTATTCGTCAGGCATACAAAACTGGGCGTGGCCGGATGATGATGCGCTCGCGTGCAAAGATTATAACGGATGAGAAAAAAGGTAAACAGACCATCATTGTTTCCGAACTGCCTTATCAGGTTAATAAAGCGCGCCTGATTGAACGCATTGCTGAACTGATTAAGGAAAAGCGCATTGAGGGCATTACCGCATTGCGTGATGAGTCGGATAAAGACGGTATGCGCATCGTGATTGAACTACGCCGCGGTGAAGTGGGTGAAGTGGTGCTGAATAATCTATTTTCGCTCACCTCCATGCAGTGCGCTTTTGGCATCAACATGGTGGCTCTGGTTGATGGTCAACCGCAGCTGCTTAACCTGAAAGAAATCCTCGATGCGTTTCTTCGCCACCGTCGTGAGGTGGTGACACGCCGTACCATTTTCGAATTACATAAGGCCAAAACCCGGGCGCACCTGTTGGAGGGTCTTGCAGTCGCGCTGGCAAATATTGATGCCGTTATCGAACTGATTAAAAAATCATCGAGTCCCGCCGAAGCTAAAGTTGGATTAATCCGTACTGTGTGGGCACCAGGTATGGTGATAGATATGGTGAGACGGGCGACAGAAGATGCAGATATATCGGCCTCACGCCCAGACAATCTCGATCCGCGTTATGGTTTAAAAGACGATGGTTATCACCTTTCTGAAGCCCAGGCGCAGGCCATTTTGGAATTAAGGCTGCATCGATTAACCGGCCTTGAGCAGGAGAAAATCGTTAGTGAATTCAAGGATATACTTGATGCCATTAAAGCGCTAATCAAAATACTTTCAAATCCAGAAAGATTGATGCAAGTGATTCGTGATGAGCTGATTGAAATAGATGAAAAATTCAGTGATGAGCGCCGTAGTGAAATTCTGGCAGATCAACTGGATCTCACCATGGAAGATCTGATTACCGAAGAAGATGTGGTGGTAACTTTCTCACATGAAGGTTATGCCAAGTCGCAGGCACTGGATGTGTATAACACCCAGCGCCGTGGTGGCCGCGGAAAATCAGCGGCCGCAGTGAAAACAGAAGATTTTATTGAAAAACTGTTTATTGCCAATACGCACGACACGCTTTTATGTTTCTCTAGTCGTGGCAAAGTGTACTGGTTGAAAGTTTATCAGATGCCAATGGCAGGACGTGGGTCGCGCGGTAAACCGATTATTAATTTATTACCACTGGAAGCAGGTGAGCGAATTAATGCGGTTTTGCCCGTACGCAAATACGATGAAAACCTGTTTGTATTTATGGCGACTAGCTCTGGTACAGTGAAGAAAACGGCACTATCCAATTTTTCAAGACAACGTGCTTCTGGCATTATTGCGATTGATTTACGCGGTGACGATAAACTGGTGGATGTAGTTATCACTGATGGCTCGCGTCATATTATGTTACTGGCTGATACGGGTAAATCAGTTCGATTCTCTGAGACCGATGTGCGTACTATGGGGCGTACAGCGGGTGGTGTACGCGGTATGCGAATTACCGAGCAGCAGCAGGTTATCAGTATGATTCTGGTGGAAAATGAAGGCTCAATTTTAACCGCCACAGAAAATGGTTTTGGTAAATGCAGTAATATTAATGATTACCCGTTGAAGGGGCGTGGTGGGCAGGGTGTGATTTCTATTCAGACCAATGAACGCAATGGCAAAGTCGTTGGCGCAGTACAGGTGCAGGCTGAAGATGAAATTATGATGATTACCAATAATGGTACCCTGGTGCGCATTGCTGTTGCAGATGTTAGTGAGATGGGGCGTAATACGCAAGGCGTGCGTTTAATTCGTTTAACCAATAATGAAAAGCTGGTTGAAGTTGCAAAAGTTGAAGCGCTTGATGAAGAATCATCGGCAACGTGAAAGCAGACTAACGGATAATACATAGAGTTTTTCATTCCTATGCGCTGCGTAGGAATGCATATACAAGCCGGAGTCATACATGGCATCCCATCATTTTTAGTAAATACCCAGATTCTGGCTGTGTGGTATAAGGCAAGCAAGGTATGGGTTCCCACGCAGAGCATGGGAACCAGAGAAATAAAATGATATTTTTTTATATGTATCATTTTAAATTAATTGTTATATATTTTCCTGTGAGAATCCTATGAGTAGAGTATTTAATTTCAGTGCCGGTCCGGCAGTATTACCTGCAGACGTATTACAACAGGCCAGTGATGAAATGCTGGACTGGCATAGTTCGGGCGTGTCAGTGATGGAAATGAGCCATCGTGGCAAAGCCTTTATGTCGATAGCGGCAAAAGCTGAAGCAGATCTACGTACACTGATGTCAATTCCGGATAATTATAAAGTCCTGTTTCTACAGGGCGGTGCCAGCAGCCAGTTTGCGATGGTGCCAATTAACCTGCTGACGGATAAAACCAGCGCAGATTATCTGCTTACTGGTCAGTGGTCAAAAAAGGCGGTTGTCGAAGCAAAACGCTATATGGATGTAAACCTGATTGCAGATACCAGTGGCAGTAACTTTACCACCGCGCCGGATGCGAGCAGCCTTAAATTTAATGCTGCTGCGGCTTATGTGCATTACACGCCAAATGAAACCATTGTTGGCGTTGAATTTCCGTATATTCCTGAAACGGGTGACGTACCACTGGTGGCAGACATGTCGTCTAGCATTCTTTCGCGTCAGATTGATGTCAGTAAATTTGGTGTGATCTATGCGGGTGCGCAGAAAAATATCGGCCCGGCGGGTTTAACTATAGTGATCGTTCGTGAGGATTTAATTGGCAAGGCAAATCCTGCCATGCCGGTGATGATGGATTATAAAACCCATGCCGATAATGGCTCAATGTATAATACACCACCAACCTATAGCTGGTATTTGGCGGGACTGGTGTTTGAGCGGGCATTGGAACAGGGTGGTCTGGCAGCGATAGAAGTGATTAATCAGCGTAAAAAAGACAAGCTTTATAAGATGATTGATGCTTCTGATTTTTACCGCAACCCGGTGGATGTGAGTTGCCGTTCGTGGATGAATGTGCCTTTTATTCTGGCAAATGCGGAGCTGGATGCAGCCTTCATCGAACAGGCAGCAGCCAACGGTCTTCACACCTTAAAAGGACATCGTTCTGTTGGCGGTATGCGTGCCAGTATTTATAATGCCATGCCAGAAGCCGGTGTCGATGTGCTGATTGAATTTATGAGAGAATTCGAGCGGTCACAGGCATAACAGCACACGATTATAGTGTTACTAAACTTTGGATAGCTTCATGTTTAATATTAAAACCATCAATAACATTTCAGCAAAGGGGTTGTGTCGCCTGCCAGCGGACACTTATACAGTTAACCCGGATATAAAAAACCCCGATGCGATTATTCTGCGTTCACAAAAACTGCATGATATGGAAATTCCGACAAATCTGCTCGCGGTAGGCAGGGCAGGAGCGGGTACCAATAATGTTCCGGTTGAACGTCTTGGTGAAGCAGGTGTGATCGTGTTTAATGCCCCCGGTGCCAATGCTAATGCGGTCAAGGAACTGGTAATTGCCGGCATGTTACTGGCCTGTCGCAATATCTGTCAGGCCTGGCAATATGCCGGCAATGTTGAGGGCAGTGATGAAGAGCAAAATAAAGCGGTAGAGGCCGGTAAAAAACAGTATGTTGGTTATGAATTACCAGGGCGAACTTTAGGCGTGGTTGGACTGGGCGCTATTGGTGTGAAAATTGCTAATGTAGCGGTAGATTTAGGTATGCGTGTCATTGGTTTTGATCCAACGATTACGGTTAAAAGTGCGTGGAAACTGTCCTCCGTTGTTGAAGAAATGAGTAGCGTTGATGAGCTGATTAAAGCCGCCGATTTTATTACTTTTCATGTGCCACTGATTGATGCAACAAAAAATTTATTAAATGCTGAACGTCTGGCAAATATGAAAGCAGGCGCAGTGGTACTTAATTTTGCACGTAATGGTATTGTGAATGATGATGATGTACTTGCCGCCATTAAAAGTGGAAAAATTGGCGCTTATGTCTGTGATTTTCCAGCAGAAAAACTTAAGAATAATCCGCACGTTATAACCTTGCCACATCTGGGTGCGTCCACCGTTGAAGCAGAAGAAAATTGCGCGATGATGGTTGCTGACCAGCTAAAAGATTTTCTGGAAAATGGCAATATACGCAATTCAGTTAATTTTCCCTCAGTAAAATTACCCCGTGGTGGTAAATCGCGTATTGCGATTAGTCATAAAAATTTACCGGATATGATTGCGAAAGTATCCAGTGCTGTAGGTGAAGCGGGTTTTAATATTCACCACCTGCGTAATAACTCAAGAAACGATGTTGCCTATACATTAATGGATATAGAATGTGAAGCCGGTCATGAGGTGATCGAAAAAATTATCGAGATTGATGGTGTATTAAAAGCACGACTGGTTTAACACCCTTTTAGGTGTATTTGCTAACAGGATAGATAAAAAGGATACTTATTGTTCAAGACCGTCAGCCGCAGGGATGTGGGTGTCGAGGTTACATGGAGGTATTTACAGTGTGTCTTGAACAATAAGTATCCTTTTTATCTGTTTCAGTAATAAAACGAAAAATGAATGGCCCATGAGGAATGCATTGCAAAACCCACTTGTTGAAATACGGCAACGTATTGATGAAATAGATAAGGCACTTCAATCGCTAATTTCCGAGCGTGCTGGCTGTGCAGCAAAAGTGGCGCAGGTAAAACTGCAACAGGGAGAAGTCGGGCATTTCTATCGCCCTGAACGTGAGTCACAGGTCTTGCGCGCAGTGATGGAACGCAATAATGGGCCCTTGTCAAATGAAGTCATTGCGAGTATTTTTCGTGAAATCATGGCTGCCTGTCTGGCACTGGAAAAACCGCTGCAAGTCGCATTCCTTGGTCCGGAAGGGACATATTCCCACGCTGCGGCAAATAAACATTTTGGTAATTTAATTCAGCCGCAGCCAGCTAACAGCATTGAAGAAGTGTTCCGTCTGGTGGCGGCGGGAGCGGCAAACTTTGGTGTCGTGCCGGTAGAAAATTCTACCGAAGGCGTGATTAATTATACGCTTGATTTATTGATGGATTCATCACTGTCAGTGAGTGGTGAAGTTGCCTTACGCATTCGTCACAATCTGTTAAGTAAGGAAACGTCACTGGCAACGGTAAGCCGTGTTTATTCGCACCAGCAGTCACTGGCACAATGCCGCCTCTGGCTGGATAAAAATTTACCCAATGCTGAGCGCATTGCTGTCAACAGTAACGCAGAAGCCGCTCTGCGGGCAACTGAGCATAAACATGTTGCGGCCATTGCTGGAGTACTTGCTGCCGAGTTGTATGAATTACCTGTTTTAAAAGCCGACATAGAAGATGAGCCCAACAATACCACGCGTTTTGTTGTCATCGGGAAATATCAGGCGCCGGCCAGTGGTTATGACCGAACCAGCCTGTTAGTGTTTGCACATAATCGTCCTGGCTCTTTATATGAGATACTAAAACCGTTGGCCAGGCGTGAGATCAGTATGAGTAACATTGAGTCGCGTCCATCACGTCGCGGTGTCTGGGAATATGTTTTTTTTATTGATGTTAATGGCCATCACGACGATGCGATTTTACGTGAGGCAATAATAGAAATAGAAAAATCATCGGCGATGGTAAAAGTGCTGGGTTCTTACCCTAAAGCTGTACTTTAATTTTCTATTGAGCTTTAGCCAGCGCCCATTGTGAATTATTAAATTATGAACCATCCATTCTGAACTATGGCTTATCCTTTATGAACAAGCGTTTTATTTCACTGGCGACACCCGCAGTGCAGCAGTTGATGCCCTATCTTCCGGGGAAACCCGTTGAGGAGCTTGAACGTGAACTGGGCATTCATGATGCAATTAAACTGGCCTCAAATGAAAACCCGCTGGGTCCGAGTCCGCTGGCTTTACAGGCGCTGCAAAAACAGCTTGCACGGGTTAATTATTACCCTGATGGTGGTGGTTTCGTGTTAAGCCAGCGTATTGCCGAAGCCAACAATGTGGCTATTTCTAATGTAACGCTGGGGAATGGTTCCAATGATATTTTAGAACTCGTTACCCGTGCCTATTTAACTTCGGCAGACTCTGCCGTTTTTTCTGCATACTCTTTTGCGGTGTATCCGATCGTGGTACAGGCGGTTGGGGCGCAGGCCAATGTGGCCAGTGCCTATCCTGAATCGCATGAGCTTATGCCGTTAGGTCATGACCCGGATGCCATTATCAATAGTATTGATGAAAAAACACGCATTATTTTTATTGCCAACCCGAATAATCCAACGGGAACCTGGTTGTCGCCAGAACAATTGCTGGCGTTGTTTGAACGCATTGCTGACGACATTATTATTGTGCTGGACCTGGCTTACATGGAATATATGGATAAAGCTTTGCAGCCGGATATTGCCGCCTGGTTAAAGCGATTTCCCAATCTGGTGATAACGCGAACCTTTTCCAAAGTTTATGCGCTGGCAGGTCTGCGGATTGGTTATTCACTGACGCATCCTGATATTGCCGATATACTAAACCGTGTGCGCCAGCCATTTAATACCAACTCACTGGCCCAAACAGCTGCGCTGGCTTCGTTAGAGGATACCGACCATTTACAAAAAAGTATCGCCATGAATACAGCCGGTAAAACGATGCTTGAATCCGCATTTGATGCGATGCAATTATCTTATCTGCCAACAATGGGTAATTTTATATCGGTGAATGTGAAACAGAACGGTCTCGACTTATATGCGCGCCTGTTAAAGCGTGGCATTATTCTGCGCCCAGTTGCCAGCTATCAGATGCCAGAATTTTTGCGTATTACGATTGGTACGCAAGCGCAGAATCAGCGTCTGTTAAAGGCGCTGTCGGAGGAGTTGGGCTGATGGCAGTGAAAAGACCTTCGATTAATACCTTATGTGTTATCGGTACTGGCTTAATCGGTGGTTCGCTCTGCCTGGCGCTGAAAGAAAAAAATTACTGCGCGCACATTGTTGGTGCGGGTCGACGTGAACAGACCCTGCAACAGGCACAGCAATTAAATATCATTGATCGTTATTATACAAATATTGCTGCTGCCGTGGCTGATGCTGATATGGTTTTTGTTTCGGTGCCATTGGGCGCGATGCAGACGGTGTTTGAACAAATCAAACCGGTACTTAAAGCTTCGGCTATCGTCACTGATGCCGGTGGTGCTAAACAGGAAGTGCAAACCATTGCTGAAACTGTTTTTGGGCCGCAGGCAAATCGTTTCGTTGCCGGCCATCCTATTGCTGGCACAGAAAACAGTGGGCCAGGTGCCGCCTTTGCTGAGCTTTATCAGGATCGTCGGGTGATATTGACACCTACATCAGACACGCAGAAACAGGCTATCGAACAGGTCACAGCTATGTGGCAGGCAACGGGGGCAAACGTTGAAACCATGAGCGCATTGCATCACGATAAGGTGCTGGCTGCAACCAGCCATTTACCGCATGCCATTGCTTATGGCCTGGTTGATTGCCTTGCCTCAATGGATGATATTGATGAAATATTTCGCTTTGCTGCCGGTGGTTTTCGCGACATCAGTCGCATTGCCTCCAGTGATCCGGTGATGTGGCGAGATATTTTTTTGCAAAATCGCGAACAGATTCTGGAAATGTTAACGCGATACAGGGGAGAGCTGGATATAATATATAATGCGCTGCAATCGAGAGATGGAGAGTCTCTGCAGGCGTTATTTGCACGCGCAAAAAAATCGCGTGATCAGTTTGTGTAGTACGGACAATAAAAAATAAACTTAAACTTATTTTTTTGTGTTTTTCGCGGTTTAAATTTTCTATCTTGCTTTAATGCCCTGGTATTTTTCTTAACTTCGCTAACCCTTATGTTGGCGACAAATCCTGACTACAGGCCCGAAAAAGTTCGCTTATTGAATAAATCCGGGGTTGATCTGATTAACCGGATTTCAGTGCATAGTGGATGCAGAGGGTTGATGACAGCAATTTTCTCCAGGCCTTCGGGAACCGCAGAGCTGGGAACCAGTAAGCCCAGTTCATTGCCTGTATCAAGCCAGTTACCACCAATAGTTCGTGTTGATAAAGGGTAGGGGAATAATGCCCAGTCACCGGGTAGTTCTTTATCAGGCAGTGTATAAAATGGTGCGGTATCAGGAGCTTCATAGATACCCAAACGATAATTATCCGGTATCAGTTGAGGCGAAGGCAGGTAGTTAGCCATCTCTAACAGCGCGGTTGCTGAAGACAGAGCAAAATACAGAACAGGCTGACCCGCTCTGTTCCAGCGAGCACCATCCTGGTAAGCTGCCCCTCGACCCTGATAATTTTCTAAATATGGCATGGGTGAGATACGATAAAGTCGCATTACACGAATTCACCATATTCTATTTTACGCAATACCTGTGAAACCCACTTACGGCCTTCAAAGGTATCCAGTAATGCCTCTGGTTTCTCTCCAGCCAACGCGGGTGTGGACGTTTTAATCCAGGTTCTGGTTTTTTCCAGGTTACCAAAAACATTCATTGCCTGATTATAGAATCGGATAGTGTCGAGTATTTCTTCACTGTCTCCCCGGTTCATTTTCTTTACACGATAATAACGACTGAGATTACTTGATGTGGTACCAAGAATACGAACAATTAACTCTCGATTATCAAAAATTTTTACAGCGCGTTTAACAACATCGCCAGAAATGCCTTCCCTGATAGTACGAATATACTTGCCTGGATTAGCTAATTTATCGACATTTAGGCCGAGTGATGCAAGAATCTCATTCTGTGTGTCTGTCATTATAACCTCAATACATATCATCAATATGATGGTACAATAGCATCATATATACGTGTAAGCAATGGACTGCTTTAATCACACAAACCAGAAA
>CAYTUK010000008.1:0-127675 GCA_964441285.1 uncultured Thiotrichaceae bacterium | reverse complement strand
AGACATTGGCGGCATAACTTTTAACTTTAGGCGACAACTCTCTTGAAATCCGCCGGGGTGTACCTCCTGCCCATTATACTGTGTTTGTTATAAAGTGAGAAAGTTTACGTTAATGGAAGAAAGTGGTAATGTTTGTCCTGTTATTTTATTGATATTTTGTGAACATGAAACGACTTAAAAAACTTTCACCTAGCCTCAATGCCTATACAGTGTCATTTGATGATTCCTTACTGGACAGGTTGAGAAAAATATTTGATACCTACTTAAGGCCAGGCCTTAGTGCCGAAAGTAATTCTTATTTATTGTCTGGTAAAAATAAGATTAACGTCGAAATTAGCGGGCAGGATATACAGTTCCATATTGTTTCATATGGAGCTACACCTTTATTATGGATATCTAATAACAACATTCGTACCTATAATATTTTCAGGTCTTTTATCCGCTCACTTGATATTTTTGATGATATAAAACAATTGGTGGATTACAAAAAGGAACTTCGTGTGTATTGTGGTTTTTTTGTGGTAGGAAATAAAATGGACAGAGAAACCTGGCATGTCGATTATTATAATGGCGCAAATGCTTATACATTGATTACGCCACTTTTTGAACTGGATGACTCACACGGTAATTTGATTTATAAAAATGAGTCTTCAACAGTATGTAAATATCATTACAAAATGAATGAAGCTGTGATTTTTGGGGATAATTTTCATCATGCAACCGAACCATACGAACAAACAGACAAATTAAGAGTTATGTTGAGTTTAACAGTTGGTACGGACAAAATTGAATATTGGAATATTTTGAAAAATACGATTGGTGATCAGTCTAACTTCATGATATTACCTTGTGGACACCAGAAAGGAACTTGTCACTGTCTTGACAAATGTTGAACATTGTTAAAATATTTTCTCTATATAGTAAGAAACTACGTAATCTGGTCGCAGTCATCGAGAATTTTAGTTAAAGATTGTATGTGATTTTGATAATTTTTCCAGCGATTAACTGATTTTTTATATAGCGGCTGATTTATTTGATGTGCGCTTGCCGTGGTTACCGTCCGTTTGGTTTGATTGAATTGTAAGCAGGATTCATCCCATTTAACACTGCAAAAATCCAGCAATGCGCTAATGGATTTTGCTGGTGAGGCTACAAGTGTTTCATATTCAAACTTATATACCGGAATGGTAAGGGTATCTGACCAGTAATTCATTAAATGTTGATATAAATTATAATACGAGCCAAGATTTTCCAGATCATAACTATAGGGATAATCCCCACTAAATTGTTGAAAATAACAGGACAAGCAAGTGTCATAAGGATCACGAGTGCAATGGATGACTTTTGCTTGTGGAAATAATAGATTGATTAGCCCCAGATATTGAAAATTATCCGGCATTTTATCGGTGATGTAGTCTTCTTCAGTATTTATATTATTTATATAGCAAAGGTAGTTTTCTGCCATTTCATTCAGCACAGCATTCGATAAATTGATGACGCAATCAGGAAAAGATGTGTTTTTACTGTTTTTTTGCGGGGGCTGTTTCACCATATCATTTAACAGGTTTAGCTCGCCAGCACCATATATGTCTGGATGAGAAGCGAGTATCTGCTCAACTAATGATGTTCCCGAGCGTGGCATACCGACAATAAAAATTAAGCGCTCACTTGCTGAATTTATCTGATGTTCCCGTATAAAGTCACGGGTAAATATCTTTTTTATGTTCTCAAAATATTGACTACTGGCTAAGTAATTAAAACCAGGATTAATCAGATCATTGCCTTTTTTATAATCAATAAAAGCCGTTTCATAATTTCCTAGCGCATCATGTATTTTCCCAGATTCAAAATAAAGCATGGATAGTTGATTGCTAGCAACTGTCTGATTAATTAATGTTTTTTGTATGAGTTTTAAAGCATA
Organism: uncultured Thiotrichaceae bacterium; assembly: GCA_964441285.1. GTDB lineage: Bacteria > Pseudomonadota > Gammaproteobacteria > SZUA-229 > SZUA-229 > S010-25. The sequence continues at coordinate 125,754 of CAYTUK010000008.1, read as the reverse complement.
ATCGTATTTTTTATTTTCTGTGCAGATTTGGCAGTAAAGTATAATTGCCGATACCGGTGGGTTTGTGCTAATAATGGGTTCTAATAAAGTGATTGCTGTGTCAAATTCACGACGCAGAAAGTGAATATTAGCGATGCCGGTTATGGCATCAATATTATGAGAATCAATATCGTATGCTTTGGTATAATGGATAAGCGCATTATCAGGGGACTGGAGTGCATGATGCGATGCACCTAACATAAGATGAAGTTTACTGGTTTTTGTAAAATAGTTGCATGCCTCGTTAAGTGTTGTGATGACAGCATTATATCGTCGAGTATGAAAAAGTAGTGACGCAAGTTTAATATAATGAGTGATTTCAGCTTTCCCTGAGGATATGATGTTGCGGTATTCATCAATGGCAAGATCATAGTATCCATATTGACTATATCTATCCGCCAGGATAATGCGAAATCTATGGTTAGCCGGAAAGAGTTTATGGATTGTTTTTTTCAGGCTGGCGATTTCTGTGTAACAGTCAGATTTATGTAGTAAATCAATGAGTAGAAGCCACAAGTTTTCTTCATGTTTGTATTTTTTTAGCAGTGTTTTGCAAAGTTTTGTTGCTTTTTTATAATTATTTTTACGCGTAAGATTTAAAACTTCGTTATAGCCAGAATGAAGATTGTATTTCATTGCGTGTATGTTTCCGGGTCACCCAGAACGTTGATTAGTGGTTGTATGTGATTCCGATAGTTTTTCCATCGGTACACTGAATCGGTATAGATAGGCTTGCTGGCCTGGTGTTGGCTGGGTGTCATTATGATTCTGTTTGAATCATGGTGCATGAGGACTTTATCTGTCCAGTCAAGATCAATGTGCTTGATGATGTTTAGTGTTTCATGCTTCTGGTTGCGAACCATCTTTTCATATTCAACAGTTAAAATTGGCAGTCTGGAAACCTTGAGCCAATGATCCATTAGCGTTACATATCTTTTATAGAAACGGGCAATTTCTTTAAGGTTTTTTGCGTAGACATGATTGTCATTAAATCTTTTAAAATAGATAGATAAGCAGGTGTCTAATGGATGTCGTCGACAATGAATGATTTTTGCGTTAGGAAATAAACACTCTATTAACCCAATGTGCATAAAGTTATGCGGCAGCTTGTCGGTCACACGAATTGTGCCATTAGATAGTTTGTTTATTGTTTCTAGATAATTATTGGAAAATTCGTTTAGTTTGCTTTTCGAAAGACTTGAAAAGTTTTTAGTATAATTAAGCATATTCATTGCACCGCTAATGGTGTTTCCGATTTTCCATAAATCAGTTAATTCACCAGCACCATACGCATCAGGATGACAGGATATTATTTGTTCTATCAGTGATGTTCCTGACCTTGGCATGCCAACAATAAAAATTGGTGTGGATGACAGATTATCTGATGTGCCAATCTTATCAAGAAATGATCTGTCAACGGTGTTGACTAAATCTTCCAGAATAGTTTCATAATAATCTATATCAGTGGTTTGTTTAATGACTATATTCGCGGCCTTATAACTTTTAAAAGCCTCATCGTATAGATGCATGGCATCTAATATTTCACCTTGCGAATAATATATGCTTTCCTGTAAATTACGTTCAATATAGTTATTTTTAATAACATTTTCGAGTGTTATTTTAGCTTCGTCAAGTCTGTCAGTTTGTTGGCATGCGATGCTGTGTGCAAGAGCAATGTTTCCGGGCAATAAAGATTGTGGGTTTAATGTTTTCAGGAAAGACGAAGATGTGTTGTATGCGTCTTTATATTTTCTGTTTAAAATATAATAATTGATAAGTTCAGTGCATATATCAGTATTTTCTGGGTGCTGGTTATATGCACTAATAATATGTTTATACGCCTGATCGAACATCTGTAATGCTGTTAAGCTTCTGATTTTTGATGCGATAGCAACTGTGTTGCTATTATTTTTACTTAACACTTTATCAAATTGTTTAATGGCTTCTTGATGCCTGTTTCTGGATGCATAAAAAACACCAAGGGAATTTAACAAATACAGATTTTCTGTCAGGATTTTCAGTCCTTTAATCAGAATATTTTCAGCTAGATCATAATTTTTTGTAAGCAGGTATGCATTAGACAGCTGTGTGTATATTTGTGGTTGGTTAGTTTGTAACTTGAGTGATTTAGTGAAAAGAATAATTGATTTTTTAGTATTATTGGAAGCCATCGACTGTCTGGCAAGAATGTTAAGAATGACGGGGTTGTCAGGGTTTATATTATGGGCTTTATTGGCATATACAATTGCATTCTCCAGGTTATTAACATGGTCATAACATGATGCAAGATTGACAAGTGCATCATAATAATCAGGGTTAATTTTAAGGGCACCGAGAAATGACTTTATTGCCGCCTTAATTTTTTGTTGATGAAGTTGTGCTAATCCAAGATTTCCGAGAAGGACGTCAGAAGGGGGTGAAATATTTATGGTTCCAGAAAATAATTTTTCAGCCTCACTGTATTCATTGTTCATCGCATGGCAGAGTGCTAGCAGGTACAATGTTTCGGGGTTATTCCTGTAATTTTTTATTCTATAAATGAATTGGCGAGCGTTTGCGATATCCCCTTTGTTTAATGCCAGCCTTGCATCTTCTAAAATATTATTTGATTTCATATTCGAATTTTATTAATCAGTTGGCATCCTTTTTTAGAACGGTTATACAACCTTTAACTTCTTTTCCATTTTCTTTTCTTAATGTACAAAATTTATGCTCTATAAGTTGAAAATTTGTTTCATTAATAAGTTGATTTATATAGCTGGTTGAATGCTTGCACCGACCTGATTCAAATTGTCTGTAATTATCGTTTAATTCATCAGGTAATGTTTCAGTAGAGAAGATAAAATAAGCCCCTATATTCATGTTTGAATGGCAAGCATGAAAAATATTCGCAAGTGATGCAATATAGACAAATACATCTGCGGCAATAATAAGGTCGAAAATACGGTTTAACTTATTCACCACTTCAGTTATTTCGCCAACAAGTAAATGATCATAACAATTTAATTCGGTTGCCTTTTCGATCATACCCGGCGATAGATCAACACCTGTAATATCAATTGAAATATTTCTCAGATATTTACAACACAGGCCCGTTCCACAGCCAAGATCCATAGTAGTGTTGTTCTTTTTTGTTATATGGGATTTTAATAAACCGCCGATTATACCAGGTGTTTTATACTCCAGGCCTTTGACCAGGTGTTCATCAAATTTATCGGCATAACCATCAAAGAGATCGGCAACAAACTCTTTTTTATCTTCATTAAATAATTCAGGATCCTCTATATTAGCAAGGAAAAACTTAACGGTGCGTATAAATTCATCAGCTTTAGGCATATAGGCTGAAATATCTGCATCAAGTGATTTTAAAAAATAACTTTTAGCCATTTTTAGCGCATTGTTATTATTATAGATTTTCCCTATGTTGAAATAGGCTTCCGGGTGACCGGGGTTTAGTTCGATTGCTCTTAAGAATTCTTTCTCAGCTTCGGAGAACCTTTCTACCTTTACAAATACTTTTCCAAGATTTAGATGGGTTATTGCTACTTTATCGTTAATTTGTAAAGCTTCTTTATATTTTTTAATCGCCATTTCTGGTCTGCCTGCTTCTTCGTATAACCGCCCCAGGTTATTTATGGCATTGAAATTATCCTTTTCCAGATTGATAAAGCCAAGGTAATATTTTTCAGATTCCACATAGTTCTTCTGTTCGTAATAACATTGGGCAGTTATAAAGAGTGCTTTTTTATTCTTCGGTTGTTTCGAAAAAACAAATAATAACTGCTGTAAGGCACCTGTATAATTACCTGTAGCCTGCATGATCTGTGCGAGGTTTATTCGTGTATCAATATGCTCAGGTTTGATTTCAATTAATTTTTCATATTGCCTGATTGCCTCATCCGGCTGGTTTGTATTTTGTAGTGCAACAGCCAATGCATACCTTGCCTGAAAGTCATCACCTGTTTTATTTAAAATTTTACGGCAACAATTAGCAAGTTCTGTAAAATTCCCTCTTTCAGAAAGTGCTCCAGCGAAATACCGCCAGATATCAATGTCACTTATGGTTTGATTTTTATATTTAGGGTAGAGTTTTTCGACTTTTTTATATTGTGTCGATTGAATAAGATGGTGTAGTTCGTATTTTAGTTTTTGTATCTTATGTGCTGAGAGTGGCATGTGTAATCTGAATATGTATTTATTTTATATATGCTATGCTAATAAAAACAGTGGCTTATATTATTATGAGGATTCGTTTTGAGAAATATTATAGCCAAAATACAGATTATAACAACAACTCAAGTAGAATATATAATTGATGTGGCAGAATTTGTTTCTCCTGTTTGTTTGCACAGGTTAATTTACTGCCTGCTACGCTTAACCCGGTCTAAAAATGCTTAATTAGTAAAATACTATGATTCAGATTCAAAATAAAATCATGGCCTTTGTCAATGCAGGTCAATTACAAAGTGCAAGAACAGAATGCCTTAATCTCTGTCAACAACACCCTGATGATGCGCAATTATGGTTCATGCTAAGCGCGATATGTGGGCAGATGCAGGATTTTTCAGCGGCGGAACAATATTGTAGAAAGTCACTTGAGCTTAATGATTCTATTCCATCAATCTATTATAATCTGGCAGTTGCACTACGCGGGCAGGGCAAAACCAATGATGCGTTCATTTCATTAGAAAAAGCGGTTCAGTTACAGCCAGATTTTACAGCGGCATTATATGAATTGGGTAACATTTGTCTTGAAAGACAGGATTATGTCACGACTGTTGATTACTATCAAAAGGTTATTGACCTATCATCCGATGCATTTCAGGCTTATAGCGGAATGGCCATTGCACAGCAGAAACTGGGTAATATTGAATCCGCCCTGTCCGCATGTATTGAGTCTTTGCGTATTAGCCCCCAACAGCAGGATGTTACACTAAGGCTGGCAGGTCTTTATGATGGTCAGAACAATACGGATAATGCGATACAATACTATAATCGAGCCATTGAACTAGGCTACAGAAAGGCCGATGTTTATATCAACATCGGTCGTATGTATGGTCTGTGTAATACGCAGAGTGAAGCTGAAAATTACTATAAAAAGGCATTAATAATCGACCCTGAGGCCGTAGAAGCGTTAACAAATTTAGCTCTACTGTACGAAGAAACTCATAATGCTTCGACTGCTTTAAGCTTAATTGAAAAAGCGTATCAGCTTGATTCTAATAACGAAATAATTACCTATAATTATGCCAAAATTCTGGCAACAGTATGCCGATATACTGAGGCAGCGTCTCTATACAAAAAGGTGCTTAACGAAAATCCGGATTTTGTTGAAGCAGTTGTTAATTTAGGCAATCTATACCTTTTAAGTGGCAAACCCGATATTGCACAGGAGGTATATTCACATGCCTGTAATATTAAACCTTCATATTATGATGCATGCAGTAACTGGTTAATGTCACTTAACTATACAAATCGTTATTCAGATGCTGAAATTAGAGATAAACACTTTGCATGGGCAATGCGAATCGAAAAGGATATAAAGCCCCTTCCAAATATCCCATCAAAAAATAACAAAAGCGCAATACTGAAAGTTGGTTATGTCTCTCCGGATTTCAGAGCGCACTCTGTAGCTTGCTTCATCGAAGGGTTGCTGAAATATTCAAATAAACAGAATGTAATTAATTATTGTTATTCTGATGTAAAAAACAGGGATGAGGTGACACAAAGGCTTGAGGCTTCTGCGGATAAATGGCGTGATGTTACTATGATAGATGATGAAGCCCTTGCAAATCTTATTCAACGTGATGGTATAGATATACTGATTGATCTTTGTGGGCATACGTCAGGTAATAGATTGCTAATGTTTGCACTAAAACCGGCAGCGAAACAGATTACATACCTTGGTTATCCAAACACAACGGGGCTGACCTCAGTAGATTATAGAATTGTTGATAATACGACTGACCCGTCAGGTTCTGAAGATATGATGTCTGAATCTCCTGTATATATGACACCCTGCTTTCTTGGTTACACGCCTTACGAAGATAGCCCTGGTATTTCTGAATCATCTGCTGTGAAAAATACTTATGTCACATTTGGCTCCTTCAATAATCTGGCTAAAATGACAGATGATGTTATTGCTATCTGGTCAAAAATATTGTTAGAAGTACCTGATTCAAAACTCTGTATCAAAGCAAAGCAGTATACTGATACAGAAATAAAAAAAGATCATATTAAGCGGTTTAATAATGCAGGTATTGATGAATCGAGACTTGAACTATTGAGCTATTCAAATACAACCACTGAGCATTTGCAGAGGTATAACCGAATTGATATTGCACTGGATACCTTTCCATATAATGGCACTACAACAACTTTTGAGGCGTTGTGGATGGGAGTTCCAGTCGTATGCCTTAATGGTACATGCCATGCCGGTAGAGTTGGCGCATCTATTTTAAAGACACTTGGCAAGACCGAGCTTCTGGCTGAAAACCCGCAGCAGTATATAAAAATTGCAACGAATCTGGCAAATGATGTCAATAAGCTGAAACAACTGCATAGCCAGTTAAGGCATGAAATGTCAATATCATCACTTCTTGATAGTAAAACATTTACTCAGAAATTTGAATCGGTTTTACTGGATGTTATAGATAAAGATGTATAGATAAAGATGTATAGATAAAGATAATAGATCAAATTAAATCAAATTGCAGTAACCATAGACATCATGCTAGAACAACAGGATATACAATCAGCAATACAGTATTTTCAGACGGGTAATATACAACAGTCAAAAAAAATATTGACCGGATATATTTCTATTCACCCGGATAATGTTGATGCAAATTTATTGTCTGCGGCAATTAGTGCAGCCGAGTCTGATTTTTCCTCTGTGGTAGATAAATGCAAAAAAGTATTAACGCTTGATCCTGGCAATGTGCGAGCAATTTACAACGCAGCGGTTGCCAGTGAGCAGCTACAGAACTATCAGGATGTACTGGACTTTACTGCACAGATTCTACAAAAAGACTCACGTAATACAGCGATCATTCTGTTGCATGTGTCGGCATTATTTTCGCAAGGGCGATACAGTGACTGTATCCACTTTATTCAATCAGTGTCTGAAATGGTTATTTCACAGGCGCCGGTTATTTTAATCAAACTGGCCGAATCACACATGAACCGGTTTGAAAATGAAAGGGCTATTGCTGTTTTCAGGCAGTGTATATCCTGCAATATTAATCCTGCGGAGTGCTTGCATAATATCGGTATTATTGAAGACAGGCGGGGTGATTTTAACGAGGCAATAGCAGCATATAAGGCATCACTTTCTATAATGCCAGACGCACTCAGCGCAAATTATAACCTGGCCTTTTTACTGGATAAAACCGGGGATAAGAAACAGGCGATAAAAACGATTAATAACTGTTTAGAACTACATTATAAGCCAAAAGTAAAACAGGGTTATATTCAGATAGTCTCGTCAGCAGGTATTGAGCATATTGATGCAGTGACTCAAAAGAATATACTGACGATTGTGACTGATAAGGAAACTGATGCACAGGCTTTGTCTGTAATATTTTTTGAAATAATAAAATGTAATGAACCTGTTATCAATGCGCTTTGCAGTAAGACAGGTGAAGAGAACGGAATTTATTTTGCAGAGGAAATTAAAGCTGATCTTATAAAAATAATACAGTGTAAGCTTTTACAGCAGTATTTTATCAATCTCCCGATAACTGATTATGCGGTTGAGCATTTTTTAATTATTCTGCGGCGTGCATTGTTACTATCTTATGATAAAGACAGGGTTACAGACAATAATCGAGCTGATTTATGTGCTGCGATAGCAATTCGAAGTTATATTAATGGTTATGTTTATACGGTAACCGATGCTGAACAACAGGTGATTAATGACTGTATTGACAGGCTGAATAAAACAAAAATACTCAGCTGGCACGATGCCTGTTATCTTTCGATGTATATATCACTGTACGAACTATACATGAGCAATAACTTGACTGTTGACAGGGGTCATCACACAGAGAACTACAGCAAACTAATAACATTACAGCTTGAAGACAATATTATCGAGAATCAGTTGTATGAAAATATTGAATCCTCAGCAGAAATAAATAATGATATATCCCTTACAGTACAAAATCAGTATGAAAGTAACCCATACCCTGTCTGGCAACGCCTTACAATACAGCAACCGGAACCTGTTTGTGCAATTCTTCGGGAGGTATCATCATCTGCTGATAAGGTTGAACTGGCATTTGCACAACCTGATATCTTGATAGCAGGCTGTGGGACGGGCAGCCACGCTATACAGTCGGCTATGCGTATAAAACATAAAACCATGCTTGCCATTGATCTAAGTAGAAGAAGCCTTGCTTTCGCGAAAAGAAAAGCAATGGGGTATGGTCTTGAACACATTGATTTCAGACAGGCGGATATTCTTAAAATTGCCGATTTAGGTAAAACCTTTGATATTATTGAAAGCGTGGGTGTTTTGCATCATATGCAGAAGCCGTTAACTGGTTTACAGAGTCTGGTTGATGTGCTTAAACCCGGTGGGTTAATGAATCTTGGTTTTTATAGTCAATTAGGTAGACGTTATATTATTAAAGCTAAATCGATCTATGATGATTTTACTCGCCATATTTCTGATGATGAAATACGTCAGTTTCGACTAAAAATTATGAAATCTGGTGATGATGCGTTGATAAAAAATATCTCGGCTTTTAAAGATTTTTATTCATTAGATGATTGTCGAGATATGATCTTTCATGAAAATGAAAATAATTACAAGCTTGATGAAATTGCTATTATGCTGGATTCAGCCAACCTTGAATTTATCGGTTTTGATATGCTTGATATTTCAGTGCTAGACGGGTTTAAAAAAATGTTTTCTGAGAAAAATGCACGGTCTGAATTACACAACTGGAAACAATTCGAGGAAAAATACCCCGACACATTTGCAAGCATGTATGTATTCTGGTGCCGTAAAAAAATTTAGAAAATTAAGTGATTGTAGCCTTTTTATCTATCCTGTTAGTATGTACATTTAATTTACAGGTATTTATCATCAACGGAAGTTTTCAGCTCATCAATAAATTTAGCATAATTACGCCAGCGTTCCACTGATCCGGTATATAGTGGCTGGTTTACCTGGGAATAACTTGGCGTGCTCACCGTTCGTTTATTTTCATAAAATTTAAGGCAATTATCATCCCAGTCAAGATCAATATGTGCCAGCATATCTCTGACATTTACTTCTGCATTGGTTAATAAATCTTCGTAGCGTATATCAATAATAAAATCATCATACTGTTTGTGCCAGAAGGCCATTAGATTTCTGTATTGATTATAGTAGTGCCCCAGATTATTAAGGCTATCGGTATATGGATGATTCTGGTTGAAATTATGAAAGTATATCGAAAGGCAAACATCAAGCGGGTTTCTCAAACAATGTACAATTTTGCAGTTAGGGAACAGTTTTTTAATTAATCCTACATACATAAAATTATGCGGCATTTTATCACTAATGTGTTTGCTGCCATCACCATGTGGGGTTATTTTCGTGAGATAACTTTTTGATAGTTGTGTCAGTTTCTCAGCAGATAAATGGTTTATACATTCCGGGTATCTTATGTTTTTGTTATCTGGAATGGCTTGTTCTGCTATTTCACCAAGATAAGCTAATTCTCCTGCGCCACAAACTTCGCGATGACTGGATAAAATCTGTTCTATTAATGTTGTGCCAGAGCGGGGCATGCCAACGATGAAAACAGGCATATTGGACTCGTTCTGTGAGATGATATTTCTTTGTGATATATCTTTAAAGACATTTATTATGTTAGCAAATGCTCTTTCATAATGTTGTTTATTGTACTGGTATGGACGCATTGTGTTTGCAAGCAAATACTGCCTGTAGGCATCGTCGAATAAGCCTTTTTTGTCGTATAGGTCACCTGCACTAAAATGCAGTGCCTGTTCATGGATCGGGTTGACGGGCATGGTGAGGCACCTGGTTACAATATTGATACCTTTGTCATAGGCTTTATTTTTTATGCATATTTTGCTGTAGATGTCTGCAATGTCAGGGGTAATAATATTTTTATCGAGCAATGGTGATATTAATTCTAATGCTTTATCGTGATTCCCCTGTTTTTCGTGTGAATTGGCAATAGCGACTAATGCCTGAAAATCATCTGGCTTGATTTTTTGGGCACGTTTATAATATTTTATTGCCAGTTTGTGATCGCCTTTACTTTGATAGGTTGCACCTAAATTATAATAGGCATCAAAGTAATCTTTTTTTAGTTTTATTGCGTGGAGATAATATTTTTCTGCTTTATCGTACTGGCACTGAGTAAGAAAAATATTGGCGATATTGTTAATTGTTATAAAGTTTTTATTATCGAATGCCAGGGATTGTCTGTAACAGTTTTCTGCTTCAGCTAATTGGCCAAGTTCTCTGTATAGATTGCCTAGATTATTCAGCGCTTGAGTATTTTTAGGGTTGATTTCTAATGACTTTTTGAAGCTGAAAAGAGCATTATCAAATTTTCTTTGTGCCGCCTGCGTGATACCTAATTGGCTCCAGGCCTGGCCATAGTCGGGTTTAAGCAGCAATGCTGCATTTAGGTGCTGCTCTGACAGTGCAAAGTTAGAAAATGTGTTGTAAATAATGCCCAGCCTAAAATGGCTTTCTGCATCAGGTGAATTTTTGCATAATTGTGCGTATAGCTTGCCTGCCTCAGGGTAATTGCCTTGATTAAAAAGAGATTTAGCCAGTAACTTTTGTTTATGTCCCTGTTTTTGTATATTGGTATTATTCATGATTATTGAAACTTGAAATATTGTTTTTGTGGATGAAATAAAATCGGCACATAGCGATTACCAAACTGTAAACTTAATCGACAATACATCAAAAAGTGCTAAAAAAGCCCTGTTTTTCTTACAATTAGGATAAAAACAGCTTGACATGTAATGCTTTGATTTCCATAATTAGCCCTCTTTATAAGAAGAAGCTGCGTATTATATAGCAAGCCAATGTGTTAGATAATCCAAGCAGTCCGAAAGAATAAAAATAAAGTAATAAAGCTGTTTCATAGTAGTGTGACTGGCTTACGTAATATCAACACCTGATTTTTTCGATAAATGGTAATAATTAAGCGACTACGTAAATCATATACCGAGACGTGGTGTTTGGTATTTAATCAGTCAAGTTTTATCAATTAAACCAAATAAATATAAAAAGACGGGAGTAAATAAGGATGTATGTAAAAAATAATCTGCAGTTACGAAAAAATATACTTGCAGCTGCTATAACAACCACGCTTGGTGTTGCGGCTAGTATGCCTGGTTTAGCAATAGCCGATATTTATACCTGGGGTACGTTGAATGGGCCGGCATCATCGACAACAACTTGTGCTAGCAGTCCGAATGCGGCAAAAATTCTCTTTACTATGCTAGATCCAAAGGGTGCGGCACTGAGTAACTCAAGTATTACAGGTAAAGGTGCAAATACTTTTCAAACACCAACCTGTGGCACGTTAACTTATAATACCAAGACACAAAGTGGTACCGCTGAAATTGGTGCGTTTGACTTTTTTGGTAATAAGCCTACACAGCCTGCTACAGCTAAACAAATTACCTTAAATAAGGTTCCTGCTGGTCTAAATGGTGGGAATAATAATCTTATCCTTGCTAATATGCTTTTTGATTATAATGGTACTGTTGGCATACCTGTTTCAATTTCATACGATGCACAGGGCTTGCTGAATGAAATGGATGGCACTCCAACAACTTTTACACTAAATGCGAATGGTTCAATCAAGACAAGCAGTGCTTTAACCGCGACAGGTGCTGTACCAGCCTCTGATGGTACCTACGTTGGAGGCAGCTCGCCTGGAACGGTGAAGGGTTTTACTGGTGTTTCAGGTTATTTACAATTGGGTCCAACACCTGTTGCCACCACTGATTTTGGTACAACAAATGTTGCTTCTTGTATACTAAATGACTGTTTAAATGTGAATCCATCCGCTAATATTAACGCCTCTTCAGCAGTTCCAGATACTACGCCTAACATTCATCGTTTTGATTTCGCAACGGGCGTACAAAAAAATGGCATAGGCGGTTATCCCATGCAGGCTGGGCCATTTACGGGTTTCAATGCCAATTTTGATTTTACCAGTATGACACTGGTTTCTTTTACTGACACCACACCACCAGTAATCACTTTAAAAGGAAAAAGCCCACTATTAGTAACGATAAATAGTGGGCCATACACTGATGCAGGGGCAACCTGTGCTGATGCTGCGCCAGTTGGGGGTAATCCTGTTGTAACTCAAACAGGTACAGTCGATACAACTACAGGTGGGATATACACCATAAAATATGATTGTACTGATGGGTCAGGTAATCCTGCTCAGCAACTTACCCGTACTGTTATTATACCTTCACCGGGTGCGCCGCCGCTGATTGCGTTGAATGGTAATAACCCTGTAACACATGAATGCGCCACTTTATATGCTGATAAGAGTGCTATATGTGCAGACTATAAAGATGGTTTAATAACAAGCAGTGCTCTTCCATTACCCACCTTTATCCCTACTAATAATATAAAAATAGGTACACCAGGTTCTTATACAGAAACATGGAGTTGTATAAATACAAGTAATCAGAAAACGACTCTAGACAGGATTGTTAATGTAGTTGATACAACAGCACCCGTTATTAACCTGGCTGGACCAGCAATCGTTAATAGGGTCAGTTCAACGCTACAGAATCCTTCTCAGTATTTTGATAAGGGCGCAAGCGCAACGGATTCCTGTGATGCAACGGCAATTGGTGTTACTACCAATAACCCTGTTAAGGATGTTGTACCAGATACAGGTAATGCAACAGTTACCTATACGGTAACATACGATGCGAAGGATTTAAGCGGGAATAAAGGGACTGCATCTCGAACAGTGAATGTAACTCGCTCACAACCAGTTATCAAACTTGTTCGTGGTGGTGTTGTATTAAAAATTGGTAAACCCTATATCGAACAGGGTATGGATATTACCGATGCACAGGACGGTAATCTAACCACTATCACCGCATCAGGTTCAGGCAATGGTGTGGGTGCAGGGAAGGGACTTCTGACTTATACGGTTAATGCGAGCAACGTGGATACGTCTAAACAGGGTAACTATAAGGTTTACTATAATGTTACTGATTCAAACGGTAACCTTGCAACCCAGGTAGTACGAGCTGTCCAGGTTGGCTTATTTGCCACAGGCAGTAACTTCACCATGCTTGATTCAACGGGCAATGTCTTTGGTGGTACCAATGATGTTACCTTTGACTGGGATCAGACAACCAATACTGATCAGAGTAATTACAAAAATGATCTGAATTTCAATATGAAGATTGCATCCCAGAAACCTCAGCAGTTCTTTAGTTTCACCTGGGTGGCGCACGACATTCGTGTATTTGGACCGGGTACCTATTCCTTTGATACAGGCTGTACCGTTGCAGAAATACGTGCAACCGGTTGTCCGGCTGGTTCTGCTGCTAACTCAGGCCCCGCCATTACCATGACGGTTAAACCGGGACAGGTAGGTGCGCATATTTTATTTGACTGGAATACCAGTAAAAATATTGATGTGGTGAATGTCTGGGACAAGAATGGTGTCTGGAATATGCATGGTTCAACAAATAATGTGAATAAATTATGGGCTGGTCAGGCAGGAGAGAACCCGGATCCGACAACCACCTGGAAGTTAGTGTCTGCTAGCACAGGTCATTCTATTAAGGGTACTCTTATTAACGGAACCCCAATGGTTGATGGCCCGTTCCAGGCATTCTACGCCAACTTTAATGCTGGACCGGCTGGCACAGTACCAGCACCGCCACCGTATGTCGGCACCGCACCAGTGACTAAAATTAGTAACAGCGGTTTTGCGGGTAAAAGTGGCCTTGCGTCACTGAGCTTTTTTGGTTTATTTGCAGCACTCGCTACATTATTTGGCTTGCGTCGGCTTGGCAAAAAAGATAAACGATAAGCAATAAGAAAAGTCAGGGCAGGTGCAAAGGCATCTGCCCTGACAAATTTATCCTGAATTTAGGTATTTCTCTAAAGGGAGAGAATAAATGAAATTTTCCAAACAATTAATTTTACTGTCCACCCTGGCGATTAGCATGAGCTTGCCAGCTATTTCCAATGCAACCAATGGGTATTTCCTGATTGGTTTTGGTGCCAAATCCCGTTCCATGGGGGGAACCGGTGTGGCAAATAATACCGGAGGTATGGCAGCAGCTTTTAACCCGGCAACCATGATCGACTCAGGTACACGCTTTGATATTGGTGGAGAGCTTTTTATACCCCCGCGATCGGTGACCCATGAAAGTGGTCTTCTGGGTTATACCAATGAAAAGAGTCATCGGAATCTGTTTCTGATACCTTCGATGGGGGGCACCTATCAGCTGAACAAGAATACCGTTGTTGGTTTTGCATTTATTGGCGCGGGTTTAAAAACACAGTATGACCAGGGTGTTAATAGCAGCAGTTGTCAGAAAGTTCTGGCTGGCCAGGTGCCTGGTTATACGGCGTGTCCAGCCACCTTTTTTAACCCGAATGTTACAAATAAACCCACTAACCAGGTTGGTGTGGAATTGATACAGATGCAACTTATCCCGAGCGTTGCATACCGGGTGAATAAACACAATACGTTTGGTGTATCAACAGTGCTTGCTGTGCAGTTTTTCAGGGCGCAGGGATTGAGTGCGTTTAGTGGTAGTGCTTTAGGGTTTACTCAATCATCGGGCCACTTGAGTGATGAAGGTTTTGATCATGCTTATGGCGCTGGCTTTCGCCTTGGCTGGTTAGGTAATTTTTATGATAACAAACTGAAACTAGGGTTGAATTATTCATCGCGGGTATGGATGGATAAATTTCAACGCTACTCGAACCTCTTTGCTGAACATGGCGGCTTTGATATTCCAGAGAACTATGCATTGGGTGCCGCTTTTAATGTCATTCCGACAGTAACAGTTGCCTTTGATATTCAGTGGATTCGCTACCACGATGTTCGCTCGATCGGTAACCCCGGGCCGGCTATTAATCAGGCGGTAACAGGTAATTTGTTTCCATTGTGTCCAGGGCCTGATAAATCGACCTGTAAACTTGGCGGTACCAATGGCTTAGGTTTTGGCTGGACCAACCAGACCGTTTACAAACTGGGTGTTGACTGGGCGTATAACGAAAAAGTTAATTTACGTGCTGGGTGGAACTACGGCAAATCCCCCATTCCAAACGACCAGGTATTATTTAATATGCTGGCACCCGCAACCCCGGAAAATCATTTAACCTTTGGCGGTGGCTATAAATTTACGGATAAAGTCAGCCTGGATGTTAATGTAATGATTGCTTTTGTAAATACCATTAAAGGTCCAACCGCATTTGGTCCGGGTGGTGCACTTGTTAAGGGAAGCAATGCATCCATTGCCATGGGACAATACGGTCTTGGCGCAATGTTGGGTATGAAGTTCTAAAACGATCAGTTTTATTTAAAAAGCCAAAAAGCCCGAGAGTAAAAACTCGGGCTTTTTTATAAAAAAACTTATGGGGTCAGGTCTTTGATTTATGACTCCGTCTCTGATAGAATTATAGCTTCATCAAATGAAAAGCATCGTTTACTCTTTATGGCTCGACCTATCCGACTGGAATTTTCTGGCGCCCTCTACCACCTCACTTCACGAGGTGATCGTAGAGAAGACATCTATGATAATGATGAAGATCGCCAATTTTTTCTGGCTTTGCTGACAGACGTTTGTCAAACCCATAATTGGGCGTGCCATGCTTATTGTCTCATGAGGAATCATTATCACCTGTTAATTGAGACACCGGACGGGAACCTTGCCAAAGGCATGCGTCAATTAAATGGTGTTTATACACAGACCTATAACCGAGTCCATGACCGGGTAGGGCATGTTTTTCAAGGGCGCTACAAGGCTATACTGGTTGAAAAAGACCAGTACCTACTGGAACTGGCCCGATACATTGTATTGAACCCTGTGCGGGCAGGTATGGTGCGTAGTGCCAAAGACTGGCCATGGAGCAGTTATCGAGCCACAGCGGGGCAGAGCCGGGGAGTTGCGTGTTTGAATGTAGAGTGGCTATTGTCAGTCTTTGCTAAAAGGAAGAGTACCGCCGTGGAGCGATATAAAAAATACGTACGGGAAGGTAAGACACCAACCTCCCCGTGGGAGCACCTGCGCAACCAGATTTATTTAGGCAGTGACTTGTTTTTAGAAAGGATGCAGACCATGGTCGATGGAAATAAGGATTTGAGCGAAGTGCCACGGGCACAGAGAAGGCTGCCAGCGAAAGAACTCAGCGAATACGAAGCAAGCAGCCGAGACAGAAATGCAGCGATAGTTAAAGCCTACCAAAGCGGTGGCTATACACTGAAAGAAATTGGCGAATATTTTGGGATTCATTACACCACGGTGAGTGGGCTCTTGAAAAATCATAAATCAAAGACCTGACCCCTTTGGCTTTTAAACAGGATTAATAATTAATGGTAACTGAACAAACTTTACATACGCTTGCGTTGCAATTAGGCGAGTGCATGCAAGCACGCGGTATAACCCTGGCGGCAGCGGAATCCTGTACGGGGGGCTGGCTGGCGAAAATTATTACTGATCTACCAGGTAGTTCGACCTGGTTTGAAGGCTCGATGGTGAGTTACAGTAATGCGATGAAATACAGTGTGCTGGATGTTTCTGCAGCAACTCTAAAAGAGTTTGGGGCTGTCAGTGGCGAGACAGTGCTGGCAATGTGTGATGGAATTTTTGCGCATACATTGGCAGACGTGGCGGTGAGTATTAGCGGCATTGCGGGGCCGGATGGTGGAACTGAGGACAAACCTGTCGGGCTGGTGTGGTTGTGCTGGGGTAGACGCGGTAAAAGCACCGTTGCATTTCCGTTTAACTTTGAAGGTGAGCGTGAGGCAGTCCGGTTACAGACGATGGATCAGGTCTTTAATGCGTTACTGGATTTTTTAAATTGCCCATTATAGGCATTTTTATAGACATCTAAAAACAGGGTCTATTTGTGACGCAGTGACAGGAAATTGTAGCACCGCATGAAGTTGAATAATCGTATTGAGTTTATCAATATACTGAAGTTCGTTTTTTTCTACCAGGACAATAACTTTTGATTGTGGTGAATATTTTTGCAGGCTGTATAACAGGACATCTAAATTACTGATGTTGATGCCGGCATAATTATTCCCGTAACCGTATTCAAATTCGGCGAGGATAAAATCGGGCTGCTGTGTTTTTAGTAAGGCAATGGCTTTTCGCATAGAAGGAATACGAATTTCAGCAATATCAAGGGTTAAATAAAGCGAGCTAAAGTCAGGCAGTGGTGATGATTCGTCGATGGTAAACAGTGTTTTTGACATGATAATATAATATTTAGTATTTAGTGAAAATGCAGGGGGATTATAATTGGCCAATAATTTTTTCACTTTCCTGTAGATAGGCTTTACGATTAAACAGGATTTGCCAGCGTGAACCACCACATTGTTGCCATAATACGGCAGCACGGATGCCCGCCAGCAACAGTGAACGGACTTTACTCGCATTGATTTCATTGCTTAGGTAAGGCTGTCCTCCACTCACAATAATTTTTGTGCCCAGGGTGCTAATGGTGGATTTGTATAGCTCGCCAATTTTGCTAAAAATGGTATTGTGACTGAGGCTAAAGAATTCAAGCTGGGCTTCAATGGTTTGCAGGCGACTGGTTATTTGATCAAGCATTTTTTTGTTGCGAGAAAGCTTTCTCTCCAGGGCGATAAGTAAAATAACGTATTTGGATATAGCTAAATCACGCGTGGTTGGCTCACCATTAAGTTGTTCGTGTAAGACACGCAAACCATGACCGATACCGGCAATGTTGCCATAGACATCAGCGACGTTATTGACCTCAAAACGAAACAGGCTTTCTATGCTTGATTCAATTATTGCGCTGTTTGCTATGCCTTTGTTGGCAATTTGTTTAACCAGTGAAGCAGCCTGGAAAATGCCCGCCAGTGCGAGGGTTTTATCGTGTATTGAATGCGACATATTGAATATTTTACTTGTTGATTAGCGACTGATTAGTGGTTATACATGGTTTCAATTACACCACCACCCAGACATATTTCGTGGTTATAAAAAACGATAGATTGACCCGGTGTGATGGCACGTTGTGCCTGTTCGAAGTCGACACGAAAACGGTGCTTGCTGAGCGTGCTAAGGGTGCAGTTCTGATCGCTCTGACGGTAGCGTATTTTTGCTGTCATGCGGGTGTTTTCTGGTGGTTTTTCGGTGATCCAGTGCAACGATTTTACTTCTAGTGTATCGTTGAATATGTGCGGATGGTTATGTCCCTGGGCAACGATTAAAGTATGACTGGTTAAATCTTTTTCAACCACATACCAGGGGTCTTCAGCGGTATCTTTGATGCCACCAATACCCAGTCCTTTACGTTGACCGAGCGTGTAATACATTAAACCGTTATGCGTTCCCAACTCATCCCCCTCAAGTGTTTTTATCGTGCCAGGTTGTGCTGGAAGAAATTTTTCCAGGAAAGTATTAAAGCGCCGTTCACCAATAAAACAAATGCCGGTACTGTCTTTTTTGTTGTGAGTGATAAGATTATTTGTTTTCGCTAGTTGACGAATATGGTTTTTGTTAAATTGACCAACCGGGAACAATGTATGGCTCAGCTGATATTGATTCAGGGAGTATAAAAAATAGCTTTGATCCTTATTGTTGTCGATGCCACGCAATAAGCGCACTTTATTCTCCACATTGTCGAGTTGTGCGTAATGACCGGTCGCTATTTTATCTGCGCCCAAGGTTTGTGCGTGCTCCAGAAAGGCGCGAAATTTAATTTCTTTATTGCACAGTATGTCTGGGTTGGGGGTACGGCCAGCACTGTATTCATCAAGAAAATGCTGAAATACGCGATCCCAGTATTCGCTGGAAAAGTTTACCGTGTGCAGTTTAATGCCCAGTGTTCCACATACCGCTGTGGCATCGGCCAGATCCTCAGTTGCTGCACAGTAGCTTGCGTTATCATCTTCTTCCCAGTTTTTCATAAAGAGTGCTTCAACGGTGTAACCCTGTTGCAGCAGTAGCAGTGCAGCGACTGAAGAGTCGACACCACCTGACATGCCAATAATGATTTTCTGTTGGGGTTTCCGGAGCATTATTTTCTGGTTTTTAGTCTTCTGGATTTACGGCGTTTATAAATGGAGTAACGCCATAAGATTTGTACGCCAAAATATCCCAGGATGCTGGAACCAATGCCCATCGTTGCACAGCCGGTCAGGAAGGGTTTCCAGCTGGTTTGCATCCCATGCAATAACCATTGCAGGCTGGGTTCAAAGGCAAAAGTGGAAGGTGGTGTATGCAATATCCAGGTACCGACCAGGTAGGCAAAATAAAACATTGGGGGGATTGTCAGCGGGTTGGTAATCCATACCAGCACAATGGATAGAGGTAGATTGGTACGCAGCCAGATGGCTGCCGCAGCGGCCATAATCATCTGTGAAGGCAGTGGTACCCAGGCAAAAAATAGCCCTACGGCAAAGGCACCAGCGACTGAGCGGCGGTTCAGATGCCATAGATTAGGCTCATGTAAAACATCACCAAATATAGATAAGCTCTTGTTATTCTTTATCTTTGATGGGTCAGGCATTAAGCGCTGAAAAAACTTGCGTGGCATGGGATAATTAATTGCGGCTCGAGTGATTATGGATAAAAATTAGAGATACATTATAGCCTTAACCTGAATGTTGCGTCGAGCTGTGATCATTCTGTGGCTTCGTGTAATATTCAGTTTCAGGTTGTTGCTAACAGGATGGACACGGATGTTTTTGTCTGCACTTTTTTTTCTTAGTGGTGTTGTGCTGGTTCAGCAATGGGCGCAATTGCCCAGTTTAACCTCTTTCCTGTTGATTGTGCTGCCGGTTGCACTGGTACTCACAGTGCTTTATACCGTTGTGCGTTTTAGTTACCACAGGCTGCAATATTGCCTGAAGGCACTGTTACTGGCGGTAGCTGGAATGAGCTGGGCAGTATTTTTTGCCCACCAGGCGCTGCAACACCGTTTGCCGGAAGCGCTGGCGGGTAAAACAATTCGGGTAGAAGGTCAAATTATCGGCATCCCGGTTAATGAAAAACGGGTAGAGCGTTTTTATCTGTCGGTCCAGCACTTTGAACCTGTCATTGTCACTAAAGGGGTGCCAGAAAGATTGCGCTTATCGGCAGCAACACAATTAAAATACGCTAAATACACCCCACGAAAAATACGCCTGAGCTGGTATTACAGTAAAAAATTCAAAGTAGCAGCGGTTCATGCTGGTGAAATATGGCAATTTGTGGTGCGCTTAAAACCCCCACATGGTTTTTTTAACCCCGGCGGGTTTGATTACGAGGGCTGGTTATTCCAGCGGGGAATTGATGCCAGCGGTTATGTTCGAAGGCCGGTAGCGGAATCCGGCTGGTACAATCAACGCTTATCTGCCGCTGCGGTCACCTCCATTGATGCGTATCGACAAAAAATTAGTCAGTCTATTGGACAATGGCTGGCGGCTGATCATGCAATAAGTTTTTATCACACGCCAACATCGACTGCGATGACGGGTCTGGTGACGGCGCTGGCGGTGGGCGAGCGTGTAAAAATTCAGCCTGGACAATGGCAGGACCTATTACACACTGGCACCAACCATCTAATGGCCATTTCCGGGTTACACATTGGCCTGGCTTACCTGTTTGGTTATATCTTTGGACGTTGGCTGGTTGCGATGCTGGTACCGCTACGCTGCTTGCAGCATCTACCCGCGCAGCATATAGGCATTATTCTTGGCGTGATGATTGCCATTTTTTATGCATTGCTTGCTGGCCTGTCAATTCCGACGCAACGTGCCCTGATTATGTTGCTAAGTTTCGCGGCAGCAGCGTTGTTGCGCCGTCATTTCAGGCCGGTTGATGCGCTCGGATTGGCAATGATTCTGGTGTTGATATGGGATCCGTTATCCGTTTTGTCAGCGGGCTTCTGGTTTTCATTTATCGCTGTAACCGTGATTCTCTATGCTTTTACGGATAATTTTTCGCTCTTGCAGGCAGATGTTGCCACGGCGAGAAATGATGTATGGCTTAATCATTTAGGCCTGGGGCAAAGCGGACAAAACATTGCTCGGAAAATTGCCCAGTGCATTCGTTTACAGTTTATTATTACCCTGGCGTTGTTTCCGCTTTCACTCTATCTGTTCCAGCAAAGTTCACTGCTGGCACCATTGGCGAATCTCATTCTGGTGCCTTATGTCAGCTTTCTGGTGGTACCATTTGTATTACTGGGATTACTCTTGTTTCCGTTTTTTCCGCTGCTCAGTGAATTAAGTATTCAGGTTGCGGCAGAATTATTGCACTGGATATGGCCATTTATTCACCTTTTATCAAACCTGCCTTTTGCTTATATTACGGTCGGTAACATCACATTATGGCCGCTTATTTCAGCCTTCGCTGCCATTATCATGGCGCTGATTCCACGCCGTTGCTTTACTTTTATCGGCACTTTAATCGGACCAGAAAACTCTATTTCAAAGATACCTGGCCGGCACCTAACTGGGTTACGCAGCGTGCTATCCTTCCTGCTGTTCATCCCGCTTTTAAGCATTTTTTTCGCCAGAAACGCCTCCACATCAATCACCACAGGTAGTTTTAAACCCGGTAGCTTTAAACTAATGGTGCTGGATGTGGGGCAGGGTCTGGCAAGTGTTATTCAGACCCGTCACCACACACTGGTATTCGATGCGGGTGCAAAGTTGGGAAAAAAACTGGATGCAGGAAAGGCGGTGGTACTGCCTTATTTGCGTACACAGGGCATTCGTATGCTGGATACACTGGTTATTAGCCACGGTGATGCGGATCATATTGGTGGTGCGGCATCAATTCTGGCGGCTTATCCGGCAGCCAGATTGATTGGCCAGGATTTACACCGTCTTCATTCAGTGAGTAAAGTCGCCTGTCAGCAGCGGCAGCACTGGCGCTGGGACGGAGTAAACTTTCGTTTTTTAAACCCGCCAGCCAAGGTGTTGGCTGCCCATACGCCGACCGCCAGAGGCACGGCTGTCAGAAACAGGCGTAAGAAAAAATCCAGAGGTAAAAGGCGCAATAACCATTCCTGTGTGTTACGCATTTCATCCGCGGCGGGTTCAGTGCTGTTTACTGGTGATATTGAAATAGCGACCGAAAAGCGCCTGTTAAAGGCAGCTTTATCAACAGCATCCGGTATAATTTTATCCGCAGATGTTTTGGTCGTGCCGCATCATGGCAGTAAAACCTCATCTAGCGTGGCTTTTATTGATGCGGTCCACCCCAAAATTGCAATTATATCAGCAGGCTATAGAAACAGGTATCGACTGCCAAGCAAAAAAATACTCAGCCGTTATCAGCACAGAAATATTTCTTTATGGATAACTGGACACGCGGGTGCTGTAAGTATGGAGTTTGTACCTGGTCGTGGTTTAATCAAGCTGGATGCTTATCGGCGGTCACATCATCATTATTGGAATCGTGTTTTGTGATAACAAAAACAGGCCAAATAAAGTAAGATAGTTGCCATTATTTATATAAGCAATATATTCTAAGGGGGTATTGTGTTCGAACTGGTAAAATCCGGCGGCTGGCTGATGCTGCCAATTATTTTATGCTCCATTTTATCTATTTCAATTATTGCCGAGCGTTTCTGGAGCTTGCGACGGGAAAAAGTGTTGCCTGATCATCTAGTGGCAACCGTCTGGAACGCAATTAAGCAGGATAATTTGAAGCGTGCCAACATTGGTGCGCTGGCAAAGCAGTCGGCATTGGGGCAAATTTTAAGTGCTGGTCTGTTGCATCGAGATGAAAGCCGTGATCGGATTAAAGAATGCATTGAAGAGCGCGGCAGGGAAGTGGTGCATGATCTTGAACGGTTTTTAAATGCGCTGGGGACGATTGCTTCCATTTCTCCACTGCTGGGTTTATTGGGTACTGTCATTGGGATGATGAAGGTATTCAACGCAATTACCACCTATGGTGTTGGTGATCCATCGGTGCTTGCCAATGGTATTTCCCAGGCCATGATTACTACCGCAGCAGGCTTAACTGTCGCCATTATCAGTCTTGTTTTTTACCGTTATTTTCGCCGTAAAGTCGATTCTATTGTGGTGGTAATGGAGCGTGAGGCCATTAAGATGGTGGATGTGCTGCATTATAATCGTCAGCATGCCGACAGTGAACTTAATGCTGCGGATAGAGATGAATATTTAGTGAGTGCAGTTGAAGGTGAACCGGCTCGATCAGGGGCGGCAACTTCCACAAAAACATCGATGGAATCACCGTTATGAATCTACGCCCAGGTCGTCAGGAAGAAAATCTTGAGGTTAATGTAACCCCATTAATTGATGTGGTTTTTTTGCTGCTGATTTTTTTTATGGTTTCAACCACTTTTGACCGTCATGCGAGGCTGAAGGTGAATTTGCCGGAAGCCTCTGCAAAAGTAGAGCAAACCCAGAGTCATGCTATTGTGCTCAGTATTGATGCCAAAGGAAAATATTATATTAATGATCGACAGCTGGTGAATACATCACTTGACACACTTAAGCAGGCACTGCATAAAATAATTGGGAATAAATCTGCCGCAGAGATGAAAAACCAGTTGGTTATTCTACGCGCAGATGGTCAAACCACACATCAGTCTGTGGTGAGAGCGATGGATGCGGTGTCACAACTGGGTATTACCCGGCTTTCGATTGCAACGGTAGAGAGCAAATAAATTACTCATGTCTGAACCTACAGGGCCGCAAGAAACAAACACTGAAGCATCGACAACTGATGCTACGGATACTGGGAAAACCGAATCCAGTCTCGCCATTTATCTTCGTTTACTTCACTATGCCTTCGAATACTGGGGAGTTTTTGTTATCGCGGTGATGGGTATGATTGTGGTCGCACTTTCTGCGACGGGTTTTACCGCTTTAATGAAACCGCTGATGGATGGCAGTTTTGTGCAACGTGACCCAGAAACAATTAAATGGATACCTCCCGCATTAATTGGCATATATCTGGTGCGAACCATCGGTGCCTTCGCCTCCACTTATGGTATGAGTTTGATTGGGCGCAATGTGATTTATGTATTGCGTAATCAAATGTTTGCCCGCCTGCTGTGTCTACCAAAATATTTTTATGATGGTTCTACAACCGGCGAGTTGATGTCAAAGTTTACTTATGACGTGGAGCAGGTGGCACATGCATCGACACATGCAGTCACCGTGTTTATACGTGATGTATTAACCATTATTGGTTTGATATTCTGGATGTTTTATCTTAATGCACTATTGGCTCTGGTTTTTATGGTAGCCATGCCGGTGGTGACTTCACTGGTGGTCCTGGTGTCAAAACGGTTTCGTAAAATAAGTATAAATATTCAGGGCAGCATGGGGAATGTTTCGCGGATATTAGAAGAAGCCATTAAAGGCCATCAGGTAATAAAAATCTTTGGTGGTCGTCAGTATGAAGCAGATCAATTTGATCAGATCAATGGTGTTAACCGCCGTCAAAATCTTAAAATGCAGCTAACCACGGCACTTAGCCAACCCATTGTGCAATTAATCGTTGCCTGTGCCCTGGCTACGATTATTTATCTGGCGACATTGCCTGGAATGATTGAGAAGATATCTGTTGGTACTTTTATGTCGTTTTTAGCGGCAATGTTTATGATGATGCCATCAATTAAAGCGATTACTGCTGTTGTTAGTGATCTGCAACGCGGTATTGCAGCGGCAGAAAGCATCTTTGATTTTATTGATCTTGATAAAGAGAAGGATGCTGGCCGTTACGAAAATGATCAGGTTGTTGGTGAACTTGTTTTTAAACAGCTGAATTTTAAATACAATAATCGGGCAAAAAATTATGCGTTATATGATTTAAATTTTTCAATAAAAGCGGGGCAAACTGTTGCCATTGTTGGTCGTTCAGGTAGTGGTAAATCAACACTATTAAATTTACTGCCACGATTATATGACATCAGTGAAGGCATAATTATGCTTGATGGCCATAATATTAAAGACTATACACTGGAAAATTTACGTTCACATATCTCTTATGTCGGTCAGGATGTGGTGCTGTTTAACGATACAATCGAACATAATATTGCCTATGGCAAGATGAATGCCGCTACCCATGAGCAAGTTGAAGCGGCTGCGGAAGCAGCCCATGCGACTGGCTTTATAAAAAAAACCAGCGATGGATTTAATACCATTGTTGGTGAGCGTGGTGTGATGCTGTCAGGAGGACAGAGACAGCGGATCGCCATTGCCAGAGCCCTGCTGAAAGATGCACCTGTGCTCATTCTCGACGAAGCCACCTCGGCACTGGATACAGAGTCCGAACGTTATATTCAGTCATCGCTGGAAAATCTGATGCAAAACCGCACCACACTGGTTATTGCGCACCGACTTTCGACGATTGAAAAAGCGGATCTAATTATGGTGATGGATCAGGGGCGGATTATTGAGTCAGGGACCCATGAGGAACTCATTGTACTGAATGAACATTATGCTTCATTGCACCGCATTCAGTTTAAGGATGCTAACTATCATCCTTCTAATGAAGTACTGGTATAGTCAAAATCTACTTGCCTGGTTGTTATGGCCGGTTTCAATTATATTCTGTTGGTTGAGTTTTATTCGCCGGTTATGTTTTTTTAGTGGTATTTTTAATTCGGTTGCTTTTGATGTACCCGTCATTGTTATCGGCAATATCAGTGTTGGTGGCAGCGGTAAAACACCTTTACTCATTTCAATTTGTGAATATCTAAAACAGCAGGGCAGAAAACCGGGCATTGTTAGCCGAGGTTATGGCGGCAACGTAACAGGGATTAAACAACTTGATGTAAACGATGAGGCCATCACTGTTGGGGATGAGCCCTGCATGATTTTTCAGCGCACACACTGTCCGGTTGTGGTTGGCTCTGATCGCTCGGCAGCGGTCGCGCATCTATTAAATAATAATGCCTGTGATATTGTGTTATCTGATGACGGACTGCAACATTATCGTCTACAAAGAAAGGTGGAAATTGCCGTGGTTGATGCGAAACGCTTGCATGGTAATGGTTTTTGTCTGCCTGCCGGCCCATTGCGCGAACCAGTCAGACGGTTAAAGAATGTAGACCTGGTTGTTTTTAATGGGGCACCAGATAGACCGTTAAAAGATAATATTACCCCTTTATTTTATACACTGAAGTTTGACGTGCTGGTTAATCTTGTTAGCAGTGAACCGTTACAGCTAACGGCATTAAAAAGTAAAAATATTCTGGCTGTGGCGGCTATTGGTAATCCGCAACGTTTTTTTGAATTGCTGAAACAACAGGGCTTAACGGTTAATGAACAGGCTTTTCCTGACCATTATTTTTACAGTGATGCCGATATTCAATTATGGTCGGGTAAATGTGTATTAATGACAGAAAAGGATGCGGTAAAATGCAGACAGCGAATTCAGCAAAAAGAAATCAATGGTGATTTCACGAATGTATGGTATTTGCCGGTAAACGCTAAATTTAATAATGCGCTGAAACAGGCATTAAACAAGTTACTCCACTGATTCTCTCTATATTGTACTGTCTTATGAATAAAAAATTACTTTCAGTTATTGTGTGTCCGGTATGTAAGGGCACGCTACGGTATCAACGTAACAGTAAAGAATTTCTCTGCAACCGGGATAAACTGGCTTTTCCTGTACGCAATGGTTTCCCTGTTTTACTCGTTGCGGATGCCCGGCATTTAGGTGAAGTATGAATCAGGTATTTTTTGCTAGCTGTTCCAAAGGACTGGAAGATATTCTCGTACATGAATTCGAACATCTTGGCTTGTCTGGAATTAAAGTTGCTAATGGTGGAGTGCATTTCGAAGGTGAACTGAAACAGGCTTATATGGCCTGTTTGTGGTCACGAGTCGCCAGTCGTGTACTGTTAAAACTGTCTGACTTCTCGGTTGAAAATGAAGATGATTTGTATGCGGCAATCAAGATGATTGACTGGTCTGAGCATATGCAGGTTAATAACCGCTTTGCGATTGACTGTTTTAGCTCCCATCATGCCATTAATAATAGTCACTATGCGACGCTTCGAATTAAGGATGCCATTGTTGATCAGTTCAAAGACGCAACAGGTCTTCGGCCTGATGTTGGAAGAGACAGGCCGGATATCCGTATTAATGTGTATTTAAGTGACCGTGAATGCATTGCTTATCTTGATCTTTCCGGTGAAGCCCTGCATATGCGCGGCTATCGCCAGACGACTGGCGCAGCGCCATTACGTGAAACACTGGCAGCAGCCATGTTATATCGGGCAAAATGGCGGGATTTTGCCAACAGAGGTGAGCCGTTATTTGATCCGATGTGCGGCAGTGCTACCCTGTTAATTGAAGCTGCAATGATCGCAGCAAACATGGCACCGGGTTTACTGCGTGACTATTATGGTTTTATGGGCTGGAAACAGTTTGATCCAGCTCTCTGGCAGGAGATTTATCAGCAGGCTAAACAGGGTCTGGAACAGCGTATTGAGTGTCTTCCGGTGATAAATGGCTGTGACTATTCGGCAAGTGTTTTAGCCATAGCAAAGAGAAATATTAAAGCTGCGGGGTTTACTTCACAGATTCAACTGGAACTGGCTGATGCCACAAAAATAATACCATCTATTGCTTCTGCTCAGGGTTTATTAATTACCAATCCGCCTTACGGTAAACGTCTGGGTCAGATACAGCTTTTGCGTACACTCTATCTACGTCTGGGTAAAACTTTAAAACAGTCTTTTCCTGGCTGGACCGCCGCTGTTTTCACCTCTGAAGACGCGCTGGCAAAAAGTATTGGTTTGAGAGCCTTTCATAAAAATACTTTATATAATGGCGCAATAAAATGTACTTTGTATCAATATCATATTAATGCCTTAAACCTGCACGCAAGCGATGATACAGAAGAGCAAAAACAGATTTCTTCCAGCGCTAATTCTTATGATACTAATTTATCAAACATTAATCAGTCAGAAAAAAATCGACGGGAAGAGAATAAACAGGTTACGGTAATCGCCGTTAATGAACATGCTCGCATGTTTGTGAATCGACTGAAAAAAAATTATAAACATTTAAAAAAATGGGCGCGTAAGAACAACATAAGCTGTTACCGGGTTTATGATGCAGATATTCCCCAGTACTCGGTTGCCATTGATATTTATGAAAACTGGGTGCATGTGCAGGAGTATGAAGCGCCAAAAACGATTGATAAGACAAAAGCCTTTAAGCGTTTGAATGATGTTATTGATGTCGTTGCCGATATCCTTGAGGTTGATCAGGATAAAGTTGTCCTGAAAGTGAGAAAAAAACAGTCGGGTGATGAGCAATACCAGAAGCAGGATAGTAAGGGACGAACAATGACTGCCCATGAGTCGGGTTTAATTTTTAGAGTTAATCTTTATGACTACCTGGATACGGGCCTGTTTCTGGACCATCGCAATACCCGTAATCTTATTTCCAGCCTGGCTAAAGGTAAAACTTTTCTCAATTTATTTGCTTATACTGGTAGTGCGAGTGTTTATGCCGCAGCAGGGGGTGCAAGCAGGACAACGACCATTGATATGTCGAACACTTATATCCAGTGGGCCGAAGAAAACTGCCGCATTAATGGTTTCAGCGATAAAACCCACCAGTTTTTACGCAAAGACTGTATCCAGTGGGTCTGGGATGCGAAACGGGCAGGGCAGGTCTTTGATTTAATTTTTCTGGATCCGCCAACGTTTTCTAATTCTGCAAAAATGCAAAATACATTTGATATTCAACGTGATCATGCTGAACTAATTAAGCTGGTGATGCGCCTGTTAAGTGAGAATGGACGGTTGATTTTTTCGACTAATGCAAGGAAGTTCCGGCTTGAAAAAAATTTACTGGATGATTATGCAGTACGAGAGATAACCACTCTGACAGTAACCGAAGATTTCCGGCGTAAGCCTTTGCATCGGTGTTGGTGTCTGGCTTATGCTGAAAAGTTGCTGGAGCTTAAATAAGCACAGTATCTGTTTTCAGGCGAGTAAAACTATTTGCGCGCTGGCTTCCTGCCAACGCAAATAAAATAAGCTTAGCTCACAAAATCAGAGCGTTACTGTTTTTAGCTGGGGCCTGTTTGAACTGGCTAACAGGGTATTAATAAACTGGTCTTCAAGATCAATCCGTGTGGCCAGATGCTCACCAAGTTGGGTCAGGTGAGCGGGTAACTGCTCAAGCATAACATTATTGATTTTATTGCTTTTATCAAACAGGTCGTTAAATGTAATTGCAATTTCTGTGGTGCGCGTGATTTTTGGCATAATCTCATTTGCCAGCTTAATTATTTCATCACGTCGCTCACAACCTTCTTCTACTCGTCGGTAGAGTTCAAAGTGGCCTGCGGCCAAATAGTCAACCAGTTCCCGGCAGAAATCCTGCAATAATTCTATGTCCAGATCTTCAATTTGTTTTACCAAATTGTAATATTGTACGAGAACATTATTTCTGTCTTCAATCAGTTTTCTGACCTCTTTTCTATCGCGTTCTCGACGTTCATTTGGAGCTGGTGGAGATGCTCCCTGTGTAGATACCTGAGTTGACATGGTGTTTCCTCCCAATTTTTAGCATATTTATTGTCGGTTTTAATCGTCTTTATTATCTATTTTTTTGTATTAATACAATGTATTGCAACGTTGTAAACGCACTACTTTTTATCATGAAAAACTGGAATAAGCGGTTAAAACGAGCTACTTTATGCCAAGTATAAATTATTTCTGCTTTCATGACGAGATAAAGCCTGGTGCAAAATGCAATGCGCCTGAAGCCAGGCTGTTGAACATTGCAGATTATGTTGGCATCATCGGCTAGTGAAGGGCATCACAGGTATGTTTAAATACGGTATCAATACACCGTATCAATATACGGGAGCCGAGCTGCGCTAAAATATGAAAACGTCACCAAAACCTTTTGCCGAGTCCTGTGTGCAAAATTACCAACCGATCTTATCGGTAATTAAGCCCCTGCTTGTAAAAGCGAAGGCTTTGCTAGAAATAGGCAGTGGTACAGGACAACATGCGGTCTATTTTGCTAATCAATTACCGCATCTGAGGTGGCAGCCCAGTGATCGTGAGCCTTATCTAAACGGGATTAAGCACTGGTTGGACGATGCCAGAAATAAAAATGTCCTGTTGCCAATTCAGCTTGATGTGCTTGTTTCGACCTGGCCAATACAAAATTATGATGCAGTCTATACTGCTAACACGCTGCATATTATGGCTATGGACGCGGTGGAGGCGCTGTTTCGGGGCGCTGGTCAATGTCTACAATCGGGTGGCCAACTTTTAATCTATGGGCCGTTTAACTATAACGGTGCATACACCAGTGAGAGTAATGCCGCATTTGATCAATGGTTAAAGAACCGTGATATAAACAGCGGGATAAAACCTTTTGAAGCGATAGCTCAACTGGCCAGTGATAATGCTATGCAACTGGAAAATGATTTCGACATGCCGGCCAATAACCGCCTGTTACATTTTATAAAGCAGTAAACTAAATTCGATTAACCGATATGGATTACTGAAACGAATGAAAAGGCGACTCATTATTAGTAAGTATCGACGTTTTTTTGTAAGTTTCGGATAATTCCGTTACAATTCGCGCTGCATTGTGCCGGGGTGGCGGAACTGGTAGACGCGCCGGATTCAAAATCCGGTTTCCTCACGGAAGTGCCGGTTCGATTCCGGCCCTCGGTACCATATTATTTAGTGCGTTACAGCCGATAAATTCTTCTTGCTTCAGTGCCCCATGCTGTGGGCGACTTATTGCGGAAAAACTTTTTTCAGCGGTTTTACAATAACACTGTCATAAACCCCGGCAGCCACATAAGGGTCGGTGTCTGCCCAGGCTTTTGCGGCTTTCAGGTCGTCAAATTCAGCGACGATCAGGCTACCACTAAAACCGGCTTCACCAGGTTCTTCGCAGTCAATTGCAGGGTGCGGCCCGGCGAGTATCAGCCGGCCTTCGTTCTGCAATTGTTGCAGGCGTTCCAGATGGGCCGCTCTGGCTGGTGAGCGATAGTGCAAACTGTTGTCTACGTCCTGGGAAATAATGGCATATAACATGGATACGTCTTCTCAGCTTTCATCCTGTTCTGGAATTTCATCTTCTTCCGGTGAAATGTGGCGCGCTAGATACAGTGCTTGCAGTATAACAAAGACAATGGTGAGCCCCATGAGACCGAAGAGTTTAAAATCTACCCAGTTGTCCATACGTACCTTGTCTGCCAACTCGGTTCGATAGTAAAAAGCGACATAAAGATTGGCGGCACCGCTGATAAAAAAGAACACCACCCAGGCCATGTTCAGTCGCTTCCAAATAGGATCGGGTAATTCGATCTGTTGCTCCATCGTCCGCTGGATGATGGGTTTTTTGCCTACAAACTGGCTGAAAAAGAAGGCGGCAGCGAATAGCCAGTTAATGACCGTTGGTTTCCATTGAATAAATGCCGGATTACCCAGCATGATAGTAATGCTGCCGAGTATGGTGATAATTGCCAATGAAAACAGGTGCATCTTTTCCAGCTTGTGCTGGCGCAACCAGTTATAGCTGACCTGGATAAAGCTGGCAATAATAGCAACAGCCGTTGCTATTATTGTTGCATTAATAAATTCAGGTTTATCGAGATTTATGAGTTGGCCAATAAAGGTGTTCTCAATAAGAAAATGCGCCTGGTAATAGCTAATAAAAAATAGAATAATTGGAAAGGAATCAAAGAGTAATTTCATTATATTAAAGTATATTGTTACAATTGGGTTAATGGCTCTAGTTAATGGCTCTAGTTAATGGCCTGTATTATGGTGTCGGGCATTATACCTAAATGATGGCCGTTATGGTCAGACTATTCATTGTCTATTTCAGTTAAAATACATACCCATTGCAGACAGATACTTTAACGGGTTGGGTTAATGAGCCAGTATTTTGATATTCATCCACAAAATCCACAACAACGTTTAATCAAACAGGCGGTGGAAATTCTGCATCGTGGCGGTGTTATCGTTTATCCAACGGATTCCAGTTATGCCCTTGGTTGTCATATTGGTGACAAGCGTGCGATGCAGCGAATTTGCCGCATCAGACAGATTGATGAAAAGCGTAACCTGACTCTGGTCTGTCGAGATTTATCTGAGTTATCCGTTTATGCCAAAGTCGAAAATGCAGATTATCGGCTAATTAAATCGCTCACACCGGGGCCATATACCTTTATCCTGAAAGGGACGAATGAAGTACCGAGGCGGTTGATGCATCCAAAACGGCGGACGATTGGTTTGCGCGTTATGGACCATCCGGTAGTGAATGCACTGCTGGATGTGCTAAGGCAGCCGCTGATGAGCTGTACTTTAATCCTGCCTGATGATGAACTGCCTGTTACCGAAGTTGAAGATATTCGACTTCGACTGGGAAAACAGGTGGATCTGGTGATTAATGGCGGTCATTGTGGTATTGAGCCAACGACCGTTATTCAACTGACAGAAGGACTGCCAGAAATATGTCGTCAGGGTAAAGGACGCGACCACGGTCTGGGCTAAAGTCCATTAAGTTCCAGACACATGAAAACTTCAGCTATCCACGCCCACATGCCAGAGTGTTCGTGTAAACTAACCTGGCTTAAAGCTATCTATCTGTCCGAATTTATTTAACCATGCTGCCATCATCCCTACCTGAAATTATTGATACCTTTGCCGTCTGGCTATTGCCTGTTTTATTTGCCATTACCATGCACGAAGCCGCGCATGGCTGGGTCGCGTCCAGGTTGGGTGATCCAACCGCCCGGCAGCTTGGACGTATATCCGTTAATCCGCTGCGGCATATTGATGCAGTAGGAACAATTATTGTACCAATGATAACGTATTTTCTAAGTGGTTTTATTTTTGGCTGGGCAAAACCCGTCCCAATTAATCCACGTTATTTTAAACAGCCGTTGCTGGATATGGCACTGGTGGCGGCTGCCGGACCGGTCTCTAATTTTATAATGGGTTGTGCCTGGGCATTGTTTGCATTACTCAGCCTGCATTTATTGGGACGCTCTGAAACGAGTGTGTTTTTATATGAAATGGGAAAGAATGGTATTTTAATTAATGTGATTTTAATGGTACTGAACCTGATCCCCATTCCGCCGCTTGATGGCGGCCGTGTTTTAGCGGGTATTTTACCGCTTCGGTTCGCACTCCCTTTTATGAAGTTAGAACCTTTTGGTATGGTAATCATTGTACTCTTACTTGTTAGTGGGGTTTTGAGTACTATTATGTGGCCGATGGTCGAGTATTTCAGCCGATTAATCGGGATGATATTTGGGCTTTAGATATTCGGGCTTTAACTATGGCCAGTATGCCAGCGCTTTTTTGCTGGCTAAGGCAAAAGCAATAATTTGAATTTATAGGTCATTAATACAGGCCATTAAGTTGGTATCTTATGAACCTGCTTTACAGGTATTATTATGGGCATTATTTTATATAAAAGGAAGGTATTTTGAACTCAGTTGCAACCCAACATCAACGCGTGTTATCCGGTATGCGCCCCACTGGGCTTTTACATCTTGGACATTATCATGGTGTGCTAAAAAACTGGGTGCGCCTACAACACGAATATGAATGTTTCTTTTTTGTTGCCGACTGGCATGCATTAACGACACATTATGAAGACCCTTCCATTATTGAGAAAAGTGTCTGGGAGATGGTTATTGACTGGTTGGCGGTAGGGATTAGTCCCGGTTCAGCTAAACTCTTTATTCAATCACAGGTACCGGAACATGCAGAGCTGCATACCTTGTTGTCGATGATTACGCCACTGGGTTGGCTCGAACGTGTCCCAACCTATAAAGACCAACAGGAAAGCTTAAAAGAGAAAGATCTGGCAACCTACGGGTTTCTTGGTTACCCATTATTACAAAGTGCAGACATTCTGATTTATAAAGCCGGGCTGGTTCCTGTAGGTGAGGATCAGGTTGCTCATGTGGAATTAACCCGTGAAGTTGCGCGGCGTTTTAACCATCTTTACGGGCGTGAGCCGAGTTTTGAAGAAAAATCCAGGCAGGCGGCGACCAAAATGGGCAAAAAAAATGCCCGCATGTTTTATGAGTACCGTAAGAAATTTCAGGAAAAAGGCGATCAGGAAGCCATAAAAGTGGCACATGCGCTGGTTGATTCACAGCAGAATATTTCGATTGGTGATAAGGAGCGTCTGTTTGGTTATTTGGAAGGTTCAGGTAAAATCATTCTGCCAGAGCCACAGGCGTTATTGACGCCAGCATCAAGAATGCCTGGTCTGGATGGACAAAAAATGTCCAAGTCTTACCATAATACAATTTCATTGCGCGACGACACGGATACGGTTGCAAAAAAAATACGCACCATGCGAACGGATCCTGCACGCGTTCGCCGAACAGACCCGGGCGACCCGAAAAAATGCCCAGTATGGCCATTTCATGAAATTTACTCAGATAAATCGACCTGTAACTGGGTACAACAGGGTTGTAAGAGTGCATCAATTGGTTGTGTCGAATGTAAACAGCCGATTATTGATAGCGTGCTGGCAGAGTTAAAACCAATACAGGCTCGGGCGCAGGAATATGAGGACGATACTGGTACGGTCAAAGCCATTATTAACGAGGGCAATGAAGCCGCCAGAGAAGTTGCGCGTGATACACTCGAAGAAGTCAGGAAGGTGATGGGTATCGCTTATTTATAATCATTGCCGATAATCGGATTTGACGACCATTAAACAATACAAACAAGTGACTCTTTATGCTTGCTCCAGATAGTCAACCAACACAACTTGCAGCAGAAACAGCGGAAATGCCAGAAAAACAGGGGAATGCGACCAGCGCACAAGTTGAGATGCCGTTTGCCCTGATACAGGGCGAGCCGCTCACCGTTATTCCGCAGGATTTATATATCCCTCCCGATGCGCTGGAAGTCATCCTGGATGCGTTTGAAGGACCACTGGATCTGTTGTTGTATTTAATTAAACGCCAGAATCTTAATATACTCGAAATCCCACTGGAAGAAATTACGCAACAATATATGCAATATATTGAGTTAATGAAAAATATGCGTATAGAGCTTGCTGCGGAATATCTGCTAATGGCAGCAATGTTGGCAGAAATTAAATCTCGCATGTTATTGCCTCGGCCAGCAGAAAATGCAGAAGAAGAAGATCCACGAGCCGAACTGATTCGACGGCTGCAGGAGTATGAACGGTTTAAACACGCCGCCATCAATATTGATGCGTTACCCAGAGTAGGGCGTGAAACCCATCTTACACACATTGAGCTGCCTGAGTTAACACAATCGAAGCCGTTACCCCAGGTGGAATTACGTGAGGTTCTATTCGCTTTTAAGGCGGCGATGGCACGCGCTGAAATGTACAGTCATCACCATATTCAACGCGAGGCATTATCCGTTCGTGAACGCATGAGTCGAGTTTTATCCGCAATTAGTGCAACCGGTTTTACCGATTACACCAGCCTGTTTTCTGTTGAAGAAGGGCGGCGTGGCGTGGTGGTCACCTTGCTGGCAATTCTTGAACTGGTGAAAGAACAATTGATTGATCTGGTTCAGGCCGATGCTTTTGCACCCATACATATAAAAGCGGTCGCATCACAAGATACACCATACAACGATGATAAATAACAGCCAGGACAATAACCCACTATTTCAAATATATAAAGTATCCATGTATACACGGATACTTTATATCAGGCATCGATATGCAAATTAATCACCTTAAAAAAATCCTGGAAGCGGTATTGTTAGCAGTGGAGCATAATTTAAGTGTGGTTCAACTGGATGCTTTATTCGAACAGGATGAAGCTCGGCCTACACGGGATGAAATTCGCCAGGCGTTACATGAAATGGTGGCTGATTATCAACATCGGAGTTATGAGTTGAAACAGGTTGCCAGCGGTTATCGTTTACAGGTACGTCAGGAGTATGCAGAATGGGTTGAGCGGCTGTGGGAAGAAAAGCCTGCGCGTTACACCCGTGCATTGCTTGAAACCATTGCCCTGATTGCTTATCGTCAACCTGTCACCCGTGGTGAAATAGAAGAGGTTCGTGGGGTGAGCGTTAGTTCGACCATCGTTAAAACTTTATTAGAGCGTGAATGGGTAAAAGTTCTTGGGCATAAAGATGTGCCTGGTAAACCAGCTTTGTATGGCACAACACGAAAATTTCTTGATTATTTTAACCTTAAATCGCTGGATGAATTACCTACCTTAGCAGCAATAAAAAGTCTGGATGATATTCATCCTGAGCTGGCGTTAAATGAAACGATTGTTGATGATGAAATAATTAAAAGTGAAACAGATCTGATTTTACCTGTTCATTCTGACACTGCACAAAATGAACAAAACCGGCAAATAAATCAGCCGTCAGGTAATAGCGAAATTATCCGAGATACTGACATAGCAACTCCCCGTGATGGTTAAAAGTAGCAATAAATCTCAGTTCATGTCACCATGTATTATCATAAATAATCTATCCCTATACAATATGGATATACAATATTTGCATATAAGATTATTAGAACAGTCGTGTCTATTTATACACGCTGCTGCCACTGCCCCAATTTATTCTACTATTTAACCAATATTATGTCAGAAGAACGTATTCAAAAAGCGCTGGCCCGCATGGGTTTCGGTTCTCGTCGTGCGATTGAACGCCTGGTTGAAGCCGGTCAGATACGCATTAATGGGCAGGAGGTGCATCTGGGGGATTGTGTAAAGGAAGGCGATAAAATTAATATCGGGACGCAACGTGTCATTATTCGTTCACCCCATTCACGGGTGCGGGTTATTCTTTATAATAAACCCGAAGGTGAAATTTGCAGCCAGAAAGATGAGCGGGGTCGACCTACAGTTTTTGAGCATCTAAGCAAATTACAAAATGGCCGCTGGATTTGTGTTGGTCGACTGGATATTAACTCTAGCGGGTTATTATTATTTACCAACCATGGTGAGTTGGCAAATCGCCTGATGCATCCTTCTTCGGAAATTGAGCGTGAGTATGCGGTACGTGTTAATGGCGAAGTAACTCCACCTATGCTAAAAAAAATGCTCGAAGGTGTTGAGCTTGAAGAAGGTATAGCAAAATTTGACAGCATTGTTGATGCCGGTGGGCAGGGCAGCAATCATTGGTATCATGTTGTTTTGCATGAAGGTAGAAACCGCGAAGTGCGGCGCATCTGGCAATCTCAGGATATTCGAGTGAGCCGTTTAATTCGTGTACGTTATGCGAACATTTTGTTACCACGTAGTCTAAAGCAGCAAAAGCGTGTTGAATTATCGTTAGATGAAATTCAATCGTTATTTAAACAGGTTAATCTCGAATGGGTAGAGCGACACCCGCATCAACCGCTGGTGAAAGAGAAAATCGGTAACCATGCAGCCAGTTCACAGAAAAAAAGAGAGCATTCTCAGCGCAAGCGATATACGAAAAGGCGGTAAGAAAAACCCCACGGGGTTATATTACTAACAGTACAAATGAAAAGGCTACCCCTTGTTCAAAGACCGTCAGCCGCGGGGATACAGGTGCCGAGTCGACATGGATGTATTCACCGCGTGTCTTTAACCATGGGTATCCGTTTCATTCGTTTCGGTAATAAATCGGGATTGATCTATGAATAAGTTTGATATAAATAAATCCAGTGCAAATAAATACATTATCAATAAGTCTATATTGATGATGTATTTTTCTCATTTATTGATGATCCTTTCTCTATTTTTAATGTCGACTGTTTTCTCTGTGGAAGCCAGCCAGAAAAGTGTATTAATACCTGCATTACAAAACCCTGGTTATGCGGAAAAACCCGCCTGGTTTAAAAAGTCTTTTCTTAATCTATTTGATGATATCGATGAAGCCACAGAAGATAACAAGCGTTTGCTACTGTATTTCTATCAGGATGGTTGCCCCTATTGTAAAAAATTATTGCAGGATAATTTTGGTCAACACGATATAGCAAAGAAAACACAGAAATATTTTGATGTAGTCGCCATTAATATTTGGGGTGATCGGGAAGTTCAGGTGGGCAATAATAGCTACCCAGAAAAAAAGTTTGCTGAAGCATTAAAAATTCAATACACCCCGACTTTATTGTTTTTTAATAAAAAACATAAAGTAGTTTTCCGTGCGAATGGTTACTATCCGCCGGAAAAATTTAAAGTTGTTCTGGATTATATTGGTCAACATAAAGAACAGCAGATGAGTTTTCAGGATTATCTAAAAAAGGTGTCTCCTGAACCTGCAAGCGGTAAATTGCATACTGAAATATCAACTGTAAAATCGCTGAAGAATTTACAGCAGGCGGTAAGTAAAAAAAAATATCTACTGGTAATGTTTGAACAAAAGCAATGTTCAAGCTGTGATGAATTGCACGAAGACATTTTAAAGAGAAAAGTTAGTCGCGATCTATTAAAGAAATTTAATATTGCTGTTGTTGATATGTGGTCAAATCAAATCGTGATTACACCGGATGGGCATAAAATGCGTATTCGTGACTGGGCAAAAAAATTAAATATTACCTACGCCCCCAGTATGTTGTATTTTAACGCTAAAGGTAAAGAGGTGTTCCGCTCTGATGCTTATCTGAAAGCCTTTCATATACAATCTGTAATGGATTATATTTCTTCGAACAGTTATAAGACGCAGCCTGATTTTCAGCGCTATATTAATACCCGTGCTGAGCATTTAAGGCAACAGGGAATTAAAATTAATTTAATGAAGTAAGTTGCCAAATCACTGCTGTCGCATTAACTGTCAGTGATATGAACTGAGATTTATTGCTGAGACCCGCGGTAAATACTTCCATGTAAGCTCGACACCTGCGTCCCTGCGGCTGACGGTTTTGAACAATAGGTAGCCTTTTATCCATCTTGTTAGTAAGATTAACGGGGCAGTACTATTTTTCCAAATAGTGATTTTTTTAGCTGTTTATCATTTCATCAAACTGAAATGTTTTGCCGTGGCTGGTTTTAAACTCATCACTCAGTAAACGTATGTAACAGGGCACAACCGATTCAGGCGTTTTGTTTTTCTTCGGATCTTCACCAGGAAAGGCACGGGTCCTGAAAGAAGTATTGACTGTTCCAGGATTGATGGCGTTAACGCGAACACTGGTGTTTTCCAGCTCATCAGCCAGTATTTCCATAAAAGCCTGTAACCCTGCCTTTGCAACTCCGTAGGCACCCCAGTAAGCGCTATTTTTATTATCCGCAGTGAAAATAATAGATGCTGAATCGGCCCGGCTTAATAATGGCAAACAGGCTTGAGTCAGCATAAATGTCGCGTTAAGGTTTAGCTGTATAATACGATGCCACAGTTCTATATCAAATTGTTCTACGGGGGTGGAGGCACCAAACCAGCCGGCGTTATTAATTAAACCATCAAGCTGGTTAAATTCCTTTTCTATCGATGCCTGCATGGTAATAAAATCTTGTGGTGTGGCCTTTTCCAGATCAAGTGGATAGATGACAGGCTCAGGGCAGGATGCAGCAATAATTTCGTCATACAGACTTTCCAGCTTTTGCTGACTTTTTCCGTGCAGTATAACAGTGGCTCCTTCCTCAGCGGCTTTAATGGCGATAGCTCTACCGATACCATCGCTAGCACCAGTAATTAATAGCGTTTTATTTTTAAGTAACATGGCTGTATATGTTTTAGCTGTAAATTTAAATTAGTCGACAGGATGGACTGATAGAGTGTCTTAAAACTCAGTATCCTTTTCATCCGTCCTGTTAGTATATAACTTGTTAGCATATAACTTGACCGGAAAAATAAGCGACTTCCAAGTAACTATTACGGCGACATATATTACTCCAGTTATAGTGTAATATGTGAGTTTGGGTGTTATTTTTTCAAAAATAATGTTTTGACTCCGCATCGGTAAAATGAATACATCCATGTCGACTCGACACCTGCATCCTGCGGCTGATAGTCTTGAACAATGGGTAGCCTTTTCATTTGTACTGTTAGTAACGACCATATAACTACTATGCTGAGAATTTACAATAGCCTGATTTCTAACGTGAACACAATTGAAATACGATTTAAATGGTATTATTAAGCGATTTAATCGCTATGGGGAGTGAATGATTATTTCTGATAAAAATAGATTATCTTTGTTGAATGTGGCAAAAACACTTGTTGTATTAGTGTTTTTGCTATCGTTATTTTCATGTGACAAGTCCGGAAAGGCTACGTCGGTATTAAAGGGAAATCAGAAAAAATCGATTTCTCTTTTAAAGAAAATAAAACAGCGCGGAAAATTGATTGTCTTAACAATAAATCTTCCGACCACATATTATTATGATCGCGATAACAATCTTGCCGGTCCTGAATATGATATGACGCAATCCTTTGCAAAAAGTTTGCATGTTAAAGTTGAGTATAAAGTTTATGATTCCACACAAGCTGTATTAAAAGCATTGCGTAATAATGAAGGTGATCTGGCCGCTGCAGGCTTGACAATAACGGATACCCGTAAAAAAGAATTTGATTTTGGCCCTGCCTATCAAACAGTTAATGAGTATCTGGTTTGCTATCGTAGTCAAAAACGTATTAAAAACAGTGGGCAACTAAAGAATATTAAAGTGGTAGTTGCAGCTAATACCAGTTATCTTGATTCACAAAAATCTTATCCTGATATGACGTGGGTTGTGAGCAATAAGTTAAACACAGAAGCGTTGTTAAAGAAGGTAGCAAATAAAAAAATACAATGCACAATAAGTGATTCAACTTTATACAATATAGAGCGTCGCTATCATACCGAGATTCAGAAGAAATATACACTGGCAAAAAAAACCGAGCTGGCATGGATGGTAAATAAGGGTAACGATAATTTAGTTGCTGCAATTAAAAACTGGTTTAATCAATACAAAGAGCGTTCTGATCTGTCCCGTATGCTTGAAAAATATTATGGTTATGTTGAAATATTTGATTATGTTGATACGCATAAATTTTTAGCTAGAGTGAAAACACGGTTGCAGAAATATAAAGACTTTTTTATTGATGCAGCAAATAAAAATAATATCGAACCGTCATTGCTTGCAGCTCAAAGTTACCAGGAATCACACTGGAACCGAAAAGCAGAAAGCCCAACAGGTGTCCGTGGCATCATGATGTTGACACGGCCAGTAGCCAAGTCGCTAGGAGTA
Source organism: uncultured Thiotrichaceae bacterium (assembly GCA_964441285.1). GTDB lineage: Bacteria > Pseudomonadota > Gammaproteobacteria > SZUA-229 > SZUA-229 > S010-25. The sequence goes on along the minus strand of CAYTUK010000008.1, from coordinate 84,378 downwards.
ACAAACCGGTTACATGCCGAACAAAATATATATGCAGGTGCAAAATTTCTGGCGAAGATGAAAAAAATGGTGGCTGATGTAAGCGAACCAGACCGTTCCTGGTTAGCGTTAGCTGCCTACAATGTTGGCCGCGGTCATTTTAGAGATGCACAGGCGTTGGCAAGAAAATTAAATAAAAATCCGAATCGCTGGGTTGAAATGAAACAGGTTCTGCCATTATTAAGTCAGAAAAAATACTATAAATATTTACGTTATGGCTATGCACGCGGCGGTGAGCCGGTACGTTATGTGGCACGTATTCGAAATTATGATGCGTTACTGTACAGGCTTCGCTGGTTTCAGCAGCGTTAACTTTTTTGATCACTCATTAGACATAATGTTCTGAGCGGCTTCAGTTGACACAATTGATGTGGGTTCTATATAGCAGGTTGATGTTAAAATAAAGAAGAACAGCAGCCATATCGAATGACGGTATTTATTTGTTATTATATCTGTATCATTCTCTGTGCGGCCTAATCGCCGGTGCTTCGGAGATGAATGACGGGTTGTTTGAGCTGGAGCCATTGGGTTAATTACGGATAAAGATTAATTATTTACAGATACCTTATTGCAGTTATCCCGAATGGTTCTATTTAGGAAACAATTACCTGTCCCTGAGGCTGTAATCGGCACGAAATTAGGGTTTTAGAAAAATTATGAGAAAAAATAGTGTTTTCAGGCCGACAAAATGTCTATTTATACTGTTTCTGATTATCTCTGGCTCCTGGTCAATGGATTTGTATGCCGCCTGTAATGATAAGCCTGCACCGCGCGTTGATTGGAGCAATTGTGATAAATCAGGTCAGGATCTCGAATCTGCTGACCTGACAAATGCCACTTTAACTGGTATTAATCTGACCAAGGCTAATCTCAGCATGGCACGCCTGATTAATGCAGATCTGGGGTCTTCGACACTAAATGGTGCACATTTTACCGGTGCGCTAATGAATAATTCGAGCCTGGTGGCAGCAAAAGCGAAATCAGCCGATTTTAGTGGTGCCTATCTCAAAAATGCCAGATTCAGTCGCGCCCAGCTTAACCATGCTAATTTCCAGCATGCGCGATTAGCGGGGGCCAACTTTTATGAAGCCTATTTGCAGCAGGCAGATTTTAGTGGTGCCAACCTCAGAAAAGCGGATTTTGAACAGGCGCAGTTAGAACGCGCAAATTTTTCTCACGCTTTGATGCAGCAAGCTATTTTAAAAAATGCTCGATTATTATCCACAAATTTGCAGTCGGCAAATTTGACAAAAGCATTACTGGACAATGCGGATTGCCGTAATGCAAATTTTACCAAAGCAAATTTAACTCAGGCATCACTACGCGATGCAATTATTGAAGATGCGATATTTCATCGGGCTATTCTGGATAATACTATCTGGTCTGATTATAGAAGTTGTCGCGCCAGTTCTATCGGAGTATGTCAGTGAGTCCGTTTATTATTGAAGCAACACGGGAGAATTTTAGTGAAGCCGTTTTAACTAATTCTCACAAAGGTCCGGTAATGGTAAATTATTGGTCTGAACATGCCGGCCCCTGTTTACGTTTATGGCCAGTGCTTGAAAAACTGGCAAATGATTATGCCGGTCAGTTTTTACTGGTAAATGTTAATACGGATAAAAGTAAACAGATTGCTAATGATTATGGCGTCAACAGTGTGCCAACGGTTAAATTATTTCTGAATGGTGAGGTGGTCGAACAGGTTTATGGTTATGACTCAGCCGACAGTTTCAAGAAAATACTGGACAAATACCTGGCGCGTGAGTCGGATAAGGCGTTAGCCAGAGCGGTTAACGATTATCAGCAGGGAAATAAAGAAGCCGCCTTTAATGCATTGAATAAACTGATTTTTATTGACCCGGAAAACAGTCGAATTTTTCTTGCTTATGCTAAATTATTAATGCGTGAAAATGCCTATGAGCAGGCATACACCCTACTGGAAAAAACTCCATTAAAAGATGAAAATGAAGAAGCCGTAATTTTAATGACGAATGCAATATTTCTGTCTGAGCAGAAGACGGCTAAACCACTGGATACATTGATCGCACAACTTAAAGGCAACAGTGGGCAGAATAAAGCAGATTGTGAAAATCTTTTTCAGCTATGTAGTTATAAAATGATGCAAAGTAAATTTTCTGATGTCATGGACATATTATTAAAAATTATTCAGCTTGATAAGTCCTGGCGTAATCAGCTCCCCAGTTTATGTCTGCGCGGATTATTTTTTATGCTGGGCAAGAACGATGAACGTGTGCAAAAATATCGAAAGCAGTTGCTTGAAAAAATTAGCTAGCAATGTGTAACGCAGCAGATATTGCATAATAGCGTATATGAAATTAACGGGACAGCGGTGAAATGACCTGGTAACAATGATGAGACCACAACAATTTTTAGATTTAATGGCGGCAACCGCTAATAAATATAACCTTGAAGCACATATGGATTTAATCTCCAGGCAGGTAAATGTATACGGCGTGCCGGGTTTTGAAGTAATTACTTATGATGACTGGTTTAAACAGTGTCATTATGAGTTTGAAAATAAAAAACTTAAACGTGTTAGCTATCAAGGTTTAAGTATCCTTGCTGAAACAGAAGAACGCATTATGTTCAAGTCAATTGAAACCATAGAAGGCAGTGATGGCAGTTCAAACAGTAACGGAATCGAATTTATTATTCAGCAAGAAGCGGATGCACAGTGGCGGGTAAGTCAGGAGCGTATATTGCCAGATGATGAGTTAGAAAATGACAAATGCCGAGGTGTACTGTAGTTGAGGTCTGATGGTTAAAATCGGGATACAGCAAAGTTAAATAATACTGTGTTTCTTTAATGCGTCAATGTTGTCAATAGTGACACGGCTGCCTTCAATAGTAAGAATTCCCTGGCTGTGCAGATTTTTAATAATTCGAGAAAAGGTTTCCGGTTTAATTGATAGCCTCGCTGCAATGACATTTTTGGGTGTATCCAGTTCGAAATATTTTTTATTTTCAGGCAGTTCGTGAACCAGATACGTCGCAACGCGGCGGGTGCCGCTGTGTAATGTCAGGGTGTCAATTTCATTAACCAGCGTTCTCAGGCGTAAGCTCATTGCACCCAGCATGAGGAAGCAGGTGTCGGTTGAATTCCACAACATTTCTTTAAAATATTTTCCATTTACCGCAATAATTTCTGACGGAAACAGTGCTGCTGAGCTAACGGGATAATCTTTCTGGTCAGTAAACATGAGCGCTTCAGCGAAAACTTGACCAGGCTTAATGATCTCGATAATTTTTTCCTGACCATCGGCTGAGATACGAAACAGTTTGATTTTGCCACTTATCACCATGTAAAAGTCGCTGACTTCATCCGCCTGATTGAAAAGTATCTGGCCATCATCCAGTTTATAGATGCGGCTGTGCTGGTAAACTTGATCAAGTTGTAGTTCAGTCAGTTTGGAAAACAGGTGGTTTTGCTTCAGGTTGGCTTTAATGATGCTGGCGTTATTCTGTTTCATAGCGGGTGTTTTTGGTCACTCTTACCGGAGAGCAAGTATGCCATGAAATAGAACCTGAGTGCGGCAATTACTACTGAGTCGCATAAAAAGTAAAAAGAAAAGCGCGTTGGCATCAAAAAAGTCATTATATTACTGAAGCGAATAAAAAGACTACCCATGGTTAAAGACACGCGGTGAATACATTCATGCCGGCTCGACACCCGCATCCCTGCGGCTGACAGCCTTGAACAATGGCTAGCCTTTTCATCTGTACTGTTAGTCTGTTATCAATTTTATAACCGTTTGAACCATACACAATGCCTCCCACAATCAAAGTGCCATGAAATTTGTGGACAATTACCGGCTTTAATCATTGTAAAAGCAATTTTTTGTCCACATAATAAATCCTCCACAATTGTGTAATTTTGCATAAAAATACGGCTTTTCAGGAAACCCAACTAAATGCTTGATCTAATATTAGTGCGCCATGCTAAATCAGACTGGTTTAGACATACTGCTGATATAGACAGGCCGTTGAGTGACCGCGGCACTCAGGATGCTGACCGCATGGGAGCCTACCTTGGGAAAATGGATATTGTCCCTGACAGGATGGTGGTATCGAGCGCACGTCGTACTCTGGAAACAGCAAACTTGCTATTAAATAATCTGCCGGTCACGAAACAGAATGTTCTTGTTGAACCAAGGCTTTATCTTGCCGATAAAGAAAATCTATGCGAAATTATCGAGCTTTATGCCAATGAAAACCAATGTTTACTGGTCCTGGCACACAACCCCGGCATGGATGACCTGGTACATCATCTCACTCGGCTGCCGCTCCCACGTTCTGCCAGCGGTAAATTAATGACAACCTGCGCTGTTGCCTGTTTTCGCCTTAATTTTCCTGGCGCATTAAGAAAATCCGGGCAAGCTGAATGTCTACACCTGTTTCGACCTAAAGAGATTGGGGACTGTAAATTTGAAGACGAGTAAATCCGCATTAAACAGCGCTAAGCCAACTGCACGTATTGGTGTACTGTCACTTACTTTGATGACAGCGGCGCTATTTATGACGTTGCGCAATATGCCAATGATGGCCGATACGGGTATGAGAATGGTGTTTTTTAATCTCGTTACGGTATTTGCTTTTTTGATCCCCGTTGCGCTGGTATCGGCAGAACTGGCTACTGCCTGGCCAAAGAATGGTGTTTTTCACTGGGTTGAAGCCGCTTTTGGCACCCGTTGGGGGCTCACTGCGGTATGGTTGCAGTGGGTACAAAGTTTATTTGGTATCACCTCAATTCTCTCTTATGTGGCAGCCAGTCTGGCGTATGCAATCAATCCGGCACTGGCTGGATCGCGTATTTTTATCGTTGCAGTCATTTTGTTAGTGTACTGGATGGCGACTCTATTGAATCTACGCGGTATGCGCGCTTCTGGTCTAATTTCGAGCGTGTGCCTTGGTGCCGGTGTATTATTACCAACGCTATTACTGGTTAGTTTGGCACTGTTCTATGTCGTCCAGGGGCATCCGCTGCATCTGGATTTGACAATGGCAACGGACAACTGGTTACCCACGAGTCATGCTAAACAAAGTCTGGTGCTATTTCTAAGTTTTATTTTTGGGGTGGTTGGCATTGAAGTCTCAGCCAGTCATGCCAAAGATGTACACAATGTACGACGTAACTATCCCCTTGCCGTGTTTTCTGCCGCTATCCTTGGTTTTGTCCTGACGCTACTTGGCGGGCTGGCAGTTGCAGTAGTAGTACCCAGAACTCAGCTAGATATGGTTTCTGGCAGCGTACAGGCAATGCAAATGTTATTGAATACCTGGCATATTGGTTGGTTATTACCTCCTGTTGCCGTACTGGTTGCACTGGGTGCAGCAGGGCAGGTGAGTACCTGGGTGGTAGGGCCGGTTAAAGGCTTGTGGGCGGCAGGCCGTGCGGGGAATTTACCGCCAGTATTACAGGCATGTAATGCCAATGGTGTGCCCCGCAATTTGTTAATGGTACAGGCTGGTCTGATGAGTGTTGTGGCACTGGTTTTTCTCATCGTTCCCTCCGTAGACAGTGCTTTTTTACTCCTCACATCGATGGCAGTCATCCTCTACGGTGCGATGTACCTGATGTTGTTTGCCGCTGCAATTCGCCTGCGTTATTCACATGCGGATACCCACCGCCCTTACCGCATTCCTGGTGGGGCCAGTTGGGGATTATGGCTGGTTGCGGGAGCAGGTTTTGTGACCACTTTTATCTGTTTTATCATTGGTTTTTTACCACCCGGTACTAATATTGGTGCCGGAGCTTATGCGCTGACCATGCTTGTCACTCTATTGGTGATGCTGGTCGCGCCACAACTACTGTATCACTGGCGTCACCCTGAGTGGGTGACCAGCGAAAAGGAGTAACTACGATGGTCAGGAAATTACAACCCGACGTTAAACTTAGCCCTGCTTATGGTTCCCGCGCGATGACAGAACCCGTGCCCAGATACACGCTGCCTGATGGGGAGTTACCGCCGGAAACCGTTTACCGCCTGATTCACGATGAGTTGATGCTTGATGGTAATGCACGGCTCAATCTTGCTACCTTTGTAACTACCTGGATGGAGCCGGAGGCCGAACGACTGATGGCCGAAACGTTTGATAAAAACATGATTGATAAGGATGAATATCCACAGACAGCAGAAATTGAAACGCGCTGTGTGAATATGATTGCACGTCTGCTCCATGCCCCGGAAGATGGGGACGCGGTAGGCGTTTCGGCCATTGGTTCCAGTGAAGCAGTGATGCTCGCTGGTATGGCAATGAAATGGAACTGGCGCAAACGCCGACAGGCCACAGCTGAATCAGCCAGCAAGCCTAATTTGATTCTAGGCTCCAATGTACAGGTAGTGTGGGAAAAGTTTTGTCGTTACTGGGAAGTTGAACCGCGTTATATCCCCGTGTCAGAGGGCCGTTACACGATTGAACCTGATGCAGTCACCAGCCGCATTGATGAAAATACGATTGGTGTCGTTGCTATTCTTGGTACGACTTTCACCGGCGAGTTTGAGCCGATTGAAGCCATTCATGATGCCGTGGTAGCTCACAATACGGCACATAATCTGGCCGTGCCATTGCACATTGATGCGGCTAGCGGGGGGTTTGTTGCGCCCTTTATTCACCCCGATCTGCGTTGGGATTTTCGTCTGCCCAATGTTGTATCTATTAATGTATCAGGCCATAAATATGGCCTGGTTTACCCTGGAGTTGGTTGGGCAGTCTGGCGAGATCAACGGCATTTGCCGGACGAATTGGTTTTTCACGTCAATTATCTGGGTGGTGATATGGCGACCTTTACGTTGAATTTTTCGCGCCCAGGAAATCAGATTATTGGGCAGTATTATAACTTTCTGCGTCTTGGACGTGAGGGTTACACCCGCATTATGTCTGCGCTACGTGACACGGCAACTGAGTTATCCGCACGTATAACAGAACTGGGTCCGTTTGAATTACTCAGCGATGGTAGTGCTATCCCCGTTTTCGCTTTTCGCCTTAAAGATGCTTCATCTTATTCGGTATATGATGTCTCTGAGCGTCTGCGTATACGTGGCTGGCAGGTACCCGCTTATACAATGCCGCCTGATGCAACAGAAATTGCGGTATTGCGGATTGTGATACGCGAAGGTTTTTCGCGTGATATGGCCGATATGTTAATTACCGACATCAGTAAAGTTGTTGCTGAACTTGAAGCCTCACCACCACTGCAACCAAAAGCACCGACTCAGGGCTTTCATCATGGTTAAACTGGCAATGAGGCAGAGGAAATGCAACGTGTATTATTCACCAGGTAAAGTCTACTCTGGACGACTTCAGTGGTGGTGCGCTAATACACCAAAACGGGTTATTTCAGGTGTCACGCTATGATAAAATCAAAACCTCTGGTATTGCTGATTTTTCTGGCGGTGGCAGCAGCTGGCCTGTATTTATACTGGCGACATCAAATCGAATATCCTGCAACATCGGATGCTTATATTACGGCACATGTTGTGCGTATTCGACCTCAGGTCAGCGGACGTCTTACCCATGTTTTTGTGCAAGACCACCAGCATGTAAAACCGCGCCAGTTACTGTTGCAGATTGATGCTCAACCTTATCAAATTGCCGTGCAACGTACACAGGCTGAACTGGCACTCGCACAGCAACAGAAACTGGCTGCGGTTGCCAGTGTACAGGCAGCCAATGCCGGTATTCGGCAACGGCAGGCACAACTGGATAATGCTCGGCGCAACTATAAACATGATGTTCATCTACTGGCAAGTAAATCTGTATCGCAGAATCAGACGGATTCTGCCGGTGATATACAACACGAAGCCGCCGCTGCTCTTGCTCTTGCCCAGGCGAATTACAGCCGTGCATTACGGGAGCAGGATGAAGCCGATGCCAGTATTAGCATCGCCAAAGCCGCGCTTGCTCAGGCGCGTTTAAGTCTTTCCTATACAACAATTAAGGCACCAGCTGCGGGCATGTTGGGGAAAGTCCCAGTACGGCCAGGGGATGTTGTTCAACCGGGACAACAATTGTTCCCACTGGTTGAAGATCAAACCTTTTGGGTCAATGCCAACTACAAGGAAACCGATCTTAACCGTATCCGGTTGGGGCAGCCTGCCAGTATTAGCGTGGACATGTATCCAGATCGGACGTTTCATGGCATTGTGGTGTCGTTAAGTCCAGCAAGTGGTGCCGCATTTTCTCTATTACCGCCAGAAAATGCAACGGGAAACTGGGTCAAGGTGACTCAGCGGTTTCCGGTGCGGATACGTATTACCAATCTCAACAGCCAATTCCCCTTACGCATTGGTGCAAGTTGTTCCGTGTTTATTGACACCACGGGTTCCACCCAACTTAGCAAGCCAATGAACTCGTCCTCAAAAAATGGAAAATGATGTGTTCCCGCTAAATCTGTGGTTACAGTGACAGTCCCGCATACGCCCACCGTATCAGCAGATACACCCCGCTGGCTGCTCAGTATAGCGGTTATGCTTGCCACCGTTATGGTCATTCTTGATATGACGATTGTTAATGTGGCGCTACCTCATATGATGGGGTCGCTAGGCGCTACTGCTGACCAGATCACCTGGGTTCTGACCGCTTATATTGTGATGGAAGCGATCTTTATCCCCCTGAGTGGCTTTCTGGCGAGCTGGTTGGGACGACGGCGGCTGATGCTGATTAGTATTGCCGGTTTTGTTGTTGCTTCAGCACTTTGCGGGCAGGCAGATTCGTTGACTGAAATGGTTATTTCTCGCTTGTTGCAGGGTGCATTTGGTGCCGCGGTCATTCCATTATCACAATCGATTATGGTGGATAGTTTTCCCGGTGATGAGCGGGGTAAAGCGATGGCACTATGGGGCGTGGGAATCATGCTGGGGCCAATTCTGGGGCCAACACTGGGAGGATACATTACCCAGCATCTTGACTGGCGTTGGGTGTTTTATATTAATGTTCCCATTGGTATTATTAATCTATGGATGATTTCGCGGCTGATCAAGCCTGAACCCATGCGCAAGCTGCACTTTGACTGGATCGGTGCGTTGCTGCTTGCTATGGGCATCGGTAGTCTGCAAATAATGCTTGACCGCGGCAACCAGGAAAACTGGTTTCAGTCAGGGATGATTTTAACACTGGCAACAATGAGTTTGTTCGGAGTGATAGGCTTTGTACTACGTAGCCGGTCACAGGGGAATAGTCTCTTGCAGTTACCGTTGCTGAAAGATCGTAATCTGACACTGGCCTCATTAATGATGGCAGTTTTTGGCATGGGATTGTTCGGCACCATTGCGCTGCAACCACTGATGCTGGAGCGGTTGTTTAATTTCCCGGCACAAACTACGGGGTTAGTAATGGCTCCTCGGGGGCTGGCATCGGCAATTGGAATGTTTGCCGTATCACGGGTAATCAACCGAGTCGGCGCGCCGCGTCTGGTACTGGTGGGTCTTATACTCGCCGCCGGTGGCACCTGGATGATGACCTGGTATAATCTTGATACATCCATTAACTGGTTTATCGGACCGAGTATTTTACAGGGCATTGGGATGGGTATGATCTTCGTACCGCTGTCCACATTGGTTTATGAAACCCTGCCGCCCACGGCGACTGATCAGGGGTCGGCTATTTTTAATCTGGCGCGAACCATTGGCAGTGCCGTAGGCATATCAATTGCGGTAACGATTGTTACGCGTATGACACAAGCTAACTGGAATCGACTCGGCGGTAATATCAATCCATATAATCCGGCGTTACAACAATGGCTGTCGGTAAAGCATCTGAGTCTTGCTGATTCGCTGACTCCCCAGATACTGGCTCACGGCCTTGAACAGCAGGCCAGTATGATTGGTTTTGTTGATGCCTTCTGGTTTATCATGTTGAGTTTTCTGGTTCTGGCTCCGCTGCTATTGCTGTTTCGCCGTAAACGTAATTTAGATAGCCCATGACAAAAATTAAACCCTTATACAGAGTATGAAAACAGATGCTATGGTACCTTAAAGACAGACTTGAGTCGGACCGCGTATTGCCATGCTGCTAATTCTTTATGCCTTGCTGGTGGGGGGTATTGCTGGTTTGGGCGCAATTATTTTCCGTTTACTTATTGCGTTGTTCCATAACCTGATGTTTTTTGGCCAATGGAGTTTTGATTATAATACCTTACTCCATACACCGGAAAGTAGCCTCGGTATAGCCATTATAGCGGTACCCGTTGTCGGTGCGCTACTGGTCGCTTTTTTAGTGAAAACCTTTGCGCCTGAAGCCAAAGGACACGGGGTACCAGAAGTCATTGATGCCATTAACTATAACCGTGGAATTATTCGTTCCAAGGTGGCCATTATCAAGTCCCTGGCATCGGCCATTTCTATTGGCTCAGGTGGTGCAGTGGGTCGTGAGGGGCCGATTATACAGATCGGTGCGACTTTTGGATCAGTCATGGCACAATGGCTAAACCTGCCGCTTTGGCAGCGCAACACCCTGATAGCGGCCGGTGCAGGTGGCGGTATTGCGGCTACTTTCAATACGCCGATGGGAGGCGTTCTGTTTGCAGTTGAGATCATGATGGTGGAAATCAGTGCCCGTACGTTAGTTCCGGTGATGATTGCCACAGCAACAGCCAGTTATATTGGTCTTTTGTACTTTGGCACTGATCCATCATTCATCATTCCACCACTAACACTGGCCGTACCAGCGGATCTGTCGGTAACTAATTTCTTTATTTATGCTGCCCTGGGGCTAATTATGGGGGGACTGGCAATGATTTATATACATGCTATCTACCTGTTTGAAGACTGGTTTAATCGTTTGCCCGGTAATTATTATAGCCGTCATATGTTGGGTATGTTGCTGGTCGGCATTGCGATGTATCTAATGATGCAATATTTTGGGCATTATTATATTCAGGGCGTAGGTTATGCCACCATTCAAGATGTTCTAGATGGAAAATTAACCGAAGTATGGATGCTATTATTTCTGCTAGTAATGAAACTGTTAACGGTTTCACTAACTCTGGGTTCTGGCGCTTCGGGTGGCGTTTTTTCTCCTGCCCTGTTTATGGGAGCCGCGCTGGGTGCTGGCCTGGCTATTATTAGCAATCAGCTTTATCCTGCACTCGCAGTTGATCCGGTAACCAGTGCAGTAATCGGTATGGCATGTATGATTGGCGCAAGTACAGGCGCGGCAGTTACCGCCGTTGTCATGATTCTTGAAATGACACATGACTATAACATTATCGTGCCGCTGGTGATTGCAGTTTCACTGGCCTATGCTATTCGGCGCTACCTGTTGGCAGAAAATATCTACACGCTTAAACTGGTGCGGCGCGGGCATCATGTGCCAACATCGCTACAGAGCCACCTCTATTTAACGCACAGAGTGCTGGATATCGTGCAACCGCCCTATATAATCCTTAATGCGGATGCAAAAATAGGTGATTTGCCTGCGAAAAATATGCGCATTGGACATTATCCTCACCTTATTCTGCTTGATCAGGGTCAGATACGTGCGGTTATCTCCGCACAAATCCTGACGGTTGCACTGCAAAGCAGTAAGCCAGAGACTCCATTACAGCAATTCGCTGAATCGCACTATAGCCGAGTCAGCGAAACCATGTCCGTCATCAATGTCTTTGCACAATTGCGTAATGAGCAATCTTCTATTGCGCTTGTTATGAATGACCGTGACAGCAGGAATGATGCAGATGCAATAGTAGGTGTGCTATCGTGGGAAGATATTTCAATCGCCGCCAATTTACCCTGTAATCTGCAACCCACTAATGGTATGAGTGTAAGGTAATGCCTCTGTGTGGTTGGTTGCATAGAGTATGTGCTAAATGAAAAGAGTTTTTTCATTCACACGATGAGTATATCTGATTAAAAGCAGGGGTATAGGATATTGATTATGGCTTATAATTCGGCTGGCACTTATAACTCCGCCTCGAAATAATTTCTGGAATAAAGCAATCTGAACGTAGTTGATAGAGATCAAGGAAAGAGAATTTTATTCCGTCGATAATATTAAGAGAACAGGATAGAGCCTCTGAATCAAGCTCGGATTTTAATTAACCCAGATATTTACTCACAGGATGGATGAAAAGAATACTTATTATTAAGACATGCTGTCAATACATCCATGTAAACTCGACCCCGCATCCCTGCGGATGACGGTCTTGAATAATAAGTATTCTTTTCATCCGTTTCAGTAATAATTCAGTGGTTAATCAGCATGCAGCTAATATTTTTTAAACAGGTATACGGTTAAATAATGCAGATAGATAATACTAAACCCGTGGCTACCATGCCATTGTTGCAAAGCGGTTTTCGCCTATTTTTTCTTAGTGCGATTGTTTTTGCGATAGTCGCAATCTCTATCTGGACCGCGGAGCTTTATTTCCACTGGGAGATTCCACTAGCAAAAATTTCGCGCGGACAGTGGCATGGTCATGAAATGGTATTTGGTTACACGATTGCCGTTATTTCAGGCTTTCTATTAACCGCGACACAAAACTGGACAGGCCAGACGACAAGAAATGGCCCCGGGTTATTCATCATCTTTCTATTCTGGTTTATAGCGCGATGTTTAGCCTTTTATCCCTATCCACAAGTGCTGATATTTATCTTACTCAGCAGTTGCCTATTTTATATTACACTGATTACCGCAATAATCCGGCCCCTGATAAAAACAGGTCATAACAAACAGTGGGGGATTGTCGGAAAACTTATATTATTGGCTATCCTGGATATTTTATTTCTTAGTACCGCTTTAGGCTGGCTACCATTAGCCTGGGCAAACCCAGTTTTATTACTGTCTGTTTACTCTATTATTGCTTTAGCTCTGATGATGGGCGCACGCGTTATCCCCGGATTTACAAAAAATGGGGTCAGCCATGCTGAAAATGTTAAGGACTGGCCTGCTGCCGGTTACCTGTCACTACTGGTTTATGTGTTTTTTGTGCTGGCAGATTTATTCCATTGGCAGTCTATTTTGTTAATTAGCGGTGTACTGATGGCGTTATTAACGGCATTCAGACTTTGGGGCTGGTATGATCACGAAATATGGAAAAAACCACTGGTCTGGGTTTTGCATGTCTCGTTAGCCTTTATTGCGCTAGGCATACTCACTCAGTCACTGGGTATGAGGCTGCATCTTATTCCCTATTTGGCTTTGCATATGATGACTTATGGTGGCATTGGTTTAATTACCACCGGGATGATGGCTCGAGTTATTTTAGGCCATACAGGTAGAAGTGTGTTTGAACCGCCTGAAGGTTTATCGTGGGTATTTATACTGCTAACAACAGGCGCTATTTTTCGTTCAATAATCCCTATATTTTATAGGGATTATTATTATCTGTGGATATTAATTTCGCAGTTCCTATGGATAGGGGCATTTATTTTGATGCTGGTTTTTTATCTGACAGCTTTAGTTAAACCACGAATTGATGGACGATTTGGATAGCCAGGGAAACCCGGACTTAATCAGAGTTTCCCTGGCATGGACAATACTATTGATGTGTAATAAACCTTTAACAAAAAAACCGTGTAGAGAAGTAAAGCTAAATCAGCAACCGGTTGAGTTGTATAAAATTTTAAAATTTGAAGGACTGGTCCCTAGTGGTGGTATCGCAAAATTAGCGATTGAAGCAGGTGAAGTCATGGTTAATGGTGAAGTTGAGCGGCGTAAACGTAAAAAAATGCTTGCCGGTGATATAATTGAGTTTAATGCTGAACGCCTTCACCTGTTGTCTGATTGATTTTTTATAGGCACTTAAAGCCAGTCTCAGTCAATCCGTTGTATTGCATCCAGTGCCTTTTGAATAGCGGCAAAAATAAGCACATCCCCTTCTTTTTCATCATTTTCAGGAATATCCCAGTCCATTGCGCGGCGATATTTTTCAACCAGCGATTTAACGTCTTTGACTAATTCATTGTGGTGACGGTCTAATTCAATTTCTTGCATTGATGACATAATTAAGACTCTTTATTAAAATTATTCGTGATTCAAGTTTTTCTCATTAGTGCGTTTTTTATACGCGTAAAAATCCGCTTGTATTAACGCGAAAAATCGACAACTAGTCTGAATGATAAGTATAACACCAGCACGATGATTGAAAAATAAATGATGACATTTAATGGTTTGTGTTTAAACACATGAATCAGTTTTTGCTGTTCACCCTGGCGTTTTTTTTGCTGGTATTTCGCTTTTTCCTGTCGTGAACGTTGTTGTTCATAAGTATTGATGAGTATTTTAGCCTGTTCAACCTGAGTTTTTTCTTTTACCCAGATTGCTGGCATGGAAATACCCCAGTTACCCGCAGTGGTCTCGTAATAGTTAATTTGATTAGCATCCAGTATTTCACGAATATCACTGGCTTCATCTTCGGGTACATGGTTGAGCTTAAAAACTAATGCAGACATTGGGTCAGTTCTTCAGAGAGTCAGATCGATTGATCTCGGCGATCATGTTGTCGACGATTATATAACACGTTTTCGCCGAGGTGCGTAATTAAAGGAAATTCATCCGCTGTATGTTTTCGCCACTCACCATGCCGGGGGATATATTTATGCTTCTTATTTGTATTAGCGGTTTTATCATCCAGTGCATTTTGTGCATAAATAAGACGCTCCATTTTATTCAGATCTTTCTCTGAGAGTTGCATGGCTGCTTCAACCCATATATCAACAACGTCAATTAAATTCTGCTCAGTAACAGGGTGCACAATTTTACCCGCTTTTTTTACCGCTTCGATAGCATTACGCGAACGTTGGTGGCGTTTTAGGTAATGATTGGTGGTATTCACACCATCCGCCACATTGGCAAGTATATCGACCACACCCATATCATATAATTTCTCTGCGCTGTAGGTTCGCCCACTGAGAATCATCCGCTCAGCGAGGCTGGGATCAATACGTTTTGTGAGTAAATTATAGGCTCCCATACCTGGAAATAGATTAAAAAGAATTTCCGGGAAACCCATTTTTGTACCACGTTCTGCAATGATAACATCACAGGAAAGCGCACACTCAAAACCGCCACCTAAAGCTTGCCCTTGCACCAATGCGATCATCGTAATGGGTAACTCCAAATTTTTCATGTTTTGGTGTACCAGTTGGATACAGCGATATGCATACCGCTGTAGACTGGTTTCATCTTTATTCAGAATCAGTTGCTTAAACAGGCCCAGATCACCACCCAGGTTGTAAATGTCAGGGGAGCGGGAAGCAAGAATAAGTTGTTTGAATTGCCATGAGGAATTATTTTTTTGCTCGGCATAACTTTTTTTTAACCGGCGTTGTAACTGCTCCAGTTCGTTTAGTAATATGGGATTAAGACAGGGGCGAGGTTTTGGTTGCATCCAGCACCAAATGGATTGGGTATCACAATCATAACGCGTACTGAACTGAGTAAAGTTTGCGTTAGCTGTTAGCGGGTTTTCACCCTCTATGTCACTATGAGGCAGTAGTGAGTCTGAATCAAAATTCATAAATTTTATGTTTATCGTTTAACCATAAAAATTATTTTTATGGTAGCGGCATCCAGTTAATCACTCATTAATCCTTATGCGCATAAAACGCTTTTTAATATATTATGTCAAGTTAAATATAATCAACATACTACCAAACAATGTTAATGTTGTTGCGTTTTAAATATTAAATATTAAATTAATGTAAACGCATCGATTCCGCTACTATTCATGATGTTAAGATGATCAACAGGAGGATAGAAATCGTCAATAAATAGTTGAGAATCATTATATTTATCTATTCTTACTAACAGGATGGATGAAAAGGATACTGATTGTTCAAGCTCGTCAGCCGCAGAGATGCGGATGTCGAGCTTACATGGATGTATTGGCAGCGTATCTTGAGCAATCAGTATCCTTTTTATCTGTTCCAGTAGTATATAAAGAAAAATAACTGAGAAAAAATAGCTGGAGAGTCATGATTCTATTTAAAGTAGTCGAAGTCATAAGTGCCACAGCCCAATGTCCAGCCGAAAAAATTGTCCCTGATGCACAACTGAAGGATCTCGGTCTGGATTCACTAAAAGCCATTACCGTTCTTTATGATCTTGAAGAGGAATTCGATATCGAAATACCGAATGAGCGGATCGAAAATATGCGAACGGTTGCTGATATTGTCAGTGAAATTGACACCCTGCGTAAAGCTCATGCGGCATGATCGTTGTCTGTTGGAACGATATTTATACAGCTGAATGATGAATGGCCGCGTTGTAATTACCGGTTTAGGTGCATTGTCAGCACTGGGTTCGAATATCACTGAATTCTGGACATCGTTGAGCAGTGGTTACTCTGCTATCAGACCATTATCGCCATTAATTGATGGCACCAGAATATCGGTGGGGGCGGCTCTTGATAGCTATGACCCACTGCAATATTTTTCTGCCGACGAACTCACCTTGCTGGATCGATTTTCGCAGCTAGCGGTTATTGCAGCGCGTGAAGCGCTGTTGGATGCGGGTTTGACTGATGATGAAGCGGTAAAAGATGCAGCGGCAATCATTGGCAGTGGTTGCGGTGGTAAACACACGGATGAAGATACCTATCATCAACTCTATGTAAAACAACATTCGCGGGTTCATCCACTCACTATTCCAAAAGGTATGCCCAGTGCAGCGGCCAGTATGGTGAGTCGACAACTAGGGATTAAAGGTCCGGTATTTTCTCTGGCAGCAGCCTGTGCATCAAGTGCACATGCCATTGCACAAGGTAGCCTGATGATACAGGCTGGGTATTCAGATATTGCACTGGTTGGCGGTACCGACGCACCATTTACTTATGGCCTGTTGAAAGCCTGGGAAGCATTACGTGTAGTGTCAAATGACACCTGTCGACCTTTCAGTAAAAATCGCTCAGGGCTGATACTGGGAGAAGGTGCAGGGATGCTGGTGCTTGAATCTGAAACACATGCAAAACAACGCGGTGCGCATATTTATGCTGAACTGGCTGGTTGCGCGATGTCATCAGATGCTGGACATATAACTCGGCCTGATATTAATGGCCTGAGCCAGGTTATGGCAAAGGCTCTGGAACATGCAGGCATTGCCGTTGATGAGGTGGATTACATTAACGCACATGGTACGGCAACGCAGATGAATGATGTCATTGAAACGCAGGCCATCCATAATGTCTTTGGTGTACATGCTAACAGGCTGGCTATTTCTTCAACTAAATCCATGCATGGTCATGTTCTGGGGGCATCGAGCGCGCTTGAATTGACAGCGACTATATTAGCGATGGAGTATGACTGTATTCCGCCTACGGCAAACTTTACCGAAGCCGATAAGCAGTGTGACCTTGATTATGTACCCATTGAAGCGCGTGAACAGAAAGTGAATGTTGCGCTGTCTAATTCATTTGCTTTTGGTGGTTTGAATGCAGTGCTGGTGGTTAAAAAATATGTATAAATTTTGCTTACTGAGTAATGAAAATGTCTGAAAATATCATTGAGAAATTAGCCGATAAAGAAATTTATGCTTACGGTTCGCCAGAAATCATCAAGTTTGAAAAACAGATGGTACAGTATTTCACTCGGGAATATGAACGTTGGGAAGGTAATCACAATGTTCCTGAAATCTATGGCGTTAGCTCATTTGATGGTGGTATCGCTGCAGTTAATACAAAAAAAGAATCAATTGATATTAGCTATAACCAGGATTTGAAATTATACAGCCAATTTCTTGATGATGATTTTCTGGCTTATTCTGTTGGCTATTATAACGCCACAGACGAGCTAGACATTGAGAACATCAGTGTTGAGGAGGGGCAAAGACATAAATATGATTTACTCATAGAGCGGGTACAACTTGAGGATGGTCAAAATATACTGGATCTTGGTTGTGGTTTTGGTGGCTTGTCAAAATATATATTATCCAAATTTCCAAATGTGACAATTACAGGCGTTAATCCCAGTCTGGTACAGACAGATTATATACGGAAGACTTTAATGTCAGCAGAAAATACTTTTGATAATACGCGCTTCACGTTAATTCAAAAATATTTTGAAGATATAAGTGAAGCAGAAATACCTGATCAGGTTTTTGACTGCGTTATCATCCTTGGCATGTTTGAGCATGTAACCAATATTGATCAGGTATTTAAAAAAATTTCACAGGTGATTAAACCGGGGGGTAAATGCCTAAGTCATTACATTGTCTCAAAAGACACCATTCCTCAATTCCTGGATGCCAGCGACACATTGATTGGTAATTATTTTCCTGGAGGGCATATCTGGCCAATAACAGAAGCCGCTCGGCATAATACACATTTAACTTTTGTTGATCATTGGTTTATTAATGGCAAGAACTATGTACGAACACTGGATGACTGGCATAAGCGCTTCTGGCAAGGCATTGATGACTTATATCCTGCGGTTATTAGTCTGGAAGAAGTTGATTACTGGAATAAGTATTTCGTCTTGTGTAAAAGCACCTTTGCGCCAATGAATGGGACAAAATATGGTGTAGGCCATTTTTTATATGAGGCCGGATAATGAATACTGCGTAACTAACTAATAGTGCAAAAAATCATTGATAAAAAAATAAATTGCAGCGCCTCCACTTTCTGGCTAAAACAACCTGTCCATTCCTGTTTGCACAGTGAAGTTAAAAACTTTGCTTTGCCCTGTCCATTACTGGTATCGACACTGTGTCTTTTAGGTTATTATATTTCATCGTTGGCCTCTCTCTGGCTTGACGTTATTGGTGCATACTGAGGGGTGAGCGCTGCATTAACCGTGAGAAAACCATAATAAATTATAGAGGTTTCACCATGTCAGAATTGGATAAAGATGCACTGGAATACCATCAGTTTCCAGTTCCAGGCAAGTTAGAAATCACCTCAACGAAACCACTGGCAACCCAACATGATCTTGGTCTGGCCTATTCACCAGGGGTTGCTGCTGCCTGTGAGGCGATTGTTAAAGATCCACATAATGCCGCACTTTACAGTATTCGTTCAAATCTGGTTGGTGTTATCACCAATGGCAGTGCCGTACTGGGATTAGGCAATATCGGCCCGCTGGCATCCAAGCCAGTAATGGAAGGTAAAGCCGTACTATTTAAGAAATTCTCCGGTATTGATGTATTCGATATTGAAATTAATCAATCCAGTGTTGATCAGTTTGTGGAAACCGTCGCCAGTCTGGAACCAACATTTGGTGGCATCAATCTGGAAGACATTAAAGCCCCGGAATGTTTTGAAATTGAACAACAATTACGTCAGCGTATGGCTATTCCTGTCTTTCATGATGACCAGCACGGTACTGCAATTATTGTTGCAGCCGCAGTACTCAGTGGTTTAAAGATAACAGGTAAACGCATTGAAAATGTTAAACTGGTTACATCGGGTGCAGGTGCGGCAGCGCTGGCCTGTTTAAATCAGCTGGTGAGCGCAGGCTTACCAAAAGAAAATATTATTGTTACCGATATAGCTGGCGTCGTCTACAAAGGCAGGCAAGCACTGATGGATAAATGGAAGTCTGTTTATGCTATCGAGACAGATGCCCGTACATTAAACGATGTTATTGATGATGCGGATATATTTCTCGGCTTATCGGCACCGGATGTGTTAAAGCCTTCTATGTTGAAAAAAATGGCCGACCACCCATTGGTTATGGCGCTGGCAAATCCGACACCAGAAATATTACCTGAGCTGGTTCAACAAACACGCACCGATGCACTTATTTGTACTGGCCGTTCAGATTATCCAAACCAGGTCAATAATGTTTTATGTTTTCCATTTATTTTTCGCGGTGCACTTGATGTGGGCGCAACAACCATTAATGAGGCAATGAAACTGGCCTGTGTGAAAGCATTATCGGATCTTGTGCAGCAGGAAAGTTCGGATTGGGTCATTAAAGCCTATGGTGGTCAGGCGGATATTTTTGGTAAAGATTATCTCATACCCAAACCATTCGATCCGCGTCTGATGGTTGAGCTCTCCTATGCGGTAGCTAAAGCCGCGATGGACAGTGGGGTTGCAACCCGTCCAATTCAAAATTTATACGAGTATCGTTTAAAGTTACAAAATTTTAATTACCACACGGGGTTTTTTATGCGGCCTATTTTTGATCACGTTTGTGGTTGTGAAAAAAAACTGGTATTTGCTGAAGGTGAAGACGACAGAGTTTTACAGGCGGCGCAGCAAATTGTGGATAATACTATTGCCAGGCCCATACTCATTGGTCATACCGAAGTGATCAAACAGCGTATGCAAAAATTGGGTTTACGTATAAAGCTGGATATCGACATTGATATTATTGACCCACAAAATTTTTCTGCGATAACTGAGTATGTTTCTGCCTATCATCAGCTGATGGGGCGTAATGGCGTTACCCCCGATGCGGCGCAATATATCGTGCGCAATACCCATTGCGTGCTAGCCGCATTGATGGTTAGAAATGGTACTGCGGATGCAATGATTGTTGGGGTTGTTGGCGGGTTTAGTCGCAACCTTAATTCAATTCTAGATGTTATCGGCAAAGCACCTGGTATAAGACAGGCATCAACACTGGTCGCGCATTTACTGCCGACACAAACGCTGTTCATCTGTGATGCCCATGTCACTGATCACCCAGATACTGATGAGCTGGTCGAATCCACTTTGTTGGCTATCGAGGAAATTCGTCGTTTTGGAATTACACCCAAAGTTGCTTTGGTATCACATTCTAACTTTGGTTCCTCCAAAAATGAATCTGCAGAAAAAGTACGTCGGGCATTAAAGATATTGCATCAAACAGTGCCTGAGCTGGAGGTGGATGGCGAGATGCATGCTGATGCCGCATTATCCGAAGAAATACGTAACCGGCTTTATCCTGAGTCAAAACTCAAAGGCAGTGCCAACCTGTTAATAATGCCCAATATTGATGCTGCCAATATCTCCGTAAATTTACTGAAGATGTTAGGTGGTGTTACCATCGGTCCCATATTGATGGGTGTGGACAGGTCTGCACATGTGGTTGCACAGTCTATCACCGTGCGTGGTCTGGTGAATATGAGCGCGATTGCGATTGAGCATGCAATCCGCCTGTAATCTCTCTGTTACTGGAAATAACTATGGCTGTACAATGGTACCCAGGGCATATGAACAAAGCCCGGCGCAAGATAACCGAGGCAATGCCGACTATTGATCTGGTGATTGAAGTGATGGATGCGCGTATTCCATTTAGTAGTGAAAACCCAATGGTGGCCGCACTACGAAAACAGCGCCCCTGTATCAAACTGTTAAATAAAAGCGATTTGGCTGACCCGGTCATTACACAGCGCTGGTTGCAGCATCTGGAGAAAGAGCAGGGCGTTAAAGCGCAGGCGGTGTGTATGCAGGAACCAGAAAAAATAAAAAAGCTTGCCGCGTTATGTCGCAAAATGTTACCGCATCGAAATACGGCGGCAAAAAATATTCGCATTATGATTATGGGGATTCCAAATGTTGGCAAATCTACTCTAATTAATACCCTGGCAGGTAGAACAGTCGCCAAAGTTGGTGATGAACCGGCAGTAACAAAAAATGTTTCTCTACCGCAACAACGTATTATGCTGGATAATGGTATGGCGCTGTCGGATACACCGGGCATTCTCTGGCCAAAAATTGATAATGAAAATAGCAGTTATCGTCTGGCGGTAACCGGCGCAATTAAGAATACCGCGCTGGATTTTGAAGATATTGCTGATTTTGCTGCGGATTACCTGTTACGGGCTTACTCAGATTTACTCTTAGAGCGTTACCGCCTAACTCAGTTACCCGTTTCGTCAACAAAACTATTAGCTGCTATTGGCAGTAAACGCGGCTGTTTGCGAGCAGGCGGAATCGTTGACATGCAACGGAGTGCAGAAATTCTAATCCACGAAATCCGCAGTGGTGTACTGGGGCGTCTGAGTTTTGAAACACCTGAAATGATAAAACAGGAAACTTTGTTAACCGCAACGGCGGGGTAGTGATAGGCTGAAACATTCAGGTTAATCTCTAGTCTCAGAGTAAGTTGCCATGATGTCAGATAGCACCTCAAGTATTTGTTTTTTCTCTATTTCACTGAATCCATCTAATTCATTAATATCAATGTGTTGCGAATAGCACTGAATAATATAGTTTACTTTTTTACAGCCCTGGGCACAGACGCTTTCAATTTTTTCCAGAACCTTTGGGGTTAACGTGTTAAAAGGCATAATAGATAAGATCAGCGCGGACTTAACCAGCCTGTTGCGGATTATGTGCGTGTTGGAGATAGTGCCTGGATCGCATTTCAATTAATCGACTGCTGGTACGGTGAAAGGCAAATTTCAACATCTCCCCCTGATATAAAGTCTGTGGTAATGCTTCTGCAAGGATAACCAATTTTACATTACTGTCATAGAGCGCATCAATCAGATAAATAAAACGTCTGGCTTTATCATCCAGTGAAGCATCCATTTTTACCACGTTAGAAATAAAAACAGTGTGGAACTGCCGGGCGATTTCAATGTAGTCCTGTGCTGCTCTGGGTGATGAGCAAATTTCGGTAAACTCAAACCAGACCATGTTATCTGCCAGAGCAACGATTTTGATCGGGCGATTTAATATGTTTAGAGTGACTGTTTCTGTATAATTACCGATGCTTAAACCAGCAAAGTATTGGTGTATTTGTTGTGCATTGGCTGCATTTAGTGGATGGTAGTAGAGATGCTTCTGCTCAGGTAAAGCCAGCCGATGATCAACGCCATTGTCCAGATGAAAAACCTGGGTATGGGTTTTAATTAAGGCTATTGCTGGCAAAAAACGTTCTCGCTGCAAACCATGAAGGTATAAATCATCGGGCACACGGTTTGAGGTTACTACCAGAGTTACCCCATAGTCAACCAGTGCTTTAAGCAAGCCATTTAATAACATTGCATCGGTTATGTCGATGACAATAAATTCATCCAGGCATAAAATTCGATAGTTACGGGCAAAGTTTTTTGCGATAACCTTGAGCGGATTTTTCTGCTTTTTCATTTCACTTAACTGTGCATGAATCCATTGCATAAAAACATGAAAATGCAATCGTCGTTTTTCTTCAAAAGGCAGGCTGTCGTAAAAAAGATGCACTAACCAGGTTTTACCACGACCGACGCTACCCCAAAAATAAATACCTTTTACTGGCTGCCCAAGGCAATTAAAATTCAACCAGCGATTGAATGTACAGACTCCAGCCAGGACAGGAAACCGACGGCGCAGGTATTGTCTACGGTCAGGATGGGTCAGTTCCTCAATGAGTTGCTGGAGTTTTTCTACGGCCTGACGTTGTACCGGATCGTCCACCATCCCCTGTTTACGAATTGCGTGTTGATAGGTTTCAGTTAATGTCATCGTTACAGATTATACTCATTTGAATCCTATAAAAAAGATAGTCTTTATTCACTCAGGGTGCACCGAGCCAGCCTGAGTCTATATTCCAGCCCCATAGCGGCTATGAAACGAATAAAAAGTTAAAGACACGCGGTGGATGCATCCCTGCGGCTGACGGGGTCTTGACATCATAAGTATCCGTTTCAGCATAATTCTTTACTGCGATAGATTATGCTCGTGTATTGAGGTCTGATGGTGCTGAAAAAGCAGTGTTTAATGCGGAACACTGGATTAATCCCCGGATGATGGCTGTTCTTCATTGTTGCCTGAAGGCATCTTTGTTATCATCTCTATCCGAGCAGAGGGACATTAATTCGATGGACGCATCCGTGTTCGGACATCCGGTTTACCTCCTTTGCTATTGTACCGATTAACGCTGCAACCTGGGCCAGTTTTTATGACGAGATTTATATTTGTTACCGGCGGTGTGGTTTCTTCATTAGGCAAAGGTCTTGCCTCTGCAGCAATCGGCGCCATTCTTGAAAACCGTGGCCTTAAAGTCAAGATGATGAAACTGGACCCTTATATTAACGTGGATCCTGGAACCATGAGCCCATTTCAGCATGGCGAAGTTTTTGTGACTGAAGATGGCGCCGAAACCGACCTCGACCTTGGTCACTATGAGCGTTTCGTCAGTACTCCAAGCAACAAAAACAGCAATTTTACTACCGGCAAAGTATATGAAAGCGTTATTTACAAAGAACGTCGTGGTGAGTATCTGGGTGGTACGGTTCAGGTTATTCCACATATTACCGATGAAATTAAATTACGGATAAATAAAGGCGCGGGTGATGCAGACATTGTTATGGTTGAAATTGGTGGAACCGTCGGTGATATTGAGTCACTTCCGTTTATGGAAGCCATTCGCCAGATGGGTGTCGAATTGGGGCATAAGTATGCGTTATTTATTCACTTAACCTTAGTGCCTTATATCGCAACTGCCGGTGAAGTTAAAACCAAACCAACTCAGCATTCAGTAAAAGAACTACGCTCCATTGGTATTCAGCCCGATTTATTATTATGTCGCTCAGAGCGTCTACTTGAGGACAGTGAGCGTAAAAAGATTGCGCTATTTACCAGTGTGCAAACCAATGCCGTTATCTCGGCGGTCGATCTGGATAATATTTACAAACTGCCAAAATGGATGCATGACCAGGGTGTGGACGACATTATTGTTGATAAAATGCAGCTGGAGTTAAAACCTGCGGATCTTTCCGACTGGGAAAAAGTAGTTGCCGTGATGGAAAATCCGGCGCATGAAGTCACGGTCGCTATGGTGGGAAAATATGTTGGCCTAACCGAATCCTACAAATCATTGAATGAAGCCCTGACCCATGCAGGAATTCATAATAATGCCCGTGTCAACATCCGTTACATCGATTCAGCCGTACTTGAATCGGGTGATGTTGGAGTGCTGGCAGACTTTGATGCCATCCTGGTGCCTGGCGGTTTTGGGGATCGCGGTATTGAAGGTAAGATTGCGGCAATTAAGTATGCCCGTGAAAATAAAATTCCATTTCTTGGTATCTGCCTGGGTATGCAGCTCGCGGTGATTGAATTTTCGCGTAATGTAGCGGGTCTGGTTGATGCACACAGCAGTGAGTTTGATACAGAAACCACCCATCCTGTTATTGCATTGATAACTGAATGGCAGGATAAAAATGGGCGTATAGAAAAACGCAACGCTGATTCTGATCTCGGTGGTACGATGCGCCTCGGTGGGCAGGGTTGTGACTTACAGGCAGGCAGCCTGGTGCGTGAAGCCTATGGTGAAGACCATATTGTTGAACGGCATCGGCATCGTTATGAGTTTAATAATAAATATCTGGCACAACTGACTGCCGCTGGTTTAATGGTTAGTGGCAAATCCAGTGATGGTAACCTGATGGAAGTCATCGAATTAAGTCATGATGAACAAACCGACACTAATCGCGCACACCCCTGGTTTCTTGCCTGCCAGTTTCATCCTGAGTTCACTTCCACACCGCGTAAGGGGCACTCACTATTTACCAGTTATATCAAAGCTGCACGCCTGTATCATCAGTCAAAAGCAGTGGTGGCCAGGGCGCTGGCATAATGCAGTAACAACGGGCTGGTTATCGAAAGATGAAACAGGTCTGGTAATCATAAACAATAAATACGTCTATACTTCTAATCGTCTAACCTGGGAAAACGATGTCCACAATTACAGAAATTCATGTGCGAGAAATTCTTGATTCGCGTGGGAATCCAACCCTTAAAACAGACGTTAGACTGGAGAATGGGGCTGTTGGTCGTGTAGCGGTGTCTTTGGGAGCATCTGGTATAGACTGCCTGAGCCAAACCAGTTTACGTTAATAAACTATTCAAGTGAAAAAAATCGTACTGGTTTTACTTATTTTACTGTTCTGGTTGCAATATAAAATCTGGTTACAGGATGGCGGTATGCCGGAAGTATTCCAACTGCAACAGGAAATGGAGGTTACAAAAATTGAAGTTAAGCAGTTACAGGAGCGCAACCAGTCATTAAGTGCAGAAGTTCAGGACCTTAAAAAAGGGCTGGGTGCAATTGAAGAAAGAGCCCGTAGCGAACTTGGCATGATAAAGAAAGGTGAGGTTTATTACCAGGTGATTGAGCCAGCCAGAAAAAAAGCCACTCCATCAAATAAACAAAGGGTTAATAGACGGACAGTTAATCGATTGATGATTAATCAATCAATGCTAGATAAAGCGAAGACAGATGGCAATCAACAGCAATAATTCTCACGCAATCTGGGCAATTGTGCCAGCCGCCGGTATTGGCAACCGGATGCAGACAGCAATACCTAAACAATACCTGTTACTTCATGGTATACCGATTCTTGCACACACAATTAATCGACTATTATCTTTTAACTGTATTAATGGCCTGGTTGTTGCATTACAAAAGCATGATCCTGAATGGGATAAACTGCCCATAAAAACCGTCAAACCCATGGTTACAGTAGTGGGTGGTGAACAACGCTGTGATTCAGTTTTAAATGCGTTGAACTGTTTGCCAGCACAGGAAAATTTTAACCCTGAAACAGACTGGGTAATGGTGCATGACGCAGTTCGCCCCTGTCTACGCCATGAAGACATTAATCGTCTGATCACAGAAGTAAAGACAGAGGCAGGTGGTTTACTGGCAATACCAGTGCGCGATACAATGAAACGCCAGCGCGATGAGAATCAATCCATTGCTGCTACAGTTGAACGTAACGGTTTATGGCATGCATTAACACCGCAATATTTTCCATGGAAAAATCTACGCCATGCGCTGCAGGATGCTACAGCTAAAGGCCGCGTTGTTACGGATGAAGCTTCGGCTATGGAACAACTTGGCTACTCGCCTCTACTGGTTAATGGCCATGAAGATAATATAAAAATAACCCGGCCTGATGATTTACAACTTGCTGAATTATACCTTTCTCATCTACCAGACTGTCATTTTATTGGTCAAGGAGCATGAATAAGCGCCCCATAAAAGAAACTTCTGTCGCTCGTGACTCAACGAATACAAATACACCAAACCTGCCATTTCGTATTGGCCATGGTTACGATGTACACCGTTTTGGTGAAGGCGATCACCTTATTCTTGGTGGTGTGAGCATCCCTTATCACGCTGGTTTTATCGCACATTCTGATGGTGACGTATTGATTCATGCATTATGCGATGCGTTGTTAGGTGCAATTGGTGCAGGTGATATTGGTCAGCACTTTCCTGACAATGATAAGCGTTATGAAAACATTGATAGTCAGTTACTATTACAGAAAGTTATCGGTATGGTCCATGAGCAGGATTACTTAATTGCTAATATTGATACTACAATTATTGCTCAATCTCCCAAATTATCTGCCTACATTCAATCCATGCGAAAACAATTAGCGGGAATATTTTCGTTACCGGTTAGTCATTTAAATATAAAAGCAACAACAACAGAGCAACTGGGTTTTATCGGTCGTGAAGAAGGCATTGCGGTACATGCTGTTGTAATGATTTATAACCAAGCATTTTAATTGTTGTTTTTTTAGGCTGAAACAGGCAATAAAGTCTGTATTTATAGTAAAAAAGCATTAATTTTTGTAAAACCTGTTTACTTTTCTGTCGTTAAGTTATAAAACAACCGCACAGGGATTTTCTGTTACGGTTTTTCTATCTTAATTGGTAACAGATCTGTTTAGATACAGCGCATAAAATTTGTATGCGGTGTAAAGGAGCTGCAGATAACAGGACGTTTAAATTATAATAATTACTACCAAAGGGCAACAACATAATGGCAACAGTAAAAAAGAAGGTCATAAAAAAAACAGTAAAAAAAGCTGTAGCAACGAAAAAAAAAATAACTGCAATTAAAAATGCCTACACCAAATCACAGTTGTATGCACAACTTGTAGAGCGAACGGGGCTGACCAGAAAAGATATCACTGCTGTATTTGACAGCCTCAACGATATTATCGAGGGTCATATTAAATCACGCGGTGCTGGCGAGTTTAAAGTACCCGGTCTGTTGAAAATAAAAGTTAACAAAAAACCCGCAACAAAAGCCAGAAAAAATGTACCTAATCCATTTCGTCCAGGTGAGGTTATGGACGTTGCAGCTAAACCTGCCCGTAAAGTTGTCAAAGTTCTACCACTAAAAGCATTAAAAGACATGGCCGCAAGTTAAGTATTTGTCAGAGCTGACGGAGACTTAACTTAATAATAACAACAAGTAAGGCAGCGCATGAGATTAATCCTGTAAGGCATTGTTTTGCAGGATTTTTTTATTTTGAAAAAAAGAAAATTACTTTATTTGCACGGTTTCACCAGTTCGCCACAATCATACAAGGCGGAGCTGCTGAGCGCATATATGCAGGTACATCATTGCCGTGATTTACTGGAGATACCACAAATTCCAGAGATACCAGGCGACGCAGGTGTCATGCTTAAAGGTATTGCTGAGTCAATGCTTGAAAATTATGAACTAAGCATCATAGGCAGTTCTCTGGGGGGGTATTATGCAACATGGCTAGCTGAAAAATACACCTGTCCAGCAGTATTGGTAAACCCGGCAGTTAGGCCGTACGAAGTTCTTGAAGCTCTGCTGGGAGAAAATAAATTTTATTTTAATGACAAAATATGGGATTTTGATGAAAGCCATATTTTACAGTTCCGCAAGATGGATGTACCGGCACTATCACACCCGGAAAATTTTCTGGTATTACTGCAAACAGGCGATGAAACATTAAACTATCGTCAAGCCGCTGAGAAGTACAGGCAGTCTAAATGTATTATTGAGCAGGGTGGTGAACATGGTTTTAGCCATTTCGAAAAGCATATAAAATACCTGCTAGACTTTTGCCAGATAAACTGTAATTCCATTGAATCAAGATAAAATAAATAAAGGTAAAAAATGTCCCTCGGTCCTTTAATGATTGACCTGGTTGGTACACAGATTAGCGATGTCGAAAAATTGCTATTAATAACACCTGTAGTAGGCGGTGTTATTTTATTTACCCGTAATTTTGAATCACCGCAACAGCTTAGTGAACTGATTGATGAAATTCATCGATTAAGATCGCCACATTTACTGGTGGCTGTTGACCATGAAGGTGGACGCGTACAACGCTTCAGACAGGGATTTACCCTATTGCCACCTGCCGCCGTATATGAAAAAATATTTCTGCAAAATAAAAATACCGGCCGAGAACTGGCAACAGCTGCGGGCTGGCTGATGGCGAGTGAATTACGTGCGGTTGGCGTAGATTTTAGCTTTGCTCCAGTGCTCGATCTGGCGTACGGTGTGAGTGGTGTCATTGGTGATCGTGCGTTCGCTCGAAAACCTGAAACGGTTGCTACATTGGCTTATGCCTTTATGCATGGTATGTTGAGCGCTGGAATGAGTGCGGTGGGTAAGCATTTCCCCGGTCATGGTGCAGTAGTTGAAGATTCGCATATAGCCATGCCGGTAGATCACCGGGAACTGGATGATATTCTCAAACAGGATGCTGTGCCATTTGAACGCATGATTGAAAATGGTCTGGCAGGCATTATGCCAGCGCATGTTATTTATGACCGGGTAGATAGCAAACCTGCGGGGTATTCACCTTTCTGGTTAAAGACGATTTTACGTGAGCAGTTGAATTTTCAGGGCGCAATTTTTAGCGATGATTTGAGTATGGAAGCGGCCGGTATTGCAGGTGGCTACGGTGAACGTGCTGAAGCAGCATTGGCTGCGGGCTGTGATATGGCGTTGGTATGTAATCATACAGAAGGTGTGATTGAAGCAGTTGAACATATTCAGGGCTACCTAAATCCAGCCAGTCAATTACGTTTAATGCGAATGCACGGCAAACAGTCGATAACAAGAGATGCTTTGCTGTCGAGTGAAAAATGGCAGCAGGCAGTTACAACGATATCTGCCACGGTGGAGTTACATGAACTTGAAATGGATATTTAATTAGAGAACCCTTAGCACTATTAGCCACTGGATCTCTATCTTAACCGATTAATGTTTCCACTATGTGTTTCCAAGTGAGTGATGTTACGACTAAAAAACTGTCTGTGAACTTGCCCAGGTAAATAGAATGAATAAAAAAAAGTTGTTAGTTATCATGGCAAATTCTGACCCAGCCAATCCGGAAGGTTTTTATGCGCCTTTATTTCAGGCGACTGTAGCAGCGGCTATGTCACATGAAGTTGAAGTGGTTTTTACTGGTCTCTCTGGTTCGCTTGCGGTGGCAGGAAATGCAGAAAAAGTAGAACTGAATATCGAAACGCATCGCACCATGTATGATGTAATAAAAGAAGCACATCGAGCAGGTGTAATTTTTAAAGTCTGTACCCCATCGCTGATGCTATGGGGAGAAAATCTAATTGAGGAAATTGAAGAAACGGTGGGTGCTGCGTATGTTGTAGCTGAAGCAATGGAAGATAATACGGTTACGTTTACCTATTAAAATATTGAGCCGTCCTACAGACTTTTCTGTTTTACGCTTATAGCTGCTTACTGTAAACTTAAAACTGCCAATGGTTAACAACTTATTACCATGCTGCCAACTAATGCCCGACTAATTTTTAGTAATCATAAAATTCTATCTGCGCTCGATACTTTAGCGTTAAAAATGAATGCACAGCTAATCAATACTCAACCACTGGTATTATGCGTTATGCAGGGTGGGCTGGTCTTTTCGGGACAGTTAATCCCCCGACTTAACTGTCAACTTGAAATTGATTATATTCATGTAACACGTTATCAAAATAGTACCATCGGTACTAAAATTAACTGGCAGGCTGAACCAGCTTCCAGCCTTAAAGGTCGAACAATTTTAATTCTTGATGATATTCTTGACGAAGGTTTAACCTTAAAAGCAATTATTGAATATTGTAAAGCAAAAGGTGCTAAACAGGTTATTAGTGCTGTTTTACTGCATAAAGACCATCAGCAGGAAGATAATTTGGTGCAGGCTGACTTTGTAGCAATGCATGTAGACGACCATTATGTGTTTGGTTTTGGTATGGATTACCAGGGCCAGTACCGGCAACTGGATTCAATTTATGCCCTGCAGGAAAAACTATGAAGTATGCAGTTATTGGTGGCAGTGTATTGAGCCAGATTGAGTCCTTAAATTTGCAGAAGACCATTATAGGCGATTGCATCACCACACCATATGGAAAATGTTCATCGGCTTTTAGCGTTTGCTCGGTTGCCGGCAATGAAGTGGTTTATTTTAATCGTCATGGCATAGATCACAAAATTGCACCGCATCAGGTCAATTACCGAGCAAATATTTATGCCTTAAAACAGCTTGGCATCACTCACATTATCGCATCGGCAGCTGTTGGTGGGATCAATTCGGCCATGCCACCACTACAGTGTGTGATCCCAGACCAGTTAATTGATTATACCTCCGGGCGCGAGCAGACATACAATGACGCAACCAGTATACAGGTTAAACACGTTGATTTTAGTTATCCGTTTGATGATCAGCTCAGACAAAAATTAATTCTTGCCGCCAGGATTAAAGCCATACCCTGTGAAACCAGGGCAACCTATGGTGTGACACAGGGGCCACGTTTAGAGACCGTTGCGGAGATACAACGGATGCAAAAACAAGGTTGTGACATTGTGGGTATGACTATTATGCCAGAAGCTGTTTTAGCCAGAGAACTGGGGCTGGCCTACGCCTGCTGTGCGATTGTTGTTAACTGGGCAGCTGGGAAGATACCGAATCAGGAAAATACAGGGGCAACTATCTCAATGAATGGAATAGCGGACTGCATTAAAAATGCAAACACTATTTTACAGACGCTGGTAAACACCGTCTTAAATCCAACAGCTTCTAACTCGGCTTAATTCAAATCATCATTAAACAATTCTTTATCGCTAAAGATATCATCCGGTGGATTGCCGTCATAAATTAAATACCGGCGACGAGCTAACCAGGCATCGCGTTCAAAAGCATACACGTCGGGCGCAGTCTGATCAATAATATTGGTCGCGGCTAATAAACCTGCGCGCAGATTAATAAACTTGATGGAATATGTGATTGCACTTTGTTCACCTTTCTGGTTTTTGAAAATGGGATCAAAGTATGTCAGATCCATACCCAGACCCGCAATATATCTCGGTGTGGATGGGCCGATAACAGGCAGTATCATATATGGACCACGACCAACCCCCCAGACAGCCAGGGTTTGACCAAAATCTTCATTGTGTTTTGGTAATCCCATCGGGGTTGATACATCAATAAAACCCAGTAAACCAAAGGTAGTGTTAAATACAAATCGTGCGGAGGTTTCGGTGGCTGCAGCAATTTTAAACTGCAATATGTTATTAACGAAAACAACAATATCATCAATATTACTAAAAAAATTGCTGACACCTTTATTGGCAAAATTTGGCATTATATAGTTATAACCTTCGGCCACAGGTTTGAAGGCGTATTGATCAAGCGTTCTATTAAATTTGAACATACTGCGGTTATAACTTTCTAGTGGGTCATCAGGATTTGCCGGGCCATTAAGGGTAGTGCAACCGGTTGATAACAATATACCAAGCAGTATTAGTAGATACGCACACATATTTTGACTTGATCTTTGAATCACGGCGATTATTCTTTTATTAGTCTTCTATTATTTTGTTATCAATATTCGTTATCAATAACTGATAAGCCAGTTTTGCAATATGACTGGAACCATTGTTTTTGCCTAATTGTTCACGTATTAAGGATAGTTCGTGACGCATTATTATGTTGTAGTCAGCCTCATTTAACAACCGCAAAATTTCATCTGCAATCATTGCAGGTTGCGCATTGTGTTGAATAAATTCCTTAACGATCATCTTATTGGCAATAATGTTCATTAGACCCAGATATTTAATGTTAACCAGTCGGCTGAGAATAAAATAACTTAATGCTGCAATTTTATACACAATGACCATCGGGATACCAAGCAGGCTAATTTCAAGAGTTGCTGTGCCTGATGCCGTCATAATGACATCACAGGCCTGACTGACATCATAAAATTTATTATCAATTATATGTACATTGAGTTGTTTCAGCCTGCCTGAAAAGGCTTCCAGATTCGTCATGTTAACCGTTGTTGCCAGGGGTAGAACAAATTGTAAAGCCGGATTTTGTTGAATTAATATCTCTGCACTGGCCAGTAAGATAGGCAGTATCCGCTTAATTTCGCCGGAACGGCTGCCCGGAAACAGGCCAACCGTTGTTTTGTTTTCAAGCTCAAGCAGCGCTCGTGCCTGGGCTACGGTTTTGTCTGCGATCACTTCGTCTGTTAGCGGGTGGCCGGTGAACGTGACCGGCACATTAGCCTCTTTATAATAAGCCGTTTCAAAGGGTAGGATGACGGCCATGTGATCAACGATTTTAGCCATTTTGTAGACACGTTTTGGTCGCCATGCCCACACTTGCGGGCCGATATAAAACAGCACTTTGATACCGCGCTGTTTGGCAAAGGCTGCCAGGCGTTGATTAAATTCCTGATAATCAACAAGAATCAGTAAGCCAGGCGGGTGTTGTTCGATATAGGTTTGCAGGCGAACCAGTTCGGCTTTAATGCTACGGTATTTTAACAACACTTCAACCAGCCCGACTACGGCCATTTTTTTTATGTCGGTGATAATTTCAACGCCTGCCGCACGCATATTGTTGCCACCCATACCGATAAATTTTATCTGGTTGTCAATTTTTTTTAGTTCTTCTACCATTCGAGCGGCATGTGCATCGCCTGAGGCTTCTCCTGCACTAATTAGAATGGTTTTATTTGCTGGCATCATGGCTTATTGTGTTAATTCATTACTGAAACAGATGAAAAGGCGAGCTGGTGTTCTTTTCATCCATCCTGTTAGTATATGGTATTAATTCAGTTTATTGCTGGCAAATCCCGCCGGGATTTTTTATTATGGGTGGTCTACATTAAATGCACTATTACAAAACACGGAATATTACCTGAATGATAATAACATTGCAGGACGAACTGCCTGTCTTTACGGGTAAGCTCGCGGGGACTGATGAAGCTGGGCGTGGGCCACTGGCGGGCAATGTTGTCGCTGCGGCAGTGATCCTGAACCCTGAAAAATCCATTGTTGGCCTGGATGATTCAAAAAAACTCAGTAAAAAAAAACGCGAACAGCTGGCGCAGGAAATTAAATCGCATGCCCTGGCATGGTCGGTTGTGAGTATAAGCCCTGCGCAGATAGATGAAATGAACATTTTACGCGCATCGCTGTATGCTATGGCACAGGCGGTGTCAAAATTACAGATACTGCCTGATCATGTTTTTGTCGACGGTAATCATCTACCCGATCATTTGCCCTGTGTCGCTGCGGCAATTATTAAGGGGGATGCACGCGTGGCTGAAATCAGCGCAGCGTCAATATTGGCGAAAGTTGAACGTGACAGGCAGATGATTACATTGCATGAACAGT
The DNA here is from genome assembly GCA_964441285.1 of uncultured Thiotrichaceae bacterium. Lineage (GTDB taxonomy): Bacteria > Pseudomonadota > Gammaproteobacteria > SZUA-229 > SZUA-229 > S010-25. The sequence goes on along the minus strand of CAYTUK010000008.1, from coordinate 50,037 downwards.
ATCCTGAATACGGTTTTGATAAACATAAAGGTTACCCCACCAGAAAACATCGTGAGATACTGAGTGCCATTGGGCCCTGTCCACAACACCGGCGTAGCTATGCGCCGGTGCGTGAGGCTTTAGCGCTACAAAATTTATAACCGGCTCCTTTCCGGCCAAAAATATTTACCCCTAACGAGAGGAATTTACTGTTTAGCCAGTGTTGATTTGGTAGACTTATTACTGAAACGAATAAAAAGGATACTTAATTATTAAGGCACGCTATTATTAAGACACGCTGTCAATACATCCATGTAAGCTCGACACCCGCATCCCTGCGGATGACGGTCTTGAATAATTAACTATCCTTTTCATCCGTCCTGTTAGTAACTGCATTTAGTAACTGCATTTAGTAACTGCATTTAGTAACTGCATCAGGATAGAGGTATATCAGTGGCACCACGCGTGACAGATCAACCCGATTTTATCCATCTAAGAGTACATACCGAGTATTCTCTGGTTGACGGGCTGGTGCGGGTAAAACCTTTGATGCAGGCACTGACTGAAGCAAATATGCCAGCGGTGGCGCTGACTGACCAGAGCAACCTGTTTGCAATGGTAAAATTTACCCGTGCGGCGCTTGCTGCCGGGATTAAACCCATTATCGGCGTTGATGCGCTGGTGCGTCGTGATGAACAGGAAGCCCCGTTTCAGCTGGTGCTGCTGGCACAGAATCGTGATGGTTATCTAAATCTCTCGGAACTCATTTCCCGCAGTTACCTTGAAGGCCAACAGGGTGGTGTACCAGTAATAAAAATGCAGTGGATTGAACAGCACGCGGAGGGGCTGATTGCACTTTCTGGTGGGCGTAACGGCGATATTGGCAGAGCCTTACTTTCAGGGCAGTTTGAGCAGGCAAAACAGCGCTTGCAACACTGGCAAACCTTGTTTGAGGATCGTTTTTATATTGAGTTGCAACGCACCGGCCGTGAAAACGAAGAGAACTATATTGCCGATGCGGTCGAATTAGCGTTGGCGACAGCAACGCCAGTCGTTGCCACCAATGATGTGCGTTTTCTACAGGCCAGTGAATTTGACGCACACGAAGCCCGTGTCTGCATTCACGATAGTCGAACTCTGGATGATCCACGGCGTTCTAAAAATTACAGCCAGCAGCAATACCTTCGTCAGACAGAAGAAATGCAGGCTTTGTTTGAGGATATTCCTGAGGCATTAGAAAATACCGTTGAAATTGCCCGGCGGTGTAATTTTGAAATACAGCTGGGCAAAAGTTTTTTACCTCAATTCCCCATTCCAGAAGGTGAAACTGAAAATAGCTATTTCACTCGCGTTTCTTATGAAGGGCTAGAGCAACGCCTGAAAGTTCTGCTGGATGCAACAGCGAAGGACTATCAAACACGTCGGCAAGCCTATCTTGACCGGTTGCAGATTGAACTTGATGTAATTATCAATATGGGGTTTCCCGGTTATTTCCTGATTGTTGCCGACTTTATACGCTGGTCAAGAGATAATGCCATTCCAGTTGGTCCGGGTCGTGGTTCCGGTGCCGGTTCGCTGGTGGCATATGCATTAAAGATCACCGATCTTGACCCGCTGGAATTCGATTTACTGTTTGAACGCTTTCTCAACCCGGAAAGGGTGTCTCTGCCTGACTTCGATATTGACTTCTGCATGGAAGGCCGCGACCGGGTGATTGATTATGTCGCGCAGACTTATGGCCGCAACAGTGTGTCACAAATTATTACCTATGGCACGATGGCGGCGAAGGCGGTTGTGCGTGACGTAGGGCGGGTAATGGGGCAGCCCTATGGCTTTGTTGACCGTATCGCCAAACTGATTCCGTTTGAAATCGGCATGACGTTGACGAAAGCACTGGATGAATCCGAAGAACTAAAAACCGCCTACGACAATGAAGAAGAAGTTAGCAATATTATCAATATGGCGCTGACGCTGGAAGGGCTGGCACGTAACGCAGGCAAACATGCCGGTGGCGTGGTGATTTCGCCAACAGTATTAACCGACTTTAGTCCACTCTATTGTGAAGAAGGTGGTCAGGGCGTGGTGACACAATTTGACAAGGATGATGTCGAAGCCGTGGGTCTGGTTAAGTTCGACTTTTTAGGTTTGCGTACGCTGACTATTATTGACTGGGCGGTTAAGCACATTAACCAGCGCCGCGAAGCAGAAAACCAGCCACCATTACAGATTGATCAGCTACCACTGGATGACGTGGAAACATTTAAACTGTTGCAGGCCGCCAATACTACCGCCGTATTCCAGCTTGAATCGCGCGGGATGAAAGATTTAATTATCCGTTTAAAACCGGATAAGTTTGAAGATGTGATTGCGCTGGTGGCACTATTTCGACCGGGACCGCTTCAGTCTGGCATGGTGGACGATTTTATCAACCGTAAACATGGTCGCGCAGAAGTTAATTATTTTCATCCCGATCTGGAACAGGTATTAACCCCGACTTATGGCGTTATCCTGTATCAGGAACAGGTGATGCAGATTGCACAGGTGCTGGCAAATTATAGCCTCGGCGGCGCGGACATGTTACGCCGTGCGATGGGTAAGAAAAAACCGGAAGTGATGGCTGAACAACGCGTGTTGTTTATGGAAGGTGCCGTTGCACGTGGTGTGGATGCGGCTCTCGCCACGATGATTTTTGACCTGATGGAAAAATTTGCCGGTTATGGTTTCAATAAATCACACTCGGCAGCTTATGCTTTATTGTCGTATCAAACCGCCTGGTTGAAACGGCATTATCCGGCTGAGTTTATGGCGGCTGTTATGTCGGCAGATATGGATAATACCGACAAAGTGGTCACCCTGATTGAAGATTGTCACGCACAGAATATCGTTGTATTGCCACCGAACATTAATCTGTCCGTATCACATTTTAGTGTCTCCGATCCAGAGACTGTCATCTATGGTCTGGGTGCACTAAAAGGTGTGGGCGAGGCGGCACTCGAAGGCATTATCGGTGAACGTGAGAGTAAAGGACCCTTTGTTGATCTGTATGATTTCTGTCGTCGTAGTGATACACGTAAGGTTAATCGCCGAGTGATGGAAGCCTTAATTAAAGCCGGTGCAATGGATTCGCTGGGTGAAAATCGAGCCAGTTTAATTGCCAGTTTAAGTAATGCCGTACAACTTGCCGAACAGAATCAGAAAAATGCCCGCGTCGGTCAGGATGATATGTTTTCTACCATCGACGATGCTGAAACTAATACGCCGGTTCATATTGTAAAAGTTGATGACTGGGATGATGATACCCGACTGATAAATGAAAAAGAAACGCTGGGGCTGTATTTAACCGGGCATCCCATTACCCGTTTTGAAAAAGAGCTGCGACGGTTTACTGAATGCACCTTTATTAACGTGCCAGCACTGGTGCCAGAAGCAGAAAAAACGGGGAATGCCTACGGTGGCTATAAGAAAAATAAAAAACAGGTCTGCCTTGCCGGTTTACTGGTTGGGGTAAGAGTCAGAAAAACCAGTCGGGGCAGTAAAATTGTTACGGGCACTCTGGACGATCGAACCGCACGTATCGACATGGTAATGTATGCAGAAGTCTATGCGCAATATTCACATTTACTGGTAAAAGACAGCCTTTGTATTGTTGAAGGCAGTGTTAGTTATGATGATTTCAATGCATCCTATAGAATTACCGCAAGTGCTATTTATAATATGACTCAGGCTCGCGAAAAATTTTCTCGTGGGCTGGAAATTAAACTACATCGTTTGCGGGTAAATGGCCATTGGTCCGATGCACATATGTCACAGCAGCTACAGGAAGTGCTACAAACTTACCGAGATGGTTCCTGCCCAGTCACTATTGAGTATAATAGTGCTACAGATTCCTCGCGTCTACAGCTTGGCGAGGACTGGAAAGTGATTCCTGCCGATGAATTATTGCTGCGGCTAGATAAAGTTTTTGGTCAGAACCAGGTAAAAATGTTGTACTGATTTTTTTATCCGCTGATCGTAGCACCGCAGGAACAGGTTTGAGGCAGTGCTTGCAATCAACCTGTTCTCAGAGTTTCTTAGTGTATAACGCCTTTTATACAGGCAGAAAATGTGGCGATACCACAGCTTTCAGATAATATTTTGCTGTGTATACCATGCATTATCGAATGTCATTAAACAGGTGTAACTAAATATGCGTCGCCAGGTTCGTCGAATAAAATTTCGTTTTTTAAGACCTAAAATGCTACGCATACACCTGGTGTTCTGGGGCGGTGCTATTTTAGTTGGTTTGACAGCAGCGCTGTTTGCAATGATGGGTGGGCAGGCCGATTATTTTTTCCGAGCACTAGCCAGAAACTACCCCTACCTGCCTTTTCTGGTGACACCCGCTGGCTTTGTATTAACGCTTTATCTGACCCGAAAATATTTTAGTGGCGCTGAAGGTAGTGGCATCCCACAGGTATTAATCTCACTGGCGGCATCTGGCGGTGGTTTGAGTAATCGCCTGCTTTCTCTGCGTATGGTTATCGGTAAAGTGGCAATGACCATACTGGCATTAATTTTTGGTGGATCAATGGGGCGCGAAGGCCCAACAGTGCATCTGGGGGCAGCTATTATGCACACCCTGGGTCGGTATGCCCAGTTACCCTCCAGATATGTTGAGCGTGGCCTGATTCTCACCGGTGGTGGTGCTGGTATTGCGGCTGCATTTAATACTCCTGTGGCCGGTATTATTTTTGCCATCGAGGAACTGGCGCGTTCTTATGATCGACGTAACAGCAGCATGATGATGATTGGTGTTGTCCTTGCAGGAATGACTGCCGTTGTAGTGCATCAGGATAACTACCATTATTACGGTACTTCACCGGCAAACATTGATTTTGGTCTGGTCTGGTCTGGTTGAGTGTTGTGGTTTGCGGTGTTGTCGGTGGTGCGCTGGGTGGTCTATTTAGTCGTATATTAGTGAGTGGTTCAGAAATGCTTCGCCCTTATATGCCAGACCACTGGTGGAAAATTGCCATTATCTGTGGCCTGATTCTTGCGATAACGGGTTTGTTAAGCGGTGGCACAGCTTATGGAACAGGTTATATTGAAGCCAAACAGATTGTTACCTGTGCAGGCACTAATACCTGCTCGACAGATGTCGGTGTTTTGTATCCTCTGTATAAAATCATCGCTACTATTGCCACTTACCTGACCACATTACCCGGCGGACTGTTTGCGCCTTCGCTGGCAAGTGGTGCTGGTTTGGGTGCGAATTTAGCAACATTATTTCCACCTTCAATGACATCAACTATTGTGATACTGGGTATGATTGGTTATTTCACTGGTGTGGTTCAAACACCTATTACCGCATTTGTTATCGTAATGGAAATGACTGACAATCAGAATCTGGTACTGGCGATGATGGCAACCGCACTGATTGCATCGGGTACTTCCCAACTATTCTGTAGAAAACCAGTCTATGAAGCACTGGCTGAAAATTTATTACTTATGTTTTCTGATCAACAAAGTCGAGAACCAGTCGTTAAGAAAACTCAAGAATAAGAACGTGTCATTTTCAGGGCAGTTTATTTCTTCCCAACAAAACATACACTGCGCCATTACCGCCATCTTTGGGTAATGCTGAGCAAAAAGCGAGAACATTCGGTGCAACCCGCAGCCAGCGATTTATCATTGGTTTAATTACCGGGTTACCCTTCGAACGATAACCTTTTCCATGCACGATAACGACATGGCGCAGTTCCGCATAGGTACAATCATTCAGAAACTTGATTAACTCCTGGCGCGCCTGCTGTATAGTCAGACCATGTAAATCCAGACCCTGCTCAACGGGCATTTTCCCTTGCCGCAAATGCTTTAAAACCGAATGCTGAATACCACTTCTGGAAAAATTGAGGATATCTGGGCAGTCTTCATAAATCGGTGCAGCGGAAAAAATATCTTTAACTACTGGATCTGAAAAGATTTCATTATGGGAAGCCACCTGGCGAGGAGGAGGTTTAAATGAGACTCGGTTCGTGGTTTTAATGGGTATAACATCGCTCGTTTCCTGGCGAAACATGGCGGCATCATCGATTGCTGAATCTTTGTCACACATTCATTATTGTCCTGTTAACGATCAGTACTATTAATCATCGCCCCATTAATTCACTAATATGCCCCGTATCCCTGCGGCTGACGGTCTTAAAAAATGGGTAGCCTTTTCACTTGTACTGTTAGTAATTGCCTTATATATTAATTTATACTAGTATTTGTTATGAATTAACATATAGGCTAAGTTATGGACAAAGCGTTACATGAACTCGTTGTCGAAGCAATCGATACGGCAAAAACACGCGGGTTATCACAGAAAGACCTTGCGGAAATATCAACACTAGGCGAAGTTGCTTTATCACGCTTAAAAAAAGCCAATGATGCCCGATTCAGTACCTTATTCGAATTGGGTAAAAGTATTGGTAAAAAGTTGATCTGGATTGATGATACCTCAGATTTACCCGCATTGGTTAGCAAAGGTCAGCTCTTAACCAGCAAACAGGAAAGGGAGACGCTTATTAAAAGTGACTGACGATTACACCAAAAGAATTAGTGCATTAAAACGATTACCCGCCGAAAATCGAAACAACCTGATTCAGGTACACCAACAGATGCGCCAGAAATTTGCGGCTCTTTAAACTTTTTATGGTCGGAAAAATGTTTATTTCTATCCTCAGACAACTCAAAATTATTTCCCAAAGTCGCTGGTACTGGTGGAGCTATATTATTAGCGGACTGGGGTTGTTAGCCATCGCATTATATTATCAGCATGTCCTTGATGATCCTCCCTGTATAATGTGTATTCAGGTGCGTTTATGGCTTACCTTACTGATTATTATTTCTATTGGAGGTTTACTTTCCTGCAACGCAAAAACTTTAATTATGCGAGGTGTTAATACCATCACACACCTGTTGGTTGTTATTGTTGCCATGGGATTGACCGAACGCGCCTATCAGATATTGGGGACCGAGCGTGGTTTTGTTTTCGGTGATTGCAGTTTTAGTCTTGGGTTACCAAGCTGGTTAACACCTGATGTATGGTGGCCGTGGCTGTTTCGGGTTGAAACATCGTGTGGTTATACACCGGAAATAGCCTTTGGCATCACCATGGCTGAAATACTCATGGTATTGACAGTGCTACTTTTAAGCGTTAGTGCCTGCATTTTCATAGTCACTTTCGTGCGCATGAAACCAGCAAAAAAATGACCAACGAAAACAGATCTTTCCGTGTTACAAACCGCATTTTATGCAGCATACTGATAAAAAACGGGATAAATAATCGGAATAATTTACACTATTAAGAAAAAACTAATACAAAATTTCTCTAAAAGTCTCCTATACTATTGATTAGTATCAGATACCCGATTCTCTGGCATGAAAAATGCAGATTTTAGACTATATACCAACAGGATGGATGAAAAGGATATCTGTTTCAGTAATAATAACTATAATTTATAAACATTTAAAACACGCGTTAAACGTATTTTTGTTGGCGAATCGGATTGACCGTTTTATTTGGAGGGCAATGTAATGGGGACAGATAATAATAACTATAATGGTTCTGACCGACGGCACGCTAAAGAGCGGCGACACCAGCAAGACAGGCGTGTTACGACACGTTTTAATGATGTCCTGGGGCGCCGTTCCGGTGTTGAAAGAAGACTACCAATGCGATAAGGGACTGCAGGCATAACCCCTTAATTGGAAGATGGGTGCTGAAGAGGGACAGGCGCTGTTAATTTTTTCGGCACGGGTGGTTTTGTCTGATTAATCTGCACCAGTATCCCAACTAGAGGGTTGTCGAGATAATGCAGTACCTTGCTACGCATACGACGGTGGCTAACAACAGGGTAATGTTTTATAACCAGCGCCAACGGTGTAGGTCTATCCGCAGAGAGGCGTTTATCCGCACCGACTATCACATCTGTCCCGGTTAAGTATGGTTTCAACTGCGTGGGTTCTGTTTTAATCTGAACCATTTCATGGTGCAAATAATCTAGCTTGGTATAAAAATGCAGATACCGCGAGAGCACGACTTTCAGTGTCCCTTCTATTGAGTTTTGTGTTTTTAGCTGCGCATGATTGACCAGATCTTTCAGGTTAATCGCAATCGCATTTTTAGCATCCAGACCAGGTTGTCGCCAGGCGGTGTAAAATAACAGGTTATAGTGACTGGAATGTTGAATACGCTTAGCTTCTTTCGTTAAGATCGTCGGCTCAATATTCTGAAAAAATTTATTATTATCTGTCGGTTTTTCTGTAGCTATTCCTGCAGGTAGCGTTGAAACAACGGGTTTTTCAAGTTTTAATGATGCGATATTATTTAATGACATTGATGAAGTATCTTGCTGATTCTCCTGTCGAAAAGCCGCCTCATCCTGCCAGTCTTCTGAGTGAAGATATGTTGCGTTCGCATCTTCGTAAATAATGACTTCTACATCATAGTATCTTGTTTCCGCATGCACAGCCTGATTAAAAATCAGTAACAGCACAGCGCTGAACTGGATCAGAATTAATTTAGTCGTGTTAAATGAATTGTCTGGCATGTGAATGGATTCGTTTGCAGCTTACAAGCCTGGAATAATACAGGAATTCTCTCTTTAGCAGTAGGTAAAAAATAGTTCGGATACGGCTTTATGATGACAATACCACTGATTCTGATTCATCAAAACTGAGTTGTGCCAGGGTGTTGTTTATCTGTTGTGTCCGCTTTGTACTGTCTTCATCCACTTTAAGAATGCGTAAGGTATCTGTGCCATTAAAACGATAGCAGTCTGCCTGTGTCTGTATCAGTTCGATAAGTTTCACTGGATTGATATTGGGTTTTTCATTAAACTGAATTTTTATTTCATGGTCATTGACTTCAATTTTTTTGATACCGGTAGACGCAGCGGTCATTTTTATTTCGGTGACAGTAAACAGATTTTTTACATAGTCGGGCAATAAACCAAACCGATCAATTAATTCAACCCGCAGTTCATCCAGCTGTCTGTTTGAGCTTGCACTGGCGATACGTTTGTATAACATCAAACGTTGATGAATGTCGTAAACATAATCATCGGGTATTAATGCCGGTATCCCCAGGTCGATTTCTATACCACTATTTAACGGTACATCCAGGTCAGGTATCTCACCACGTTTTAAAGCTGTGACGGCGCGTTCAAGTAATTCACTGTATAAACTGAAACCCACTTCAGATATCTGACCACTCTGGCTTTCACCCAGAAGTTCACCTGCACCACGAATTTCCAGATCGTGTGTTGCCAGGGTAAAGCCAACGCCAAGATCCTCCAGTGATTCGATGGCAGCAAGGCGTTTTTTTGCATCGTCCGTCATCGCTGATTCTGGTGGCGTAATTAAGTAGGCATAAGCACGGTGATGGGAACGCCCAACACGGCCACGAATCTGATGCAGTTGTGCCAGTCCAAGCCGATCAGCTTTATTAATGATAATGGTATTTGCGGTCGGAACATCAATACCGCTTTCGATAATCGTGGTACTAACAAGAATATTAAACCGTTGATGATAAAAATCCAGCATGACCTGTTCCAGCTGTTTTTCCGGCATCTGGCCATGTGCAAATTCAATTCTGGCATCGGGCATCAAAACGCGTAAATCATGGGTGATTTTCTCAATGGTTTTTACTTCATTGTGTAAAAAATAGGCCTGACCACCGCGTTTTAGTTCTCGCTGGCAGGCTTCGGTAATGAGTGCGTCATTCCAGCGGGTAACGAACGTATTGATCGAATGGCGCTGCATTGGTGGGGTTGAAATAATGGAAAGATCGCGAATTCCGGCGAGTGACATATTCAGTGTGCGCGGAATAGGGGTGGCCGTGAGTGTGAGGATATCAACCTGTGCGCGCATCGATTTAAGCTGTTCTTTATGGCGTACACCAAAACGATGCTCTTCATCAACAATAATTAAACCAAGGTCTTTAAAAATAATATTTTTCTGTAATAGTTTATGTGTACCGATAACCAGATCCACTTTTCCATTTTTAATTTGTGCTAGAACTTCGTTTTGCTGTTTGCTGGTATTAAAACGTGACAGGCAGGCAACTTTAATTGGCCAGTCGGCAAAACGGTCGCTGAAATTTTGCAAATGTTGCTGGGCTAATAAAGTTGTTGGCACTAAAACCGCCACCTGTTTACTGTTGCTTACCACGGCAAAAGCGGCCCGCATGGCGACTTCAGTCTTACCAAAACCTACATCGCCACAAACCACTCGATCCATCGGTTGAGCGCTGGCGAGGTCGGCCAGCACTTCTTTAATCACGGTCTCCTGATCCGGAGTTTCTTCAAACGGGAAACCGTTGCAGAAACTATTGTATTCATTCTCATCAATGGGGTAAGCTTGCCCCTGAATCGCCGCCCGTCGAGCATGAATGTCAAGTAACTCTGCTGCCACATCACGCGCCTGTTTAGCTGCCTTTTGACGTGCCTTTGACCACTGGTTAGTGCCAAGTTTATGCACCGGCGCTGTTTCTGCCGAGGCACCACTATAACGACTAATTAGCTGCAACGACGAAACCGGGACATACAGTTTATCGTTGCCTGCATATTCCAGTAATAAAAATTCGGCATCATAACCATCACCACTGAGTTTTACCAGTCCTCGATATCGACCTACACCATGATCCAGATGCACCACCGGTGCGCCCAGGGTAAGATCAGTCAGATTCTGTACAATGGCATCAGCATCCGGCCCGCGTTTAGTTCGCCGACGTTTTTGTATTGCTCGCTGGCCATAAATTTGTGCTTCAGTAATAACGACAGTGTCGGGCTGAACAATCACCAAACCCTGTGCAATTTCGGCAACGGTGATGCAGATAGCCTCGTCTGAATGAATAAATTCATCCCAGTTTTTACAGGTTTTTGGGTAAATTTTGCATTCGCGTAATAACTCAGTCAGAACTTCACGTCGACCACCAGTTTCAGCAACAAATAATACCCGTCCATGATGTTGTTGAATAAAAACAGTGAGCGCGGAGGAGGGGTCTTTGCTGTGTGTTTGTAGCAACAGATCAGGTGGGGCTTTTACACCGGCATTAAAGATTTCATTCAGGTTTTTTTTTAGCGAAGTGATAACACGACTGACGGTGTTAAGCTGTTGCTCCACCTGCTTAACGGCTAAATATAATTTTTCAGGTGACAGAATAGGGCGCTCAATATCATGTCGACGTTGTTCATAACGCTGAGCGACATCCGCTGCAAAGCTGTTCAGGTGTTCGCTTAAATTTTCAGGTGTAATAAACAGGCTGCTTCTGGGTAAATAATCAAATAATGTTTCCAGCTCATCAAAAAATATCGGCAGATAATACTCTATTCCGGGTGGCATTAAACCATCGCTAACACTCTTATAAATAAGACTATTTAGTGGGTCACCATCGAGCATTTCTCGATAACGTAAGCGAAACTTATGAATGCCTTTTTTATCTGTTGGAAATTCGCGTGCGGGTAAAAGTGCTATCTGATCGACTTTATTGTCTGAACGCTGACTACTCGGATCAAAGCAACGGATGGTTTCAATCTCATCATCAAACAGATCAATTCTAAATGGGGTATTTGAGCCAGCGGGGAACAGATCAATAATCGAACCGCGAAGAGTAAATTCACCGTGTTCCATAACCTCGCTAACATGGCTGTAACCACTGGCTTCCAGATCAGTACGAAAGACCTGACTATCAAGCACCTGGCCCTTTTTTAGCTGCAATACATTACCGTGAATATAACTGCGTGGCGGCAGGCGCTGTAACAGCGAGTTAACGGGGATAATCAGAATGTCACCAGCATTAATCCGTTCCAGTTTATGCAGCGTCGTCAGTCGCTCAGAAATAATGTCTGCATGCGGTGAAAATACATCGTAAGGTAACGTTTCCCAGTCGGGTAAATGGTAAATCGTCTGCCGGTCGTTTTTATAGAACTCGATTTCACGGGTTAGGCTATCTGCATGGCTGATATCTTCAACCACAATAACCAACGGACCTGACGTATGTCGTTTTGAGGCTTCAACGCATTGTAAAGCGAGTGAACTGCCATACAAACGACTCCAGTAAGTCAGCTTATTTTTTGCGGGGAGAACGGGTTTTAACAAAGGCTTGTGCTGCAATATAAATTAAAAGCTGAATTATCCTTTGCAAACAGACGCTTTACAAGTATTGCTGGCCAACAAAATGATATTTTGTAAAAAAACCGAAGGAATTTCGGAAGTATTGACGCAGAGGCCGGGTAATTCATCTGGGTGATTGGCTATTTCTCGGTAATCAACATTGTCGAGTTTGGGGTGCGGGTGGTTTTTAAGTCGGTTAATGGCGCTATTATAGAAACAAAAAAGCCTGACAATAACTGTGCCAGGCGTTTAATTTGTTTGGCTCCCCGAGCTGGGCTCGAACCAGCGACAAACGGATTAACAGTCCGTTGCTCTACCAACTGAGCTATCGGGGAATGATGCTCTTTGGGCTTATTAGCAAGCCCTGACAGGAAGGCGGTATGCTACCGATTTGGTGTGCCTCGGTCAATAGCTTTTAGCTGATTTATTATTGATTTATCAACTTTTTGTGTAATTATTGATCTATTTATTTTATCGCCTGCTGGATTCGAGTCAGGGCTTTTTCCAGGCTGCTCATGTCGGTTGCAAAAGAGAGCCTTAAGTGCCCTGGGGTGCCAAATGCAGAACCAGGCACCAGTGCAACGTCAGCTTTTTCCAGTAGAAATTGGGCGAGTTCTACATCGTTGTTAATGTGATTCATTCGCTGGATGATTTTCTCGAAGGAGGGGAAGCTGTAAAAGGTACCATCACTGGGCAGGCAGTTGACGCCGTCCATTGACGTTAAGGTTTTATACACAAAATCGTGACGTTGTTTAAAAATATGACAGGTTTCCTGTAGAAAATCCTGCTTGCCTTCGAGTGCTGCCTGGGCTGCATACTGGGCAATGGAGGTTGGGTTAGAAGTGCTTTGTGACTGGATTTTTTTCATCCCCTGAATGAGTGTTCTGGGGCCGCCGGAATAACCAATACGCCAGCCTGTCATTGAGTAGGCTTTGGAGACACCATTGAGTACCACGGTTTGCGCATAAAGCGCAGGGCAGACATTGAGGATATTATTAAAGCCCTCGTCAGACCAGACAATGTGTTCATAAATGTCATCGGTAATGACGATAATCTCTGGATGCTTCAATAATACCGCTGCAAGCTGTTCGAGTTCAGCACGGGTATAGGCTTTACCCGAAGGATTTGACGGACTATTGATTACAACCAGTCGGGTTTTGTTGGTGATCGCAGCACTTAGTTGTTCGGGGGTGATTTTAAATGCCTGGTCGATGCCTGCGTCAACGATGACAGGGGTGGCATCTGCCAGTTTAACGATGTCCGGGTAGGAGACCCAGTAGGGTGCCGGTATAATTACTTCATCGCCTGCATCAAGCAAAGTCTGGCACAGATTATAAAACACCTGTTTCCCCCCCACAGAGACTATAATCTGGTCAGTGGCATAATCCAGCCCATTCTCATTTTTGAACTTGTTTATAATGGCCTGTTTTAATCCGGCAGTGCCATCTACAGCGGTATATTTGGTATAACCCTTGTGTATGGCATCAACCGCGGCCTGTTTAATCGGTTCGGGTGTGTCAAAATCCGGTTCACCAGCGGCAAGTCCGATAACGTCACGACCTTCTGTACGAAGCTGGTTGGCGAGCGCGGTAACCGCCAGCGTGGGAGAGGGTTTAATGCGCTGTATACGGTTGGAAAGCTTTATATTCACTGTTGTATCCGTGAGGCAGGGTAAAATAACATCTATCTTCCAAGTTTAATTTAATTTTAAGTGTAAATAAATACGTTCAAAGAGTGATGTCAAAAAAATTTCAATTAATGACCGATTATGTACCAACGGGTGATCAACCCATAGCGATTAAAACCCTGGTTGAGGGATTTCAGCATGGTTTGGCGCGGCAGACCTTATTAGGTGTCACCGGTTCGGGCAAAACCTTTACAGTGGCCAATGTGATTTGTCAGTTGCAACGGCCTACTATTATCATGGCGCCCAATAAAACGCTGGCAGCACAACTTTATGGTGAGATGAAAACATTTTTCCCACAAAATGCGGTGGAATATTTCGTTTCCTATTATGATTATTATCAGCCCGAGGCTTATGTTCCAGCCAGCGATACCTTTATTGAAAAAGATGCATCAGTGAATGAACACATTGAACAGATGCGACTTTCAGCAACCAAAGCATTAATGGAGCGAGACGACACGATTATTGTGGCGACAGTATCGGCGATTTACGGGCTGGGTGACCCAGAGTCCTATTTTGGCATGATATTGCACCTGGTACGCGGTGACCTGGTCGATCAACGGATGATCTTACGACGCCTGGCCGAATTACAATATGTACGCAATGATGTTGAATTTCGCCGTGGCTGCTACCGTGTGCGTGGTGAGGTGATTGATATTCATCCGGCTGATTCCGAGCGTGAAGCCATTCGCGTAGAACTGTTTGATGAAGAAATTGAAAATATCCGTATTTTTGACCCGCTAACGGGTGAAGTGATTAAAAAAGTGGCACGGGTGACGGTTTATCCTAAAACGCACTATGCCACACCGCGTGAAGTCATTGTTAAAGCCATCGACAGAATACGTATTGAGTTAAAATCGCGTTTAGACGAACTTCGCGACAATAACAGGCTGGTCGAAGCGCAACGGCTGGAACAACGTACGCAGTTTGATCTGGAGATGATGCGCGAGCTGGGCTATTGCAGCGGTATCGAAAACTATTCCCGTTATTTGTCTAATCGAGCACCCGGCGAACCGCCACCCTGTTTGTTTGATTATTTGCCAGACGAGGCCCTGTTGATTATTGATGAAAGCCATGTATCGGTACCGCAGATTGGTGCAATGTACAAAGGTGATCGTTCGCGCAAGGAAAATCTGGTGAACTTTGGTTTTCGCCTGCCTTCAGCGCTGGACAATCGACCCTTACGTTTTGATGAATTTGAATCCATGTCGCCACAGACACTGTATGTTTCTGCTACACCAGGCGCCTATGAGGAAGCGCATGCTGATGCAATTGCAAGGCAACTGGTTCGACCAACCGGTTTACTGGACCCGCTGATTGAAGTACGACCAGTTGCTACCCAGATTGATGATGTCCTGTCAGAAATTGGCCAACGGACATTAGTAAATGAACGTGTACTGGTGCTGACGTTGACTAAACGCATGTCCGAAGACCTGACTGACTATTTATCTGAACATGGTGTGCGCGTGCGTTATTTGCACTCGGACATTGATACCGTTGAACGAGTAGAGATTATTCGTGATTTACGACTGGGTGAATTTGATGTGTTAGTCGGCATCAACCTGTTACGTGAGGGGCTGGATATGCCGGAAGTTTCCTTAATTGCAATTCTCGATGCGGATAAAGAGGGCTTTCTGCGTTCAGAACGCTCCATGATACAGAGTATTGGTCGTGCAGCCAGAAATATTAATGGTAAGGCAATTTTATATGCGGATAAAATCACTGGATCGATGCAAAAAGCCATAACCATTACCGAAGAACGGCGAGCGGTTCAGCAGCGTTACAACGAAAAGCATGGCATTGTGCCAACCGGTATTGTAAAAGATATTCATGATGTGCTTGAATCAGGCTACGGGGATAAGCCTTCACGTAAAACGCTTGAACAGCTGAAAATTGCAGAAGAAAAAGCGCATTATCAATCGCTGTCACCCTCTGCCCTGGGCAAAAAAATTGCACAGATGGAAAAACAGATGTATACGCATTCGCGCAATCTGGAATTTGAACAGGCACTCATTCTACGTGATGAAATAGAACAGATTCAGCGTTTGGCTACGACAGGTTGAAGCATAAAAACACATTGACCATTTAGTTAAAAAAGCCATTAATGACAAAGTGGTGCGCTATTGATTCACTGCTCTGTATGGTAAGATGTGTGCAAGTTTATACATTCAGTAGATATTTTTATCTGTTCCGGTAATAAGTTCATGTTTCAGCCTAAAGAATTATTTATTGGTTTACGTTACATTCGTGCACGGCGTCAAAGCCAGTTTGTTTCCTTTATTGCCTTTATTTCCATTGCAGGTGTTGCCCTGGGAGTCTTTGCATTAATTGTTGTTTTGTCAGTGATGAATGGTTTTGGGGACGAATTACGCAATCGCACCTTAAGTATGACATCACATATAACCGTTTCTAATTATGACGGCCTCCTGCAAAACTGGAAAGAAGTGGCTAAAACGGTGGATAAAAATAAGGCGGTTGTTGCGGCCGCACCTTACATTCAAAAAGAAGTGATGTTAACCAACGGTCGCCGTGTGAGTGGTTCGATTATCCGTGGAATTTTGCCTGGAGATGAAGAAACAGTCTCCACGATTGAAAGTAAAATGATTTCGGGGAATTTGAAAAATTTAAAAGCCGGTGAATATGGCATTATACTCGGCAGTGAGCTGGCCAACACGCTTGGGCTTTACAAGGGTGACCGCGTTACCGTGATCACACCACAAATCAATGTTACAGCGGTGGGTGTGATGCCAAGATTACGCCGTTTCCGAGTGGTTGGTGTGTTTGAAGTTGGTATGCATGAATTCGACAGTGCGATGGCCTATGTTTACATGGGTGATGCTGCAAAACTGTTTCAGCTGAAAAACAAAGTAACTGGTGTGCGGATTAAATTGAAAAACTTATTTGAAGCACCGCGTATAACCGCAGAACTGAAAAAAGTATTTGGCCCCGACTACTGGATACGTGACTGGTCGCAACTGCACCGAAATTTCTTTCAGGCATTAAAAACAGAAAAGACAGTAATGTTTATTATCCTACTCATGATGGTTTCTGTGGCAGCATTAAATATTGTTTCCACCCTGATGATGAGTGTAACCGACAAGCAGGCTGATATTGCCATTCTGCGTGCAATGGGAATGAGTCCGGGCAGCATTATGCAAATTTTTATTGTCCAGGGGGCTTTTATCGGCCTGTTTGGGACCTTAATTGGGATTGGGCTTGGTGTACCCGTTGCCGTCAATATTTTTGAGATTGTTTCGTGGCTAGAGAAGTTATTCCATACCGATTTTTTACCTTCGAATGTGTATTATGTAAGCAGTATTACCTCTGATGTAAAATTCAGCGAAGTGATGACTTATGGCCTGTCTGCATTTGGGGTGACTATTCTGGCCACCATTTTTCCTGCCTGGCGCGCATCTAAAACACTTCCTGCACAGGCGCTACGTTACGAATAAGTGACGGGATTATATGAAACAGCCAGCTCCACCCTTTAGCCTTGAAACCCAGGCGCTCGGTAAACATTATGAAGATGGTACCGGGCGTGAGTTACAGGTGCTGAAAAATATAAATTTTACCATTCATGCAGGCGATACCATTGCGATAGTTGGTGCGTCCGGTTCAGGCAAAACCACGTTGTTAAATATACTCGGCGGGCTAGATGATGCCTCCACCGGTAAGGTGTTGTTAAACGGGCAGGACATTGAAAAATTAAATGAAAAAAAGCGCGGTAAAATCCGTAATCAACATCTGGGTTTTGTTTACCAATTTCATCACTTATTGCCTGAGTTTACTGCGCTGGAAAATGTTGCCATGCCATTACTCATTGCTGGTGAGAAGGCAGCAATTGCAGCACAAAAAGCCACCGCTATGTTAACCGAGGTTGGGCTGGGTAATCGTCTGCAGCATCGACCCAGCGAATTATCCGGTGGTGAGCGTCAGCGTACCGCAATTGCCCGTGCTGTCATCCATCGACCTGACTGTATTTTTGCGGATGAGCCGACAGGCAATCTTGATCGCAGTAGCGCTGAACAGTCCATCGAATTAATTATGCAATTAAACACTCTGTTTAACACAGCGTTGGTAATTGTTACACATGATTTAGCCATTTCAGCAAGAATGAAAACCGTTTATAACCTGGACGATGGTGAGCTGGCTTTGCGGCTATAAAAGTACTCGCTCAATGCCTCCATTATTTGCTTTGGCAATAAAGTCTTTTTCCCAGGTATCTCCCTGCAGCTGTTTTGACATCTCGATGACAACGTAGTCGGTTTTTAACCCCGTATCATCGGCGTAACGTGCCAGCCCCTGCTGGCAGGCGGGGCATGAAGTTAATAATTTTACGGTATTATTTTTAACGGTATTTTTGCCTGTGGCCTTAAAAAGAATACTGCTTAGTTCTTCCTGTTTACGGTAATGTAATTGTTCGGCAATATCTGGGCGGGAAGTTCCCAATGTACCAGCTTCACCACAACAGCGATCAGAAATAAGCGCCTCTTTTTTTAGCAGGTGACTGGTTACCTCGGATGGATTGTAAGTTTTCATCGGATTATGGCAGGGCGTATGATAGATATAACTACTTGCATCCGCCTGTTTTACGCTAATGCCTTTTTCCATCAAATATTCATGAATATCCAGTAAACGGCAGCCAGGAAAAATACGTTCGAACTCGTATTTTAATAACTGATCCATACAGGTGCCGCAGGAAACAATCACGGTTTTTATATCAAGATAATTTAAGGTGGTTGCAATGCGGTAGAACAGAACACGATTCTCAGTCGTCATTGCCTGGCCTTTATCCGCCAGACCTGCAGCTATTTGTGGATAACCACAACATAGATAACCCGGTGGTAAAACTGTCTGCACACCCGCAGTGTAAAGCATATTTAAAGTCGCCATCGCAATTTGGCTAAACAGGCGTTCAGAGCCACAACCAGGGAAATAAAATACTGCATCAGACTGCTCGTGATTTTTTTTTGGGTCACGAATAATCGCGATATAACGATCATCTTCAAGGTTGAGTAAGGCACGGCTGGTTTTACGTGGTACCGCAACACGAATGGGTTTTCTCACCAGGTTAACGATTTGAGTGGTGGTTTTAGTTTTACCAGTGGTACTTGGTGGAATGCGATTTTTTTTACCCAGCAGGCCAAAGTTCCGAGCAAAAAAATGCCCGATATTTATTCCTAGAAAACCACCCTGTGCCAGCATTAAGCGCATGGCTTTAACCGCAAAAGGGGCTTTCATATTTAAAAATATAATAGCCGCTTTTCCGGCAATAGACGTTTTTTTCTTACCCCGATGGTGAAGGATATTGCGCATGTGAATCGACACGTCACCAAAATCAATATTAACCGGACAGGGATTTAGACACTTGTGACAGGTAGTACAGTGGTCGGCAATGTCATTCATTGAATCAAAATGTGATAGTGATACACCGCGCCGAGTTTGTTCTTCATACAGAAAAGCTTCAATCAATAAACCGGTGGCCAGAATTTTGTCGCGTGGTGAATAATATAAATTAGCTC
Organism: uncultured Thiotrichaceae bacterium; assembly: GCA_964441285.1. Taxonomy (GTDB): domain Bacteria; phylum Pseudomonadota; class Gammaproteobacteria; order SZUA-229; family SZUA-229; genus S010-25. The sequence goes on along the minus strand of CAYTUK010000008.1, from coordinate 30,711 downwards.
GAGGCACATGGGTCATGCATTTAGGTTTGCATTTACCACAGCGTAGACAGTTTTTAATTTCATTATTGAGTTGACCCAGGTTGCTGTCTTCAAGAATAATTGCTTCCTGCTGTAGCAGTCTAAGCGAAGGTGTATAAGCCAGGTCAAGGCCGGATTTAGCAAGCAGTTTATCTTTATTAAAATGTTGATGTGGATCAACAGTATTTTTATACTTTTTAAATGCAGCCAGTTTTTCAGCATTAAGGTATTGAATTTTTGTCAGGCCAATACCATGTTCGCCAGAGATAACACCACCCAGTGATACAGCCAGTGCCATAATTTTAGCAACAATTTTATCGGCCTCATGCATCATCGTATAATTTTCAGAATGCACAGGGATATTAGTGTGTACGTTGCCATCACCAGCATGCATATGCAATGCAACAAACAGGCGCGAGTCACGAATTTCATGGTGAATGGCAGCCAGTTTTTTACGCACCGGTTGCATTTCTTCGCCGGTAAAAATTTCTCTTAGTGGTGTACTCAGTAACTGTGTATAGGAAATACGATAGTCACGGCGCAGCAACAGATCAAGCAGTGTATCGTTTGACTGGATTTTGTTGATAACGGTTTCTGTTATTAATGCTGCCTGTTGCTGTGCGGGTGCATCAAGTTGTTCCAGTATGTTGATCCAGCGCTGATGAATTTCAGTGATAAGTGTGATTGCAGTCTGGCACTTATGGTTAATAATCTGCTGCGATTCTTCGCTGTTATCATAATCTTCAAACTGTCGAGCTTCATCCATTGAACCATTAAGGTAATCGAGCAGGGCGCTACAGATTTGTATTTTATTATTAATGGACTGCTCAATATTAATGCGCTCGATGCCACGGTTATAGTCGGCTAGCCGTGGTAATGGGATAACCACATCTTCGTTTATTTTAAATGCATTGGTGTGTGCAGAGATGGCCGCGGTACGCGCTCGATCCAGCCAGAAACGCTGACGAGCTTCTGCACTAAGGGCAACAAAGCCTTCGGCATGGCGTGCCTGTACCAGCGCAATAATCCGTGCCGCCATGTCATCAACAGAGTTTTCGTCATCGGCACAGATATCAGCGAGCAATACCATTTTAGGCCGGCCATGCCCTGCTGTTTTAGTGGTATATTTGACCGCACGAATATAACGTTCATCCAGATGTTCAAGCCCGGTTAGCAAGACCTTGTTGTTATTATCAAATAAGTCTTTAATCTCAACAACGGCGGGGACTGCTTTAGCGAGATCAGTGCCAAAAAATTCCAGGCAGATGGTACGAATATATTGTGGCATCCGGTGTAGAATAAACTTGCCCGAAGTAATCAGGCCATCACAGCCTTCTTTTTGAACGCCAGGTAGTCCAAACAGGTATTTATCGGTTACATCTTTACCCAGCCCCGGCTTGCGAAAGTGACTACCGGGCAAGTTAAGTATTTCGACTTTACTGGCGGGTGTTGTGCCATCTTCTTTAAAGTGCTGGATGCTGAATGAGACCTTTTCCTGGTCATGAATTTTACCTAAATTGTGATTGAGCCGAGTGATTTCCATCCACAGACCGTCTGTTGTAACCATGCGCCAGGAGAGCAGGTTATCCAGTGTCGTCCCCCAGATAACGGCTTTTTTACCCCCCGCATTCATTGAAATATTGCCCCCGATGGTAGAGGCATCCTGTGAGGTTGGATCAACGGCAAAAGCGAGTCCATTTTCTTCGGCCAGTACGGAAACTCGGCGAGTAATTACCCCGGCACCACACTCGACTACAGCATGCTGCTTTTCGGTGCCCGCGGCGGTTTCAGATTGCGGTAATTTTTGCTGGAGTATATGACTCAGCGATTCGAGCTTTTCTGTATTAATCACCGCTGTTTTTGCATGCAGAGGAATCGCCCCGCCGGTATAACCTGTACCACCACCGCGTGGAATAATCGTCAAACCCAACTTTATACAGGCGCGAACAATCGCAGCGGTTTCAAATTCAGTGTCTGGTTTTAAGACCACAAAGGGCATGGCAATACGCCAGTCGGTAGCATCGGTAGAATGGGCAACGCGCGCCAGTCCACTAAAATCGATATTGTCGCGGGCCGTTACTTTGCCCAGCACACGCCGACATTTTAGCCGCAACTGAGATTGTTCGGTTAAATCATGGTCAAACTGCTGGACGGCATTTCTGGTTGAACCAAGTAGTTGCAGCGCAATTTGATTGCCATCTGCGCGCATTTCGACCTGATATAGTCGATGCTGTAAGGCGGTGATTAATGCACTGCGTCGCCGTGGGGTATTAATTAAATCGTCGTTAACGTAAGGGTTGCGGGTAATAACCCACATATCACCGAGCACTTCAAACAACATACGAGCCGAACGACCAGTACGACGCGAATGGCGTAATGATTCAATCATTTGCCAGCTTTTTTCGCCTAAAAAACGAATCACAATTTCGCGATCAGAATAGGAGGTGTAATTGTAGGGTATTTCGCGAATTCTGTTTGAGCTGGATGCAGTCATTTGGACGAGGTTATTGTGTCTTGAAGATGTGATCTGGAAACGAAGTATTATAACACCTGAGTTCTATAACCGTTAGCGATTGGCTGAAACCAGCGAAGAATAACTAACCGGCATATTCCCCTATATTCCACATGCCAATAAAATACTCGGTATCCATGCTGACCCGGATATTTCATAAGACCGCTCAATATTCTACCTGAGAAATATGATTACAATAAAAAAACCGAGTCTATTAGGAAAGTACATCAGATATCAATGACAGGTACCAATGAACGTTATGCAGTTTTTGGAAAATTCAATATTTTTATAAAACATCTGGGCTAAGGGGAATCAGCATTACTTTATCTTTCTAGTCTGACCGTTTGTGATACCGGGTTGGAATATCGTCCCGATATCACAAAGTATTACGCACTTACGATGAAGGGATGCTCTGTCCAAATATAAAATCCCCGCCAGGTGCGCCTCTGTGGCAGCTGATACAGCCTTCTGCTTTACCCTTGGCAATGCGGCCAGCTAATGGGATTTCCATCATCATTTTTTTCTTGGTAAACAGGCTACCATCAGGTTTATATTTGGCCCAAAACCAGTTTTTGTCTGCAGGATCATAGCCCGCTCTACGCTTAAACATAACCGTTACTGCTTTCAAATATTTTTCAGGATGGGCTTTAACCGAAGCAAGAGTGGCATCAGCACCACGATAATTGCGTTTGATAATGGCAATGCCGGTATGACCATCAACCGTTACACGCTTATGCAAAGTTTCCAGAATTTTCCCGTGGGGTGGGGTACCAGGATAAATTCGAGCGCGTATGGCATGACCACCAACCAAATCGTTCTGTTCCAAAACTGACCATAAATGTGCGGCATCCTTCTGGTCGGTGCTAGACCCCATAGGGATCATACCCATACTGTTCATCATGGACTGACAGCCTGTCAGCGTGGTGATCGCTAACAGAGCACCACCAATTAATATTCTTTTATTTATCATTCTCAATCTCTCCTATAAGTGCTGGATCTGTGCCCAACGAACGGTTGAAATGATTGGATGCTCGCTATTCAGTTTTGGTTACACCTGATTTCAGTTTTTTGCCATCGCTAATTCAGCGCGTATCAAAACGTGCTAATTTAATAAATTTGCTTGACCTGTCACCAGTTTGCTACCATAATTTTACGCTGGCACTCTCTGGTTTGGAGTGCCAGTTACTCGACACTTGATTTTTTACTTTTTGGCAGCATTATATTTACATTACGAATCACCTCTTTTGACACCTATATTAATCGCTATTGACCATTCCCCCACTTATTTCTGAACGCGCAGCTACGCTGTTAAAACAACTGGTGGCCAGTTATATCTGTGATGGTCAACCAGTTGGTTCAAAGCGGCTGGCAGAAGAAGCGGAGCTTAAAATTAGTTCGGCAACAATTCGCAATGTGATGTCAGATCTGGAAAAAAAAGGTCTGGTTAAAGCCCCGCATACATCGGCAGGACGAATTCCAACGGAATTGGGGTTGCGTCTGTTTGTCGAACATTTTCTTGAAGTGCAACCACTAAAAAAAGATTTGTTGGCTAAAATGCAACATCAGCTCGACCCGGATCAAAATAACGAAGAGTTAATTAGTCAGGCATCACAACTGGTCTCTGAGCTAACCCGCATGGCCGGGATTGTGAGTGTACCGAAAACGGAGCAATTTGTACTCAGGCATATTGAGTTTTTGTTACTGCCGGAAAATCGGGTACTGGTTATTCTGGTGCTTAATGAAAAAGACGTGCAGAACAAAGTCTTGCATATGGAACGAGAATACAGTGCCGATGAGCTGCAAAGTGCCGCAAATTACCTCAATCAGCACTTTTGCGGTGAGGATGTGCAAAATATACGTGACTGCATGGTTAAAGATCTTGACCAGACACGCAAACATATTGATGCTGCCATGCATTATGCCGTAGACATGGCAGGTAAAGCACTGGATGCAGATAACCTTTCGACTGACCCGACCCTGATCGTACAGGGGGAAAGTAATCTGCTACGTTACAACACTGCGACAAACCCGGTTCAACTACAGCAATTATTTGAAATGTTTGACCACAAACACGAATTGTTGAATTTGTTTAACCGATGCGTACATAATGAAGGAGTTAAAATTTTTATTGGTAGTGAAACAGGGTTTGAAGGCATGGGCGACTGCAGCGTGATTACGTCAACTTATAACATTGATGAAACCACGTTGGGCGTTGTTGGTGTGATCGGGCCAGCGCGGATGAATTATGATCAAATCATCCCGGTGGTTGATGTAACTGCACGATTACTCGGTGCTGCACTGAAAGCGTAATAGCACCCAATCTATTACTGAAACAAATGTAAAGGCTACCCATGGTTAAAAATACGCGGTGAATACAAGCCCTGTCGACTCGACACCCGCATCCCTGCGGCTGGCGGCCTTGAACGAGGGATAGCCTTTGCATCTGTACTGTGAGTAATTAAGGTTTAATGCTTGAATTTTAGACAACTGGCACCATAGAGAGCAAACATCTATTTTTCATAATTTTAAACATGGTTGAGATGACTTTATGACAACAAAAAATGAAGAGATGGAATCAGTGGCAGAGGAGATTGAGTCAACAATGGATGCGACGGTGGTCGCGCCTCATGATGAGGCGCAACTGGAGTCACCAGAAAAAAATGCAGACAGTCTGGAAGTGCAGTTAGAAATAGCTCAGGCTAAAGCCAGCGAAAACTGGGATCAGTTTTTACGGACCAAAGCCGAAATGGACAATTTACGCCGCCGTCATCAAAAAGATATTGAAAACGCGCATAAATTTGGAGTAGAAAATCTGGTTAATGAACTATTACCGATTATTGATAGCATGGATCTTGGCCTTGCTACCAAAGATGCCAGCGTAGAAAGTTTGCGTGAAGGGATGGAAATAACCCTGAGCATGCTGAAAAAAATGCTGGAAAAACTGGGTATAGCAGAAATTAACCCCCTCAATGAAAAGTTCAACTCGGATGAACATCAGGCAATGTCCATGCAAGTTTCTGCTGAAGTCGAGCCCAACACCGTCATTGCAGTGATGCAGAAAGGCTTTTTGCTTAAGAACCGGCTGCTGCGACCAGCGATGGTCATTGTTTCAAAATCACCAGAAGAACCGGTAGAAAAGTCTGAATAAAGAGGTAAAAAGTGGGACTTAAGCTCGATAATGTTTAATCCCCACTAAATTATCCAGAAAAAAGCATAATGCGGGGTTTGAAATAGTTTTTTTGCCCTTATATAACAAAAAACAAGTAAACATTATTAATTTACGGCTGATGTTGTCAGCTAAATAAACATTTTACGGAGACCAGAAATGGCTAAAATAATTGGTATAGACCTCGGTACAACTAACTCCTGCGTTGCCGTTATGGATGGTGGTACAGCAAAAGTAATTGAAAATAGCGAGGGTGATCGTACAACGCCTTCCATTGTCGCTTTTACTGATGAAGAAGTGGTTGTTGGTCAATCTGCAAAGCGTCAGGCGGTCACCAACCCGAATGATACTATTTTTGCTGTTAAACGACTAATTGGTCGCCGGTTTGAAGATGAAGTCGTACAGCGTGATATTAAGCTGGTGCCCTATAACATTGTTAAAGCTGACAATGGGGATGCCTGGGTAGAAGCCAAAGGTAAAAAAATGGCTGCGCCCGAAGTTTCTGCGCGCATTTTGCAGAAAATGAAAAAAACCGCAGAAGAATATCTGGGACATGAAGTTACTGAGGCAGTGATTACAGTTCCTGCTTATTTTAACGATTCACAACGTCAGGCGACCAAAGATGCAGGTAAAATTGCCGGGCTGGATGTTAAGCGTATTATTAATGAGCCAACGGCGGCTGCACTGGCTTATGGTATGGATAAAAACCGTGGTGATTCAAAAATTGTGGTTTATGATCTGGGTGGAGGTACGTTCGATATTTCAATTATTGAAATTGCAGAAATTGATGGTGAACACCAGTTTGAAGTACTGGCAACCAACGGCGATACTTTCCTCGGTGGTGAAGATTTTGACACCCGCCTGATGGATTACCTGACCGAGCAGTTCAAGAAAGATTCAGGTATCGATATTCATTCAGACCCACTAGCATTGCAACGCTTGAAAGAAGCCGCAGAGAAGGCAAAAATTGAGCTGTCTTCAACCCAGCAAACGGATGTTAATCTGCCATATATTACTGCCGATGCAACAGGTCCGAAGCACCTGAACATTAAACTGTCACGCGCTAAGCTGGAAAGTCTGGTTGATGAGCTGATTGCACGCACTATCGAACCCTGTAAAACAGCTCTGGCAGATGCCGGTTTAAGTGCCAGTGAAATTGATGATGTCATTCTGGTTGGTGGTCAGTCACGGATGCCAAAAGTACAGGAAGAAGTACAGAAGTTTTTTGGTAAAGAACCACGTAAAGATGTCAATCCAGATGAGGCCGTTGCCATTGGTGCTGCGATCCAGGGCGGTGTGCTTGGTGGTGAAGTAAATGATATTTTATTATTAGATGTTACACCACTGTCACTGGGCATTGAAACAATGGGTGGCGTGATGACTAAATTGGTCGATAAAAATACAACCATTCCAACCAAAGCATCACAGGTATTCTCTACAGCGGATGATAATCAGGGCGCAGTCACAGTGCATGTGCTTCAGGGTGAGCGCGAAATGGCATCGGGAAACAAGTCACTGGGCAGGTTCGACCTGGCAGATATTCCACCAGCACCACGCGGTGTGCCACAAATTGAAGTTTCATTTGATATTGATGCGAACGGTATACTAAATGTTTCGGCTAAAGATAAGGCGACCAGTAAAGAGCAGTCTATTATCATTACCGCATCCAGCGGTTTGTCGGACTCTGAAGTTGAACAAATGATTAAAGATGCAGAGATTCATGCTGACGAAGATAAGAAAGCGCGGGAGTTAATTGATACACGTAATTCAGCTGAAAATATGATTCATTCAGCTGAAAAATCACTTAAAGATCTTGGCGACAAAGTTGAAGCCAGTGAAAAAACAGCCATTGAGTCTGCCATTGCTGAATTGAAGACAGCACTGGAAGGCAGTGACCGGACAGTCATTGAAGAAAAAACAAAAACCCTGACCGAGGTGACAGGTAAGCTGGCTGAAAAAGCCTATGCTGAGCAGGCACAGGCAGCGGATGGTAGCAGCAGCGGTGCAGCAGCCGGTAATAAAGCGGGTGCAACCGATAATGTTGTCGATGCTGAATTTGAAGAAGTGAAAGAAGATAAATAATCTTCACTAAACTGAGCCCTGCGCGAGAATTTTTTTTCGCGCAGGGCTTTTGTGGTTTATAAAGTAATCATCCCGGTTGCTTTAAGCATGATTATTACGCATTAATAAATTAAGTATTCTTTTCATCCGTCCTGTTAGTAAGTTGGCAATTGGTAAGTAGAAAATATTATGTCGAAACGCGATTATTACGAAGTATTATGTGTGTCCCGCGATGTGGGTGAAGCGGATTTGAAAAAGGCTTATCGCCGTCAGGCGATGAAGCATCATCCCGATAGAAATGCAGACAATGCAACGGAATCGGAGGTCATGTTTAAAGAATGTAAAGAAGCCTATGACATCCTGAGTGACTCGAATAAACGTGCGGCTTATGATCAATATGGCCATGCTGGTGTTGACCCATCTATGGGTGGTCGCCCTGGCGCGGGTGCCGGTGGTGGTTTTGAAGATATTTTCGGAGATGTTTTTGGCGATATTTTTGGTGGTGGCGGTGCAGGACGTCGCAGTTCACATGTGCATCGCGGTTCCGATTTGCAATACAATCTTGAATTAAGCCTTGAACAGGCTGTATTTGGTGCCGAAATAAAAATTCGAGTACCAACAATGGTCGCCTGTAAGAGTTGTGATGGTAGTGGTGCAAAAAAAGGCACCACTACCCGCACCTGTACCACCTGTGGTGGTGCGGGTCAGGTTAGAATGCAACAGGGATTTTTTGCGGTACAACAAACCTGCCCACAATGTCATGGTCAGGGTAAAACCATCTCAGACCCCTGTCCTGATTGCCGTGGACAGGGACGCAAACGGGATGAGAAAACACTTTCCGTTAAAGTTCCGGCAGGCGTTGATACGGGTGATCGTATCCGATTATCCGGTGAAGGTGAGGCGGGTGGTCAGGGTGCGCCAGGAGGGGATTTATATGTACAGATGCAGGTTAAACCCCATCAAATCTTTACCCGTGAGGATAATGACCTGTTATGTGAAATGCCCATTTCAATTAGTGTGGCAGCACTGGGTGGTGAAATTGAAGTGCCAACACTCAATGGTCGGCTACGACTGAAAATTCCTGCAGAAACCCAGTCGAGGAAACTGTTCAGAATGCGGGGTAAGGGCGTAAAACCGGTACGCGGTGGACTAACTGGCGATTTACTATGCCGTGTTACCGTAGAAACGCCGATTAAACTTAGCCATAAACAGAAAGATTTATTAAAAGAATTTGAGCAATCAATGTATGAATCCAATAAGGAGCACAGCCCACAACATGCTTCCTGGGGTGATCGCGTAAAAAGATTTTTCGATGATCTGAAGACAGGGTAAACTGTTATTAAAAAAACGACCTATAAACAGCATTGCTGACATTAGTTAGTCTGCCTGTTTAATACCGTTTCATCACTTATTCATCCATTCCCTGGTCTGGATGCTGGTACAGACGAAATAAACAATTATCATTTGGGGGCTTTAAATGCTAAAAGTTGCTATCACTGGTGCCGCTGGGCGTATGGGGCGTAGCCTGGTTCAGGCTTGTGACGACAATACACAGATTCAATTAGGCGCAGCACTGGAGCATGACAGTAGCAGCTTATTAGGCAGTGATGTCGGTGAAATGGCTGGTATCGGTAAACAGGGAATTATATTGCAATCCAGTTTGTCGCAAGCGGCTTCTGCTTTTCATACCCTGATTGATTTTACCCGCCCTGAAGTAACATTAAGCAACCTTGCAGTGTGCCTTGAATACGGTAAAAACATTGTTATTGGTACCACCGGCTTTACGGACAAACAAAAACAGCAGATTGAAGCAGCGTCAGCTTCAATCGGCATTGTTTTTGCACCGAATATGAGTGTGGGCGTAAACCTATGCTTTAAGTTGCTGAATATTGCTGCCCGCGTGCTGGGTGATAGCGTGGATATCGAAGTGATTGAAGCCCATCACCGACATAAAATCGATGCACCATCAGGCACCGCTATTCGTATGGGTGAAGTTGTTGCACAAGCTCTGGGTCGGGATTTAAAAACCTGTGCGGTGTACGGACGAGAAGGGCGGACAGGTGAAAGAGAGCGTTCAACGATTGGTTTTGAAACCATCCGCGCAGGTGATATCGTGGGTGACCATACAGTTATGTTTGCCGATATTGGCGAACGTGTCGAAATTACCCATAAAGCGACCAGTCGGATGACTTTTGCGAACGGTGCGATGCGCGCAGCATGCTGGTTACAGGACAATGGCAAGGGGTTGTACGATATGCAGGATGTGTTGGGATTAAAATAATAAATAAAAATGCAGGTATTAGTATGAATATTGCTGTTGTTTTCCCCGGTCAGGGTTCACAATCGATTGGTATGTTATCCGACTTTGCGGAAAGTTGGCCTATAATTGAAGAAACTTTTGCGCAGGCCTCAGATAGACTTAATATTGATTTATGGGACATTGTTCGCCATGGTCCAGTCGATAAAATTAATCAGACCGAAATCACACAGCCAGTAATGCTTGCTGCTGATATTGCGATAATGCGAGTTATGGCGCAGCAATGCATGATTATCCCTTTTGTTTTTGCAGGCCATAGCCTGGGGGAATATGCGGCGCTGGTTGCAGCTAAGTCGCTTACCTTTAGCGATGCAATTAAGCTGGTATCCAAACGTGGCCAGTTTATGCAGCAGGCGGTCGCCGAAGGTGAAGGCGCAATGGCAGCTATCATCGGCCTGGCTGACGATGTAATCATCAACATTTGTCAGCAGCTGAGCGAAACAGGTGATTTATTGGTTGAAGCGGTAAACTTTAATTCACCCGGACAGGTTGTGATAGCAGGAAATACTGCGGCGGTTAAGCAGGCAAATGAAGCGTTAAAAGAAGCCGGTGCAAAACGTGCCTTACTCTTGCCGGTGAGCGTGCCAGCACACAGTACATTAATGAAACCAGCAGCGGAACAGTTTGCTGACTATTTAAAAACGATTGAGATTAAACCGCCAAAAATACAGGTGATTCATAATGTTGATGCAAAAGCACATGATGATCCAGAAGCCATTCGTGATGTATTGGTTAAACAGCTGTATAACCCAGTTCGCTGGACGCAGACCATTGGCATTCTTGCCGATGGTTCAGATGTGGTAGTAGAATGTGGACCAGGTAAAGTGCTTGGTGGTTTAACCCGTCGAATTAACAAAAATGTGGCGAGTTTTTCACTTGGTTCAGTGGCATCAATGGAGCGTTTTCTTGACGCTATGACTTAAATAAAAGCGTATGCGATACTCGATTCCTGTTTATCCGCATACTGTTTGTGAACCAGGCCATCCTGTAATTCGGGCGAGCTGAAAACTGAGCTACTTACAAAGTGTACTATTTAAAGAATAATTGAGTATCTATATACATGAATAAACAATTAAAAGGTGAAATTGCGCTGGTAACAGGTGCCAGTCGTGGTATTGGCAAAGCGATTGCAGCCCGCCTGGCCGCATGTGGTGCAACAGTAATTGGTACCGCCACAACACAAACTGGTGCCGATAATATTACTGCAACCTTATCTGCATCAGGCGGTAAAGGCATGTGTTTAAATGTTACCGATGCGGACTCTATTACGGCAGTCGTTAAAGCCATTAATGATAAATTTTCTGCGATCAGCATTCTGGTAAACAATGCAGGCATTACTAAAGACAATTTATTAATGATAATGAAGGAGGCTCAATGGATAGATGTTATCGAAACCAACCTCACCTCAATTTACCGACTTTCTAAAGCCTGCGTTCGCGCCATGATGAAAGCAAGAAAAGGGCGTATCATCAACATCGCTTCCGTTGTGGGTTTTACGGGTAATCCAGGGCAGACCAATTATTCTGCAACGAAAGCAGGGATGCTGGGTTTTACCAAATCACTGGCACGAGAAATCGGTTCGCGTAATGTTACAGTAAACTGTGTTGCGCCAGGATTTATTGATACCGACATGACACGCGAGTTACCCGCAGCACAGCACCAGGCATTAATTAACCAGATACCATTAAATCGTCTGGGTTTACCTGAAGATGTTGCCGCAGCGGTATGTTTTTTAGCCGGCAACGAAGCCGCATATATTACGGGTGAAACCATCAATGTGAATGGTGGAATGTATATGCCATAGCTAAAAGCTGGCCTTTATTACAAATTAGTTACACTCATATTTCATACAGGACATTAATTACATCCTGTAATACTATGAAATATATATATTTTATGCAAAATTTTTAATAAATTAATTTTGCTGAGTTTTAGTGGCAAGCTGGGCGCATATTCACTAGAATAACGCAGCTTAAAAACTCAAATACTGGTTAATTAAATAGTGGCCAATATCCGGTCGCCAATTTGATCAATCAGACTGCATAAACCAAGAGGAAAAATTAATGAGCACAGCTGAAGAACGCGTTCGTAAAATAGTTATTGAGCAGTTAGGTGCAACGGAAGAGCAGGCAACTAACGAAGCATCATTCGTTGATGATCTGGGTGCCGATTCGCTCGATACAGTTGAACTGGTTATGGCACTGGAAGAAGAATTCGAATGTGAAATTCCAGATGAAGACGCCGAAAAAATCACCACTATTCAGCAAGCGATTGATTACGTAAACACACATAGCAACTAATCTAGCTAGTATATGTTTTTTAAATAGCTGCTATTTTTCCACAGCGACTATTTTACGTTCTCGTCGATTTTGATTAAAGTCGGCCTCAATTTATGTTCTGATTTTTGCAGCTGTGCGTTGTGTCCGTGTGTGAATGGGTACAAACTTGATGGCGACAGCATAAATAGAACTGGAAAGATGGATATATACGACTAAAGAACTCTACAGGGGGAATTTTGGCTAAACGGCGTGTTGTTGTTACCGGACTGGGCATCGTTTCACCCGTCGGTCTAAATATAAATGAAACATGGGGTAATATCGTCGCAGGGAAATCTGGCGTTGTTTCCATTGATGCTTTCGACACCTCTGCTTATCGCGTAAAAATTGCAGCAACGGTAAAAAATTTTGATACGAAAGGTGTTATTGCAAGCAAAGATCTGAAAAAAATGGATACCTTTATTCACTATGGCATGGTTGCCGCGAATGAAGCCATGCAAGATTCTGGGCTAGTGGTCACAGAAGAAAATGCAGAACGGATTGGTGTTGCAATTGGTTCAGGTATTGGCGGTTTACCCATGATTGAGGCGAATAGCGAAAAGCTTTTTAAAGCTGGCCCGCGCAGAATCTCGCCTTTCTTTGTGCCGGGTTCAATCATTAATATGATTTCCGGTAACGTTTCTATTCGTTACGGCCTTAAAGGCCCCAATATTGCACTGGCGACTGCGTGTTCAACTGGAACGCACAGTATCGGTGAAGCGTCTCGAATTATTTCTTACGGCGATGCCGATATAATGTTTGCTGGTGGTGCAGAAATGGCATCATCACCCCTTGGAGTCGCAGGCTTTACTGCGGCGCGCGCCTTATCAACCCAAAATGATGCCCCCGCCGCTGCCAGCCGCCCCTGGGATAAAGACCGGGACGGTTTTGTGCTTGGTGATGGTGCTGGCATACTGGTGCTGGAAGAATATGAACATGCAACGGCACGGGGTGCAAAAATGTATGCTGAAGTTGCCGGATTTGGTTATAACAGTGATGCTTACCATATAACCACACCGGTAGCGAATGGTAGTGGTGCCGGGCGTTGTATGACACTGGCAATCAACGATGCAGGCATCAATGTGGAAGCGATTGATTATATCAATGCCCACGGTACGTCGACCCCAGCTGGAGATATTGCAGAAACCAATGCAATCAAATCCGCATTTGGCGAACAGGCATCAAAAGTGGCAATTAGCTCAACAAAATCCATGACTGGGCATTTACTGGGTGCCGCAGGGGGCATTGAAGCAATATTTTCTATTCTTGCAATTAGAGACCAGGTGGCACCACCAACCATTAACCTACAAACCCCCGGTCAAGGTTGCGATCTGGATTATGTGCCTTTAACCGCACGTGAAATGAAAATAGACTACGTACTCTCCAATTCATTTGGTTTTGGCGGTACGAATGGCTCGTTAATATTTAAAAAATTAAGTTGATGCCATTACCTGGATCAGCATTGTGATCACATGGATAAAACCGACTTACTAATAGTACAGATGAAAAGGACACTCATTATTCAAGACTGTCAGCCGCAGGGATGCGGGTGTCGGGTTTACATGGATGTATTCAACGTCATGGTAAATACTTACCAGCACGGCTATCGGAAATTCTGAGTTCAAGACATCTATTCACGGCTTAATTTAAAGGCTCCTGCATTGTGTCTATTGTTACCCGCCCTTTACCCGTTTGCTTCGAGCTGGTTGATCTTGTTCGTTTCAACCGGCAACGTTATCCTTATGCGTTGATTAGTAGCGCATATCAGGCCGACAATAAAACTTCCCCGCTTAAAGCTAATGTGGGGCGGTATGATATCGTTTTTGCCTGCCCACAGGAGTCACTGCAACTAAGTGCGAACCGGCAATTATATTATACCGATGAAGCGGGTAACCGGCTGAATAAAAAAGTTACGGGTAAAACATTTTTTGATGAACTAACCGGGCTTTGTGCACAATATAAAACGCACATTAACACCGAAGATAAATCAGGTATTCCCTTTTATGGCGGCTGGTTTGTTTATCTAGCGTATGAAATGGCGGCAGAAATTGAAACCCGTCTGGTGTTTCCACAGAGCAAAACGCGGTTACCGCTGGCTCTTGCCAGTCGAATACCCGCAGCAATTATACGTGATCGGATAAGCAACCATTGCCAGATCGTGGTAGAAAGAACCGCCCTGGAATTACTTGATAAAATCGAAACTGACTGTCTGGAAATAATCCGGCAGCAAACACAACCGCCTGTTTTATCGATCAATTCTCAGTCGGCATCCCAACCTCAGTTGGTTGCACAAAATCAGTTTGTAGAATCCGATGAAAACCGCTATCTTCTACAGGTTGAGAAAATTAAACAATATATTTATGCTGGCGATATTTTTCAGGCTAACCTGTCCCGTTGCTGGCATGCTCAACTTATGCAGGCAATGGATGATGTGGCACTATTTTCCCGACTGGCTGAACACAATCCATCATCTTTTGCTGCACTGGCTACATTTAATGACGCGGCTATTATTAGTTCATCACCGGAAAGGCTCGTTAGTATGCGAAACGGTTTTATTGAAACTCGGCCAATTGCAGGTACCCGACCGCGTTCTAGCGACCCGCACTTTGATGCCGCTATGGCAAAAGAATTACTCTCTCACCCAAAGGAACTGGCTGAACATATTATGTTAATTGATCTGGAACGCAATGATCTTGGCCGAGTTTGTATTCCCGGCAGTATTCAGGTAAATGAATTGATGGCACTGGAAAGCTGGCAGCATGTGCATCATATTGTGTCAAATATTCGAGGCGAATGCCAAAAAGATAAGTCTGCCGTTGATGTATTAAAAGCTGTTTTCCCCGGTGGTACAATTACCGGCTGTCCCAAGATACGTTGTATGGAAATTCTTGCCGAACAGGAGCAGGAGATGCGGGGTGCTTACACCGGCTCACTGGGTTATATTAATCTGGATGGTGATATGGATTTTAATATTTTAATCCGCACTCTGGTGCGTGAGTGCGACCGCCTTTTTTTTAGAGCCGGCGGTGGTATTGTGGCCGATTCACAGGGCCAGCATGAGCTGGAAGAAACCCGCGCAAAAGCACGAGGATTGCTAAAAATATTTGATGTGAGCAACTCGGTTATTTAATGGTGATGCAGAACTGTCTTATTAATGGCATTGCCACCAATTATGTCTCAGTACAGGAGCGGGGATTGCAGTACGGTGATGGCCTGTTTGAAACCATTGCCTGTGTTGATAATGGCCTGGAATTTTGGCAGGCTCACTTTAACCGTCTACAACAAGGGGCACAACGATTACAGATACCCTGTCCAGAGGAAAAACTGTGGTTGCAGGACATTGCCTTACTGTGTAAAAATTTATCCGGCAACGGCGTTATCAAACTGATATTGACTCGAGGTTGCAGTGAACGTGGTTATCGGCAACTGGACACTCTTTCTAGCACTCGAATGGTGTCATTAACAAAAGGTTTAGCGCCGAGATATTTTGACAGTACTGCCAGTCAAAATGGTGAGAATAAAGCCGCAGATTTATGTGTCTGTCGACAAACCATCTCAATCAATCCAGCACTGGCTGGTATAAAACATTTGAATCGACTGGAAAATGTACTCGCCAGAAATGAATGGAAAGACACTTATAGTGAAGGTTTAATGCTTGATAGTGATGGCAGAGTCATTGAAGGAACCATGAGTAATCTATTTGCTGTTAAACAGATGCAGCTATTAACGCCAGCGTTAACAATGAGTGGTGTTACCGGAATTATCCGTGAAAAAATTATTGAGCTTGCAGATAAAAATTTAATGCCCGTTTCAATCACGGAGTTATCCATGCAGGCACTGTTTACAATGGATGCGTTATTTATCTGTAATAGTTTACTGGAAATCCTGCCGGTAAAAACATTGCTGTTTCAACCTTCAGAGTTTCAAACCTCACCGCGCCAGACAACAACATGGCAAACCGGGACTTTTTTACAGGCTCGAAAGTTGAATCAATTATTGCAGGAGATAAAGGGCGATCATGTTAAAAGGATTTAAACAAATGCTGCCCTTCCTGCTTGCTGTGGTCATTATTATTGCAGGCACAGGTATTTATTATTCAGTGCAACTTTTTACCCTGATGCAGCAACCATTAACGCTGGAAAAACCAGTAAGAATTTACTTAAAACCCGGCTCGTCCATTCGTGTTATTGCTTCACAACTGGAGCAGAAAAAACTTTTAAACCATAAGCGCGATTTTATTTTATGGGGGCGGCTACATAATCAGGCGACACATTTACAGGCGGGTAAATATATCATTAAAGCGGGTGAAAGTCTGGCCGATATACTCGAGCGTATGGTTAACGGTGACGTGATACAGCACCGTATCACACTGGTTGAAGGCATAACTTTTAAGCAAATGCTTGCGCAAATTAAGCGTTCTCCCTTGCTTCAACATACGCTGAATCATTTATCACCGGCAGTCATTATGAAAAAACTGGGATATGGAAATCAACAGGCCGAAGGGCGATTTTTTCCATCGACCTATGATATTTCAACCGGGATGAAAGATACAGAATTATTACAGAACGCCTATAAAACGATGCAGCAGGTGTTAGCAGAGGAGTGGCAACACCGAGAGAAACATCTACCTTTTAAAAACGCTTATGAAGCGCTGATACTTGCTTCAATAGTAGAAAAAGAAACTGCCATTGCACAGGAACGCCCATTGATTGCGGGTGTATTTATCAATCGGTTAAATAAAAATATGCGTTTACAGACCGATCCGACGGTCATTTATGGCATTAAGAACTATGATGGTAATATTCACCTTAGCGATTTACGGAAAGATACGCCCTACAACACTTATACTAGAAAAGGACTGACGCCAACACCCATTGCAATGCCAGGGCGACAGTCAATTCATGCCGTATTACATCCAGATAAAACCGACATGCTGTATTTTGTTGCGTATGGTGACGGTTCAGGCAGGCATGTTTTTTCTACTAACTTAAAAGATCATAACAGGGCAGTTGATAAGTATCAGCGTAAAAAACACTAATGAGAAAGAATAATGCAACACAAAATATGACTAAAATAACGCGACAGCAGTGTATTTATTAATAGTACACATAAAAAGGCTGCCGACTCAGTAATATATATAAAATTAACCAGGAAGCAGCACTTATAATGAGCAAATTTATTACCCTGGAAGGTATCGAAGGTGTGGGTAAAACCAGTAACCTTCAATTTATACAATCTCTGCTCGAGGCACAGGGGGATGAATGTGTAGTAACACGCGAACCGGGTGGCACACCCTTAGGTGAAGCATTACGTAATTTGTTACTGTGCCATGCTGAGTATACAATGAGTGCCGATGCAGAACTTTTAATGATGTTTGCAGCGCGCGCTGAGCATCTACACAAAGTAATTTACCCCGCTCTGAAAATGAATAAAGTGGTTTTATGCGATCGTTTTACCGAGGCAACGTATGCCTATCAGGGAGGTGGGCGGCAACGGAGTGTAGAAAAAATCGCTCAACTTGAGCAGTGGGTGCAAGGCAGTTTACGGCCAGATTTAACCATTATACTCGATGCTCCTGTTATGGTTGGGCGCGCTCGCGCCAGTAAGCGTAGCTGCCCTGACAGAATTGAAAAAGAAAAAGATGATTTTTTTCAGCGGGTTCGTGAGGCTTATATTTTACTGGCACAGCAATACCCGCAACGAATGTGTGTGGTGGATGCAACGCTGACACTGGATGAAGTGCAAACACAGATTCGTCATGCATTAATACGTTACGCTATTTTATTCGAATAATTTTATGAAGTTTTGAGCATGCCTGAAATTTACCCCTGGTTGCTGCCGCAATGGCAGCAGATAATGGCTCGCAAGCAACAACAACATTTGCCTCATGCCCTGTTGTTTAGTGGCTATCGTGGTCTGGGGAAAACCGAGCTGGCTTATGCACTGGGGCACGCACTACTGTGTTGTCCAGCGGTGAATGTTACCAGTAATAAACCAGATAAAACTAAACTTGGTAACCATAAAGCAGAAATCGCAACAGACCAGGCCTGTGGGGTCTGCAATAATTGTTTGTTGCTTGCGGCAGGTACGCACCCTGATCTTTATAGCATCAAACCAACGCCGCCAAAAAAATCAAAAAGTAAAACCCCGGTGTTGAACATCCGTATTGATGCCATTCGTGAGTTATGTCATCGTTTAAATCAGACCAGTCAGATGAGTGGCTATCGTATTGCTATTATTGAGCAGGCTGACATAATGAATACTGCGGCAGCAAACAGCCTGTTAAAAACTCTGGAAGAACCAGGTGATAATACATTACTCATATTAGTTAGCGCCGCACCAAATCGGCTACCAGCAACTATTCGTAGTCGTTGCCAGCAAGTTAAGTTCAGCCAGCCTGAATATTCACAGGTAAAAAACTGGTTAATGCATCACGGTGGGTTTAAAACGACTACAACCTGTCAATATGCTTTCAGACTGGTGCACAACGCTCCCCTGGCGGCGCTTGTCGTTGCCAAAGAATCTGAACAGCGTCAGCTATTAGCCAGTGCATTACTGACGAAATTAAATGCGGAATCAATACTGGACTATTCATTAAAACTATCGCAATGCGATAAACAGCAACTCCTTGGCTGGATGCTGGACTGGGTGAATGATCTGGTTTATCTATCAAATAACAGGGTTAGTGAAATCAATCAATCACGTATTATCAATCAGGCAAACAGTACTCCGTTAAAACAACTCGCAAAAAATGTGGATAATAACCGTTTATTTAGTTTACAGTCACAGCTTTTACAAACGTTGCAACAAGGTTCGATTGCACTAAATCCACAGTTATTATGGGAAAATCTGCTATTATCATGGGATACTTTATAACCGTGATTCGCCTGGTGGTCATTGACTGGTGATACATTAATTGTAGATAAAAAATAGGTAGATGGAGATTTTTATGGGTAGTGCACCAACAAAATCAGGCATGTTATCACTCAGTATCAAGGATAAAGCGGCACTTTACGCAGCTTACATGCCATTCATTAAAAACGGTGGTTTATTTATTCCAACCAACAAAAATTATAAGCTCGGTGACGATGTTTTTATGTTACTGACACTTATGGATGATACCGAGCGCCTCCCTGTTGCTGGTAAAATAATATGGATGACACCCAATGGTGCTCAGGGTAATCGTGCGACAGGTATTGGTGTGCAATTTTCTGAGCAGGATAAGGGACTTACACGGAATAAAATAGAAACGCATCTTGCTGGCGCATTAAAATCTGATCGTATAACACACACGATGTAAGCAGATAAAAGTAATTTAAAAATTCTTGTATCACCCGCATCCCTGCGGCTGATGGTCTTAAACAATGGGTAGCCTTTTCATCTATACCGTTAGTAAATGACGTCTTTGATTGCCTGATTCGATGAATAAAACAGGTTTAATTATGTTAATTGATTCACATTGCCATCTTGACTGCATCAAGCTGGATGACTTTAATAATAGTTTTAACCAGTTGATTCAACAGAGCCGCCAGGCCGGCATTGAACATATGCTCTGCGTTGCGATTAATTTACGAACCTATGACTCGATGCTGGAGCAAGTTCTGCCCTATCCACAAATATCTGTTTCTGTTGGTGTTCACCCTATGGCGGATGAGGGCGAAGAGTTTAGTGTAGCGACTTTAACCCGACTTGCACAGGATGATAAGGTTATTGCAATTGGGGAAACTGGTCTGGATTATTTTTATCATAAGGGGGATCCGTCATGGCAGCAACAGCGTTTTCGCCAGCATATTCAGGTCGCCAACACTGTCAAAAAACCAGTTATTATTCATACCCGCGGTGCGGCTGAAGATACACTTGAAATTTTACAACAGGAAAATGTGCCGTCCTGTGGTGGCATTATTCACTGTTTTACCGAGTCACGGTCTTTTGCAGAGCAAGCGATAGAACTGGGATTGATGATCTCAATTTCCGGTATTATTACCTTTAAAAATGCAGATGCGCTGCGAGTAGTGGTTAAAACAATTCCAGATGATTATTTATTAATCGAAACCGATTCACCTTATTTGGCACCGATTCCACATCGTGGTAAACAAAATCAACCGGCATATGTACAGCATATTGCTGAAGCACTGGCAGAAATTCGTGGTACATCTGTTGAATATATTGCACAGCTAACAAGAGAAAATTTTTATCGCCTGTTTCCTGTTACGCGATGAGTTTATGATTTTATAACCATACAAATGTGATATGAACCAGGATTCTATTGTGCGTTATAAAATAGCAAATTAGCCTGTGTGCTATAGCAGTGCCCAACCTTCGTCCAACTTAAACTGACTACCGAATTTATTTTCCAGCGTCTGCATGGTGGGGATTAAATTCTCTTTACCCTGAGTTGCGATATATTCAAGTGGACCAGCGGTGAAAGGGGCAAAACCAGTCCCAAAAATAATGCCCGCATTAATCAAGGCTTCATCTTCAACAATGCCTTCTCGCAAACAGGCAACGGTTTCGTTTAACAGACGAAAAATTAGCCTGTCCTGAATTTCCTGTGGGTGTTTATATTGGATATTTTTATTTTTTATCGGCTTGCCTTTTTTATATGTATAAAAACCCTGAGCAGATTTTCTACCCAATAAGCCTGCTTTTGTCATATTTTCAAGATCAGCAGGCAGTGTCAGATCAAGGGCTTCTGCCAGTATCTGAGCAACAGATTTACAAATATCCAGACCAACAGTATCAGCCAGCTCAATCGGCCCCATAGGCATACCAAAATCGGTGGCGGCTTTGTCAATGACTTCTGCGGGGATGCCTTCACTAATCATAGTTACGGCCTCGAGTATATAAGGCATTAATATACGGTTAACCAAAAAGCCAGGTGAGCTTTTAACCGGCAGAGGGAGTTTACCAATATCTTTACCAAACGCGAGAGCTTGTTGTACCACCTGTGCATCGGTTTGTGGGCCATAAATAATTTCTACCAATGGCATTAATGCTACTGGGTTAAAAAAATGCAAGCCAACCAGTCGGCCTGGATTTTTCAGGCAGGAACTTAAATCTTCCAGTTTTATACTTGATGTATTGGTTGCCAGAATTGCATTTTTTTTCATCTTTGGTTCAATTGACTGGTAAAGTTTGCGTTTTACCTCACGGTCCTCAAAAATGGCTTCAATAACAATGTCAGCGCGGGTTATACCCACACCACGATGATCCGGTAGCAGACGATCATTGGCATCACGAATTGCACGACGGTTGCGCTTAAATTTCTTTTTAAATGAAGTCTGTGCACGTTTAAAAGTTTGTGCCAGAGATTCAGGGTTTTGATCCTGCACACTCACACTATAACCCCGTATGGCACACCAGGAAGCAATATCACCACCCATAATACCACCGCCAATCACATGTATATGCTCGATCTTAACAGTAGATTTTTTACCCAGGCTCTTGAGTTTTTCCTGTAAAAAAAATACTTTTACCAGATTCCTGGCAGTCAAGGTGGTGGTAAGGCTGGCAACAGACAGTATTTCCTGCTTGAGCATCTGTTTTTTATCACTGGCATATTTTTGCCAGAGATCAATGAGTTTGTAGGGCGCAGGGTAGTGTTGTAGTTTGGCTTTGGTAGCAACCTGTTTACGCATTTGACTGGCAAGTAGTGGTCTGACTAAAGGATGGTTTGCCAGTCGTGCCAGAAATTCAGGTTGTTTGCGTGCAGGTGCATGCAGAGCAAAAGTGGCGGCGGCTTTCTTTAGCTGGCGCAAAGGCACAACCTCATCTATCAATCCGATTTTTTTTGCCGCGCGTGCGCTTAAGGCACGACCTGTTAGCATAATGCCCATTGCTGCCACTGGCCCGCAGCGCTTAATGGAACGCACAGTACCACCATATCCGGGATGAATACCCAATTTTATTTCGGGTAGGCCGATGTTTGTTTTTTGGTCATCACTGGCAACAATATAATCGCACGCCAGGGAGAGTTCGGTACCGCCACCAAAACAGTTACCATGAACCATACTAACAGTCGGGCAGGTCAGGGCTTCAAGTTTATCCATTAGTGCATGACCACGTTGCAGAAAGTCAAGTGCCTGCTGCTGTGTATCGAGAGTGGTGAATTCTTTAATATCGGCACCAAAAATGTAACCATTGTTTTTGTCTGATAAGAGAATAACAGCCTGTGGCAGGTTCGCGTTGAACCCATCAAGCAGGGTATTAAGCTCTTCAATAACGGCAATGGACAATAAATTTGTGCTGGCATTCTGCATATCGAGGTGACACCAGGCAATGTCGTTATCATCGTAGCAGAGCTTCCAGTGCTTAAGAAGGGGCAGCGTATTATTAGCCTTATTTTTATTGTGCATTATTGGATTCCTGACAGATCTTCGGTTTATATTGACTGGCTGGCATTTTGAATTAAAACAGCGCCGCCCTGACCACCACCAATACAGAGGCTGGCAATGCCGCGTTTTGTTTGGGTGCGTTGTAGAATTTTTGCCAGATGTAAGACAATACGGGTGCCACTCGCCCCTACAGGGTGGCCCATACTGACGCCACCACCATCAATATTCAGCCTGTCTTCAGGTATCTGGCCTAGTGGTTTTTCCAGTCCAAGCTGGGTTTTACAGTAGTCATCATCCTGCCAGGCTTTAACACAACCGATAACCTGAGTAGCAAAGGCTTCATTAATTTCCCAATAATCTATATCTTCAATTGAAAATTGGTGGCGCTGCATAATGGGTGCCATTGCATGAGCTGGCCCCATCCCCATAACAGCCGGGTCCAACCCTGCCCATTGTGTATCTTCGATGGTAGCAATGACGGGTAGCTTATGTTGTTTGACAGCCGCTTCACTGGCCAGTATCACCCATGCGGCACCATCGGTGATTTGTGCACTGTTTCCAGCAGTAACATTGCCGTATTTCCGATCAAATGCGGGGCGTAATTTTGCCAACCTTTCCATACTTGAATCACGCCGCAAACCATCATCATGGTCGTAATAGTTTCCGCGTGTATCGTACATAACCTCAATTTCATCGAGTAAGCCTGCATCGCAGGCTTTGGCCAGGCGCTGATGGCTGGCAACGGACAGAGCATCCATCTGTTGGCGGCTGATATTAAACCGGTTAGCAATATTTTCCGCAGTTTCACCCATATTTAAGCCTACGGTGTCATCAGACAGGCCATACAATAATGCAATAATCGGTTTAAAATGTGACAGGCGTAATTTTAATAGTGTGTTAATCCGTTGTCCGGTTGTTCGTGCCCGCATAAAACGGCCCAACCAGTTAACCATGGTGTGATTAAACAGGATGGGAGCATGGCTCATTGATTCAGTCCCACCAGCAAGAATTAAATTAGCTGCGCCATTTTTAATGTTACGGTAAGCGGAATCAATAGACTGCATACCTGACGCGCAGTTACGCTGCACTGTCCATGCCGGAACAGTTTGAGGAATGCCCAGACGCAATGCAACAACACGCGCAACATTCGCTTCTCTTTCGCCTGGCATCATACAGCCTAAGATTACTTCATCGAAGGCAGCCAGTGGAAACTGATGGCGCAATAGAAGTGGACGCGCCGCATTCACCGCCAGATCACCCGCAGTAAATGGACCAACCTTACCACGCGATTTTAAGAGTGGGGTGCGGCTTCCGTCGATAATATAAACTTTTCTGTTGTGGTTGTTGCTCATAATTGGTCTCGTCTAAAAAAATAATTGCGCTGGTTCCGCAGCGTAAGAGCTTTACTCAATAGATCAGGGCGTTTCTATTTTCCAGTTCTTAAATGAGAACTCATCAACTTTAATTGCATCTCTTATGGCTAATTGGGTTTGTTTAAGTAATTTATATTCTTTAGCAGAAATAATCTTCCTGTCTTTTGCCTCTTCATAAGCAGCATGGCCGCGTTTTTCCAGTTGCCCGGTTTTATAAGCCTCACGTAATTTATGTTCAATATCCTGTGTTGCCAAAACTTGATCCAATGCATAACTAATACGACCCGTGGCATCATTTTTATTATCACTAACGAAAATACCCTGGCTTAAACGGTCCAGTGTTGCTGATGGTGTCAGGATAAGTTTTGCAACTTTCTGCCCCAGGTTATCATCGGGTTCCTGATAGGGTTTGGTTAACGGAAAAATAATGAAGTTGCATAATTTACCAATAAATCTTGTCGGTAGATTTTTCATGATATTTTTCATTGCGGTTTGTGCGTTGAAAAGAGCGTCTTCACAAGCCCAGCGAAGTAGTGGCAAGTCATCCTTCTGTTCCCCTTCATCTTCATAATGTTTTAATACCGCACTGCATACATAAAGATTAGAGAGGATATCGGCAAGCCGACCAGAGATTTTTTCTCGACGTTTTAATGCGCCACCAAGCACAGCAAGACAGACATCTGAAAGCAGGGCAAATGCAGCGCTCATGCGGATAATTTGCCGATAGTAATAGCGAGTATCTCTATTACCCGGCGCTGTCGCAAATCGAGCAGAACTGATGCCTAACCAGAAACTACGGACTACATTGCTGATAACAAAACCAATATGTGAAAACAGGGCTAGGTCGAAATCTATTAATCCGGCTTCACCACTGGTATTGTGTACGGCTTCAACCTCTTTTAGCAGAAAAGGATGGCTACGCATGGCTCCCTGACCAAAGATAATCATCGTCCGAGTGAGGATATTTGCACCTTCAACTGTGATGCCAACGGGAACCAGCTGATAAGCGCGACCAAGAAAATTATGCGGCCCCATGCAAATACCGTGGCCACCATGAATATCCATTGAATGGTTTACTATTTCACGCATTCTTTCCATCGTCTGCTGTTTTACCACACCAGATAAGACCGATGGAACAGTTCCAGCATCCAGTGCGGATAAAATCATTAGTCTCGCCGCGTCAATAGCATAAGTCTGGCCAGCAATTTTTGTTAGCACTTCTTCAACACCTTCAAAGTTCCCGATTGGGGTGTTGAACTGGCTACGAATACGTGAATACGCACCAGTATATTTTGATGACAGTTTTCCAACTGCAGTACCCAGTGCGGGTAAAGAAATGGCGCGACCATCACCAAGGCATTCCATTAACATGCTCCAGCCTTTACCAATGTAATCAACGCCACCAATAATAGCATCAAGTGGAATAAACACATCCTTGCCGCGAATTGGACCATTCATAAACGCCTGGTTAGCAGGGAAGTGACGTTTACCAATTTCAATACCTGCCGTTTCACGTTTGATTAACACTAGCGTAATGCCACGTTCTTCAACATCACTTAACAGGTGGTCAGGGTCAGACAGTTTAAAAGCAATACCCAGAATGGTAGCAATGGGGGCAAGGGTAATATAGCGTTTTTCAAAATTAAGGCGGATACCGATTATATTCGACTGGTCTTCGTATTCGCCCTTACAGATAACGCCAGTATCGGGCATGGAGCCTGCATCACTACCGGCATCAGGGCCGGTAAGCCCAAAGCAGGGTATGTCAATGCCTGTTGCCAGCCGTGGTAAATAGTAATCTTTCTGTTCTTGCGTACCGTAAATCATTAACAATTTACCCGGACCCAGTGAATTAGGCACCATCACCGTGACACCCGTCGAGCCGCTTCGGCTACCAATTTTTATCACCATCTGCGAATGACACAGAGCAGAGTATTCCAAACCTCCGTATTGTTTTGGAATAATCATCGCAAAGAGCTTATTCTCTTTGGCAAATTTCCAGGCTCTGGCAGACAGGTCAAAATCTTTATGGGTAATTTTCCAGTCGTCCAACATTTTACAGAAGGCTTCAACCGGGCCATCAAGAAAGGCCTGCTCTTCCTGGCTCAGCATGGGTTTAGGTAGTTGGCGTATAACATCAAAATTTGGATTACCACTAAATAGCTCGGCTTCCCACCACACATCGCCTGCATCTAATGCTTCTTGCTCGGTTTGGGAAATGGCGGGCATAACTTTTTTCATCCCACAAAAAATGTAGCGACTAATCAGGCGTCGGCGTAAGGCTGGAAAGTTAAGCACAGTAATGAGCACAAGGTAAAATGACCAGAGTGATATAATGACAGGATTACTGGCCGCAGAAAAGAAATAGAACGCAAGCAAAATCGCACCAAGTAATATTGACCACTGTAGTAATGCCAAACGTAAATAGGCCGTAACAAAGATAAATAAAACCAGTACGAGCATCCAGTAAATCATCAGCATTTACCTCATTAATTAGTATTTATTGACCGATGGGGTCATGTTTAATTTTCTATACTTAAAAGTTTTTATATCGATAGTTTAATTAGCACAGCTTATATTATTCAAGCTGGTTTTGATGTTTCTAATTCTTTCAGTTCTTTTGCAGAAGTTACCTGCTCTAATTCACCCAGCTCCTCTGGATCGGAGATAAAAGAATCACCAAGATCATTATAATAGACACCGGTTCGATCCCACGGCAGTTTTCTATAAATACCGAGTTCATCAAAATCAAGCATGGGGTATTTAATAATATCAAAATAAGGGGACTGGTCAAAATCAGACGGGGTAACAAGTTGTGAATTTTTGCGTATCATTTTTAACTTCCCGTTAGCACCATGATACAGTGCAGGATGGATGGGGAATCTTACCTGCGAAAAAGCTTCAGCCATCATTGTAGAACAAACAGTTTTTGTTGGTTTGCCTGCGTTGTGCTCAAATAGTGAGGAACGCCAGCGTTTTGGCAGGAATCCGTAAGGAAACATAAACCTGGCCAGATCCATTAATTGTCTGACATTGTAATCAACACCCAGTTGGTTAATGGCGTACGCCATCACTTTTTGTACATCTGGCCGAGTAATGCCTCGTGGACGGCAAATACGCAGGTGTTCACCTTCATATTCATTCAGTGTTTTAACCACAATGCCTTCACCGAGAAGCGCTTCGATAATTAGCTGATCTTCCAGTTCACAGTGGCGAAATTTTTGCACTTGTTCACGTATACATGGATCATCAATATCATGCAGTCGGCCAATATAGAAGAAAGTGTGCGTCCAGACGCTTTGAGAGATGGCACGGATGATTGCGCTGACATTTGATCGACCTTCAACCAGCAAGACATCACCGGGGCGTAATTCGTAACGCAAGCGTTCAAAATTAGTCAGCGGCGTTTGATTATTAGGCGGTTCATTCGTTAACCAGTTAACAAACCATCCCCAAAAATAATTTTTTATACTGGTAAGTCTTAACATGTAAATACCGATTGAAAAAAATCATTAGCTATTAAAGTTATGGCAGATAAAAATAATAGATACTTTCTGCCTTAAGTGGTGATACTAACTTACTAACAGTACAAATGAAAAGGCGACCCATTGTTCAAGACCGTCAGCCGCAGGGATGCGGGTGTCGAGCCGACATGGATGGATTCACCGCGTGTCTTTAACCATGGGTCGCCTTTGCATTCGTTTCAGTAATACTTATAAGTGTAGTGCATTTAAAAAATCTGACATTATTATGAAAAAGTGGTTCAATACCGAAAATACTGGCTATTTGCTAATACCTACGCTTCAATATTTTCCATCCCGACCTCAAACAGCACATTCAACGAACTACTGGGTGCCGTTCTTTCTGGCGCGCATAACCATTTATGGCCGTCAGCTACTACAAAATCGGCAGCAATCACATTAACATTAAATCTCAGCGCACCCAGTGATTGGATGGCATCAACACAAAACAGGCTGTGGTTGCGCTTACAAGCCTGCCCAAGCTGGTTTAAATCTAAACACGGTCAACCCCTGGCATATTGCACTGAACTACAGCTCAGCAGGCGGATATGGGAGTCCATTGCTGCGATTAGTTCCTGTTCGGGTGATACGCTAACAGGAACCTGTCATATCTTGTTAAGATAGATTACTGAAACGGATGCAAAGGACACTTATGGTTCAAGACCGTCAGCTACAAGGATGCGGGTGTCGAGATTTTTTTCAGAGAATTTAGAATTAATAAGTATATAATACATGGCGATTGAAATAGAAAGAAAATTTAAGCTGGCTTCGAATGACTGGAAACAGCAGGTTAGTGAGCAGAAAAAAATTCGACAGGGTTATCTGCAAAGTGGACTAGAACCAGAACAGATTTCCTCCGTGCGAGTCAGAATTGCCGATACCAGAGCAACATTAAATATAAAAAGCGCAGTGATGTCTGTTCACCGCATTGAATATGAATACAGTATTCCTCTGGCAGATGCAGAGCACATGCTCGACTGTTTGTGTGAAGGCCCCATTATTGAAAAAACACGCTACCTGCTACAGCAGGACCAGAATTTATGGGAAATTGATATTTTTGAAGGTGAAAACAGTGGGCTGGAAATTGCTGAAGTTGAACTCAGCCATATTGATGAAGTGATCAGTCTGCCGGACTGGGTAGGCGAGGAGGTGAGTGATGACCAGCGTTATTACAATATTTATTTACTCAAACACCCATTTAAATACTGGTAATGAAAAAATCTGCTATCATTATCCCTATTGCGTAACCTGCATATTTTCCTGAATTATACAAATTAATATAAATTAAGTAAGTATTTCAATGTCAGTGTGTTTATCAGAAATGGCGATACGTGTCCTGATTGTGGATGACCACGACCTGGTGCGTCATGGTTTTAGCAGTCTACTTGGCACCACAGAAGAAATAAATGTAATCGGCACCGTTAGTAGCGGTGAAGAAGCCATTAATTTCTGTCGTGAGCATAGTGGCAACCTTGATGTCATTCTTATGGACGTGAATATGCCAGGCATTGGTGGCATTGAAGCGACGCATCGAATCAGCAAGAGCTGGCCAGACATAGGGATTATTATTGTTACCATTCATGATGATGGTCCATTACCCAAACAATTGCTCAATGGTGGGGCTAAAGGTTATCTAACCAAAGGGAATGATGTCGAAGAAATGATTGCTGCAATTAAAGATGTGCGTGCGGGCAAACATTATATTGCTAGAGAAATTGCCCACAAACTCGCGCTGTCCATTTTACCGGGAGAACAAAATCCGCTAGACCAGCTTTCATTACGCGAAACCCAGGTATTGATGATGATTGCCAGGGGCATAAAAACGCAGAAAATATCAGAAATATTGAACCTCAGCCCGAAAACAATTAGCACTTACCGAGCCCGCCTGTATGAAAAACTCGATGTTGCATCCGACATTGAAATGCTCCATCTTGCGATTAAGTACGGCATGTTGGATGAAAACAATCTTGAGGCGAAATAACTTAATTATCAATAACATATAATTAATACTGGAAGTAATTTATTACAAAATATCCATGTCTACTACAGACCCAGTATCCACTGAGAAATCGACAGCAGATTTTGATTCGGCCGCATTACTAAAAGACCTTACCAGCAGACCTGGTGTTTATCGAATGGTCGATAAACATGATGCTGTGATTTATGTTGGTAAAGCTAAAAATCTAAAAAAACGTCTCAGCAGTTATTTTCGTACGACTGGCTTAATGCCTAAAACCCGAATGATGGTGTCACATATTCACCATATCGATGTCACCATTACGCATACGGAAGGGGAGGCATTGTTGCTGGAAAGCAATCTTATTAAGGCATTGCGTCCACGTTATAACGTGTTGATGCGCGATGACAAAAGTTACCCCTATATTTTTATTTCCAACAAAGACCCATACCCGCGTATCACTCTGCATCGCGGCGCACGTAAAAAACAGGGCCTGTACCTGGGCCCTTATCCGAATGCGGGTGCCGTGCGTGAGAGCGTAAATCTGTTGCAAAAAATGTTCCTGATTCGTCAATGTGAAGACAGCACATTTCATAATCGTTCACGGCCCTGTTTGCAATACCAGATAAAACGTTGTACCGCACCCTGCGTAACGTACATTAGTGAACCCGCATACAAAAAAGACATTAATCATGCAATTTTATTTCTACAGGGTAAAAATGCGCAAATTATTAATGAGCTTGTGGCTGATATGGAAACTGCTGCGAGCAAACAAAACTTTGAAAAAGCGGCAACTTACCGAGACCAGATTATAAGTCTTAGAAAAATTAGCGAATGTCAGAACGTCAGCGCCGATCATGGTGAAATTGATATTATTGCTTGCAGCAGTGAGGCTGGACAGGCATGTGTGACTATTTTTTACATAAGAAACGGACTTAATCTAGGTAGTCGAGATTTTTATCCACAGTTGCCAGAGGTGATGGATGCCGCACAAATTTTATCTACATTTATTCCGCAGTTATATTTAAAGCGTGACATACCAGCAGAAATTATTCTTTCTGAAACATTGCAGGAACAGACATTAATTGAACAGGTGCTTGGCGAACATTCGGGCCACAAAGTTAAACTCAGCAGCCA
>CAYTUK010000007.1:0-137939 GCA_964441285.1 uncultured Thiotrichaceae bacterium | reverse complement strand
AAACCCCATACTCCCTTAGCAGGGGAGCGCCTTCAGCCGCTCGGCCATTTCTCCGGTATTTTCTATCGTTATCTTACATGGCCTGTTCAGGCTGAAATAATCAAAAAAAACAGGTATGCATTTTCACAAAGGTGCGAAGCATACCTGTCTTCTGTTTGCAGGTAAAGTATTTATTACACTGGATTAATCTGCAGCTGCTTCGTTCTGCTCAGCTTTGATTCTTTCGTAAATTTCTTCACGATGCACGGCTACTTCTTTCGGTGCATTGATACCAATACGAACCTGATTACCTTTTACACCAAGCACGGTTACTGTTACATCATCACCAATCATCAGCGTTTCACCGACACGTCTTGTTAATATCAACATTTCCTTTTCTCCATGTTGTATTTAAGTTATCAAAATAGGAGCACTAAACAGCGCGCGAGTTCACCGCCCTACCGTTCCATTTTTTTATACACACTGGAATTAATGTGTTCCTACTATATTACCCATTTTTGAAGTAACCGTCACTAGCCAGCCCAAAAGCATTATGTAAACTCCTGACTGCCAGCTCAAGGTATTTCTCTTCGACAACAACAGATATTTTAATTTCTGAGGTTGAAATCATGCGTATATTGATGTTTTCATCGGCCAGTGTTTCAAACATAGTATTAGCAATACCCGCATGGGAGCGCATGCCTACGCCAACCAGTGATATTTTTACTATCTCACTGTCGCCGATAACTTTTTTCGCCTTCAGATTCTGTTTTACCTGTTCTAACAACCGATGTGCGGTTTCATAATCACTGCGCTGTAAGGTGAAGGTAAAATCTGTGGTGCCATCATCACCGATATTTTGCACAATCATATCAATTTCGATATTTGCAGCTGTCACCGGACCAAGTATTTTCGATGCCACACCCGGCTGATCAGGCACACCTGTTATGGTCAGTTGCGCTTCATCTTTGTTGAACGCAATGCCCGAAATTAACGCCTGCTCCACCTTGTCTTCCTCCAGTGCAATTAAAGTCCCCTCACCTTCTTCAAATGCTGACAGTACACGTAACGGGACGTTGTATTTTCCGGCAAATTCTACCGAACGAATCTGTAAAACTTTTGAACCCAGACTGGCCATTTCCAGCATTTCTTCGAAGGTAATGTAATCCAGTTTTCTGGCTTTTGGTTCGATGCGTGGGTCGGTTGTGTAGACACCATCCACATCAGTATAAATCTGACATTCATCCGCATCTAAAGTAGCCGCAATAGCAACGGCGGTTGTGTCTGAGCCACCTCGCCCCAGCGTGGTGATATTGCCATCGTCATCCACACCCTGAAAACCAGCAACCACGACCACACGCCCTGCATCCAGATCTGTACGGATGCGGTCACATTGAATATCTTTAATCCGGGCTTTGCCATGTGCACTATCCGTCAGCATACGAATTTGTTGCCCTGTATAGGAACGGGCATCGCAACCGCGATCCAGCAATGCCATCGTTAATAACGCGATGCTTACCTGTTCACCCGTAGAAATAATAACATCCATTTCTCGGGCATGATGTTTCGTACTCATTGCTTTTGCCAGGCTGACCAGGCGGTTGGTTTCACCACTCATGGCCGAGACAGCGACCACGACTTTATCACCTGATTTAGCGCGTGCAGCCACCTTATCAGCCACCTGGCCGATTTTTTCAATCGAACCGAGCGAAGTACCGCCGTATTTCTGCACTATCAGGGACATAATTGTTTTACTGGTCAAAAACTGCCTAGTATATAAGTTATAACTAATATTTTCAATTCATCCGCAATGCCGGTAATATTATCCAGGTCAATTTATAATCGACTCTGCAACCAGTTCTTCGCCGCCGCCAGTGCCTGTGGAATACCCGCAGGATTGCTACCACCTGCCTGTGCCATATCCGGGCGACCACCACCCTTGCCACCAACTTCTGCAGCGGCAATATTCACCAGCTCACCGGATTTAACCCGGTCGGTAATGTCTCGGGTTACCCCGGCAATGAGCTTCACCTTGCCATTCTCTTCACTGGCCAACACAATTGCAGCTGTACCAAGTTTATTTTTCAAC
This sequence comes from uncultured Thiotrichaceae bacterium, assembly GCA_964441285.1. Lineage (GTDB taxonomy): Bacteria > Pseudomonadota > Gammaproteobacteria > SZUA-229 > SZUA-229 > S010-25. Next base: position 135,871 of record CAYTUK010000007.1, on the reverse strand, counting down.
TGGTCCAGTGTCTCGCGTAGCGTGTTACTGTCAGCGCCATCAAGTTTTGCCGTCAGTACTTTTACGCCATTGATCTCTTCGGCCTGCGCGCTTAAATCGCTACCCGCCTGTGAGGCCAGCCTGGCTTTGAGTTGTATCAGTTGTTTATCCTGCTCACGCAGGCGGCGGATAAGCTGCTCAACTTTAGTGTTGACTTCATCACGACTACTTTTGAGCATGGCGGCCAGCGTTTCCAGTTGCCGGTCTTTTTTCGCCACCCAGTTTACGGCAGCGGCACCGGTTACGGCTTCAATCCGGCGTACCCCGGAGGCGATACCACTCTCCGCAATTATCTTGAATAAACCGATATCACCAGCTCGATCAACATGTACACCACCACATAACTCGGTAGAAAAGGTTTTGCTTTCCTGCTCATTACCCATTGACACGACACGTACCAGATCATCGTATTTCTCACCAAACAATGCCATTGCGCCCGTTGCTCTGGCATCTTCCAGGGACATTTCTTTTACCTGTACTCGTGCATTACCACGAATCTGGGTATTCACTATTTGCTCTATTTTTTGTAACTGTGCCGGTGTTATCGGCTCAAAGTGTGAGAAATCAAAACGCAGATGCTCAGCATCAACCAGCGAACCTTTTTGCGCCACATGGTCACCGAGAATCTGACGTAGTGCGGCATGCATCAGATGCGTAGCAGAATGGTTACGACTAATTGCCTGTCGACTTTCAGCATCAATTTCGGCGATCACACGATCTCCCTGATTGAAACGGCCAGAAATAACTTCACCGATATGCAATATACTTTTGCCCTGTTTCTGTGTATCGGTAACTTTAAACACCGCGCCATCCTTTCTCAGTTCGCCGATATCACCCACCTGCCCGCCTGATTCAGCATAAAACGGCGTTTCATCCAGTACCACAATGCCCTGCTGGCCAGCGATTAATGTATCGGCTTCATCCGCACCAACATACAATTTAAGAATATCACCCGTCTGTTTTATCTGTTGATAACCAGTAAATTCACAGTCACAGTTCACCTGAACTGCTTTATTGTAATCAACCCCGAACTGACTGGCACTACGACCCCGTTCACGCTGTGCTTCCATCGCCTGCTCAAAACCCGCTTCATCAATATCCAGGCCACGCTCACGCGCAATGTCAGCCGTTAAATCAACCGGGAAACCATAGGTATCGTACAGTTTAAACAGGGTTTCACCGGCAATCATTTTACCTTCAAGCTGCTGAATATCGTATTCAAGAATCTTCATGCCCTGATCCAGGGTTTCAGCAAAACGTTCTTCTTCCAGCTTTAACACCTGTTCGACATTTCTCTGTGCCGCTGTTAGCTCTGGATACGCATCACCCATTACTTCAACTAATGGCTGTACTAGTTTGAAAAAAAAGAGGTTATTCATTCCTAATTGATGGCCATGACGACAGGCGCGACGAATAATACGGCGTAGCACATAGCCCCGACCTTCATTTAACGGCATCACGCCATCGACAATTAAAAAGGCACAGGAACGAATATGGTCGGCAATGACACGCAGTGATTTACTTTCCAGATTGGCGCTGTTAGTAACCTTTGCTGCGGCTTTTATCAGGTGCTGAAACAGATCAATATCATAGTTATTGTGTACATTTTGCAAAATCGCTGCCAGCCGTTCCAGCCCCATACCCGTATCCACTGACGGTGCGGGAAGCGGCGTTATCTCTCCCTCGGCATTACGATTGTATTGCATAAACACCAGATTCCAGATTTCTATATAGCGATCACCTTCTTCTTCGGGAGTCCCCGGTGGGCCTCCCCAGATAGCTTCACCGTGGTCGTAGAAAATTTCGCTACAGGGTCCACAGGGGCCGATATCACCCATCGCCCAGAAATTGTCACTTTCATATTTTTTGCCCGGTTTATCACCAATACGGCTAAAACGATTTTTATCGACACCGATTTGATTCAACCAGATATCAGCCGCTTCCTCATCATCAGCATAAACCGTGACCCAGAGTTTTTCTGCTGGCAGACCAACAACTTCGGTTAAAAATTCCCAGGCATAAGCGATGGCATCCTGTTTAAAATAATCACCAAAACTGAAGTTACCCAGCATTTCAAAAAAGGTGTGATGACGGGCGGTATAACCCACGTTTTCCAGATCATTATGTTTACCGCCTGCGCGCACACATCGCTGGCTGCTGGTGGCGCGTGTATAGGAGCGTTGATCACGCCCCAGAAACACCTCTTTGAATTGCACCATGCCCGCATTGGTAAACAGCAATGTTGGATCATTAGCCGGTACCAGTGAACTGCTGGCAACAACTTCATGGCCTTTCTGTTTAAAGAATTTGAGGAATTTTTTACGTAAGTCCGAACTACCAGTCATAGTATTTTTTACATTAATTATGTTGTATATATTATTGTTATCTATATGTATTAATCCATTGAAGTTACATGCGGTAACGATAAATAAATTTAGTTTAGAAGGTGGTGAATCACATCCAGATCAAAGCCGCGATACTGTAGAAAACGAATACGTTTTGTTTTCTCAGCATAATCGGTCATGGCCTTATTGCGATACTTTTTCTCATATTGCTGTTGCAGGGTCTTAAACCATTCATCACTGTTTCGATTTAGCCGCTGTTCGACGATGCCTGCATCAACACCACGCTCCTGCAATTCCACTTTTATTCGTATCGGCCCGAAACCTTTCATGCGGCGCAGACGAATATAGGCCTCGGCAAAACGCTCATCAGATAACCAGCCACCCTGTTTCAACTCGGCAACCGTTTGCGCGATTTCATCTGGCTCAAACTCGCGCATGGCCAGTTTCTGAGTTATTTCGTATGCGGAGTGCTCGCGTCTTGCCAATAAGCGCACCGCAACTGCTTTCGCGCGCATTTAGACAAACGGGTCGCAGCAAAAAGAAATCATATTAATCAAATAGAAGCCGTCAAAACTCAGGCCTGTTCCAGCACACCCTCCGGCTTAACTTCCGCCGCACCCGATTTTTTCAATAATTTATCGCGTAATATTTGTTCAATATTGTCAGCGATATCGGGGTTTTCTTTAAGGAAAGTACGTACTTTTTCTTTGCCCTGTCCAATCTTGTCACCCTGATAGCTGTACCAGGCACCAGCTTTTTCAATTAGCTTGTGTTCAACACCCATATCAATTAATTCGCCTTCACGCGAAATGCCTTCACCATAGAGAATTTCAAAATGCGCCAGCTTGAAAGGTGGGGAAACTTTATTTTTCACCACTTTCACTTTGGTTTCATTACCCACAATTTCGTCGCCTTTCTTGATGGCACCAATGCGGCGAATATCCAGCCGCACTGACGCATAAAATTTAAGCGCATTACCACCCGTGGTCGTTTCAGGGTTACCAAACATAACGCCAATTTTCATTCGAATCTGGTTAATAAATACCACCAGTGTATTGGAACGTTTGATATTGCCGGTAAGTTTACGTAATGCCTGCGACATCAAACGCGCCTGCAAACCCATATGAGAATCACCCATGTCGCCTTCAATTTCTGCTTTGGGTGTTAATGCCGCAACCGAATCGATTACCACAATATCAACGGCACCTGAACGCACCAGCATATCGGTTATTTCTAATGCCTGTTCGCCGGTATCGGGCTGTGAAACCAGTAACTCATCAATATCCACACCCAGCTTTCCAGCATATTCAGGGTCCAGCGCGTGCTCGGCATCCACAAAGGCTGCAACACCACCTGCTTTCTGCATTTCAGCGATAACATGTAAGGTTAATGTGGTTTTACCCGACGACTCCGGCCCATAAATTTCAACCACACGGCCTTTGGGTAAACCACCAATGCCCAAAGCAATATCCAGCCCCAAAGAACCGGTAGAAATGACCTCAATATTTGGCATCGCACCGTCATCACCCATGCGCATCACCGAGCCTTTGCCAAACTGGCGTTCAATTTGAGATAAAGCAGCAGCCAGCGCTTTCTTACGATTGTCGTCCATTAAAAACTCCTCTCATGGTGATTCAGTAGTGTTCGAAAGCGGTAATTATCACATAGAAAAAAGTGATCAGATAGTGGCAAAGTGCAGGAAAGCGGGATTATTTGCTACATTAACGAATAGACGCATAAAACGGCCTGAAGAGGTTCGTAGCAAAATACGCATAGAAACAGATCATCTACAGAATTTTATTGATCGGTGCTCTGATTATCGAAGCAGGATTTTTCTATCAGTTCAATGGCATTGCCATCACAGTCCCGGCAAAACAGGGCCTTACGCCCTGATTGACTGACGCTATAGCTGATGCCTGCCTGCTCAAGCCGTTTCATCATTTCATCCAAACTTCTTACTTGCAACGCCAGATGACGATCACGCCCACCCTGTTGTGGCCGATTTTCGACCGGGTCGGGATTAGGCACTTCCAGTAGATGAATTTGCAACGCACCAACATTCAGCCATACGCCGAGGTAATCCAGCTCAGGGCGATGCGAATCCACTTCAAGCCCCAGCAGGTTCACGTAGAATTCAAGCGCTTTTTCCGTATTCGCGACCACCATACTGCTGTGATCTATACCAATAATGGCCTTTTCACTCACGCTGATTCTCCTGAACTAAACATCTAAATAGCTTATACTATGCGACCTTGAAATTTTGTGATTTTACGGCACCACTGCCAGTGAAGCACACACTCCTCAACCACTGTGAGTGAACTAGGCAAGTGAGTTATTATATTCTAACAGGTACAGCATCTAACTGGACTACCCGCATTTAAAACCCATGAACCCGGACCTGAAAAAACTACACCCTTATCCGTTTGAAAAACTCGCTGCACTCAAGGCCGGTTGCACACCGGCAGTGACAGGGCATATCGCACTCTCCATTGGCGAGCCCAAACATAATGCACCGGCGATTGTCCTTGATGCATTAAAAGATAATCTGGATTTATATAATCGCTATCCACTCACCAAAGGTATCGATGAATTACGTAAAGCCATTGCCAACTGGCTAACCCGCCGATTTAACCTGGTCGTAAACAGTATTCATGCAGACAAACATATCATTCCAGTTAATGGCACCCGCGAAGCACTGTTTGCTTTCGCACAATGTTTTGTTGATCGAAATATAATAAGCGGAGCAGGAAAACCCCTGGTACTGATGCCCAACCCGTTTTATCAGATTTATGAAGGCGCAGTTCTGCTTGCTGGTGCTGAAGCTTTTTATTACCCAATCGCCAGTGAAACAGATTATCTACCCGACTTTGAAGCAATCAGTGATGAAACCTGGCAACGCTGCCAAATTATCTATATCTGTTCTCCGAGTAATCCGACAGGCAGTGTTATCACCGAACAAACCTTAATAAGGTTAATTGAACTATCTGAAAAATTCAACTTTATCATCGCTTCCGATGAATGTTACTCAGAAATTTATTCCGATGAAAGCCAGCCGCCTGTCGGATTATTGCAGGTCGCCAACAATACCAAAATTAACAACTATAAAAACTGCATAGTTTTTCACAGTCTGTCAAAACGCTCCAACCTGCCAGGCCTGCGTTCCGGATTTGTTGCTGGCGATGCCGAGTTAATAAAAACTTTTTTGTTATACCGCACCTATCACGGCTGTGCAATGTCTCCACCAAGTCAACGAGCCAGCATTGCTGCCTGGAATGATGAAGACCATGTGGTTAAAAATCGCCAGTCTTATCGACAAAAATTTGATGCGGTAATTGAAATTCTGGAACCTGTTATTACACTTAAACGCCCAGATGCCGGGTTTTATCTATGGCTAAAAACATCCTTTGATGACATCCAGTTTGCATATGAACTTTATGCCACACAAAACGTCACTGTATTACCCGGCAGCTATCTGTCGCGCAATAGTAATAATAACAATCCCGGTCACAACCATGTACGCATCGCTCTGGTTGCACCGTTAGATGAATGCATCACGGCGGCCAGTCGAATTAAACACTATCTACAAACTTTAAAATAATAAATATAAATTTATTCTGGAGAACACCCTATGTCTGATTTACAAAACATCATCGAAGAAGCCTTCGAGCGTCGTGCAAACATTACCCCACGCAATGTTGAAACGCATATCTCTGACGCCGTTAATGAAGCGATTAGTATGCTCGATTGCGGTAAACAACGTGTTGCTGAAAAAATAGACGGTAACTGGGTAGTCAATGAATGGCTAAAAAAAGCGGTTCTACTCTCATTTCGCATTAACGATAACGAATTTATCAAAGGCGGCTTTACTAATTACTACGACAAAGTTAATTCAAAATTTGCCGACCTGAATACCCGTGAATTTCGTGACTCAGGAGTACGTGTTGTGCCACCGGCCACGGCGCGTTTTGGTTGTTATATTGCACCCAGCGTTGTATTAATGCCGTCCTACGTTAACATTGGTGCTTATGTTGATACCGGCACGATGGTTGATACCTGGGCAACGGTTGGCTCCTGTGCTCAAATTGGTAAAAATGTTCATCTGTCCGGTGGTGTCGGTATTGGCGGGGTACTGGAACCGTTACAGGCCGCCCCGACCATTATTGAAGATAACTGTTTTATCGGTGCCCGCTCTGAAATTGTTGAAGGCGTTATCGTCGAAGCAGGCGCAGTCATTTCAATGGGTGTTTATATTAGTCAGAGCACCAAAATCTATAACCGTGAAACGGGCGAAATTTCATACGGTCGCATCCCTGCTGGCTCGGTCGTAGTATCGGGCAACCTGCCATCCAAAGATGGGGCATACAGTTTGTATTGTGCAGTTATTGTAAAACAGGTTGATGAAAAAACTCGCGGTAAAGTTGGGCTGAATGAACTGCTACGAGATATTGATTAGGATGATTAAAATATACGGCATACCAAACTGCGATACCATGAAAAAAGCGCGTAAGTGGCTGGAAAAAAATAACCTGAATTATGAATTTCATGATTATAAAAAACAGGGCGTACCAAAAAGCAATCTGGAAAAATGGGTGAAAAAATCTGGTTGGGAAAATGTATTAAACAAACGTGGAACCACCTGGCGAAAACTGCCAGATGAGGTAAAAAACAGTATCAACGCAACCACATCAATACAAATTATGTTAGACAGTCCAAGCATCATCAAACGCCCCATACTTGAAAATGGGAAGACCGTATTAGTCGGTTTTAAGGCAGACGAGTACCAGACACTGCTGTAAATAATTTTTACCTCTGAATGGCAAAAACATTACCGTTAATTTTGCAAAATTTTTGAATTTGTTATCACAACGGTTGCAAAAGACGGCCTCAACCAGCGGAACAGCATTTTTCTGGTATAAGATTCTACCCGGTCATCTTTTATCGCACTATCACGCCGCATTAAAGTAAGCACTAATTCAACTTTAACCGTGTCTGGTGTGTAATGTTTTGCCAGTTGTTCGATGCAATCAGCCTGATTTGGACGCACCCTTGGCAATGCAAAAGCCAGCGTCTGTACTGACTGGAAATGAACCGATGCAAATAACGGGCGCAACTTTTTCTGTATCGTTTCACGCACTAATTTTGATGCCAGCCAGGCAAGCTGGTTAGCAGACTCAAAAACACCTTTATCCATTGATGGCAATGTTTTAAAAAAATCGATTGCCGGATAATAACCCGTTTTATTTTGACGCACATATTGATCAGCCATTTGTGCCAGTGTTTGACCAATAATATTGGCTGAACCAGGCAAATGGCGACTAAGCAAATCCTCATGTAGCTGTACTTCAAGACCAACCAGAACTTTATCAAAGCGCATCGCTAATCAGTTTTGTAATTGATTAAGTTGTGCCGACACTCGATCTGTAATTGGCTTAATTTTTTTACGCATTAGCGTACCAATTGCATCAGTCCGCGCAAAAATTGGATTGAGCAGTTTCACATTAAGGCAGGCCAGTACCATCATCGACTGCAAATACGGCTGTGCTTCAGGCATCGCGGTGATTACAGAGCGTAGTGCAGAATTATCACCACAGCACATTAATTCTGATTCTTTACAGATGGCCCCCATATCATCGACGGTAAACACTTCCGGTACAATATCTTTAAAATAACGTGCAATTGCATCCAATAAAGAAATCACGACATCCTGATTATTGGGTTTTTCTAATGCCTCTTCAACAGTTTGCAAAAATGCCTGGCCCGATGCACTCAATATTTTCAGTAACAGTCGCGCAGGGTTATTGTTTTCCCCCAGCGATAAAAGTGTTTTTTCCGCTCGCACATGCAAATCATGAGCGGTAGTGTCTATGGGTAAATGATCCGCACAGGCATGTAAGAAACCAACATAAAAACTGCGTTTAGTTTTTGCTTTAGCCCAAAGTTTCTCTTTTTCTGTGGCACTGATTAAGCCGGGCTGTAACACCAGGCGCACCGATTCGATCATATCTTTCTGCGCTTCTTCAAAAGGCAAAAATTCCATTAAAAAATTCGCCAGTACCCTGCCGGTTTCACCCTCAACAACGGCCTGCCTTGCCAGCATACAACGTGCATTCTCTGCTGTTGGCATAATCCACCAGGCACGCGCTGCCAATTCATCGGTCAAGCCTTTTGCATGTACAGTTGCGATCACTGCCTCGGGTTCACCCAGCAACAGCATTTGCGCCAGGCTTTCGTCCCGTGCCTGCCCCATCCGTGCCCAGCGTTTAAGAAACACGGGGTATCCACCTGCTGAACCTATAACGTGCGTACTAAACAATGCTTTTACTTCTTTTATATAGCTCTCATCTTTACCCGTGGCATTTAGCGGTATTTTTGCTTCACCTTTTGCCGTTAAGGCATAAACAACCATTTTTGATTCATCAATACGCACAGCATAAAGTGTCTGCATAAGCAGCACATTAAGCCGTAAATTATCTTCTGCCGAGAGAGTCACTAAAAAAGTCTGTTTATCATTTTCTAATTTAACTGAATTCTGATACCAAAGGGTACTTTCGCCTTACCTTTCACCAACCAGTTTACTGGAAAATTGGGTTCAACTTCAGGAAAAACTCCCTCGGCATCAGTAAAATATACCAGCAGATCGGGCATCTGATCCTGCGTATCAACCCATTCAAACACCGGCTTAAAATTAGTGCCTCCACCGCCGCGAATTTCAATATCAAATTGAAAAGTATCCCAGGCTTCAAACTGCCAGGGACAATCATAGTTCAATTTTGAATCACAGGTAAGCAAGGTTACACTGGCTCGCACCTGGCTTTTTATGGCATTAATTTCAGAAATAAACTGCTGTATTTCTGCCGCAGCAATGGAACCACTGGTATCCACCGCAACCACAATGTGCGTTTCATTACTGCGCATACTCGGATAAATTGCCGGATCACCACGTCGTGTGGAGGGCCGGGTATAGCTGTAGTCTTCACGGGCAGTGGCTGACATATAGCGCGCCAGTAACATTCGCCAGGGCAGTTTAGGCTGTAGCAGATGATCAACCATACGCGCCATCTCGCCTTCCAGTTTGCCCGACTGTAATGCCTGTTGCGCTGCACCAGCCAGACGTTGCTCCCATTGCAGGCTTAAATTATCTTCTTCCTGCGCTGACAGCGCAGCAGGTTGTTGTGCCTGCCCGTCTCTGCCGCTATTATCAATAGAATCGTCCTGCTGACCCTGAGCCTCATTTATGTCGTGGTTCTCCTCGCCTTTACCGCCACTATTTTCCTGCTTTGACTGTTGCGCATTATTATCACCATTGCCGCTATCATCCGCTTTTCTCTCATCTTCCAGATCACGCTCACCGCCATTATCGTTATCTTCCAGGCAGGGGTAAATTTCTTCAGCGGTCATGCCTTCGTATTCACGCAGGTAAAGGGCATCCAGTGTCGGTTTTAAGCCATCTTTTATCAGCAAGGGATTAATGGCGTAATCACAGGCGAGATCCCAGCGGTGTTTTACCCGGTGACCACGCCGGTGAAAATGTGATAGCGCACAATGTAAAGCTTCATGTGACAACGCAAACTGGGTTTGCTCGGTATTGAGTGCTGCAATATAATCACGATTAAAATAAAAAATTTTACCGTCACTGAAGGTGCTTTCACACCATTTCGGGTCCCCTTCCACCAACGGCAAACGTAACACCAGCGCGCCAAGAAATGGCTTGTCCAGAATTAAACGTGTTCTGGCGGCGGCGAGTTTCTGTTCTACATCTGGATATTGCATTCAATTATCTTTCCCATAATTTTATTGATGTCTATATCCTCTACGCCGCCGGTAGTTAATGCTTTTATTTAATACAGCATCAGGTCAGCAATCTTATCCGCCCAACCAGCAAATTCCGGGATGGAAAATATATCCTGACCAATGGCACGATGCATATCCGACACCATCATTACGCCCATTTCGCGCTGTGGAAAGCGGTTCGCGTAGTTTAAAATATTGCCGTATACTTTTTGTGTTTCAGCAGTATCTTTTGCACGTATGGCACGGCCAACAAGCGCGGTAGCAATGGCATATTGCAGGTCAATTTCTTTTGGTGTGTCGACCGCCTCACCGTTAACGATAGCCTCCAGATCTGGCATTTGATCGAGGCTGGCTATAAATGCAGCCAGCTCAACGCCTGCCGCTTTGCCCACACAAGCCTGCAATGCACCGGAAAACAGTTCAGGGTAATCTTCAAATTTATGTAATGCACGATGGGCAAATTCCCATGAGCGTGGTGACGGGAAGGCAACAGGGTTTTGCGCCGCATCAAATTCGAACAGTAAATCCTGACGAAAACGTAAAAACGCAATCACGCGCTCATCAATACCGCTGGCATAGGCCCAGGCCACCCAGTCATCCAGGTTAATGTCTACCTCATAATGTGAAAAGCGGTTCGCCAGTGGTGCTGGCATACTATAAGTCACGCCACGATCCCCCTGACGGTTACCGGCGGCAATAATCGCCCAGCCTTGCGGCACTTCATAATTACCAAGTTTGCGATCAAGAATCAGCTGATAAGCCGCAGCCGAAACACTTGGTGGTGCGGAGGTGATCTCATCTAAAAACAAAATGCCTTTTTCGCCGTGACGTTTTGCATTCGGCAACATTGCAGGGACTGCCCATTCAACAAGTTCCTTTTCTCGAAAAGGAATACCGCGTAAATCACTGGGTTCCATCTGTGATAAACGAATATCGATCAATGGCGTATTCTGCTTGGCAGCAACCTGTGCCACCATCTGCGATTTTCCCACACCCGGGGCACCCCACAACATCACTGGGGTGTGGTAACCACTTTGTGTACTAATATATTCTTTTTCTACAACGGTTAATAAGTGGGCTGGACGCATAGTTAAAACCTGGCCGGGTTAGATTATTGATTATTTTTTATACTGTAACAGTTTATTGAGTAACAACAGACAGGTCACATCTCATCAAAACCAGCCAGTTTATATAACCGTTTTGCTTCGCCAGGATCTTTTTCTACACCATTACCTTCCTGATACATCATTGCAAGGGTGGTGAGTGAACCCACCAGACCCTGTTCGCTGGCTTTGGTAAACCACGCTATCGCCTGTTGTGCATCTTTTTCTGTACACTCACCTTCCATGTACATAAAACCCAACCCGTGTTGAGCCACTGCATGGCCCTGGCTGGCCGCAGAAAACATAAATTCAAACGCTTTCTCTGGATTTGCCACATTCCCCAGGCCATTCTGGTACATGATGGCACAGCGATGCAGGCATTCAGCATTACCATCATAAGCGATTGGTAACAAAAGCTGCATCGCCAGCTTAAAATTTTTGCTTTCAAATGCAGCAATACCACTGGAAAAATCAGCATCCCTATCACTCACATCGATCACCTCATCCGTCGATAAGGCAGCAGTAGAATTTAATGTATCATCAGTCATCACAGTTCTCGAAAACTAAAAGAAGGAAGATAGTTTAACACGCCGGCCTGGAATATCTCCGTACAAACTATGTTAGTAAACCGTTCAGGACAACATAATAATTAGACGCAAGTATTATTATGCGTTGCCCAATCAATAAAAAAAGCCACCAAACCCAACCGGAAGTATTGAATAAAATTTACTGTAAAAAAACATCTACCCATAATGTTCCCTATTTTCCATAGCGTAATCAATGGCCTGAAAATTATTTCTATTTATTATTTATAGCTTTAGGCATAATAAAGATGGGCAATCATCCCTCTAATGGGATAGGGCATGTGCATTCCAAAACACACACCGACTATGTATAATCCTTATCCACTTATTTGATGTAAATTCAAACAGAAACCGTAAATTGGGTATTACTAAATACCACCCTAATGTTGTTGCCAAATATGGTTTCAACGGTACTACTGATACGAAAAACCCTCAGAGGAAACAAAGATGATAAACCAAAACTACTATAATGCAGTAACCAAAATGGAAGAAGCCGGTGTCAATCCTGAGTACATCATAGGCTGGGAAGGTGGCTATTTGCTTAACCCACCGCGTGAAGAACAACGCTTAACAGATGCCTATGAAGCCGGTTACGAAGACGGTAAGGAAAAAAATACTGACGGCTTCAGCAAATGGACTAAATAAGTAGCACGCGTTACATTTAGCCATAAAAAAGCCGCTGCAACTTAGGTTTGCAGCGGCTTTTTTATGCCAAAATTATCTATGCCAAAATTAAAGGCATCAGGAGAATGACAACCTATAATTTAAAGCAATCCTCGCGTGATACGCTTAATCGTTTTCATTGCATCAGGAATTTCAATTTCAAGCACCTGATCGGGCACCCATCTATTGTCCTTTTCACCCATTACCTGACGCACATGGTCACCCACGCAACGTCGCAGCTGAAAGCCGGGATCCAGAACACCGTCAAAACTAAAATCCGCATATTCCGCCATGCGCGCATTGATTAACCCGATAAAATCCTCCCGATAATTTTTATTTTTGTCTGCTGATACATCACGGCGGTTATCATGCATGGTTGCTGCCATGTTTAATGCCAACCCCGTGATTATCGCCCCACGATCTTCAGCACTGTACTCTTTTGTAGCAATCAAACGATCAATCACATGAATAAAAAACGCCGAAAATTCTGCAATCACATCCAGACGCTGATTATGCGTATCGGTCTGAAATCCCTCATTTTCAAGGTGCATAACATTCGCACCAGCAACCTTCCACAGATTAAACCCCAGTACACTACCGGTATCTTCGGACGAGCGTGTTTTATTTTTATCCTTCCATTTATTTGCTATACGAAGTTTCATGCAATACCCCAAAGCCTTACATTATATGTGATAGAAAGGCGAATAATATACTGATATGGTAGTATTTTCACCACGCAGTTAAGAAGGATATATGAAAGACGAATTTAAACAGCTTATTGATACCGTTCAACATAACTGCCATATTTCCGATGCCAGGTATGCTGGCAACTATACGCTCTGTATTTACTTATTAAAAATGCGTGAATATTATCGCTGGGAACAATCAAGCCCTTTCAATGCCCCACTTTCAAAAACCGACATTGGTAACTGGTTAAGTGATCGTGAAGTCTTATGGGATAAACTGGAAAATGAAGACTACCAACCACTTAAAATCAACACAGGTAGCTTTGACCCATTCCAGAATGATGCAATCAACCAGTCACTGATTAGCAGCAACCTCATCTACAGCGGTGGTTATGGCGTTAAGTCCAAACCACACTTTTTTCTTGCACAACTGCAACAACACCAACACTATAACGGTTACAATATTTATATTTCCAATAAAGAATACGCCCGTGACCTCACTGCCCCACCAGCAATGAGCCACAATAATACCATCTATATCCGACGTGAATCGTTAAAACGTATGCTCTGGGAACGCACTGAAGAATGGCGCTGGAACAAGCCACAAAATGCAATGGCTAATGCACTCGCCTGCTACGATTTTGACAACAATCTGGAAGATGCATTAAACGCTATGACCAGCAACGAACTTAATACTGCGGTGCTACATGAAATAGGTGAAATTCAGGCCGGTGAGAGGTTATCCGGCTGGCAAAAGATGATGCACGATATTTCCTTTACCCAGGCGGAAATCATGGCGCGCGCAGTGCGCGATCATTTTGCCGATACCCTGCACACTCTGCCGGTGCTACTGGAAAGCAATGCGCGGGAAAAGGAGCAACGAGCCTCTATACACTTTTACTTTGCCAACCTGACCCATATGCGCAAACATATTTTTCCATCGTTAATGAATGCTTATCAGCAATGGCTTAAAACCGGTGATCCTGGTGCACTTCGAGAAAATGTCAGCCTGGCCAAACAACACTGGAAAAAAATTGCACAAAAAATACTGGCATTGCACACACAAAAACCTAAGTACGATAGAACAATTGCCGATAATATTGAATCCTTGGTTAAAAAAAGCCACCTTTAATTAAGTATTGGCCCCAACGGTTTCATGCCTGCATGTCCCATGACAATATCGGTTTCATTCATATCTCCCGTATTATCAATATTAATCGACTTAATGCCTGGCAGGGTTTTTAGAATATAAGCCACCATTAACATTAATAATTTTTCATTTTCAGTTTCGATAGCAACTAAAATTTTATTACCAACAATCTGACAGCGTTGCTCACGGGTTGGAAATTCCACCCAGTTCTGACTCATCTGCCAGCCTTTATCCATATCAGCATCCAGGCGGGCAAAAAAGTCATTCGCTTCGATGAGTAAATTATCGGTTACTTTAAATACACTTAAGTGATCATCAACGATAATATTTAATTTCATAATGTTAAACTCTGTTAAAATTTAGTCCCAATTATACTTGAACTTGCGAACTTAAAAATATGCTTATTACTATCCCTGAAGTATTAAACAAAGAAGACATCAGCGTTATCCTTGAGCTAACGGCAACAGCCAACTTTCGTGAAGGCGCAACCTCTGCCGGTAGTGAAGCCAAACGCGTTAAAAATAATCATGAAATGTTTATTTCGGACGTTGAGGTACAACGCTTAAACAATCTGGTCATGGGCAAACTGGTACAAAACCCGAATTATATCGCTGCTGCATTTGCTGCCAGAATTGCCGCGCCTTACTATGCCAAATACACCGCTGGCATGTATTACGGCAACCATATCGATGATCCAGTGATGGGGCCACCCAACCAGCGCTACCGCTCTGATATATCCATCACTATTTTTCTAAACGAACCGGATACTTATGATGGTGGTGAACTTGTTATTCAGACCACATTTGGTGAGCAAACAGTCAAACTCAATGCCGGTGATGCGGTTCTCTATCCATCCTCAAGCACACATCGCGTTAACGAAGTAACGCGTGGCGAACGCCTGGTTGCCGTCACCTGGCTACAAAGTACCATTCGAGATCCTGCCAAACGTGAAATCCTGTATAACCTGAGTCAGGCACGAGAGACGCTAATAAAATCCTCTCCCGATTCTAAAGAGCTGGAACTATTAAGTAATAGCTATGTGAATTTACTCAGAATGTGGACAGATATTTAACGAAGAACAAAGTTTAACCCGAATATTTCATACGGCCGCTCGAAACTCTACATTCTTATGAAGCATCCAGTTAATGCTGAGCACAAAATTGCTCAAAAAAAAGCCGCAACACTGTTACGGCTTTTTTGCTCTATTTAGAACCAAAAATTAACGTGTTGAACCCGTTTCTGCATGTGCCAAATCAATCACTTTATCCGCTAAAACCTGATACCTGTCACAGTAACCGTCCAGTTCGGAACCCGACTCCGGCTTATAAAACTCTTTAGGATCAATGCCATTTGCCTGTTCATATTTTGAAAGTTTATCTTGTACTTCTATCATTTCTTTAATTAATTCAGCTTTTGTACTACTCATAATTTCTCACCTTTGAATGTGTGAATAGACCATCGCTGGCCTCCTAATACTTTTGTTCAGTCGCTCAGAACTGCCCCAAGTTTATCGCGCAGCGCCTCTTACCCATATATCTATAAAGGGAGAAGCATTAAAAATTAAATTCCCTGAGGTCAAATTTAATCGTAATCCGCAGCGCCCGTTTACGCCAATTTTGTTTTATTTAATCGCATAAAATGTGATTAATAACCACCTTTACGAGTACTTTCTGGACAGCCGCAAATTTTTAAACCTTGCTTCGAAGGCATACCGGGAAATAGCTCATACATTTCTTTAGATGTCACTTTATGCCCCCAGATCTTACCCATTGCTTTCATAATACTGCGTTCATTGGGCTCTTCACCGGCCAGCGTTTCATCACGAACGTATTTAATCGTATCCCAGTGCTCAGTGGTTGGCTTGATCCCCTCTTCGGCAAAAAGTGCTGCCGCAACCTCTTCGTTCCAGTCGTTTGAATTAACCAGATAACCGTTTTCTGTCCTTTCAACTGCTTCAAGTGCCATATTGTCTACCTTTTAAAATAGTTATAATGAATTATTGTTTGCCATGCAATGGGCTAAAAATAAGTAAGCGAATAAAATCGGGGTCGAATATTAGCTTAATCTGGCCATATTCTGCAATATTACAAAATAGGTATTACTGCAACATATCTATGACACTGGAACGCATTCACGACAGTTTTTATAAGATTAATGTGAATTATTAATAATAACCTCTAACTACCTGTAAAATGAGAGTGATCTTCCGACTCAGTAACGGCTTTAATGCCTTTATGGGGAAGAAAGATACCACAACCATATTGGCGTCCCGGACCCAGCCCAGCTTCTTGCAGCAGCACAGAAGTGGCTGTCTCCAGATCAGTGATCATCAAACTCCTCGTTTCCAGCCGGTTTGCGTCTATCTGTATTTCATGTCCCATCCCGCACAACATTTTTTTCACCTGGATATGGCGCTGTTTTAACTGTGCAACGATCCACGATAAAAAGGCGGGTTCATCATCACCCTCCGGTACCGCCACGTAACGTGCAAACAAAGTACCACACGGAATAACGGGTTTTATTGTCATCGCACCGATACTTAGTGACTCACCGGCAATATGTAATGTCTTACCGCTCAACTGCTTTGCGTCCGTGATCCGCTCCAACGGAATACGTAACCGCATACGTGTCCGGCGTGATAGTTGTAATAGCGCATCATCGGCAGGGCGTTCCCAGCCATTACCACTGGTTGCACCATGTATTTGATGAATCGCAACCTCAGGCTCAGACTTCAGCCACGGTAACACTCCGTACAGCTCTCGAGTCAGCTCCATAGCATGTGAGACAGGTAACTGTTTACAGTTTATCTTATAATTAACATCAACCACTTTCTCTGATTTTGTTACCGGGTTTTCTTTTTCTGCATCGTCCCAAAACATAATCAACTTACTCCTGCATTGATGTGAAAACTGCTTCAAGCCGATCTTCCCAGTCGCCTGGTGTATCAGGGAATTGTGGCTTTACATCCATCCGAAAAAAAAATTCACCAGCAACTGCTCGCTTCTTTAATTCTGTCTTAAGCTCGTCAAAATTTTCCATCTCGGGATTCTGAATTAGCACTTCACTTAACCATAACATAAATAAAAACCCTCTAAAAATGTCTTTAATATCATCGCGCCTGATCTGGCGGGCAACGTTTAATATTATACTTTATAGTATTTACATAAGACATTGATTAACAATATAATTATTGCACCCTGTCATAATATCGCGCTCTATATATTAGTCTATGCATCAAACTTGGCTCTGCATCGCTAAAACTGCTGCGATTATGCAGAACATTATTACAAATAATACCTTGCCCAGACTCTAAAGCCACACACGTAGTTTGTGCGTCATCAGCCAGTATGGCATTAATGCGCTCAACCGCTGCTAGCGTCACCGCATCATCACGCCAGATAATATTTCTTTGCCGGGCAGAAAATCGCATATGCAAGCGCCCGTCAGAGCTGGACAATGAAAAAACCGGGCCGGATTGTGCTGCACGAACCACCTTACCTGAAACTTTATTCGCAGGTATCGTCATGGCCTGCGGGTGCATCAGAGCCTTAATATAAGCCGGATTTTCATCGCGTAAACACATATATATCCACTCATGGTCAAGCAGCTGGTTTACTCCACCTTGCGAGGCCGCCGTAACACAATGCATGATAATGGCATTAATCTGGCACTCAGGCTTATTATAATAACCGTCCGTGTGCCAACTTAAAGCCTGATTTGTGTAGGGAATATATTGATGCCCATCCTGCGGTTTAACCTGAAGACAGCTAATACTGTCTTCATCAGCAGCCAGATTAGCATCCAGTTGAAGCAGACCCAGCTGATTACCCAGGGCTAAAACCAGATTTTTTTTCTGTTGCGCAACATCTTCTAGCTGATAAATAGCCATATTATAGTGTGCACAATTATCAAGTATTGCCCGCCTTGCCTCAACATCGAGATGATAAGGGTCATTCACTTTAACCCTGAGCTGCTCCAGTGTCGGCCGGCAACAGGTTTTTTTATATTGCTGCCAGTGCTGATAAGCCTTATCATTCGTCAAATCAAAAGCAGAAAGAAAGGCATTTCCCACAGACATTAAGTTTTTAGACATAACTTTATTTACTCAAAGGCGCTGTTGTCTGGCATCTGTAGACAAATAATCCGACACTGCTTGCCCAAATCGATAGAATATTACACTATCACTTAAGAAAATCATAAATATTGATACACTGTTATTGCCTCCCCACACCATCAGAACAGGCTATTGAGTGAGAAAATCCGGCTTACTACCCCTTATTGGATAAGGTTTTTCCGATCACCCCTCCCATGCGTAGGATTTAATCTCGCGCTATAGACACCTAAACTCTGACCCAGAGATTCACGATATTCCTCTGTAATTAAGATAACATCTAAAGGGATATTGTTATAAGAAATGTTTGGTACTACAATCACCTCGATTAGCACCAATCACTGGCAGGTTTGCAATTCCAAGACCTGCTAACAACAAACCAAAGCAGCAGACAGGAGAAATTCCATGGCCAAGAAGACTTATGAAACACCCATGCTTGATGAACTTGAAAACGGCCCGTGGCCAAGTTTTATTTCGGCAATAAAAAGACTACGTGACGATCACCCTGATGAATACGTTCAGGATATGAATCGCAGCTTACTGGGACAGCTTGAACATTCATACGAAACACGCAAAGGTTACTGGAAAGGTGGCACGGTTTCCGTGTTTGGTTATGGCGGTGGAATTATCCCACGTTTTTCTGAAGTAGGTTCGGCCTTCCCTGAATCAAAAGAGTTCCACACCATTCGCATACAACCCCCTGCTGGCAACTACTACACAACCGCAATATTACGTCAACTTGGTGACAGCTGGGAAAAATACGGCTCTGGCCTGCAAACCTACCACGGTCAGAGTGGTGACATCATGTTTATCGGCGTATCATCTGAAAATGTACAGCCTTTCTTTGATGACGTTAATGCCTATGGCTGGGATCTGGGTGGCGCTGGCCCCGCAATGCGTACCTCCATGTCCTGTGTGGGTGCCGCACGCTGTGAAATGTCCTGTACCAACGAGCAAAGTCTTCAACGCCACCTGGTAAACAACTTTACCGATGACATGCATCGCCCCGCACTGCCATACAAATTCAAATTTAAAGTATCCGGCTGTCCTAACGATTGCATGAACTCAATTGAACGTGCAGATATGGCCCTTATCGGTACCTGGCGTGATGACATGAAAATCGACCAGGAAGAAGTGAAAAACTACATTAATGCAAAAGGCGAAAATGGTCGTCAATATTATCTTGATAATGTTGTGTCACGCTGCCCAACTAACTCACTGCATTTAAGTGATGACAACACTTTAACCGTTGATAACCATAACTGTGTACGCTGCATGCATTGCCTGAACGTTATGCCAAAGGCATTACATCCCGGTGATGACCACGGTGTTACTGTCCTGGTTGGTGGTAAACGTACGCTAAAAATCGGTGGTTTAATGGGCACAGTTATTCTTCCATTCAAAAAAATGGAAACCGAAGACGATTATGAATCAATCACCGAACTGGCTGAGGAAATGATTGATTTCTGGGCTGAAAATGCGCTTGAGCATGAACGCACAGGTGAAATGATCGAACGTATCGGCCTGGTTAACTATCTGGAAGGCATTGGTGTTAATGTCGATCCAAATATGGTCGGTAGCCCTCGTGAAAGCTCATACATTCGTATGGACGACTGGAACGAAGAAGCTGAAAAATGGTTTGACCGTAAGGCAGAAGCCGCAAGCGCCTGAAGTAACCAGCTTAGACCAAACTAACCTGGCTGAGATAGTAGCAGCTAATAAATAGTAGTCGCTAATATCAAGTGGGGGGACGTCTGTCCCCCTATAACAAAATTGAATTATTGAGGAATGAATAATGAGTCACGATAAACCTCGCTCGCCCATAGAATCCGGCTGTCCTGATGGATTCCAGTACATGCATCCTGTTATGCGCAAAAATTTTGGTCAATGGAAATTCCACGATCATCCGAAACCCGGCGTACTTCGCCATGTCGCATACAGTGGTGATGAAATCTGGACCGTACGCGTAGGCACACAACGTATTTTAGATGTCTTCTCCCTGCGTACACTGTGCGATATTGGTGACGAGTTTGCTGATAGTTACATCCGCTTCACCATCCGCAGCAACGTTGAATACATGGTCGCTGATAGCGCAAAAGTTGAGCCTCTGATTAAGGCTATTGAAGAGGCTGGTTTCATTGTAGGCGGCACCAAAAACTCAGTAGCTATGATGTCGCACACACAGGGCTGGTTGCACTGTGATATTCCCGCTACGGATGCATCGGGTACGGTTAAAGCCATGATGGATGAATTAATTGATGAGTTCCGTAACTGCAATATGCCCAACCGTGTCCATATGACGACTTCCTGCTGCCAAATTAACTGTGGTGGTCAGGGCGACATCGCGATTAATATTCAGCATACCAAACCACCTAAAATTAACCATGACCTGGTAGCGAATATCTGTGAACGCCCAACCGTTGTCGCACGTTGCCCAGTTGCTGCCATTCGCCCCGCGATAGTTAATGGCAAACCTTCACTGGAAGTTGATGAGAAGAAATGCATCTGCTGCGGTGCCTGTTACCCACCGTGCCCACCAATGCAAATTAATGATACCGAGCATTCCAAGCTGTCTGTCTGGATTGGTGGTAATCACTCTAATGCGCGCAGTAAACCTTCTTTTCAGAAACTGGTTGCCGCAGGTATTCCTAACAACCCACCCCGCTGGCCTGAAGCAACGGCTATCGTTAAAAACATCCTGAATGTCTATAAAAACGACGCGCGGGACTGGGAACGCATTAATGACTGGATCGAACGTATAGGCTGGCCACGTTTCTTTGAAAAAACTAATCTGCCTTTTACCAAGTACCATATTGACAACTGGCGCGGTGCTCGTAACAGCCTGAATGCTTCAACTCACATTAGATTCTAATAGTAAATAACTAATAACTAATAGCTAATAGCTAAAAAGTAATAGCTAAAAAGGTAATTATAAGTGAAATTTAGTATTCAAATTAATGAAGGGCCGTATCAACACCAGTCATCTGATAGTGCATATCAGTTTACCAAAGCGGCTCTTGCTGCCGGCCATGAAATTTTCCGTATCTTCTTTTACCACGATGGCGTCAACAATGCGACACGTCTTGCCGTTCCACCGCAGGACGACCGTAATGTTGTAGCACAGTGGTCGGCGTTATCAAAAGAGCATGATCTGGATATGGTTGTCTGTATTGCAGCGGCACAACGCCGAGGTGTAATGGATGCAGCCGAAGCAAAACGCCAGGGACTCGATGCAGATAATCTGGCGGAGGGCTTTCGCATCTCTGGTCTGGGACAGTTGATTGAGGCGGGTATCCAGTCAGACCGTCTGGTTGTATTTGGCGCTTAAGTCAGGAAATAGAAAATATGTCAATTAAAAAATTTATGTATATTAACCGTAAAGCGCCCTACGGTACTGTTTATGCCCTTGAATCTTTAGAGGTCGTATTAATTGGTGCCGCATTCGACCAGGACGTAAGTCTGGCCTTTATCGGCGATGGTGTTTACGAACTCACCAAAGGCCAGGACACCAAAGCCATTGGCCAAAAGAACTTCTCGCCAACCTATGCTGCATTAGGTGATTATGACGTAACTAAAATTTATGTTGAAAAAGAATCTCTGGAAGAACGTGGTTTAACCTTAGATGATCTACAACATCTTATCTGGGAAGACGAAGACGAAGACTGGGCTGAAAAAGACTCCATTCGTCTGGTCAGTCGGACTGAACTGGCTGACGTTTTAGATGAACAAGACGTTATATTAAGTTTTTAGGAGATCAACTATGGCACTCTTACACACAGTAAACAAGTCTCCATTCGAATCTAGCACATTCAATGTCTGTCTTGGTTTAGCTAAAAAAGGTTCTACCGTTCTGCTGTTTGAGGACGGTGTTTATGCAGCAACCACTGGTCACAGTGTTGCTGAAAAAATCAAACATGCCAGTGGTATTTCATTCGCCGTGCTCGGTCCTGATCTTCAGGCTCGCGGACTCGAAGGCAAACTGGCTGACGGGATCAAAGTCGTGGATTATGAAGGCTTTGTTAATTTAGTAGCTGAGCACGACTCTGTTCAATCTTGGCTTTAAACAATTTTAAATATTAGGCTCACTACGAGGAGATCAACATGTCATCAATCGATGTAAACGGTAAACAATTAGAAGTAGACGAAGAAGGCTATTTATCCAACCTGAACGACTGGGAACATGATGTTGCTGAAGTTATGGCAGCAGCTGAAGACCAGCCGTTAACGGAAGAGCACTGGAATATTATCAACTTCCTGCGTGATTATTATGAAGAATACCAAATTGCACCTGCAGTACGCGTACTGACAAAAGCTGTTGGTAAGAAACTGGGTAAAGAAAAAGGCAACAGCAAATATCTATACGAACTGTTTCCTTATGGTCCAGGTAAACAGGCCTGTAAATATGCCGGACTACCAAAACCTACGGGTTGTATTTAATTCACCAAGTTTTCTTAGTAAATTAAATGAAACTGGAGGATATCACTTATCCTCCAGTTTCACCGAACAATTAGCCAATCGATTAACAGCAATAGATTTGGTTAACTATTACCGGCAAGAAGGTCAATAATGAACGCTCTTAGTATTTTGTACGTTGTACTTTTTTATGTGGCCATGATCACATTGGTTGTCGGCGTCGCAAACAAGCTATTACAGTACAAACGTGTCCCTGCGCCCTTACGAATTCCTGTTACACCCGCACCTTTAACCAGAACTGGTGTTGTCTACCGATTTTTTACCGAGATTGTTTTCTTCAACAGTCTCTTCAGGGCCTCAAAATGGACCTGGATTTTTGGCTGGATATTCCATGTATCATTACTGCTGGCATTTTTCCGCCACCTGCGTTATGTCGTTTCACCCGATTCATTTATCTGGCCATTAGTCAATAATGAGCTGGTACAAAGCTTCGGTCATTATGCCGGCTTTACTATGCTCATTGGCCTGTGTGGTTTATATGGTCGTCGTCTTTTTGTTGATCGCGTCCGTTATATTTCTTCACCGTCTGATTACTTAATGTTATTGCTGATTATTAGTATCGCGGCAAGCGGCCTATACATGAGTTATTTCGCGCATACAGACATCATTCAACTTAAGCAGTTTATACTTGGCCTGTTTTACTTTGACTGGCAGAATTTACCCCATGATGCGATATTGCTGACACACCTGACACTTGTGCTTTCATTAATGATCATTTTCCCAATCAGCAAATTATTGCATGCACCGGGAATGTTTATGGCACCGACACGTTACCAGGTTGATAACCCACGGGAAGTTCGTTATATCTCAAAATGGGGTGCTGAAATCGAAGCTAAGGATGGTCGCAACGCCTAAGCTGCATTGAATTGAATAGAGCAAAGAACTGGAAACTGAACTTTACGCTGAGACACAACAATGGCCGATTACGAAATACCAGAAACACGAGAATTTCCTATAATCCCATCGATTATGGAAGGTGCAATGGCACACAGTTCGCCTTTTGTAGCGGCGGAAGAATTTCAAACCGCGCTGGGATTCCCCAGTGGTGCTGAAAAAGGCGAACTCATCGATAACTGGAAACAGGTGTTTCTTGATTTATTAAAAACCAAACTCAGTCAATACCGCTCTATACAGGTATTTATGGACACCTGTGTTAAATGTGGTGCCTGTACTGATAAGTGCCATTATTTTATCGGTACTGGCGACCCTAAAAATATGCCGGTCGCACGACAGGATTTATTGCGCAAAATCTATCGCCGTTATTTTACCTTCGCCGGTAAATATTTCCCTAAACTGGTCGGTGCGGTTGATCTAACTGAAGATCTCGTAAGAGAAATGTACAGTTATTACCATCAGTGCTCTGAATGTCGGCGTTGCGCCGTATTCTGCCCGTTTGGGATTGACACCGCCGAAGTTACTATGGCCGCACGCGACCTGCTTGCCGAAATCGGCCTGGGCCAAAAGTATGACAATCAGATTCTTACCAAGGTTCATCAAATTGGTAACAATCTCGGCTTGCCTGAACGGGCACTGGCCGAGACATTAAAAGACCTGGAAGAAGATGTCGAAGAAGATATTGGTATTAAGGTTCGCTACCCACTGAATGAAAAAGGTGCCGAAATTCTACTCGTAACCCCCTCCGCAGACTTCTTTGCCGAACCCCATGTTGACGGTTTAATTGGCTACGGTAAAGTCTTCCACGCTGCGGGTGTCACCTGGACAATGAGTTCAATAGCCTCAGAAGCCGCCAACTTTGGTCTGTTCATTGGCAACTATGAAAATATGCGTCGGGTTGCATTGCGTGTTCGTGATGCCGCCAAAGAACTGGGGGTTAAACGTATTATTTTTGGTGAATGTGGTCACGCCTGGCGCGTTGCCTATAACCACCTCAATACACTGGCTGGCCCGTGGGATTTTCTGGATCCAAATTACCCAGTCCCTCAACATATTCTCGAATTTACCAAAGACTGTCTTGATCGTGGCATATTGAATATCGATAAATCTGAAAATGATCATATGACTCTGACTTTCCATGATTCCTGCAATATTGCTCGAGCATCAAGAATTGGTGAAAAACCAGGTAGTCAGTTCACTACACCACGAGAAGTAATCAAAGCCGTCTGTAATAATTATCATGATATGGCCGAAGAAACCATTTATGACCAGACTTTCTGCTGTGGTGGTGGCGGTGGCTTACTTACTGATGATTTAATGGAAATTCGAATTAAAGGCGCACAACCACGTATGGAAGCACTTAAGAATTCTGTTAAGGATCACGGTATAACCCATATGGCCGCCATCTGCGCCATCTGTAAGTCACAGTTTACAAAAGTTCTGCCCTATTACGGCATGACGATGGATCAAATTGTGAGTGTTCACCAGTTAGTGAGCAACGCAATTATTCTTGAGGGACAAGCTAAAGTAGCTGAAGCCAGTGAAGATGCTGATGAAGCCGCTTAATATTTTAATTAAAACACAATTAGTTAGTTAGAACAGAATCAGTTAGAACAGACAAAAACAATATTTCCATCACAAATTTAATTGACACATTCTGGATTATCCAGGTGCAAGCGACAGGAGAACTGGCATGGCCACTTCCAAAGAAGATATGCAAAACACAAAGTTAACCTTTAGAAAATTTGAAGACGGTAATCAGGAATGGGGCGGCTTCGAACATCTAATCTTTAAAGAAGATACATCATATAAATGTCCAACATATGTACATCGTACCCCGCCCTGCCAGGGTGGCTGTCCTTCAGGTGAGGATATTCGCGGTTATCTTGATATCGTACGTGGTATAGAAATACCAGCTGAAGGTGTTTCGATGCAGGAATATGCCTTTCGTCGTTTAACTGATGCAAATCCGTTCCCGTCCATGATGGGAAGAGTCTGTCCTGCCCCCTGTCAGACAGCCTGTAATCGTAACGAAGTAGAAGACTTTGTTGGCATTAACTCGGTTGAGCAATACATTGGCGACACCGCGTTTAAAGAAGGCTTTAAATTTGATAACAGTGCCGAAATGACAGGTAAAAAAGTAGCAATTATCGGTGGTGGTCCCGCTGGCATGGCCGCTGCCTACCAACTGCGTCGTAAAGGCATTGCTTCAACTATCTTTGATGATCACGCTAAATTAGGCGGTATGATGCGCTATGGCATACCCGGTTTTCGTATACCTCGTAATTATCTGGATAACGAGTGTCAACGTATTCTGGACATGGGTAACGTCGAAACTCGCATGGATACACGCGTTGGTCGTGATGTTAGTGTTGCCGAGGTTGAAAAAGAATTTGATGCTGTTTTATGGGCATTAGGTTGCTGGACTGGCCGTGGCGTTCCGCTGGAAGGCTGGGATGAAACGCCTAACTGTGTCTCCGCCGTTAAGTTTCTTGAGCAGTTCAACAAGGGTGAAATGAAATATACCGGTAAAAAAGTACTCTGTATTGGTGGTGGTGACACCTCTATCGACGTGGTATCAGTTTCTCGTCGCATTGGTACTTTAGCAGACTACAACGAAAACCCAGAGGCAGTTGTTAATGGTGAAAGTTCTCATGCCAGTCATGACTCTTCTAAAAATGTACCCTGTGACAGCGTTACTCTAACCGCGTTGTTCAAAAAAGAAGAAATGACTGCAGCACAACATGAAGTTGAAGATGCAACCATTGAAGGTGTTAACATCATGAACGAAGTGATGCCGGTTGAAATTATTCGTGATGCTAACGGCCGCGCTACCGGCATGAAATTTGTTGATTCTGCTTTTGAAAACAATGCACCCGTTGCCCTTGAAGGCGGCAAAGAATATATTATTGAGGCAGATATCATCGTTGCTGCAATTGGTCAGGGTGGTAATCTTGAAGGCCTGGAAGATTTCAATAACGGTCGTAACCTGATGGATGCGGACAATGTATACCGTGTACCAGGCAAGGAGAATCATTTTGTCTGCGGTGATATTGTTCGCCCTCACCTGTTAACGACAGCCATTGGTCAGGCATACATTGTTTCTGAAACCATTGAAAACCACTTTAACCATATCGAACTGAAAAAACGCCCTAAAGTTGATGTCCACTACTTCAACTTACAGGATAAACTCGACGAAGCAGGTTTAAATGTTGATGCCTACGATGCCAGCCAGTACCCTGTGGATGAACTACGTGGGACTGATCATAAAAACTATGCGATTCATAACTATGAAGATCGTTCCTATCAGGAAATTGTTACCACTGAAAGAATGTTCCTTGGGCACTTTGAATACACGGAACGTAACCTGCGTAATACTGACGTACCTTCATCCGATATAGTGCTTGGTCACTTTGCAGAACGCCAGCTTAATCTTGAGGAAGAAAGAGCTGTCGCTGAAGCGGGTCGATGCATGAGCTGTGGTATGTGTTTTGAATGTGACAACTGTGTCATCTATTGTCCACAAGGCGCAGTTTTCCGTGTCAAAAAAGCCCAATCTACCACTGGTCGTTACGTTGACACCGATTATGCCAAGTGCATTGGTTGTCACATCTGCTCAGATGTATGCCCTACCGGCTATATCGATATGGCCCTGGGTGAATGACACTTAATCATTAACAACTACATAAATATTAGAGAATATCTACGAAACTAAGGCAATCTAATGACAAGATTTTTTATCACAAAAACCCTCTGGCTTATGTTGCTGTTTATGGGTCTAATGCAGTTGTCGCTCTCGGCAACTGCCCAGGAACCATTACCGACGATCAATATACCGAAAAGTGCTGGTTTAAAATGTATTCATCCTGAAAGTGATATGCGTAGAAATCATATGAAATACATTTTACATCAGCGCACTGAAACCGTGCATGAAGGTATCCGCAATCAGCCTGATAGTCTAGCAAAATGTATTGATTGCCATATTAGACCGGGTGCTAACGGTAAAATACCGAGCATTGAAAGCAAGCAACATTTCTGCACAGGTTGCCATCAATATGCGGCGGTAAAAATTGACTGCTTTGAATGCCATGCTGATCGACCACAAAAGTATATACATCGTAAATATGAAGGTATAGATGCTAATAAAGCGGCCGCCATCGCCAGGCAACTGCGGCAGAGCCTCAAGGCCCGTAAAAGCATCAAAGCCCGCAGTATAAAAAATATTCAGCCCACTGATGGAGTTAGTCAGAAATGAAGAATCCGGTTAATAACTCAAGGCGTAACTTTTTATCAAAAACGGCTCTTGCTGGCACCATCACCATGGCCGCAGGTGTACTTTTACACAAAACAGCAAATGCGGACAGTTTAGGCTCGACCGCAAATGCAGACAGCTTAAGTTCAACATCAACACGCCCTGACGATGTGCCCGTCAGCAATAAAAATCGCTGGGGTCTGTTAGTTGATACCAATAAATGTAGTACAGGCTGCACCAGTTGCGTTGATGCCTGCCGGGTAGAAAATGGCCTAATGGGTCACAATCGACCAGAAACTGATACGCAATATATTCGTAAGGTTACTTTAAGAGATAAAGCAACGGGGCATGAGCTCTCACTACCCATCATGTGTCAGCACTGCGAGAGTGCGCCCTGCGTTGACGTCTGTCCTACGGGCGCATCCTTTATACGCGCGGATGGCATTGCCCTCGTTGATCGGCATATCTGCATTGGCTGCCGTTATTGCATGATGGCCTGCCCCTACAAAGCCCGCTCTTTTGTACATGAAAACCTCGACAATCAAAGATCAACCGACCCGCGTGGTATAGGCACTGTAGAAGCCTGCAATATGTGTGTCACACGCATCGATGCTGGTGGCATTCCTGCCTGTGTTGAAGCCTGTGATGCAGACAACCATAATGCGATGATTTTTGGAGACCTTAACAATCCCAACAGTGGCATTTCTACCGAACTGAAAAAATTCGGTGGCAAAGAAATCCGCTCAGATCTCGCACTCAACACGGGTGTTCGTTATCAGGGTTTAAACGAATAATAGCGATCTAAAGTAATTTATCACGTAAACCCCAACGGTAAGTGTCAGGGTTGATATGAATAGTAAACAAGAGAATCATAATGAGTAAAATAGAATACACCTCGTTACAGGGCAAAAGCCCGGCCTACTTCGCGCTCCTCGGCGGTCTCGGTTTTATTGCGCTTATTGGCATACTTGCAGCCTGGTATATGGAGCACAATGGTCACCATGTTACCGGCATGACCAACCAGATTGTCTGGGGTACACCTCATGTATTCGCTATTTTCCTTATTGTTGCTGCTTCCGGCGCATTAAATGTCGCTTCAATCGCTTCAGTATTTTCCAAAAAAATATATGAGCCAATGGCTCGCCTGTCGGCACTACTGGCCATCGCTTTACTCGCCGGCGGCCTGATTATATTACTACTAGACCTGGGGCGTCCTGATCGTTTAATCATTGCAATTACCCACTACAACTTTAAATCAATCTTTGCCTGGAACATTATTCTATATAGTGGTTTCTTCGTATTTTGTGGGCTTTATCTGTGGACTATGATGGATCATGGTGTGTATAAATTTAAACGCTATGCTGGCTTTTCTGCGTTCATCTGGCGCTTAACGCTTACCACAGGTACAGGCTCTATTTTTGGTTTCCTGGTCGCCCGCTCTGCCTATGATACGGCCATTATGGCACCCATGTTTATTATTATGTCCTTCTCTTTCGGTTTGGCCATTTTCATTCTGGTGTTAATGTCCAGTTATAAATGGAGCGGAATGGAACTGGGTGATATGGTATTGCTGCGCTTGCGCAACCTGTTAGGTGTCTTTGTTGCTGCCGTGCTCTATTTTACCGTGGTTTATCATCTGACAAATATCTATGATACTAGTCGGCATGGTGTGGAAGCCTTTATCTTATTAGGTGAAAACGGGGGTGGTCTCTATGCCACAATATTCTGGATTGGTGAAATACTCATCGGTGGACTCATCCCTCTCGTCCTAATCTATACACCCAGCATTAAAAACAACCGTAATATTCTGGGGCTTATCTGCTCAATGGTGATCTTTGGTGGTCTGGCAAAAATTTATACCATAGTAATCGGCGGTCAGGCCTTTCCAATACAAATGTTTCCTGGTTATGATGTCAGTAGTTCTTTTTATGACGGTGTGGTCAACACTTACACACCCAGTTTGCCTGAAGTGCTCTTAGGCTTGGGGGGCGTTGCAATTTCGCTTTTGATTGTTGTTTTCGCACTTAAAGTACTGCGTTTCCTTCCTAACTCGCTTGCAGATTCTGTTGTTGCCCCACACTCTGCTGCTACAAGCCAGGGAACCTCTGCTTAAGCTTGGATCGAACAGAAAATAAAAATATTTTTTCTACAGATAGACATAGATTGAATGCACGCTTAAATCACTTGTTATCTATAGATTATAGTTTTACTGTTTCTATCTGAGAGTATATGAACGAGAGCCACTCACACATGGTTGATTAAGCGATAAATCCCAACTATGTCATCACGAATTTTTATTTCAGCCGCACACAAATCTTCGGGTAAAACTACCGTCAGTATCGGCTTGTGCGCCGCATTAAAGCAACGCGGCCTCAACGTGCAGAGCTTTAAGAAAGGCCCCGACTACATTGACCCCTATTGGTTATCCCAGGCAAGCAGACGTAATTGTTATAACCTGGATTTTTATACCACGGAGAAGGATGAAATCCTTGCTCTAATGCAGGACAAATCAAAAGCCGCCGATATAACACTGATTGAAGGCAATAAAGGTCTCTATGATGGCCTCGATCTCGATGGCAGTAACAGCAATGCGGCATTGGCCACCTTAACGCAAACCCCGGTTATTCTGGTATTGAGCACGACAGGCATGACACGGGGCATCGCTCCACTTATCCTGGGTTATCAGGCCTTTGATAAAAATGTTTTAATTAAAGGTGTCATCCTGAATCAATTGGGTGGCGCTCGTCACGAACAAAAGCTAAGAGCCGTGATAGAACACTATACCGATGTACCTGTGGTCGGAGCCATTCATAACGATAAACGCTTCAATATTGACGAGCGCCACCTGGGTCTCATCCCTGGCCATGAAGATCATTTCTGTAATGAAAAGATACAATTACTCTCTCAGGCGGTACAGGAACAGGTCGATCTCGACAAGATTATTCAAATTGCTGATAATAGCCCGCCTTTCCCCCAGCTAATAAATTATCAAACTACGCAAAAAACGCCCGCCCTAAAACCTAAAGACATTAAACTGGGATTAGTCCGTAATGCAGCTTTTGGCTTTTATTATCCAGATGACCTGGAGGCGCTAACCAAT
This sequence comes from uncultured Thiotrichaceae bacterium, assembly GCA_964441285.1. Classification (GTDB taxonomy): domain Bacteria; phylum Pseudomonadota; class Gammaproteobacteria; order SZUA-229; family SZUA-229; genus S010-25. Next base: position 104,680 of record CAYTUK010000007.1, on the reverse strand, counting down.
GCTGGTGCAGAAATAATCGAAATTGATCCCTGTCACGACCAGACCTTACCCGATATTGATGCCCTGTTTATTGGTGGCGGCTTTCCTGAAACCCACATGCGCATACTTGAGGACAATATTGAAATCCGGCAATCAATTAAATCAGCCATTGAGAATGGATTACCCACTTACGCCGAATGCGGCGGCCTCATGTACCTGGCGCGCTCAATTGAATGGGGTGATCAAAATCACAAGATGGTTGGCTGTCTCGCAGCAGACATTGTGATGGAAAAGCGTCCACAGGGACGGGGGTATGTTCAGCTGGAGGAAACATCGGATAACCCCTGGCCCGATTCTCCACAAAAAACCCTGCAGGCCCATGAATTTCATTATTCACGTTTCAAAAATATTGATAAAAATGTAAAATTTGCCTTCCGAGTACTGAGAGGGACAGGCATAGACGGTAAACATGATGGTTATATCTATAAAAATCTGCTTGCTTGTTACACCCATCAGCGCACTTCACGGAATAACCCCTGGACGCAACGCTTTATAAGCTTTGCCAGACAATATAAACTTCAGACTCAACTATATTGAGAAAGAGTAAATAATGATTACAGTCACAGCTGCCGCAGCCACACAAATAAAACTTTCTGCCGACCAGAGTAAAACCGAAGGCATGGCATTACGTATTGCCGCAAACCGCAACAACGATAATAGCATTCACTACGGTATGGGCTTCGATGATATTAAAGAAGACGATGTTTCCGTTTCCTCTGGGGGGATACAAATTATTGTTTCTTTGGGGAGTGTTGAGCTACTTAAAAATACGGTGATTGATTTTGTTGAACTCGAAGCAGAAAAATTTCAGTTTATTTTTATGAATCCAAATGATCCTGACTACAAACCACCAGCAGAGTAACCAGAGCTTCCCTGGAAAAACACAGCAAGCTTTGTATGACTCCACACTACCTGTTAAAAAAGCCTTGTTAATCCCATGACGGACTCAACATTCCAGTGGAATAAAGCATCTTTAAAACTTCTATATCAGATCGTCAGCACACTAAATTCGGCGGATACTGAGCGCCAGATACTGCATGATTTTCTATTTTTAATTAATCAACACTTCCATAGCGAAGCAGCCTCTATTCAGCTCATCACCAATGAAGGTTTAATGAACCTGATTGCCTATGATGGTATTAGCGAAGAACAGGCGAATACGATTCAACATACCCCCATCGATGGTCATCTTTTCAGTTTTGAAACCGATGTCATTGATGAAATTCAGGTTTATGATGGCGAGCTTGAATTTAAGGGACAAAAAGCCATGCAGATATGCATCCCTGTACGCTACAAAATACACACACTTGGTGTGATCAATCTTTTTGTTATGCAGCACCTGGATATTACTGAAGAACTGGCCTACCTGTTATCATCTATCGGCGCGCACCTTGGTGAAGTGCTTAAAAAACAGCAAATCGAAACCAGTGCAAAACAACAACTGGTACTGGAAGAACGCAATATCATTGCCAATGAACTGCATGATTCGCTGGCACAAACCCTGGCCTCCTTACGTTTTCATGTCCGCGTTCTCGACCAGTCTTTACAGTCTATCGGTAACTATATGACTATTAACACCATTGAGCAGGTCGAACATAGTCTGGATGAAGCCAGCACCGACCTGCGCGAGTTAATTGCCCACTGCCGTGTTCCTATTGAGGAACAGGGGCTTATCCCTGCCATCAAACGTGTGGTTGACAAATTCAAACAGGAAACCGGCATCCATATCCTGTTACAATGCGAGATCAAAGCACTTGAGCTGCCAACCAATATGGAATTAAATGCCTACCGAATTGTTCAGGAGTCATTAGCGAATATAAAAAAACACGCTAATGCCTATATCGTCAGAGTGTTAATAACCGTTGATGATGATACCAATATCTGCATTCTTATTGAAAATGATGGTAACGGGTTTGACCAGAGTAAAATCCACAGTGAAGCCGGTAAACACCTGGGTCTGACCATTATGAAAGAACGCGCATGTCACCTGGGTGGCAATCTTAAAATTGAAAGTGAAATAGATGAAGGCACACGAGTTGAGCTAAAATTTAACTATAAAAAACGGCCATACAAAAATAAATCGCACCAGACAAATTAAAGATAAAAAATCAAATCCTGTCTCAAAATGAGTTCAATATTATGCGCGTAATTATTATCGATGACCATGCCCTGTTTCGTGATGGTCTAAAAGGATTGCTGGAGCAAAGAAACATCAATGTCGCTGGCGTTGCCGCCGACGGAAAAGAAGGCATTGAGCTGGCATCACAAATTCAACCCGATGTTATTCTGCTGGACCTGCGGATGCCAAACATAAGTGGGCTGGATGCATTGCCCATATTACGTGAACGACTGCCAACAACGCCTGTTGTCATGTTAACCACCAGCAACGATGAAAGCGACCTGATTAAGGCGTTACAGACAGGCGCTCAGGGCTACCTGTTAAAAGATATGGAACCGGATGAACTGGTTAGCGCATTACGCGATATTGAAAAAGGTAAAAATGTTGTCGCTACTGACCTGACCGATGCCCTCGCCCGCATGGTCCAGGGCGAAACAGTAACCGAGGATAACGCCGGGCCTTTTTCCGAACTAACCCCGCGTGAAACCGAAATTTTATGCTTGCTGGCAGAAGGCCAGAGCAATAAACTCATTGCCAGAAATCTGGGTATATCCGATGGTACCGTAAAACTGCACGTTAAAGCGATACTCAGAAAACTTAATATTCATTCACGCGTTGAAGCCGCGGTTATGGCCGTGGAACACGGCCTCAGAAATAGAAAAACCAATCCTGAAAAAAACCCCACAAAGCATTAAACACAAACCGATATAGATAAACAATATAGATAGGTATGCAAACATTTAAAGACATTGTTGCACAGGCAAGACAACAGGTTAAGGAGCTTTTCCCCTGGGATGTCGATGAAAAATGTCAACAAAACCCGGATCTCATTTTACTGGATACACGCGAAGAATGTGAATTCTCCGCCTTTCATATCAAAAACTCTATGCTGGTTCCCAGAGGGATTCTTGAAACTGCCTGCGAACAAGACTATGAGGACGCGGTACCTGAATTAATTGCCGCGCGTAACCAAGAAATTATTGTCATCTGCCGTTCTGGGAACCGCAGTATTCTGGCCGCACAGGTTATGCAATTAATGGGCTACCAGCAGGTTAGTTCGATGAAAACAGGTTTACGCGGCTGGAATGATTTTGAATTACCCCTTTACGATATACAGCAACGCCAACTGGACCCCGATGATGTGGATGAAAAACTGAATGCGGGTTTCTGCTCAACTATGATGCATCCCGACAGGCGTACTGTTCGCGCCTGAAAACACAGTCAGCAGGCATAAAAATTCGAACCCATTTAAGATCAGGAGCAGCAACGATGTTATCGTTATATCATCTCATCCCGGCGGTCTCTCGGGACTCGTATAATATTTACGGTCTCTACGCCGCCCCGCCCGCTGCGTAATAACGCCATGAATAGTGTCCGTCCCACTGATCTCTACCGTGTCATACAAATCATTTAGCGGCTGCAGATAATGCTTATTATTCAGCATTATTAATTGCCTGAATGTATATTCATTATTAACCTCCGCCATCACATAACAACCATCATAAACCACACCCTCTGGATCAATAATAATTACTACGCCATCGGCGAATTCAGGCAACATACTATCGCCTAATACGCTTAACGCAAAAGGCTCTTTTGCCGAACACCCAGAACCTGTTTCCATAACACACCACGAATAAACTGACAAAAAAGCCATTATACACGATTTAGGCCTTAATCTGATTCGCTCGTTTTCATATAAACGTGTAAAATAGCCAACAAATTTGCACAACCGTAGAGCATTACAATAGAAAAGTTATGGCCGATATTATTAGCAACGACAAACATGTGACCCTTACTTACTCGGTTATTGATGAAACCGGCGAAACCATCGAACGCATTGACTTACCGATTGAATATATTCAGGGCAAGCAGAATCAGGTTATCGAAAAAATCGAGGCCGCACTTGAAGGCCATAAAATGGGGGACCGTGTCGAAGTTAGCCTTACCCCGGAAGAAGGTTTTGGCCCACATTTAACTGAACTCACGTTTACCGATGACATTAAAAATGTTCCTACTGAGTTTCACTCTATCGGAGCAGAAGTGGAATTTCAGAATGACCAGGGCGAAACCAAAATATTTCGTGTAACAAAAATTAATAACGATGAACTGACGGTTGATGGCAATCACCCTTTCGCTGGTAAAAACATCACCTATCACATTAACGTTACGGGGGTGCGTAATGCGACCATAGAAGAACTTGCACAAGGAGTCAGCAAGCCCACCTCACTGCATTAAAGAGCAGCTGTAACCTTCTAACAACACATTATGTCACCCATACCTGATATTACCGACGCTGAGCACTGGACTGTCAACACAACCATTCATGAGCGCTGGGCAAATAAAAATCTTGAATTACAGCTTGCTGATGTCGAAATAAAAATGCATTCACACGATAGAGAAGTCACCTTATGCCCGGCTCTTTTCTGGCAGGTGGATGAAACCAGTTTTGTGATTATAAAAACAGGCGAAAAGAACTACCGTAACCAGTTTTACTACCGCGGCTACCAGCAATACGGTACGGGAAAATCAGCATTCGATGACATCGCTGACTGCGTCACCACCCTGCTTCAGGTTCATGCAGATAAAGAAAAAGAATTAACTATAGAGAAGCAGACTGAAGGAAATAAGGCTGATTAGAAATCGGCTAATACAACAGATACACTAAAAAATTAACGCCTATAATTAAACACATAAAACGTTCCACGAGGTAAACTATGAGCAAAAAAATGAATGCTTTTTATGCACAATCCGGTGGTGTCACTGCCGTTATTAATGCATCAGCATGTGGTGTTATTGAAACTGCACGCAAGCACAAAGACAAAATAGGCAAAGTTTATGCCGGCAATAACGGCATCATAGGTGCCCTGACGGAAGAACTGATTGATACCAGTAAGGAAACAAAATCAACCATCGCCGGACTTCGCAATACGCCATCAGGTGCCTTTGGTTCGTGCCGCTTCAAATTAAAAAGTCTTGAAGATAACCGCGCAGAATACGAACGCTTAATCGAGGTATTCAAAGCCCATGATATAGGCTATTTTTTCTACAACGGTGGTGGCGACTCAGCAGACACCTGCCTGAAGATTTCTCAAATCGGCAAAAAAATGGGATATCCAATTACCGCCGTACATGTGCCTAAAACCGTTGATAACGACTTACCCATTACCGACAACTGCCCAGGATTCGGTTCAGTTGCAAAATATATTGCCGTTGCAACGATGGAAGCAAGCTTCGACGTGGCGTCTATGTGCAAAACATCCACCAAAGTATTTGTCCTTGAAGTCATGGGCCGTCATGCCGGCTGGATCGCAGCCGCCGGCGCAATGGCATCAACCGTAGATCACGAAATCCCAATTGTGATTCTTTTTCCTGAAGTGAAATTTGATCAGGATAAATTCCTCAAAATGGTTGATGGAAAAGTCAAAACATTTGGCTATTGCTCTATCGTTGTTTCTGAAGGCGTTGCCTGGCCTGACGGGCGTTTTCTTGCAGAAACAGGCTTAAAGGATGCATTTGGTCATAGCCAGCTAGGCGGTGCAGCCCCCGTAGTTGCAGGCATGATTCAGGAGAAACTGGGGTATAAATACCACTGGGCTGTTGCCGATTATCTCCAGCGTGCGGCACGCCATATTGCATCCAAAACAGATGTTGACCAGGCTTATGCTACCGGCAAAGCCGCTGTTGAATATGCTATAAAAGGCCATAACGCTGTGATGCCAGCCATTAAACGCACCAGCAATAAGCCTTACAAATGGAAAATTGAAATGGCACCACTGAAAAAAATTGCCAATGTTGAAAAAATGATGCCGAAAAGCTTTATCTCGAAAGATGGTTTTGGTATCACCAAAAAATGTCGTGAATATTTGCAGCCTTTAATCAAGGGCGAAGACTATCCAGCCTATAAAAATGGCTTGCCAAAATACGTCACCCTGAAAAAAGTTATGCTGGCTAAGAAATGTGACACTTTCGAAATTTAACTTTAAGTTGATATAAATCATGACACTCAACAAGGCTCGTGAATTAATATCCATGCATTCTGGCCTGGGTAGTGGTTATAATCGCAATGCTGCGCGCATGGTGCTCGGTGAAGTAATGCGAGACTATGGTCAGGAGACGGTTGATGCACTCATTCGCGAGTTTGATCTTGAAAAACAATGGGAAATAAAACCCGGTACTGAATTTGTCAGTGCCTTTAAGAACTGAGAGAGAAAAAAATATGAAACTAATCTTATTAGGTGGACCCGGTGCGGGCAAAGGTACGCAGGCAGGTTACATCACCAAAAAATATAATATTCCTCAAATTTCTACCGGAGACATGCTGCGTGCAGCAGTAAAGGCAGGCACAACAATGGGTCTGGAAGCTAAAAAAGTTATGGACGCAGGCGGCCTGGTGACTGATGAGATTATTCTTGGTCTGGTCAAAGACCGTATTGCAGAAGAGGACTGCAAAAATGGCTTTTTATTTGACGGTTTTCCCCGCACACTGGCACAGGCGGATACTCTAAAAAGTCAGGGTGTTGATATTGATGCCGTAATAGAAATCGATGTCGATGATAATGAAATTATCAAACGTATGTCCGGGCGGCGCGTCCACCTTGCTTCTGGTCGTACTTACCATACTGTCTTTAATCCACCGAAAATAGAAGGGAAAGATGATGAGACCGGTGAAGATCTGGTGCAACGCGACGATGATCAGGAAGGAACCGTAAAAAAACGCCTCGACGTCTACCACGAGCAAACAGAACCACTGATTGGTTATTACACTCGCTGGGCAAATTCCTCTGAAGAAAACGCACCGAAATACCATAAAGTTATGGGTATTGGCGGTGTTGAAGACATCCGCGATGCCATTTTCAATGCGTTGGGAAGTTAATTTTCATAGCCTATATTTAATCCGCTCTGAATATCAGAGTTTGACTTATTAGAACATCAATCAAGCACTTTAACTTTAAGGAGACCTAAAATGTCTACTGAAATTATCATCGCTCTGGCCTGTGCCCTGCTCGGTATCGGTTATGGCGTCTTTTCCATTTTCAGCATACTCTCAAAACCCATGGGCAATGATGAGATGGTACGTATACAAAAAGCCATTCAGGAAGGGGCATCTGCCTATCTGAAACGACAATACACTGCTATTGCCATTATTGGGGTTATTATTTACCTGATCATTATGTTCGCCCTGAACACAACCACCGCCATGGGGTTTGCCATCGGTGCCATTTTTTCCGGTGCTGCCGGGTTTATTGGCATGAATGTCTCTGTACGTTCCAACTCACGCACTGCCGAAGCAGCACGAGGTGGTATTGCTCCGGCACTAAAAATTGCCTTTCAAGGAGGCGCCATTACTGGAATGTTGGTAGTTGGTTTAGCGCTATTGGGTATAACTGGCTATTATGCGATCCTGAGAAGCATGGGAATCGACATGGAAAGCACCCTGCATGCGATGGTTGGGCTGGCATTTGGTGGCTCATTAATCTCAATTTTCGCTCGCTTAGGTGGCGGTATCTTCACTAAAGGTGCCGATGTTGGCGCAGACATCGTGGGTAAAGTTGAAGCTGGCATTCCTGAAGATGACCCGCGTAATCCAGCCGTTATTGCTGACAACGTGGGCGACAATGTGGGTGACTGTGCGGGCATGGCTGCCGACCTGTTTGAAACCTACGCTGTTACTATGGTTGCGACGATGCTACTGGGTGGCCTGTTACTTAAAAATGCAGGCGAGCTAGCAGTCACTTACCCGCTAATGCTGGGTGCTATCTCAATTATCACATCCATTATTGGTACGTTCTTTGTAAAAACAACAGATGGTGGAAAAATAATGAACGCGCTGTATAAGGGTACGTTCGTTGCAGCCATTCTCTCAGCCATTGCTTTCTATTTTGTGACCACAAAAATGATGTCTGGAGTACAAATACCGGGTATTGAAGGCTTCACTGCCCTGCACTTATTTTATTCTGCCCTCATTGGACTTGCCTTAACGATGGCCATGATTGTCATTACAGAATATTACACCGCAACAGAATATGCTCCGGTTCGTCGTATTGCCGAAGCTTCAACCACTGGCGATGGTACCAACGTAATAGCTGGTCTCGGCGTTTCAATGAAATCCACTGCAGCACCCGTACTTGCCATTTGTGCATCAATCTGGGGCGCTTATGCGCTGGCTGGCCTGTACGGTATTGCCATTGCTGCGACTGCCATGTTATCCATGACAGGTATTATTGTTGCTCTGGATGCCTACGGCCCCATTACTGATAATGCAGGCGGTATCGCAGAAATGGCTGACCTGCCTGAAGATGTGCGTAAAACCACGGACGCACTGGATGCCGTTGGTAATACCACAAAAGCAGTCACCAAAGGTTATGCCATTGGCTCTGCAGGACTGGCAACACTGGTACTATTTGCTGATTACACTAACACCCTTGCCCTCAACAATGGAGGAAAAGCCATTAGTTTTGATTTATCCAATCATATGGTTATTATTGGCTTATTCATTGGTGGTTTAATCCCTTACCTGTTTGGCGCGATGGCAATGGAAGCCGTTGGACGTGCTGCGGGTGGAATCGTCAAGGAAGTCCGCCGCCAGTTTAAAGAAATGCCCGGCATTATGGATAAAACCCAGAAACCGGATTATTCCAAAGCTGTCGATATGTTAACCAAGTCAGCGATTAAGGAAATGATAATCCCTTCACTATTACCCATAGCTGTACCAATCGTTGTTGGTTTAACGCTCGGTGCACAGGCTCTCGGTGGTGTATTAATTGGGACGATCGTTACCGGTTTATTTGTTGCCATTTCGATGACAACGGGTGGTGGGGCATGGGACAATGCCAAAAAATATATTGAAGATGGACATTATGGTGGTAAAGGTTCGGATACCCATAAAGCAGCCGTTACTGGTGACACCGTTGGCGATCCGTATAAGGATACCGCTGGTCCCGCTATCAACCCATTGATCAAAATCATCAATATTGTAGCGTTGTTGATGATCCCCCTGCTTTAACACAATTGATCCATTTTTTACCAGGGAAGCGCTAAACAGGTCTGCATAAAATGGATCACTATTGTTAGTCGAAATAAAGGGCCATGATGGTTGTACATCATGGCCCTTTATTTCCAGAGCAACTTTCAAAAACTGTTTAGCCCGAAATTCTACGGCTAAAAGTAAGTACCCAGCTTTATTTAGCTGGTGCGGATGCTGCGGGAGCAGGGGCTGCGGGTGCACCGCCATAATAAGAATACGGTGCGGGACGACCATAGTAGGGACCAGGACCATAGTAAGGCGCGGGACGACGATAATACCCATTATTATTCCAGCCATTATAACCATTACCATTATAACCATTACCATTGTAACCGTTGTAACCATTACCATTATAACCGCTGTAGCCATTGCCATTATAGCTGTTAGAACCATTGCCACGAGCCTTCCCGCTCATGCCAAAGTTAAAACCACCAGAAGCGGAACCATTACCGGAGCCATCACCATAGCCATTTCCGTTACCATACCCATTGCCGTAACCGTTATTATTCCAGTTACCGTTATTTCCGTTATTCCACCAGGCATTAGCCGAAGTTGACACTGCCAACATTGCCGCAGCCGCTATTATTGTTAATGTTTTCATTTTCATTTTCTCCTTTTCAGTCAAAGAATCAGCACCCGAAATGTGTTACTCCGCAGTGTATAAGAACATTAAGCCTAACCCACATACCAGTCAATTTTATTTTCCGCACAAGTTAATTTTATTGATAATAATCAATAAAATTAACGAAAATAGCACTCGACCAACACCCTCAGCCTGTCGACTTTTTAAGGCAGCGCCACAAAAAAGAAGCACTACGAAAATCACTCACTTTGTTGTACAATGCAGCGCAATTTTCTGACATAACCGACTTGAATGCGTGATTAAAGTTGGTTTACTCGGCTAATAACCACTAAAATGCTCCATTTTATCTATCTCAGACAATCCATTTTAAACAATAGGCATAAATTTACATAATTTGTACTGCATCAAAACAGCAGCATAATAATACATCAGGAGACTCATAATGATTAAACCCCACGGTTCTAACGAACTAAATCCACGCTTTATTTATGACAGTGCTGAAAATGAAGCTTTAAAAAAAGAGGCTGAGAATTTGCCATCCATTCTGGTTAGTTCTGCAACAGCAGCCAATGCCGTTATGCTTGGTGGTGGCTATTTTAACCCGCTAACTGGTTATATGAACAAGGCAGATGCCCTTTCTGTCGCCAAAGACATGAAAACAACATCGGGTCTTTTCTGGCCAACACCGGTATTAAACCTGCTCCACGATGCACAGGGCATCAAAGCGGGTGATCGTATTGCATTGAAAGACCCCAATGTTGACGGGAATCCAGTGCTGGCAATTATGGATGTTGAAGCCGTTGAAGAATTTAATGATGACGAGATGGCGTTAATAACAGAAGAAGTCTATCGCCCTAACAAAGAAGAAGCCCATCCTGGTGTTGAAGCTTTCAATGCGCAGGGTAAAGTTTGCCTGTCTGGGCCCATCCAGGTATTAAACTTCTCCTATTTTCAGAGTGAATTCCCTGACACATTCCGTACTGCTGTAGAAATTCGTAATGAAATTGCCGAGCGTGGCTGGAAAAAAATTGTCGCTTTCCAAACCCGTAACCCAATGCATCTGGCACACGAAGAACTGTGTCATATGGCAATGGATCGCTTAGGTTGTGATGGCCTCGTTATCCACATGTTACTGGGCAAACTGAAAAAAGGTGACATCCCCGCTCCTGTTCGCGATGCTTCCATCCGTAAAATGGTCGAGCTCTATTTCCCGGAAAATAGCGCAATGGTAACTGGTTATGGTTTTGACATGCTTTACGCAGGCCCACGAGAAGCTGTACTACACGCCCTTTTCCGGCAGAACATGGGTGCAACCCATTTCATTATAGGGCGTGACCACGCTGGTGTTGGCGACCATTACGGTGCTTTCGATGCTCAAACTATCTTTGATGAGAGAGTCCCTGCTGATGCCCTGGAAATTGAGATTTTCAAAGCCGACCACACTGCTTATTCGAAAAAATTAAATAAAGTTGTGATGATGTGTGAAGCGCCCAACCATGAAAAAGAGGATTTTATCCTCTTATCCGGGACTAAAGTACGCGAGATGCTGGCAAATGGTGAAGCGCCACCTAAAGAATTCTCACGTCCTGAAGTGGCTAAAATTTTGATTGATTACTATCAAAGCCTGAACGCATAAATGCTGCTACATCAATGATATGAGTTTTTAAAATAGGTCATTGATGTAACCATTGAAAAACGGTGCTTATCGAATGGATAAGCACCGTTTTTTATCTGTTCCAGTAATAAGTTTACAAATTTTAATGCGCATTAAGCCGGCCGTGGTACGAAAGCAATTTCATCGCCATGCTCAATCAACGTATAAGGCTCGGCAAACTGCTTATTTACTGTCACCTGCAGACGCCGGGCTTCGAATGCCTGTTGCCATCGCTGACCACGTTTACGCATCCATTTAAGTAACGTCTCTACATCTGTCACCGATTCCGGGATGATTTTTTCTTCTTCATCCTTCCCTGCTATTTTTGCCAGTTCAATAAAATAAACCAGTTTAACGATTACCTCGCCTTTATTATTCGTGACCCGGCCACCACCGCGGCTTAGACCAAATTTCTCCAGTTTTTTTAAATAAGTTTGCCAGTTAGAAGCATAGTTCTTACCCAGATCATACAGCGTGTGCCAGGAATAAATGCCCGTATCATGCCCATCATCAAAAGAAATTTTTAATGCATAACTTCCCTGTGGCTCCAGCAGGGAAATATTTACCCGCCCCTTACCATGCACCGGCTTTGTCATCACCTTAACCTCAGCCGCAGTCGAAAAAACACGCAAATATTCGCAGGGGTATTGAAAATGGAAATGGTCTGAAAATACAATTTCCAGCAACCTCGATTTCTGATGCAGGTATATTTTTGTCGGCATGATGGAGTTTTCCGAAGCAACTTCGGCATGGGCGGTAAAATCAGTATTCGTCATAAAATTTACTAAATATATTTAAGTTATTGCGACTGTCCCGTTAACAAGCAGTGATATAAACAGGGATTCATGTCACCGTGTATTATCATAATACCATCTATCCTGATACAACATAGATAGACAATCCTTACATTATTTCTCGAAAGGTTAATGATAATTAATAGCATTACCGATTTAACTTGTTTAACTCATTGATTTTACTATCATATAAGGCAACAAATTTTGCCATAAGTAAAATTTATTGCAACCATAATATTATTGTTTGGTGTTTTGTATAACAAGCGGTAACCTGCATCGCACAGAACGCTTGGTCTGATTGCTTTTAAACTGAGTTTAGGCATACAATATGTGCCCCAGATTCAATAGGGCGAAATAAAAACCATCGCTGGCAGATGTTGTATCGACACTCAATAACAGCGTAACAACTGGTTAGAGAAAACTGGTCAGCAGATAAACCGGGGTGAGATGAATCGAATCTGGCCTGACTGCTTACTATTTGCTTACTGATAGAACAATTAATTAAAACAGGCGACTAAAGAGCCATTAAAACCATTTCAAACAGAAGCGCTGCCAGCAGGAGAATATCGGTATTTATTTTCTGGCATTACAACTTCTGGCATTACCACCGCAAACTCGATCAGGCGGTAACAATGATTTCAGTTCTTCAAGGCTATTTGTAACCTTTAAGGATGAAAAAAGGTAGTCATCAACAGGCACTAGTCTAAATTAGTGGCTCGCGATTTAACTACAGCAATTGCAATTGCATAACACTTACAACTCCAGGAGTTAATAATAATGCCTACTTTTGTACGTACAGAAAAGTGTGATGGATGTAAAGGTCAGGACCGTACGGCCTGCATGTATATCTGCCCACACGATCTGATGAAACTTGATAAAGATGGTACTGAAACCGGTCATGCCATGAAAGCATACAACCAGGAACCCGAGCAATGTTGGGAATGCTATTCCTGCGTTAAAATCTGTCCTCAAAATGCTATCGAATGTCGCCATTATGCCGATGTTGTCCCACTAGGTGGTTCTGTACAACCTCTGCGTGGTACAGATTCTATTATGTGGACCATTAAATTTCGCAATGGTAACATGAAACGCTTCAAGTTCCCGATTCGCACCACGGCTGAAGGTTCTATTGATCCCTTTGCTGGAAAACCCGATGCTGATATGTCTAAAATCGAAGAGCCTGGTTTCTTCAATCATAATGAGCAAAATGGTTACCGTGCTGGCAACCCTGACGAATTGATCTGTAAATAATTATTTATAAAATAATTATTCATAAAAATATTATTATTTATTATATAGAGGCTTAAGTAAAATGGCTGAATTTGGAAATCCAGAAGTTGTCGAAGAAACAGTAGATATACTGCTAATCGGCGGTGGTATGGCCTGTTGTGGCGCTGCATTTGAAATCATGCAGTGGTCAAAAGGTACAGACCTTAAAATTAAACTTGTTGATAAAGCGGCTATGGATCGCTCTGGTGCGGTTGCGCAAGGTTTATCCGCTATTAACACATACATTGGTCCCGAACAGGATCCAGCAGACTATGCTCGCATGGTTTCAAATGACCTGATGGGTATTACCCGTGATGACCTGGCTTATGACGTTGGTCGCCACGTTGATGAATCCGTTCACCTGTTTGAAGAATGGGGCCTGCCCATCTGGAAAACAGATGAAAATGGCGAACGTTTTGACGGTTCTAAAGGCATGACCCCATTGAAAGATGGTGGTAAACCTGTACGTTCCGGTAAATGGCAAATCATGATTAATGGTGAGTCTTACAAATGGATTGTTGCTGAAGCGGCTAAAAAAGCGCTGGGCATTGAAAACATTGAGGAACGTATTTTTATCGTTAAACTCATTAACGACAAGAATGACCCCAGCAAAATTGCCGGCGCAGTCGGTTTCTCAACCCGCGACAACAAAATCGTCGTTTACACTGCAAAAGCTATCCTGCTGGCTGCTGGTGGTTGTGTAAACATCTTCCGTCCACGTTCAGTTGGTGAAGGCACAGGTCGTGCATGGTACCCAGTATGGAATGCGGGTTCTACCTATTCAATGGCTGCGGAAGCAGGCGCTGAGTTAACTCTGATGGAAAATCGTTTCGTACCGACTCGTTTCAAAGATGGTTACGGCCCTGTTGGCGCATGGTTCCTGTTGTTCAAAGCAAAAGCAACGAACGCTTTTGGTGAAGAGTACATGGTTAAGAACAAAGCCATGCTGGACGACTACCCTCCTTACGGTGCGGCAGCAGTTCCGGCTTCTTGTCTGCGTAACCACTTAATGCTGAAAGAGATGAAAGACGGTAACGGTCCTATCTGGATGGATACTGTGACCGCATTGGCGAACCTGCGTGAAACACTATCTCCACGGGAAGTGAAGCACCTGGAAGCGGAAGCATGGGAAGATTTCCTTGACATGTGTGTTGGTCAATGTGGCATTTGGGTTGGTGAGAACATTGAGCCAGAGAAGAAAAACTCTGAGTTAATGCCGACCGAACCTTATCTGTTAGGCTCTCACTCAGGCTGTTGTGGAATCTGGGTTTCCGGCCCAACTGATCTAGGTGCACCAACAGATGAAGGTCTGGGCGAAGGTATTCCTGAGCACCTGCCATCGGGCTGGAACTGGGGCTACCGTGGTATGACCACAATTGGTGGTCTGTTCACAGCCGGTGATGGTGTTGGCGCATCGGGTCACAAATTCTCTTCAGGTTCTCATGCTGAAGGTCGCATAGCGGCCAAGTCTATGGTTAAGTACTGTCTGGACCATGCTGACTTCACACCTGAGCTTGACACCTCTATTGAAGACCTGGTTGCGATGATCTACAAACCAGTTAAGACTTTCCTTGAGTTCAAGGACTACTCAACAGCAATCGACGTTAACCCTAACTACATCACTCCCAAGATGCTGCAATTCCGTTTGCAGAAAATCATGGATGAGTATGTTGCCGGTGTTGCCACTTACTACAACACTAACGCAGAAATGATGAAAGTAGCGGGCGAAAAGCTGGACATGCTGAAAGAAGATGCCGAGAAGATGCGTGCAAAAGATCTTCACGAATTACTTCGTGCATGGGAAAACTATCACCGTATCCTCACCGCTGAAGCCCATCTGAAACACATCGAATTCCGTCAGGAATCTCGTTATCCTGGTTTCTACTACCGCACTGACAAGAACTTCGTTGATGAAGAAAACTGGCATTGCTTCGTAAACTCGATTTACGACAAAGAAACCAAAAAATGGACCTGTTTCAAACGTGCACACGTTGATCTGGTTGATAAGTCCAAGCTATTTAAGTAAGCCTTTTTACTTAAACAGTCTGTGAAAATCCGGGCAGCGTAAGCTGCTCGGATTTTTCATTTAAAGCGATTAGAGAAGCTCTGAATATATCAACAACGATATACCAGATAGAACATACTGATTACCGCAGGTTAGCAACCATCCATTATTCTTTGATGACGGCTAACGGCAACCAACAAATAAAACGAGTTTACCTATGAGTGACGATAATACATTCCATTTTGACCTGCCTCAATCCAGCCCGGTCGAGCCGGTTCGACTGGAACTTGACGATAAACTGAAGTTCCGTTGTCATCGCGGCGTATCCTGCTGGAATAAATGCTGTTCGCGTGCAGACGTCACGCTTACACCTTATGACATTATTCGTCTAAAAAAACGTCTGGAGATGGATTCATCCGCATTTCTCAAAGCCCACACGGTGCCATTTGAACTCGACGCACACAGTGTACCAGGGCTTAAACTGCGTACTGATGACAGCGGTGCCTGCCTGTTTATGAAAGCAGAAGGCTGTAGCGTTTATAACGACCGTCCCACCGCCTGCCGTTATTACCCGTCAGGGCTACTGGCAATGAAATCCATTACCGAAAAAAGTGATGAGCGGCATTTTTTGTTAATTAAAGAAGCCCATTGTAAAGGCCACGAAGAAGATCATACTCAGACCATTGCTCAATACCGCAAGGAACAGGGTGTAGAAGAATATGATGTACTTAATCACCAGTGGTATCAGATTATTCTAAAGAAAAAATCGACCGGCCCCACCATTGGCAAACCGTCTGAAATGAGCCTGCAAATGTTCTTTATGGCGAGTTATGATATGGACCGTTTCCGCCGCTTTGTAATGAGTGATGCATTCATTAAAATGTATGATCTGAGCGATGAGGAATACACCACACTCGAAACCGATGATCTTGCTTTAATGAAATTTGGTTTTAAATTAATGAAGCAGGTTTTCTTTGGTGAAATAACCATCAAAGAACGCGAAGGTGCCTGGAAAGAACGTGCGCAAGAGCGTAAAGAAATTCTTGCATACCGCAAACAGGTCGAAATTGCTGAACACCAGCACAAACAGGAAGAGGCTCGCGAAGCATCGCTGGATTCAGATATTGATACAGAAGAATAAAGCACCATCCGTGCTTTATTCACTTTAGACCTTACCGTCAATGCAAGCAGGACTAACCAAGCATGACCAATTAATGAATAATGGCTCAGTTTTTAAATGAATAATGACGACATAACCGTCGGCATACTCTCCGATTCACACGGCTACCTGGTTCCTGAGATCAGAAAAACGGTTAACCAGTGTGATTATATTGTGCATGCCGGCGATATTTCCAATGCTCAGGTGCTTGAACAACTACAACCAAAGCAAGGTCTTGTCGCCGTGGCGGGCAATAATGATTATCCCGCTGCATGGAAAAATGAAGAAGCCACGATTGCTCATGCCCTGCCTGACATAGCGAAGTTAGAATTACCTGGTGGGCTCCTTATTGTCGAACACGGTCATCGGCTCGGCAACCATCCCAGCCATAACCAGTTTCGCAAGGATTATAGCAAAGCGCGTTTGATCGTCTATGGCCACACCCATCGCCGCGTTATTGATCAAAGCGCTGAACCCTGGGTGGTTAATCCCGGTGCATCAGGAAAAACCCGCACTCACGGAGCCCCTTCATGCCTGATACTTCATGCCAGCTTGCAAGCATGGTCGATTGAAGAAGTTTTAGTGACTAACAGCGCAGCCGCCTAAACCTTAATATATATCCAGCCTTTATCAAGCAGCGCGGGGATTATATCTCTTGCTGATCGCGCAATATGTGCTTCGGGTAACATAACGATATCTCTACCCTCTCTTTTCTTCTCTTTGGCAATAGAACGTGAGCAGGCAAAAAACTGAATATTGCCATATTTTTTAGTCATTTGTGCAATCCGATTTGCATACGGCGTAACCCCGACACGTAATAAATTAATCCCACCTTTATTGGTCACAATATCAATCGATAGCGGTACACCTGCTGCTCGATAGCTTTTATATAATTGCTCAGTTTCATCCAGTGTCTTTTTAAGCGCCAGCAAATTTCCGGTTGATACATGTATGACTATCTTTCGTCCAACATGGCTAACAGGCATATTTTTTGCAAAATATTCAAAAACTTCACGCGAGTTAACCATCGCCGACGACTGGGCTGAAAAATTATGCCCATACCAGCCAATCAGCGTCCCCAACACCAACAGGATTGATGCGGCAATCGTCGTATAAATATTATGCCTGTAATTTCTATGTACACGTCGTTCCAGGTCTGAGCGAGGGGCATCACTGTACGCATAAGAAATCAGCTCACGCACCGCTTTAAGCTGACAAACCCGTTCCCTTAACTGCGGATCAGATAACATCGCCTCACGTATCTGTTGTGCTTCCTGATCAGCCTGCTGCCCATCAACAAACATATTCAGATCTCCATCTGAAAGCTGCATCGTGTTCACTATTTCACTCTCCTCAGTTTGCCATAACCGCTTATTTCGTTACCAAATTCCAGCAGTTGTTCTTTCAACATTTTCCTTGCTCTAAACAGGCGGCTCATAACAGTACCGATTGGAATATCTGCAATTTCGGCAATTTGTATATAACTAAATTCGGCAAAATCTGCCAGTGTTACCACTTCACGTAAGGGCAAGGGTAATTGTGCCACCGATGCACGGACACGTTTTACAATTTGCGACTGCTGATAGGAATCCGCATGTTCAAGCTGTTTTTCATCATCAAGATCAAACAACTCAACATTTCTTCCACTGGTACGCAGATAGTCATGCCAGCAGTTAATCAAAATCCGGTATAACCAGGTATCCAGGGTTCCTACGTCACGCAAACTACCCGCATTTTTTATTGCTTTATACATCGTATCCTGTACCAGATCATCCGCTAATGCGGCGTTATGCGACCAGGAATACGCAATTTTATACAGCTTATGCCGCCTTTCAGCAAAATCGGCTTTTAAACTAAACGCTGCCAACGCATGTTTAATTTTATTCATACAACACTCCGTAAAGACGTGGGATGACGGCATTTATTCCAACACCACCATCGAGTCACACAACTGTTTGCCTGCCACCCGCAGCCACCCGCAGCCACCAGGCTAACGTACATCAGGCTGAAATTAAGCCCACCAAAATAATCTACGAGCCGTTTACAAATAGATACAAAACAAATAAAAGTATACCACAATAAAAAATCATACAAGATTTCTAATCAGGTATGATTTTTGATCTAAATTAATACATTGGCTGATTTTTCAAGCCTGCCAGCAGTTAATAAAATATAAATAATTTTTTAAAAAAATTAATGAATAAACACTGTCTTATCACGTCTATCCATAGTTCACAGAACACTAACGCTGTAAATATTAAAAATACAACAATAAACCCTGATAACCGGAGCGATTTATGAAAAAACTTACCGCATTACTTCTGCTTTTCTTGATAGCGATACCCTTTAGCTATCAAGCACAGGCATCCGAAAGTAGCAAACCCTTCGCAGAACAAAGAATTGTATTGCAGATCAGCGACCCGAATCCTTTTAAGCAAACACTGGTGCTTAATGTTGCCTCAAATCTGCTCAAATATTATGGCCAGGATAAAGTCGATATAGAAATTGTTGCCTTTGGCCCC
This sequence comes from uncultured Thiotrichaceae bacterium, assembly GCA_964441285.1. Classification (GTDB taxonomy): domain Bacteria; phylum Pseudomonadota; class Gammaproteobacteria; order SZUA-229; family SZUA-229; genus S010-25. The sequence goes on along the minus strand of CAYTUK010000007.1, from coordinate 85,509 downwards.
GGATTACGTTTACTGTTTAAAGACAATGCCGACACCAATCGCATCAGCCGTCTGTCATCTAGCGGCGTACGATTCTCAGCATGCAAAAACACTATTGCTGCGATGACGCGGAAATTAGGTCACAAACCTGTACTGAATAGCCATGCTGTCCCCGTCTCTGCCGGCGTGGTACGCATTGTTCAATTAATGGACAAGGGCTACAAACTGATTAAACCTTAAAAAATATACGCATAAAACATACTAATAAAACCAGGCAGGTATCCGGGAGGATAAAAGATGAACCGTAAGAAAAAACTATTATTAAAAACACTGGGAGCAACACTATTGGTCTGCGCTTCAACCGCACAGGCCGCAAACTGGCTAATGTTACAGGGGACAGAGCGCGATAGTCAGTCTGCGCGAGCCAGAGTCTGGGGCTTTATTCAGCCAGAATTCCAAACAACCAATGGCACCAAACTGAAAGCCGGTCACTGGAAAGGACAGAGCGCAATCTTTAATGAGATTGGCCCCGACCTTAAATCCAATTCACAGTTTCAAATTCGACGGGCGCGTATTGGGGTGCGTGGCACGGGTTTCCCACTCGACCCCAATGTCAACTATTTCTTCCTTGCTGAATTCGGTAATGATGGGATTACCGTTCCAGGTGGAGGTAAAAGCAGCGCCAAACTCACTGATGCCAGTATCACTTTAAATCACATTAAAGGCGCGCGCATTCGTATTGGTCAATTTAAAACGCCGGGCGCTGAAGAAGCCCTGCAGGCCATCCATGTATTTAACTACACTAACTTCACCAACGTCACCAACGGCTTATTATTAGAACGTTTTTTTAATGGTAATGGTAATGACCCTTTAAATAAAGACGCAAATAAACCTAATGGCCCTGTCGGTGCGTTTCGTGATATTGGTGTTCAGGTCTTTGATGCTTTTGATTTCGGCGCATGGGAACACAGTTACGCTGTCATGATCGGTAACGGTAATGGCATAGATCGTGGTGACAACAATAATAATAAAGAGCTCTACCTGTACTGGTCTTCAGCACTGATTTTTAATGGCAGCAAAGGCGCTCGGCGGCAGAGCTTAAAAATGTTCGCCTGGTATCAGCATGGCAAACGTACACTCATTAACGCAGGCGCAGGCACTTATAATCGAACCCGTGATGGTTTGGGAGCAACCTTCCATAAGGGCAAATACCAGGCTGCGTTTGAATACATTAATGCTAATGGCATGATCTTCACCGGCACCGATGGCGCTGCAATTGCTGGTTCAAAAAACAAGGCAAAAACTGCTATTGCATCATTTAATGTTGCAACCGATGGTAAAGCAAACGGCTGGTATGGGTCTTTTGGCTACAATCTACTGTCTAATCTTGAGCTGGATATTCGCTATGACACCTATGATCGGATGACCAATGTTTCAGCGAAAGAAAGGCAGTTCGATACCACCACAGTGGGTGCGCAATACTTCTTTAACAAGAAAGCTCGTATAACCTTCAACTATGAGTTTAGAAATGCGAAAGCACCTAATCTATCTTCAAACAGTGGTCCTAACAAGATACTTGATGGCCTGGATGACCGTGCATCTCTATCAATCATTACTATCTTTTAGGCGCTATTTTTTAATCCAACAAAGCTAAAAAACCTCCGATTAATTTATGAAATTAATCGGAGGTTCCTGATAATGAAGCGGCTTTACACAGCAATAATAACAAATAGGGAGGCATACCCAAACTGCGTTAGTTAATACGATATGATCGATGCGTTATGGGGTTTGAAAAAACCCCATTTTTTTGCCCATACACAATTCAATATAAAAAATTAAAATCAATAATTAGACGGATAAAACCAATGGGGGCAGTATGCTCAAGACGATAATGTTAAAAGAAGCAGTCACTCTTTCCTTCTTCTTAATCATTTTATCTGGCGCTATCAGCACACAATCGGTCGCGCAGGCGGCAGAAAAACCAGCCACCAATAATTTAAGAAACAACGGTTTAATAAAAATCAAAAGCAATCATAGTGTGAGTGAAACCATCAACCGATTGGAAACGATTTTAAATAAAAAAGGCATGACTATCTTTAAGCGCGTGAATCACACTGCTGGTGCAAAAAAGGTAGGTTTAACTTTACGCCCCACCCAATTACTCATTTTTGGCAACCCCAAAGTCGGCACCCCCTTAATACTCTGCTCGCAAACAGTGGCTATCGATTTACCACAGAAGGCGCTGGCTTATAAAGACAAAAAGGGACAGGTCTGGCTGGCCTATAATGCCCCTGCTTACCTGGCAACAAGGCATCATATTCAAGGCTGCAAACAGGCGCTGCAAAAAATCGCGCAGGCTTTATCCAATTTTGCAAAATTTGCAACTGAATAATACCGCGATTACTTTAAGCTAAATGACTAACAGGATGGATAAAAAGGATAGCGGGTGTCGCGCTTACACAAGCAAAGGCATAACTAGAATAAGCCCTGAAAAGGTAGATATTTCACACTATCCCCCGGTTTAATGTCCTCGTCTACTTCAGCCAGACCATCGGCCCAGCTGGCAGAACTCAACACCCCCGAACCCTGATGGGGAAACAGTGTAACCACCGGCCTGTTATTTTTAGTCTCAATTCGCACCCGTAAATACTCCTGCCGACCACCGGCTTGCCATGCAAAACCGGAGGTCATGAGTAATTTCTGTGGCAGGTATTGAGTTGCACCCTGCATTTTTAGTATTAATGGACGCGCAAACAGTAAACAGGTAACAAAGACAGAAACCGGATTCCCCGGTAAGCCCATAAATAGCGTCTGCCCTATTTTACCAAACGCGACTGGCTTACCTGGCTTCATCGCTATTCGCCACATCGACAACTCACCCAGCTGTTGCAACGCTACACGCACATAGTCTTCTTCGCCTACCGACACCCCGCCACTGGTAATCACCAAATCGGCCTGAGTTGCTGCTTTTGCCAGCACCTTATGGGTTGCTTCGAGTGAATCTGGCACGATGCCAAGGTCAATAATTTCACAATTAAAAGATTGCAGTAAACCTTTCAGCGTATATTTATTAGAATTATAAATTTGACCTGGAGCAAGTTTTTGCCCTGGTTTTACCAGCTCATCACCAGTAAAAAATGTAGCCACTTTTAGTCGACGAAAAACCATTAGCTGTGAAATCCCCACCGATGCCAGCAAGCCCATTTCCTGTGCGCGAAGCTTTTGTCCCGCTTTTAATACCACACTACCCGCTGCAATATCTTCACCTGCGCGGCGAATATTGGTGCCCGCCTTAACGCTGGTATTAACGGTTACTGTGGTTTCACCCGCCGTACACTTTTCCTGCATAACCACAGCATCTGCGCCCGGCGGTACTGGTGCACCCGTAAAAATTCGTGCCACACTGCCTTCAGTCAGCGGCGAACCAACTGAGCCAGCAGGTATCCGTTGTGAAACAGGTAATTCAATATCTGCGGAAATTTCACTGCTGCGAACGGCATAACCATCCATTGCACTATTATCATAACCAGGTACATTGATAGTTGAAATAACATCTTCTGCCAGAAAACGACCCAGTGCATCGTCAAGGACGATGATTTCAGTCTCAGGTAGTGCTGTGGTATGCTCTAATATGCGATGAATGGCATCATCCACCGAAATCAGACTCGGCGTATCACAACAGTCAACAGGACTTGTTTTATTATTCATTTTTTCTTTACTCTATTATTTCGATAGCGGGAGAAATCTCATCCCTCAAAACACGACTGTTACGTTAACTATTAGGATATGAACTGGGTGTTTATTGCTGTGACCGTCTGCCGCATGGAGGTGGCAGATGGGCGTACAGGGAGATATTTACAGCGTGTCTCAGCAATAAACTCCAGTTCATGTCATCCTGTTTTATTTTTCCAGCAACCTGGGCATGAGTGCCACGATATTACAGGGCCGTGTATTGCAATCGAGCTGTGGTGCAATCACTTTATCCCAGCCAGTTCGACAGGCACCCGTGGAACCCGGCAGGCAGAAAATAAAGGTACCATTAGCCACTCCGCCAATGCATCGTGAAGCAATGGTTGAAGTACCAATCTCCTCATAGGAAACTAGACGAAACAGTTCTCCGACACCCTCTATCTCTTTATCAAATAACGGCTTAACGGCTTCTGGCGTAATATCCCGGCCGGTTAAACCTGTGCCCCCGGTACTGATCACCACATCAACATTTTTATCGGCAATCCAGCGTGAGATGGCTTCACGAATTTTATATTTGTCGTCCACTATAATCATTCTTTCGACCAGTACATGATCGGCCTGTGTCAAGCGCTCAACTAATGCATCCCCTGACGTATCGTCTGCCTCAGTGCGACTGTCAGAGATTGTTAAAATTACAATTTTTACTGGCACCCATGTTTTATTTTTTATCGCTTTATCCTTTATCGTTTTACTGTTTATGGTTTTATTCGTCATTGCTTCACTCTTGTTGTCATTGTGCATCATGGGCGGTTACAGCGTAACGGACTCTTACCCTGCCGGTTCTGTAAATTCTGCACGTACTCATGGAGCAACACCGCAATATTAAATAGTTTGACTTCATCCCTGGTTAAACCATCATCAATGCTTGCCGCCTCAGTTAAACTCGAGACAATACGTTGCAACTGTTTAATGGCACTCTCCAGTGTGGCCATATCCGCTAGATTAGTTTGCTGCGGCATTGTCTGCAATGCCATACTGATCGTGTTCACCGGATTTAATATTTCATGGGGTAACATCCTGGGGACTGTTTCAAGAAAATGGGAGTAACGATTAAGTTTACCCAGTAACACATTAAAGCTGCGTGACAGATCACCAATTTCATCATTTTTCTTACCGTCAGATAAATCAATCTGGCTGATAAAATGCCCTTTATCATCAATCAGCAAAGTCGTCTGCTTTTTTAATCGGTTGATTCGAAATGTCAGCCAGAAACTGAAAATAAGCAGACTAACTATAACAAGAACAAAAATAACCAGCGTTGCAACGATAACATCATTTAATGTATCGCGTTGTAGCGAAAGCACTCGCTGACTGTTTTTGCTTACCAGCACGGCACCGATAACTTTATCGCCATCAAAGACAGGTTGTGCCGCAACAATTAATGTCTCAAGCCCCAGGTTAATACGCGATACTAACTTTTTATTCTCCTCCTTAAGCGGAACCTGTGCAGCCAAAGCTCCCGTTATCAAGTTGTTACTAAGCTTATCTATATGCTGACAAAACAATGCACTGAATGTCGAACCACCAGTCACTGCACGAACCCGACGGTATTTATCAATAATGCAAATGTGTGAATCCGACTCACTTAAATTTTTAATCACATTACGCATTGCCTGCGATTGAAATAATAATGTATTTAATCCATTATTATTTGGTGAATGTGTAGAAACAATCGTCTCTGAAGCGGGCGTACTTGCGGAGGAAACATTGACAACACTTAATACAAACTGTCTGGCAGGCAGCAACCATTCTTTAGGTAATTGATATTCAAGATTATAACCCTGTTTCGTTTCACGCCAGACACCTTTTACCGTGTATACAGGTTGGCCTGTTTTCCAGCTATCATCTACCGCATACACACTAATACTACCCTGACCTTCCGTCACTAAAACCAGACGCTTAAGTTGGTTATTTTTATCAATATATTCCAGCCGAACGTGGTCGCTTGCATCGAGCGAGACATTGCGTGGATTACGATAAACAATATTCCTGTCTTTTACTTTCAGGAAACCATATAAATAATTCGCATTGCTCGCCAGCAATAATGAAAATTTTCCACCTGCATAGGAGACAAAACGTTGCTTTAACTGATCCCAGTCTTCATCATAACCATCTATAATAATATTATGTTTAACTGGATAAACATATAACGCATTTTTATCAATATTAAACAGACGTGTATAGCCTTTTAACACCATAGCTATTGCTGATGCTGTCATCGACTGTGTTTCTTCCTGCCCCTGCAATAAAGACTGTTCAATTTTATCCACAAAGCGAACCCCTAACCAGGGCACAATAGCAACAAAAATTAAACTGAAGATAAATAATTTCGTGCGTATTTTCATTTACACAACCACTGACAACCAAAACCATAACGGGTTTTTATACATTGGAAATTTGCATCACCTTTTTTAAATTTTTTTCTGATATGCAATATACTAACAGGACGGATAGTTAAAGACACCTGGTGAATACATCCCTATAGACTCGACACCCGCATCCCCGCGGCTGACGGTCTTGAACAATGGCTAGCCTTTTCATCTATCCTGTGAGTAACTTTTAAGGTACCTGATAACAGCTGGTTTCACCATAACAAAGCAACTCTGGGCATATAACCACCTGTCAACTACTGGATATTCCCATTTGACGTAGATCATGCCAGCATGTTGCCAACACCAATAAGCTAGTACACTCTAAACATTGCACATTATGAACACGCACATGCAGCACAAACAAACGTCACTCATCGACCCATTTGGCCGTCGCATTGAGTATCTGCGTCTATCGGTAACGGATAAATGTAATCTGCGTTGTTTCTATTGTATGCCCAATGGCTTTAAGGATTTTGAACAACCTGAACACTGGTTAACTTTTAGTGAGATTACGCAAATTGTCAAAGCCTTTACCGAACTGGGAGTTTCCCGCGTACGTTTAACGGGTGGTGAACCCCTGGTTAGAAAAAATATTAGCACGCTGGCACAACAGCTAACTGCACTGCCCGGTCTTGATGATTTATCACTGAGCACCAATGCCATCTTACTCGATAAACAGTCTAACAAGCTCTATGATGCGGGTGTATCAAGAATCAATGTCAGTCTTGACACATTAAACCCAGAGAGATTTAAAGCCATTACCGGCGGGAAACTACAACCCGTCCTGGATGGCTTAATGGCAGCAAAACAGGCCGGTTTTTCACCGATAAAAATCAACATGGTTGCCATGAAAGGGCGCAATGAAGATGAGTTTGAAAACATGGTGGAATTTTGTTTGCAACATGACTTCACGCTACGTCTTATTGAAACCATGCCAATGGGAAGCACCAGCGATGAGGCAAGTAAACACTATATCGATTTACAGTCTGTTAAACAACAACTGGCAAACCGTTATACATTCATTCCAGGTGTTATGCCAGGTGGCGGCCCGGCAAGATACGTTCAAATTAAAAACACAAATCTACGTATTGGATTTATCACTCCGATCTCACAACACTTTTGTGCAAGCTGTAATCGGGTACGTTTATCCGTTAATGGCACACTTCACTTATGCCTGGGGCAGAACGATAAAGTTGAACTACGTCCACTATTACGCCAGGGTATCAGTAACGCCGAATTAAAAACCGTTATCATTCATGCCATCAAACAAAAACCTGAAAAACATGAATTCAATGAAAAACCTGAGCAGGTCGTTCGGTTAATGAGCATGACAGGCGGTTAAGAACCAGCACCTATTACTGAAACGGATATTTATGGTTCAAGACCATCAGCCGCAGGGATGTGGGTGTCGGGCCAACATTGATGAATTGACAGCGTGTCTTGACACCTTAAGTATCCGTTTCATCCATCCTGTTAGTCAATGATCAGCGTGATACGGGCTGGGTTGCTCTCACTCATGTTCGTACCCATAAAATCACCAGGCTTAAACCATAAACTTGCCTTTTTCATGCAGGTGATTTTCCATCAATTCAACTTCGTGTGCACCGGAATAAAAAACAGAGTCATCAACCATATAATCCAGATTAAGGTTTCTATCTTCATACTCAATATTATTTAAAATACTTTTAATGGCATTAAGACGAGCAAGAAATTTATTATTACTGCGAATAACATACCAGGGAGCAGTATAGGTGTGGGTTTGTTTTAACATTTGATACTTCATCTGTGTAAACTCATCCCAACGCTCCTGCATCTGCACATCAATTTCACTCAGCTTCCAGCGTTTTAATGGATTTTCCTCACGCTCTTTAAACCGAGCAGCCTGTTCACGCTTTGATACTGAAAAATAAATTTTTAAAAAGATAATTCCATGGGCAACCAGGTCTTCTTCAAAACGCGGTACGGTTTTCATAAAAGTAGCATATTCATCTTGACTGCAAAAACCAAATATCGGCTCAACCATTGCACGGTTATACCAGCTACGGTCAAACAGAACAATTTCTCCTCCACGCGGGAACTGTTCGATATAACGCTGAAAATACCACTGGCTTAGCTGAACATTGGAAGGCTTCCCCAGTGCAACCACACGATAGTGCTTTTCATTCATAAAACGGGTAATACGGCGAATACCACCACCCTTCCCTGACGCATCGCGGCCTTCAATCAGAATAATCATTTTTTTCTGGTGCTTTTCGAGATGATTCTGAAGTTTTATTAACTCTGCCTGGTAAGGTCTTAACGTCTGCTCCTGTGTATATTTACTGTAGCGTTTATAAACTTTTTTTAAAAAGCCATCATCATTATCTTTTACTTTCTCAAAAAATTCATCGTAATCCATCATGGCTCCCATGTTTCTCTGCTTTCGCTAATAATCGATTAGCCACTTACCGACAGTATAAATAACCAACCACGACTGTCCCGTTAATTTTCTCGGACAGGCTCCTAGGTAAAGGTTGTATAAGGATAGATTGTTTATGATAATACATTGTGACGTGAACTGGGATTTATTTCTATGACCCACTGTAAATACCTCCTGCACAAGAGCGTGTGCGCCTCGCCAGTATTAATAACCCTGTTCAATTTCAGTGGCTAGCTGCGTAATCAACACACGTAACGCCTTTTTCCTGACCATTAATAGTGCCACATCCACATCAACCATAACACGCTGCCTGAAGTGTTTTTCCGGCCACTGGTCCAGCATATAGGCTATCTGCACAGTGTAAACATGTAATTCTACTGAACCGGTGCGGCTCATATAACGCACCACTTTTACCGGAAGATCCTTTTCCAGCATACCGATAATACCGGCCTCTTCATAAACTTCTTTAAGCGCCACTTTCTTATCGCTTAAATTCTCTTCAATTTGTCCCTTGGGTAAAATCCAGCGCGTTTGCTTTCGATTATTTATCAGCACCAGTTTTAAGCCATCTTCATCAAGCTGATAGACAAATGCACCAACTTCTTTTCTACACATAACGATTATCCATAAACCTTAATAAATGTTGCCCATCATCAGCACGTTAACGGCAATCTCTGTGAGCCAGTAACAGTTAAAATCGGCTGAACGAGTAAAATCACAATACCATGCATTATATTTGCTTTCCATGCACAAAAACTAGACAATATGCCCCTGATTTTACACATATTGGCGAATTATCGTCTGCAACCATTAACTCTTTTCGAGGAACTACGATGAAACTGATTCTTTTAGGTGCGCCCGGTGCTGGCAAAGGCACGGTCGCAAAACTGCTAACAAAAATGGACGGCTCTGTTCAAATATCAACGGGTGACATCCTGCGCGGTGCCGTTGCTGCGGGTACTGAGCTGGGAAAACAGGCACAGGCCGCAATGAAAGCGGGCGATCTGGTATCGGATGAGCTGATTATGGGCATTATGGAAGCACGGCTACAACAAGATGACTGTAAAACCGGCTATTTACTGGATGGTTTCCCACGCACTATTCCACAGGCAGAAGCACTCAAAGTGCTACTGGAAAAAATGGGTGAAAAGCTGGATTGCGCAGTAGAGATTGACGTGCCCCGTGATGTGATTCTCGACCGTTTAACCACCCGTCGCACCTGCACCAAATGCGGTGAAATTTATAATGTTAAATCCAACCCACCAAAAGTAGACGCTATCTGCGACAAATGTGGTGGCCCGGTCGTACAGCGCGACGACGAAACTGAAGAAGCGATCAGCAACCGTCTAAATGTTTACAACGAGCAAACCGCGCCGCTGGTTGGTTTCTATAAAAATGAAGATATGCTGTTATCCGTTAATGCGACATCTTCTGATGCAGTTATTAATGCCATTAAAGAAAAGCTTGGTTTGTAAGGTCTGCTTTTCAATTAGCTGTATTAAAAAAACCGCTGTTGCTTACAGCGGTTTTTTTATGCTCAAATGTTTTTAAGAAACAGGTGTTATAGCTTTAGGGAAACTAATCCACTTTTTTCATATGCGGAAATAAAATCACATCTCGAATTGATGCTGAATTCGTCAATAACATCACCAGACGATCAATGCCAATCCCTTCGCCTGCCGTTGGTGGTAAACCGTATTCCAGTGCACGAATATAGTCGGCATCATAATGCATGGCTTCATCATCACCCGCCTCTTTTTCTGCCACCTGAGCCTGAAAGCGTTCCGCCTGATCCTCGGCATCATTTAACTCGGAAAAACCATTGGCAATTTCACGACCACCAACAAAAAATTCAAACCGATCAGTCACAAAAGGGTCTTTATCACTGCGCCGTGCCAGTGGGGAAACTTCTGTTGGGTACTCAGTAATAAAGGTTGGGTTGATTAAGCGATGTTCCACTGTTTTCTCAAAAATCTCGATTTGTATTTTACCCAGTCCATAACTATCTTTAAAAGGAATACCCAGGCCTTCGGCAATTTTTCGTGCGCCATCTAGCGTTCTTAGCTGTTGTGCATCAAGCGCAGGATTAAATTTTAAAATTGAATCAAACACGGATAAACGATCAAACACTTTACCAAAATCAAAGCTAGTCTTTTCACTTTGTATCATGCTACTACCGAGAACATTTTCAGTCAGCTTACGCAAAAGATCTTCCGTGGTATCCATTAGATCATGATAATCCGCATAGGCCTGATAAAATTCCAGCATGGTAAATTCTGGATTGTGTCGTGTGGAAATACCTTCGTTACGAAAACTTCGATTTATTTCAAATACGCGTTCAAACCCACCAACAACCAGGCGTTTTAAATATAATTCAGGCGCTATACGCAAATACATTGGCAGGTCGAGTGCATTATGATACGTTTCAAAAGGCTTTGCCGTCGCTCCGCCAGGAATTATTTGCATCATCGGGGTTTCAACTTCCATGAAATCATGTGCCGTAAAATACTGCCGAATAAAACCGATAATTTTTGTCCGCATCCGAAAGGTTTGCTTAACCTCTTCGTTCATAATTAAATCAACATAACGTTGACGATAACGCATTTCAGTATCGGTCAGGCCATGAAATTTTTCTGGCAATGGCCGTAAAGATTTTGTCAGTAGATGGATAGTCTCCACTTTAATCGAAAGTTCATTTGTTTTAGTTTTGAACAATGTACCGGTTGCACCAATAATGTCACCAACATCCCATTTTTTAAAGCCTTCGTTGTAGACTCCTTCTGGTAAACTGTCGCGCTGCAAAAACAACTGAATCCGACCGGTCATATCCTGAACCTGGGTAAAACTGGCCTTACCCATAACACGTTTGGCCATCATGCGTCCGGCAACCGCAACAGAGATCGAGAGTGCTTCCAGCTCCTCACGACTTTTACTGTCGTATGCCTGATGCAAATCCGTCGCATAACTATCACGCCGAAAGTCATTAGGAAAAGCATTCCCCTGGTTGCGTAAATTATTTAATTTCTCACGACGTTGTGCAATAAATTTATTTTCGTCTTCAGCACTAATCCCTGCATCAACACCCTTTTTATCGATTGTATTTTCGCTACTCATAAATTTTTTTTATTCATCATAATTTACTTATTATACTAATGGATTTACATTTTTATACGACTCAACAGTAAATATAAAATATATTATTGCTGTCTCGTTAACTATCAGTGATATGAACTAAGGTTTATTGCTGTGACCCGCTGTGAATACCTCCCTGTACGCTCGGCTGCCGCTTCCATGCGACAGACGGTCACCGCAATAAACCCCATTTCATATCACCATGTATTATCATAAACAATCCTTATACAACATGGATATATAAGATTAACGCGACCGTAGTAAAAACATGCAGGCGTTAATCAGCGCTGGCCTAGAACCCAAGTTTTAAACTTGCCTCAATAAACTGATCAAGATCACCATCCAGCACTGCCTGGGTATTCCCTGTTTCAACATTGGTGCGTAAATCTTTAATCCGTGACTGATCGAGTACATACGAACGTATCTGGCTACCCCAGCCTATATCCGATTTGGTTTCTTCAATCGCCTGCTGATTGGCATTGCGTTTCTGTATTTCCAGTTCATACAGTTTAGCCTTTAACTGCTTCATCGCGCTGGCTTTATTTTTATGTTGTGACCGATCATTCTGACATTGTACGACAGTCCCGGTCGGGTTGTGCGTAATACGTACCGCTGATTCGGTTCGGTTCACATGCTGACCACCCGCACCACTGGCACGATAAACATCAATCCGCAGGTCTGCCGGATTAATATCAATTTCGATGTCATCATCAATTTCGGGCGATACAAATACCGCTGCAAAAGAAGTATGGCGACGATTACCGGAATCAAACGGAGATTTTCTTACCAGACGATGCACGCCTGTTTCGGTACGCAACCGACCATAGACATATTCACCGGCAATTCGAATCGTAGCACTTTTTATACCCGCAACATCACCGGGCGATGCTTCCATCAGTTCCGTTGTAAAACCATGCGCCTCACCCCAGCGTAAGTACATACGCAATAGCATTTCGGCCCAGTCCTGTGCTTCAGTGCCACCAGAACCAGACTGTATATCCAGAAATGCGTTGTTGGCATCCATTTCGCCGGAGAACATACGCCGAAACTCTAGCTCAATAACCTTTGATTCCAGTGCGGTTAAATCCTCAATAACAGCGGCAACACTGCTCTCATCATTATCTTCTACCGCCATCTCCAGTAGCACTCCAGCATCATCCAGTGCTGCGTTTAAGCTTTCAATAACGAGTACAATTTTTTCCAGGCGAACACGTTCCTGGCCAAGTTTCTGCGCGTTCTCGGCGTTATTCCAAACCCCTGGTTGTTCTAACTCACGATTGACTTCTTCAAGCTCTTCTTTACGCCTGTCAAAGTCAAAGATACCCCCTTAGCGACTGCGTACGCTCACCAAGGTCATTTATTTTATTGGTAACTGGATTAATTTCCATACTTTATTTAACACCTGTTTGTCTAATCATCGAATTTTACCGGAGAAACCCGTAAAAGCATACCGCCAGCCTTTTCATCTGTACTGTTAGTATGTAACCATTGTATCGCCATGTTGTATAAAGATAGATCGTTAACACTATTCGCTCTTGTTTCAATTACCAGACTTTGTGTTTTTCAAATTCAAATAGGAAGCGTAGGTCTTCTGCTGTGGTTTCTTTGCTACATTATTACGCAAATAGACGGGTTGTGCTTCTGCCGCGACAACAGTACGTCCCTGCTGATAGTCTTTCACTGCCAGATGAACAATTGCCGTGGCTGAAGGTAAACATGCAGGCAAAATAGTTTTTAGATTAATTGCTGCCATCGACAACCTGTCAGCGTAACTGCCCCAGCCTGTGCCTGCACCCAGCCAGATACCTTTATTTGGATAAATGACACGTTGTGGCGAACAGACACATTCATCAACAATATTTTCCCAGCTGCCAGTTTTGTTAAACTGGTAAGCGGCCCAGTAAACTTCACTCATGCGCGCATCAATGGCGCAGAGAATGTTTTCTGCACCCGTCTGGTAGCGAGCTTCTGCTGCAATCGCGAGAAGATTTGACACTGGAATAACAGGTAGATCCTGTGCAAAAGCAAGACCTTGAACAACGCCAGCAGCAATACGAACACCCATAAAAGCACCAGGACCACGACCAAACGCAATTGCGTCCAGATTAGACAGTTTCACACCCGCTTCCTGCATTAATTCATCAATCATTTTAAGGATTAGCTGGCTGTGCTTTCGCGGCGCGAGCTGATAACGCGAAATAATTCCACCGTCCTGATACAGCGCCGCCGAACAGGATTCTGTTGCAGTATCAAGCGCCAATATTTTCATTTAACCACAACCTTCGTTGCAGCACTGATACTGTGCTGAAAAAAATTAATGACATCTTCAATCTTTGATGTGCGCGACATCAATGGCAGGCTGTTCAGGAAGATCCTGCCGTATAATTTTTGCTGAATTCTTGGGTCACCAATCATCACCACACCCTGATCTTTTACATCACGAATTAAGCGGCCAATACCTTGCTTCAAGGTAATTACAGCCTGCGGTACCTGAAATTCCATAAACGCATTACCGCCACGTTTTTTTATCGCATCAATTCGCGCCTGCATAACCGGATCACCTGGTGAAGCAAATGGCAGCTTGTCAATAATGACACAGGACAGGGCGCTACCGCGAACATCGACACCTTCCCAGAAACTGGAAGTGCCCAGAAGAATGGCATGATCTGTTTCTCGAAAAGTTTCCAGCAACTGATGTTTAGGTAAATCACCCTGTACCAGCAATGGATAAGAAAGCTTATTTTTTAAAATATTATGTGCAGTATGCATTGCACGGTAACTGGTAAAGAGTATAAAGGCTCGGCCCTGACTTGCGGTTAATACTGGCAGCGCTGCATCAATAAATTGTTGTATATAATTCGCTGCTGATGGCTGTGGTAATGCTGGCGGCAGATACAATAAACTTTGCTGCTGATAGTCAAAGGGGCTTTCCCAAACACCACTGCGGAAATTTTTATCGCTGTTATCCAGCCCTATATTCTGTGTAAAATGTCCAAACGTCTGGTTTACCTGCAAGGTGGCAGAGGTGAAAACCCATGCTTTTTCAAAATTATTGGTATGTTGTTGAAACAGGCTGGCAATATCGACAGGAGTTGAATGCAAGATAAAACTACGGCTAAATGTTTCATACCAGAGTACCTCGGCTACTTTTTCCGGCTTCACAGATTGACCTTTTTTATCCGCCGATTGCTGAGTATCGGCTGGCGTGATAAAGCATTCGAAGCGCGCCAGCAGTACCGCACAACGCTCACAGCATTGGTCCAGCCCACGCGTTCGCTCTGCTGCAATCTGTAACGCCGCTAACAAATTTTTTATCGAATTTAAAAGCCTGTCGACAGCCCGAGCAACTAAAGTGGTATGTTTAATTCCTGACCAGGCTTCGCGCAGACCCATATCACCTAACACCAGTCGAAAGTCACGCGCTGCTTTCTCCAAATTTTCAGCGAACTCTCTTAATTCTGCCATATCAGCCGCACCATTTATCTGCTCTGCAATCGTGTCTTTTACCAGAGAAATAATCTGTCGACTACTCACTTTACTGCCAAAAAATCGTGCTGCCACAGCATAAAGTTGATGCGCTTCATCAATTACAAATGCCTCAGCAGTGGGGAGTAATTCGGCAAAGCCTTCGTTTTTCAGTGTCATATCTGCCAACAGTAAATGGTGATTAATCACCAGCACATCGGCTTCCTGTGCTTTCTTTCTCGCCTTAACGATGAAACAGTCTGACCAGTAGTCACATTCACCACCAAGGCAGTTATCTGCGGTGGAAGTTACCATCGGCCAGACAGGGGAATCTTCAGCAATCTGGCTTAATTCTGCAATGTCTCCCACTGCCGTCTGTTTTGACCACGCACCAATAGCATGTAAAAGTGCCGCAGTTTCCTGATTCACGAAACCTAGATGGGGGGATAAATTCAAACGGTGGAAACATAAGTAATTGCTCCGACCTTTTAATAAAGCTGTTTTGGTATTAATGCTTAATGCTTTGATGACACGCGGTAGATCAGTATGATAGAGCTGATCCTGTAAGTGGCGTGTCCCAGTTGAAATAACAACCTTACGCGCGGACAGTAATGCGGGCACCAGATACGCAAATGTTTTACCAATGCCGGTTCCCGCCTCCGCACTCAATACACCCTGATTCTCAATCGCTGTTTCGATTGCATCACAAAGCATCAGCTGGTTATCTCTTACCTGATAACCACTGATTTGCTCACAAAATGGTCCTTCTGAAGCAAGATAATCTGATGCGTGTAAAAAAGGCTCTGTCATAAAAACATGGATTTTTCAGAGAAATCTGCCGAGTTAATAACGGTAGGAAAAAACAGGAAGTTGATTATACCCCGAACCATGTCGGGACAAAGCTGTAAAATAAAACTTATGTGCTAATAACCAGAGAGGCTCGGGTTATTAGCTGGACTGGATAAGCAACAGACAGAAAAACCTCCCACAAGTCCAGATCAGTGCGAGAGCAAGACACTTTATCGCATTACTGAAACAGATAAAAAAGCTACCTGGTGTTCAAGACACGCGGTAAACACTGCTATGTAAGCCCGGCACCCGCATCCCTGCGGCTGACGGTGAACAACAGATAGCCTTTCATCCATCCATAGCCTTTCATCCATCCTGTTAGTAAAATCAGCGGCAGGTTGATAAAAAGCGGGCTGACCGGCTACTACAGGGGTCAGATTCAAATTTTTCTTTATGTTGCTGTTTGATGGCACGTTTTCTAAGCAATGCCTGTTTTTTTTCTTCCAGCTGGCGCTGCTCTGCCTTTTGTTTTGCCGTTGCTGCTGCGGTGCTTGCTTTTTGCTTTTGCAATGACGCGGCAGCGGCCTTTTTAATCTGCTGGTTTTTATATAATGCTTCAATCTGCGCCTTAGCCCTGGCTCTCGTCTGCTGTTGTTTTTTCAATTGAAGCTGCTTCTGTCTTTTAGCCTTCTGCTTCTGTCTCTCAGCATCCTGACTGGCCTTTAACTGGGCACGTTTTTTCTCATAGGCCCGGCGTTTAACGGTTAACCGGAGTTGCTGTTTCTCACGAACCGTGTCCATTTCCTGCTCAGCGGACTGTATACCGACCAGTGCCGCTTTATTCAGCCACCGCAAAGATTTCACATAGTTGGTTTTTACCCCCGCACCGTGCGCATACATCTTCCCCATGTAATACATCGCCTGAGGATTCGCTGCCATCGCTTTCGCTTTTAAAGCCGCAAATTTTGTTTTGTTTGCACGGGTAATACCATTTTTTTCCAAATCCCAGTACAGCAGTTTAAAACCCGCTGTTTCATGACCATTTTTAGCCGCTTCTTTAATCCATTTAATGCCTTTCTGTTTATTCTGTTTTATACCAAAACCCGTTTCATACATTTCACCGACTTTAAACTGTGCCTCAGCACTGCCCCTTTTAGCCATTTTCATTTGAAAATCAAACAGGCCATTCGCATAAGCAAAGCTGGGGATAATTAGCATTATTATAATTAATAATAACAGCAACAGCATCAACCGGTTAAGTTGCGTATTACTGCCCTTCTCGGCAATCAATAACTCAAAAAAGTTTTTCTGTTTTGCATTAAGCATAATCATCAACTTATAAGCTCTACACTATAAAAATATTATCAATTTAACGCCGGTATAATTCTCTTACTCATGCCAACCACCTAAAAAATCACATCCAGCGCGACACTAAGAATACCAATATTCTTGGTGGGCAAGTTACCGGGGAAGCCGGAGAAATTAGTATTAAACAAACCATAGTTTACACGAGGAAGCAAGCCGCCACCTGGTTCATTCGCCGCCGCCAGCTTAGCCTGATTCGTTTCTACATTAACCACCTCATATTCCACTTTTAAGGCAGCGCTATCATTCACTTCATAACGTAATCCAGCCGTAATGGAGGTCTGTATTGCGACTGGGAAATTCAGCGATGCGCCTGTTGGTAAATTAGGCGGACCTGGTGGTGCCCCAGTAATTGCCCCAGTACCACTACTTAATCCGTAAGTCGATGCGCTACCATAAGTACTGGCAAAGGTAAGGTGAGGCAACCATTTACCCATACGATAACCCACGGTGGTATACCAGCCGGTCTGATCACCAAATGGGCGCGACAGTCCTTTGGTGGTGGTGCGTCGCTGCCATTCGGAATACACCACTACATTGTCAATGTCCAGATTAAAGCCAACGGCCGCAACATTACACTCGCCAATACCGTTAAGGTTAATATTTACCGTTCCTAATGGCCCTGCTGGTACATTATTTAACTGCCCTACCGTTCTCACCTGGTTACAGTGGAAATCGCTGGCATGTGCAGTATAACCCTTGCCAGAATAGGCGATGTCCAGACCATAAATATTATCGGCTTCAAAATAAGCACCACCTGCATTAGGAATTTTATCGCGGTTTGAGCCAAAATAAGGCTGGAAGGACAAGGTGCCATTACCCACAGGAAAGCGTAATAATACTTCAATACCATTAATGGTATCTAACGGATTATTCTGATAATACACTTCACCTGGTGGCCGAATCCACGGATAGGCATAACCGACTTCGACATAATCGTTTACCAGGTATACGGGCTGCTTAATTTTACCCACATGAATGCTGGCAAAGTCATTAACCGTATAATCAATATAGGCCCATTCGACAATGGCATTAAAATTACTGTTGACACCGGTTCCCAGAAGCTGGGCCACCACCGACATATTTTTAGCCACGTCAGAGCTGATTTGCAAACCAAAGCGCGTATCTTTTTCAAAAGTCAGGTTATTGGTTACGCCTCGATCACCCAGGCTACCGAGATAGACTTTATTACTGCCGCCATCATGGATAGAAGCGCCGGCTGTCATAAACCCATCAAACTGAATTGCCTGTGCGGACGTTGTAGCAAGGGCTGCAAAAATAGCAACTGCAATACGATTTAACTGCTTTTTCATTTGGTAAACTCCGCTTACTCTTGTAATTATAAATTAATAATAAATTGAAGATAGTCGAAAAATGATCATTGGCAAGCAAACGCCACGAATATGTTAATTAATTAATCAAAAAGGGTTTATAGCTGCCTAATATGTCTAATATTTTTAGACCACCGCATAATGGATGCCAATAGACACCGTATTTTTCAGGGGGGGGGCGCTGATTAATTCGAGATGAAATCGATTGCAAGCTGAAGGACTCAGCTTCAAGGCGTACAACGCCTGTAATATCTGGCAATTGCGGCGTTCCGCCATGCCGAAACTGGATATTTCAGTTTGTAAGCGATGATTTCATCGCTTACGCAGAGATTCCTGAGGATAATCTGTTAGTTTTTGTATCGTTTATTACTGATATTTTTACCGCTGATTTTTTTTCTGCCAGGCTTTTTATCGCTGGTATAAGGGTTAGCATTCCCCCCTTTAAATTCAATTTTTATTGGCGTACCCACCGATTTAAGCGCGTCACGAAAAAAATTCATCAGATAGCGCTGATACCCCGAAGGCACTTTATTCACCTGGTTGCCATGAATAATTATTCTTGGCGGGTTCATCCCGCCCTGATGAGCATAGCGTAACTTGATACGCCGGCCTTGTATCCTGGGTGGCTGATGTCCCTGTACCGCTTTTTCCAGTAACCGGGTTAATTCGGATGTGGAATAATTTCTGGTTGCCGATGCATAAGCACGATTAACGGCGGCAAAGAGTTTGCCGACACCGGAACCATGTAATGCTGAAATAAAAAAGTTTTCGGCAAACCGAACAAAGGGTAACTGCTTATCAATACCGGCAAGAATTTTATCTTTCTGATAATCACCCAGACCATCCCACTTATTTATAGTGAGAACCAGTGCCCTTCCCGCTTCCAGTACGTAACCAATTAGGTGCAAATCCTGATCGGCTATTTCTGTGCGGGCATCAATCATCATGATAACAACATTTGCATCATCGATGGCCTGCATAGATTTTATTACACTGAATTTTTCGACGACTTCATGTACAGAACGTTTACGCCGTACACCTGCGGTATCAATAAAAGTATATTGCTTACCATCACGTTCAAAAGGAATATAAATACTGTCGCGTGTCGTGCCGGGCATATCAAAAACAACCACCCGCTCTTCACCTAGAAAACGGTTAATCAGGGTAGACTTGCCGACATTCGGCCGACCAATAATAGCAACCTTAATCCCTTTGCTATTGCCTTCTGCAGTATTTTTTTCAGCGGCAGTATCCAGCGGTTTTATGTGTTGAACCAGTGCAGCGATTAGTGTTTGAATACCCCGGTTTTGCGATGCAGCAATGGCAACTGGCTCACCAAGACCCAACGCATAAAAATCATGCGTCGCAATACGATGGTCGAGACCATCGGTTTTATTTACAATCAGAGTTATATTTTTACCCGCTCGGCGTAGCGATGTCGCGATCGCTTCATCAGCAGAAGTTAATCCTACTCTGGCATCCACCATAAAGACAACGGCATCTGACTCATTGACTGCCAGTAAAGTCTGTTTTTCCATCTCTGTGTCCAGCACATCGAGATTACCACTTAAACCGCCGGTATCAATAATAATAAAATTATTATTGCCATAAGTAATATGGCCATATTTTCGATCCCGGGTTAAGCCGGGAAAATCAGCAACCAGCGCATCACGCGACTTTGTAAGCACGTTAAATAAAGTAGACTTTCCAACATTAGGTCGTCCAACTAATGCAACAACAAAACTGGACATAAAACTATCTCATATTACTGTGTAAAAAAATGGCCTTAATAAAATAACCACGATAAAGCAGCTGAAATAAGCCAGTTTTTATGGGTATTAGAAAAGGTAGTTTTATCGACAGCATGAACTTGAGAATAATTAATTTTTATTCTTCTGATGAAATTGTAATAAGTAAGCCATGCCACCGCGAGATATGATCAATAATTTGTTCTTACTTATAACAACAGGCGGGACAATAATCCCTGACGCAAGCTGCCAGCCCTTTTGGTCGTATTGACCAATCTGAAATCTTGCAACGAGATGCCCATCAATGCGTGATAATAAATGGATATAACCTTGATAGTCACCTACAGCTAGATAATTGCCTATAATTACCGGACGTGTGACACGACGATGGGCAAGTTTTGTCTGCTTCCATAAGGTTGCTCCACTGAAGCGGTTCATTGCCCAAATAAACCCATTGTCATCGGTACTGTATATAACTTCACTATCAACCGTTACACCTGTGTGTGTTGAAAAATTACGTGCCCATAAAAATTTTCCGCGTTCAACATCTATCGCTGCCATTCTACCCTGGTAACTGGCTGCGTATAATATTCGTCCATACAACTCCGCATGGCCATCAACATCAACCAGTCGCTGAATTTCCGAACTGCCTTTTGGTACTGCCAGTGCAACATTCCACAGTACTGCACCCGTCCTGGGAGACAGTGCAAGAATACGCCCACTTGCCAGACCAGCAATTATATGTCCACGAAAAATAACCAGTGCACCGTTACCACGTAAGGTTAAATTGGGCAACACATGTTCATACTGCCAGCGTAATTTTCCATTCGAGAGATCAAGACTTATAATTTTTCCGTCAATCGTTCTTACCAGTACTGCGCCCTGATAAATAACCGGAGTTGCCAGAACTTCACTGGAAACACGCGTACGCCATATTTCTTTTTCTGTTTTAGCGTCGATAGCAATAACGTAGGCTCCACGAGTCGCAACCAGCCAGGTTTTCTCATTGCCACCGAGCCCGGCACTAATGGTTACATGCAAATCAATCTTTTTTGTAGATTCTCCTGTGTGCAAATTAATAACATTAATGACACCATTACGGCTGGTGGTAATGATATTCTTTTTAAGGACTAAAGGCCTTAAAAATAGATACTGACTACCAACCCCTTTCCCCGTCGAGGCGAGCCAGTTAACAGTAAATGCGTAATGGCTGTTAAGCGGAAGCAGTTCAGTCGGCTGATCAATATTGCTTTTATCTGCACAGGAAAAAAGCATCGATGAGAAAAGGAGAAGCAAACAAACATTAACAGCATGTTTAACTTTTTTAAGTTGGAATTTGTTTTGAGTAAGCAGGTTTAAATACACGGTAACAGGATTATGTTTATTAATGATAGTTATGGGAAGTGATACGGCAATGTAACATACTAACAGGACGGATCATGACGCTACAGAATCACTGGAAGAAGGCTGATTGTCGCCAAGGTTTTCTCGTTTTAACATTAAGAGTTTACCTGGATTAGCACTCAAACTAATGGCTTTATCGTAAGCCTTACGTGCTGCAGAAAGCTGTCCTTTTGCCACATAAATATCCCCTTTTAGTTCTTTATAAAAAGCATCAAAACTGGAGGCATGTTTTTTATTCAGGTATGACATGGCTTTATCGTATTGTTTCTTTTCAATCAATATTCGACTAAGGCGTAAAACAGAAATTTGTTTAATTTCATCGGTCGTCGCATGTTTCGCTGCCCATTTAAGCTGCTCGATGGCATCGCTTACGTCGCCCTTCTCATATTCTTTACTGGCCATTAATAACGATGTAATCGCTGCATAAGGTGTATCTTCATAATCATTATTCAACTGATTATTAATATCAATAACTTCTTCGTTAACACCATTAATAGCAATTAGCTGTGCGGCTGTCATATACAAATTACTGGCCTTAATGGTATGACTATTGCGGTGGCCGGTATAATAATTCCAGCCGACTAAGACCAGCACTCCCAGACTTAAACCCAAAATTATGGAACTAAAATTTTCCTTCAACCACGTCTTAACCGCTTCAACCTGCTGGTCTTGTGTTTCAAAATCGCTCATAAATTAATCCTGCTTTAATCGCGTAGCCGGTTTTATGCTGGCAGACGCTTCGTGCGCTATCGTTTCATTAATATAATTAATAATTTCTGATTGCTTCATATTTATCTGTTCTTTGCTTTCACGTAAAAACTTCACTGTAACCGTTTGGTGAGCAATTTCATTTTCTCCCAGTATTAAAGCCAGTAATGCACCGCTTTTGTCCGCTTTTTTCATCTGGCTTTTAATTGAGCCTCCACCACAATGCATGGTTACTTTTAATGGCAGTATCTGTTCACGTAAAGATTCTGCCAATATCAGCCCCTGTTTTTCACTATGAACACCCTGGACTATAATGTACAAATCTGTCGTACGGTATAAATCGTCCGCTGCAGACTGTTCCAGCAAGGCCAGCACTCTTTCAATGCCCATTGCAAAACCAATCGCGGGTGTTGGTTTACCACCCAGCTGTTGCACCAGCGCATCGTAACGGCCACCAGCACAAACCGTTCCCTGTGCTCCCAGTTTATCGGTTACCCATTCAAATACTGTTTTGCAGTAATAATCCAGGCCACGTACCAACCGCGGGTTGATCGTATATGTAATACCAGCCATATCAAGGTATTGTTTTAGTTTGTTAAACTGCTCACTTGATTCCTCGTCAAGATAATCCAGTAGCTGCGGCGCATTGTCCAGTATAATTTTTAACTCAGGATTTTTACTATCCAGTATCCGCAGTGGATTTGTCTCCAGACGACGCAAACTGTCCGCATCCAAACCTGACTGATGCGACTTTAAGTAATCAATCAATATCTGCCTGTATCGTGTTCTCGACTCGACCGAACCTAGTGAGTTCAGCTCCAGATGCACATCATCAAGCCCAAGTTGTTTCCATAAACGCGCACTGATAAGAATTAATTCTGCATCAATATCCGGCGACCCAATACCAAACACTTCAACGCCCAACTGATGAAACTGCCGATAACGCCCTTTTTGCGGACGCTCATGCCGAAACATCGAGCCGCTATACCACAACCGTTGAATCTGATTATGTAACAAACCATGCTGAATACCTGCGCGCACGCAACTGGCCGTACCTTCTGGCCGTAAAGACAGTTTGTCACCGTTTCTGTCATCAAAGGTATACATTTCCTTTTCCACAATATCCGTTACTTCACCAATCGAACGGCAAAACAGCTCGCTCGATTCAACCAGTGGCATACGAATTTCACTATAACCATACTGCTGCATGATGCGATGAACCGTGGCTTCGAGTGCCTGCCACCGAGGTGATTCCGCCGGTAATATATCATGCATTCCACGAATGGACTGTAATATTTTAGACATCAGAATGAATATTTATTACTGAAACAAAGAAAAAGGCGACCCATTATTAAAGGCACGCGGTGAATATATCCATGTCGGCTTGACACCCGCATCCCTGCGGCTGACGGTCTTGAACCATGGGTCGCCTTTTCATTTGTACGGTTAGTAAATTCAGGTTTAGTGGAAAACAGCAATTTGGTGCCCATTACGTTTGATTGTTGATATTTTAAACTTAGCCGTATTATTACTGCGAATATGTTTCGACATATCAATTGTCAAATTGTTAACCTTGATACGGGTTGAGCGTGCATTGCCCAGAGAGACTTTGAATGGCGCAGTACCGTTATAACTCACCCATTTGTCTTTGGGGATCATATTATAATGCAGGCGTTTATCCGTCGCATCACTAATTTCAACCCATGCACCATTTTTTGCCAGCAATTGAATATTATCAACACCCTGCGGTACGTTAGATGTGTTTCTCGTGTTTATCTGTACCTGTTTGTTTTTTATTAATACCCTGGCACTGGCTAATTCCCCCCTGGCAGAGTTATCTGCTTTATCGGTCAGTGCTGGAGTTACATTAAAACCGGATATTCTATCAGCAGTTTTCTTCTCAGCTGAAACCTGCTGTTTTAACCCAGTCAGCGCGTTTACTTTACCCGCATTCTGTTCAGCCTGATACTGAAGACTCGCTTCCATACTACTAACTTTTTTACCATAATATTGATAACCGCTGTAAGCAATGGCTAACACGCCAAGAATAATTAATATAAAAGTAACGGCCTTAACTAAAGGTGATTGACTGGTCGTTTTTCTGGGCAGATTCGAACGTGGTCTTAACTGTATCTTGCGTGGCATAACGCGGTCATAGGCTGCAAGAATATTAACATCCTGAATTCCCACCCGTTTTGCATACGCGCAAAGATAACCACGCGCAAAGGTTGGCGCAGGGAGTTGCCTGACATCAGAAGCTTCGATTAATAAAATTATCTTCGACGGCACTTTCAATAGTTCAGCAATGTCATCAATGCTAAGCTTTTGTGCTTCCCTTGCCTGCTTCAGTGTTTCACCGAACTCAATATTTTTTTCTACATCACCGCTATCTGAGCTGCTCATGCCGCGCCTGTGTCTCTGCTAAACCTGCTTCATCTGAATCAGGAAAATCATCCATTAGCTGATGTACATACTTCATATAACTTGTTTTATCACCAAGCGCTTTTTCTTCTCGTACCTGTATCCACAAACTTTCCGCAGACGGTTTTTTAATCGCATGATAACGTTCAATATACGCTCTCGCCATTAAATACCTTCCTGTTCTAATCCCTATGTCAGCCATTGATAACAATGAACTCGGTAGTTTTGGCTGTATACGTAAAGATTTTCTTAGCAAAGCCTCCGCCTCCACATATTTTCCCTGCTTAAGGTAACAAATACCGGCGTTACTTTCAGCCAGATAAATTGAACTATAAAAAGGGTTACTGTATGCCTGTTTAAATTTTTTCTGCGCTTCATCAATTTTACCTGTAACACATAAAAAAGCACCATAACTGTTTAACACATCCGGGTTTTTGGGTTCTATGTCCAGTGCTGTTTCGTAGTTTTCTCTGGCTTTATCTGTTAACCCTAAAATTGAATATAAATAAGCCAGATTCTTATATGCTAAAACATTTTTACTGTTTTCATTAATGGCTTTTTCCAGTTTATGTGCGGCAACTTTGTATTGATGACGTTTGATATAACCGACGCCTAACTCAGTGTTCAGTTTAGAGGCTTCTTTTAAATTCAGACTAGAGGATTGGTCTTCAGTCTGTCCGCCACCCAGCCCTGCGCAACCAGCAAGACTGACCAGTAATAAAAAAACTAACCAACGTGATAATGCCATTATTTCATTCCAAATCTGGGTGTTTCAAAACGACGTGAACGTCGACTTTTGTCCTGAATGTTACCGGCCAGTTGACCGCAGGCGGCAGCAATATCCTCACCACGGGTTTTTCGAATTACTGTCGTAATCTCCGCTTTATGTAGTTGTTCGCTAAAACGTTTTATTGCCTGCGGTGATGAGGTTTTATAGCCTGAACCTTCAAACGGATTAAACGGTATCAAATTTAATAGCGTTGGCAAACCATCAAGCAGTTTAATCAGCGCTCTGGCATGCTCAGGTTTATCGTTCACACCATCAAGTAGCACGTATTCAAAGGTTATACGATAACGCGCTTTTTGTTTATCAACAAATCGATGGCAGGCCTGGAACAATTCCTTTAATGGATATTTTTTATTTAATGGCACCAGCTCATTTCTTAATTTATCATTGGTCGCATGCAATGAAACTGCTAGCCGCATATCCAGTATATCGGCAAGTCGATCCATTGCGGGTACAACCCCTGCGGTGCTAACCGTTACCCGTCGTTTACTTAAGCCATAAGCAAAATCATCCATCATTATGCGTATCGCACGTACAACATTATCAAAATTCAATAATGGTTCACCCATGCCCATCATGACTACATTGGTAATTCTCTTACCCGATTTGCTGTCATTGTCCAGCAATTGTGCAGCCAGCCAGAGCTGTGAAATAATCTCACCAGTGGTGAGGTTACGGTTAAACCCCTGTCTGCCCGTTGCACAAAAACTGCAATCTAACGCACAACCGGCCTGTGAAGAAATGCATAGTGTGCCACGGCCTGCTTCCGGTATAAAAACCGTTTCAATCACATTGCCATCAGCAAGTTGAAGCAACCATTTTCGCGTTCCATCCGTAGAAAGCGCATCACTAACAACCTGCAAATTCGCCACAACAGCCTTTTTCTCAAGCGCCAGGCGCAAGACTTTAGGTAAGTTATCCATTTGCTGAAAATCGGTCACTCCAGCCTGATGTATCCATTTCATGAGCTGCGTTGCACGAAAACTTTTCTCTCCCATACTAGCAAAATAGGCGGTCAATGCTTCGCGATCAAAATCCAGCAGATTCTGTTTTTGTTCGGTGCTACACCAATCTAAAGAAATCATATCAGATGTAGCAGGGCAGATTGTAGGAGAGGTATTCATTCGCAATAGTCATAAGCACAGCCGCCCCTTTACAGGACAACGGCGATCTTTAATTGAGCCACCAAAACCCGATATATTACGCGGAATTGTATATTTAAGACAGTTCTATTTAAAACAGCCGCTCCAACCTTGCACAGAACCGGAACGGCCTTTCTACTCCCGACAGATAATCGGGCTTTCAGCTTTCTCGTTCCTCAATCCAGGCAAGCTGGACTGCTTCCAGAATTCTTTCACCCGAATGCGCTGGGTCATCATCAAATTCTGCCATTCCAACAATCCAGCGTTGTAAATCGACAAAATTTACATACTGAGGATCTACCTCAGAATGTAACGCGTCCAGTTCAATAGCAATATCCAGTGAGTCACCCCATTTTAAACCCATAACATTCACCCTTTCGGTTCATTTTGCTTAATGGCTTTCTGAAACCATATTAATGGTGTATTTTGGAATCTCTATGACCAGATCTTCGTCACCCACAATGGCCTGACAACTTAATCTGGAATCCGAATCAAGACCCCAGGCCTTATCCAGCATGTCATCTTCTTCTTCCGTGTTTTCATTAAGCGATTCCATACCTTCACGCACATAAACGTGACAGGTGGTACAGGCACAGGACTTTTCGCAAGCATGTTCAATTTCAACATTATGTCGTAGTGCGGCATCACAGATTGATACCCCCGGTTTAGCTTCAATCACTACACCATCGGGGCACAATTCATCATGCGGTAGAATGATAATTTTTGGCATCTTCAGGATTCTCCTGCGTCGTCTTTATTGTATTCATTAATCGAGTGCCCCTGCATTGCATGACGAATGCTGGTATTCATCCGACGGGCAACATAATTCTCACAACTTGATTCCAGCTCCTTAATTGCATCGATAATGGCATCTACATCACTACTGGTTCTGGTATCCATTAATGTTTGCCGAGCATGCATAATATTCTGTTTTTCAACTTCTGATAGTAATGCATCCCCATCTTTAGCCAATGCTGTATCCAGTGCTTCAATGGTACGATCAGCTTCAACCTGCTGCTCGCGTAAACTTCTTGATAGCAGGTCATCTTTTGCGTGAGTCATTGACTCTCTCAGCATAGTTTCAATTTCACTGTCCGTCAGTCCAAAGGAGGGCTTCACATCAACACTGGCTTCAACGCCACTGTTTTCTTCTTTTGCACTAACCAAAAGCAAACCATCCGCATCCACCTGGAAAGTCACTCGAATTCTAGCCCCACCCGCCACCTGAGGCGGAATGCCGCGTAACTCAAACCGTGCCAGTGATCGGCAATCGTCCACTAATTCACGTTCACCCTGCATCACATGAATCGACATGGCAGTCTGACCGTCTTTATAGGTAGTAAAATCCTGTGCTTTGGCAACCGGGATCGCCGTATTTCGATAAATAATTTTTTCTGTTAAACCACCCATTGTCTCTATTCCCAGAGACAGGGGGATAACATCAAGCAATACCATGCTGTCATCCGGTTTGTTTCCCGCCAGCACATCAGCCTGCAACGCCGCCCCCGTCGCAACAACTTTGTCGGGGTCAATACTGGTGAGCGGTTCACACTCAAAGAACTCACCCACCATTTCACGAACCAGGCATGTTCGGGTAGACCCGCCAACCATAACCACTTCACGTATATCTTTGTTTTCAACATCCGCATCACGCATGGCACGACGACAGGACATCAGGGTTTTTTTAACCAGTGGTGAAATAAGTGCCTGCATTTTTTCGCGACTTAACTGACCCTGCCAGTGCAGGCCATCAGTGTCAATATTAATATCGACCTGGTGCTGTTGAGCCAGCGCCTCTTTTGCCAACCGAGCCTGTTTTAACACGGTACGGATTAATGCAGGATTATCCCTGTATTCTGTCAATTTCTCCATGCCGGCTGTAGAAAACACCCAGTCTGCAATTATGTGATCAAAATCATCACCGCCCAGTGCGCTATCACCGCCTGTTGCCAATACTTCAAATACACCTTTATTTAATCTGAGGATAGAAATATCGAAGGTACCCCCACCCAGATCATAAACAGCAATAATACCTCGGTTACCTGAATCCAGACCATAGGCAACAGCGGCAGCGGTGGGCTCATTTAATAACCGCAACACATTTAAATCCGCCAGTCTTGCGGCATCTTTTGTTGCCTGACGCTGGGCCTCATCGAAATAGGCTGGCACGGTTATTACCACCCCCGCAAGTTCACCACCCAGCGTATCAACGGCACGTTTTTTTAGCACTTTTAATATTTCTGCGGAAACTTCAACGGCACTAATATTCCCTGAACGGGTTTGAATTCTGGGGACGGCGCTATCGGTTGGTGCAAACCGGCAGGTATGATGCATACCACTTTTAGCTATATCATCACTGCCTCTGCCCATCATCCGTTTCACCGATATCACGGTATTAAGTGGGTCAGAAATACTGTATTGTTCAGCCGAATAACCCACTTCAATGCCCTGTTCAGCATAATGAACGACTGAGGGTAACAGGTGTTCGCCCTGTGCATCTGGCAAGGATTCTACTCGCCCACTACGGACTGTAGCGACCAGTGAATTGGTGGTGCCAAGATCGATACCCACCGCAAGTTTATGCTGGTGCGGCGCAGTCGATTGTCCGGGTTCTGTTATCTGTAATAATCCCACGTTTATACCTGTTAACCCATCAACTCATCTTCTATTTTAATACCAAGCTGATTGACTTCCTGTTTGGCCTTTTGTAAAAACTGTAACTTACGCACCCACTCTCTTGCCTCTTCGAGCTGGTCACTGTCAAGCAGCGCAGAAAAATTCGACATTGCAGCCTGTATTTTTTTATTTACATCCGCGCCCATACGGTCAAGCGCTGCAAGCGCGTCTGTCGCAGAATTATAATGATTCCTGATATCTGACATAGACTCACGTAGTTCAAGTTGCTGCATTAAAAAAACTGCATCCATCGTGGTTTCAGTTTCCAGATTAATATCCAGCCCCTTTAACTTAAGCAAATAACTGGCGCGTAAGACCGGATCTTTTAATGTTTGCAGGGCTTCATTGATATGCGAAGTCAACTGCATAGCAATACGTTTTTGAGTATCACTCGCACTGGCAAATTTATCGGGATGCACTTTTGACTGTAATGCTATATACCGTTGCTGTGCCTGTGCCAGATCAATGTCATAGGCCAGCGGCAGCTCGAACAACGCAAAAAAATTGCGATTTAGAATATCGTTAAACACTTAAGCAATACTATACGGTAAAACTTTCACCGCAACCACACTGATTTTTTTCTTTTGGATTATTGAATTTAAAACCTTCACTTAATCCTTCTCTGGAAAAGTCCACCTCTGTACCATCAATGTAAACCAGACTTTTTTTATCCACAATAACTTTGACACCGTGATCCTCAAATACTTCATCGTCAGAATTAACTGTATCAACAAATTCGAGCACATAGGACATACCCGAACAACCGGTAGTTTTAACTGCTAAACGTAAGCCAACGCCTTTACCTCGATTTTCCAGAAACATTTTAACGCGTTCAGCCGCCGGTTCTGTCATTGTAATAGCCATAAGTCTCTCTTCAATTAAATCGTTTTTTACTGTGGTGCATCCGCATCGGCGATGCACCATCTATCACCACAGTTATTCTGCTATTTTGTTACTGTTTAATGCGCCGCCCATTTAACGCTATCCAGATCAATACCAGCCTTGTACATATCCCACAGGGGGGACAGTTGACGCAATTTTTCAACCGCAGTGCGCAGATGTTTAATCGCACGATCAATTTCTTCTTCAGTCGTATAACGACCCAGGGTAAACCGAATGGAGCTATGTGCAAGCTCGTCATTACGCCCCAGTGCACGCAAAACATAACTCGGTTCCAGGCTTGCTGAGGTACAGGCGCTGCCACTGGAAATGGCCAGGTCTTTTAATGCCATTAATAAACTTTCGCCTTCAACAAAATTGAAACTGATATTAATATTTCCCGCAATGCGCTGATCTATATCACCGTTTATATAAACTTCCTCCATATCCTTAACGCCGTCCCAAAGCTTATTGCGTAATGTTAGCAGGCGCGTATTTTCTGCTTTCATTTCTGCTTTTGCAATCCGAAAGGCTTCGCCCATGCCGGCAATCTGATGCGTGGCTAACGTGCCTGAACGCATGCCACGTTCATGGCCACCACCATGCATCTGTGCTTCCAGACGGATACGTGGTTTACGCTGCACATACAATGCACCAATACCTTTTGGCCCGTAAATTTTATGCGCGGAAAAACTCATCAAGTCAACCGGAAGCGCCTCCAGGTTAATCTCCACTTTACCGGCACTTTGGGCAGCATCAACATGATAGATAATTTTATTTTCACGGCAGATATTACCGATTGCTTCGATATCCTGAATCACGCCAATTTCATTATTCACATGCATAATCGAAGCAAGAATCGTCTCTTCCCTTATGGCAGCTTTAAAAACATCGAGATCAAGCAGCCCATTTTTCATTGGGTCCAGATACGTCACTTCAAAACCTTCACGCTCCAGTTGACGACAGGTATCCAGCACTGCCTTATGCTCCGTTTTACAGGTAATAATATGATTACCCCGTTTCCGATTGAAATGCGCAGCACCTTTTATTGCCAGATTGTCTGACTCGGTGGCACCAGAAGTAAAAACAATTTCCTTGGGGTTTGCACCCACCAGGTCGGCAACATGTTTACGGCCCTGCTCCACTGCGGACTCCGCTGCCCAACCATAACTATGGCTGCGCGAGGCAGGATTACCAAAAGCCGCATCTGGCCCCAGATATTTCAACATTTCAACAACTACTCGCTCATCGGTTGGTGTGGTTGCGGAATAATCCATATAAATAGGTTTGTCGATAGCGAGTTTGCTTTCAGCCTGATCGATTTGTTTGCTCACTTTTTTCACCTTTATAAATTAAAGACTCGCTGCCATCATGACAGGCGAGTGAGTATTTGCTGTTAGAATGTTATGCAGAGCGCTCAGCAATACGTCCACATCTAAACCCGTGTTATTTTCACCAAAACTTACCCGAATTGCTGCATTGGCAATCTCAGTCGGCACCTTCATTGCCTGTAAAACATGACTGGGTTCAGCCTTGCCACTGCCGCAGGCCGACCCGGATGAAACGGCAATAGCTTTTCGGTCCAGTTGCATCAGTAAACTTTCACCATCAAAACCGGCCACACCAAACTGCACTGTATTCGGTAAACGTTTTGCCTGTTCAGAAAAAATTGTCACGGCAGGGATCTTTTTCAAACCCTGCTCAAGCAGATCACGTAATTGTTGCGTATGTGCGCAGCGCTGTTCCAGATGTTCTATCGCGATTTCAGCCGCTTTACCAAACCCCACAATGGCGGCAATATTTTCTGTTCCTGCGCGCAGATTTTTTTCCTGTGAGCCACCCAGTTGCACCGCCTCTAGCGGTAATGAACGATCAATGATTAATGCGCCCGCACCAACTGGACCATAAAATTTATGTGCTGACAGAGTCATTGCATGTGCACCACTGGCAGCAAAATTTAGTGCTATTTTCCCCGCCGCCTGTGAAGCATCGGTATGAAAATAAATATTCTGCTCGCGACACCGTTCAATAAATCCATCCAGCGACTGAATAACGCCCGTTTCATTATTTGCTGTCATAATCGACACTAGGCCAGTGTCCATTTTTATTGCCTGTTCAAACATTGCAGGGGTAATATACCCGTCTGCATCAACATCAATGTAATCAACTTCAAAGGGCAGCGATCTAGCTAACTCAAGTATCGATGGATGTTCAATGCGGCTAACTGCAATACGTTTAATCGTACCCAACCCACCTGTCTGCGCATATCGGCCATACCCTGCCATGCCGCGTAGAATTAAATTATTCGACTCTGTGCCGCCGCTGGTAAATACGACCTGTTCAGATCGAGCACCGACCAGCATCGCTATCTGTGTACGCGCCTGCTCGATGGCATCCCGCTGCAGGCGGCCAAAACGATGCAGACTGGAGGGATTGCCGCAAATCTTGCCCATGTGGGGCAACATTGCTTCCAGTACCTGCGCATGTAACGCAGTGGTTGCGTTGTTATCCAGATAAATAGCCATCACAGAAGTTTTACGCTAACTCACGCTTGTTACTACAGGCTTTATCCTGACGCACACTAATATCATGCACCGACTCTTGAGATAGAATTTCAGACAAGGTAATACCATCAAGAAAGCCACGTATTTCATTACTTAGCTCCTGCCATAAATCATGTGTGAGACATTGGTATCCACTATGACAATCCTCACCACCGTCACAATCCACAACCCGACAGTCTTCATCAACGGCAAGAATAATATCAGAAGCACTGATGTTCGCCGCGCTATCCTTTAGTTTGTAACCACCACCCGGACCACGGGTACTACCAACAATCTCATTACGCCGCAATTTTGCAAACAGTTGTTCAAGATAAGAAAGCGAAATACCCTGACGTTCGGAAATGGCTGCCAACGATACCGGGCCATTCGCCTGGTGCAAAGCTAAATCCAGCACTGCTGTTACCGCGTAGCGGCCTTTTGTTGTTAAACGCATAACTAATACTCGCCTGTAGTCATCAATATGTAGCCATCAACAGGTAATCATCAATATTACCTGGTGCTAATTTTACTTAATCCCTAGTAAAATAGTCAAGTATTAATCCGAGTAATTTAGTCAGGTATTAATAAATTCGATTAATTTCGTTTTAATTCATGCAACTAGAGCACTATGTCAGTATTAGTCGCAAGCATTAATATCCTGCAAATACAGCAATATCACAGAAATAACTACTGGGCGGGGCGTTATCTGTCTTCAGATTTTATCCTTTTTCTCATCTATTTCGTCATGGTTTGATGCAATTGAGCAGGATCCCAGATCAGGCAATCTGGACACATCAATTTCTGCGCCGAACTGTTTTAGCGCCGCGCACATAGTTTCCATTTTTTCATCCATCGCATGAATATGATCCAGCATTTTATTAATCGCTGAAGCTACGGGGTCAGGCGCATCACTGGTTACACCATATGCGTCGAAACCCATTTTTTCCGCCATCATCTGCCGCTTCACTTCATTCACATCACTGCGGTGTACCACTCGACCTGGCACACCAACTACCGTCGAATCACTTTCGATACTTTTTGTCACAACAGCATTGGAACCAACACGAACGCGGTCATTTAGCGTAATCGGCCCCAGCACTTTTGCACCCGCACCCACCACCACGTTATTCATTAATGTTGGGTGGCGTTTTCCAGCCTCCCAGCTCGTGCCACCCAACGTCACGCCATGATAGAGGGTACAGTCGTCACCAATTTCAGCCGTTTCTCCGATCACTACACCCATGCCATGATCAATAAAAAAGCGTCGCCCGATTTTTGCACCAGGATGAATTTCTATGCCGGTAAACCAGCGCGCAAGCTGGGAAAAAATACGTGCCAACCATTTCAACCCTAACTTCCATAAAAAATGGTTAAAACGGTGCGCGATGATGGCGTGCACGCCCGGATAGGCAGTTAATACTTCCAGTGTATTTCGTGCTGCGGGGTCGCGGTCGAACACGCATTGAATATCTTCTCGAAGGCTGATAACAATAACTCCTGATAAAATTAATTTTTATGCTTAAGGTCTATCGCTTAATGAAAATCAATACTGAGGTTATATCCTGAAAACTTACGGATATTGAGTACGCCGCCATCAAGGATTAGATACTGGCCTTTGATCCCTGATAATTTACCTTCAATCTGTGGCTGTTTATCAAAATTCAGTGATTTAATTTTTGCAGGGTATGCATCAACAGGGTACTTTATTTCGACGATTGATTCATCTATTCGCGCAATTTCTGCTTCACCATATTGTCGCTGAATGGTATCTATTTCAGCTTCACACTGAGTCAGTAAATCATCACGAAGCTGATATAGATCAACGGACTCAGCATCTGCCTTAAGCATTTTACGCCAGTCTGTCCGATCAGACACATGCTGTTTTAATGCGACTTCGATCAAACCCGACTGATATCGTGATGCCACCTTAAATATTGGCAAAGCCTGCGTCGCCCCCTGATCCATCCAGCGGGTTGGTATCTGTGAACCACGCGTAATGCCTACTTTCACACCTGAAGAATTCGCCAGATAAACATAATGCGGCTGAAAGCAGTTTTGCTCACCCCACTCAGGCTCACGGCAGGTACCCGCTGCATAATGACAGGTCTCAGGTTTCATAATACACAGGTCGCACGAAGCCAGTTGCCGAAAACAGGGATAACAATGCCCTTGGGCAAAACTTTTACTGGTTTTACGGCCACAGGCTACACAATATATTTCATTTAGATAATCAAGTGTCATTGTCTGCCCGATATGTGAGTTCATCGATATACACGCATCACCCACAGGTAAATGGTATTGCACCGGCTGTGCCAGTGATGTCCGCATTTTTTTAATATTACCGTTCATTTTTCTACCTGATTCCTCTAATGGCTATTACTTTTTATTATTTTATACGGATTATCGGGCTTAGATAAACTGTCTAATTCTGGCAACTGCCTGCTCAAGTACATCCACCGGCTGGGTATAGGCAAACCGGCAGTATTGATGGGCATTAAACGCGCCGAAATCCAGCCCCGGTGCAATCGCAACGCCCTGGCGTTCAAGTAGCTGCTGTGTCCAGGCAAAACTATTATCAGTCATCGCCACACACCGGGCATAAAGATAAAAAGCGCCCTGTGGTTTTACTGCAAACTCAAAACCCAGCGATGTCAGTGCCGGCAATAAATAATCTCGACGGCGTTTAAATTCATCGCTTCGCTGTTGCAGAACCGTTTCTGTTTCGATCTTAAGCGCAGCCATTGCCGCATATTGCGCGATGGTTGAGGCCGCCAGAAAAATATTCTGGCTAATTCGATCAATAACGTCAACATAAACATCCGGTACCACCATCCAGCCCAGTCGCCATCCGGTCATACCAAAATACTTAGAAAAACTATTGATGATAAAACAGTCATCTGACAGTGACAAAGCCGTGCTGTCTTCAGTATCATAAACCAGCCCCTGATAAATCTCATCAATAATCAGCCGACCTTTTTTTCTACCTACCGCTGCAATCAACTGTTGCAGTTGCTTAGAATCAATTAATGTCCCTGTAGGGTTAGACGGACTCGCCACCATTGCAACACGGGTTAGTGCTTGCCAGTACTGCTCAATGTGTTCAGCTGTTAATTGATAGTTACTCTCTGCAGTTACTGGAACAGGAATAACTTCACCAGCCAGTATCTGTACAATATTCCGATTACAGGGGTAACCCGGATCGGTCAGTACAACACTCTCACCTGCATCAAGCAGTGCTAATAATGCAAGTTGTAGCGCCCCGGATGCCCCTGGAGTAATAATAATGCGCTTTGCATCAATGGAGAGTTTAAATTTTCGCTGATAATAGTCAGCAACCGCCTGCCGTAACTCAGGCAATCCTGTTGCCGGAGTGTAATGTATTTTATGGGTATTTAACGCGACAAGACCCGCCTCAATGACAGCCGGTGCAGTGGCGAAATCTGGCTCTCCAACTTCGAGGTGGATAATTGAGCGCCCCTGCGCCTCCAGTTGTTTTGCACGCGCAAGTATCGCCATTACATGAAAGGGTTTTAGCTGCACCGCACGTTGTGATAGCTGAATCTGTGTCATCGTGGTTTTTACTTTTTTTGTTAGCCAATCTATCGAGCCAACCAATTCAGTCAACTCTCCGCCGAGATGGTCTATTTTACGCTTCCACTGAAGTATTAACATTAACCAAAATTGCGCGTAGTATAGGCTCACAGCCGCAGGCTGACATATTACTGAAACAGATAAAGGGATATCTAATTGTTCAAGACACGCTGTAAACACCTCCATGCAAGCTCGACACCCGCATCCCTGCGGCTGACGGTCTTGAACACCAGGTATCTTTTCATCCATTCTGTTAAGTAACAGACGAATAAAAAATACAATAATTTCTTTCGATGAAACCCCTGATATTACTCTTACTACTCGCTATTGTTTCGCCCTCACTGTTTGCTCACCCCCAACAGGCGTTAGTACCGGGTGGCATTGCATTATTACAACTACCCAATTACACCCGTAAAACACAGATTTTTTTCAACGGTAAACACGTTGCCGTTTTTGCTTACAAAAATAGCTGGGTAGCGCTTGCCGGTATTGGACTTAAAACCAGGCCAGGTGATTATGCGTTTTCAATCCACCAGCCTGATGGTTTAACGCTTAATGTAAAAATTCATATTAAACCGAAAAAATACCGGAGACAGTATCTCAGCATTAAAAATAAACGTGAAGTAAATCCCAATAAAAAAGATATGCTGCGTATCATTGCAGAAAGTAAACGCAAGAAGAAAGCCAAACACCTGTTTACCAAAAACACGCCCAGAGTAAATTTCATCTGGCCGGTAACGGGACCTATTAGTAGTATTTTTGGTTTAAGGCGCTTCTTTAATGGCCAGGAACGTCGGCCACACAATGGTCTGGACATTGCGGTACCCGAAGGGACACCCATCAAAGCGGCCGCTGATGGGACTGTTATTGATGCTGGCAACTTCTTTTTCAGTGGTAATATGATTTTCATCAATCACGGCGAAGGCATTATCAGTCTTTATGCACACCTCAGTAAAATCAATGTAAAACCGGGAGACAAAGTCAAACAGGGCGATATTATTGGTGAGGTTGGTCATACTGGCCGTGCGACTGGCCCACACCTTCACTTTGCTGTTATTGCTAATCAGGTTTTAATTGACCCAGTTTTGATGCTACCGAAAAAAATCACTAACACTCAGTCACAGAGAAAAAAAACGAACAAAAAGCTCGTAGCAGCTAAAATACACGTCCAATAAATTACAATTAGTGGCAAAATAACCGATTCGCGATAAAAACACTTGCGCTTACGCCAAAAACGACGATAATTGCGCAACTTTTATAAAAGACGGAAATTTAGTCGTTATGCAGATAAACCTCGCCGGCTCTATCGAAGGTAAGCTGCATCGACTCACTCGCACACTAAAACTGGTAAACCATGGCTAAAGAAGAAGCAATACAAATGGAAGGCACGGTAACAGAAACCCTGCCTAACACAATGTTCCGCGTTGAACTCGAAAATGGTCACACTGTGATCGCGCATATTTCAGGTAAAATGCGCAAGCATTACATTCGAATTATGACTGGTGATAAAGTAACCGTTGAACTAACTCCTTACGACCTTGAGAAAGGCCGCATTATCTACCGCGCTAAATAATGCATTCAGCCATAAAAAAGGTCTGTTTTCACCCAGACCTTTTTTATTTTCTCGTGCCGATTCGAGCAACAGCAAGCCATTCTGACAAATCGAATCTGGTCGTACAATCGACCAATTTCCCGCATTAAGCGCACCTCAGCACTTCACTTTATTCCAGGCAGGTATCAGGCCTTGAGTGACTCAGATTCGACTGCAATATTCAGCGTATTTTCAGCCGTAACTGTCACGGTTACCTGGCCGCCTTTTTTGAGTTCCCCAAATAGCAGTTCATCCGCCAACGGTTTTTTTACCTGCTCCTGAATAACTCGCGCCATCGGCCTTGCACCCA
Organism: uncultured Thiotrichaceae bacterium; assembly: GCA_964441285.1. Lineage (GTDB taxonomy): Bacteria > Pseudomonadota > Gammaproteobacteria > SZUA-229 > SZUA-229 > S010-25. The sequence goes on along the minus strand of CAYTUK010000007.1, from coordinate 47,107 downwards.
TTTTTGGGTCATAACCTTTTTCTGCCAGCCAGGCACGAGCTGCCTTATCCACACTTAGTGTCACTTTTTTCTCGTTGAGCTGCATTTCAAGTGCTATCAGGAATTTATCCACAACATTTGCCAGCGCATGCGCATCCAGTGGATCAAAATGAACAATGGAATCCAGACGATTTCTGAATTCCGGGGTAAATATTTTCTTAATTTCTTCCATCCCATCGAGTTCATTTTGCTGCTCAGTAAAGCCCATTGAACGACGTGAAATCAACTGCGCACCTGCATTACTGGTCATGACTAAAATGGCATTCCGAAAATCTGTTTTACGCCCGTTACTGTCGGTTAAAGTGCCGTGATCCATGACCTGTAATAAAATATTAAATACTTCAGAGTGTGCTTTTTCTATTTCATCCAGCAATAAAACACAATGTGGTTGTTTATTTACCGCTTCTGTCAACAAACCACCATCATCAAAACCAACATAACCTGGCGGTGCACCAATCAATCTCGATACGGTATGACGCTCCATGTATTCAGACATATCAAAACGAATTAATTCGACACCCAGAACACTTGCAAGCTGCCGACAAACTTCTGTTTTTCCCACCCCTGTCGGTCCGGCGAACAGGAAGGAGCCAATCGGTTTTTCAGGGTCGGCAAGACCAGAACGTGCCATACGAATAGAGGTGACCAGTGAACTAATTGCTTCAGCCTGACCAAAAACAACCATGTTTAAGTCGCGCTCAAGATTTTTTAACATTTCCGTGTCCGTTGTATTAACTGTTTTCGCAGGAATTCGGGCAATGCTTGCAACAATGCCTTCAATATCATGCACATTGATTGATTTTTTGTTCACTTTACGTGCCACACTCGATTGTAGCTGACGACTTGCACCAGCTTCATCAATAACGTCAATGGCCTTGTCAGGTAAAAAACGGTCCATGATGTAACGCTCGGATAATTCCGCCGCCGCACGCAGAGCATTATTGCTATATTTAACATCATGATGTTCTTCAAAGCGCGTTTTTAACCCTTTCAAAATTTCGACGGTTTCTTCGACGCTGGGTTCTTCCAGATCAATTTTCTGAAACCGGCGTGCAAGCGCATGATCTTTTTCGAAAACGCTTCTAAATTCAGTGTACGTGGTTGAACCGATACATTTAAGCTCACCGCTTGCCAGCATGGGTTTAATCAGATTCGATGCATCCATTACACCACCCGAAGCCGAACCTGCACCAATAATGGTATGTATCTCATCAATAAATAAAATGGCACCGGGGGTTTGCTTAAGCTGTTTTAATATACCCTTAAGCCTTTTTTCAAAATCACCACGGTATTTTGTACCCGCCACCAACGAACCCAGATCCAGTGAATAGATGGTGTTATTCAGCAGTACTTCTGGCACTTCCTTATCAACAATACGTTTTGCCAGTCCCTCGGCCAGCGCCGTTTTCCCTACGCCTGCTTCACCGACTAGCAGTGGATTATTTTTTCTACGCCGACACAATACCTGAACCGTACGCTCAACTTCAGCATCACGCCCGATCAATGGGTCAACCAGACCACGCATCGCACGCTGATTCAGGTTGGTTGCAAAATTTTCCAGTGGTTGTGCTTCAGTCTCAGTTGAGACGGTCTGTTCCGAGTGATCTTCAAGCTTTTCAGTTTCGTTAGGAACTTTCGTAATGCCGTGAGAAATATAGTTAACAATATCAAGACGGTTTACATTCTGCTGGTTTAATAGATAAACCGCCTGCGATTCCTGCTCACCAAACATGGCAACGAGTACATTGGCTCCAACCACTTCTTTTTTTCCTGAAGATTGCACATGAAAAACGGCACGTTGCAGGACGCGCTGAAAACCCAAAGTGGGCTGTACCTCACCGCCAACAACGTCACCAAAGACGGGGGTATTATGGTTAAGGTATTCAATCAGCTCAACGCTCAATAATTCGATATCCGCACCACAGGCCTGTAAGACAATGTTGGCGCTGTTATTGTTTAACAGCGACAGCAACAAATGCTCGACCGTAATGTATTCATGGCGTTTTTCGCGCGCATCATTAAACGCTTTGTTTAATGATGATTCCAGCTCTTTACTTAACATGTCAGCACCTATCGACAGGAATTAATACAATTAACTTCCCTGATTATTCTGCTTCCATCGTGCATAGCAGTGGATGCTGGTTAATCCGTGAAAACTCATTCACCTGATCCACTTTAGTTTCTGCAATTTCATGGCTATAACTACCACAAATACCTTTGCCTTTTGTATGCACAGACATCATCACCCGTGTTGCTTTAGCATTGTCCATTGCGAAGAACATAACCAGTACCTGCACCACAAATTCCATTGGAGTAAAATCATCATTGTTAATTACGACCTTATATCGCTTTGGTGGTTTCAGTTTCGGTTTGTCTTCTTCAACCGCGAGACCACTATCATAGTCATGATCAAAATCAGAATTACTCATGTCTTACCTTTCAGTGTAGAACATACTGTTCATTTTTTCTAAATACCAGCATAAATTTATACCACAATTTTATCTTCATAACCGGTCAATCTATAGACTGTATTCAGCCACTCAGTTTTACATGGCACGGACAATTGCCTCACCAAAATCTGTACAGCTCACTTCGGTTGCGCCTGCCATTAAATCAGCAAGGTCAAAGGTGACAGAGCCAGAGCGAATTGCACCTGATACGCCATTAATAATCAGCTCTGCGGCTTCAAGCCAGCCCAAATGCCTTAACATCATTTCTGCTGACAGAATAATGGAACCAGGATTCACCTTATTCTGGCCTGCAAATTTCGGTGCAGTTCCATGTGTGGCCTCAAACAGGCCAATACTATCGGACAAGTTTGCCCCCGGAGCGATACCAATACCACCCACCTGCGCCGCAAGTGCGTCAGAGATATAGTCGCCATTCAGATTCAATGTCGCAATCACACTGTATTGTTCAGGATGAAGCAGAATTTCCTGTAAAAAGGCATCTGCAATCACATCTTTAATAATAATATTTTTACCCGTATTCGGATTCTTTACCCTGTACCAGGGGCCATCATCGAGCAATGTCGCACCAAACTCATCTCTGACAAGTTCGTAACCCCAGGTTTTAAACCCACCTTCGGTAAATTTCATTATATTGCCTTTATGTACCAGTGTCAGTGAATCGCGATCATTATCAATCGCATATTGAATGGCTTTGCGCACCAAGCGTTTAGTGCCTTCACTGGAGACAGGTTTGATACCAATCCCCGATGTTTCTGGAAAACGAATCTGGGTAACGCCCATCTCATTTTGCAGAAAATTAATCACTTTTTTAACCTCAACCGAGCCCGCCTCCCACTCAATACCGGCATAAATATCTTCTGCATTCTCACGAAAAATCACCATATCTGTCTTTTCTGGCGCTTTAACCGGACTTGGGCAACCTGCAAAATAACGTACTGGACGCTGACAGACATACAGATCAAGCGTCTGCCGCAGGAGCACATTTAATGAGCGTATACCACCACCAACTGGTGTGGTTAACGGACCTTTAATGGAGACCACATAGTCTTTAATGACCTGCATGGTTTCATCCGGCATCCAGCGTTCACTGCCATAAACCTTATTGGCTTTTTCACCCGCATAAACCTCCATCCAGGCAATTTTTTTCTTGCCTGCATAGGCTTTTTCAACCGCTGCATTCACTACTGACTGCATCACTGGCGTAATATCGACACCAATACCATCCCCTTCAATAAAAGGAATAATGGGCTGATCAGGGACATTTAAAGAATAATCGGCATTAACCGTTATTTTCTCACCCGTTACCGGGATTTCAATTTTTTCAAAAGCCATATTGCGTTCCAGAATGTAAGAGAGCATAAAAAAGAAGACAGCCAACTGATTTTAATGGCAGTTCAAGTCAGAAAACTCAGTTGGAATAATTATTAATCGGCTAATTTTACCTTAGTGCGGTCGATTACTGTAGCCCCGCAAATGGATAATTTATGTATACTACTAACAGTACAGATGAAAAGGTTACCCATTGTTCAAGACCGTCAACCGCAGGGATGCGGATGTCGAGCCGACATGGATGTATTCACCGCGTGTCTTTAACCATGGGCAGCCTTTTCATTCGTTTCAGTAATAAATATCAGACAATGACTTAAAATAAAAGGCATTGCAGCAAGGCCGTGAATAAACAACACGCTGTCTGTTTTTAATAAAAACCGACATACTATCGCCTTTGTCCATAAACACACTCACTAAATAGACATGAAAAAATTTGATTACGATCTAATTGCTATCGGCGGCGGTAGTGGGGGTTTGTCCATTGCCGAACGTGCCGCCTTATATGGTAAAAAAGTTGCCTTAATTGAATCAGGAAAAATGGGGGGTACCTGTGTCAATGTTGGCTGTGTGCCTAAAAAAATCATGTGGTACGCAGCAAGCTTACAGCAGTCCATAATGGATGCTAAAAGCTATGGCTTTAGCCTGAAGAAAGAAGGTTTTGACTGGCAACAACTGGTCGATAAACGCGAGGCCTACATCAACAAAATCAACAGCTGGTATCATCAGTATTTAAAAGACTCGAATATAGATGAAATACAGGGCTCTGCTGTGTTTATTGATGCTCATACCATTGACGTGAATGGACGGACTCTCCATGCCAGACATATTGCCATTGCCACCGGTACAGTACCTGTTATTCCCCCTACCAGTGGTGCAAAACACGGCATTAGCTCGGATGGTTTTTTTGCGCTAACACAACAACCTGAGCGTGTCGCCATTGTTGGCTCGGGGTATATCGCAGTTGAAATCGCCGGTGTATTAAACAGCCTGGGAACTGAAGTCGTGATGTATCTGCGTAAAGGTCATGTGCTCCGCGAATTTGATGCCATGTTACGAGAGAATTTGATGGAAACCATGATTGATGATGGCATTAATATCTTACCTCGCTCACAAATTACTGATATACAAAAACAGTCCAATGGGAAGCTTACATTAACCTGTGACAAGGGTGGTGAGAATAAAAATATCGACCACTTAATCTGGGCCATTGGCCGCCAACCGCAGACACAGGCGCTCGGACTGGATAACGCCGGTGTCAAGCTGGATGAAAAGGGGTATATTCAGGTTGATGATTTCCAGAACACCAATATTGATAATATCTTCGCATTGGGGGATGTTTGTGGCCGTGCACCCTTGACACCAGTCGCAATTGCCGCTGGCCGTCGCCTTGCAGATCGCTTATATAACCATCAAACAGATAGACACTTAGATTACAATAACATCCCCACTGTTGTCTTTAGCCACCCGCCCATTGCAACCATTGGACTCACTGAAACCCAGGCCCGTGAAATTCATGGTGAAGCGGTAAAAATTTACCAGACACGTTTTACCGCCATGTATAACGCATTAACCGAGCATGAAATCAAGACATCGATAAAACTGGTGGTGATCGGAGCACAGGAAAAAGTTATTGGCTGCCACATTATCGGCCCTGGCGCTGATGAAATGTTACAGGGATTTGCAGTGGCAATACGCATGGGAGCGACCAAAAAAGATCTGGATGATACCATTGCCATTCATCCCACCAGTGCGGAAGAGCTGGTCACCATGCGATAAATTTTAATTGGAAAATTTTAGTTATGTTCACCGTTAGTACCACGACGAACCTGCTGTACATTTCTTAGCAGGCTGAGTTTATCTATCACTCGATTCAGTTGTTGCAAGTCACGTATTTCAATAGTAACTGCCATTCGTGCTGTCTGATCACTTTTATTTGACTGCGTATTGACTGCAATTACATTAATTTTATCCATAGACAAGGTTGAGGTAATATCACTCAGTAGTCCGTGACGGTCAATTGCATTAATTAGAATATTAACCGGGTAACTCCGCACATCCGTATCACCCCATTCGACTTCAATCAACCGTGGCTGATCTTTTTCTTTCAGGTAAAGAATATTTTTGCAATCTTTACGGTGTACGCTCACACCTTTGTCTTTGGTAATATAACCAATAATTTCATCATACGGTACTGGCATACAACAATTAGCAATACTGGTAAGTAAATTACCAACCCCCAGAACATTAATACTACCACCAGACTTATCATTTTTATTTCTTTGATCCCTCGAATGAACAGGGAATGTAAGCGGCGCATTTTCGACAATAAATTCATGCAAAATTGAAGATAACTGCGCTTCGCTAATATCGCCGCAACCCAAACTTACATACAGATCATCAATGGAATTCTGTTTAAAATGACTAACAATTTTATCGATTGAGGGTTTAACGCCATGACGTTTTAACTCACGCTCAAAAATAGTTTTCCCACCCTGACAATTTTTTTCGCGATCCTGTTTTCTATACCAACTACGGATACGATTACGTGCCCGTGAAGTTTTTATAAAACCCAGGTGTGTGATCATCCAGTTACGCCTCGGTGCCGCTTCCTTCGTCGTTAGAATTTCTACACGCTGACCACTTTGTAACAAGTAGGTCAGCTGTACAATACGGCCATTAACTTTAGCACCACGACAACGATGGCCAATTTCCGTGTGCACCGCATAAGCAAAATCCAGTGGTGTCGCACCTTCGGGTAAATCAATTACTCGACCTTCAGGTGTTAGTACAAAAACTCTATCCTGAAACATTTCAGACTGAAAATCTTCCAGTAATTCTTCATCACTGGTTTGTGATGTATCGAGCAATTTTCTTAATGAGTCGATATTTGCCTGCAACTTTGCACTATCATTACCTGCTTCTTTATAACGCCAGTGTGCAGCCACTCCATATTCAGCAAATTCATGCATTTTTTTTGTGCGAATCTGCACTTCAACAGGTTTACCCTGCGAACCAAAAACAGCGGTATGTAAAGACTGATAACCATTTTTTTTAGGGTTCGCAATATAATCATCAAACTCTTTATCGATGTGACGCCATTGTGCATGCACAAGACCCAGCACCACATAACATTTTGCAATAGAATCGACTACAACACGCACCGCTCGCACATCAAACAGTTCATCAAAGCTGCGCTGTTTAGCTAACATTTTTTTCCAGATACTGTAAATATGTTTTGGACGACCATATATATCGACCGAGATACCTTCCTGTGTAGTTATGTCTTTGAGTTTTTCAACAAAATCATGAATAAATTGTTCACGCTCATCACGTTTCTCATCGAGGTGTGCTGCAACTGATTTATAAATCGCGGGGTCAAGATAACGAAAGGCAAGATCTTCAAGTTCCCATTTTAGCTGCCCCATACCCAGACGATTGGCGATGGGCGCAAATATTTCCAGGCTTTCTCGTGCGATCTCAATCTGTTCATCAGGGGTTGCCAGTTTCAACTGACGCAAGCGTTGTACCCGATATGCCATTTTAATCAACACCGCACGGACATCATCCACCATTGATAACAACATCCGGCGAAGCCGCTCAGCCTGTTCCGGCGTACTATTTATTTTTTCACTCTGAAAGTTATGAAGCTGTAACACGCTGTTAACCAACTTCATAATTCCACCCCCAAACTGCTGCGCCAGTTTATGTGGAGTCACTTTTGGCTGTAGCCGAGAACTACTTAATAATGCGGCTGTTAAGGTGATTTCATCGGCACCCAATTCACTCAATAATAGTGCAACATCCAGGCTGGATGGCAGACTCCCCTCGGCGGGTAAATCCCAGACCAGATCGCAGGCTGCGCGCAATAAACTATTTGTTTTAACCTCTGCACCCGTTAGCTGACAGAGGAACTCATTGATAGAATAATCCTGTGTAATCCGGTTGAAGCGTTGAGTACCTTGCATGACTGGGTGATTACATTAGTCGTATTGATGGAGAAGCCGATAGTTCACTGGCAATCAGGGCATTTACCGTACAACGTCATACTGTGCTCAGTTACGTCATAACCCATTTTAGTTGCAATTTCACGCTGGCGATTTTCTATCAGCTCATCAAAAAATTCTTCAACTTTACCACAAACGACACAAACAACATGGTCATGGTGGCCCTTTTCATTGAGTTCAAAAACCGCCTGCCCACCCTCAAAATGATGACGTTCAACCAACCCGGCAGCTTCAAACTGTGTTAAAACACGATACACAGTCGCTAACCCGATTTCTTCACCGTCATTAAGCAAAGCTCGATAAACATCTTCTGCCGTCTGATGACGAACACTGGACGCTTCCAGAAGTTCAAGAATTTTCATTCTTGGCAAGGTAATTTTAAGACCAACTTTTTTTAAATCACTGGATTCCATATAATTCCTGCCGATTAATAATTTCTGCTGATTAATGCTAACATTTACGGTATCATTTCTGTCCTTAATTGAAACACTTAATAACGAAAATACTATTCTTACATGTTTATACGCCTGAGAACCACTCGCACAAATCAATTTTCGCGCTCTTTTTTGCCATGCATGACACTATTGATACTAGTGTCACTCAGTGCATGTACCGCATGGCTGCCTAATGCTTACCGGCAAAATCTGCAACAGGGTAATACCATAAAGCTAACGCAAATTAAACAATTGAAGATGGGGATGAGTAAAGCTGAGGTGCATAAAATTCTTGGCTCACCTATACTCGCTGACCCCTTCCACAACCAGCGCTGGGATTATATCTATCGCTTCATTCCAGGGCACGGTGCCGAAAAAGAATCCCGCTTAACGCTATTTTTTAACCATAACCGGCTCAAAAAAATTGATGCTAAACACTATGTTGACAAAAGTTATGCAGAATCTGAATTAGTCAACAGATCATCAGAGACAGGCCTGCCTGATGCTGACTAACCTGGCTGGTTAAGTTCATAAAACCGTCAAAAAATGTCGATAATTAACTATTAGTGCTGCCACTTCCCTTTTTCATAACCTTGCCCTCAGCAGCGCATTTACGCCTCATTTCCTTAGGATCAGCGATGAGTGGGCGATAAATCTCTACGCGATCACCTGCATTTAATATGGTAACCATGCTTGCGACTTTACCAAAAATACCCACTTTGGCATTTTCAAGCTCAAGATCAGGAAAATCCATCATAATGCCAGACTGGACTATCGCAGCGCCAAGTGTGGTGCCCTGATCAACATTGACACAACGAATAATTTGTTTCTCTAACGTTGCGTATGCCACCTCTGTATTAATTGACTGCGGCTGCGGCTCCAGTGACCTGATGCCGGTTTCAGTCACGGGGATAATATTCGCATTTTTAGTCTCAGAAACGCTCACCGTACACCTCCACCGCACGTTTACAGAAAGCATCAACCATCGTTGTTGCGATCTGCATAAAAATAGGTTTAGCTGCAATCGAAATCATCGCGCTATCAAATTCGAATTCAAGATCAAGATTCACTTTACACGCCATTTCTGTCTTAAGTGCATCAAACTGCCAATAACCCTGCAAGCGTTTAAACGGGCCATCAACCAGCTCAAGTTCAATACGCTTATCTTTGGTTAATGTATTTCGAGTGGTGAAGGTTTTATTCAACACACCTTTGGCAATTTCTATGCTGGCAACTATTTCAGTCTCTGTTTGCGTAAGAATACGCGCCGAGCGGCACCACGGCAGAAAACGGGCATAGTCATTGATCGAATTCACCAATTTATACATTTCTGCCGGAGAATAATACACCAGCGCGCTACGATACGTGTGCGACAATTCGACTCTCCAGTAAATAAATTAGCCTGATACATGATGAAGTATGCATTTTTTATATTGCTCCAACTGCCCTGAGAAATACGATAATAATGGCAATCGGTGTAATATAACGGAGCAGGAAATGCCAAATTTTATAGATCCCAGGGGTTGTATTCAGCTCAGAACGTGTTGATGTTTCGTGCATAATCCAGGCAGAAAATATTGCAATAAACAGACCGCCCAGCGGCAACATAATATTTGCGGTTAAATAATCCAGAGTATCAAAAAAATTAAAGTTCTGGAACAGAAAGGGAATGCTCCAGGTGTGTCCTTTCCAGATATTATACGAAAAAATGGTCCCCAACCCAAGTATCCAGGTGAGCACACCCATTAAAACTGAGGCATAAACACGCGTATGCCCACGGTTCTCAACCAACCAGGCCACTGCTGGCTCAATCAGTGAAATAGCCGATGTCCAGGCGGCAAAGACCAGTAAGGAAAAGAAGATAACACCAACCAACACACCACCTTCCATATGGCCAAACGCAATTGGCAGGCTCAGAAAAATAAGTCCGGGCCCCGCACTCGGTTCCAGCCCATTAGCAAAAACAATCGGAAAAATCGCCATTCCGGCAAGTAATGCAACCACCGTATCGGCCAGTGCTATATAAATGGAAGCCTGTACAATCGAATGCTCTTTTGTCAGGTAGGAACCGTAGACCATAATCGCTCCCATACCCAGACTCAGGGTAAAGAAAGCATGCCCCATAGCAATCAGCACGGCCTTACCAGTAATTTTACCGGGACTAAACATAAAGTCTATGCCCTGCATAAAATGCCCTGTACTCATGGCATATAGCACCACCACCAGCAATGAAATAAACAACAACGGCATCAAATACGTCACGGCTTTTTCTAGCCCATTTTTTACTCCACGAGACACGACCATCATGGTCATCACCATAAACAGGGTGTGCCAGGCCAGCAGTTTTTCAGGATCACTAACCAAATTGTTATAAATACTGCTCGCACCATCTGCCGTCACGCCCAGAAACATGCCGCTAGCCGTTCTAAAAACATAGCTTAGCGCCTCGCCCGCAATGACGCTGTAATAGGAAAGAATCAGAAAACCTGCTATCACCCCCATCCAGCCCAACCAAACCCAGTATTTGCTCCGCCCTTCCTGACGCGCCAGGGTAATCATCGTATTAATCGGGCTCTGCTTACCGCGACGACCCAGCATAATTTCAGCGATCATCACCGGGATACCAATTAGCGCGATACAACACAGATATATCAGCACAAAAGTACCACCACCATTCTCACCTGTTATATAGGGAAACTTCCAGATATTACCCAGGCCAACAGCAGAACCAGTGGCAGCAAGAATAAACGCTGTGCGGCTAGACCATTGTTCGTGTATGATTTTCGTAGGTGTTGTCATAGATTCTCTACATTGTTATGTGGGCAGGGCTGTAAATTGGTTGTGGTAAACACTTATGCATATATTTTCAACAATTTAAATCATTGACTCAATAGAAACCTGAACTTTATTTCGCCTCAGTGCGAATACCTGGTAAAAAATGACACATCTCATCACATAATTTATACTTGCAGGCTTTCTCGTCCTGCTCAAAATATAGACAACTCCGAAACATGGCAAAAAAATCCAAAAAAACTTCCCACGATAATACCATTGCACGCAATCGCCGTGCGCGCTTCGATTACGCCATTGAGTCTAACTACGAGGCCGGACTGGTGCTAGAAGGTTGGGAAGTTAAAAGTATGCGCGCTGGAAAAGTGCAGCTTAATGACAGCTACATTATGGTTAAAGCGGGCGAACTTGAATGGGTTGGCGGCAGTATAACACCACTCATTACGACTTCAACACATCTTCACGCTGCCCCAACACGCAGCAGAAAATTACTCCTCCATCGCCTGGAAATCGACCGTCTGATCGGCCAGATTGAACGCAAAGGGTATACGCTAGTACCACTAACGCTATACTGGAATAAAAAAGGTAGCGTTAAAATGGATATCGGACTGGCAAAAGGTAAAAAAGAGCGCGATAAACGTGCCGCAATAAAAGAACGCGACTGGAACCGTGAAAAAGCCCGCATGCTGAAAATTCGTTGATCGCCAGTAATATCTGCTCCCTCTTACCAGGTCGGAAATAGTCGGTGAGAAATTTTTATGAATGCTTGATTTGTCCCGCCTATCCATATGTAAGCCATTGATTTAAATACTTCTGATACTCCATTCTTATCCTTTTCAAACCATGTTCTAATGGGTTTTTGTTAACAACATCAACCAGCTCGACATTAATTATGGAGACACCCCTTGAATTTCACTATATAAGACTATACTAATAGATAGGTAACTAACGAGGGTAAAAGTCATGATCTTTGACACATCGACATATTCTAATTTAACTTGTGATGATATTCGCCAGACTATACAATCAGGTGCCATCTTGCTGGATGTCCGTACCACCAGTGAATTTAATACCAGCAGCCTGCCTGCTGCAAAAAATATTCCGTTAGCTGTTTTGCCGGTTCTTGCACACGAGCACCTGGACAAAGATAAGCCCATACTGGTTTATTGCCGCTCTGGCGGACGCGCAATCATGGCAGAGAAAATTCTGTCCAGTCTGGGGTTTAACCATGTCACTAACATCGGCGGCATCGTGCATTATCAGCACTGCCACTAAAGCTTTCTCATGACCACACTATAAACCGTTACTTGAGTCAGTATTTTTTAACCCCAATAAACTGGGAGAAAAACGATGAAAATTGAACAATTATTCGATCCCGCAACCAGCACTTACAGCTATTTATTGTGGGATGAAAAAACCAGACAGGCCGCCCTGATCGACTCTGTAAAAGAGCAGACCACGCGTGACATCAAGCTGATCAAACAGCTGGACCTACAATTGAAGTACACGTTGGAAACGCACATCCATGCTGACCATGTGACTGGCTCTGGCCTGTTGCGTGAGGTGTTTAACAGCCAGGTGGCAGTACATAAAAACAGTGGATCGTCGTGTGCCGATATTTTACTGGCTGATGGCGACTCGCAGAAACTGGGGGATGAAAGCATCGACATCATCTACACTCCCGGCCACACCAATACCGATATAAGTTATCGTCTAGGCAGCGTGGTGTTTACTGGTGACGCACTGCTAATTAACGGTTGCGGGCGCACTGATTTTCAGTCCGGTGATGCACACACACTCTATCATTCGATCACTGAGAAACTGTTTAGCCTGGACGATAACACCATCGTTTATCCCGGCCATGATTATAACGGTTTTACATCGAGCAGCATCGGCCGTGAAAAAGCCTTTAACCCGCGTCTGGGAAAGAACAAAACAGAAGCGGAATTTGTCGCCATTATGAACTCACTGATTCTCGAACCACCAGCACGCATCGACATCGCTGTGCCGGGCAACTTACAGTGCGGTCTGGATCCAGCTTGATCGCAAGTACTTGATCGTCAGCAATAAAGCATGTTTTATCAATACGCAAACATCGCTTATTCAAGCGGCACAACCGGCGTGTTTATTGCCATTTCAAGTACCGCAGGATGACCCTGTGTCAGCACAGGTGCCGACATAATAGCAATGGCTTTTTTTCCCTGCGAATCCTCTGCAACAGTCGCAATTAACAAGTATCGGTTCTGCGGGGAAACCTGCTCAGCCGAGTAACCAAGTGAAAAATGAACCGAGTTTTCTATTATTCGCTTACACTTTAACTGCGCGATGCGGCGACCCTGAGTAACATCTTTAAGCTCAAAACAGGCATATAAACCCGTTATTTTACGCTGATGCAAAAATAACTTTAAGGTACCAGAAACCGTGTGGGCAGCTGATGCGTGTCTCGGTGCCCCCTCAGCCACCAGCTTTTTACAGCCTGTGCTCGAAACAAGAAAAACAAACACAAGAATCATTAGCGAAAATCGAACCATATTTATACAAGAGAAAATTCACGCTGCAAACAAAATTGTTCCCTGCAATATCTGTTCATCACAATGTTGGCCCTCATTCTGCGACACATGATTAAAGCACCGCTAACGACAAATCCAGTGTTATACACGCCTTCTGGCAACAGCGATCAGCCCCAGCAAACCCGAGCCAAATAACCACACCGCCGCAGGTATTGGGACGGCAGAAACCTGCCAACCAACATCGCTTAATCCCGCTTTGTCCAGTTTAGTGAATACTTTACGTGTTCCCGTGGTGATGGAAGGAGTCATTACCGCTTTCTGACTAATGCCATTAACAGTGCTAAGTGTGCCTTTTGCCCAGTGATCCAGGCCACTATTGAGTGGCACAGGAGAACCAAATGCAACCGTAGATGCCGTGCCGGTAAAAGTAGTAGCAGAAATTTGGTTTCTCCAGGAATCTGCTGTGCCAATACCGAGCATATGCCCCAACTCATGCAGCGCCACCGTGTAAAAATCATTGCCAACAATGTCGCCACTGGTTGCTAGATTAGGATCGAAATACCAGTTTGCGCTACTATTAAACGAGATAGACCCGCCCCAGGGGGCGAAATCGGTGGCCGTTGAACCCGCTGTTGGTGCCGACTGACCACGACTGCTAGCGTTACTTACAAAACTGGACGTACCACTCACATTAAAGCCGCCAGGACCACCTAAGCCTAGCGCACTGCCTGCCATAATCTGACCGCCAACATAAACTGTCAGGGTATTTGTAGCAACGCTAAAATTATTAATGGTTTGCGTTGCGCCATTACCCGGATTGTAAAAATCCGCTGTAAAGTGGTTCACACCAGACGAAGAAATAGCGGTTAGATTATCACCAATAATGCCATCGAAATAGGAACCCGCCACATTCAGTATATTTTTTCTCAGCTGCGAGCTAAAAAAATTATTTGTATCGTATGTATAATCGAACTGAATATTAATCGCCGCAACCTGCTGACTAACCATACCTAACAGACTGGCAAGGACTAACTTGCGGAGTACTGGGTGGTGGTGTTTTACTAATTTCATTTTTAACTCCATTAAATTTATCAAACTTAAATTTTTATCTTAAAGGATAAATTGATACTGCAACCACATTGGCAAGGTACGGCATATAATAGGGAATAAACCTATAGCAGGAAAAATAGAGCAATTATCATGCCTAAAAAAATAATCCCTGAAAAATTAATGGTCTATTGAACTATTAGCTTTTTATCAATGGCTAATGTGTAAAGAACACCATAAATTTTAAGGCCTGGGACATTGTTTAGTCGGGATTCTTTACTTTTTTTATCAAATTTAAACGCTCACAGGCGAACACCCACTAACATAAGTGCCGACAGTAATCTGATCTACCCTGCCCTTAACCACATTTAAAGACACCGTATTCAGTGGTTCCCCCATAAGCAGTTCTCACCCATTTTTTCGATAAAAGCCTGATGAGCAACCTGTTCATCTTCACTCGGTTGAACTATCTTTAATCGCGCCCGATCTTTTGAGATTCGGCGCACGGCAGCATCGGCATTAACTAACTGCCCATCATCTTGCCTCTCTTCACTATCCAGCAGTAAAGCACTCTGCCCGCCGGTCATATGCAGGTAGACTTCTGCCAGTAACTCGGAGTCGAGTAAAGCGCCGTGCAGGTCACGTTGCGAATTATTCACTTCGTAGTGCTTACATAATGCATCCAGATTATTCTTTTTCCCAGGCCGCTTTTTACGTGCCATTATCAACGTGTCAATAACGCTACAGTAGTGATTGACACAGCCATACTCCGACCCAGCCTGCTTTAGCTCATGATTGATAAAACCAATATCAAAGGGTGCATTATGAATAATCAGCTCAGCACCTTTGATGTAGTCCAGAAAACTACTGACCACATCAATAAAATGCGGTTTATCCGCAAGAAATTGACTGGAAATACCGTGCACTGCCTGAGCACCCTCATCAATCTCACGATCAGGCTGCAAGTATTGGTGGTAATTATTCCCCGTCAAGCGGCGGTTAATCATTTCGACGCAACCAATTTCAATCATTTTATGTCCCTGTTCAGGGTCCAGACCGGTGGTTTCTGTGTCAAGTACTATTTGTCGCATATGCTTGTCTCGTTGGCAGTTGGCAGTCCATTTCACGCAAAGGAAACCGTACCGATGAAGCATTTTTACTTTTTGCTGCCAACTAAATACTGCCCGCTTTATTTAATAACATTTCATCAATAGCCTGATTCGCTAATGTGTCCGCACACTCATTGCCTGCATCACCGGAATGCCCCTTTACCCATTGCCAGTCAACCTGATGTTGTTGCAGCGCCTGATCCAGCCGCTGCCAGAGTTCTACATTTTTTACTGGCTTTTTAGCGGCTGTTTTCCAGCCATTTTTCTTCCAGTTAGGCATCCATTTTGTGGCCCCATCAAGCACATATTTTGAATCTGTATAGAGACGCACGCTACAAAGTCGGTTAAGTGCTTCCAGTGCCTGAATCGCTGCCATTAATTCCATCTGATTATTGGTGGTTTGCACGGCAGCACCTTTTAAATTTTTATGCTGACCATTAAAACGTAAACTAACACCCCAGCCGCCCACACCAGGATTTCCACGGCAGGCACCGTCAGTATAAATTTCGACTGCAGCAGACAAAGGATTTTTCATAGGACAGCGTTTTTAATCGAGTATTTTGATATTAAATTGCAATTTATAGTGTCCGCAGACTTAAATTTGAATTAATATACCATACTCTCAGTATCCACCTAATAAACATAGACAGATTTCACCCCCCTTTTAACATTGATTAAATACATTTCACAAATTACTCGACAAGCCCCAGCCCATAAACGGGCCTTTTATAAGCCAACCTTTTCTCAGCAGACGGATGGCCGAACCACACGAGGCCCCACCAATGCAGCGAAAGCAAAACAATCGGCGCGATGCCGGTGGTCTGCTTTCGCTGGCCGATTTTTTCGCTTCGGTTCATTAATTCTGCTGCCCATATTACTGACTGGCTGCTTAAATCTAAAACCCGATAACAACAATATCGCCTCGGTTCCAGTTAGTCATAAGACCCTGCCATCACCACCATTAGCACAACAGATATTAAAAAAATACCTGAATCGCGATGCCGTTGCCCGATATGAAGTCAAACCTGTCGATTTCAATGCCAGTTTCAGGTGCGCCAAAGGCGATACCCATGCAAACGATTTGACCGCTGCCACTGCGGTTAAGAATAAAAAACCTGAACCAGACAACAATAGCATCTGGCCCCGCATTCGTGCAGGATTCCAGCTTACTGATAATACCAATCACCCTGATCTGAAAAGAGAAATCAAGTGGTTCTCCAGACATAACGCTTACCTTAATCGGGTGATGAAACGCGCAGACCCTTTTCTTTATTACATTACTGTTGAAGCTGAAAAACGCGGTTTACCGACCGAGCTTGTGCTTTTACCTATTGTTGAAAGTGCTTACCAGCCATTTGCCTATTCACAGGGACGCGCAGCAGGAATATGGCAATTCATTCCTTCCACTGGGCGCTTATACGGTTTAAAACAAAACTGGTGGTACGATGGGCGGCGTGATATTCATGCTTCCACACAGGCTGCCCTTAATTATCTGAACAATTTAAATAAAACTTTCAAAGGTGACTGGTTGCTCGCGCTTGCAGCATACAATTCTGGTTCAGGCACAGTAAAACGCGCCATTCGTCATAATAAGCACCTGCACCGACCCACTGATTTCTGGCACCTGAATCTACCGAAGGAAACACGCGCTTACGTGCCTAAACTGCTGGCACTAAAAGCAATTATTGAACACCCGAAAAAATACGGTATTAGCCTGCGCCATGTTGCTAACGCACCGGGATTTGTGCAGGTAAAAACTCACAGCCAGATCGACCTGGCACTGGCGGCAAAACTGGCACGCATCAAACTTAATGCGCTTTACCGCTACAACCCGGCTTTTAATCGCTGGGCAACTGATCCAGATGGCCCTTACACATTCATTTTGCCTGCGAATGCCGCTGCAACCTTCAAGCATAATTATGCCAAACTACCCCGCAGTCAATATTTAAAATGGATACGGCACAAAATTAAATCGGGTGAGACACTCAGCGAGATTGCAGTTAAGTACGACACCCTGGTCAGACACCTGCGTAAGGTAAACCATATTCATGGTAAATATATTCGTGCAGGTAAATATATACTCATCCCCGTCGCCAGTCGGAATCGATCTGCGTACACACTCAGTTCCAGCCAGCGCCTAAAAGCCCTGCAAACAAAAACACACTATAATACTCGGCGCATTAAACATGACATAAAACATGGTGAGAGCTTCTGGACCATTGCACGTAAGTTCAAAGTGAACATGTATACCCTGGCCAAATGGAATGGCATGTCCATTCATGACCCGCTGAAACCAGGAAAGACACTGATCATCTGGCGCAGCCATCACCGCATTCATGTCGCAAGAAGAACGTCGATTAAAAAATCCAGTCACCATATCCAGACAATTTCATATACCGTAAAATCGGGGGATTCATTATCCCGCATTGCCAGCCGCTATAATGTAAAGATGAAACAGCTACACCGCTGGAATCGGCTGAAAAAGAAATACCTTCAACCTGGTCAGCGGCTTAAGTTATATATTGATGTGACCGAACAGTCAGGTGAAGAGAGTTAAGCAGAATGCTAAAAAGTTACCTCAGCATTCATTTTTTGCAGACCGATATTATTGCTGTATACCCCCTTCAACCAACCGGATTGGATCAAGCAAACACTTCAACTCAGCTTCGCTTAAGTCCGTTAATTCGACCGCAACATCAATCACGGTGCGGCCTTCAGCATAAGCTTTTTTAGCAATTTTCGCACCCAGCTCATAACCTATCACACGATTAAGCGCGGTGACCAGTATTGGATTTTTTGCCAGCGTAGTATCAATATTGTCCTGCTTTACTGTAAAGCCAGCGATGGCTTTATCTGCCAGTACAGTTGCTGCAGTGGATAATATTTCCAGGCTTTGTAATAAATTATAGGCCACCAGTGGCAACATAACATTTAACTGAAAATTGCCCGACTGCCCCGCAACTGTAATGGTGGTATCGTTACCGATAACTTGTGCACATACCATCGTGACCGACTCTGCAATAACCGGGTTAACCTTACCCGGCATAATACTGCTGCCAGGCTGTAATGCGGGCAGGGCAATTTCACCAATGCCTGACAGTGGCCCACTATTCATCCAGCGCAGATCGTTGGCAACTTTCATTAAGCTGACGGCAAGAGTCTTTAGCTGACCGCTAAGAGCAACCGCTGCATCCTGTGAGCTTAGTGCTTCAAAGTGGTTCTCTGCGGTAGAAAAATCAATCCGGGTTGAAGCCGATAAAATTTTTGCAACTTCATCGCCAAACCTTTTATCCGCATTAATACCGGTTCCAACTGCCGTCCCACCAATTGCGAGCTGATGCAAATGCGGCAAGGTAGAACGAATGCGGGTAATGCCGTTAGCAATCTGCATCGCCCAACCGGAAAGCACCTGTCCCAGACTAACAGGCATGGCATCCATCAAATGTGTACGGCCGGTTGTTACCACATTTTTTAACTCTCCCGCACGCTGTGTAATCACTGAATGCAAATGTTCCAGTGCGGGCAAGAGCTGTTGCTCACAGACCAAGCTGGCAGAAACATGAATCGTGGTTGGAATCACATCATTTGAACTCTGGCTCATATTGACATGATCATTGGGGTGTACATAAGCCGTTTGGTTCGTTACTGAAATGGCAGCAGTCGCCAGATGCGCAATAACTTCATTTGCGTTCATATTGGTGCTGGTTGCTGAACCTGTCTGAAAAACATCAATCGGGAACTGTGCATCCAGTTTACCAGCAACCATCTGTTCACAAATGTCACTGATCACTTGTAACTGCAGTGCATCCAACCCACCCAAACTATGATTCGCTTTGGCACAGGCTTGTTTAACGCGTCCCAGCGCATGAATAAATGCTGGAGGTATGGTTAAGCCACTGATTGGAAAATTATTGACTGCACGCTGCGTCTGTGCGCCATAAAACGCATCCGCCGGAACTTCAAGCTCACCCATACTGTCTTTTTCAACTCTGTACTTACTCATTCGCTTGTTTGCCTCATTTGAATATCTCATAGCAGAATTGCAATGATATACTAGGAAGGCTCTGAATAAGTCGTGAATCAACAAATTGCGGCCTACTCAGTGCTTTCCTGGCGTTTTTTTAATCGCTAAAATACTCACTTTTTCTATAAATACAAAAAAACAGATAATCATGATGGCATTAAACGAACTCACAGCAATTTCTCCCATTGACGGCCGTTACGCTTCCAAAACAGGTGAACTGCGCGATTTCTTCAGCGAATTTGGCCTGATTAAGCACCGCGTACTGGTTGAAATCCGCTGGTTTCAGGCGCTGGCACAAAACACAGCAATAAAAGAAGTGCCAAAACTGGATGAAGATAGCCAGGTTTTATTAAATACCATCATTGAGCATTTTAGTCTTGAAGATGCTGCGCGTGTTAAGACTATCGAGAGCACCACTAATCATGATGTTAAAGCGGTCGAGTATTTTCTCAAGGAAAAAATTAAAGGCAATGCTTCACTTGAAGCGGTGAGTGAGTTTTTTCATTTCGCCTGCACGTCGGAAGACATTAATAATCTGTCACATGGTCTGATGTTAAAAGCTGGTCGTGATAAGGTTTTACTGCCGGCGATGAATAGCCTTATTAACAACCTGAGTACACAGGCTAAAACGCTATCAACACAGCCCATGTTAAGCCGCACACATGGTCAGACAGCTTCACCAACTACGGTTGGTAAGGAGCTGGCAAATACCGTGTACCGTCTCCGGCATCAGTACCAGCTAATCAAAAATATCACCATTCTGGGTAAAGCGAATGGCGCAGTCGGTAACTACAATGCCCATATCAGCGCCTATCCTGAAATTGACTGGCCCGCTTTTTCCAGTCAGTTTATTGAGTCCATCGGGCTTACTATGAACCCCTATACAACGCAGATTGAACCACACGATTACATGGCTGAAATGTTTGATGCTATCAACCGTTTTAATACCATACTGATTGATCTATGCCGTGACCTCTGGGCTTATATTTCACTGGGTTACTTCAAACAGAAAACCGTTGCGGGTGAAATTGGTTCATCCACCATGCCGCACAAAGTTAACCCGATTGATTTTGAAAATGCCGAAGGCAACCTGGGTATTGCCCACGCCCTGTTTTCACATCTTGGTAGCAAGCTTCTCATCTCCCGCTGGCAACGTGATCTAACGGATTCAACCGTATTAAGAAATCTTGGTGTGGGTTTTTCGCATAGTTTAATTGCCTATCAATCACTCCTAAAAGGTCTGACTAAACTTGAAGTGAATGCAAGCACAATCGAAGCTGACCTGAATTCAAGTTGGGAAGTGCTGGCTGAACCGGTGCAAACCGTAATGCGCCGTTACGGTATCGAAAACCCGTATGAGAAATTAAAAGCATTAACCCGGGGCAAGTCCATTACCCAAGCAACCTTCCATGCATTTATCGAGTCACTGGATCTGCCTGAAGAAGCCCGACAAAATCTGCTACAACTCACACCACTTACCTATATCGGTAATGCCATTGAGCAGGCGGAAAATATTTAATTCCCCCTTTAACAAATTACTAACAGTACAGATGAAAAGGCTACCCATTGTTCGAGACCATCAGCCGCAGAGATGCGGGTGTCGAGCTGACAGGGATGGATTCACCGCATGTCTTTAACACATGAGTAGCCTTTTCATTCGTTTCAGTAATAAGTAGCAACCAGGCTACTTACAAACTTCGTGTTCGCATTTCTCTTTGGTGCGAATATGGTAAATCGTTTCTACTGGTAAAATGGCGACGATGCCATCACCTTCAATACCCGTGTGTGCAGCGTCCATAATCTTCCTGGCAACCTCATCTGCCTGCCTGATTTCAGTAAAAACTTCCACTCTGACATTCTGGCACATCCAGTCTGACTCAAAAAAATTAGCATGTTCACCAAAACCTTTTACTTTGGTAACACTAATGCCAGGAACATTCATTTTTTTCAGGCATTCTTCCACTGCCTCAAGTCGCTCAGGTCGTATAATTGCTGTAATTTTACGAAACTTCATTGCTCATACCTCATTAAATAAATATCAGGTTATTGTTTAGCTCCTGCTTCAAAGCTGCCTGTTGTTGCTGATTAATTTCACCGTATGTATAACGATTTCTAGCGACAGATAAGTCTCTTCATCTTTACCTTAGAAGGATTATAATGCCGTCTAAAAACACTTTATAATTCCGTATGCTTTAACCTTAATGAATTTGTAATCACAGAGACTGAACTAAAACTCATCGCTGCAGCGGCAATAACGGGCGACAGTAATATACCGAAAAATGGGTAAAGCACACCCGCTGCAACGGGTACACCAAGCAGGTTATAAATAAACGCAAAAAATAAATTTTGCCGAATATTATTCATTACCGCATGACTGAGTCGCCGTGCTCTCACAATGCCGCGCAAGTCCCCTTTTACCAGAGTAACTCCGGCACTTTCCATTGCCACATCAGCACCTGTTCCCATTGCAATACCAACATGAGATTGTGCCAGTGCTGGAGCATCGTTAATCCCATCACCGGCCATAGCAACAATTTTCCCTTCCGTCTGAAGCTGTTTAACAATACTGGCTTTTTGATCAGGCAATACTTCGGCTTCCACCCGGTCAATGTTCAATTCTTTTGCAACCGCTTCAGCAGTTGTTTTACTGTCTCCCGTAAGCATTACAACCTGCACCCCGGCTTTATGCAGATGGTTAATTGCTTCGCTGGTTGAAGCTTTAATCGGATCGGCCACCCCAATGAGACCCGCAGCCTGACCATCAATCGAGATAAACATAACCGTTTGACCTTTAGCACGCCCTGCTTCTGCCTGCGAAGATAAATCACCCATATCTATATTTAAACTTTGCATAAGTTTAAGATTGCCCAAAGCCACACGCTTCGCATTCACCACGCCGCTAACACCTTTACCGGTTACCGACTCAAACTCGTCGGTTTGTGAGAAACTAACATTACGTTCTTTTGCTCCCTGTACAATTGCCGCAGCCAACGGGTGCTCGCTCGAACGCTCCAGACTAGCAACCAGTGATAGTACTGTGTTCTCATCAAAATCATTCACCGTTTTAACCGCGACCAATTTTGGTTTACCTTCTGTTAAGGTCCCTGTTTTATCGACAACCAGAACATCAACTTTTTCTAGAATTTCTAGCGCTTCAGCATTTTTAATCAACACCCCCATCGTTGCACCTTTACCCGTTCCAACCATAATCGACATCGGTGTCGCCAGACCTAATGCACATGGACAGGCAATAATTAAAACGGCAACCGCATTCACCACAGCATGAGCTAGCTGAGGCTCAGGGCCAGCAAGCCACCAGACAAAAAAAGCAATAACAGCGACAGTCACCACGGCTGGTACAAAATAGGCGGCAACCACATCTGCCAGCTTTTGAATTGGTGCGCGTGAGCGTTGTGCTTCACTTACCATGTGGACTATCTGTGACAACAGCGTATCTGCACCAACTTTTTCCGTACGCATTAATAGGCTACCCGTACCATTAACGGTAGCACCAATAACATGATCACCTTCCTCTTTACCAACAGGAATCGGTTCTCCACTTACCATTGATTCATCAATCGAACTACTGCCGCTGGTAACGCGACCATCAACCGGAACTTTTTCACCGGGTCTGACACGTAACACATCACCAACTTTCACCTGCTCTAATGGAATATCTTCTTCACTGCCATCATCACGAACAATACGTGCGGTATTTGGTGCCAGACCAAGTAACATTTTTATTGCTGAATTTGTCTGACTACGAGCACGTAGCTCAAGCACCTGTCCCAACAGAACCAGAGCCGTAATAACTGCTGCAGCTTCAAAATAAACATCGACTATGCCGCCTTCCATTTGCATGACTTTTGGAAAGATTTCTGGAAACAACAACGCTACAGTACTATAAATCCAGGTAACAGAGACTCCCAGACCAATCAGAGTAAACATATTCAGGTTCCATGTTCTGACCGATTGTACTGCGCGCACATAAAAAGGCCAGCCACCCCAGAAAACAACCGGTGTCGCCAGCACGAACTCAATCCATTGCACATATTGCATGGATAAAGCATCAGGCAATAATGCCGGCATTAAATCAGCAATCATGGCAAGCAGAAATACGGGTATTGCCAGCACTGTACTAAACCAGAAACGCCGACTCATATCGTCAAGCTCTTCATTTTTATCTTCAGCAACAATGGTTTTTGCTTCCAGTGCCATACCGCATTTTGGACAATTACCGGGATGATCCTGTATCACTTCAGGGTGCATTGGACAGGTATATTCTGTGCTTGTTATGGCTATCGGGGCACCCGCCGTTTCTAATGCCATACCACACTTTGGGCATGAACCTGGCTTTTCCTGAGTAACCTCAGAGTGCATCGGACAGGTATAGAAAACGGAATTAATGGCACCTGCTTTATGCAAGCAATCATCCACTATTTCCGTTTTTACTTTTTTACAGAATGCCCTGCCGCATCGTCTAAATTCACATATTCATCTGGTGCCGATTGAAATTTATCTTCACACCCCTGGCTGCAAAAATAATATTCCTGATTATCATGGTGAAGATGAAAATTACTATCCGCAGTAATATTCATACCACAGACGGGATCTTTAAGTTGCACATTTTTACTGCTATCAGGTGGCGATACATACTGTTCTGGATCAGTTTTAAATTTATCGTGACAACTGCTACTACAGAAATAATAATCATGGCTCTGTAAATTAATATGGTGCTCACTTTTATCTGTGACGGTCATGCCACACACAATATCTTTCAGCTCCAGTTTGTTTGTCGTATTATCTGTTACGTTTTTATTTTTACCAAACAAATTTTTACCAAACATAATACTCACCTCATTTAAAGTTATCTATTTATCCTAAACAGGAATCCATTCGTTTCCTGATACAAGCGTCTATATATAAGCTATGTATACAAGCTCTACCCAATACTACAACCTATACCCTGGGTCACAGGTCAAGGTTTCTTCTAAGGAATCTCTGATCAATTTATAAAGCTGTAAGCATTCAACTTACAATATTGCATACAGAATTAATCAGCGGTTCCTTAAACTTATTCTGGTTAATCACTAACAGTGATGAATGAAAAGGATACCCATGGTTAAAAACACACGGTGAATACATCCATGTCGGCTCGACATCCGCATCCTTGCGGCTGACGGTCTTGAACCATAAGTATCCCACCATAAAGCAAAGCAGAGGCGTTCGATATCATTAACACCAGCTTGCCTCACCATGATCCGGGTTATGCAGTAATTCTCGCACATTGGCCTGAATAATCCGATAACCCACATTGCCATAAAGTAACTGTCTCCCTTCATTTAAAACCAACGTTGGACTACCAGGAACTTTGTACGTCTGCCAAGACTCATCATCGAGGTACAATGCCGCATAGGCTTTTCCCGAATCCATTAAGCCATGAATCTTTTCTATTGGTAGTGCAAGTTCTGCCGCAATTTCATCCTGCACACAACGCTGCGCTATATCTTTCGCCTTAAAGAAAAAAGACTCTCTAAATAACCAGAGTGCTTCTTCAAACGGCGTTCTGTTATTAAAGTTTGCCACTGGCAGGTCATCAATTTCATCCTGTTTGACCAGTAACTGAATAGCCTTTAAATATAAATGCGCGGCGATGGACGATGCGGGTGAAACGGTAACCCACAGCTCAGGTGACAGCGTTATGTGATCCCATTTTTTAGCCACATCCTGTAGATGCTGATTAAATCCTCTGGCCCCGCCATTCTCTTCCCAAACTTTTTCAATATGCTGTTTGCCAGCACCAAAAATGGGAACAAAACGATATTCAATTTCAATCTGGTCAGAAAATTCATCTTTAAGTTTATCCATGCGTATCTGCCCACTGTAAGCCCAGACACACAATACATCGCTAAAATATTCAATCTTTATCGTCATTCGATTACTCTTTGATTAACCATAAAAAATATCATTGTCATCTCCATTAACGAGCATTTATGCTTTCTTTTTCAAGCCCATGCTTTTCCAAATCAGGAATACAGCGGGAAGAACAATCAGAGTTAATAAAGTCGCACTGATCATTCCCCCTACCATTGGTGCAGCAATTCGTCTCATCACCTGAGAACCAGTACCACCACCAATCATAATGGGCAATAAACCAGCAATCACCGCGGCGACTGTCATCATAATCGGGCGTACACGTAACAATGCCCCATCAATAACAGCTGCACGTACTTCATCAATGGTTAAGGCCTTACCTTTACGGTTTGCTTCATCGAGATGTTTCTGTAATGCCTGATTCAGGTAGACCAGCATAACCACGCCGATTTCAACTGTGACGCCGGACAGGGCGATAAAACCAACCCCCACTGCAACTGACATATTGTAGTGAAGCAAATACAATAACCAGAAACCACCAATTAATGCTAACGGTAAGGTACCCATGATGATTAATACTTCGGTTATATTCCTGAAATTGATATACAGTAACAAGATAATAATAACCAGTGTAATCGGCACTACTGTTTTCAAACGCTGTACTGCTCGCACCATAAATTCATACTGACCCGACCACGAGAGAGAATATCCTGTAGGTAACTTAATATTATCTTTCACGGCCTTCTGTGCATCCAGTACATAAGAACCCAGATCACGACCTGCGATGTCGATATAAATCCAGCCGTTGAGACGGGCATTTTCTGTTTTAATCACACCTGGCCCATTATCAATCCGCACATTAGCCACCTCAGCTAAAGGAATGGTGGCACCAGTCGGTGTAACCAGCGGCAAGTTACGGATTTTTTTCAGTGAATCACGTACATCCCGTGGGTAACGAAGATTAACCGGGTATCGTTCCAGCCCTTCAACTGTTGTCGTTACATTTTCCCCACCCATTGCAATACGAACAACATCCTGAATATCTGAAATATTTAATGCAAAACGTGACGCAGCCACACGATTTATATCTACCGTGATATAACGTCCACCAACCACCCGTTCAGCATAAACCGATACCGTCCCCGGCACCTTGTTTAATACTTTTTCAATCTGCTGGCCTATCTTCTGAATTACCTTCAGACTCGGACCCGCCACTTTGATACCAACGGGGGTTTTAATTCCGGTTGCCAGCATATCAATGCGGTTTTTAATTGGCATTACCCAGGCATTAGTCAACCCTGGATACTTAACTAGCGCATTGAGTTCCTTCTTCAATTTATCTATTGTCA
The DNA here is from genome assembly GCA_964441285.1 of uncultured Thiotrichaceae bacterium. GTDB lineage: Bacteria > Pseudomonadota > Gammaproteobacteria > SZUA-229 > SZUA-229 > S010-25. Next base: position 20,127 of record CAYTUK010000007.1, on the reverse strand, counting down.
TACCTTTGCGCCATTCACTCTTTGGTTTTAACTGAACTGTGGTCTCTATCATGGTGAGAGGCGCGGGGTCTGTTGCCGTTTGGGCGCGTCCAATTTTCCCAAAAACACTTTTTACCTCTGGTACAGTTTTTATCAACCGATCTGTTTGCTGTAAAATCTGCTCGCCTTTACCCACTGAAATCGCAGGATAAAGACTGGGCATATAAAGTAAGTCACCTTCATTCAATTCAGGCATAAACTCAGAGCCAAGTTGGTTCAACGGCCAGAAACCAACCACAACAACAATAAATGCCAGGAATAAAACTGTCTTTGGTGCCTTTAATACAGCATTAATAAACGGACGATAACCCGCAATGAGAAACCGGTTAACCGGGTTTTTATGCTCAGGCAGAATGCGTCCACGAATAAAATACCCCATTAATACTGGCACCAGAGTAATAGAAAGAAAGGCAGCACCTGCCATAGAAAATGTTTTAGTAAAAGCAAGTGGTGCAAACATTCGCCCTTCTTGTGCCTGCAGGGTAAACACAGGCAGGAAACTCAGCGTAATCACTAATAACGAGAAAAACAAAGGTGGTCCAACCTCCATTGCCGCACCTCTCACTATCTGCCAGCGATTTTCATCCGTCACCTCCACACCCTCCATGTGTTTATGGACATTTTCAATCATTACAATGGCCGCATCTACCATTGCACCAATGGCTATCGCAATCCCTCCAAGTGACATGATATTTGCGCTAATACCAATGCGATCCATAACAATAAACGCGATCAGAATACCAACGGGCAACGATAATATAACCACCAGCGCTGAACGCAGGTGAAACAGAAAAATAGCACACACGATGGCAACAACAATAAATTCTTCCAGTAGTTTGCCTTTCAATGTTTCAACCGAACGTTTAATTAATGAAGAACGATCATAGGTTTCAACAATTTTTACCCCTTTAGGTAAACTGCGAGACAGTTCTTTCAGTTTGGCTTTAACAGCTTCAATGGTGGTCAACGCATTTTCGCCAAAACGCATTAGAATTACCCCACCAACTACTTCGCCTTTCCCATTTAATTCTGCAACACCACGACGCGCCTGCGGACCGATTCGAATCTGCGCTACATCTTTTAACAAAATAGGAATCCCTTCTTTATTGACCCCCAGCGGAACTTCTCGCAAATCCTTCAATGATTTAATATAACCCGTTGCACGAACCATATACTCGGCCTCGGCCATTTCCACCACCGAACCACCAGCTTCGTGATTAGCATTTTGAATCGCTTTTTTTACTTTCTCCAGTGGTATGTTATAAGCACGCAAGCTATCTGGATCAATGACTACCTGATACTCCTTTACCATCCCGCCGATAGTCGCAACTTCTGAAACTCCCGGCACAGTTTGCAGCTCATATTTTAAAAACCAGTTTTGGAGCGTGGTTAGTTGCGACAGGTCATGTTTTCCGGTTGGGTCAACCAGTGCATATTCATACACCCAGCCAACACCCGTAGCATCCGGCCCTAATTCAGGCCGTGCTGCTGCGGGTAGCGTGCTACTTACCTGGCTTAAATATTCAAGTACTCGCGAGCGCGCCCAGTACAGATTGGTCCCGTCTTTAAAAATAACATAAACATACGAGTCACCAAAAAAAGAATAGCCTCGCACATTAACCGCTTTAGGCACAGATAACATCGCCGTGGTAAGCGGATAAGTTACCTGATCTTCCACCACCTGTGGTGCCTGTCCAGGGAAGGAGGTTTTAATAATTACCTGCACATCAGAAAGGTCTGGCAATGCATCCAGCGGTGTCTGTTTGATAGAGTAAACACCAAGACCAATCAGGATCGCCGTTAACATCAGCACCATAAAACGGTTATCAATGGACCAGCTAATAATTTTCGCAATCATTACTGCTCTCCCTGTGATCTCATGCCACTATCGCGCATAACCATTGGACTCGTTTTATGTGCTGACGAAATTATATAGTTCTTACCCATTTTCATCAGCTCAAAGGTGATTTTTTCACCCAACTGAAACTGACTGATGTCAATATTTCTCATCAGCGAGAAACGCATGGTCATTGCTGGCCATCCCAGCACCTTAATCGCATCATGCTGTAAAGTGAGTTTTCCTGTCTTTACATCAATCGCTTTAACAACACCTTTTGCCGTAATCATTTGCATTGCTGCGGCGGCCGTTTTAGCTTTCTTTTTGCTCTTAGTCGATTTATTATCCACAGCTTTTTTACCCGTAGATTTATTCTCCACTGGTGACATACGTTCAAGACTGGCTCGCATGTTTGCTTCAGAATCAATCAGGAACTGTGCCGAAGTAACCACATCATCGCCAGCTTTAATGCCGCTGAGTATTTCAACATCATTACCGCTTTCTATGCCGGGGACAACATGCTGTGCTTTAAATTTACCTCCGCCCAAAGCGATGATGACGCGATTATCGCGGCCGGTACGAATTAAAGCTTCAAGCGGAATAGCAATAACATTTTTTTTAGGTTCTCCATAAATTTTCACATTAGCGTACATATTTGGTTTAAGCCGCTCATCTGGATTATTAAATCGCATCCTGACTTTTAATGTCCGTGTTTTTGGGTCTAGTGTAGGATAAATAAACTTAACCTTACCTTCCCATAATTTTCCTGGAATGTATGAAAGCCGCACTTCTGCTCGCTGTCCAACCTTAACCCATTCAACCTGACGCTCAAACACTTCAGCAATTAACCAGACATTAGACAGATCACCTAAGGTCATAACATTCGTTGCAGGTGTAACATACATCCCTTCACGCACAGGAAAATCTGAGACCACACCATTCTGGGAAGCATAAATCGAAATACGCTGTTTAACATGCCGAGTCTTTACCAGTTGATTGATCTGGTTTTTTGAAATCCCCAGTGCATCCAGGCGTTCTTTTGATGACCGTATCAAACCTTTATTGCGCGATGACAAAGCAGCAACCATCTCTTCCTGTGCATTGACCAGTTCGGGTGAATATAAATCAAACAGGCGCTCACCCTTTTTAACTCGATCGCCTTCTGACTTAATCGCTAAGTTCTCGACCCAGCCTTTCGTCCGTAAATGTATATGACTGACCCGGGCTTCATTAAAAGTAACATAACCCACCGTATCAATATCGCGGTACAATGTTTTTCGCACTGCCCTGGCTGTACGTACACCCAGATTTTGTTCGACTACCGGACTAATAACCACATCACTGCCATCATCAGCACCCGCATAAACTGGTACCAGATCCATACCCATAGGCGATTTCCCTGGTTTTTTACCACGGTAACTTGGATCCATCGGAGCCGCCCAGTATAAAATTTTCTTGCCTTTTTCCGCAGCTAGAAGGGTCGGAGGAAACAACACACCCATCAAACTTACGGCAATAACCGTCGATGAAATAATCTGCTTGACTCTTATCATTTTGAAACTCCGGTAATATATAATAGACGCGCTTTGGCACGGGCACGATCAACACTGACGCGCATATCTGCCAGTTTCACATCCAGTTCGGTAATTCTTGAACGCATTAAGGTCGTAAATTCAGTAACCCCGCTTTGATAGGCGTTTAATGATGCTTCGGCATTGTTTTTTGCCGACTGTAATAAACTATCTGCATAAATTTTATGCCGTGCATTCAGCCGTTTATACGCAGCCAGATTTTTTTCCAGCCGCCGCTTCATATCGCGCAATTTATCATCCAGCTTATATTGTGCTGCATCTGTTTTTTCAATACTGGCAGCAACATTTTTATCCTGTCTGTTTTTTGTAAACAATGGAATATCCAATGTCACCATTGCTGCTACCATATCAGGGCGACTGCTACCATTGGGGTTGTTACCAAAACGCTTGCGATATTCAACGAAAGCATTTATTCCAGGTTTATAATCCTGTCTTGCAAGGTCAACCAGACTGTTATCCGCCTTCACTTTGAAGGCATCCATTTCCACTGCAGGATGCCTGGTCAGAATTTTATTGATATCAGACGTGTCCGGTAATTTTGGTAATTGGGGAAATTTTTTACTAATGGGCTGATACGCCATATCACCAATCCATTGCGCTAACACTGCACGGTATTCATTCTCTTCACCACGCGCCTGAGCAATGCGATCATCCAGTCGAGACAGTTCAAGATCGGCACGTAATACATCCTGCTGATTGACCCTGCCAATGGCATAATGTGCTTCGGTGATTTTCACCAGATCTTTAAATAAGACGCGACTGTCTTTAATGATTTTTACCGCAGCAATTTCGTAATACAAATTTAAAAAGGTATCGCGCAAATCACGCGTTATTCTCAAATTCTCATCATCAGCACGTGCCAGTGATGCCCGCGACAACCAACGTGATTGCTGTTGTTTATATTTAAGACTGTCACCTTTGGGAAATGCCTGTTGCAGACCGACACGTAACTGCGTTGTTGGTTGCTGCGTGGTACTCAAGGTATTAACCGGAAGATTAAACATACCAAGACGTAATTTAGGGTCGGGCAAAGTGTCATCGGCTATCGATTTCTCGCTGAAAGCGCGTGATGATGCCTGGTAGCTTTTGACCACTGGATCACTACTCAACGCTCGTTGCTCGGCTTGCTGTAAAGTCAAGCTATTGGCATTAAATGAGACCAGAAGTCCTGTCAGAGTTGTGATAATAACAACAGCCCTGGTAAAAACAATCATTGAAATAAACTGATTTAGTGTATTTCTAATAGAATTATGTGATTGATGCACAATCAACCTCCGTAATTAAAACAACGAATCAACACCACTGTATAAACACAACTGGATGTGACTATTCAACTCCAGACTTATATTTGTAAAAAAATATACGCCTGAATTTAATTACGCAAGTTTAAGTGGTGGCCTGAAAGGGGGGTGTATTTCTCTAGAAACAGGGGGAGGATTGGTAGCTTCAGATTGGCTGCTAGCAACAAAAAACGGGGTAAAAGCTATGGTTTGAAATAATAAGGTTAAATGAAATCCCATATTACACTGACTTAGATTGCAGTCGTCACCATCACAGCAGCAACATTGATGCGCTTTTGTGGTCGTGTTGGCCATTTTCCCCATAGTATGCGCTGATGGCATCAACGCCCGTTTTGCATCATAAACAGGCGCATGGTGTGGTCTAAGTTTACCTGTCAAACTATGGGCCATTTTACTGCTATTTATTTTATCTTTGGACATATGACAGAAAGAGCTACTGGCTAATGCAGCACGCAACGGCATTACCGCCAATATGACGATAAGAAACCAACGTAATAATCTGTAAAATTTACTGCCCATAGTATCTTAAATAAGTATCTTAAATAGCTAATAAATATTTTTTCAAAACTTTTTCTCAGACCAGAGATTTCTCTCTGACTGTGGCATATCATAAAAGTTCCAGCGGCTGATGAATCTGCGCACCACAAGCACATTCTGAACTAAAGAAGCTAACCAGTTACTAACAGGATAGATAAAAAGGATACTTATTGTTCAAGACCGTCAGCCGCAGGGATGCGGGTGTCGAGCTTACATGAAGGTATTGACAGCGTGTCTTGAACAATAAGTATCCTTTTCATCTGCTTCAGTAATAACTCCAAAAATCAGCCTTCAATATTTCCATATTAATCAAAGGGATTATTTAGAATAATTGTTTCATCACGTTCGGGACCGGTCGACACAATCACAACAGGCACCCCAACGATGTCTTCCATGCGCTTTAAATAATTCTGCGCTCTTTCCGGCAGAGCGCTCACATCACGAATACCTTCGGTACTTTCTGACCAGCCCGGCATTTCTTCATATACAGGCTTGCATTGCTCAATCGCATCAGCACCTAATGGTGGCATGTCCAGTGTTTGATTTTGGTAATTGTAACTTGTACACAATTTGATGGTTTTCAGACCATCCAGCACATCGAGTTTGGTGATACATAAACCGGTGAGACTATTTATCTGTGCGGCGCGGCGCAGAGCGACACCGTCGAACCAGCCACAACGTCGACTGCGGCCGGTGGTAGCGCCAAACTCATGGCCTTTGGTACCCAGATGGTTACCCACATCGTCGAATAATTCCGTTGGAAATGGCCCGGCTCCAACCCGTGTGGTATAGGCTTTGGTAATTCCCAGAATATAATCCAGATCTTTAGGCCCAATACCACTGCCTGTACAGGCACCACCCGCCGTTGTATTAGAGGAAGTTACAAAAGGATAAGTGCCCTGGTCAATATCCAGCAATGTTCCCTGTGCACCTTCAAACATAATATTTTTACCGGCTTTACGAAAACCGGCAATCATACCGGGAATATCGGCGGTTAAAGATAACAGTTTTTCACGATAACCAAGGACTTCATCCAGTACGGTCTGGTAATCGACTTCATCAAATTTAAAATAGTTTTTCAGGGCGAAATTATGGTATTCCATAACTCCAGCCAGTTTTTCCTTAAAGGCGGTTTCGTTTTTTAAATCATCCAGTCGAATACCACGACGTGAAACTTTATCTTCATAACAGGGGCCAATACCCCGACCAGTCGTACCAATGGCCGTTTTGCCACGCGCCACTTCACGCGCCTGATCCAGTGCAATATGATAAGGCAGAATCAACGGGCAGGCTTCTGATATACGAATACGCTCACTGGCAGGAATACCACTCGCTTCCAGTTCAGCTAATTCTTTAAATAATGCCTCGGGTGATAGCACTACACCATTACCAATCAGACACATTACATTGTCACGCAATATGCCCGACGGGATTAAATGTAGCACGGTTTTTTTACCGTTTATAACCAGTGTATGCCCGGCATTATGCCCACCCTGAAAACGCACTACTGCGGCAGCACGATCAGTGAGCAAGTCGACTATTTTACCTTTGCCTTCATCACCCCATTGACTACCCAGTATCACAACATTTTTTGACATAATTAAACCTGAAAATAATTAAAATAACGATTCAAAAAACACGCCCCCAAAGCAAGCTGACATCGTGTTCCTATGTGCCTGCGTGTCAATGAAGCGAAACCAAAAAGATTAGTGACTAACCTTTTACGCTCCATTGATTATCAATAAAAACCAGGCTTTTACTGCATCCCATAGCATCTGCATCCGCACTTTGCCCTGCTAATTGTTCGATCACAACTTGTCCCTGCGCACGCAATATCGCAATCGCTGCAGTTAAATTTTTATCTTTCTGTGCTGGTGCAAAGATTTTTTTCCGAGTTTTAAAGCGTTTCCCTGATAACCGAATTAAAACATTTAAGTCGGTGCTAAAACCGGTTGCTGCGCGCGCACGTCCAAACAACTTACCGATGTCATCATAACGACCACCACGCGCAATTGCCTGTCCGAACTGCGGTACAAATGCGGCAAATACAACACCCGTCTTATAATGGTAACCCTGTAGTTCGGCCAGATCAAAATGCAGTGTCAGCGAGCCAAAACGCTGCTGTAATAATGTCGCTGTTTTTTCCAGATAGTCGATGGCCTGATGTACGCTATTATCAGCAGCAGATAAAATTTCACGCGCACGCTTTAAAACTGTTATGTCGCCATTTAATTCAGCTAACTTCTGCAACATTAAACAAATTGTTTCATCAAGTTCGAGGGAGGTTAAAAACGCGTTGATTTCTGTTACTGCCTTACGTTGCATCATCTCAAACAACTGGCTTTCAACTTCAGCGGTTAACTCTGCCTGCTTTGCCAGGCCACGGAATATATCAACATTGCCCAAATCCAGGTGAACATTCACTACACCAACCGTTGCAAAAGTTTGTAACATTAAACCCAGTACTTCGACTTCCGATTCAACGCCAGTGTGACCATATAATTCGACACCAACCTGCATTGGGCTGCGACTATCACCGATTGATTCCGGGCGAGTATGCAAAACCGTACCGATATAACATAAACGCGTTGGACCATTACGCTTTAACTGATGTGCATCAATACGTGCAATTTGAGGTGTCATATCAGCACGTATACCCAGAGTACGGCCACTCATCTGGTCAACCAGTTTAAATGTTTGTAAATCCAGGTCGTGACCGGTGCCAGTAAGCAGTGATTCGATATGATCAATAAACGGCGGGATCACCAGTTCATATCCCCAGCTCGCATACAGGTCAAGTAGCTCGCGGCGCAGAGCTTCCATTTGCGCGGCGGTTTCGGGCAGGGCTTCTTCTATCCCTTCGGGCAGAATCCAGTGATTTCTGTTCTTCATAGGTAGTGGAGTTTTAATTAAAATTCGACTATTTTTTATGGGCTTTAATGTACCAGGTATAACACAACAACACCGACAACCATGCTTACCAGTCCAATAACACGCAGTACCTGATCAGGTAAGCGTGCAGCCTGCGTCATTGTCTGACGCCAGCTTCCAGGACTCAGAAAAGGTAGTATCCCTTCGATAATTAGTACCAGCGCCAATGCGGGAAGAATTTGTTCCCACATCATACGACCTATTTATTGCCTTTTGCTCTTCGACCAAATGGACTCTTAAAGTAACGGAAATAGTCAGAATCAGGTTTTAATAAAAGCACAGAGGACTTATTAGAAAAGCTACTCATATAAGAAGTCATGCTGCGATAGAATTTGTAAAAAGCCTGATCCTGGTTGTAAGCTTTGGCATAAATATTCGTCGCAGTCGCATCCCCTTTACCACGCGTAATCTCTGCGTCACGATTGGCTTCAGCACGAATAACTCGGCTTTGCCTGTCCGCATCGGCGCGAATACGCTCTGCTGCTTCGGCACCTCTGGAACGGAATTCTTTCGCTACACGCTCACGCTCAGCACGCATACGCTGATAGACTGATTCAGTGACTCGCGCTGGCAAATCAATTTGCTTGATGCGCACATCAACAACTTCAATGCCCAGTTTTTTTGCTCTTTCTGAAGCCCGTGCTGTCATAATGCCCATAATCTCGGTACGATCACCAGAAATCACTTCCTGCACTGTGCGTTTACCGAATTCGTCACGTAATCCATTGTTGATATTCTCATACAACAGTCGACCGGCCCGTTTTTCATCTCCCTGTGTAGTGATGTAGTACTGCACCACATTTTTAATTCGCCACTTCACATAAGAATCAACAATCAGATCTTTTTTCTCCATGGTAAGAAAACGCTCAGGCCTTTGGTCAATAGTCATAATACGACTATCAAACTTACGTACGTTGTTAATCAACGGTATTTTAAAATGAAGCCCGGGTTTGAAATTTGAACCAATAACTTCACCAAACTTGAACAATATGGCTTTCTGCCGCTGATCAACAGTGAAAACACTCGACCAGATTACCAGTACAGCAACCGGCAAACCAAATTTAAGTATATTCATAAACATTATCGGTTCCCCCTGTTGCGTAAATCATTCGTACGTAATCGGTTATTGTGTTGCGTCGACGATCTCAACAAATCCAGTTGATTCGGTAACTTTTTCAAATCGCTCGGTAACACCTTACTCGATTGATGTGACATTAATTTATCCAGCGGTAAATAAAGGAGATTATTACTGCCTGAAACATCAACCAGTACTTTGGAACTCTTGCTTAATACTGATTGCATCATGTCCAGATATAATCTTTCTCGTGTTACCGCCGGTGATTTTCTATACGCTTTGAGTAGCTGAGTAAAACGTTTGCCTTCGCCTTCAGCATTGTTAACGACTTCGCTCTTATACGCATCAGCTTCTTCACGAATGCGCGCCGCATCACCACGCGCTTTGGGGATAACACCGTTACTGTAAGTTTCTGCTTCATTTTTCAGACGTTCCATATCTTCACGCGATTGCGTCACATCATCAAAGGCATCTTTTACTGCCTCAGGTGGTCGCGCATGCTGAATATTCATTTTGAGAACGGTGATGCCTGTACCATATTTATTAATGATTTTCTGAATAATATCTTTGACCTGTATGGCAATCTGAGCGCGGCCATCAGTAATGACATAATCCATTTTGGCGCGACCAATGCTTTGACGTATTGCACTCTCGGCAGCCTGTTCCAGGGCCCTTACCGGTGCGCGGTCATTAAACAGGAAGTCGGTAGCATTAGTAATCTGGTATTGCACCGAACCTTCGATATCGACAATGTTTTCATCCTGCGTCAACATCGTTGCACGTAGCGGTACAGTATGCACCTCATTGACGTCAACAAGGATTACTTTCTCAATTGGCGCAGGCAAATGCCAGTGCAATCCGGTCTGAGTTGTCTCGGTATATTTACCAAGCCGCAACACCACACCACGTTCAGCCTGCTGAACTTTATAAAAACCGGTCGCACCCCAAAATAACAACAGGATTAACACCACAATGCCAATGCCTACAGTACCGCTAAAGGCGGATCCAGATCCAGAACCACCACCACTGCTCTTACCACTTTTGCTACCAAACAGTGCACCAAACTTTTTTTGCAGGCTTTTAAATAGCTCATCAAGATCCGGCGGGCCCTGATTTCCACCACGGTTACCACCCCAAGGATCTTTATCACCACTACCGCCGGGTTCATTCCAGGCCATGTGTTTCTCCAGATTCATATATGAAATTTACGGTGACAGAAGCCCACCGCACAAACGCGCCATTCTACCTGAATATCTTATCAATAAAATATTATTTTTAACGAAAAACGCAAGCTATCGAAAAAAAGTTTACCTCAGACATTACAATGGCTCGGTTTATCACTGATACAAGTGAGATCAGGGTACTAACAGTACAGATAAAAAGGATACTTATTGTTCAAGACCGTCAGCCGCAGGGATTACGGGTGTCGAGTCGACAGGGATGTATTCACCGCGTGCCTTTAACCATGGGTCGCCTTTGCATTCGTTGCAGTAATTATGTACTTCACGCTAGCAATGATTCTAACGATATCTGTTCCTGCTTATCGAAAACCTTCAGATCGCGCTGGCGAATGCTAATATTCAAATGAAAGCAACCTTTTTCATCAATTTCTTCCCGCTGCACTGCACCCAATTCAAACAACCGGGCACGAATACGTACCTGCTCCGGCTGCAAACACAGTTCAGCTTCAATTTTCTGTTCACAAAAACGGTCAATCAAGACCTGCTTTAATAAATCCAGCCCCTCGCCTGTCCGAGCTGATAACCAGATACGTTTTACGCCGCCATCATTTTCACGGTCAATTCGGGGCTGTAGACCAACAACCTGATCAATTTTATTCATTATCTGGATACACGGCACCCCATCTGCCCGAATTTGTTTTAATACAGAGTCAACCTCAGTGATATTCGCCAGGCGATTTTCATCTGCCGAATCAATAACATGAAATAGTAGCTGTGCATCGGCAGTTTCCTGTAAAGTAGAACGGAAGGCCTCAATCAGGTCATGCGGTAAATGCCGGATAAAACCGACTGTATCTGCGAAAATCACCGCCAGCTCCTTGCTTATCTGTAGTCGCCGAAGCGTCGGATCCAGAGTGGCAAATAACTGATCCTGCACATAAACATTGTCGTCGGTCAGACGGTTGAACAGGCTGGATTTACCGGCATTGGTGTAACCCACCAGTGAGATAGTTGGTACTTCCGCCTTCAGGCGTGACTGCCGCCCCTGCTGGCGTTGCTTACGTACCTTATCCAGGCGCTTATTAATTTGCCTGATACGCGCTCCCAGCAAACGACGGTCTGTTTCCAACTGAGTTTCGCCAGGTCCACGCAAACCAATGCCGCCTTTCTGACGCTCAAGGTGCGTCCAGCCACGAACCAGGCGCGTGGATAAATGTTTTAGCTGAGCGAGCTCGACCTGCAATTTACCTTCGAAGGTGCGTGCACGCTGTGCAAAAATATCCAGTATTAACTCGGTTCGATCAAATACTCGACATTCTATTAACTGTTCCAGATTGCGCTCTTGAGAAGCCTGTAATGCATGGTTAAACAGTACCAGGTCGGCACCATGCTGTTTTACCAGGTCATGAATTTCTCTCGCCTTACCACTACCGATAAAATATTTTGGATCCGGGCGCTGACGAGCACTGGTAATAACCGCCAGAACCTGAGCACCGGAGGATGCTACCAGTTCACGAAATTCAGGCAGATTTTCACGCTGGGATTCGGCATAAAAATCCATGTGAACCAGGATGGCTCGCTGCCCGGTTTCTGCACGTTCTTTATCTAGCATAAAATCAATTCTACCTGTTTATCCACCCATCTTATCACTGATCGCTAACGGGGCAGCAGTGACACGAGACAATAAAAATAACCACCTATTACTGAACCAGATAAAAAAGCTATCTGATGTTCAAGACACGCGGTAAATGTAACCTGAATGCTTCAGCTTCAAGGCGTGAAACACAGGAAATAGCTGGCTATTGCGAAGTTTTACCACACCGAATAGATGTCTCAATTTGTAAGTTATGACTTCACGAATTGATCAGAGGTTCCTTTATTTAGCTATACTTTATTAGCTATAGATTAGTCATCCGCACAAGCCTCATTGCTCTCACTCGTCCATTTTATCTGCCTCGCGGGCACAACGGTAGAAATCGCATGTTTATAGACCATTTGTGTCACTGTATTTTTAAGCAGTACTGCAAATTGGTCAAACGATTCTATCTGCCCCTGCAATTTGATACCATTAACCAGAAAAATTGATACTGGGACACGTTCTCTACGTAATGCATTTAAATAAGGGTCTTGTAAATGATGCCCTTTTGACATGGCCAACTCCTCGTTATTGTTATTATCGGAGACTTTATTATCTAGTAATACGCTGCTCATCTCGTGTTCACTACGACAGTCAAATTTACTGACAGTTCGACTCGCACTAGAACTCTCATTACTCAACTTCCTCCTGATGATAGTAAATTTCTGAGATTTTTCAAAACTTTCCTAACATTTAATTGCGCCGGATCAATAAAATTACAATTTTGCTCTTTTCTTAACCAGGTCATTTGTCGCTTTGCCAGCTGCGCTGTCGCTATAATAGCCTTTTCTCGCATGGAATCAAAATCATACTTACCCTCCAGGTACGACCATACCTGTCGATAACCCACAGCACGAATAGCTGGCAAGCCTGGGTGCAGGTCTTTACGCTGGCGCAATGTTGCCACTTCATCAATCAAACCCTGCTTCAGCATTAAATCAAATCGCCGAGAAATTCGTTGCCGTAATTCGGTTCTATCCGGCGGTACCAGCGCAATTTTCACCACCCGATAGGGGAAACATTGTTGGGCCTGTTGCTGCCAGAATGAAGTTAATGTTTCACCTGAAGCATCAAAAACTTCCAGCGCCCTTTTGATCCTTTGTTGATCATTTGGATGAATTCTTGTTGCTGCGACTGGATCCACCCGTTGCAAACGCTTATAGAGGCCCTCAATGCCTGTTGTGACAGCTTCATACGCCAGCTTCTCACGTACACACGCATCCACATCAGGCAGATTTGCCATGCCTTTTTGCAATGCATTGAAATACAACATCGTCCCACCAACCAGTAGTGGTATCTGTTTTTCATGACGGTTAGTTTCCATCAGAGCCAGCGCATCAGTGCGAAACTGCCCGGCAGAATAATTGTCGGCTGGGTCGATAAAATCGATTAAATGGTGTGGTGCCTGCAAAAGTGTGGCGGCATCAGGTTTGGCGCTGCCAATATCCATACCCTGATAAACCAGCGCAGAATCCACACTGATTATTTGCATTGGTAATTCATTATACAGCGCAACCGCAAGATCCGTTTTACCGGTTGCCGTTGGTCCCATAATAAAAACCGTAAACGGTGAATCGGGTGAACAACCCGGCTGTATAACTAAATCATCCATATAACGCTAATGCATGTCTACAACAGCACTAACCCCGATATCGGCAAGTTCATTGTCTATCACCCCATTTTCTCTGTGCATAGCGTACCTCGATGGTTAATTTTTTATCACTGGCCACGCTTAAACAGTTTATCCAGTTCAGTTATGCTCAACTGAATCCATGTAGGTCGGCCATGATTACATTGTCCGCTACGTTCTGTCTGTTCCATATCGCGCAATAAGGCATCCATCTCCGGCACCGTGAGTTTTCTGTTTGCGCGTACCGAACCATGACAGGCCATTGTTGACAGCATCCCATTTATGGCTTCACGAATACGGCTACTGCTACCATGGCGGACCAGATCGGCCAGTACATCGCGTAACAGCGCTTCTGCATCACTATTAGCCAGTACAACTGGAATCTGCCTGATGCGTACAGCTTCCTCTCCCGTTCGGCCCACCTCGAAACCCAGCTGTTTAAAAATGTCTGGTTGCTCCTCAACCAGATCTGCTTCCTTCACACTCACGGCCAGCATAACAGGGACTAATAACGGCTGCGATACTATCCCGTTGCCTGCATGCGCCTGCTTGAGTCGCTCATAAACAATCCGCTCATGCGCGGCATGCATATCCACCAGCACCAGACCCTGTACATTTTCCGCCAGAATATATATACCATGTAGCTGTGCTCGCGCAAACCCCAGGGGAGGAATCTCGGCCGCTTCAGATTCATTAAGCGTTGACATCGCATTGGCTAATGCCGTTGTTTGCATGGTCAGCGTTTGATAAGCACGTTGCTGCTCAGCGACCGCCAGACCAAGATTCTGTTGCGAACTATACTGCGGCAGTGAACTCGGGGAATTTGTGCCGGAACCACCTCGATCGCCCCTATAACTGGCCGCAACAGAACCATTGCCTGATGGCCCAGCCATTTTACTTACAGCAGATGAAAAGTGACTTAAATCATGCGACCGACCATCATCTGGGCGCACTTCTGCCAGACTTTTATAAATTGCCTTAAACAGAAAATCATGCACATTGCGCCCCTGGCGAAACCGAACCTCGTGCTTACCGGGGTGGGCATTAACATCAACAGTAGCAGGGTCAACATCAAGAAATAACACATAGGCCGGATGGCGACCGTGAAACAATACATCCTGGTACGCCTGTCGAATCGCATGTGTCACCAGTCGGTCTTTTACCACTCGCCCGTTGACATAAAAATATTGCATATCCGCCTGGCTGCGTGAAAAAGTTGGCTGCGCTATCCAGCCCCACAAATGTTTGCCTTCATAAGAAAAATCAGTATAAACCGACTGCTCAATAAATGCCGATCCACAGATTGCCGCAATACGTTTTTCCTGTTGCAGCCGATCTACGGCTGGACGAATCTGTTTCACTACGCGCTGATTATGCTGAAGCGTTATGGCGACATCAAAACGGCTTAGCGCAATGCGTTTAACCACATCTTCAAGATGAGAAAACTCGGTTTTCTCAGTACGCAGGAACTTGCGCCGTGCGGGGATATTAAAAAACAGATCACGCACTTCAACGGTGGTGCCTGGATTATGTGCCGAGGGCTGAATAGCCGATGCCACACTGTTGTGCGTTTCCAGTTGCCAGGCATTCTCATCGTCCGTCTGGCGAGAAACTAATTTCAGCTGACTCACCGACGCAATGCTGGGTAAAGCCTCACCACGAAAACCCAGACTGGTCACCTGCTCCAGGTCTTCAATATTTCGAATTTTACTGGTTGCATGCGGCGAAAGCGATAACACCAGATCCTCTTTATGTATGCCACAACCATTATCGGAAAGACGAATTAGTTTAATTCCACCTTGCTCAATATCGATGCGAAGCGTCGTCGCACCCGCGTCAAGACTGTTTTCCAGCAGCTCCTTCAACACCGAAGCCGGGCGCTCAACCACCTCACCGGCCGCAATCTGGTTAACCAGTTGAGTGGGCATAGACTGGATTCGTGCTGGCATAAGCGGGGGTTTCATTACTGAACTTTTATTTGTTAAATACGCTGTAGATAATGAACACTAAACAACTGCTCAGTATCCACCCAGGTTTTTACACGCTCAAAGCCAGCTTTTTCTGCCAGTTGCTGAAAATGTTCAACCGTATATTTATAAGAATATTCCGTCAAAATGGACTTGCCCTTCTCAAAGCTGAAAACATGTTCATCAATATGCACCTGCTGGTTGGTTTCACTTAGCAGATGCATTTCTATGCGATGCTGCCGCGCATTAAAAAAAGCATCATGTTTAAAATAGTCAGGATTAAAATCTGCCCCCAGCTCACGATTCATTCGGCTCAGTAAATTTTTATTAAATTGTGCCGTATAACCAGCTTTATCGTTATAAGCGGCATGCAGAATTTGACTGTCTTTCTGCAAATCAACGCCAATCAACACCCCCCCGTCAGTTCCAACCATTGCTCCCATTTCCTGCAATACATTCAAGGCCTGATCCGGGGAAAAATTGCCGATGGTAGAACCCGGAAAAAAGGCGATTTTTCGTGTTGACTTTACCTTGTAGGGCAATTCCAGATTGCGGGTAAAATCATTGCACACCGCATGCACATTTAACCAGCTAAACTCAGCCGCCAGTTTTTGCGCTTCCGCCTGAAGATAAAGTCTGGATATATCCATCGGTAAATAGGCAATGGGTCGCAATGCATCCAGCAGCAGACGAACTTTATAACTGTCACCGCTGCCCGGCTCAATCAATAGACACTGCTTTCCCAGTGTGACAACAATTTCATCAATATTATCGCGAATAATGCCAACTTCTGTGCGTGTTGGATAATATTCTTCCGTGGTACAAATTTGCGCAAACAGGCGAGAGCCTGCTTCATCGTAAAAATATTTCGGCAGAATAGCGGGCGCGTCCGCACTTAAACCCTGAATGACATCTGCACGAAAATCTGCGGTTTCAGGATGTAAATCATAAAACTGGTAACGTTGCCTGGAAATAGATTCTGTCATATGGAACGTAAGCCAAAATAGCAAGTAAAAAAACCAACCCTATCGCAGTAACGCTTTGACTGCAACAATAGCAAGTACCCGTTTCATCCATCCTGTCAGGATGCGTAATTTTACTGCTATTTTAATATATAAACAGAGGAGATATTAACATGGTTGTTTAATCGCCTGGTGCTTCAGGTAATGCTAATTATTTCAGCGGCGAACATCACACTGAGTATTTATTGCTGCAACGAATGAAAAGGCGATCCATGGTTAAAGACACGCGGTGAATACATCCCTGTCGACTCGACACCCACATCTCTGCGGCTGACGGTCTTGAACAATGCGTAGCCTTTGCATCTGTACTATTAGTAACGGATCAGGCACGAGTGGTTTATAAAATAATACTGGTGTTTGTTAACGAGTATCATTTAACTAAACCATAGTCAGAAGAAATACAGTAAACTACGCCCTTCAAGCTGTTAACTGACTTAAATATTTTTTCTGTATGGACAATACCAGCACAATCCCGATTCTTAAAGATCTTGTATTAGTTGGCGGTGGCCACAGCCATCTCTCGGTATTAAAGCATTTTGCCATGCACCCAGTTCCGGGGTTGCGTTTAACCCTGATTACACGGGATTTACATACGCCTTATTCGGGGATGTTGCCGGGTTATGTTGCCGGCCATTATAGTTATGATGAAACACATATTGACTTGCGCCCGCTGGCGCAATTTGCCCATGCGCGGATTTATCATGCTGAAGTAGAACAACTGGATTTAACTGAAAACCAGCTTTTCTGTCCTGGGCGGCCACCGATTCACTTTGATGTTTTATCAATCAATATCGGCTCGCGTCCTACGACTTTGCACATTCCCGGTGCGGAAAAATATACCCTGCCGGTAAAACCCATTGATCATTTTTTAAACCAGTGGGAAAGCCTGACGAATAAAATACTCAACACCACTGAAAATTTTTATCTGGCCATTGTCGGTGGTGGTGCCGGTGGCGTGGAAATGGCGCTGGCAACACAATACCGTTTACAGCATTTATTCGCCACAACAAAAACGACAATAAAGCATGCCGATGATTTTTTACATATTGATTTATTTTGCGACAGTGAACACATATTACCCACACATAATAAACAGGTAAGGAAACGCTTTGATCGTATTCTTAAACAACGCAACATTCAAATCCATCTGAACCATCGTGTCGAACAGGTCAAACAGAGTACTTTGCTGTGTAATAATGATGCTCGATCTTATCCGGCCAATGCCGTTTTATGGGTCACCAATGCCGGAGCACCCGTCTGGTTAGCCGAAGCCGGTCTTGATGTAGATGCTGAAGGGTTTATTGCCGTCAATGATTACCTGCAATCCAGCTCACATAATAACGTTTTTGCTGCCGGTGACATTGCATCAGTAATCAAGCATCCACGACCAAAGTCCGGGGTCTTTGCGGTTCGCCAGGGGCCACCTCTGGCACGTAATCTGGCGCGACAGATACAGGGACAGCCACTAAAACCATTTATTCCACAAAAAAACTTTCTCGGTCTTATCACCACGGGTAATCAATACGCAATTGCTTCACATAGTTTCTGGTCACTGGAAGGTGCCTGGTTATGGAAAATAAAAAACTGGATTGACCAGCGCTTTATGGAAAAATTTAATACGCTGCCGGATATGAAACAGGAAAACCCACCCACATTTAATGCAGCGATGACAGACAAACAGACCCTGCATGAAATCTCTGCCATGGCGATGCGTTGTGGTGGCTGTGGTGCAAAAGTAGGTAGTACGGTTTTATCACGCGTGATCAATCGTCTGCAACCCATTTCACGTGATGATGTGGTAATTGGACTATCTGACCCGGATGATGCCGCTGTCACCGAAGTACCCGCAGGCAAACTGGTGGTACAAAGTGTGGATTACTTCCGTAGCTTTATTGATGATCCATATATCTTTGGCCAGATTGCCGCTAACCATGCTTTAAGTGATATTTTTGCGATGGGCGCTGAAGCCCAGTCAGCCATGGCAATTGCCACCATTCCTTATGGCATTGAAAGCCAGATTGAAGACCCGTTATTTCAAACTATGTCGGGGGCTTTAGCTGTGTTAAACGCCAGCAATACAGCGCTGGTTGGCGGCCATTCCAGTGAAGGCGTAGAACTATCGTTCGGTTTATCCGTGACCGGTCTGGTAAACCGAGAACAGGTTATGCGTAAAGCAGGTATGCAGGTAGGTGATGTTTTAATTCTAACCAAAGCACTCGGCACCGGCACACTGTTTGCGGCCGATATGCGTCTTAAAGCCAAAGGCCGCTGGATCGATGCTGCACTACAAAGTATGCTACTTTCCAATCAGGCGGCCGGTTTTTGTTTGCACCGCCATGCTGCCACTGCGTGTACGGATATTACCGGTTTTGGTCTGCTTGGTCATCTGATAGAAATGACACGCTCATCCGCTAAAAGCGTTCAAATTAATCTGGAGATGCTGCCGATTATGGCCGGCGCACTGGACATGATCGCAGCGGGCATATTCAGTTCACTCCAGGAACAGAATGTACGCTTAATGCGAGCCATAAAAAACTCCGATAAATTGCGCCGGCACAAACATTACCCGATGCTGTTCGATCCACAAACCTCAGGCGGTTTACTCGCAGCCATTCCAGCTACCAATGCTGATGCCTGTTTAACCGAGCTAAAGACGCTGGGTTATCCGGTGAGTGTTATTATCGGGGTTGTTACTGGCGAGACAGAAAATCTGGAAAGCGTGACCTTAAGTACAAAGTAATATCATCGTTAGATATATTTATTCACGGCTATCCCGTTAATCTTCTGTGTAAATATTGTATAAGGATAAATTATTTATGCTAATACATGGTGACATGAACTGGGGTTTATTGCTGTGACTCGCTGTAAATACCTCCCTGTACGCTCGACCGCCGCTCCATGCGGCAGACGGTCACAGCAATAAACCCCAGTTCATATCACTGATAGTTAGTCGATCCTAAAATATCCACCTCAGGCCTTCAAACAGTCACGACATTACATCGAAGAAAAAATATTTCCAGCACAACTTTCATTTGTTTTAGTTTTTTAAGCCAAAAAGCAACCTCCCTCATCCACTTTTTAAAGTTGAACGCAGCTGCTGACATGACCAGGTTGATTTGGTCGCCGGTAAACGCCTGGTAATAAGGGTCTTGTGCCCAGCGTTGCACCAAAACTTCATCAGACAGATTTTCCAGGTGTTTTAAGAGCAGAAGTGGGGTCAGTATAAACATACTACTCAAGTTTCGCCTTCGTAACAAATAATATTTACACTGACCCCACTTATCCCAAATCAAGTCACAACATGACGGAACTCGCAGGATGCGTTTTCTGGTTTGTGTGATTAAAGCAGTCCATTGCTTACACGTATATATGATGCTAT
>CAYTUK010000006.1:0-161524 GCA_964441285.1 uncultured Thiotrichaceae bacterium | reverse complement strand
TCTTTTCATTTTGATAAATCCGAAGATGGTAGGCCTGGGCTAAATATTTGTCAAGCAACAAAGTCTACCCGAAACTTGACATTGGAGTGCACTCCAGGTTTATTGTGATCATAATGTCCCCGCTGTACATCCACGCGGGGCTTCTACGAGAAACTGGGAGACGTATAATGAAAATGCATATTCACCATAGCCATATATATCGATGGTGCTGGATCGTGCTCACCACTAGCCTGGTCGCAGCCCCACTGTCGGCACTGGCACACGGCCCCATCTTTTCTTTCTCCCCGCATACGGAATTCAAGGGAGCCACAGAGTATCACCTGGGCTATCAACGTACCGAAGTGGCGGGCAAAGCAACCAACGAGTATACCGGTGAGTTCAAGTACGGAGTCAATAGCAATTGGACCGTTGGTATGGAATTGCCCTATGAGAATGGCGAGTCCAGCGGTGTCGGGGACTTCAGCCTCAAGACCAGATACCGATTCTGGCGGCGGGCCGGCCCCGGTACGCTGCGCTCATTCACCGCACTGGGGAAGGTGTTATTTAACACGGGTAGTGCTGGAGTGAGCACCGGCTCAACCGATTACCTGGCGGCACTCGCCTATGGTTACGAAAGCATCAAATGGTACCACTGGGCGAGTGCTGGCTATCGAATCAACACGCGCGGTGGCGTGGGAGAGCTACGTCGAGGTAATCGATTGTTCCTGAATCTGGCGGGCGGCTGGCGACCTGGCATACCCGTCTACACAATGCCCGATACCGTGTTTGTCGTCGGTTTGAATGCGGAGATTACGGGCCATAGCCGGCTCAATGACATCGAACTTCCAAATACCGGTGGAACGGAACTGTTCATCTCTCCAGGTATGATCTGGACCTACGGCCAGGTCAATCTGCGACCAGGCATCCAGATACCTGTTTATAGTAATCTGAATGGGCATCAGCCCGCCACCGACTTCCGCTTCCGTTTTGAGATCGAAATGCATTACTGATTCGGTTCCACTGGGCGACCCACCGTAAATCATTAACAGAGGAGATAAACCATGTTTCATTTCAAATTGTGGCTTCCACTATTACCCATAATGCTGTTGGCCAGTGCGCTGTCGCTGCCTGCCTCGGCGCGTGCCGATGGCACGAATACCTATCCAAAGGATGCCTATGTCCTGCAGGTGAATGGTTTGGCCTGCCCGTTCTGCGCTTATGGGCTTGAGAAGCAGTTCGTGCGCCATCACGGCGTCACCACGATCAATATCAATATTGTGAAAGGGGTAGCCATCGTGCAGGTGCGCCCAGGAACACACTTCACCGATGCCCAGCTCAAGCAGTTCGTCTATGACGCTGGTTTCGCCTTGCGCAAGATCGTACAACATCCCAGTGGTGGCCACGTATGAGCCGCACCAGACGTATCAGCTGGATCACTGCCGGAATACTCATCATTCTGGGTGTTGGGATCAGGCTAGCCTGGTTTCCCACCTCCGTTGAGCCTAACTACCATTTAGTGAAAACCTGGGGTGAAAAGGGCGTAGCCCCCGGACAGTTTCACAATCCTATTGGCATTGCCTATAGTGACAACCACGTATATGTTGCCGATTCCCTGAACCATCGAATCCAGGTCTTCGATGCGAATGGGCGCTTCATAAGACAAATCGCAGTACCCGATCAGGGGCGACCCATGAATATTGCGGCCCGTAACGGGAAAGTTTACGCCGCTGACTTCTGGAATGACGATGTACTCATATTTGGGGCCGATGGCACGCTGGAGCGCACTCTGGGTACACCGGGCAAAGCAGGCTCAGCAGCTGCTCAGTTCAATTCACCTGCCGGAATTGCAGCGGATCTAAAGGGCAATATATATGTTGCCGGATTCTATAATCAGCGGGTGCAAAAACTCAGTCCCCAGGGGCACTTTATTCGCCAGTGGGGCCATACGGGCAAAAAGGGCTATGTCGAGTCAGGATGGTTTAACTACCCCACTGACGTTGCAGTAGCACCAGACGGTACCCTATACGTAGCCGACGGCTACAATGACCGTATCCAGATGTTCGGTCCCGACGGTCACTTTCTGCGCAAGTGGGGCGGGCCTTTCGCCGCAAATATACGCGGCTCATTCAACGGCTGGTTTCGCACCCCGACCGGGGTCGCAGTTGGGCCACATGGCAATGTTTTCGTTGCTGATCAGGAAAACAACCGCATCCAGAAATTTACCTCACAGGGCAGGTTCCTAACCGCATTTGGTACCTCACATCGTGGCCCAGGTTATACTGAAACCGCCGTGACCGTAGCGCCTAACGGTACCGTCTACACCACAAATCTGGTCGAGAACCGTGTGGAAATGTGGCGGCCAGAGCCCGCTTCCACTCATTGAGCAGCGGATTTACTCTTTATCACCACATGGACGTCTGAATCTTTTGCGCGCACGTTCCACTTCCCCCCTGATCACGCAACCCTCAACATGATCATTGATCAGCCCCATTGCCTGCATAAAGGCATACGCCGTGGTGGGCCCAATAAATTTCCAGCCCAGTTTTTTCAGGTCTTTTGACAACGCAATCGATGCCACCGATGTCGATACAGTCTGTGGTTTCGCAAGTTGCTTCACATCCGGTTCGTAACGCCAGAAAAAAGCGGCCAGCGAACCTGCCTGCCTGATGAGTTCCTGCGCTCGTTTTGCATTGTTGACAACCGCCTCGATCTTGCCACGATGGCGAACAATGCCCTTATCCTTGAGAAGACGATTAATATCGCGCTGGGTGAAACGTGCTATTTGATCAACATCAAAATGCTGAAAGGCAGAACGAAAATTCTCCCGCTTGACGAGGATAGTACGCCAGCTCAGCCCCGCCTGAAAACCCTCCAGACACAATTTCTCAAATAAGCGCTGGTCATTACTGACTGGAAACCCCCATTCGGTATCGTGATAACCAAGAAGTTCCGGGCTGACACCGCACCATTTACAACGTAACTGACCGTCAGCTCCCTTTATCGTCGCCCTCATGCATTAACTCTTTGTATTAAATACGAACGCCTTCAATTAGCAGGTAAGTGTCGTCTTTTAAGAAAGTCGTATTAGTGACTTTTAAATTCAATGACTGGCCAAGGTGAACAAGCGTATCTCTGTCAAATCTTGCTCCATATATGGTTTCAACGAATGGAGTAAATAAATTTTGTCTTTTTCTGGTTTTTTTATTTTTCGAATAGACCATTTCTAAAAGCCGGAAACGCCCACCCCGTTTTAACACTCTACCAAATTGTTCAATAGCCAGTTTCTGTATTTCATCCGGCATGACACAACACATAAATGTCGAAAATATCCAGTCGAATTGAGCTGAACCTATTGACTGCATTACGGTAGCATCTTCATGAATCAAGCTTACTTTACACTCAGCTTTTTTTATTCTTTTTTCGGCCCTGTTCAACATTTTTTTACTTAATTCGATGCCAACCAGCTCAACTTCTTCGTGATAGAACTCCAGATTCCTGCCTGTCCCAACACCCGCTTCCAGTATCTTCCCCCGTAAATCACCGATTAACATCGGCCGCCATTTTTTATATACCCGCTCCCACGGATAGTCCAGAATGTCATAAAAATATGCCGTTACATTGTATTTTTCCTGCAATGATAAATTTTTCTCGTGCAAGTTCATACTAAGCCTCTCGATGTTTAATCTTTACCGTAACTAACAGACTAACAGGGTGGATAAAAAGGCTACTGATTTTCAAGACCGTCAACCGCAGGGATGCGGGTGTCGAGCTTACATGGAGGTATTGACAGCGTGTCTTGAACAATCAGTAGCCTTTTTATCTGTTCCGGTAATAATTATTATAGAACAGATTACTGCCGCCCGTTAACTATCAGTGCTATGAATTGATGCTTATTACTGTGCCCGACCGCCGCATGGACGCGGGAGTTGAGCGTACATGGAGATATTAACAACGGGTCACAGCAACAAACTCCTGTTCATGTCACCATGTATTATTATAATAATTTATTTTTACACTAAAGTTTCATCTTCTACCGCCGACTTTCACCATTGACTAAAGTCAATATAAAAATTAGCAGGATCCTTTCCAATACAAAACACTATGCATTCAGAACAGAGTACAGCTACATCCGACCAGGAGCGCCAATCAACTGTTTATATTGGACGTCAGCCAATTTTTGATCGCAATATGAATATATTTGCTTACGAAATTTTATATCGTGATTCAAATGAAAACAGAGCCAATATTACCAATCACAATGCAGCGACCACCACGGTTATCCTTAACCTGATTATAGAATTTGGCTTTTCTGCTGCCACTGCGAATAAAACTGCATTTATTAATTTAAGCGATGAATTTCTGAGCGGTGAAAACCCCATTCAGATACCCGCAGAAAAAGCCGTACTTGAAGTGCTTGAAGATACTGTTGTTGATGAGACACTTATCAGTAATTTACAGAAACTTGTTGACCAGGGGTTCTCTCTCGCACTGGATGATTTTATTTATTCCAGTAAATGGGATCCGGTACTACCACTGGTTGATTATATAAAAGTAGAAATTCCACAGCTTGGCAGGGAAGAAATAAAGCAGCATGTAGCACTGCTAAGAAAATACAAGGTAAAAATTCTTGCTGAAAAAATTGAATCGGAGGAAGAATATAATTTTCTGCGTGAATGTGGGTTTGACCTGTTTCAGGGTTACTTTCTTGCAAAACCAAAAATCATTAAAGGCAAAACTATTCCAGCAAATAAGTTGGCAATTATCTCGCTGCTTTCAGACCTGAATAATGATGAGGTTAAAATCGAAGATCTGGTTATCTCTATCTCAAAAGATGTTTCTTTATGCTATAAAATACTCAGGTATATCAATTCGGCACATTATGCGCTACCACGCAAAGTGGAATCAATTCATGAGGCTATCACCTATGTCGGGATGAAAAGGTTAAAACACTGGGCAACACTGATTGCAATGTCGAATATAAGCAACAAGCCTGATGATTTAATGCAATTAACGATGACCCGCGCATACATGTGTGAACAAATCGCTGAGCAATTAGGAGAAAAAGACCTCCAGAATTTTTTCTATATTGGCCTGCTCTCCACATTAGATATTTTACTCGGAATTCCCATGAATCAAATATTAGAAACCCTGCCATTATCGGCTGATATTAAAAATGCAATAATGCATTTTGCTGGTCGAGCAGGTAGCGTTTTAGAATGCAGCATTGCATATGAAAAGACGGACTGGGACAAAATAAATAAACTCGGTCTTGATATAAAACCGGAACAGTTCAGTTACCGTTTCTTGAACGCAATTCGGCAAACGAACAATAGTATTTTGAGAGCCGCCTGATGCAGACATTTAGCTAGAACAGCACATATTGAATAATTCTACTTCAGGGTAGCAGGCGATTAATCCACTTCACTACTTTTCTGGTGCGCGGGCTAAACAGTTTTGGTGCATACATCGTATTCACTGTACGCCGGTGAATTTGTGCCAGTGTCGGGTAGGCATGAATAGTCGCTGAAATCTCACTAATTTTTATACCGCTGTGCATAGCCAGTACAATTTCATGAATCAGTTCGCCTGCATGTGGACCCAGTATGCTTGCCCCCAGGATTTTACCTTTATAGGTAATCAGTTTGGTAAAACCGGCGGTTTCCACTTCTGCCAGGGCGCGGTCAATATCTTTAAAATCAAACCGTAATACTATCGGCTCTATGCCTTGCTGTTTTGCCTGCTGCTCGGTTAAACCGACTCGCGCCAGTTCGGGGTCGGTATAGGTAACCCAGGGGACGACCCGGTAATCGGTTTTTTTAGGAAAACGAAATATAGCATTGCTGATAACAATACCGGCCTGATACTCTGCCATATGGGTAAAGGGATAAGGTCCGCAGACATCACCTACTGCATAAATATGTTTTTGTGAACTACGCATTCGCCGATCAACATTAATGCCGTTGGGGCTTACCGTAATACCTGCCGCTTCCAGCCCCAGATTTTCAATATTGGGTTTACGCCCAACCGCAACCAGTAACTGTTCACATTCAAGTTGTATATCGTCACTACAAAAAACTGTTCGTACCTTACCGTTATAACTGACTTTTTCAGCACTGGTTGAAGTAAAGAATGTAATTCCCTCATCTGTCAGTTTTTTCTGCAATGCTGCGGCAACTTCTGGGTCTTCCTGTGGCAGAATATTCGGCAGCCGTTCGACAACCGTTACTTTACTGCCAAGCCGATGAAATGCCTGCGCCATTTCCAGACCAATCGGACCACCGCCTAATACAAGCAGACGTTCAGGTAATGTTTGTAGTGAAAAGATCTCGATATTGGTCAGGTAACCGGCTTCCTTCAAGCCTTCAATCGGTGGGACAAAGGGACGCGAGCCCGTGGCAATTACAAAACGCTTGCTGCTAATGGTCTGGTTATTGACTTGTATAGTATGCGCATCAATAAACTCGGCAGCACCAAAAATGACTTCGCAGCCATAGTCACGAAACCGCTCCGGGTCATCATGCGGCTGTATATGCTCAATCACCGAGCGTACATGTGCGTTGACTTTGGCCAGATCAACCTCAGGATTAACTGCAGGCAGGCCAAATTCCTCACCACGACGCATTAATGAAGCCACCTTGCCAGCCTGAATGAATGTTTTGCTGGGTACACAACCGTAGTGTAAACAGTCACCGCCCAGCTTTTCTTCTTTCTCAATCAGTGTGACATTTAAACCGAGTTGCGCGGCAACACTGGCAATAACCAGGCCACCGGCGCCGCCACCGATAATAAGTAAATCACGTTTATTCATTTATTTTCTCGTTTATGTTTTTGTGCAGACCCAGTAAGAGCGTTACCCGCTGACAATAAAATTTGTTTATGAAATACTTTATAGTCAATGGGTGTCGTATTTTTATAATTAATCCGTTTACGCCGAGCTTCACTCAGTAGATGATACGTTACCACTGCCTCTACTTTTAGCGCAGCACGGTTATTGCCAACTTTTATTTCATAGTGGCGGGGTTGCCAACGAGGTAATCGAGTATCCCATAAATCAACGATAAATGGCCGCCACATCAGTGTCCGTTTAATCGTATCATGTTGTTCATCCAGCACCTGTCCATGTTTACCCAGTACACGTAAAGAAACGGAAAGATAGCGATTAGGTAATCCCGTCGGCACATAATGTTCTGCGCCGGTATTGGTTATTGTCAGGATGAATTTTCGGCTACTCCCTGCATTATCAGCAACCGGTTTAGCTTCAGTAAAAGTGATACTCAACGCTTTTTTAACCATGCTCGGATCATGCCCGCCGCGCCATAAATGCTGCCGAGTAATCCGTACCTTACCACCGATAACAAGCGGACGCTTAATTAGCGGCATATGGCATTGCACACAACCAAGTGCATGGTAATTAGCCGCAGAAGTTTCACCACTGTTTTCTGTTTGCCTGCTTTTTCCCGTAATAGAGGGAATATCTGCGGGTGTTTTTTCGAACGGATGGCTTACATTATTACCCGAACCGACTGGTGAAGATTTCAGAGTGGTTTTTATTTCTGCAACCGTTCCACAGGGAGGCAAACGATAAAAGGTATCCCAGCGTTTACCCTTTACCACATGACAGCGTACACAGACCTCGTTTGGATCCTTGAGTATTTTTACCGGATGTGGCGCATGGGTGTTACGCAACACACCTACTATTTTTCCATTACGGTAATGACAGGCGGCACAGGTTACTCCCTGATGCTGAAGCGCGCTGTCAAAATCAGGGTTCTTTTTTAATACCGGATCCAGCCTGTCGGCATCACGATAAGCCAGAACTTTCTGTGGCTCCTGACGGTCAAGGGGAGTATGGCAAAGCCGACAATTAGGCGCTGAACCTTCAAATTTCCAGTCTGCCTGAAAATAGGGATCTATCCATGCCTGACTGTGCATGGTCGTTTTCCACTCTTTATAAAAAGCCGGATGGCAGGCACCGCACTGCTGTGCTTTTAACTGGCCAAGTATTGCAGGGCTGGCTGATGTATCAACTGGCCAGGCAAAACGCTCACTCACTAAAAAAATATTTAATGGACGAATGAAACGCCAACCGATAAAAACCAGAAAAGCGAGAAGAAGAATAAGTAAATAGTGTTTTTTTGTTATCTTCATCATGATTTATTACTGAAACAGACGAAAAGGATACTTATTATTCAAGACCGTCATCCGCAGGGATGCGGGGTCGAGATTACATGGATGTATTGACAGCGTGTCTTAATAATAAGTACCCTTTTCATCCGTCCTGTTAGTAACCGAATATAATGTATAAATATTGTGTTTTATCTACCCGTTAAAAATACTTTATTTTTCTACAGGATAACTTTTTTTCAGCCAACCAGTCATGCCCATTTTTACCGCATGCACATCGGCAAAACCTTTCTTTGCCAGTAATAACGCTGCCTTTGATGATTTTCGGTCGGTACGGCAAATTATCACCACGGGTTTTTCCTGATAACCATTAATTTCATCTAGCCGGCTTTCCAGTTGTTCCAGTGGTAGCAACATTGCACCTGCAATATGCCCCTGCGCACCGTTATAATCTTCGGCTGTACGCACATCCAGGAGGAATAAATCTTCACCCTTATCCAGACGTTGTTTTAAATTCTCACTGCTTAACATTGCACCCTTGCGTATGCTGCCGATTATTCGCGGAAGGAAGGCAACAAGACCCAGCAAGGCCAGTGCCAACATGGATTTTTGAATCAGACCTCCACCACCTGTTGCTGCTTCTTTGCCGATATAGCCAAGGTAGGTATAAGCCAGCGCACCGGGTAACATGAAAATAAATGTGGCAAGACTATAATGACTGAATTTTATTTTCGTCAAACCTAATGTATAGTTTAATAAATTAAACGGGAACAAAGGAACCAGTCGGGTAAAAGCGATAAATCGCCAGCCCTCATTTTCAACGCCGTTAATTAACTGTTTTAATTTACCTCCAGCTTTCTTTTCAACCCAGCCGGAAGCCAGATAACGAGCAATTAAAAAAGACAACATTGAACCGATAGTGGCCGCAATCAGATTATAGAACGTTCCCAGTAGTGGGCCGAATAATGCACCACCAAGCAAGGTAAGGACCATACCCGGAAAAAAGAAGACCGTACCAATAATGTAAACCAACATAAACAGCAATGGCGCTGCATCACCAGCGGTTCGAATCCAATTCTGTATCACGGTTGCATTTAACTGGTTGTGGTAAGTAACCACCAATGCGATGCCTACGACAATAAAAACCAGCAGCAGAAATTTCCACAAATTATTTTTCATTGTTATTCTCTTTTACACCAACCCATTCTCTGCGATTAATCACATAACCCGATATCCCTCCTATAAAAGGTATCACCAACATACCACTGAGCCATGATGCTATTTTTGGTTCCCGAAAAGAGTGAATACCGATAATCATATTTTCATGACCGGCACGAGGTTGCGCACGGTAAGTACCAAATAGACGATCCCACCACGGCAGACTAAAACCGAAATTGCTATTAGTTTCATCATCTTCCACCGAATGATGTACTCGGTGCATATCAGGTGTGACTAAAATCAGGCGCAACCATTTATCAATAACAGGATGCAGACGCACATTACCGTGGTTAAACATGGCAGTGGCATTTAACATGACTTCAAAAATTACCACGGCAACAACCGGTGGCCCAAGCACGATAATGGTGGCAAATTTAATTAACATAGAAAGAATGATTTCCAGAGGGTGAAAGCGAGCACCAGTGGTGACATCATAATCCAGATCGACATGATGAACCCGATGTAAACGCCAGAGAACGGGAACCGCATGCACCATGATATGTTGCAGATAAATAATAAAATCCATTACTATAACCGAACCAATAACAGCAACTACAGGTGAAATTGTATAATAGTTTAGCAATCCCCAACCATGCTCATGGGTAAATGCGGCCATACCTACTGCAGCAGCAGGAAAGAGTAACCGTAAAATAAAACTATTGAGAAAAACCAGCCCCAGATTATTACTCCAGCGTACCACTTTGGAAACGGTCAGAGCTCGTCGCGGTGCGATAAATTCCCAGATCGCCATGACTGCAAAAATACCCAGAAAAAAACTCAGCCGAATGACAACTTCATGGTGCATAATAAACGCGTTAATATCCATCCTATCTCCTCGCTAGCTATAATTATTTATGCGTACGGCCTGTATTGTAAAAACAGCAGGGCGTTATCATTAGACTTACTAATACATTATTCAATTAATAAGTTGATTAATAGAATATAGGATTTTTAGATAAAGTCAAGCTATAAAAACAGCTATGGCGCAAACTTTATACGCACCTGATTTACCGCTCAGGACAACATTGCATCATGCATCGCGACAGTGACAGGCAGAGGGGCTTCCCCAGACAGGGTGCTCGGCGGCTCAGGGAAACCTGACTCAATCGGCTATCAGTATATCGTTTGATACAGACTACTCTGCCAACAAGCCGGTAATTGCTTCACCATAAAAGACTTTAGCCACATCCCGGTTACCAGGGTCGATTGAATCAACCAGATCCGCATAGACAATCATTGGACTTACCTTTTCTTGCTCTGTACTATTCATCCAGAACGCCTGATAAAGCACAACCTCACCGTCTGTATCCTGCTGCAACTGATTGTCTTGCAGGAAGATGTCAATACTGTCACCCAGAAAATAGACGGTTATATTCTCTGGCTGTATAAAGGGGGTTTGTTTTGCTATAACAATCTCACCGCCCCACTGCGCGTTGTATTTTTTTATCTCTACTTTTTTCCACCAGTCCGCTTTTACCGCATGATATCGCCCAAGCATCTGTTTAGGCCGTAGTTTTTCCAGATAGGCATCTACCCATCTTTCAAATAATCGTTGTTTATTTACTAACCATTTACGATTCTCCTTTTCTGCAACATACCCCGATAACTGTAAATCCTCCAGTACCGGCCCAATGCCGCCCAGCGCCACATTAACTTTATTTGAGATTGTCCGATAGGAAACGTTCAATAATTCAGGTGAGTTAAAAAAAGCGTACAATAATTTTAGCCCCACTGGATTAAACACACACCCTTTCTTGCCTTTTTCTTGCCGCCGCACGTCTTTATTATGCTTAATAAAAACGTTCATACCGCTGGTCTGTAAAGATAGATTACCGGCACAATCAACAAAATTGATAACCCGTTGTTTCAACTTTTCTGACATGACCGGATTGATGAAATCAGCCAGCAATAATGCATTTCCCGGTACGGCCTTTAAACGCTTCAATAAAACAGAAAAATTCTGTTGTGGTGCCCATAATTGTATGTATATGTTAAATTCAGACACCGCATTCATCAGTACCACGGTCGATTCCCCGCCCTCTATATCCACATCGTAGATTTGAAATAATGGCAGACCCATAACGCGCATCTGCGCATTCAATCGCAGTAAAGTTTTTTTTAAGATTTGCTGTTTATTTTTATCCACGTTATGACTCTCTTGTGTGCGAAAATTCAAATCGTCACCTCTCTGCGAGAGATTTTATTTTTACGCAAAGATTTTTGGTGTGAAGCATTTATTATAATACTATTCATTAATAATGAACAGCATTATCAGTACAATAACTCAGGCAGCAATATTTCCCTCTTCGCACCAACTACAGAGGAATTTAATAGGCCGAATCATTCTCTAACTCTCAGTCTTTATGGTACAAAAATCCTCGGTCAGGCATTAACTTTACTTATGCAGATTCATTCTGTTTTAACCCTTTCTCCATACAATCGTCTATGCTCAAACTAATTAGCCAACACAATATTGCTCACAAATTAAACTGTGCCGGAAACGACTAAAAAATACAAAATTGAAAGCTTAATTGCGAACCTGTTGTTTAAAAATTCTTTATCAACAAACATTATCGCAATTGCTGGTTCCGCTGTGGTAACGCTTTTTCTCGACACCTTACTTAAGCCCTCCTTACAGCCGTGGCTAATCTTTATGCTCATCATTTCCTGCATACGGTTATTCATCTATAGATATCATTCCATACACCCGACTCGACTTCATCCATCCCAATGGATTAGGCTGTACACCTATGCCTCTCTATTTGCCGGCATCAGCTGGGCAAGCATTGTGTTTTATTTGCCGGGCACAGAAAATAGTGCCACCACCAGCGTAGTCTATCTTATTATTATTGTTGCGCTAACGGGCAGTCTGCCAGCATTAAGTGCTTCGCTCTGCACTTTTTATGCTTTTACGCTACCGATCAGTGTCGCCGCCATATCTTTCTATTTTATGGAAGGCTCTCGCCTGTCATTTTACATCAGCCTGTCTGCAGCACTGTATGTGTTTTTTATCATCAGTGCTGGTCGGCACTTAAACCGACACATAATTGACAGTTTTGTATTGCAAATAAAAAACCAGTTTCTGATTAAAGATCTAAATAAGGAAATTAGCCGTCGAAAACAGGCACAAACCCAGCTGGAAACCAATCAACTTGCCCTGGAAGATAAGGTAACCCTTCGAACGAAAGAGCTACGTAAAATTAATGATCAGTTATTATGCGAAATACGTGAACGTAAGCGTATTGAAGAAAATCTTAAACATCTTGCACACCATGATGCCTTAACCAATTTACCCAATCGTTTATTGCTTGATGCCAGACTGCATTATGCCATTGAATATGCTAACCGTAATGCACAGAAAATCGCCGTACTTTTTATTGATCTGGACAATTTCAAAAACATCAATGACAGTCTGGGACATGAAATCGGCGATGCACTCTTAATCACTGTCAGCAAACGCTTACAAAAAAGTGTCCGTGAAATAGACACCGTAGCCCGACTGGGTGGCGATGAATTTATCGTCCTGATTGAACAGATCACCAAAATAAGCGACCTCGATCATGTATTACGAAAAATCACGACCACAACCTCACAAATCACAACTATCCGTGGGCACACGCTTTACACTTCAGCCAGTATCGGTATCAGCATTTACCCTGACGATGGCAAAACAATCGATCAGTTATTGCGCAATGCAGATTCCGCCATGTACCAGGCCAAGGCCTCCGGCCGAAATAAATATCATTTCTATACTCACGAACTCACCGCAACGGCTATCGATCGCGTCACTCTGGAAACCGATCTTAGACACGCCATAGAGAATCACCAGTTTGAACTATTTTACCAACCACAGATTGCATTAAAAACTAAAAAAATTGTCGGTGTCGAAGCGCTTATACGCTGGCACCATACTGAGGCAGGACTATTATTACCTGATCAGTTTTTAGCCGTTGCCGAACAATGTGGCGTGATGATAAAACTAGGCGAGTGGGTATTAAAAACCGCCTGCGAACAAATGGTAAGCTGGAAAAAACAGCATACCAGCCTTGAAACCATCGCAGTGAATCTATCGGGCAATCAAGTTAGGCATCAAGGGTTACTGCAAACCGTACAAAAAATTCTGCACCATTCCAGATGCAAAGCCGAATGGCTGGAACTGGAAATTACTGAAGATTTTATTCTCAAAGATGCTGAGCACTCCATTAATACCTTACAGCAACTGCGTAAGCTGGGCATTTCTCTGGCTATTGATGATTTTGGTACAGGTTATTCCTCGCTTAACCACCTCAAACACCTGCCGGTGAATAAACTAAAGATAGACCGTGCATTCATCAAAGATATTAGTCTTGATACAGAAAATACCGCGCTGGTGCAGGCCATTATTGATATGGGAAAAAGCCTGGATTTAACTCTGGTCGCCGAAGGCGTAGAAAGTCGCTCACATGAAATTTTTCTAAAAAAACAGGGTTGCCATATTGCGCAGGGCTTCTATTATGCTAAACCGATGCCTGCAAATGCGTTAGAAACTTTTATACAGGCATTCAATAACACCGTGGCTTCGCACGATACTCTTCCTGGCCCTAATACTCCGACACCAGGGTCGCATACTTAAGGCAATCTCTTAAATTATTCACCTCATCATCAAGCGAAGTTGTTTCCTGTTCCAGGGCCGACTTTTTATTTAATGGGTGACCATAATCCTTTTCATATAAAGCTTCCAGCCGATTGATTAAAGCGCGCAACTCATCCTCTGGACGAGGCTTTAATTCCAGATAACTAAACAGCATTTTTGTTACATCAAAAGGATAAAGCTGGAACCTGTCAACATAGGTCTCCACCAGTGACCAGAAAAAAGGCCGCACTTTACTGACTTCAAGATCTTTATCATTTAATAGCTGCCTGGTAGCCTCTCCAAGCTGGTCAATATTTCCAGGCACAGTCACTCACTTACCTCCTGCTAAAATTTCTCACCTGCTCACAAAACAAGATGGCTTTGTGAGCGTGGCTTCAATACGCTTTTATATTCAGTGTATTGTCATTAGACTGCTATTTTCACTGTATTACAAGAACTTATTTACACTCAGTCATTTTTAATATACCAGACAAATATTTTTCACAGCATTTTACTCTCATTTTTAATCCCGCAAGGGCTCTCTGCACAAAACAAGCCTTTGATAATGTATGAAATTCATACATATTCTCTCAGTGTCTTATATACTCCCTTATAAACCAAACTTTTACGCATCCCCACCGACTTTATTTTTGACGGATATATTTACACTATTAGTTAACTACAATATACGATATTTTACATCTACATGAAATAAAAGGAATTATAATGATTAGCATGATTATTGCATAACCAATAATGGATCTCCAATAAAGTTTATCGACGACTAAACTAACCAATATGGTTTATCCGTAGCAGGTGCACTAAGAACAGGAGAGCATTAATAAATACCGTGTAAAATCAAACAGTAAACGTGAATGGATAGCAAAGCAGAACAATTACCCGTTAACACCAACATCGACAAGTTACCCAGCTTGCCGCATGTTTTACTTCAATTACTGGAAATTTGTCACAACGAAAGCTTTTCCTATAGTGAAGTCGCCGCCATTCTCAAACAAGACCCCGCACTTTATATGCGCATTTTTTCAGTCTGCCATCGCAACCAGTGCAGCGCAGACAATAACAACACTGCGGAACAAAAACTACAGAAACTGGGCATCAACATCATTAAGAGCATTGCTGTTACCGCCGCTGTACAGCAGTTTTTCTCCCGCACGAACCATGCACGTACCCATTTTATCAAGCAGAACCTGAAACATGCGGTTTATTGTGCAACAGTCGCAGAATCACTTGCCCATCTATGCCATTATGCTAACACCAACGAAGCTTACACCGCCGGGTTACTGCATGATATTGGACAACTGGCGCTGGAAGTAAAATATACCGACAAATACGTTGCCTTATTAAAAAAACAAAATGGAACACAGCATCTCTACGAACTGGAGCAGTCTACATTCAATACTAACCACCAGACCGTTGGCGCTGACCTGCTATCACATCACGGTATTAGCACCTTTGTCTGTGATGCGGTACGTTACCATCACGAAGCGCCGCAGCATATTCTCGACGCACATCCGCTAGTTAAAATTATTTACCTGGCAAATCAACTAAGCAGCAACCACTTTAGTCCCGACAACGACGACCTGTTTGAAACGGCTGAATTATTACTTGGTTTAAATAAAGCATTAATTATCGAGGTGCTGACAAAAGCCACCGCGCACGTAACCGACTATGCCAAAAATTTTGGCCTTCAGCTAGCCTCTGATGCTACAAATGACTCAACGAGCAAACAAATTATCGCCAGCGATGAACTCAAACAGGTACAGCTAGCAGAACAGATTCGAAATATTGCACTGCTTGATGGTATTCACCAACACCTGTCACGCACCGATGGTCAATCAGCATTATTGGACGCCATTGCCCAACATAGCAGCATCCTGTTTGGCGTCAACCAGAGCATTCTGTTTTTATACAACGCAACCACCGATTGCTTGCATGCTCTTGCCAGCAGCAATCAACCCACTCAATTAAGCGACATCAATGTGTCTTTACAGGCAGGAAGAAGCCTGATTGCCGATGCCTTGTTAAATCAATCGGCAACACATACCTTTAGCGAAGAGACAGATAAAAAGAATTTAACCGTTATTGACCGCCAGTTAATCGGTATGGGAAAACATCAGGGTTTCATCTGTTTGCCGATGATGATGAATCGTGCCGCGGTTGGCGCGCTCGTCTTTGCCGTGGACAAACCTCAATACCAAAGCCTATGGAAACAAAAATCGCTATTAATGCGCTTCGTTAATGAAATTGCCCACACCATCAGCGCCAACCAGAACCAACACATTGATTCAACCGATATATCACAACTCACCCAACTCCAGAGCCGTATCCGCGAAGTTATTCATGAAGTACGCAATCCATTAAGCATTATGAATAACTATCTTGGCATCCTGAGCTATAAGCTGGAAGACGATAAACCTGCGCAGGAAGACATTGAAACAGTCAGAGCAGAAATTGATCGTGTTGGCACCATCATTAACCGCTTATCCAAAGACAATACCCGCACTGGCGAAACCGTATCCGTTGATATTAATGCCGTCATTGCCGATCTTACCCACATTTTCCAGACTTCTTTATTTGCTACGAATAACATCCAGATTACCCTGGATCTTGATGCGCAGATAAACGTACTACAAAGCAACGCCAATGCATTAAAACAAATTTATACCAATTTAATTAAGAATGCAGTCGAAGCACTGCCCACAAATGGTCAAATTATAGTCTACACTCAAGATCATGTGAACGTTGATGGTAAAGAGCATATCGAAATTTCGGTAGCAGACAACGGACCAGGTATTACGAAAGCGATCCTGCCAAAATTGTTTTCCCCAATAGAAACAACCAAAGGGGGTGACCATGCTGGACTGGGACTAACCATTGTTAAAAACCTGGTGAGTGAGCTGCATGGCTCCATTCGCTGCAGGAGCAACGAAAAAGGGACTAGCTTCTACCTGTTACTACCAAAAAATAAGGGATAAAGAGGAACCCAGGAAAAATGCGAACGGAGCCTCACTTTAAAACTATAAAAATGGCACAAGCGCTGAACCGTGCACCGTATAAATGAAATAAGGGCCAGGCAGCCCTTGTAATTAAAGAGCGACTTAATGAGCATTAATGAGCAAAAGATACTCATCGTTGACGATGACCCCGAAGTACTTAAAAGCTTAAAAAACTTACTGACAGTTAGAGGCTTTAATACCCATTCCGCAATTGGTGGACAGGAAGCCATCTGCCAGCTAGACCAAAATATATTCGATCTGGTCTTGCTTGATTTACACATGCCATACGTCAATGGCCATGACGTGATGGCGCATATTCGAGCGCAAAGCATCAACACCTCCATTATTATTCTCAGTGGCGAAAGCTCCTTTGAAGCCGCTAAAAACGCCTGTTCACAAGGTGCATATGATTTCCTGCGTAAACCTTATTCAACTGATGAACTTGTTATTACCATTAACAACGCGCTAAAAGAAAAACATTTACAGAAACACAATAATTTTATGCAGCGACAAATGGTTGAATCTGAACGTCTACACCGTTATATTGTTAACACTTCCCCCGACATTATTTACATTCTGGATCAAGACGGTCACTTCACCTTTATCAATGAACGCATCGAATCACTGCTTGGTTTCAGTAAGGAAGACTTGATGGGTAAACACTATTCATTTCTGGTGCATCAGGATGACGTGGAGCAAGCTAAATATGTCTTTAATGAACGCCGCATCGGTACTCGCGCATCAAAAAATATCGAACTCCGCCTGAAGTGTAAAAATGATAACGCCAACCGGCATTTTGAAACCCGAACCCTGCCAATAGAACTTAGCTCAATGGGCATGTACGGTAGTGACAACAATCAGAACAAGAGCTATCTGGGTACCTACGGCATTGCACGCGATATCACCGAGCGCAAGCAGGCAGAAGATACCATTAATTTTCAGGCCTACCACGATCTGCTAACCAAATTACCTAATCGTGCATTGCTGCGTGACCGCCTCAGCCTCGCTATTAGCCAGGCAAAACGCGACAATGAAAAGCTCGCCGTTATGTTTCTGGATCTTGACCGCTTCAAAAACATCAACGACAGTCTTGGCCATATGATTGGTGATGAACTGCTACAGCAGGTAAGTACTCGCCTCAAAGACTGTATTCGTGAGGGCGACACTCTGGCGCGTTTTGGCGGTGATGAATTTACCCTGTTATTGCCAAAAATCACGCATGAACGTAAGGATGCGGTAGTGCTGGCTGAGAAGATTACCGATGCCCTGAAAAAACCCTTTTTAATCGAAGGCCACGAACTCTACGTTAGTACCAGTATTGGCATTGCCCTGTACCCGCAGGATGGTACCCAGATGGATAGCCTGATAAAACATGCCGACATTGCCATGTACCATGTTAAAGGCCAGGGAAAAAATGGCTACCAATTCTATTCAAATGAGATGAATGCGCCGTATTTTGAAAAGCTGTCGCTGGAAACGGGGATTCACAAGGCACTGGATAATAATGAGTTCAAGCTGGTTTACCAACCACAGGTGAATTTACGTAGCGGTGAAATCGTTGGCGTTGAGGCGCTCTTGCGCTGGGAACACCCTGAACACGGCACCATCTCCCCTGCTGAATTCATACCGTTTGCAGAGGAAAGCGGGCTGATTGTTGATATTGGTTACTGGGTAATAAAAACAGCGGCTGCCGAACTGTACAAGTGGCAACAGGCAGGACTGCCTTTAATA
This sequence comes from uncultured Thiotrichaceae bacterium, assembly GCA_964441285.1. Taxonomy (GTDB): domain Bacteria; phylum Pseudomonadota; class Gammaproteobacteria; order SZUA-229; family SZUA-229; genus S010-25. The sequence continues at coordinate 142,843 of CAYTUK010000006.1, read as the reverse complement.
CGCATGGCAATTAACATGAGCGCGCGCCAGTTCATGGAGCCAGATATTGTTGGCTCTATTATTTCAACACTGAAGAATTACAACCTGCCAAGCAACTGTTTTGAAGTTGAGATTACTGAAAATGCCATTATGGATGATATGGACAGCATTATCTGCAAGCTTGACGAACTCAGTAAGTTCGGCATCACTATTGCCATTGATGATTTTGGCACCGGTTACTCCTCCTTAAGTTATTTACATAAGCTCCCCATACAGACACTAAAAATTGATCGTACTTTCCTCAAGGAAAGCCGAATTAATAAAGGCGATAACACCATTATTAATACCATCGTTGCAATGGCGAAAGGGCTGAATTTGAATGTGATTGCAGAAGGTGTCGAAACTCATGCGCAGCTGGATTATCTCCGTGAAATTGACTGTAGCGAGGCACAGGGCTTTCTATTCGGTAAACCGCTATCTTCCGATATCATTGCTCAGCTGCTGGTACAGGAACCTTACACCAGTCCCGGCATAAGAACCGGTGCGACCAAAGGCACCCACCGACATCACTAAAGTCAGGCCTTTTATCAACGCCGGTGAATAAAAGAGACTCGCCATATTGGCAAACAACCATCTCTATCGAGAGATTATTTTGACACAATGGCCAAACTGGTTTACTGCCGGCTATAAAATTTCCTGGGTTTCTGTGTATTTAGCTTATTTTCCACGGCCACGATTCGCTGCCTTACGCGCACTCTCCGTCAGCACTTTCTTGCGAATACGGATGTTTAATGGCGTTACCTCAACCAGCTCATCATCATCAATAAATTCCAGCGCCTGCTCCAGGGTAAACTGGATGTGTGGTGATAGCGTCAAAGCTTCATCCGTACCTGATGCGCGCACGTTAGTCAGCGGTTTAGGTTTAATCGGATTAACCACCAGATCGTTATCGCGTGAATGGATACCGACGACCATCCCTTCATAGACTTCTCCACCATTACCCACCAGCAACTTGCCGCGCTCCTGTAACGGGCACAATGAATAGGCAACGGCTTTACCTCTTGCATTCGAGATCAACACACCATTATTACGTTGCCCAATACTGTTCGTTATCAACGGGCCATAATGATCGAATACGTTATACAAAAGGCCGGTACCGGAAGTCATGGTAAGAAAATCCGTTCGGAAACCAATTAAGCCACGGGCAGGAATCATATAATCAAGCCTGACACGTCCTTTACCGTCCTGCACCATATCTTTCAATTCGGCTTTACGTACTCCTAATGCCTCCATCACCGCGCCCTGATGTTCAAGTTCAATATCGGCAGTGAGTTCTTCATACGGCTCCTGCTTAACGCCCTTTTCTTCATGCAGAATAACTTCAGGCCGACCCACCGATAATTCAAAATTTTCACGGCGCATGGTTTCGATTAAAACCGAAAGGTGCAGTTCACCACGACCAGAGACTTTATATTTGTCACCTTCTACCTGCTCAACCCGCAACGCGACATTATACTTTAATTCCTGTTGCAGGCGATCCCAGATATTTCGACTGGTCACATATTTACCTTCATTACCGGAAAAAGGCGAAGAGTTAGCCTGAAACACCATGCTAATCGTTGGTTCATCAACGCTCATTGCTGGCAGTGCTTCAATGTTGTTTGGATCACACAGGGTATCGGAAATTGACAGCGGATCAATCCCGGTTATGGCAACAATATCACCCGCATCAGCCGTTTCCACTTCAACCCGTTCCAGACCATTAAAACTTAATATCTGCAAAATACGGCCACCACGCACTTTCCCTTCTGCATCAGCAATTTTAACCGCCATATTGGTTCTCGCCGTACCACGGCGGATTCGGCCAATACCGATAATTCCAACATAACTGTTGTAATCGAGCGTTGAAATCTGCAGCTGCAAAGGTCCTTCTTTATCGACATCCGGCGCGTGGACATTGTCGATAATCGATTCAAATAAAGGTGTCATATCGCCACTATTTACCTCCGAATCGGCACCGGCATACCCATTAATTGCCGAGCAGTAAACCACCGGAAAATCAAGTTGCTCGTCGGTAGCTCCCAGCTTGTCAAATAAATCAAAGGTCAGGTCCAGCGCACGATCGGGGTCAGCGCCTTCACGGTCGATTTTATTAATGACTACAATCGGTTTAAACCCCATCGCAAACGCTTTCTGGGTAACAAACCGGGTTTGAGGCATAGGACCATCCACTGCGTCTACCAACAATAAAACAGAATCAACCATCGATAAAACACGCTCAACTTCACCACCAAAATCTGCGTGTCCCGGCGTATCAACAATATTAATGTGGTAGCCATTCCAGTTAATGGCGGTATTTTTCGAGGTGATCGTAATGCCCCGCTCTTTTTCCTGATCATTGGAGTCCATCACCCGTTCGGTTGGCGCTTTACGCTGATCCAGCGTTCCCGATTGCTGTAATAACTGATCAACCAGTGTCGTCTTGCCATGGTCGACATGGGCAATGATGGCAATATTGCGGATTTTAACGCTCACGATAATTCTCTAATCAAAAAAAGGGGCGCTAATTATAGGTGGTTAGCCGAAAATAAACCGCATTAATTTGGCTTTATACTGAATTTATCCGTATAAAATCGGTTTTTGCCCTACTACAGGCCAAATTCAGTGACTCACCGCCTCGCGCGCAATGGCCTTTACCGGTAACCATATTTCACTGGTAGAAAGCAGGCGGTCGGTCTATTCTTCAGGAAAGCGTTGCCAGAATGCCTGGCATACGTCTATAAATTCAGCTTTGATCTTTACGCTCAATTCCTGATCCTGGAACGAGTAAGCTCGGCTTTTCCGCTATCGCCTGCAGTCTCATAAATGGTTGCAAGCGTATCTAAAGCACGCGCATTATCCGTGTCGACAGATAGCGTCTGCTCACATAAATCAATGGCTTTCGCTGTATTCCCTTTGCGCTGTTCAACACGCGCAAGCCCCAGCATTGCGTAAAGATCATGCCCCACTTTAAGGCTAGAACTGTAGTGTGATACCGCATCACTGAGCTGGTTTAGTGAAACTAACGCATCACCTACGCGTGTCCATAGAGACTGATTACCCGGTTCCTGTTCAAGAATTTTGTCCCACCAGAAAACCGCTTTTTTCATATTCATCTGGCCACGGTAACAATCACCCATACCAAATAAAGCAAAGCTGTTTTCCGCCTCATGCTCCAGCGCACTTTCATATAGTGTCATAGCACGGTCAAACTCCTTGCGGCGGCGATAAATATTGCCCATCATTGTCATCAGCACAACATTATGTGAACTGTTTTTCGACATCAACTTTTCAAAACAGTCCAGCGCTTTCTCATCATCCTGCTGGGCATAATACACATTACCCAGACCCAGTAGTGCAAAGGGATCATAGGGCCGAATTTTTAATGACTGCTCATAAAAATCAATGGCCTGAGTAATATCGTTTAACTTGTGGTAGCCATCAGCAATGCGCACCATTACATGGCTATCCTGCGGATTAATCTCCAGATAACGCAACCAGTAAGGAATCGCTTGTTGTGGTTGTTTCATGCCCCGCAGTGCATCACCGGCACCACGCAAAGCAAAAATATTTCCCGCATCCAGTTTCAGAACCTCATTATACTGCTGGCCAGATTCTTCAAACCGGTTTAGCTTGCGGTAGACATCACCCAGTCCAGAGAGGACATAAGGATTCTCCGGGTCCAACGATTTCGCCTCCAGATAGGCTACCTCGGCCTCTTCAAACTGGCCACCACGAAACAGTCGACTACCTTTTTTCGATAATTCAATAACCGCTTTTGTTGATATTCCAGACATACTTGTATTTGTTATATTCCGTGACTGATTGTTCCGATTATACACCAGGGCCACCTCGGCATAGTAGTCATTCATTCTGCAAAATATTGTCGATAAGGACGAGGTTGATTTATAGCACCCTGCGACTAGATTGAGTATCAAAATAAAATGTTATACTTTATAGCAGTATCGTCCACTTAACACAAATCTATAGCACTTAACAGCTCACCCCTGCCACGGGTATTTAACTTTATCGAAGCTTGCGATAAAATTGAGCACAAACATGTATTGAGCGATTAAAATACATGCTAACCAGAAAAATTGCCCCTATGAGGAAATACCGTATCGTGTTGTCGCCTCCGTCTACCCCCTCTCAGTCAAACCGCTTCCAGCAATGCCTGACTAATACCGAAACTCTGGCATGTCTCCCACCAGCTGAAATACAGGGGCTGCGCCAGCGCCTTGAATCCAATGTTTTCAACCTGATTGTTATGGGAGAATTCAAGCGCGGTAAAAGCAGTGTCATCAATGCACTGATTGGCGAGGAGGTACTTCCCGTAGGAGTGATACCGCTGACAGCCATTGCCACGATCCTCGAATATGGGAAAACTCCCAGTGTACAGATTCTGTTCCAGGATGGCACCAAAACACAGACCGAAATACCCGCACTGTGGGACTTCGCCACCGAGAAAGGCAATCCTGATAATAAAAAAGGTGTCAGCGAGGTACATATACACTGGCCTTCACCCTGGTTGAAGAGTGGGATGCGACTGATCGACACACCAGGCATCGGCTCAGTGCATCAGCACAACAGTGATGTCACTTACGGTTTGTTGCCACGCGCCGATGCAGTATTACTGGTGCTTTCTGTGGATCAACCCATTGGGCAGGTTGAGTACAATTTCCTCAAACAGCTACAGGATTACGCCGGTCGTATCTTTATCCTGCTCAACAAAACCGACCTGCTAACCGCAACCGATCTTGCCGAATCACAGGCTTTCACTTTACAAGTCATCGAGAAGGTAATGGTTGAAGCCGTAACATTATTCCCTTTCTCTGCGCGACTGGCACTGGAAGGGCAAAAAAATAATGCTCCCGCTCAGCTAGCACAAAGCGGGTTCCTCACCTTCACCGAGGCGTTAAAGCTTTTTCTCGCACAGGACAGGGGGGATGCACTGATCATCTCATTATCCAAAAGACTCCTGCGGCGCCTTACTCAAACACGCTTCAGCGCAGAGCTAACACTCTCTTCACTAACTGTGCCCGTGGATGAATTGCGCCATAAAGTCAGCGCTTTTGAAAATAAACGTGACGAAATGGCACAGGAGGGAGATGATTTCAGGCTTTTATTGAAGGCAAAAGTTAGCCATTTGGCCGATCACGATGTAACCACGGATGTAGAAAACTTTACCGCTAAATTAACCTCAGAGATTGACGCTCAAATAATAAACCACTTCAGTCAGACACACTCCCTCCCCTCCCACAAACTGGATGAGTCGCTGCGTCAGTACGCAGTGACAGCAGTACGTACCGGCTGGGATCGCTTCCGTGGTAGCGAGGACGAGAAACTGGCTACCGCTTTTCACCAGATTTGCGCCCGCTTCAACGAAAAAATTGACACGACGGTTGATCAACTCTACCGTTTCTCTGCAGACCTCTTTGCCATTCCTTTTGATGCGGTAGCCGCAGATTCAGACTGGGGTGTCCAGTCAGGCTTCTATTATAAATTCTGGGAAGCACCCGGCAGTATCCAACTCATGACCACTTCACTGCTCCACGCCCTGCCAAAATTTATTGGTGACCGGATCATTCTCAAAGCTGCCAGAAAATACGCTCGGGAACTGGTCGATACTCAGGCCGGGCGGATACGTTATGACTTTGCGCAACGGCTGGACAAAAGCATGCGAACCTCCGGGAAGGATATGAGCGAACGACTCACAATGGCACTGACGCATATCGAAGCAGCCGTAAAAAAGGGGCTTGAGCTTGCCGCCACCAGCGGTGCAGAAGCAGATGATGAGGCACAGCGTTTAAATACAAGGCTGGAAGCACTAGCCGTGCTGATTAAGCAGGTAAAGTCCCTGTCTACAGGAAGCCCACGTACCTGAAAACATTAACGCTGGAACATTCTTTTTGAACATAGACGAAACTAGCCCAGACATTTCATAAGACTACTCAATGATTAAAGCCCACTTACAGACAAATAAGAAACACGCCTATTTAGTCGATTCCAGTATCTACATATTCCGTGGCTGGCATGCGTATACCGATGAAATCGTCGACCATGAAGGTAATCCGAGTAATGCCATCTATGGATTTACTGAATTTCTACGCGAATTACTGGAACTGGAACAACCCGAATACATCGCCTGTGCTTTCGATGCCAAACAGACCAACTCCTATCGACGTGAAATCTACCCGGCATACAAGGCAAATCGGCCACCCGCACCACTAGCATTAAAAAACCAGTTCAAGCACTGCCGTGATTTCTGCCGTGCTGCCGGCATTGCCGATTTCTCCAGTAACCGCTACGAAGGCGATGATATTATTGGGACGCTTGCCACCCGTATGAGAAACAAGGGTTTCAATATAACCATTCTCAGTGCAGATAAAGACCTTGCTCAATTGCTCAGGCCAGGTGATGTCTGGTGGGATTATGCACGCAATAAAATTTTGCACTATAAAGATGTAGAAAAAAACTTCGGCGTAAAACCCGAACTGATTGCAGATATGCTGGCATTAGCCGGTGACAAAGTTGACAACATCCCCGGTATCCCCGGCATTGGTTATACCATGGCATCAAAATTACTGAAAAAATACCCCGGTGTTGAGAGTGTTGTGGAGAACATTCAGCACGTTTCAGCAATGAAATTTCGGGGTGCGACAAGAATACAATCCCTACTTGAGCAGCACCAGGGTATGCTGCCCATGACCAAGCAACTCACCACCATTGTTACCGATGCCAGCTTCAAAGGCCCTAAGGATAGCCTGCGCTGGAACGGCATTAACGAAGCCGCCATGCAGGCTATATTTGAGCGTTTAAATGCCGCACCGGCAAGGCGTCAACGCTGGCTTGAGCTCCAACCTGCATGATTATTCTTTTTAACAAACCGTATAATGTGCTGTGTCAGTTTACCGACCCGCAAGGCCGCCCCACACTGGCGGATTATATACAACAGCCGGGTGTTTATGCCGCCGGCCGACTCGATCGCGACAGTGAAGGCCTGCTACTATTAACCGACAATGGTCGGTTGCAACACAAAATTACCGACCCGAAAAATAAAACAGAAAAATCTTACTGGGTACAGGTTGAAGGCGATATAACCGATACGGCCATCACCCGGTTAAAACAGGGTGTAACACTTAAAGACGGCTTAACCCGACCGGCAGCAGCAAAAATAATCGCTGAACCAGAAAACCTGTGGCAACGCACACCGCCAATTCGACAACGCAAACACATACCCACCTCCTGGTTGCAGCTTGACATTAAAGAAGGCCGCAACCGCCAGGTAAGGCGCATGACAGCAGCCACCGGATTCCCGACACTCCGGCTCATCCGTTACCGTATTGCAAACTGGAGCATTGATGGCATCGGCAATGGTGATTACACACTTATCAGAAATTCAACAACTGCGGACTAAAAATTCACACTTTTAATAATGCCAGAGCTTGCGTAATTGAAGCCTCATCAATAGCAGTAAAGGTGGCTTTATCAGAAACCGTCATCACTCCGCACAAATCCAGCCAACCGCAACCTTTTAACCACTCAGGCAGGGCGACCGTACTCTGAAACGCTCTAGGTAAAATATAATACCGGCCCTTTTGATACAAACAGTTATACGCCTGATTACGCTGATGAAGTTGCTCAATAAACTGCCAGCTTTGGTGCGCTGATTCACTGACAAAACAATTGACAGGATAGCCTTTATCGCCACCATTATGCTGCCATTGCGCCTGTTCGAGCGGAAACGTGGCCTCACGAATAAAGCCCTGAAAATGCAGGTGATTAACCGAAGCGCCGGCGGCAAAACTGTTATACGCAACACCGAATCCAGGCAGACTATTTTGAGCATGATCAACCAATGAACAAACATACTGGTGAATCTCGGCGTTTAAATATTGTGACTGTTTTTCTTCTGCCGACACCACAATCAGTAAATGATAAGGGCTAAACGGAAATTTATTATACAAAACACGCAGTTTGAAGCCTTCATGCTGATCTTCCCACAAAATTTCCGGCTTTAAAAAGGGCTTGTTAAAATGAAATTGGTTGTCGTTAAACTCACCTTTTATAGAAGTAAACACCTCTGCAGAAGAGCGCGCCGGGCGCAAGGCCCGCATGGCGTTATAATTTATTTCCCAGTCACCAACCTGACGGGTTTGCCACACTGGCAAGTCGTGAATGTCCTGTTCAAGTAACTGCCTGAACACATCCAGATCATCCTCTGCGGCAGTTAACAGACCCTGCTCATAGCGCCGTTTTAAATCAACAAAATTCTGTTTTAAATTTACCTCCAGACGACGGCTTAATGAAACATCTTGCCGACTATTGGCTAACACCAGAATAAATGCGCCCAGCTCATCCATAGACAGCATGGCTTTCAATTTTTCTACAAACAGGTTTTTAAATTGAGCGGGTTTTTCAGCTATAAACATAAAATACTAACAGGATGGATGCAACGGCGACTTATTATTCAGGGCCGACTACGCTTGCTCTTTAACCACTTCACCAGCGGTTCCCAGTCGGACAAATCCTGCCAGACCTGCGAAGGTGCCATTTCAAAAATACCCAGACCATGCTCTTCTGCTTTAATATAATTCTGGGTATCACGTAGTGTAGCGACATAGGGCAGCTTCAGGCTTTTAATAAAAGCATACAGTTCTGAAAAAATAATGGTATTTTCACGTACTCGGTTAGCAATAATCCCGATTTTCACTGCCTTACGTTTTACTCTACCGTTCGCCTGTAATTCCTGCATATAAGTGGCTGCGGCACGAATATCAATCGGTGAAGGCAATACGGGGAATAAAACCGTTTCAGCTTTGTGCATCATCTGGGTTAATTCTTTGCCATGGACTCGCGCAGGCGCATCCATGATTAACACTTCTGTATCTTTGGGTGGTTTAAGCGAGTCTTTCCATGCCGCAATGCCGGTAATTAGCGCATAGCTCTCATCCCGTTGCTGTAACCAGGCCATACTCGAACCCTGCGGGTCATAATCCGCCAGCACAACTTTATTGCCCATTTCAGCCGCATAATAACTTGCCAGATTTGTCGAAATGGTACTTTTACCACAACCACCTTTAGCATTTAACACCAGTATTGTTCGCATGCATTTGCTCCAGTAATCATTAATACAAACTTCATATAATCTTCATACAAGATTAATCCATATTATCTATTATGCAGTAATAAAGCTCAGGGAGAAAACCATGATTACTGCAAAAAAACGCATACTGACTGCGCTAATTATTGCGACAACACTGCTATTGTTTAATGTTATCGCCGTAACATCAGGGTTGGCTGATGATTTCTATCAACAGATAGAACACATAATAACTGGTGAACTGCCACTTTAATCATCAACCATGCTTACTAAAGAATCTCGGAGCAGGCCGGGTCAGAGGATGCCAAATAAAAAGCCTCTGTCACGAGGCTTTTTATTGCACAGGATACCCCCGGACTTTACAGCTCCTTAACCCCTGAAATAAGTTCAGACACCGCTTTTTGACCGTCACCATATAACATCTGTGTATTGTCGGCATAAAACAAATGGTTTTCAATGCCGGAAAAACCAGAGCCTTTCCCTCGCTTGATCACAATGACATTCTGCGCTTTATCCGCACTCAGTATTGGCATACCATAAATCGGACTGTCTGGATTGGACCGCGCGACTGGGTTTACCACATCATTCGCGCCAATCACCAGTGCGACATCGGCAGTTGGAAACTCAGGGTTAATTTCTTCCAGATCAAAAATCCGGTCGTAATCCACACCCGCTTCGGCCAGTAGAACATTCATGTGTCCCGGCATCCGGCCAGCAACCGGGTGGATCGCATACTTCACCACCACACCACGCGCTTCCAGTAAATTTTCCAGCTCTTTTAACTTATGCTGCGCCTGTGCCACTGCCATACCATAACCCGGCACGATAATGACTTTTTGTGCATACGCCATCATAATAGCGGCATCCATTGCCTGAATTTCTTTCATACTGCCTTCAATATCTTCTTCTGCAGCAACCCCTGAATCACTACCAAAGCTACTGAATAACACATTGGATATTGGGCGATTCATTGCTTTGGCCATTAACTGTGTCAACAGGGTGCCGGCTGACCCAACCACCGTGCCGGCAATAATCATCGCCGCATTATTTAGCACAAAACCTTCAAACGCTACCGCGAGACCCGTCAGTGCGTTAAACAGTGAAATCACCACTGGCATATCTGCACCACCAATCGGTAATGTCAACATCACCCCCAGTATTAGCGCCAGCGCAAAGAATATCATCACATAATCAAAGCTCACCGGATGCCCGGTTGACACCAGATAACCGACAACACAGACAGCAATAAATAAACCAATATTGATTATCTGGTGCATTGGCAGACGCAGGGTTTTTTTCATCAACCCCTGTAGCTTGGCAAAAGCAATGGCGGAGCCGGAGAAAGAGACTGCACCAATGACAGCACCCAGCACTGCCAGCACCTGAATGGTTAAATTTTGCGCTACCATATGGCCTGACGCATTACTGGATAATTTCACCAGCTCAATCGCTGCTATCGCGGCGGCTGCACCACCACCCATGCCGTTATACAGCGCAATCATCTGCGGCATATCCGTCATCGCAACACGTTTTGCCGAAATATAAGCCGTTATCGAACCCACTGCAATCGCAACAATCATTAACTGCAAATTAATACTCGTAAGGTCAAGCGAAATGACCGGCGCAGCAAACGTAATCAGGGTGGCTATAATCATCGCCATTCCCGCCCAGACAATTCCTCTATGAGCCGTCACAGGCGAAGACATCTGTTTCAAACCAATAATAAAAACTGCTGCGGTAATAAAGTAAACGCCATCAATCACCAAATTCATACTCATGATTTGTTCACTCCCTTATTCGCGGCATTAAACATATCCAGCATACGAACCGTCGCAAAATACCCGCCCACCACATTACCGGCAGCCAACGCCACTGCAAAAAAACCAATCGTTAGCTCAACCGTACCTTCAGCCTGTCCCAGCGCAATCATTGCACCCACCAGCACAATACCATGTACAAAGTTGGAGCCGGACATAAGTGGCGTATGCAAAATAACCGGCACACGACTAATCACTTCATAACCGGTAAAGGCTGAGAGCATAAAAATATATAACGCAGGTAATCCTTCAATCATTGTTCTGCACTCCCTTTAACATTGGTATTTTTGTAACGTTCGTGCACAATCGCACCATCGTGTGTTAATAAACAGCCGGTAATCACGTCATCGTCTATATCCAGCGCCAGTTCCCCCGTTGCTGAAATAAACGGTGAAACCAGATTGAACAGATTTTTTGAATACATTTCGCTAGCATGAATCGGTAATTCACTGGGGACATTAAGGGGTCCATGAATGGTAACAGAGGCTTTATGTTCGAAGGTTTCACCCGGTTTTGTCAGCGCACAATTACCACCGCCTTCGGAGGCCAGATCAACAATTACTGCGCCGGTTTTCATATTTTCAACCATCGCTTCAGTAATAATTTTAGGTGAAGGCCGACCAGGAATGGCTGCCGTACTAATGACCACATCCGCCATCGCAATATGTTTTGCCAGCACATCCTGCTGCTGCTGTTTTTCAGCATCGGTTAATTCTCGCGCATAACCACCTTTACCTTCGGCACTAACTCCAGTATCAATAAATTTTCCACCCAGCGATTCCACCTGTTCGCGTGTTGCCGTGCGTACATCATAGGCCTCAACAATGGCACCCAGACGCTTTGCTGTAGCAATTGCCTGCAACCCAGCAACGCCAACACCAATAATCACCACTCTGGCAGGACGAATCGTGCCCGCCGCCGTGGTCAGCATGGGGAAAAATACCGGCGCCAGTCGCGCCCCCATCAATACACCCATATAACCGGCGATGGTTGCCTGAGAAGACAGCGCGTCCATGGATTGCGCTCGGGTAATCCGTGGTACCAGTTCCATTGCCAGCGAGGTGATTTTTTTATCACACATGCGCTGCATCATGTCGGCATTTAAATGCGGTGCCATAAAACCAACGATAGTGATACCGTCTTTCATCTGATCGAGTTCATCCAGTGTTGGCGGCTGCACTTTAAACACCAGGTCGGCATCTTTGTATAATGCATCCGTATCAGCCACGATTTCGACATCAATAAAATCTTCATCTTTAAAATACGATGACTCTGCCGCACCATGTTGCATCGCGATACAAACACCGGTTGCGGTTAATTTTTTAGCCACCCCCGGTTCTAACGCAATACGGCGTTCACCTGGGCTTACTTCATTTGGTATAACCAGCCTAATGGGCATGGGCGCTCCCGAAAAATATGTATTGAAAAATTGAAAGGTTCGCATTTTACAGTATTCTTATTAAAAATGACGAATACCGGCAAAGAAGTAGCTTATTGCCATGAATAACTTGAGCATTAATGCTGAATCTGTCACCCTTCGCAATTCATTATGCAAGCATAAATTTATTTACCTACTAATGCCGGAAAAAATACCTTACGAACCTGGCGCTCAGGAAAAACTGGGGGTCCTGCTGGTCAATCTTGGCTCACCTGATGCAGCCACCGCTGCCGCCGTTAGAAAGTATCTGGCCCAGTTTTTATCTGACCCACGGGTTATTGAGACCAACCGTTTTATCTGGTGGTTTGCGCTGCACGGCATTATATTACGCATTCGCCCCTCCAGAGCAGCAAAATCGTATCAAAAAATCTGGATCGATGAGGGCTCACCGCTGGTACATATATCTCTCCTGCAAACCCAGGCGTTACGGAAAAAACTTGAACAGCGCTTTCATGGCCAGGTGATAACCGACCTCGCCATGACTTATGGTAGCCCCTCGATTAAAAACGGCCTCGAAGCACTGCGCCAGGCGGGTGCCCGCCGCCTGCTGGTTTTACCCTTATACCCCCAGTACTCTGCCACGACTACCGCAGCGGTTTTTGATCAGGTAAGCCAGGTATTACAGGGCTGGCGCTGGTTACCCGAATTACGCACGATTAACCAGTACCATGACCACCCGCACTATATTCAGGCGTTAGCCGATAGTATCAGGCAACAATGGGCCAAAACATCTCGTAGCGAAAAATTACTCTTTTCTTTCCACGGTATTCCCCAGCGTTACATTGATAATGGCGACCCCTATTTCTGCCACTGCCAGAAAACGGCCCGACTGGTTGCCCAAGCGCTTGAACTGGAAACAAACGACTGGCAACTTGTCTTTCAATCCCGTTTTGGCCGCGAACCCTGGCTACAACCCTATTGCAGTTTAACCTTGCAGCAACTCGCCAGTAATGGCACTAAATCCGTTGATATTATCTGTCCCGGTTTCTCCGCTGACTGCCTGGAAACGCTGGAAGAAATCAGCATGCAAAACCGTGACCTATTTCTCCAGGCCGGTGGCGAACAGTTCAACTATATTCCCTGCCTTAACGAAAGTCAGGCACACATTGATGCGTTGGAAAAAATCCTTGACACGCATCTATGCGGCTGGCTCGAAACCACTCTCGACCAGGAAGCAGACAAGCTGGCGGTGACAGCAAATCAATCCCGCCACATGTCATAAACAACCGACTTTAGTCACAGATGCAAAGCAGTAATATATCCATTCACTGTGATATTTAGTATACCTGTTGATTAGCCAATGCCAGCCTCTAAACCTAAAGTCGGTGTCAGCCAATGTCTGCTTGGTGATGCCGTGCGCTACGATGGCAACTCAAAACCCGATATTATTGTGCTTGAGCGACTGAGCAAAATCTTTGAACTTATCCCTGTCTGCCCAGAAGTTGAAGCCGGGCTATCGATTCCACGTCCACCGGTTCAGCTTAGTGCTAGCATAGATAATCCTCAACTCACCGGACGGGATAATCCAGCCATTAATATCACCGCTGCTCTACAAAGCTATTGCAGCATAAAAATCCCCGAACTCAGGCATTTGCATGGCTTTGTTTTCAAAAGCCGTTCGCCAAGCTGCGGTTTAAACAGTACACCGATTGTTATCGATAATAAATGTGTCACTGAAACCGGTCGTGGCATCTTCGCCAGGGCTCTTTGCAACAGCTACCCAGATCTGGCTGTGATTGAAGAATGCGCGCTGGCCAGGAGGTATTTGCTTAACAGCTTTATACAGGCCGTACTAAGAGTCTCTACACGGGGCTGAGCGCCATGATTGATATTCCTGGATTTAGCAGCAGAATTTTTAAGCACAAGATCGCCGCACTTCAGCCGCTTTAAACCAGGAAGTCTGACACTAAAAAGAATTCTGTATTTTTTATGGAACCTTCTTGTTGTTGTTTTCGTTATTTCAAATACCGGCAGTTACTTATTTTGAACCCTGACATAAAGACTTAGCGTAACTGTTGTTAACCATAAATTTTTTGGAGACACTTATGAACACCACAGTAAAATGTTTATCCCTGGCAATCGCCGCTACTTTCCTGGCCGCCTGTGGCGGTGCCGGCACACCCGGAACCACTGCATCAACGGCCACCCTTTTTGGCACTGTTCCAGGCACTAAAATTGAAGCCTTTTGTGATAACGGCTCTTATTATGTAACCCATTCTGATAAAACTAAAGGCAAGACAACGACGCCACCACAGCATCCATTCTCTCTAACTATGCCAGCTGGAGTCGGTTGTCATATTGTCATGACAATGAATGACGACAACCCCAAATTTACGGATGTAGTACAACCCATTGGTTTCAAAAATAAGGTAGGGAACGTGCAGACACGCCTGGTTTTAGGTGCTGGAAACAAGGTCGACCTGGGTAATGTGGATTTATACCCAACATCACTGGCTGTCACTAACGCTGGTAAATCTATAAGTGCTGTGGTGGATAGTAAGAGTCTGTCGGTCGACGTGCTTAAGCAACCCTTTGTACTGGATGACCATAAAACAAAAGGCGCTAAAAACCCATTAGAAACAGCAGATGCGAATAAGAACGGCATCCCCGACTTTAACGATGACCCGAAAACCGACGGTCAGACATTACCCCCAGGCGCTATTGATTCTCAAGATCCTGATGGTAATGGCATTCCAAATGAATATGAAGTATCAACAAATAAAACATTATTATCCACCGGCATAAAAGATACCGACCACGATGGTATTCCAGATAGTATTGACGTCAATCCAGATAATTTACCAAACAAAAATATTGCTTTACCTCACAGTAAAAATGGCTACCTCGATAGCGATAAAAATCATGATGGCTTCCCTGATACAGACAGTAATCACGATGGTAAAAACAATACCACCGGAAAAGATGATAACACCTCACTTGATGGTTAAGCTAGCAGTTAGACCAAGAAGTTAAGTTATCGCGCTCAGGCTTTCGCCATGCACTTTTAATCAAGTGCATGGCATTTTTTATTAACCTCTTATGATCCATCATATAATCAAAAAACAGTGCCTTATTACCGCTAATATGCAGGCAGAAGATAAGCCCTTTATTCTGTCTGTTATCAACGCTGTAAACAATCATTGTTAACGTTGTCATGATTCAGTTTTATGCCTTTATCTCAGCGAGCACCTGCTCCAGCATATGGATTGCCTGAGCATGATAACCACTGCCAAATATATTCAAATGGTTGATAATATGGTAGCTGTTATAAAATATTTTACGTATATTATAGCCATCTTCCTGTGGCCGGATTGCATCGTAGGCTGCATAAAAATCAGCGCTGAAACCACCAAACAGGCTGGTCATCGCCAGCTCAGCTTCATAGTCACCATAATAAAAAGCCGGGTCAAAAATAACGGGGGTTCCATCCGCCAGACCTGCAACATTTCCGCCCCACAGATCACCGTGTAGCATGGATGCCTGTACGCTTCTGTTGTCAAATAACTGATGCATCTCCACCAGCAACCGCTCACCCAGTTGTTGCAGTCGGCCACCATAACCTTTTTGCGCGGCAAGCTTTAGCTGAAAACCAAGCCGTTGTTCGCGCCAGAAGCTCAACCAGTCCTCAGTTTGAAGATTGGACTGATGCGTCGAGCCAATAGTATTGTTCCGGTGCCAGCCGAAATACTGGTTCGTTATTGTATGCATCGCAGCAAGTTGCTGCGCCAGTAGTCGCTGATTCGCCTCACGCTGCAACGGCAGGTATTCCATCACGATAAAACTCTGTAACGCATCTTCACCATAACAAACAGGATCTGGCACCCGAATAGTCCGGCTCTGCATGATGGTGGTTAAACTTTCTGCCTCAGCAATAAACATTGGCAGACGTCCATGCTGACTGACTTTTAAAAAAAAACGTGCCGTTTCATTACCCAGAGTACCAGAAATAACACTGGTAGCGTTAATGCAGCCACCCGGAACGGAACGGACTTGCGTCAGATGGAAATCCTCGCCGGTAGAAAGTGATATTTGTTGCTCAATCGTCTGCCAATGCGTCATTATTCACTCTACAGTTAAGTTAATATTCAACCACCTGGCTTCGAACCAGACCCTGTATGGAACTTTCCATCCATTCAACCAACTAATTAACAACATCACTACATGATTCACAGTCGGATCATCCAGACCGCAGATACCTGCCATTGCCCATAATGCAGGAGTTCGTAGTCGTGTTGAATAAACCCCTGTTTTCTTAGCTAAACCTTTGTTCTTTATAGCACAGGAAATCAGCTTTTACACAAGCACTTTATGCCACTCTAATATACCGATCCTGGCACTTTGGAGTTTTAATTATCCACGCTATAACCGCGATATGAACAATATAAGTTATTGAAATATATATATTTAAAAATTATGGTTAAAAAGCAACCAAACTAAAAGGAAGAGGCTATTTAGCGTAGGAAAACTCGACTTTAAGTCTTTTATCCACAAAGTTATCCACAGGTTTTGTGAGTAACTCGTATTTTTTATAGTAAATTAGCAAGTTACACTAACTTATCTAGAAAACTCATTAAGATATTCGGCTAATTCAAACAGCGGTGAAATCCATGCCCCTTTAGTTATTCACAAGGCCAGTGTTCATATTTCCGACAACAGGTCAAGCTCAATTTTAGCCCTACTATTATAGAACCTGTATATGCAACAACATGATTTACATCATAAATTTCATATATTAAATATTGCGGAAATATGACAAAAAAAAATACACCTTTCTATCTGCAAATGACCAGTCATAAATGTCCACAGAGTTATCCACAGGAAAGTCGCTGCCAAATCTGGCTTTATCCACAGGGGCATCACCTGTTGCACAAAAAATGTACTTAAATTATGTATAATTCAGCTAAAATTTACACCTTCTGGAGACAGGAATATACGGTAGAATAACGCTTTCTTTCTCATCACCCCAGCACTACCCGCTACGTTAAGCCATCATGCCTGAACATTGCGTCCTGAAAATTGCTGTCCCCTGCCCGCTTTATGGTCTGTTCGATTATCTGCTGCCGGATCGACTGGTCAACCACGAGATTCAACCGGGTATGCGTGTACAGGTGCCTTTTGGACGCCAGAAATTAACCGGCATTATCATTGAGCAAACCGATCACAGCGAGCTGCCCCGTAGCAAGCTCAAGCCGATACTTGCCTTACCTGACACTCGCGCTGTTTTTTCTGCTGAAATGATTAAATTGCTCTTATGGGCTGCACGTTATTACATGCACCCATCAGGGGGTGCTCTGCAAACGGCCCTGCCGGTTTATTTAAGATCCATCAATAATGTTTTTGCACAAATTGAAGGGGATACCTGCTGGCGGATAAACCCTGGTGATGAAGAAACCTGTCAGCATTTACTCCGGCGTGCGCCAAAACAACATCAGTTATATCAACTGCTTCGCGACCATCCCAATGGTCTAACGAGCAACGAGTTGAATCAGCATACAGCTAACTGGCGCAATGCCATAAAAGCGCTGCTAGATAAATCACTGGTCACAACAAGTCAGCAAGCCTTTTCATGGCGGGCGCAGGCAGCAAAAAACCACCAGTCAAAACCAGTTATACGACTAAATACTGAACAAAAACAGGCAGTAGATGCCATCAACCAACATACAGAGACTCTGGCCAGCAAGAATCAGCAGGGTAATTATGCCGGCATCCATTGTCTGTTTGGCGTTACCGGTAGTGGCAAAACAGAGGTCTATCTGGCACTTGCCAGCCGGGTTTTGGCAAACCATCAGCAGATTCTGCTACTGGTGCCCGAAATCAGCCTGACACCACAGCTCACACAACGCTTTACAGCACATCTAGACACTCCTGTTGCGGTGTTGCATTCCGGCTTAAATAGCACTCAGCGCTATGCCGCCTGGTATGCAGCAGGTTGTGGTGAAGCCCGCGTGGTGATTGGCACCCGCTCATCCATTTTTACCCCAATGCCTGATCTTGGGCTGATTATTATTGATGAAGAACATGATGGCTCCTACAAACAACAGGACGGTTTTCGTTATAACGCACGCGATCTGGCAATGGTTCGCGCTCGGCACAAGCGCTGCCCAGTGGTGCTGGGGTCGGCAACGCCCTCACTGGAAACCCTGAACAATATTAATGAACAACGCTATCACGTACATTATATACACCAGCGCGCCAATCGCCGCGCCCTGCCCACAGTGCAACTGGTTAACCTGTGCAGTCAGCGCCTGCACGAAGGCCTGTCTGAGCAGTTAATCAGTAAGATAAAACAGCACCTTCAGCAACAGGGACAGATTTTACTGTTTATTAATCGACGCGGTTTTGCCCCCTTACTGATGTGTCACCACTGCGGCTGGACCACCCGCTGTCATCGCTGTGATGCCAATATGACCTATCACAAAAAACACCACCAGCTGCGTTGCCATCACTGCGGTTCACAACGTCCCGTTCCCGAACACTGCGGTGACTGTGGTAGCCGTGAAATTATCGCTATGGGTAGCGGCACCGAGCGTATTGAAACCTTTCTGCAAACCCAGTTCCCACAAACCCGCGTTAACCGAATCGACCGAGATACCACTCGCAACAAAGGTGCCTTACAGAAAAAGCTCCAGCAGGCGCACAGCGGTGAAAGCGGCATTCTGGTCGGCACACAAATGCTCGCCAAAGGTCACGACTTTCCCGGTGTTACACTGGTTGCAATACTCGATACGGACCAGGCGCTCTACAGTGCTGATTTTCGTGCTGCTGAGCATCTGGCGCAGCTTATTACTCAGGTCTCCGGGCGTGCTGGCCGTGCTGAAAAACCGGGCGAGGTGCTGATTCAAACTCACCACCCTGAACATCCTTTTTTGCAAACATTGCTGCATCAGGGCTATGCGCATTTCGCCCAAACAGCATTAGTCGAACGCAAAGCCGCTGACCTGCCACCCAGCTTGCATCTTATTTTAATCAGAAGTGAGTCCATGGGCATCAATGATGCCCGTGAATTCCTTAGCGATGCGGTGGCACAGTTAAGCACGATGACAACAACCCAGATTGATCTGTTTGGCCCGATACCCGCACCGATGGAACGCCGCGCAGGTCGCTACCGCTACCAGCTTATGCTGCAATCAAAGCAACGCAAACCACTACATCAATTACTTTCAAACTGGTTGCCAACGCTGGTAAAATTAAAATCTGCCAGAAAAGTACGCTGGTCAATCGATGTTGATCCTTATGATACGTTTTAGCCCTGACAAAAAAGCGGTAAAAAGCAATTTTATTGTCCGTCGCTTTTGCCACCAACGAATAACGATCAACTGCCAACTTATCTTCGTTTGACGTATAATCGCACTCCGTAAAAAATACACGAACCAATCCATTGAAAGAAAAAATTGAAGCCTTGCTCCAGCAGTCACTACAGACGCTGGTTAATGACGGTATCATTGAAACTGCGCCTGCCGTTCAGCTCAGCCGCACCAAAGACACTTCATTCGGCGACTTTAGTTCGAATGTCGCCATGATACTGGCGAAACAGGCCGGTATACCACCGCGTGAAATTGCACGCTGCATTATTGATAATCTGGCAACAGACGGTGGCCTGGAGAAAACCGAAATTGCCGGTCCGGGGTTTATCAATTTCTACCTGGAAAAAGCCACCACGCTGAACATTATTCGTGAAATTCTAACCCAGGGCGAGCACTACGGTCGCAGCGAAAGTGGCCACGGCGAAAAAATTCAAATTGAATTCGTTTCCGCTAATCCAACCGGCCCACTGCATGTTGGCCACGGTCGCGGTGCTGCGTATGGTGCCACACTGGCATCACTGATGCGGGCAGTCGGCTTTGATGTTGACTGTGAATACTATGTCAATGATGCGGGTCGGCAAATGAACATTCTTGCCACCAGTATCTGGTTCCGTTATTTGCAATCCTTTGATGTTGCCATTCCATTTCCAAGTAACGGCTACAAAAGTGAAGCCTATATTTATGACATCGCCGCGCAACTTAAGCAGACACATCAGCACCAATTCGTCCACAACGCAACCGATGTGATGCAGGCGATACCAGCAGATGAAGCAGATGGTGGTGACAAAGAAGCCCACATCGACGCACTGATTGAACGTGCACAGGAATTACTTGGCGAACAAAATTACCGGACTGTTTTTAACGCCGCTCTGACCAGTATACTGAGTGACATTCGCAATGACCTGGAAGAATTCGGCGTGGTATTCGAAAACTGGTTCAGTGAACAGACGCTGGCTGATCGAGGCTTAATTAAACAGGCAGTGGAGCGGTTACAAAAAAGTGGCTACATTGAAGAACGTAATGGTGCTTTATGGTTTCTGTCAACGCAATTTGGTGATGAAAAAGACCGCGTAGTTATTCGGGAAAATGGTCAACCAACCTATTTCGCCTCAGACATTGCCTACCATCTGGATAAGTTTCAACGTGGCTATGACCGCGTTATTAATATCTGGGGTGCTGACCATCACGGTTATGTCGCACGGGTTAAAGCCGCAATTTCTGCACTGGGTGAAAATCCCGACAGACTGAATATACTGCTGGTGCAATTTGCCAATCTTTATCGCAAGGGCAAACCTGTTCAAATGTCCACGCGGTCAGGATCCTTCGTCACCCTGCGTGAATTACGTGATGAAGTAGGCGTCGATGCCGCGCGTTTTTTCTACGTTATGCGTAAGTGTGAACAACACATGGACTTTGATCTAGACCTGGCAAAATCACAGAACAACGATAACCCCGTATATTATATTCAGTATGCCTATGCACGGATATGTAGCGTCATGTCACAACTACAGGAAAAACAATTACAGCATAATCTGGAGATGGGTAATAAAAATCTGGCGCAACTCACAGAGAAACATGAAACCGAGCTGATCACAAAGCTGGCCGCCTATCCAGACGTAATTCACAAATCCGCATTCAATGCAGAACCCCATTTACTGGCACATTATTTACGTGAACTTGCAAATTACCTGCACACCTATTACAACGCCCACCATTTTATTATTGATGAAGACAAACTACGTAATGCGCGCTTGAATTTAATTTTAGCAACACGCCAGGTATTATTTAATGGGCTCACCTTACTGGGTGTCAGCGCACCTGAAAAAATGTAATGCACAAACAAAATACTTAAACTCATGCCTGCTGCCTACAAACCACGAAAAAAACGTAACCAGAAAAAATCGCTGCCCGCTTACCTCTGGTTACTGGCCGGCCTCTGTATCGGTTTGTTTGTCGCTTTTATCGTTTATCTCAACAAACAGCCTGCAACACAGACATCATTTAAGCAAGCCGTTGGACAGGAACTAAGAAAGCTTAAACAGACGCAAAAACCGCAGAACAAACACCCGCAAAAAAAATCCGCCCGCAAAAAAAATCAACCACCAAAATATAATTTTTATACATTATTGCGCGGTATGGAAGTAATCATCCCGGAGTCTGAAACACAACCACCAAAACTTACGCATAAAGGACCTCATGCACATTCAAAAATCAAAAAATATATATTACAGATTGGTTCCTTTCAAAAGTTGAAAGAAGCAGAAAAACTTAAAGTCCAGCTGGCTTTCCTCGGCCTTCAGGCAAACATTCAACACGTATTAGTTAACAAGCAGACCTGGCATCGTGTACGTATCGGCCCTTACAAAAACATACAACAACTTTACCGTAACCAGAAAATATTACAGAAAAACGATATCAATGCGATATCGATGGAACTAAAATAAAGGCTGCCAAATTATACCTGTCCCGCTCTTTATACTGAATATGACCAATACACACTAAAGACTTATATCCCTTTCGATATAGATGATGGTATGTTAATATCATTTTCTGATAGCATCAATAACGCTTGAATATTTTATAACATCATTTTACTTTTTCACATATTTAGTTGTTGCATAACAACTTGTTACATAAATAACGCAGTTTGAAATTGGCGCGGTAACAAAAATCCATACGACTCATGCTATTACCTGCCAGTGAACAGGAAAAATATAAATACGCTTTGCACAATAGAATTCGGAGAAATTAAATGGCTTTATTTGACGATGTCTGGATGAAAAGCTTTCAGGAAAAGTGGAATGCAGAACCAGCACTACATGCCGCCCTGCAAAAAATTAACTTTAGCTCTACGATCGGTTATGGTTATCCAAAGGATGATACCTGCATGGGGTTTATTGATGTTATCAATGGGCAGATAACAGAAGCCGCTGCTTATGACGGGCGCGCACTTAACTGGGATATGCGTGCAGAACAAAAAAACTGGGAAAAATGGTTAGCTAAAGGTCTGAGCATGACAGGTTTAGGCATGGCTTTCACTACAGGAAAACTAAAATTTAAGGTCGGTGATTTCAAAGTCATGACCTCAGACCCTCGTATGGCGGGGCCATTTATTAAAAGCTTTGGTACCATGGGGAAAATATAAACATCGCTACATTATCCCTGCCCTGAAATAAAAAGCACACCTCTGCAGCACATACTAATCCAGATATTCTATTCTTGCTTAAATTTTTCTATCATAAAGACGCTGCACTTCCGATTGTAATTTTTCTGCGGATGTATTTTCTGCTGCAATCACATCGCTAACAACCAGGCCAACGGTAGATTTAAACCCTTTCGATAAACGGTAAAAGAAGTTGCCTGAATATTGACTGAAAATACTGCCCCATAAACCCTGTAACGCCAGCGGAATAACTCCTATACGACGGCGCTGAAGAACACGTTCTACACCATCTCTAAATTTAATCATCTCACCATTCCGAGTGAGTCTCCCCTCAGGAAATATACACACCAAATCGCCCTGCGATAAAGCCGCATCAATTTCATCGAAAGCTTTATTTAATAAAGCTTTGTCTTTATATTTCCCCGCTATCGGTATCGCTTTTGCTGTTCTAAAGATAAAATTTAATATCGGTAGTTTGTAAAGTTTATATTGCATTACGAATCGTACCGGACGCTTTATGCAACCCGCGATAATCATCGCGTCGACGTAGCTCACATGATTACAAACCAGAATGTATGCCCCCTTATCTGGTATTTTTTCCAACCCTCTGGTTTTAACATGATAGATACTGTGAATTAGCACCCACACCATAAAGCGCATAAAAAACTCAGGCACAAGCGTATAAATATAAATTGCAACTGCCGCATTTAAGACTGCAACAATAAAAAACAATGCGGCAATACTTACACCTGAACCAAGTAACACAATGGAAAATATTGCAGATAACACCATCAACAGGGCATTTAATATATTATTGCCCGCAATAATTCGTGACAAATGGTGGGGCTCACTTCGTTGCTGCACCAATGAAAATAACGGTACGATATAGATCCCTCCAAAAACACCAATTAAGACAATATCAATAATTAATCGTAAATGTGACCAGGAGAGAAACCCACTAATACCAACTACTGTGTTCACGACCATATCTGGCTGCG
Organism: uncultured Thiotrichaceae bacterium; assembly: GCA_964441285.1. Taxonomy (GTDB): domain Bacteria; phylum Pseudomonadota; class Gammaproteobacteria; order SZUA-229; family SZUA-229; genus S010-25. The sequence goes on along the minus strand of CAYTUK010000006.1, from coordinate 119,002 downwards.
CGAAATACAGATCCATGCCAAACACGCTCAGCCCCATTGAGCCGAGTGGTACTAATCCTAACTCAACTTTACCCGAAGATAACCAGTTGCAAATTAAAGAACCCGAACCAATTCCAATAGTAAATAACGTTAACAGAAAAGTGACAACCTGCTCATTACCACCTAGTGTCGTTTTAGTAAAACTGGGTAACTGTACCAGGTACGTTGCACCAACAAACCAGAACCATGAAATACCTAATACAGAGAGAAATACGGTACGATTCTGCTTCAGAAATCGAATATTACGAATAGTTTCTGTAAATATATTCAGGTTTATTTTCAGCGTAGCATCTGATGCAGGCGTTTTTGGTATCGCACGACTACTGATATAACCGAGTACGGCGATAATGACAACGGCAATGCCAACATTTGCTCTACCCGCAGCACCATCAATCAAAAGACCACCCAGTATTGTTCCAACTAAAATAGCGACAAAAGTCCCCATTTGAACCAGTGCATTCCCTTCTACCAGCTCAGTTGTATCCAGGTGCTGCGGTATATAGCTATATTTAACCGGACCAAAAAAAGTTGACTGCACACCCATTAGAAACAGTAGAGCGATAAGCACGTAGAGTAACCCACTGATAAAAGCGAATGCTGCCAACAACATAATAATAACCTCTACCAATTTAACGAACCGAATCGCTTTATCCTTATGCCGTTTTTCGATCCATTGTCCCGCTGTTGCTGAAAATAAAAAAAATGGCAGAATAAAAAGACCCGCACTCAGGTTAATCAATAAATTCGTATTTAATGTTGTCATTGTCGAACCCTGAAATGCAATTAGAATAATCAGGGCATTTTTAAAAACATTATCATTAAAAGCACCCAGAAACTGGGTTATAAAAAAAGGCAGGAAACGTCTTTCAGTTAATAGTGAAAACTGACTTTTTATTTTTTTCATGCTCATAAGTTCCCACGAGGACGGATAAATAATTATTTATAGAACATTAGCGCCTTACTTATTAATCCGAAACCATGCTGCAGCTAAGCAAAAAACAGTCAGGGGATTTCCTACTCGCTCATAAATGAATACCTTAAGCTCGAGACTTCCCTGATTTTTGCTGGCTATTTAGCATTCAACGTCTATATTATTAACAGTACATCCTTAATATTATTAAACTCCATTTTGACACCAGCAGAGTAAAAATCATGGTTAAAGATCTGCGCGCGCACCCCAGAAAAAACGTACAGGTTAATGTGGCTCTCTACTTTCTTGAGGATTCACCTTCAATGGTTGTTACACGCGATCTCAGCGAAGGCGGACTGTTTATGTTACTGGATAATCCAAGACATTACCCGTTGGGTGAACTGGTGAATATAAAATACAAAAACCCACTGAATAACCATCAGGAAACAGAGCAAGATGCGGTGATTGTCCGCACTGATGCAACGGGGATCGCAATCGCTTTTATTGACATGGAGTCATTCTGAAAACTGTGTCACAATTATTTTAACTCAGTCCTCTACTGGGCCAAGCAACCGCCCCAACCATTGTGTTTCCGGCTTACTGTCTAAAGCCAGCTTGGCTGTAATTGTTAACGGTACAGATAATAACATGCCTACCGGACCGAGCACCCAGCCCCAGAAAACCAGGGAAACAAAAACCACAAGCATTGATAAGCCCAAACTCTTACCCATTAATCGAGGCTCCACAACATTACCCATAACAAGATTAATAATAATGTAAACGACCGCAACCGTAACTGCCGATATTGGCCCAATTTGCAACAGTGCCAATATCACTGCGGGCACCGCTGCAATAATAGAGCCAATATTAGGGACGAAATTAAGCATAAATGCCAGCACTCCCCACAGCAGTGGGTAGGACACGCCCATTAACCATAGAAAAACCGCCACCAAAACGCCAGTTAACAAACTCACCAGCGTTTTAATGCTCATATAAACCCGTAACTTATCAACAAACATCGCAGATATATGTGGCTGTCCATGCTGCGCATTTTTCACCGCCATCTTTTGCGCCAGGCCGCCGGCTTCAACCAGAATAAAAATAACCATCAGAAAAATAAGAAACGAGTTACCCAACACATTACCAAACCCTTTGAGTAATGAGGCAACAAAACCCATCGCCGCACCAGGATTCAGTCCCGCATCCATCGTTGCCGACAACGACAAGCCATGATTATCTAACCATGCAACAAGCATGCTCCACTGACCGGAAAGTTTTGTCTGATAAGCTGGCACTGCACGACTGAAATCATCCAGCGATGACCCAACCAGTAATACCAGCGCGGCACCACAAAGAAAGACGATAAATATAACAATAAACAGCGATAAACTCTGACTCAGCCCTTTTTGCTGTAACTTATACATTGCTGGAAAGCTGATAACAGAAATAAATACTGACAACAAAAAGGGAACCAGTAAAGGTGCTGCCTGCTTCAGGCCCGCAATAATAATTACCACTGCGGCAGCGACAAGAAGCGTCCTTGATGCCGGAGAAAACCCCTGATTTGAGTCTGCCATTATTTATCCCTTTCAATGCGCATCTTTGTCACTTAACATAGCACCTTCTTCCTGAGAAATTTCAACTCTTTCGATTTTTTCAAACCGTCCACTAATTTTATTTGCTGAAGTATGAACCTCTTCCACATCTTTGCTGGCCTGCTGCATATGCCTGGAAAGACTATCCATACGTTTACGAAAACGCTCAAAATCTTTCCCCAGGCTTACCAGATGCGCCTGTATGACATGAATTTGTTTACGCGTTGCAGAGTCTTTTAGCACTGCTCGTGCCGTGGTTAACACCGCCATCATGGTTGTTGGTGAAACTATCCAGACTCTGGCGCGTTGCGCCTCATCCACCAGTTGCGATTGATGGGCATGTATTTCTGCAAACACCGCCTCGGCAGGAATAAACATAATTGCCCCATCAGCCGTTTCACCAGGAATAATATACTTACTGGCAATATCTTTAATGTGTTTTTTAATGTCCAGACGGAACTGCTTTTCTGCGCCAGAACGGTCGCTGTCACTGGCTTCATCATCCATCATTTTCTGATAGGAGTTAAGCGGAAACTTTGAATCAATGGCAACATTTCCAGTTGGCTCCGGTAGAAACATCATACAGTCTACACGGGTACCATTACTCAAAGTGTGTTGTAACGAATAACTCTCTTCCGGCATTACATTACGAATTAAAGCCGCCATCTGCACTTCGCCAAACGCACCACGCGAACGCTTGTCGGTAAGTATTTCCTGCAAACTGACCACATTACTGGACAACTCGGTAATGCGTTTTTGTGCCTCATCAATTAATGCCAGACGCTTTACCACATCAGTAAACGTTTCAGTCGTTCTTTCAAAGCCTTTATCCAGTCGCTGCTCAACAATACCACTCATTTCTGTGAGCCGTTTATGCAGCACTTCCTGCAACAGCGCATTTGAGCGTGAAGCGCTTTCCATGCTGGTCTTTGACATTTCACCCAGACGTGCCTCAATGCCCTGCTGCATCGCTCCAAAGCGCTGCTCAAAATCCGCCTTTAAGCTTTGTAATTTTTTTAACTGCGCCTGTAACGCCTGCTGCAAACTATCACTCGATTTTGCCATCCGCTCAATGCTCACCGCTGAGGTTTCGCTCAGGCGTTTTTCCAGTGATTGCTGCATATCACCAAAGCGCCGCTCCAGCTGCGTCTGCAATTCAGCAATGGCTTGCATTTGCGCTTCTCGTGCCTGCAATTGCGTCTGTTGCAGCTGCACACCCAGAGCGGCCTGTGAAGTCGCCTGTTCATCACGGCGATACGCCATCCGCGTCAGCTGGTTACCCGCTCGAACCAGTAAAACCACAACAGCTGCCAGCAAGGTGAACAGCACTCCCCACAAAATAAAATTCGTATCGGTCATCTCTTTATCTTTAAACTCAAGCATTATTTAACCAGAACATCTGGCGTACTCACATCGCACTTATAATCACCAGCCCAGACCCAGCATACCCTAACATACGCTTTGAGCATACCTCGCAAAAAAACACCTTGGCACAAAAATTGTGCCAAATCACTAATCCCAGCAGCAAGCGTCCGAAAATAAAAACCCTTTTATATCAAAGGCTAAATATTAAACGTATAAAAAAATCTACTTTTCCATTGACAACTGCAAATTTATTTCATAAGTTAGTAAGCGTTTACTTAACAAATGCGGGCATTCCGTTCGCATTCACAACGAGGTGATTTATGAGCGATTTTGATTCAGAATTAGATGCCAGCGGTTTAAACTGTCCACTGCCTATTTTACGCGCTAAAAAAGCAATTTCGGCTCTGGAAAACGGTCAGGTATTAAGGATTATTGCAACCGATCCAGGCTCTGTAAAAGACTTTGAAGCCTTCTGCAAGCAAACCGGCAACGAACTGATATCAAGTGGCGAAGAAGATGGGAAGTTTGCTTTTTTAATTAAAAAAGCCGCTTAAGGACATTCGTTTAAAAATAGTCAATCAACGCCCTATAGACTGTTGAACTCTCGACTATCAGGCCCTGAGCGCAGAGAATCTATCATTTCTGCCGCTCGAGGGCTTTTTGCCAGTAAAGGCTACCACGGTGTTTCTATTGATGAAATCGCACGTGCTGTGAACGTCAGCCCAGCGATCCTTTACCGCCATTTCAAATCCAAACAGGCGCTTTATAATACAGTTCTTGAAGAATTCGCCTCTCAGCGCCAAAGTTATGTCGAGACTATCGTCAAACACGGCACCCGCTTTGAAGATGCCCTTGCAGGAATGACGGAAGTTTTTATTACGAGCATGGCTAACAACCCCGATATCCTACGAATCGAGCTACAAAGCCTGCTTGAAGGCAATCCGGCAACACTGTCTTTCTTCCGCAATCGCTGGAAAAGCTTTACTGACTACATCGAATACGGACTGAATGAATTTCTCTCTTATGATATTCCGAATCGGGAAATAATCATTCTTACTGCCGGCCTCATGTTTCAGGGCATGGTACGCGAAGCAATCATCCAAAAATGCCTACAGCCACAGGATCGGCTTGAAGATATCAGCCTGCATGAAATTAGCAGCGAATTAGTCGCCCTGTTTTTGCGCTCTATCGGCATTAAACATACCCAGCTTTCGCGCAAAGCAACCATCGCACCCAGTTAGGCGGCGACCAAACTTAAACCATGCAGCGGAGCTTAAAAAATCCACCAGACTCACTCTGCATTGTCTTTATCTAAATACCTCAGGCTAAACACCCCAGGCCGGTCAAAATTATTTCCTGTAAAAAACATCTTATTTTTACTGACAAAACCTTCTTTTTCCGCTACATTTCACCTCTATTTTTAACGCACAACAGGATGATAATGAAAATACTTACTACATCACTTGGTTTACTGGCATTACTGTTCACTTTATTCGCTCAGTCTGCACTAGCCGCCAATCCAGAGGTTAAAATGGTAACCACTAAAGGCACTGTTATCATTGAACTTTATCCTGATAAAGCACCAAAAACAGTCAAAAATTTTTTAAATTATGTGAATACGGGTGCTTATAACGGCACTATTTTTCACCGTGTAATTAAAAACTTCATGGACCAGGGCGGTGGTTTTACCCCTGACCTTAAAAAGACAGCAACCAATGCCCCAATTGAAAATGAAGCGGATAATGGCCTGAAAAACCTCAAGTACACCATTGCCATGGCACGCACAAGTGCGCCACACTCTGCCACCAATCAGTTTTTTATTAACAATAAGGACAATAACTTTCTCGATTTCACCAGTAAAACACCCAGCGGCTGGGGTTATGCCGTTTTTGGTAAAGTCATAAAGGGACAGAATGTCATCGATAATATCAGTCAAGTCAGAACTGGTGCACGCGGCCCTTTCGCATCGGATGTCCCTGTGGATAATATTATTATTCGCAAAATGACAGTGGTTAAAAAATAGAATTCTTTACGTCACCACGGGTGGCGTAAAGGAAACCAAAAGTATATTGCACCACCGTTCAAGATAATTTTTTCATCAGAGCAAGCGCATAATGCATCCGCGTTCTGCTACCAAAAGGTTGCAGAACGCCTCTGTCATGAAAACCAGGGAGCTAAAGAGTCATCTGGTCACACATTTTAAACAAAGCTGGCAGAAAATATTCACCTACCAGCAGAGGTTTCCCGCTTACCCAGAAAACAGAGCGCCGACCCCAGATAACACTATCTGAATGAACCCCGGCCTTAATCTTCTTTGCGCTGCAACAATGTTGCGGCAATGTCGATGTCACTTCAACCTCGCCACGGCGCATCGTTCTATCCGCAAACAGCATCGCACCAAGGGGACGCTCACCCATCTTTGCATAACACCGTAAAGGCCCTTTTAACGTACTTACCGGAATAACGCTGCGCGCATAAACCAGCGGCGTTTGATCGTCACACAGCAGCACTTCTCGCACCAGCGCAGCACAACTTTGCGGCAGCCGCATTGCTGATCTTTCTGCCGCGCTGATTGATGCATATGACTGCGATAAAAGCTGAACATTGAACGACTGAGCACAACGCTTTAGCAGACGTGCAGTCAGCGATGAGGTATCGAATAACCAGTCATCCACCACTACCGGAATAATCTGGTTAAATAATTGTGCTCTGCGGTACCAGCGCTGTCGATATTTGAATGCGGGCATATAAACTGATGTTTCCGAACTTAATTTCTGGCAACAAAAAAGCCGGACTGATAACCAGTCCGGCTTTTTATTTCAACATCAAAAACAACTATGACATTGCACGAATATTACTGTTCATGCGACTCTTATGGCGCGCTGCTTTATTCGCATGAATCAGGCCTTTACCTGCGGTATGGTCAATAATAGGGATCGCTTCCTTATACGCAACTTCGGCCGCCGCCTTGTCACCCGCTTCAACTGCGTAGTAAACGCGCTTAATATACGTTCGCATCATAGCGCGTTCGCCTACATTGCGGCTACGGTGTATTTCTGCCTGTCGTGCACGTTTTTTTGCTGAAGCTGAATTTGCCAATTTTCTAGGCCTATACTGTATAAAAAAGAGCACGTATTATTCTTGTTTTTTACGCCATTGTCAAGGGCTTTGAAAGCCCCCCTGTCGAATTGTTTCATGCCACCATATTTATAGACCCATATGATTTGGAACCCATACTTGAAGTTGGCGGATAATTCGCTCCGAATAATGCGGCCTCTTTAAAGACCAGAGAAACAATCCAGCTCATATTTTAACCCGCTGTTTTTAGGCGTACCTTCCCCTGTGACGGACACCTCTCAGGTTTTGACCACCGCTGCTTAACCAGAACCCAATCTTGCCGGCTTTTCCTTAATGCCTGCGAGGAAGTCTTTCGCCATCGCCTGATAGATAGGCTCAGGACAGATCAGTTTGGAAACAGCATCAGCCAGCAGGGACGTCGCCATCAGAGGCAATAACATACTATAATCACCTGTCATCTCCGCCACAATGATTACTGCAGTAATGGGAGTTTGCACCACACCGCTAAAATAAGCCACCATACTCAACAGGCCAATAGCCACCATCGGCGCATGCGGGAAAAACGCGCTCAGGTTATAACCCAGTCCCGCACCTACCGCCAGGCTGGGCGCAAAGATGCCACCCGGAATACCACTCAAATAGGAAAACAGCGTAGCCAAAAATTTCAGCGGACCAAACCATGGACTGGCATCATTTGTCCCTTCAAGCACACTCTTCGCCGCACCATAACCTGTACCCCAGGTAGTATTGTGAGAGATTATACCAATAGCGGCCACTGCCAGGCCACAACCCAGTGCAAGGAGATAGGGGTGCCTGAGGCGAAAGGCATTGATGCGGCGACCGCCGGTAACCAGCACCACCGAAAATAACCCGCCAGCCGCGCCACCAATAATGCCACACACCAGAATCGCGGTCACCGTATGAAAGGGATCCATCTGCACCGAGTAGACACCAAAATAGGTATAATTTCCCATAATCATAACCGAGGTCATGCCGGCCAGAATCACGGCCACCATGAGGCTACCATTGATGCGCTCTTCAAAATTGCCACTCATTTCCTCAATAGCAAACATCACCCCTGCCAGTGGCGTATTAAAAGCCGCCGCCAGACCGGCCGCACCACCAGCGAGCACAAGACCTTTGCGTACATGATGAATAGGAAACTTTGCCACACGATGCAGCGAGTACATAATGGATGCCGCAACATGCACCGTCGGCCCTTCACGACCTATCGAGGCGCCACACAACAGACCCAGTACCACCGCCAACACCTTACCGATAGCAATCCGTATTGACAGTACCGCACTCCGGTCTGCATGCTCTTCCAACTGGAGTGCCGCAATGGCCTGTGGAATACCGCTGCCTTCACCGCCAGGAAATAAATTTCGAGTTGCCCAGGTAATCACTAGCAGGCCGGCTGGCGTAATGATAACGGGCAGCCACGCCCAATGCGATACCATGAAATGAAAATAGGCATCCACCTTATTGCTCACCAGTGCCAGCAAGGTAGCAAGCAAACCGACAAAGGCAGCGCCACCCCAGAAAACCAGGCGTGACCACCACACAGTGACGGATCGAGCTTGCTTAAGCGTTTGCCTGATCTTACGCAAGTAAGACATTGTTCTAAATTCTCCTGGAGATTAAGTTTGACAAATAAGCGCAAAGCAAACCCTTGCCAGCGTAATGCGCGCTCTGCTGCCCACAAAGCGTACACACGACACATCCAATTCAAACGGTTTTTTGAGTTGCGACTACAGCACTGAAAGCACTGCACTTTCGAATTCGCTAATATACTCTATTTTGACAATAAATTCAAAATACTGTAGGGATCTTCCGTGCTTTGAGTGAGAAATAAGGTAGAAATTAAACCCTGTTCTACACAAAAGGTGATCAGATTCACCTGGCCGTAGTGAGGGAAAGGTCGCATATTCGTTCACCACCACTCACTGGTACTCATTATCTGCTACGCTACACTACCTCGCTCAGCTTCGTATCAGGCCATTTCTATTTATGCAAAACAGGTATTATCGACAGGCGCATTTTCTTATCAGCGCCGGGAAAACAAAACAGTTTCCGTCAGGCGGGCTGGAAGTTGCCTTTGCTGGCCGTTCGAACGCAGGAAAATCCAGTGCCATTAACACTTTATGCGACAACAAGGGGCTGGCACGTACCAGTAAAACCCCCGGACGTACTCGTCTGGTGAATTTTTTTCGCCTTGACGAAAGTCGTCGCCTGGTTGATTTACCTGGTTATGGTTTTGCTAAAGTACCGCTGGCGATAAAAAAAGAATGGGAGCAATTAATGACGCAATATTTGAGCGATCAGGTCGCGCTCAAAGGGCTGGTCGTGATTATGGATATACGCCATCCGCTCAATGACTACGACTGGCAGATGCTACGCTGGTGCTCGCACTATCAATTACCCGCCCATATCCTGCTAACCAAGGCCGATAAAATTAAACGTAATGCCCAACAACAAAGTCTGCTGCAGGTAAGAAAACAGCTCCATCAGGAAAAGATTGATGCCTCAGTACAAACTTTTTCTGCACTTAAAAAATCGGGTCTTGATACACTAGTGACCATTCTAGACCAGTGGTTATTACTCAATAAATAATATTTTTACCCTATATGTACACGAACAAATGCAGGAAGATCTTATTTGCGGCACACGGCTTTACCCAAAAAAAACCCGGCCAAAAGACCGGGTGAATAAAAAAGGAACCGGATTGGGGAAGCCGGTTCCGGGTTGACTCGCAAAAAGGGAAGGGCGCGAGTCTACGCCGGGCTACAGCGTAATCATAAAAGACGCATTATTCATAATAAAATAAATGTTCTTTAGATATGATTAAAGACTATCCACGACAGAAGTCAAAACACTTCATGACGAACGGTTGATTTTTAGCTCCAAAATACAAAAAAAATTTTGCACTACGGACAATAAAACATTAAATATCATATAAATCAGTAAGATATAGCTTTATAGTAAGGGTTATATTATATTTTCTCTGTAACTAACTGATTTTATCCATGCGATAAACCTGTCGGTTTCATTGACAGCCTGGCATGACCACCGAGAACAGGACACAGTGAAAAATGCGGCACACCCTTTAATTGCTATTATCGAGCATCGCTTCAACCATCATTTTTTCTTTCTAATGCGCTTCATCCCAGTTATCACCAAACCCAATATCCACCTGTAATGGTACGCGGAGTTCTGCGGCCGACTCCATTTCTATCCGCAGTAAATCAGCCAGCGCGTCCACCTGTTTTTCTGCCACTTCAACCACCAGCTCATCATGCACCTGCATCACCACGCGGGCATCAATATTCCCCGCCTGCAATGCCTTATCCACCGCTATCATTGCCCGTTTTATAATATCTGCCGCCGTGCCCTGCATCGGTGCATTAATCGCGGTGCGCTCGGCATACTGGCGGCGCTGACCATTGCGGGCATTAATTTCCGGCAGATATAAACGCCGGCCAAATACCGTTTCAACATAACCTTTTTTATGCGCCTGTTCGCGGGTTTTATCCATATAGCTTTTTACCCCGGGGTAACGCGCAAAATACACATTGATGAAATCCTGTGCTTCCAGGCGGCCAATTTTGAGCTGTTTGGCCAGGCCGAATGCCGACATGCCGTAGATCAGACCGAAATTAATCGCTTTGGCGGCACGGCGCTGCTGTTTTTCTACTTCATCCAACGCCACACCAAACACCTCGGCAGCGGTAGCCTGATGCACATCAACGCCTTCAGCAAAGGCTTTCAGCAGATTTTTATCGCCCGACAGATGCGCCATAATGCGCAATTCCACCTGCGAATAATCTGCGGCCAGTAGTTTGTAACCCGGTTCAGCAATAAAAGCCTGACGGATTCGACGGCCTTCTTCAGTGCGCACCGGAATATTCTGTAAATTCGGCTCGCTGGATGATAGCCGGCCGGTGGCGGCCACGGTCTGGTTATAAGAAGTATGTACCCGACCGGTTTGCGGATTAACCTGCAAGGGTAATTTATCGGTATAGGTAGACTTCAGTTTACTTAAACTGCGATGTTCCAGAATTAACCGGGGTAATTCGTAGTCTTCGGCCAGAACCTGTAAAACATCCTCTGCGGTAGAAGGCTGACCTTTCGGGGTTTTGCGAACCACTGGCAATGCCAGCTTTTCAAAAAAGATCTGCTGTATCTGTTTTGGCGAGGCCAGATTAAAACTTTCCCCAGCGACTTCATAGGCCTGTTTTTCTACTTCTACCATGCGTTTTGCAAGCTCGGCACTCTGCTGAACCAGCATCGCGGTGTCCACCTTGACACCATTACGTTCTATCCCCAGCAATACACTTAATAAAGGTAATTCAATCTGTTTATAAACTGACCATAGTGCGGGTTCCTGCTCAAGTTCTGTATGGAGTTTTTCCTCTAACTGCAGGGTAATGTCAGCATCTTCTGCCGCATAGGGTCCGGCCTGATCGAGATCAACCTGATTAAAGGTTAGCTGCTTTGCCCCTTTACCGGCAACGTCTTCAAAATGAATCGTGGTTTTACCAAGAAAACGCAAGGCCATATCATCCATATTATGGCGTTTGGTGGAATCGAGCACATAGGACATCAGCATGGTATCGTCAGCAATGCCCTGCATATTGATACCATGATTTTTCAGCACATGGGCATCGTATTTCAGATTCTGGCCAATTTTTTTTATGGTTTCATCTTCCAGTAGCGGTTTAATTAAACCCAGCACCGTCTGTTCATCCAGCTGGTCAGGTGCGCCCGCATAGTCATGGCCAAAGGGCACATAAGCGGCCTTGCCGGGTTGAATGGCAAAAGAAATACCTACCACTTTTGCCTGCATATAATTCAGACTGGTGGTCTCGGTATCAAAGGTGAATTCACCCGCCTGAATCAGTGCATCCAGCCAGCGCTGATAGCTGTCACGATCCAGCACGGTCTGGTAATCGGTTGCAACAACAGGGCTTGATGCAACCGTTTCGTTTTCACCGTTTTCAAGTTCATCCAGCCAGTGTTTAAATTCCAGCTCGGTATAAATCTGTTTAAGTTTATCGCACTGCGGCGTTTTCAGCTTTAACTGCGTAATCGAGGCAGCCAGCGCTACATCACATTTTATGGTAGTCAGTGCTTTTGACAGGGGTAGCTGGTCGAGGTGCTCACGCAGGCTCTCCCCAACCTTGCCTTTTATTTCAGCAGCGTGTGCCACCAGATTGTCCAGCGACCCGTACTGGTTTAGCCATTTTGCCGCCGTTTTCGGCCCCACTTTGGGTACGCCGGGAATATTGTCCGAGGTATCGCCCATTAATGCCAGGTAATCAATAATCGCGCTCGGTGGTACATTAAATTTTGCCTGCACCCCGGCTTCATCCATGAGGTAATTATTCATCGTATTAATCAGTGTGACATGGTTGTTAACCAGTTGCGCCAGATCTTTATCTCCGGTGGAAATCAGCGTGTCAATCTTCTCTTGTGTTGCCTGCCTGGCGTAGGTTCCAATCACGTCATCGGCCTCAACGTCCGGCACCACAATAAGCGGGAAGCCCAATGCTTCGACCAGTTCGTGCAGGGGTTTTATCTGGCTGCGCAACTCATCGGGCATGGGTGGTCGGTGTGCTTTGTAGTCCGGGTACAGATCGTTGCGAAAAGTTTTGCCTTTGGCATCAAACACCACCGCCATGTGCTCGGGCTGATATTCATCGCGCAATTTTCGCAACATATTAATTACCCCGTAAACCGCGCCGGTTGGCTGCCCCTTGCTGTTTGTCAGCGGCGGCAGCGCGTGAAAGGCACGGAACAGATAGGAGGAGCCATCGACCAGGATGAGGGGGGGTATTTTGTCAGACATACGCTTTACGCTTGAGCAAGAGGGTGTTGATTATCCCATAGCATGAATGATTTATATATTCCTTATGTGTCCGGCGCAAAGAAAGTCGGCGCAGGCCTGATCCTGTTCCAGCACCCACTAACCCATGCATGTAGCCTATATTAAAATATAGACTGCCAGGAAAGCTCTGAATAAACCGTGAATGAACAACTTGAATCCAGCATTTCTTCAGCCAAGACTAACTCGAAGTAAATAGTCGAAAAACTAAAAATAATTTAGCCGTAAAGGCTCCAGAGTTTAAGTTGCACAACCTTCGCCTAATCGTCCCTCAAACAAATCCCGTTGCTGCTGAATGCTCTGGATCATATGTTCCCGAAACGCCAGCACTCTTGCAGTTCGTTTCAAGTCAGGGTGCAGCAATAACCATAAACCCAGGTTATGTTGTGCATCCGGGTCACAATAGCGTTCCAGCAAAGGGTCCGTATCACCAAGAAAGCAGGGTAACCAGGATACGCCTAACCCCTGTTTTATCGCCGATAGCGTAAGCAAGGTATCATCACTATAAAAATTGTGTGGCTGATGGCTACCGTATTGTTTGGTCCAGGTTCGATGAAAGACACAGCAATTGACCCCAATCCATTTAGGCTCCGCCTGTTGTGGTTTGATTTTATTTAGATATTCCCGACTGCCATAAATGGTGGATGCAACCGTTAGCAGGCGTTTTCCAATGAGTGTTTCCGTGGGGGAATTGGTGAGACGAATAGCAATATCCGCCTCACGCTGCGCCAGGCTGGCGTTCATATTGGATACGATAATATGTAACTCAATCTGTGGGTGTGCCTGACTAAAACCGGCAAACATAGGCATTAATACCGATGAGGCCATATTGTTAATAGCAGTTACCCGCAATGCGCCAGCCAGATGCGTATCTTTCCCCCGTAAAACCCCATCCACACAGAGTATTTCCCTTTCAATTCGCATGGCCGACTGTTTGATGCTTTCACCTGCCACAGTGAGTTCATAACCCGTTTTTTTGCGCTCAATTAAACGCGCATCCAGTTTTTTTTCCAGCGATCGCATACGCCGGGAAACCGTCGAGTGCTGCACGCCTAAATGTCTGGCTGCACCACTGATGGAACCAGTACGAGCCACCGCCAGAAAAAGCCGCATGTCATCCCAGTTCATTGCTTATCCTCCGCCACTGCCTGTCTGTGCATTTTTGCACATTATGTTTGTTTTTTTATGGAATTGTAAGCAAAAAAAATCAGCATAGACTTGGTTTCACCCTAACAACATCTTCTACGGAGAAGGCAATGACTAAAAACCCACCACAGTTTGATGCCATAAAATACAAGCAAACCACTTTACAGCAGTGGAACACTGCCGCCGAAGCCTGGCACCGCTGGGGACCTTTATTGAATAGATGGTTAGGCCCAGCCACCGAAACCATGCTGGATATGTGTGACATTAAACATGGCAGTCGGGTACTGGATGTGGCTGCGGGGGCAGGTGAGCAGACGCTAGCCGTGGCAAAACGGATTGGTCATAGCGGACAGGTTCTGGCTACAGACATTTCACCGGACATTTTGCAATTTGCCGCCACTGCCGCAAAACTGGCCGGTTTAAATAATGTGCAAACTCAGGTAGTCGATGGTGAAAACCTGGCAGTAATAACGGCAGAGCCATTTGATGCCGTTATTTCCCGTGTCGGTTTGATTTATTTTCCTGACCAGCAAAAGGCCCTGACAGGGATGAAACAACAATTAAAACCACAGGGTAAGGTCGTAGCGATGGTCTATTCCACCGCCGAAACTAACCCGTTTTTTTCGATTCCGGTGGCTATCATTCGCCGCCGTGCAAAACTTCCCGCACCCCTGCCCGGTCAACCAGGACCATTTAGTCTGGGTACCAGAGATAAGCTGGCTGGTGCTTTTACGCAGGCAGGGTTTAAAAATATTGAGGTTAAAACCATCCATGCGCCAGTTCGTGTTTCATCGGCAGCAGAATGTTTGCAGTTTGAGCAGGAATCGTTTGGTGCGCTGCATCAAATGCTCTCAGGTTTATCGGATATGGCGCAGGATGAGGCCTGGAATGAAATTGAAGATGCCCTGCGGCAGTTTGAAAATAATGGCCAGTTTGAAGGGCCATGTGAAATGCTGGTTGCCGTTGGTTCCAGATAACCAGCTCAAAACAGTCGATCAGACTATTCCCGATTTTTTTCAGCGCTAAAATATAGCCAGACAAACCCTGAGACTCCCGCGATGATTGAAGCTATAACAATGCCCGTTTTAGCCATAAGTAGATCTTCAGCGGAATAGGAGAAACCTAATTCTGCAATAAATATTGACATGGTAAAGCCGATACCGCCCATGAGTGCTGCGCCCGTAATGTGTTTAAAATTCAGCCCATGCGGAAGTGATGTTACCCCAAGCTTGACTGCAAGCCAGGAAAAACCGGCAATACCAATCAACTTACCGACCACCAGACCGGCGATTACGCCCTCCGCCACTGGGTGAGTAATAACACTACCAAAAGAGGCCCAGTCGATAGGAATGCCCGCATTCGCCAGAGAAAACACCGGAATGATAAAATAAGCGGATGGAATGTGCATTTTACGTTCCATAATTTGAGCGGGAGCCTGAACTAATAGCACACCTTCTCCCAATGCCTGAACCCGCGCACGCAATTCGTCATTCTTAATGATATTGTCTTCATGCTGGTAAGCCCGTTTAATCTGCGCAGCCATCTCATTAATGTGTGATAAAAAACGACTGGCATTATATTTCGGCCGCATCGGAATAGTGAATGCCAGAAAAATGCCTGCGAGAGTGGCATGAATCCCACTCTGCAACATGGCTATCCATAGTACTATCCCGAATAGAATATAAGGTGTAGAGCGTCGAATGCCACCCAGATTAAATGCCACCAGCAAAATCATGACCGCCGCCGCAATTGCCAGGGCAAAAACGTTTATGGTCTCGGTATAGAACAGCGCTATCACCAAAACCGCGCCCAAGTCATCAACTATCGCCAGCGCGATCAGAAATGTCAGCAGGTTTTTTGGCACCCGCTTACCGAGTAATGCCAGCGCACCCAGAGCAAAGGCAATGTCAGTTGCCATCGGGACACCCCAGCCATTTAAGGCTGGCCCTTCTGGATTGATGCTTCTGTAGATTAGAACAGGGACCAGCATACCGCCAACGGCAGCGATCACCGGCAACATCGCTAATTTTATATCCGCGAGTTCTCCTACCAGTATTTCACGCTTGAGTTCCAGCCCGATGACGAAAAAAAACAGCGCCATTAAGCCATCATTAATCCAGTGGTGCAATGATTTGGATAACTGGAAGCCTGGCACACCGATAGTAAATTTTATCTCCAGCAGATGCTGGTAAGCCCCGCTCCACGGGCTATTCGCAATAAACAGCGCCGCAATCGCACAAAGCATGAGCAGAATGCCACTGGTGGTTTGACGATGAATAAAATCGTCTAACGGCGTTAACACCCGTTCAAAGGCTTTTTCCCACGGTGCGACATACTCATTTTTATCTGTTTTATTCATCAACTAATCTCTTAATAAACGCCCGTTCATGTCACTATGTATTATCATAAATAATCGAGCCGTATACAACACGGACATTCAATATTTACATAGCAGGTTAGCCGATCAGCAGTAACCACTACTCCTCTGCATTCATGAATCCCAGCAAGTGCAACAGACTGGTGAATAGATTAAAGATAGAAATGTACAGCGTAACGGTTGCCATGATGTAGTTGGTTTCACCACCGTGAATAATATTACTGGTTTCATACAAAATCAGCCCCGCCATAAGTAGAACAAACATGGCTGATACGGCCAGCGACAGACCCGACATCTCGAAAAACAAGGCGCCCAGACCGGCCAGAAAGGCAACCAGAATACCCGCCATCAGAAAACCACCCATAAAGCTGAAGTTTTTTCGAGAAGTCAGCGCATAGCCAGATAATCCAAGGAAAATAGCGCCCGTGCCACTCATTGCTGTCATCACCATCTGCCCACCATTTGCCAACGCCAGATAGGAATTCAGAATCGGGCCAAGGGTATAGCCCATAAAACCAGTCAGAGCAAAGACAAATGCAATACCTAAACTGCTGTCGCGGAATTTTGAGGTCAGGAATAACAGGCCAAAATAACCGCCGAGTGTGAGCAACAACCCTGGATGGGGTAAGTTTAGTGACATCGAAACACCCGCAGTCAATGCGCTGAATATCAATGTCATGGCTAACAGAGAATACGTGTTGCGTACTACCCTGTTGGTGGCAAAGATGGATGCCTGATTCTGACGATTAACGGTGCGGCTCATGGTTGTATTATGCATAATGATTGCCTCCTAAATGGCTGGTTTATTCTGCCTCTAATCTATACAGATGTTTTTGCTTACGCCGTGTTTGCTGTCGATCAATTTTTCGTACCACCGTCCGTCGAGCTCGGTCAATGGCATGATCAATAGCAGCATACAAGTCGACAGCTATGTCTTTTATGACCACATCAGGCATACCAGCAAGTGCCACCTGCACCTGGCAGCACTTGTCCGCGCCACCGCGTGGGCCATTAATATCCGATAAGCGAACGGCAATTCGATGAATATAGTTGTTGCCATACGACATAGAAAAAAGTAATCGCCGACGCGCATAGTTAAGTAGGGCATCGGTAAGAGAAAAGCCGCGTGACTGAATATCAATTTGCATAAAATTCTCCGCTGTGGGTGTTATTGGCACGTTATGAGCCAACATATTAAGCACGGTCAACTTATAATAAAAGTCGAATATTATTGCTATACTATTCGAAAATTACGAGGTATTGATGAGGCTGTGGTTAACTATAAACATTTACGCTACTTCTGGATGGTGGCTAAAGAGGGCGGCATTGCCCGCGCTGGTGAAAGGCTACATCTGACACCACAAACGATCAGTGGGCAGTTGAGTTTACTGGAAGACCACCTGGGAATCAGCCTGTTCGCCAGAGTTGGGCGTAATCTGGAACTGACTGAAACAGGACGCTTAGTATTAAGTTATGCGGATGAAATTTTTTCCCTGGGCGGTGAACTGGAAGAGCTCATCCATCAGCTACCTGCCAGCCTGCCACAAACGTTGCGGGTTGGCGTAGTCGATGTTGTACCCAAATCAATTGCACACCGCATCCTTGCTCCTGCATTAATAATGCCCGAGCCGGTACGTCTGGTCTGCCGCGAATCAAGCCTGGATAATCTGTTAGCTGAGCTATCGGTACATCGTCTCGACCTGGTGCTGGCTGATCGTCCGATACCGTCGACCATAAGCACCCGCGGGTTTAGTCATAAACTGGGCGAGTGCGCGGTCAGTTTTTTTGCGACAGAAAAACTAAAGAAAAGCTTAAGCGGTGATTTCCCGCGCTGCCTGCATGGCGCGCCACTGCTCCTGCCCAGTAGCGGGAATCAGTTACGCGCCAGTATTGATCAATGGTTAGATAAACACCGCATATATCCTCGCATTGTGGCTGAATTTGATGATAGTGCGTTAATGAAAGTGTTTGGACAGGAAAACGCAGGTATTTTTATTGCCCCTGCCGCGATTGAAGCGGAGGTGGAATCACAATATCAGGCCGCCTGTATCGGTCGCATCGATGCAGTGAAAGAACATTTTTATGCCATTTCTGTCGAGCGTCGAATTTCGCATCCCGTGGTCACGACTATAATGGAAACTGCTCGCGAATCCTTATTCGCCGATAATAGATGCCGATAACAGAAAACACCTTCCAACAATTGATGGATAAAAAATTTTCATTCCATCCAGGAGAACAACGCAACAATGGTGTTTAATTGTATATTGCCCTAATGTTGCTCACTTAATTTATTAATTCTTTTTATATGCATTGCTGAATAAGCTAAAATCACTTCTTTTTTCACAACTCGTCAACCATGTCTGTTTATACCCTCATCGAAGACACCGAGCTCAGGGACTTTCTGAATAATTACTCTGTCGGGCAACTGGCTGATTTTGAAGGCATTAGCGATGGCATTGAAAACACCAACTATTTTGTCAGCACGTATAACAACCCGGCTGACAACCCACGTCGCTTTGTATTAACGATTTTTGAACAACACACATTTGAAGAATTAGAATACTTCCTCAATCTAATGCATCACCTCGCCGATCACAACGTACCCAGCGCAAACCCGGTGGCGGATAACAAAGGTGACTATTTGCGACGGTTTAACGGCAAACCGATAGCTCTGGTCGAACGCCTGCAAGGTAGCAGCCTTATCGAAACAGGTGTTAATCACTGCGAACAGCTTGGTACTGCCATGGGTAAGATGCATGCCGCCGGTTTAAGTTATCCGGTAAAAAGGCAGAATCCACGGGGCCCGGTCTGGTGCCAGCAGACAGCCAGGCAGGTACTGGCAAAACTTGATGACGATGCGCAGACTCTGCTTAAAAATGAAATCACCTTTCAAAAAGATAAACGCGATCCCAGCCTGCCTCACGGCGTTATTCATGCCGACCTGTTTCGCGATAACGCACTGTGGTACCGCAAAAACGGCAACAACCATTTCAGCGGCATTATTGATTTTTATTATGCCTGTGATGATGCCCTGCTGTATGATCTGGCAGTCGCCGCAAACGACTGGTGTTGCAACAACGACCACGGTCTGGACAAAGATAAAGTCACCGCTTTATTAAGCCACTACCATCACTACCGCCCGCTGACTGATGCGGAGCAATCCTACTGGCCGACATTGCTACGTGCGGGGGCTTTACGTTTCTGGCTATCCCGTTTATATGACCAGCATTTCCCCCGCCCCGGTGAGCTGGTCCACACTAAAAACCCCGATACGTTCAAAGCCATTCTACAGAACCGTATCCATCAGCATGATGATTACCTGTCTTACTGGCGCTAATTTTTAGCCGTCATGTTGACTAAATTTATCCTCGGAACTGAAATCTTTATTGACTGGAGCGGGCACCGTTTCCTGGTTGACGCTGGCACTGGTGCTGGGTATGTTTCTTGTCGTCATAATCCTGCTACAAATAATAGCGATGAGACTCATTCCCTACTGGCCAGGAATCGTCACCTGGTTACCCTCAAAAATTTCACAACCCGCTTGAAATAAACCAGACTAAGGCGTAAAACTACTTGTCGTCAACTTTATTGTTCAACAGTACTTATCTGAAAAAGGCATGTCTGGAATATAATTATGCACTATTTTTTTATCGCCTTATCACTCATTCTGCTGCTCAGCAATAATGCGTTTGCCGCTCAGACAGGCCGAGTCAATTACCCATACCAGGGTATCGAGTTTACCGTGCCACCAACCTGGTTGGGACAGGTGCAAAAAAACAGTTATCTTATTCAAACGAAGAATAAGTCCGGTTTTGTCCTGTTATTTAAAAACAATGCCAAAAACCTGTGGCAGCTAAAATACGATGCCGACAAAGGTTTTTTTACTAACAATATTCAACTCGAAAGAAGCCGACCGTTTGATCGACTCAGCGCAAAAGGAGAACGCAAACGGGGCTTAGGTGCAGAGTTTCATGGTTATATTCGTGGCACACCGGCCAAAGCCTATATTATTGGGTTAATTAATCCCTTTGGTGCGGGCATTACTATCATCGCAATAGCAACAACGAATAATTATTCTGCTGACGATAAAAAAATTGCCACCCAAATTGCTAACAGTGTGATTTTTTCACCACCGAAAATGGCTCCCGCAACAATTTGGTGGCAGCACCATCTATTGAATGCACAACTAACTTATCTAACGACCAGAGGTAACAACAAAAGCGGTAACCGTCGCCAAAAAATATACAATTTTTGCAGCAACCATGCTTTTTATTACTCTTCTAATACCCGCTCAACCATTAACGCTACTTCCACCTTTGGTTACATGCAGGCTACAAATACCCGTCATGGTAGATGGAAAATCGGCACCGGTGATCAGGGTAGAACCTTACTCCACCTCCGATTTGATAACGGCTACGTAACAACTTATCCACTCGAAGACAGAACGGGTAAACCCTATTTAAATAACACCCCTTATCTCTACGCCAGAGCCACAC
Source organism: uncultured Thiotrichaceae bacterium (assembly GCA_964441285.1). Taxonomy (GTDB): domain Bacteria; phylum Pseudomonadota; class Gammaproteobacteria; order SZUA-229; family SZUA-229; genus S010-25. Next base: position 98,112 of record CAYTUK010000006.1, on the reverse strand, counting down.
ACTGTCACAAATAAAACCGATAACAAACATGAACGAAAACACATCAACCGCAAAAACTATTTACATCCTCTATCTTGTAAGCATTGCTATTGGCTTAACCGGCATCATTGGCATAATAATGGCTTATATAAATAAAGAGGATGCCGCAGACTGGCTAAAAGCCCATTATCAATTTCAAATTCGAACCTTCTGGATTGGATTACTGTACCTTTTTATTGCCGGCATAACACTGCCTGTTGGCATTGGCTATTTTATTGCATTCTTCTGCCTGATCTGGCTTATTGTTCGCTGCATCAAAGGGATGCATTATCTTGAAAAGAAACAGGCCCCGGCTAATATCAATAGCTGGTTTCTTTCCTGACTGCTGCTCAAGCAGCAGCTTCCTTAGCCACAAACGCATCCATGAATAGCGTTTGTACAACAGCTATCATCTTATATGAAACAACCGGCCAACTTAAATAATACAGCCGGTTTATTTACAACTGGATTTTATCCACTTACCTGTCATTACGTAAGTTGTCCTTGTTTTAGGGTAAGAATCTTTTACAATTTTTCCTTTTATGTGCATCTGTTTTTTCGATGTTTTGATTGTTGTAGCATACTTAACAACAGCGTTGTCTATTTTACATGCCGATTTGTAATACATAACATTGTCGATTATTTAAACAGATGATAGATTCGCATATGTCATTACCAGCCATTTGCTCCCTGCGTCTTCAAAATTAACTTCTACTCTTGCATGCGTCCCACTGCCTTCCAGGTTTGTCACGATACCTGCACCGAACTTTGCGTGTTTAACACCTTGCCCAACGCGAAGACCGTTGAGACTTTCTGCCTGATTATTTCGTACCATACTGTAGGATGAAGCCGAATACTGCGGTTTTGATAGCGTTGGTTTGGTGCGTAATTCCTCGATTAAATGCTCTGGAATTTCACTGATAAACCGTGACGGTGTTGGGTATAAATCCTGGCCATACAAACGGCGGTGTTCTGCACAGCACAAGACCAGCTGTTCACGCGCACGAGTAATGCCAACGTAACATAAGCGTCGCTCTTCTTCGAGTTTACCGTCTTCATCCAGCGAACGTTGCGATGGAAACAGACCTTCTTCCAGCCCAACCATAAACACCAGTGGGAACTCCAGTCCTTTTGCGCTATGCAGAGTCATTAACTGTACACAATCATCCCATTGTGCGGCCTGGCTTTCACCTGCCTCCAGAGCTGCATGTGTTAGAAAAGCAGTGAGTTCTTCCATTTCACCCATTTCGCCACGGTCGTAATCAAAACCACGGGCAGCGGTAATCAATTCTTCTATATTTTCGACTCTTGCCTGCGACTTCTCTCCCTTTTCTTTTTTGTAATACTCGATTAAACCAGTATGATGCACCACATAATCAACCTGCTCATGTAAGGTCACCGCGGTGGTTTTCTGTTTCATTGTTTCTATCAGGTTAACAAATTCAGCAAGTGCACCGGCCGCACGAGTCGCCAGCATCTTATCCTCAATAATTTTTTTTGCTGCCTGCCATAAGGTAATATGCGCGACTTTAGCAAGCTGCCGAATTTTTTCAACACTGCGTTCACCAATGCCTCGTGTCGGCATATTCACTACGCGCTCAAACGAGGTATCATCCTTTGGATTATCCATTAAGCGCATGTACGCCAGTGTGTTTTTAATTTCAACCCGGTCAAAAAATCGCGTTCCCCCATACACACGGTAAGGCAATGCTTCGTTAACCAGCCGCTCTTCAAAAACGCGTGACTGTGCATTGGAACGATATAAAATGGCCACATCACTTCTCGCCTGTCCCTGCTCAATATGCATTTTTATTTTATCAATAACAAAACGGGCTTCATCCCGCTCATCAAAGGCATGGTATAGAGTAACAGGGCAACCGTCTGCGCCACTACTCCACAGTTTTTTCCCCATACGGTCGCTATTATTATCGATTAAAGCATTGGCAGCGGCAAGGATAGTTGTGGTGGAACGGTAGTTCTGCTCCAGTCGAACCACTTCTACAGCGGAAAAATGCCGCTGAAATAGCTGAATGTTTTCAACCCGTGCACCGCGCCAGCCATAAATGGCCTGATCATCATCACCAACAATAAAAACTTTATTTTCCTCACCGGCAAGCAGACGTATTAAGGCATATTGAATCGTATTGGTATCCTGAAATTCATCCACCAGTATGTGCTGAAAACGCTGTTGATAATGTTGCTGCAATGAATCATTATCTCGAATCAATTCCAGTGTACGCAATAATAACTCAGCAAAATCAATCACCCCTGCCCGATTACAGGCGGTTTCATAAGCACTGTAAATCCGTACCAGTTGCAGAGATAAAGGATTATTCGTGGTATCGATATGTGCTGGGCGTTTACCCTCATCTTTACGCGCATTAATAAAGGACTGCGCCTGCTTTGGCGGCCAACGAGCCTCGTCCAGTTCCAGACTTTTTAGCACGCGCCGTACTAGCCGATACTGATCATCCGAGTCAAGTATCTGAAACGTCTGTGGCAGTTTTGCTTCCTGCCAGTGCGAGCGCAACATACGGTGTGCCAGACCGTGAAAAGTCCCTACCCACATGCCCATTACTGGTCTGCCTTGTAATTTTTCAACTCGATGACGCATTTCTGCTGCCGCTTTATTGGTAAAAGTGACCGCAAAAATATTAAACGGTGAAACACCTTCTACCTGATTGAGCCAGGCAATTCGATGTACCAGCACACGGGTTTTACCACTGCCCGCACCAGCCAGCACCAGCATGTGTTCCGGTGCCGCTGTAACCGCCATACGCTGGGCAGCATTTAGCGTATTCAGGATAAGCGAAACATCGGCACTTTGTACTGGCTGAAAAACACTATCAATTTTTTCTGACATGACTCATTCTACTGCGAGAGAAGACTGACTAACAACTCTCGCTCAGGCGTTTGTCGGGTTTACTCAACCTAATCGCGTAATGAAAAAAGCAGCAACATGCCACCCATGACTACTGATACCCAGGTAACCACTGGCACCTCCCATAACAGGGTATAACCCGCTGGCGCAATGGAATAGGTAATTGCCGCACAAATCATTAATGCCGAACCAATAATCGAAAAAATTGTTCGCTGTGTGCCACGTTTCACCTGATGATGAATGTGATTGATTGCCGCTAACTGTTTTTCCTGATACTCGCCTTTGGCTAGACGGTTTAATGTGCCATACAGCAATTTTGGCATTTCAGGTAGTTTTTCTATCAGATAAGGCAGGTCATCTTTTATGTTATGCAGCATGGCGCGTACACCGACCTGTTCTTCCATCCAGCGTTCTAGAAAAGGTTTCGCCGTTTTCCATAAATCCAGATCGGGATATAACTGTCGACCGAGCCCTTCAATATTTAATAAGGTTTTCTGTAATAAAACCAGTTGCGGCTGTACTTCCATATTAAAGCGACGTGCTGTCTGAAATAAGCGTAACAGTAACTGGCCAAAAGAAATTTCCTTTAATGGCCTTTCAAAAATCGGCTCACAGACACTGCGGATTGCTGACTCAAACTCATCAACCCGCGTGTGAGAAGGTACCCAGCCAGATTCAACATGCAATTTTGCGACTTTATTATAATCACGTTGAAAAAAAGCCAGAAAATTTTCCGCCAGATAACGCTTATCCTCCGGACTTAAGGTTCCAATTATACCGAAATCAACCGCGATGTATTTTGGAAATTCAGGCTCATCTATATTAATAAAAATATTTCCCGGATGCATATCAGCATGAAAAAAATTATGGGTAAATACCTGGGTAAAAAATATTTCTACGCCGAGGGCTGCCAGCCGTTCCATATTAGTATTATTTTTTATCAGCGCATCAATGTTCCTAACCGGTACGCCATAAATACGCTCCATTACCAGTACGTTTTTTTTGACAAAGCTCCAGTGAACCTCCGGTATATATAAGTCATCTGAACCTTCGAAATTTCGCCTTAACTGACTGGCATTCGCCGCTTCACGCATTAAATCTAATTCATCAAGAATGGTTTTTTCATATTCAGCAACAACTTCGACGGGGCGCAACCGTTTTAGCTGTGAGGAATACTTTGCTGCAAGTTCTGCAATGATGTACAACAATGAAATATCACGTTTGATGATTGGCAACACGTTTGGTCGTAAAACCTTAACAATAATCTTCTCACCACTTTTTAATACCCCGGCATGAACCTGTGCAATCGATGCAGATGCCAATGGCTCCTGTTCGAACTCAGCAAATAACTCATCCACCGTCTGATTAAAGGCTTTTTCAACTATCCGTTTGGCCTTGATACCGGGGAAGGGTGGCACATTATCTTGTAACTTTTCCAGCTCATCAGCAATATCGTCTGCCAACAAATCTCGCCGGGTAGAAAGCATCTGACCAAATTTAATAAAGATGGGCCCCAGGTCTTCAAGCGCCTCACGCACGCGAATGGCCCTGGGTTTGCGTACACCACGCATCCAGTTCCACGGAAAAATATAAATAAACAAACGAAATGGCCGTAGCAACGGCATGGTAAAAATAATGTCATCAAGTCCGTGGCGCATTAATACATAATTAATACGTAACATTCGTATAAATTGTCCGGGACTAACGATAAGCATATAAATAATTTTTCCTGTAAGTGGGCTTTCAGAGAAGCACCGATTAAATTATTAATCAGTATTTTCCTAGCCTTGCTTCAAGTCGGTCAATATCATTGCGCAAAGTGTCTACCTGTTGATTAAATATTTCCTGTTCTGCTTCTGTTACCACGTCCCGACTCTCTTCCTGTAGATATTCACTGGCATCTTGTCCGAGTGAGCTGAAACTTTTACTCCACCATTGATTGAAGTGTTTAACACTCTGTTCAAGACCTTGTGTTGCACTGTCACCAATGATCTGCGACAGTGGCTGTTGCCAGTTTATTTCCATTTCTCGAAATAATTTTTTAAAGGTATTCCCCAGGTGCGTATCACCACTTATTTCAACCTCGCCTTTTAATAGCATGGTTGCTACGTTAGGCTTTACTAGCATTTTAATTACTGATAATGGTGTGCCACTTATGCCTGTATCAACATTACCGTCATAGTAAGTCAGTACCTGCAGGTGATGATTGTCGGGCAGAAAATACAGTGTTTTATCTATACCTTTAAAATAAAGGCTTATTACCCTGCCAGCAAGGATCGTCATTTTTTCTGACAGTTCGGGGTCCAGCGCCAGGGCTTTGTTGATAGCAGTAGTTAGCGCTTGCTCAGGCAGGTCCATATATTAATTACAGGAATAGTCTTTTATGCACGCTGGAAAAACCGAGGTTCATAATTTAAACCCTTTGTGTAAAGCAACAATGCCGCCAGTCATATTATGATAACTACAACGTTCAAATCCCGCATCCAGCATCAACGACTTTAATGTTACCTGATCTGGGTGCATACGAATGGATTCAGCAAGGTAACGATAACTCTCTGCATCGTTAGCAATCAACTTACCCATTTTGGGTAGAATATTAAATGAATAAAAATCATAAATTTTATTTAATCCAGGTATCACCGGTTTTGAAAACTCCAGTATCAATAAACGCCCACCGGGTTTTAACACTCGATACATAGATGTGAGCGCACGATCTTGATGCGTCACATTACGCAAACCGAAGGCAATGGTAATACAGTTAAAGCTATTGTCTTCAAACGGCAAGTCTTCCGCATTGGCTTCAATAAATTTAATATTACCAGCATAGCCTTTGTCCAACAGGCGGCGGCGACCTTCTTCCAGCATGGCAGTGTTAATATCAGAAATAATAACCTCGCCCGTAGGTCCAACCTGTTTCGACATCGCCATAGTCAGATCACCAGTGCCACCAGCAACATCCAGCGCACGATCACCCGGTTTTAAACCGGTATGCTGCATAGTAATTTTTTTCCAGATACGGTGAACACCAAACGACATCACATCGTTCATTATGTCGTATTTACTGGCAACAGAATCAAACACACCAGCAACCAGTGATTCTTTTTCATTTTCATCAACTGTTTGGTAGCCGAAATGGGTTTTGTTTTTTGTCATTACTTCTCGTCCACAGGCAAACGCAGATGAACACAAATATTTTAAAAATAGATAAATAAAAAAAGCAGGTTTTTATCTACATTTGTTAGTGTTCATCTGTGGATGATTATTATATTTCTCGACGCTTATGTCCGGCAGCGTTTAATCTATCAAGATAATTCTGCCATTTCTCTTCATATTTCGAACCCAGCTCATATAAATAATCCCAGGTATAAAGGCCGGTATCATGCTTGTCATCAAAAATAAATTTTAATGCATAGTTACCCTGTGCTTCAATTGATTCAATGGTAACTTCTTCTTTATTTAACTGCAGCACTTCCTGACCAGGCCCGTGGCCGGTTACTTCCGCCGACGGTGAATACACGCGTAAATATTCACAGGGTAAGTTAAATACCTGACCATCATCGTATTCTATTTCGAGTATTCTGCTTTTCTGGTGCAAATTTAAATTAGTTGCTTTTGGCATAGTTCTCTCTATAATTTTTATAAAATATATCGGCTCAAATCTTCATCTTCAATTAACTCACTCAGGCTGTTATTGACATAATCCGCATCAATAACAATGCTTTCACCAGATCGATCCGGTGCATCATAGGAAATATCTTCCAGCAGATGCTCCATTACTGTGTGTAAGCGACGTGCGCCGATATTTTCAGCACTTTCGTTTACGGCATAAGCCGAATGAGCAATGCGTTTTATGGCATCATCAGTAAAGCTTAATGCGACTTTTTCAGTTTGCATTAATGCTTCATACTGGATGGTTAACGCGGCATCCGGCTCGGTTAAAATACGTTCAAAATCTTCTGCTGTCAGTGCGGACAATTCCACACGAATGGGTAGCCGCCCCTGCAACTCCGGGATTAAATCAGAAGGTTTCGTTAAATGAAACGCCCCTGAAGCAATAAATAAAATATGATCGGTTTTTACCATACCGTATTTAGTGTTTACCGTACAACCTTCAACCAGCGGCAACAAATCACGCTGCACGCCTTCGCGCGAGACATCTCCACCGCTGCCACTATCATTACGTTTGGCTACTTTATCAATTTCATCGATGAAAACGATGCCATTCTGTTCAGCATTTTCAACTGCGCGTGACTTTATTTCATCATCCTTGATTAATTTACTGGCTTCCTCATGCAGGATGATCTTTCTGGCTTTATCAACCCGCATCTTGCTGGTCTTTTTCTTGTCACTCGACATATTCTGGAACATGCCCTGCAACTGCGAAGTCATTTCCTCCATCCCCGGTGGTGCCATAATTTCCACCCCAACCGGAGCCACTGATATTTCGATTTCGATTTCCTTATCATCCAGCTCACCGGCGCGCAGCTTTTCACGAAACTTCTGCCGAGTATTCGAGTCAGGCTCGGCCTCTGGCTCACCAAACTGATTACGCACTGGCGGTAACAGTGCATTTAAAATACGTTCTTCGGCTTCAACCTCAGCCAAGTGGCTGACTTTTTCCATTTCCTGTTCACGAGTCGTTTTTACCGAAGCTTCAACCAGATCACGAATAATCGAATCCACCTCACGGCCAACATAACCCACTTCGGTAAATTTTGTCGCTTCAACCTTTACAAAGGGTGCCTTGGCCAAATGCGCCAAACGGCGGGCGATTTCTGTTTTACCAACACCCGTTGGCCCAATCATGAGGATATTTTTCGGTGTAATTTCATTTCTCAGGACTTCTTCAATCTGCATCCTGCGCCAACGATTACGTAACGCAATCGCTACCGCACGTTTTGCATTCTGCTGACCAATGATATGCTTATCCAGTTCCTGAACAATTTCTTTGGGAGTCATTTCAGACATGTATAATAAACCTTTTGTAGCTAAATTCTTTAAATTTCTTCGATTGTGCGATTATGATTAGTGTAAATGCAGACATCACCAGCAATCCCAAGGCTTTTTTCAACGATTTCACGCGGCTCGATTTCGGTATTATCAAACAAAGCCCGTGCTGCCGACTGGGCATAAGGGCCACCTGAACCAATCGCGATTAAATCATCGGGCGTATCAATAACATCACCCGTCCCTGATATTAACAAGGAACTCTCTGCATCCGCCACAATCAGCATAGCCTCAAGCTTGCGCAGCATTCGATCAGTACGCCAGTCTTTCGCCAGCTCAACGGCAGCACGCCGAAGCTGCCCATTGTGACGCTCCAACATGGCTTCAAAGCGCTCCAGCAAGGTAAAAGCATCGGCCGTCGCGCCAGCAAAACCAACGATCACACTGTCATTGTAAATCTTGCGCACTTTCGTCGCATTCGCCTTCATCACAGTATTACCCAGGGTAACCTGCCCGTCACCACCAACAACAACTTTTCCGTTACGGCGCACAGTTAGAATGGTGGTTCCATGAAATGTATCCAAGTCTCTCTCCAGCATCTCATTTTATAATCCGGTGATTTTACACTATTACAGATTAGTTCACGTTTCTTTATGCGCACCTGGAATCAAAAGGATCGTTCTTTCCATATCGGCTTCAAATTGTACAGGTCAATTTGAGCCCCCCAGTTTCAATACTACGATCATTATTTATAGTCCTTTGTTATGGAGTACAGTTATAAATGAGACAAAAATGCTGCCACGAGAAAAATTACAATACCATGGCCGCCTCTCAATCAACGCATGACATATTGTCATGTATAAATAGTTAACACCTCTTAATTAGTCGATCCTGAAATATCCACCTCAGGCCTTCAAACAGTCACGACATTACATCGAAGAAAAAATATTTCCAGCGCAGCTTTCATTTGTTTTAGTTTTTTAAGCCAAAAAACAACCTCCCTTATCCACTTTTTAAAGTTGAAGGCAGCTGCTGCCATGACCAGGTTAATTTGGTCGCCGGTAAAGCCTTTCAGGAAGTTTCTTTTGAGTCGATGATCACTCTTTAAGTGACCGATTACCGGCTCTATTCTGGCTCGTCGTCTAAAGCGTTTTCTCGCCAATGCCATGGCTTCTGCTGAGGCATTTTTTCGTGCAGGCTTTGGTGTCACTATTTGCGTATCATTGACTTTTGATTTGCCTTGGTAGCCTCTATCGGCAATACCAATCGCTGGAACACGTCCTGTTAAACGCTTAACTTGTGCCAGTACTGCGGGCACGGTATGCCCATCAAAAACATTTGTTTCAAACGCCAGTGCGCCAATAATAATACCGGAGTCGCGCGTTGTGGTAATCGATGCCTTGGTGCCAAACTCGTAACGTTGATGCGCCTTGCCCTTGCTCATGCAGTAAATATGTGGTTCGTGCAGGCTGTATAATTTGTTTTTACTTCCGCGTTTTTGTAACAGCATACGTAAATACAATGCAAACTTTTCGCTATAACAGTGAACCTGCTCCAGTGTCATTTTACGCTGTATTTCTCGAAGCAATCGTCCATTGATGGTCTTTAATCGTTTCACCGCATAACGTGCACGCTTACGGTTTTTGGGATGACCGGCGAAGCGGGTACAAAGTTTTAATCGTTTTACTTCTTTCTCGTGGGTACGCGCAAGGACAATATGTTCAACTCGCACAATCTTTAATAAATGTTTGTGTATTTTTAGATATTGCTTTGCGTCGGTCGGAAAGGTGATGCTTTTTTCCTGCACGGTGGTGTCAATGCACATTTCATCTTCGGCTATTTTTTCTTGATGCAAGGCGATGGAAGCAGGCAGTATCTTTTCGAAACCTTCACTGCCGATGCGGTTTCTAAATTTGGTTAAGCTCGTGGGATCGCAGGGAAATTTCCACTGGAATTCGCTCTCGCCGGTAAACGCCTGGTAATAAGGGTCTTGTGCCCAGCGTTGCACCAAAACTTCATCAGACAGATTTTCCATGTGTTTTAAAATGGACAAACCTACCATCAAACGAATGTGTTTTGCGGGTTTCCCTAAGTGAGAATACAGGGGTGAAAATGCCTCATCAAAAACCGACCAGTCAATCTGTTTTGCCAGCTGGAGCAGTGGCTGTTTCGGGTTGAGCTGATCCATTAAATCAGCAAACAAAAAATTACCTTGTTTAGTGTTACGGCTTATTGGTTTACTCAATGGTCAACTCTGCTTCGTCCAGTTTTTTCTTGTTTTAGGGGATTTTCTGGACGTTTATTCCATCACTTCTTATAAATTAATGCATTAAAATCAGTTTGTTATGTGCATTTCAGGGGCAACCATCTAAAATCTGGCCGCAATAAAAAAGCAGAAGCACAGAAACTTACGTTAAAAGCCGTTCTCACCCAGATACGTTCCGGCCATAAATTTTCTGATAAAGAGTTGCGTACCATCACTTACTAAAGAAACAGACATCAACACCTGGCAGCTGGATAAATGTCCACAGACTCGCGCGGCATATGCTATTTACGTAGTCACTGCTGGTACCGAAAAACTACCTGGCTATTCGACCACCCCTATCATCATATTGAGCACTGATAGAATTAACAGCTAAAGAAGAACCTGTGTCTAATAAAAACCATAACACTTGCTCAATCGAACCTTCTTAACCTACCAATTTGGCTCAATCTTTCTTCTCAAGTTGCTTTTCCTGTTTTTTCAAAAAAGCCATGATAACTTTTCGAGGAATAACTCCTGCCTGTTTAGCAACAACTTTACCCTTTGGATCAACAATCATAATGGTTGGCGTTCCTTTCAGACGACCCACGCCGAGCTGATCAAAAATTTTGGCGCTGACGAGTAGAATAGGGAAATCCAGGAGGTTGTTACTGATAAATGCTTTGACCTGTTTTACCTTGGCATAGCCAAAGCTTGGGTAATCCAGAACCAGCCCCAGTACTGAAAAACGGCTTTTATCCATGTTATCATACATCATTTCTATTGCCGGCATTTCTACGATACAGGCGGGGCACTTCGGTCCCCAGACAACAATTACCTGCCATTTTCCATTGCCCACATACTCATGCAATCCATGCACCTTTCCGTTCACATCTTTTAGTTTAAGGTTAGGTAAATTCGTTGCCAGTACGGCAGAACTAAAAAAAAGAAGGCCCAGAATAAGCCAGCGATAACGCGTTTTTGATAACAACATATTCATAATATTGACCGCATAATGGACTGAATTAATGTAGACACACTATCCGTCTACAGGTTCACTTAAGTAAAAAAACGGCTACTGAAAAAATCATGGCTGAGGCCGCTCAAATGTCCATTGTTTATCATTGGATAATTTTTTATTAAACTTATAACCACCTAATTTAAATTTTTTCATGTCTTCTGGACTCTCAATTCGGTTACGGATAATATAATCCGCCATCATTCCTCGCGCCCGTTTTGCGAAAATAGCCACTATACGTGTTTTGCCCGCTTGCGTTTCCTTGAAGTTGATATCAAGTATCTCGCCCTCCAGTAAGGCAGGTTTTATGGATTTAAAATACTCTTTCGAGGCTAAATTAACCAGGACTGGCACCGGCTGTTTTTTCAGCTCTTTGTTCAGCTGTTCGGTAATGCGGTTGCCCCAGAACTGATACAGGTTATCCCCACGGGGGTTAGCCAGTTTCGTTTTCATTTCCAGCCGGTAGGGCTGGATTAAATCCAGTGGACGTAGACAACCATATAAACCAGATAATATCCGCAGGTGGCTCTGAGCAAATCTAAAGTCATCTTCGGTATACTGGGTTAATTCCAGCCCAGTATAAACATCGCCTTTGAATGCAAAAAGCGCCTGCTTAGCATTTTTTGTGGTGAATGGCGTGGTAAATCTTTTAAACCGCTCCGTATTTAAACGGGCGATCTTATCGCTAACCGTCATCAGTGATTTTATATCCGCCAGGGTTAATTTCTTCAGCTCTTTCGCCAGAATCTCTGTGTTATTTAAGTCGCACGGTCTGCTGTATTTTTTAGTCAGCGGTGGTTCAACAAAGTCCTGACCTTTTGAAGGTGACAGTGTAATAATCATGGTTATGTATCGAAAATTAATCAGTCTCTTATTATAGCGGCTTGCACTAATAGATGCATTCTAAGAAACCTGGGTAAATCTGAATGAAATAGATTAAGGTGGTGCCTTTTTAAGGACGAGGCAGTGATGTGCTTCACGCTCACAACCTGCCCTTGATGCATTATTAATAATGCTATCATTAAACTTTTATACATTTATTTTTCAGAGAACCTTATGAAGAAGTTAAAAGATGAAAAATTACTGGTTAAAAAAGCAATTGCCCTGGGTGTTGCTTACGGTGAAAAACGTGGTGTTGTCGAGTTTGAACCAACAGATTCGGCCCATGAAAAACTTGAATACATTTACCGACTGCTTATCCATGACAAGTTAATAACTCCCGTGCCTGAAGATCAGGTTTCGCAGAAAACCATCCGACATAAATTAGCGATGTGGGCATCAAAACAATAACCATTAAAATAAATTTCCCGCCAAAAAAACGCCAGTTATGCGTTACTCACCTCTAGATGCACGGCGAGGGCAGCGCTTATTAGCTCACCAATCTGAGCAAGAAAATGCGTCCCCATTGTTGGTTGAAAGCGATCAATTTCGTGGCTACCCAGACCAACCAGCCCCAGATCAGCCCCTGCGGCTAACGGAATAATAGCCGCCGATGCAATTTTTTGTGCCTCGCCAGCAAACAAAAATATTTTCTGCTCATCTGTACTACGCCCACAAACTGGATTTTTATGGTCTCGCATCGTTTTAAATACGTTGATTCCAGCCGCATCTTTGGATATAAACAACTCAGGGTATTGTTCAAGCAATTCAGTATTTTCAGTAAATAACCGTATTACCGCAAAATCAGCCTTTAATTCGTTGCTTAATTCATCAAGAACAATGCAGACAACATCATCGAGATCATGTGCGCCTAATAGATTTATTGCGATTCGATGCCGACTTTCCGCGAGTCGTTCATTGCCCCTGGCGATATCCATAAATTCATGTAATCGATTATCCTGCTGTGTGTTTTTTTCGCGTAGAACACAAATCTGGCGCTCAATTAATGATATCGCCGCACCACTTTCATGTGGAACTTCAAGTTGCGCGAGGAGTTCGGGATGGTGCAACAATATAGCGGGGTTTTCTTTTAATAAACGAACGAGCTGTAATTCATCAACCTGAGCTTCTTCCTGCTTATTCTGTGCTTCCACTGATTTTGTCACAATGGTATTTGCCCTGTGTAAACGCTACTTGCTGGTCCTGTCATGAATAATGAACAACCCTGCCCCGCCCAGCGTATGGTTAAAACACCTCCATGTAGTTGTACTTTTACTTCATTATCAAGTAATTCGCAGGAAATGCCAACTGCTGCTGCAGCGCAGGCACCAGTGCCACAAGCCAGGGTTTCACCCGCCCCACGCTCAAACACACGTAAACGCAATGACTGACGATCAAGTATTTGCATAAACCCGACATTCACGCCCTGTGGAAAATGGCTATCTGCACCAATTATAGCGCCTATTTCTGCCACTGCTGTCGATTCTACTGCATCAACCTGTAATACTGCATGTGGATTACCCATCGACACCGCCATCAGTGTATATTTTTTAGCCTTTAATACTAAATCATACTCGACAGCATTGCCGGTTTGAACGGTGGGTACCCCCTCAGTACCGACCAAAAATGGCAGACTTTGTGGGTTAAAGTCTGGCACACCCATGTCAACGGTAATTTCGCCGTTAGCCTCTACCGTTAAATAAATCAGGCCGCTCGCAGTTTCAACCGGAATAGCCTTATTCAAGGTTAAACCCCTTTCACGCACAAATACGGCGAAACAGCGCGCGCCATTACCACATTGTTCAACCTCGCCACCATCGGCATTAAAAATCCGGTAGCGAAATTCTGCTGTGGCTATCTGTGGCAACTCAACCAGTAATAACTGATCAAAACCAATGCCCAAATGCCGATCTGCTAACCGCTGAATTTGCTCCGTTGATAAATCGATGGCCTGGTTAATGGCATCAATCACCATAAAATCATTACCCAGACCATGCATTTTTGTGAACTCTATTGCCATTCACACAGCATAACTGGCAACAACGGTCTGTTGCAACTGATGTTGCAACATATCACGTTATTTATTGATAGCCCGTGCATAATTTTTTATGTTATGCTTAGTCATCTGTCTAACTAATAACGAGGATATCAATATGGTTCACCCTGAAAACACCTCACTTAACAATGCTATTCATACGTTCCAACAAGAGCTACTACCACAAATTCCAGATGATGTGCTTGCCAACATGCAAGCAGCAATTGCTGATCTAAAGCAATCGGGGCTGGAAAATACGGCTAAAAATACGGGCGATAGCTGTCCTGATTTCAACTTGCCGAACGCAAATAATGCAACCATTTCACTTTCATCTCAGCTTGAAAAGGGACCCGTAGTTATCAGCTTCTATCGTGGAGCCTGGTGCCCCTACTGCAACCTGGAAATTAATGCACTGCAATCCAGTCTGAGCGCCATTCAATCACAAGGTGCAACACTGCTTGCGATTACACCACAAACACCCGATAAATCCCTGGCACAGATTAAAGAAAAGACCTTGGCTTTTGAAGTACTAAGCGACAGCCAGAACACCGTTGCACGTCAGTTTGGACTGGTCTTCACTTTGCCGGAAACGTTACGCCCCATCTATCAAGCCTGGGGCATTGATATACCAGAGCATAATGGTGATGATACATTCGAGCTACCAGTGCCGGCAACTTATATTGTTGGACAGGACAAAATAATTAAATATGCTTTCGTTAATGTGGATTATACTCAACGACTGGAGCCGAACATTATTATTGAACAGCTTGCGACCCGCTAATTTTTGGTAAAAATCATCGACGTTCTGCTGGGCTCAAACAACCCAGCATTGACTCTACGCCCTGTTATATTATAATGTACTAATGTACGTCTATCAAAAACTATAACGGCTTAGTTTAGGTGAACACAATGGCAAAAGTATCCAGTTTTAACGGACTTGAAGGAATGATTATCCTCAATAAGGGTAAAGTTGGCGTGCTGAGCAATAATCATCAGTTTATTTCTTACAATAGTTTCAACGTTGCTTTTTCTGCTCAAATAGCTGAATTTTTCAGCGCATATGAACACAATATGAAGGCTTACGTTCTTGGCTATTTTAATGATGACGCTTATAGTCACCCAGAGAATTTTGACTGGCAAAATTCAAGTTTAATTTTGGTCAATACTGTTTATAAAAAGCTGAAAACCCTCGAACAAAGCTTGCCTGAAGAAATAAAAAGGGTAAATGAATATCCTGTAGAAAAATGTATGTCTTCCTATATGGGAATGCGATTATTATCAATTTTCGGAAGTAAAGCCGGATATTATCCGGTGCTAATCATTAAAGATAAAAAGCCGGTCGTCATAAATTTCAACACTATAACGTCTAGCCCTGATTTTGAAAAAGAAATTAAGCACCTGATCATTTCCAGCCCTTTATTTATTACCTGTAAAAGTGAAGCGTTTAAAATGGGCGTTATACAATATTGCTTTGATGGTATAGATATTAATAAGCGGAGTCAATACAGCGTGAATGCTCCTGAAGCTCAAGCTTTAGTCGTTTAACAAACACGTTAGTTATCACTTAATAAGGTTTCACCACGGTACAGATCATTAATCGTTTCGCGCTGACGAATGACTTGGTTATGCTCGCCATCCACCATAATTTCAGCCACTCGTGGCCTGGAATTGTAGTTCGAACTCATACCAAAGCCGTAGGCACCAACCGATCTTACTGCCAGAATATCACCCGATTTTATGTTAAGTGCTCGATTTTTTCCCAGAAAGTCTCCGGTTTCACAGACTGGTCCAACTACATCATAAAGCTGATTATTCTGCGCTGAAGATTCTATGAGCGGAACAATTGACTGCCAGGCACCGTACAGGGAAGGCCTTAGTAAATCATTCATTGCCGCATCAACAATAGCAAAGTTTTTATCTTCATTCTGTTTAAGGTATAGAACTTCGGTGAGTAATATGCCCGCATTTCCCGCAATGGCTCTACCTGGTTCGATTAAAATTTCATAATTATATTTATCCAACTTTTTAAGTAGGGCGGCTATCTGTTGCTGTGGCTGTGGCGGTGTTTCATGCTGATAACAAATCCCCAGACCACCGCCCAGATCCAGATGGCGCAATGTTATACCTTTTTCCTCCAGCCGATCTACAATAGCAAGCACACGCTCCAGGGCATCAACAAAAGGACTTACATCCGTAAGCTGTGAGCCAATGTGACAGTCAATACCAACCACGTCAAGATGCGGTGATGCAGCCATACGGGTGAATACTTCCATTGCCTTACCAACCGCCACACCAAATTTATTATCTTTTAATCCGGTTGAAATATAGGGGTGCGTGTTTGCATCCACATCGGGGTTCACTCGTAAGGACACGGGTGCTTTTATACTTTTTTCAGCCGCAATTGCTTCAATCAGTTCAAGCTCAGCTTCTGATTCAATATTAAAACAACGGATGCCTGCCACCAGTGCTCGCTGTATTTCTATACGGGTTTTACCCACGCCAGAAAAAATCACTTTGCTGGCATCACCACCTGCTTTCAAAACCCGCTCCAGCTCACCGATTGACACAATATCAAAACCCGAACCCAGTTTTGCCAGCACATTTAATACGGCAAGATTAGAATTTGCTTTTACTGCATAACAAACCAGGTGCGGCTGTTCACCAAATGCCCGGTCAAACGCTTTCCAATGACGCTCCAGTGTCGCCCGCGAATAAACATAACAGGGCGTACCCCATTGGTTTACGTACCGGGAAAGATCGACATCTTCTGCCATCAGGCGACCGTTTTTATAATTAAAATAATCCATAAACCTTCATATATTACTGCAACAGATAAAAAGAATACTTATTATTCAAGACACGCCGTCAATACATCCATGTAAGCTCGACACTCGCATCTCTGCGGATGACAGTCTTGAACAATAAGTATCTTTTTCATCCATCCTGTTAGTAAGTGAATGCGATTAAATCGCTACTGCTCAAGAATGCAATATCAGTTTTGCCTGCTTACTCATTTATGTTCGAGTTCCTGTGTTGGCACCGGTAGTGCTTGGTGATGAACGATTTTTTGCGGTGTTGGCAGATAAAGATCTCCCCGATTTCCACAGGCGCTCAAAACCAGTGCGGCCATCACCAGCGGTAAAATTAAAATTATGCGCGACATTATCAATCTCTGACCCACCCTATTTGAATTGATTATGCATTATTACAGGAATAAACTTTAATAAAAATAACTTTTTTAGTCTCACTATACAACATGGATATTCAATTAACTTTTGTGCGGCAGTAACATTTAACCTGGAAGCATTTATTATGCCTGAATCTACAACCAAAATATTCGAAAATATTACTTTCGAAACTGGCCCGAACCCCGATGCAACAATAATCTGGTTACATGGGTTGGGCGCTGATGGTAATGATTTTGTACCCATCGCCAAACAGTTACAGTTACCCCCAACACTGGCCATTCGTTTTATTTTTCCACACGCACCAATTCGGCCTATCAGCTTAAATCAGGGCGCGCCGATGCGTGGCTGGTACGATCTTTATGGTCTTACCCTCGGCACCCAGGAAGATGTGGCGGGCATCAAAGAAACCTGTCAGAGTATTTTCGACTTGTGCCGGCAACAGCAGCAACTTGGTATAAAAAGTGAACGCATTATTCTTGCCGGCTTCTCACAGGGTGGCGCAATGGCTTTATACAGTGGCTTACGTTACCCAGACAGACTAGCGGGCATTATGGCATTATCGAGTTACTTATGTTTAGCCGATTCACTGGTCGCCGAAATGAGTCCACATGCAACCGAATTACCTCTTTTTATGGCACACGGGTCTCAGGATGACGTGCTTAAATACGAATATGGTCAACACAGCGCCGCGCTACTTAAAGCGGCCGGTATACGCCCTGACTGGCATACCTACGTTATGGGGCACAGTCTGTGCCCAGAGGAAGTTACCCATATACGCCAGTGGATCATTAATTGCCTTTAAGCTTTTGGACTCTCGCCGATTAAAGACAGGCAAAGACTCGCCTTTCTGATTAAATAAGGCTACTATCGAAGGCAAACTATCGACTTTTATATGGCGAATTCAGACTTAAAACTCAGTATCGACATTACACCCGCTGAACCTCTGTGGAAGATAGCGCCGACGCGCGATGAAAATGGCGGGCCGGTGAGTGACCTGTTAATGATTATTCCAAAGCTGAAAACTCGTCCCAAACAGCATATTAAGGACACCTTAGCTAATATCGAATTTGCTTTAAAGCAACACCATAAACATGTTTTATTTGCCAATGTTGATATGAAATTAAACACCTTGTGGGTATCATTTAAAGCCGTTCCTGGTGTCTACATTAATATTATTTCCACATTAAAAATAAATGTCCCTGAAGCCATCCTTGTTGGTGATAGCCATTCCCGCCTGAATAAAAATTAATTTTTTAAACTTCGTTCTATATTAGGATAATAGTCATGCCACAATCTGCAATGGATGCCAATGCGTTTGCCGAAATAAAAGCCTTAATGGGCGACACCTTTCCAGATGTCATTACCTTAACACTGGAGAATCTACCTGGGCAAATGCGGCTACTTGAGCAGGCCATTCAGCATAAAAATGCTGAACAGATATTTAATACCGCGCATCGAATCAAAAGCACGTCGGGCAGCATTGGCGCATCAGGGCTAGCAAAAAAGGCTGAAGCCATTGAACTTATTGGTCGCGCCGGTTTAGCCGAGGTTTCACCGCAACTCATTGATGTGCTACGTTTATCTATAACAGAAGTTATCTCCGTTCTTGAAGGCGAATTAAAAAACTAACGCCGGCAAACCCTTTAACCCGGGTATATTATTAATGCTGCGGATGAAAGGGACACTCTGCGTTCAGAGCACGCAGTAAATACATCGATGTAGACTCGACATCCGCAACCCCTGTGGCTGACGGCCTTGAACGCAGAGCACTCTTTTATGTGATTGAGCAGTAATGATCTATTTATATTGCCTGACGTGCTGCAATAATTGCCCGTTTTACCTGTTCTGGCGCAGTCCCCCCTACATGGTTTCTGGCGGCCACTGAACCTTCCAGGGTTAATACCTCAAAAACATCCGACGTTATCTGGTCTGAAAACTGCTGTAATTCAGCCAGCGATAATTCACTTAAATCTTTATTCTCTGCCACCCCTTTTGCAACGGCTTTACCCACAATCTCATGCGCGTCACGAAACGGTAGATTTTTACGCACCAGATAATCAGCCAGATCGGTTGCAGTTGAAAACCCCTGTTTGGCAGCAGCCCGCATCGTCTCCCGTTTACAAATAATGGCAGGCACCATATCAGCAAAGGCGCGCAATGAACCCAAAACCGTATCAACAGTATCAAATAAGGGCTCTTTATCTTCCTGATTATCTTTGTTATAAGCCAGTGGTTGGGATTTCATTAGCGTTAACAGGCAAATTAAATGGCCGTTCACCCGACCGGTTTTACCGCGTACCAGCTCAGGCACATCAGGGTTTTTTTTCTGCGGCATAATGGACGAGCCGGTGCAGAAACGATCCGGCAGTTCGATAAAATTAAACTGTGCTGATGCCCACAATACCAGCTCTTCAGCCATGCGCGACATATGCGTAAGCAGGATAGCTGAAGCGGCACAAAACTCGATGGCAAAGTCTCTATCGCTGACAGCATCGAGAGAATTCTGTGCCGGGGCATTAAAACCCAGTTCACGGGCAGTAAACTCCCTGTCTATCGGATAACTTGTTCCCGCCAGGGCTGCTGCCCCTAAAGGTGATATATTCATGCGTTCGCGACAATCTAAAAAGCGCGTGGTATCCCGTTTTAACATCTCAAACCAGGCCATCAGGTGATGACCAAAAGTAACCGGCTGTGCAACCTGTAGATGGGTAAACCCCGGCATAATGGTTGCCGCTTCACGTTCGGCAATGTCTAACAGGCCGGCTTGGAAGCGTTTGATTTCTATCATTATAAAATTTATCTGCTCACGCATATATAGCCGAATATCCGTCGCCACCTGATCGTTACGTGAACGCCCGGTATGTAGGCGTTTACCCGCATCACCGATGAGTTCTGTCAGCCGTGCCTCTATATTCATGTGCAAATCTTCCAGGGCGATGGACCAGTTGAACTGGCCCTGCTCAATTTCCTGCTCAACGGTATCCAGCCCCTGAAGAATAGCGTCCAGATCCTGCTGGTTTAATACGCCGATTTTATTCAACATGCGCGCATGAACCCGTGAACCCTGTATGTCCTGTTTATACATGCGCCGGTCAAATTGTACGGATGCCGTAAAAGTTTCGACAAAAGCATCCGTTTGTTCACTAAAGCGACCGCCCCAGGACGAATTGACCGTTGTTTTATTGTCAATTTTGTTGTTAGTAACCATAAGCATCTTTTTTATTTAAATTAATGCCAGTATATCAAACCCAACCGGCTCCTGACTGCTCGATACCTTGCTATTTATGCTGCTTGGTCTATTTATTGTAAATGTCTGAAAATTCAGCAAATAGCTTAAATAGTATAAACGACGGGTTACTGCCCAATTTTTGTGATGTTCGGGTTGTTTTTTTACTAATTCTGCTCACTGAATTACTGGCACTCGTTCTGGCTATGGCTATCCCTGCCGGAACCGCCCCCTTTTGGAACTATCTTGCTTTCGCCTCAATGCTAATGCAGTGGATAGCATTGGTAAATGCCGTTCTGTTATGCCTGTTACGCAACTGGCTTAATCATCAGGCAGATAAAATTGCCCTTCCAGCAAGTTTTGCTATTATGTTAAGCATCAGCCTGTTTGTCAGTTTAATGGCGGTTGGATTAGATCATCATTTATTTTTTGATGAACTGTTGTCGCCTGGCGAACGGCTGGGTCATCAATTTTTATTACGCGTGATGACTATTAGCATTGCCATTTACGCAGTGGTTTTACGCTACTTTTATATACAACGTCAGTGGCGCCTCAATATTGCTGCACAGGCACAATCCGAAATTCAGGCATTACGCGCAAGAATTCATCCTCATTTTCTATTTAACAGTATGAACACTATTGCCAGTCTGATCGCAATCGCGCCAGACAAGGCAGAAACAGCGATTGAGGATCTTTCAGACCTGTTTCGTGCCAGCCTGGGTGAGCGTAATTTAAACCCGCTTGAAGATGAAATAATGCTTACGGAAAGCTATCTTAATATTGAAAAATTACGCCTTGGAGACCGGCTGGAAATTCAGTGGAACATTGATAAGTCTTTGAATAACCTATTAATCCCAGCACTATTACTACAGCCTCTGGCTGAAAATGCTGTTTATCATGGTATTGAACCTCTCACAGAAGGTGGAAAAATTCAAATTTCTACGCTACAACAAGGTAATGCACTGGTTATCTCTATACAAAATCCGGTGGGTACTGTTTGGCGTGGACAATACCGAAAGGGTAATCAGATGGCACAAAATAATATTAAACAACGCATGACCCTGGTCTATGGCAAAAAGGCCAGTTTTATTACAAATGACACCAAAGATCATTATAACGTTACATTAAAAATACCTCTGGAATATGCCAGAAAATAGCTTTGGGTGTTAAATATGAAAGTGTTAATTGTTGATGATGAACCGCTCGCTCGGCAGCGTCTAAGAAAAATGCTTACTACGACCTTAGACCACACAATTATCGGTGAAGCAACAACGGGCGAAGACGCCCTGCGAAAAACTCAACTAACACAACCTGATGTTGTTTTAATGGATATCCGTATGCCAGGCATGGATGGGATTGAAGCCGCTGCTTATATTAATAAAATGGACAACCCACCCGCCATTATTTTTACGACGGCTTTTAGCGATCATGCTCTGGATGCATTTGAAACCCATGCCGTTGATTATCTGGTTAAACCCATCAAACAACACCGATTAAACAAAGCACTGGAAGCGGCAAAACGCATCAATAAAGCGCAATTTAACCAGTTAAGAAAAAAACAAAACGGCCATTCCCGTTCAAAAATATGTATAAAAATTCGCGGTGCTTTAGAGCTTATACCCGTTGAAGATATTTTATATTTTAAAGCCGATCAGAAATACGTAACCCTGCGCACGGATGATAATGAATATTTAATTGAAGAATCACTAAAAGCGCTGGAAGAAGAATTCAGCTTTCAGTTTATCCGCATCCATCGCAATGCCCTGATCGCTGAAAATGCCATGCATGGACTCATTAAATCATCAGCTGGACATATTTGTGTCCGCTTTGCAGATATTGATGATCAACTTGAAATCAGTCGACGGCACTTACCCACTATTCGTAAAAAATTTAAACAGAAAAAATCTGAAATTACTGTAAATTAGCATCTTTCACTAACTGGCTACTTATTCAGGTTAATTACGCTTTAAAAAGTAATGGGTACTAATACACAATTTCTGAACAACCGTAATATTCTGGTCACTCGCCCACAGGAGCGTGCTGAGAACCTCTGCCAACTTATCAAGTTGGCAGGCGGACACGCTATGGCATACTCGGTAATAGAAATTTTACCCCCCCTGGATAATAACCCTTTAATTAATATAGAAAACCAGCTGCATCAATATAATGTTGCTATTTTTATTAGCCCGACAGCGGTTGCTCAAACGCTTAAACAGATTTCACTTTTTCCTGAACAGCTTAAAATTGCCGCTATCGGCAGCAAAACAGCACAATTACTGCAACACTATGGCATCCATGTTTCGATTCACCCCGATGGACATAATAGTGAGTCTTTACTCTCTCATTACGCATTACAACCTTCTGCCATCGCCGGTAAAAAAATATTAATTTTTCGCGGCCAGGGTGGCCGTGCTTTTCTTGGTGATCATTTAACTCAGCGTGGTGCGCAAATATATTATGTGGAAAGTTATCGACGTGGTTTACCTGACATTCCGCCTTTATCAACAGATATTCTGGCGCAACTCGATGTGATTACTCTTAACAGCAATGAAAGTCTGAATAATTTAATGCAACTTAATAAGTATCCGGCTATTTTATCTACACCGATCATAATTGCTTCTGATAAAACCGCCAGAAATGCAGACTCTTACGGATTTAAATCCATCTATCAGGCAAAAAACGCGACCGATGAAGCCTGCTTATCCTCCTTAAAAAAACTATTCAACTAAGACTGGTAATACGCATTCTTTTTAGATACCCTGTTATTTGATTTACCGCTTTTGGTTTATTGTTGGTCGATAAAAAAATATAGGCATAAATATTATGAATCGATTTTTTTATGTTGTTTTAATAACCGCCATTACTATTGCCGGTTTTACTATGTATTCCCATCATGACACCGGTTATATTTCTATTGGTTTTGCTAATTTTTCATTCAAAACAAATTTACTGATTTTTGGCGCTGCACTACTGTCTGCCCTATTCTTACTTACATTACTTATTAAATTTTTTCGTGCTATCAAGTCGGCATATCAATATATATTTACTCAGCGAAAAAACCGTTTACAGCTGAAAGCAAAATCCTTATTTAACCAGAGCATCATTGAATATACCGAAGGGAAGTTTGAACAGGCAGAAAAAACCTTACTTAATCAAGTTGTTAATAGCGAAAATATTTTACTGACATATTTAACTGCCGCCAAAGCTGCTCAACATCAGGGTTCACTCGATCGCAGAGATGACTATTTACGCCGTGCTTTTGATACCTCTCCAGAAGCGGCTATCGCTATTGGTATTACACAAGCCCAGTTACAGCTGGAACAATTTCAAAATGAGCAGGCGCTTGCAACATTACAACGGTTACACCAAAAGAAACCTGAGCAACCTTTTATCCTTCAACTACTTGTAGAGACCTATGAAAGACTGGAAGACTGGGATAATCTTTTCTTAATCCTTCCCGAACTAAAAAAACAGGGCCAATTATCTTCCGATAAAATTCTTGACTGCGAAATTTCCATTTGTCATGGTCGTTTAAATAACCTTACTAAACAGGCAGACTTCCCCCAATTACAAGATTACTGGTTACAGTTAGAAAATTACTTAAAAAAACGCGCTGATATTATCGAGCATTATGCTCGTTGCTTGATTCAGTTAAATCTTATTGCTAAAGCTGAAAAAGAACTTCGCCTCTCTCTAAATAAAAACTGGAGCGAATCAACCATTAAGCTCTATTCTGAAATTGATGTTCAGGTGGATAATAAGGTTTTGGATATGGTTGAAACATGGCTAAATAATCATCAACAGAATACTTATCTTTTGCTCGCATTAGGCAATATTTGTCTAAATTTATCCTTGTGGGGTAAAACAAAAAATTATCTTGAAGCCAGTATTGCAATTAAAGCCTTACCAGAAACGTATCTTAGGCTGGCACAATTATTAGAAGAACATATGAATGATACGGATGCTGCTGACTATTATCGCCAGGGGCTTCTGTTACTCGTTGAGAACTATAACGAACAGCACTTCCAACCTTCAGTTTTAACTTCTTCGACTACGCCACAGTTAAAAATTGTTAAACAATAATTTTCCCTGTAACGTCTGATTATTACTAGAACAGATGAAGCTAATACATGTTATTCAAAATCGTCAGCCACAGGGTGTTTTTTAACCCGCCTATAAAAAATTAATTGATGACGTTTGGCTTTTTTATACCCATTGCCTTTAATGCGTCATCTGAATATTCAAACGAGTCAGAATAAATTTGAGATTCTGGTAACCCTTTTTTATAAAATAACTCCATTCCTGCTTTTACCATTGGTGGTGGTCCACTTATATAAACATCGTAACCAGATAAATCAGGGTAATGTTGTACAACGCTTTCATGTACAAAACCGATTTCTCCCTGCCAATTATCATCTTCTTCTGGTATAGATAATACTGGGGTGTATTTTAAAGTATCAAATTCTTTCAGCCATATTTTTACCCTCTCATCCATATATAAATCACGTAAAGAACGCACACCGCAAAACAAATGAACTGGCGTTTCTAAACCAATGTAAAATGCATGTTCAAGCATACTTTTTAATGGTGCAAAACCTGTTCCACCACCCATTAATATTATGGGGCGTTTAGATTCTTCACGTAAAAAATAACTCCCTAAAGGTGCCTCTATTCTTAGTAATGTCTTTTCTTTTAAACCATCAAAAACAAAATCGCCAAATTGCCCATCCGGTACATGGCGAATATGCAACTCAATATACGCATCATCATGGGGGGCATTTGCAATAGAAAAAGCACGGCGTCTACCATCTTTTAATAAAAACTCAAGATACTGTCCAGCCATAAACTGTAATCGTTCTGTTTCAGGTAACTTCAACTTTAATTTCATTATGTCATGCGTCAACCGTTGCATCTGCTCAACCCTGCACGGTAATATTTTTATTTCAATTTGTCTGCTCTGAGTTATTTCTCTAACCTCTATGGTTAAATCACTGCTTGCATGTGCCTGACAAAATAAGGTTTCACCTTGCTCAAAGGCTTTTTTAGCCGATGCTCTTAACGCGCCAGAATCATAATTCGTTTTACCAGAAAGAACCCGACCCGCACATTTACCACAAGCTCCATTTCGGCAACCATACGGTAAACCAATTCCTTGTCGCAGTGCGGCCTGAAGAACTGTTTCATTTCTTTCTATTTCAAACTCATGCCCAGAAGCAGGTACTTTCACTTTAAAACTCATGTAAAATAACTCTATTATTATCTGTTATTCGGTAGCCTTTTTATCTGTTTCATTAATACTAATAAAATAAGCATCATTTCACAGATATTCATTGATGGTGTAGAGATAGAAACCTTCTCTGAAGCTTACAGAAATACGAATAGATAACAAGCTTACTAACAGGATGGACATTATAACTTAAGGCCGTCAACCACAGGGATGCCAGCCAGGCTGGACCTACATGAATGCATTGGACAGCGTGTCTTGACACTATCAGTATTTGTTTCAGCAAAACGACTTAATATTAATGTATAAATTACTAACAGGAATTCAACCATTCAAGGCGACTAACAAATGGAAAAAACAAAAGATATGCCGCTCTGGGTTTTTCTAGCTTTTTCAAGCATTAATACCCGTAAAATGGCAATGATATTAATATGGAGTTCAGTCCTTTTTACTTTTTATAGTCTTCCCTGGTCGGTCGTTACCGGAAATGCTGTTGTTGCAAAAATTTTTATTATTGATGACTGGAGCTGGTCAGCAATAATGATTCCCATTTGTTTATGGTACTGGTTAAGTTTACGCTGGATAGATAAACATGCAGCCTGGCCTTCATCGTAAGAATTCAACTTGAATTAATCTATCTTTAAATCTGGCCAAATCTGATCAATTTTTTCTTTCACTTTTTCATCCATTTTTATTGGTCGACCCCATTCACGGTCTGTTTCACCCGGTAATTTATTGGTTGCATCAATGCCTACTTTTGATCCCAACCCTGAAATCGGTGATGCAAAATCCAGATAATCTATCGGTGTACGTTCTATCATGGTGAAATCACGAACTGGATCAACGCGTGTACTCATCGCCCAGATGACATCCTGCCAGTTTCGTGTATTCACATCATCATCAACAACAATAATAAATTTTGTATACATAAACTGTCGCAAAAACGACCACACTCCCATCATGATACGTTTTGCATGGCCTGGGTACTGTTTTTTCATGCTAACAATCGCCACGCGATAAGAACAACCTTCTGGTGGTAAATAAAAATCAATAATTTCCGGGTACTGTTTCTGTAGGATTGGAATAAACACTTCGTTTAACGCAACGCCGAGTATCGCCGGTTCATCTGGTGGACGACCCGTATAGGTGGAATGGTAAATCGGTTTCTTTCTATGCGTGATTCTTTCTATAGTGAAAACTGGAAACCTTTCAACTTCATTATAATAACCGGTATGATCACCATATGGCCCTTCTTCAGCCGTTTCTCCGGGATAGATAAAACCTTCAAAAATATATTCTGCGGAAGCAGGGACTTGCAAATCACTTAATTCACATTTTACAACTTCTGTTTTACTGCCGCGTAATAAGCCTGCAAAAGCATATTCGGATAGTGTATCCGGTACGGGAGTGACAGCAGCCAGAATAGTTGCTGGGTCAGCACCTAGTGCAACAGCGACGGGAAAAGGTTCATCAGGATGTTTCTGTAACCATTCCTGATAGTCTAAAGCACCACCACGTTGTGCTAACCAACGCATGATAACTTTATTTTTTGCAATTACCTGCTGCCGATAGATACCAAGATTCTGGCGATCTTTTTCCGGTCCGCGTGTAACGACCAGTCCCCAGGTAATTAAAGGTGCAACATCACCTGGCCAGCAAGTTTGTACTGGAATAGTGTTTAAATCGACATCGTCTTTATTATAAATAACTTCCTGACAGGCCGCTTTTTTTATCTCTTTCGGCGCCATATTCAAAATCTGTTTGAATATTGGCATTTTCTGCCAGGCATCTTTTAAGCCTTTCGGTGGCTCAGGCTCTTTTAAAAATGCCAGTAACTCACCCACTTTACGCAAAGCGCCTACACTCTCTTCACCCATCCCCATTGCAACACGTTCTGGTGTGCCAAATAAATTAGCTAGAACTGGCACAGATGTATTTTTTACATTTTCAAATAAGAGCGCAGGTCCCTGTGCTTTTAAAGTGCGATCACAAATTTCTGTTATTTCCAAACAGGGATCAACTTCAACCTGAATACGTTTTAATAAACCCTTTTCTTCAAGTTGATAAATAAAATCCCTGAGATCATTATATTTCATATAAAAACATCGAATATTTCATTTTTAAACTATTTGTTATTTTTTACACCCCTTTAAAACAATGCTAATAGTATATAAAGAGACTTACGTATATTCTCTACTCTTAGTATCAAGTATCTATATTTGTAGCTAAGAGTGCATTCTGCTCAATAAATTCTCGCCGAGGTTCTACCTGATCTCCCATCAAAGTAGTAAAAACTTCGTCTGCGGCAACAACATCTTCAATTTTCACCTGTAACATACGACGCGTCTCTGGATTCATCGTGGTATCCCATAACTGATCTGGATTCATTTCACCCAAACCTTTGTAACGCTGTATATTCTGACCTTTACGGGCTTCATTAAACAACCAGTCAATAATTTCATCAAACCGTGTTACCGCCGCCTGTTTTTCTCCACGCTCAATATATGCACCTTCTTCTAATAATGAATCAAGCTTATTACCCAGTGAAGCGATCATCTCGTAATCACTACTGGTTAAAAAATTATAGTCAAGAATGTTTTCATGATCCAGGCCATGCATTTGTTTAGTAATCTTAAATCTCAGCTTATTATCTATATCTGTTTCAATTTTAGCCCGGTAAGTAATCCCTGAAAGTTTAAATTTATCTAGTAAAATCAATATTTTATCTAGATATTTCTGCATTTCATCAGGACTGGTTAAGGCGGTTATATCCAGTCCATGTACTGCGGCCATTTGTTCCAGTATATTGATATCTATACGGCGTGATAAACGTCGAATAACATTTTTCGTAGTAAGATAATTCTGCGCAATGTCTTCTAGCGCAATATCAGATATGGCCGGACTATTTTTATTTACATACAACTTTGCATTAGATAATGCCTGTTGCAATAAATACGCATTTAATTCATCGTCATCCTTAACATAACGTTCCTGCTTACCTTTCTTTACTTTATAGAGGGGTGGTTGAGCAATATAAATATGACCTCTTTCAACTAGCTCTGGCATTTGACGATAAAAAAATGTTAGTAATAAAGTGCGAATATGTGAGCCATCAACATCTGCATCCGTCATAATAATAATACGATGGTAGCGTAATTTATCTGGATTATAATCTTCTTTTCCAATACCGCAGCCTAAAGCAGTAATTAAAGTACCTACTTCAACGGATGCCAACATTTTATCAAAGCGGGCTTTTTCAACATTTAAAATTTTACCTTTTAATGGCAAAATAGCCTGTGTTTTTCTATCTCTACCCTGCTTGGCAGAACCACCTGCAGAATCACCTTCCACTAGATAAATTTCACATAAAGCAGGGTCTTTTTCCTGACAATCTGCAAGTTTTCCAGGTAGACCAGCAATATCCAATGCACTCTTACGACGTGTCATCTCACGAGCTTTTCTGGCGGCCTCTCGTGCTCTCGCCGCATCAATAATTTTTGAGGTTATCGCTTTAGCATCTGCTGGGCTTTCCAATAAAAATTCCTGAAGTTTTTCTGATACCAGTGATTCCACGATGCCTTTTACTTCTGATGAAACCAGTTTATCTTTAGTTTGTGACGAAAATTTTGGATCAGGAACCTTAACTGATACCACTGCCGTTAAACCTTCCCGCGCATCATCTCCAGAAACATTTACTTTAGCTTTACTTGAAACCCCTTCTTTTTCCATGTACTGATTCAAGCTTCTTGTTAATGCACCCCGAAAACCCGCTATATGACTACCTCCATCTTTTTGTGGGATATTATTCGTAAAAGGATAAATGTTTTCCTGATATGAATCATTCCATTGCATAGCCACTTCAACAATAACATTATCTTTTTCTGCAACAAAATTTAAAACGCTTTCATGCAAAGGGGTTTTATTTTTATTTAAATGTTTAATAAAAGATCGAATACCCCCTTCATATTCAAAAATATTTTCTTTTTCAGTGCGCTGATCGGACAGTACAATTCGAACACCTGAGTTAAGAAAGGATAATTCACGCAACCGCTTAGATAAAATCTCATAATGGTATTTAATTTCATTAAAAACGGTTTTACTTGCCCAGAAATGAATGCTAGTACCTGTCTTCTCTGTCTCACCAACTATTTTTAATGGTGCCACCGCATCACCATTATTGTATTCCTGTTGGTGAATATTACCGCCACGATAAATAGTTAAAAGCAGTTTATTGGATAATGCATTGACAACTGAAACACCAACACCATGCAGACCACCAGAAATCTTATAGGAATTATCATCAAATTTACCGCCAGCATGTAATACAGTCATTATGACTTCTGCTGCTGAAACACCCTCTTCCAGATGCATATCTGTTGGAATTCCACGGCCATTATCTGATACTGTAATAGATTCATCTGAGTGAATTATGACGTTAATCTCGGAGCAAAAACCAGCAAGCGCTTCATCAATTGAGTTATCCACCACCTCAAAAACCATATGATGCAAACCGCTGCCATCGTCTGTATCACCAATATACATACCTGGTCGTTTACGTACGGCATCTAGCCCTTTTAAAACTTTAATGCTTGAGGAATTGTAATTATCTATTGGGCACATATATTCTTCTTAAATTAATAACTTAATTATTTGTTTGCATTATATCAGGTCTTTAACACGACCTTGTTCCACGTGAAACATTTTTTTTGATGACCACGCACTAAGATCAACTTGACTAGCTTCTATAGCGGTTAAAAATAACTGTATATTCATAGTTGATAAAACAGACAATATCACTTCACGATGATGTATATCCAGTTCTGCAGCCAGATCATCATATAACAGCACACATAATTGCTTACGTGCTTCAGTAAACTGCTGCGCCTGCGCTAACCGTAGCAGGGCAACTAATGTTTTTTGCTGCCCTCGCGATATTCCCGTTTGCGCCGACTGACTATTAATTTTAATATTAATATCGGCTCGATGCGGGCCATAGTAGGTATATCCTTTTAAGCGTTCATTTTCAATCTGTCTCAAAAGTAGATCGGCCAGTGTTTCATTTAGCGGCCAACCACGTTTATATTCAATGACTACTTCGTCATCCGCAAAAAATAAGCACACGAGCGCAGTAAAATAGGGCTGAAGTTGATCTATATAGTTTTTTCTATATAGATCAATATGGTTGGCATTTTCAATCAATTCCTGATCCCATAGCTGGCAATAAGCTTTAGTCTGACGGGATTTTAATGCAGCATTACGTTGTAACAGCACTTTTCTAAACCGTTGCCATGCATCGAAAAAACCATGTTCCACATGGAACACTCCCCAATCCATATATTGCCGTCGTTGTGTCGGACTACCTGTAATCAGCTTATAACTATCAGGGTGAATAGCTAAAACTGGAAATTGAATAGCAATATCAGAAACACGTTTTATTGGCCGGCAATTAACTCTAATTTCTGTTTTTTGTCTACTGCGCCGAATACCCAAAGGGATCTCATTAAGACCTATGGATTGTGTTAATGCTGTAATTTGCAAAAAATGGGCGTTTCGTTGGATAAGGTCTGAAATATATGGAGTACGAAAAGATCGGACATGGCTTAAATAATAGATGGATTCCAGTAAACTGGTTTTTCCGGCGGCATTATTCCCAGTAATGAGATTAACACAAGGATCAGGCGAAAGTTGAACATCATCAAGATTTCTAAACTTTTTAATTTGCAGTTGCGTTAAACGCATTGCAGAACTATGACTGTTTTAGTTTAGTATTCAAAAACAAGTGATGGCGACTTTAAAGTCGCATTGGCATAATGACATATTTACCATCTACTTCATCTGGGTATGATAATAAAAAACTACTATTTGAATCACGTAAGGCAATCTGAATAATATTTGCGTCACAAAGAGTTAATACGTCCAACATATAACTAACATTAAAACCAATTTCTATCGGTTCACCACTGTAAACAACTTTTACCTCTATGTCAGCTTCCTCCTGATCAGGGTTATGTGCCTGCAATTTAATTAAATCTTTTTCCAGTATTAAACGAATACCACGATATTTTTCATTTGAAAGTATTGATGCACGAATCAATGCCTGACGTAAGAGTTCTCGTTCTGCAGTAATAATATTATCTGTCGCTGCTGGCATCACACGATTATAATCAGGGAATCTACCATCAATTAATTTTGATGTTAAGCGCAAACCTTTCAATTCGATTTGTAGATGATTAGTACCAATGCTAAGTTTTACTGTCTCCTCAGAGTCATCCAGTAAACGCATTAGTTCCAACACCCCTTTTCTGGGTAAAATAATTTGTTTAATGTCTGCAGCATCATATTCAATCTTTTTACTGCAATAAGCTAAACGGTGACCATCTGTAGCAACAGCGCATAAAGTGTTACTGCTAACTTCAAGCATTAAACCATTCAGATAATACCTGACATCTTGTTGTGCCATAGCAAAAGCCGTTTTATCAATAAGATAATATAACGTTTTTTGGGGTATTTCGAAGCTCTGTATAGTATTGATGGCTTCCAGAGCTGGGAAATCATTTGCAGGTAAGGTGGCTAAAGAGAAACGGTTTTTGGCTGATTGAATCAATGATTTATTCGATTCTGGCTGAAGCGAAAACTGAATGATTGCATCAGTATCCAGTGATTTACATATTTCAAGTAACTTTCTAGCAGGTAAAGTAATTTCACCTGGCTCGTCAACAACCATTACAACGGTACTTACCAGTTCAATTTCAAGATCTGTAGAAGTAAAGGTTAATGCGTTTTCTGTTGCTTTAATTAAAACATTGGATAAAGCAGGCATGGTCTGTTTTTTTTCAACAGCACCAATAATTTGTTGCAGTGGCTGTAATAGGATTTCTCTCTCAATTTGAAATTTCATTTTTTTGCCTGTTTATTATTATAGTTATTTATATATAATTTATAGTTATTATTAGTCTTACCATCGACGGTGGATAACTCTGTATTATATATATTAATCATATAGTTATATAATTTAAATAAAATTTAAAGAGGCGTATAGCCTGCGGTTTAACTGTCGATGAAGTGTGGATAAGTTTAATTGTTTATTTTACAGACAGCTAATCCATGGCTTAATAACAGCTTATACACAACGTATTTAAGTTTATTTTAGTTACTTAAAATGCGAATCATATTCATGTAGTCTTCACCAATTCTTGCGTCAGATTCTCTTAACTCAGTAATTTTTCGACAACCATGTAAAATGGTTGTGTGGTCACGACCACCAAAAGCAGAACCAATTTCAGGGAGGCTGTGATTAGTTAATTCTTTAGATAAAGCCATCGCTAACTGCCGTGGTCGAGTAATGGAGCGACTACGACGATTAGAGAGCAAATCGGAGGTCCTGATTTTGTAATATTCAGCAACCGTTTTTTGTATATTTTCTATAGTAATGGTACGGTCTTGTAATGCGATCAGGTCGTGTAATGCTTCTTTGGCAAAATCGAGAGTGATTGGGGTTCCGGTAAAATTTGCTGTTGCTAGTACGCGGCGGAAAGCGCCTTCTAGTTCCCGAATATTTGAGCGTATTCGTTTGGCGATGAAAAAAGCAACTTCACTGGGTAGGTGTATATTCGATTCTTCAGCCTTTTTCTGTAAAATGGCCACGCGGGTTTCAAGCTCAGGGGGCTCGATGCAAACGGGTAATCCCCAGCCGAAGCGCGAGCGTAGTCTTTCTTCCAGACCATCAACTTCTTTGGGGTAACGGTCGCAGGTTAAAATAATCTGGCGGCTGCCTTCGAGTAAAGCATTAAAAGTGTGAAAAAATTCTTCCTGTGAACGTTCTTTTCCTGCAAAAAACTGGATATCATCGACCAATATAGCATCAAGAGAGCGGTAGTGCTGTTTAAATGCATCCATTGCATTATGCTGCAAAGCTTTAACCATATTACCAACAAAGCGTTCAGAATGAATATAGGTGATTCTGGCGTTGGCGTTGTTTTTTAGCATCATATTACCAATTGCGTGCATAAGATGTGTTTTACCTAACCCCACCCCACCATAAAAAAATAAGGGGTTGTAAGCACTGCCTGGATTTTCAGCAACTTGAATTGATGCGGCCTTAGCAAGCTGATTAGACTTGCCCTCAACAAAATTATTAAAGGTAAATATCGGGTTGATATTATGATCAATGATTTTTGGCTGATTGTTTGACCGGGAATTATGGTGAAAGGTAGGTATGGTTTCGCTAACAGGGTTCTGTATTTGTGATGTATTGTGTTTAACCGCATTGCGGTTGCTGGAAACATTGTTTTGACTGCCTATTTCAATAATTAGCTGAATAGATTTACTGGTATTGAGTTCAGTCAAAATAGACTGAATTTTTACCTGGAAATTTTTATTGACCCAGTCAAGCACAAAACGATTTGGTGCTAAGAGTTTGATTTGATCTGATTTCTCGATTACCTGAAGTGGTCGGATCCAGGTGTTTAGTTGCTGGTCAGATAATTCCTGTTCTAATCGCTGTAAGCAATTCGACCACATTGTTTTGCTCACGCAACTAACCCCGCGAAGATAATAGGTAATTTAATAGAATCCGGAGATAATAGAATAATTATAAGAAAAGTTATAATCTGAAAAATATAGCAGATGCTATTGTATAACCCCTGGATGATTAATTCTATACCTGTTAATTATGCTTAGCTACAATAATCCGGCTTTAATCAGCTCTA
Source organism: uncultured Thiotrichaceae bacterium (assembly GCA_964441285.1). GTDB lineage: Bacteria > Pseudomonadota > Gammaproteobacteria > SZUA-229 > SZUA-229 > S010-25. The sequence goes on along the minus strand of CAYTUK010000006.1, from coordinate 63,746 downwards.
TTTAACCCAAGGTGGTTAAATAGAGCTTGTTAAGCGGTATTTAACCACCTATATTTTTGACTATCCTGCTTTAAATAAGTAAAATGCTGGGTTCGCCAGAGCTGGTTAGTCAGGCAACCGAATTATTAAATTGTTAAGGTTATATAATCATGAAAAGAACATTTCAACCGAGTTGTTTAAAACGTGCTAGAACGCATGGGTTTCGCGCACGTAGTCGCACTGTAGGCGGACGTAAGGTTTTGAAAAACCGCCGTTCCAAGGGGCGTCGTCAATTAACAGTATAAAAGTACCCTCTCTTTACTGTTATTAAGGAAGGCAGGGATTTTCCAGTCAATTTTTCTAGTCGATTGTTAATTGTGGTATTTTCCCGATGAGGGAATTTGCTGTACTTTCCATAGAATTCGTTGGAGTTTGAAGAAATATTTCGTTCATTTTCTAAAGATCAACGGTTACTAAAAGCGAGTGAATATAAGTACGTTTTTGATGCTCCTGTGCGGTCCAGCGATTATTATTTTACCATTTTAGCTAGACCTAATAAGTTAAATCAGGCTCGGCTTGGGCTGGCTATTTCGAAGAAAAAGGCAAAACTTTCAGTTTCGAGAAACAGACTTAAGCGCATTATTAGAGAAAGTTATCGCCAGACTATAAATTTATATCATGCTGATTTTATAGTTTTAGCAGGAAATAGAAGCATCGCCGCAAGTAATCAGCAGTTATTCCTATCACTTGAAAAACACTGGCAACGAGTAAATAAAAAATGCGAACAATTGTAATTTTTATTATTCGTTTTTATCAATATGTTATTAGTCCATATATTACGCCGAGTTGTCGTTATACGCCTACCTGCTCACACTATTCGATAGAAGCAGTAGGACGGTTTGGTTTGTTTAAAGGGTTATGGCTGGCGATACGTCGAATTGCACGATGTCACCCCTGGCATCATGGTGGTTATGACCCAGTACCCCCCTTAAAAAAACCAGTTGATAAAAAACTACCTTTAAAATAATACAGTACCAGTTCGATTGGTTTTAGTCAGTAAATAAAATTGTGGAATCATAATGGGAAATCAACGTTTTTTACTTTATATCACCCTGTTTTTTGTCAGTTACCTGATATGGGCTCAATGGCATAAAGCCTATGGCCCTAAACCGGTTATTAATAGCCCAACCACGCAAGTCAGTGAAAAAACACCTCAGCATCAGGCAGGTAATTTAATCTCACCTGGTATTATTCCTGAAGCTATTGTTACTGGTGATCATAAAATAGCCAGAAAAAATATTCAGCAAAAATCAAACGATGTGTACATACAGGTTAAAACGGATCTGATAGATGCAGAAATTGATACGCGTGGTGGTGATATTAAGAAACTGGAGTTACTTAAATATCTGGTAAAAGCAGGCGGAAGTAAAAAAATCAATATTTTGTCAAAAAATCCCAATGAATTTCAAGTCGTTCAGTCTGGATTAGTGTCAGTAGAAAAAGGAGTGTCGCCTTCACACAATCAAATTTATAGAGCAGAAAAATTAAATTACCGGTTAGAAACAGGTGAAAATGAAATAAAAGTCCCCTTGTACTGGACCAATAGCAACGGACTAACAGTAAAGAAAGTCCTTATATTTAAACGCAATAGCTATGAAGTTGATGTTAATTATTACATTACCGCCGGAAGTAAAAGGTGGTCAGGCAGTGACTATATGCAGATTGTTCATCAACCACCTGTTGTTGCGCATTCGAAGAAGTTTGACCGAAGCTATAAGGGTGGTGTCCTCTATAATTCCAACATTAAGTATGAAAAGCAGAGTTATAGTGATCTTGCTAAAAAGAACATAAATAAAACATTGAAAAATGGTTGGTTAGCAATTATTAACCACTATTTTATTACTGCCTGGATACCAGAAAAAGCTAAAAACAACCTGTACTACAGCCGATATTTAAAAAATAAAGACCAGTATATATTAGGGGTACGTTCGCCGGCTTTTAGTCTTGAACCGGAAAAAACACTGGAAATTAAAAATCGTTTAGTTATCGGACCAAAATTACAAAATAGACTTGAGAAAATTGAGCCGGGACTGGAATTAACGGTTGATTATGGAATTTTAACCATTATTGCAAAGCCCCTGTTTTGGTTGCTTACTTTCTTTCACACCATGACAGGTAATTGGGGTTGGGCAATTATCTTATTAACAATTTCAGTAAAAGGAGCATTTTATAAATTGTCAGAAATGAGTTATCGCTCGATGGCAAGAATGCGTATGGTCGCGCCGCGCATAAAACAAATGAAAGAAAGGTTTGGTGGCGATCGTCAGGCAATGAGTAAAGCCATGATGGACATGTATAAAAAGGAAAAAATTAATCCGATGGGTGGTTGTTTACCTATACTTATACAGATGCCAGTGTTTCTTTCATTATATTGGGTGCTGCTGGATAGTGTTGAAATGCGCCAGGCACCGTTTATATTCTGGATAACAAATTTATCTGATAAAGACCCCTTCTTTATATTGCCGGTATTAATGGGCATTTCTATGTTTATTCAACAGAAATTAAATCCGGCTCCGGTTGATCCGATACAACAGAAAGTTTTTCAGGTTATGCCGTTTGCATTTACCTTTATGTTTGCTTTTTTCCCGTCAGGTTTGGTTTTATACTGGGTTGTTAATAACATTCTGTCGATTACGCAGCAATACATAATAACTAGACGTCTTGAAAGAAGCGCTTAATTTTTACGCGTAAGCACGGGTAATTTATTTTTATAAGTTAATGAAAGAAACCATCGTTGCCATTGCTACCCCGCCCGGCCAGGGAGGGGTGGGTATCATTCGAGTATCAGGCCCATTATCAAAAAAAATAGCTGAAAAAATATTTAGCTATTGTCCACCACCTCGGCGGGCAGATTATGGGAAATTTCTGGACGAAAATCGTAACCCTATAGATCAGGGACTGGTTCTGTATTTTAAAATGCCACATTCTTTTACGGGTGAAGATGTGGTTGAGTTTCATGCACATGGCGGGCCTTTTGTTCTTGATTTATTAGTGCAGCAAATAATAAGATATGGCGCAAAGCCTGCTCGAGCGGGTGAATTTTCTGAGCGCGCATTCTTAAATAATAAAATTGATTTAATGCAGGCAGAAGCGATTGCAGATTTAATTGCTGCAAACAGTGAAACTGCTGCGCGTGCCGCAGTGCAGTCGATGCAGGGCGCGTTTTCAAATATTATTAATGGCTTATTAGAAAATCTTATTCAATTAAGAATTTATGTCGAATCTGCGCTGGATTTTCCAGAGGAAGAAATTGATTTTCTGTCGGATAATCTAATTAGTGAACAATTAAAAACGCTTCAACAAAAGGTTCGAGAAGTAAAACAGTCCGCCAGTCAGGGCCGTTTATTGAAAGAAGGGATGACGGTGGTAATAGCGGGTAAACCTAATGCGGGTAAATCCAGTTTATTAAATCAGTTAGCGGGTCAGAAGGCAGCCATTGTTACTAGTATACCGGGTACAACACGAGATATATTACGAGAACATATACAAATTGATGGGTTACCACTACACATTATCGACACAGCAGGATTACGTGAAACAGACGATGTGATTGAGATTGAAGGTGTAAATCGTGCAATGATAGCGATTGAGTCAGCAGATAGAATATTAAATGTTATTGATGTTGATGATGCAGAAAAAGCCCTTGAAAATTATTTTTTAAAAAAAATAAATAAACAGAGAATAATCACTACAATTATTAACAAAATAGATTTAAGAAATAAAAAGGCTAAAATACAACAACATAAAAATAACACAATAATTCACCTGTCAGCAAAATCAGGTGAAGGCATGGATCTTCTCAGACAGCACTTAAAAGACTGTATGGGATACAGACAAAACGCTGAAGGCCAGTTTATTGCGCGTCGTCGTCACCTTGATGCGCTGGACAATACGACATCACATCTGGAGAAAGCAGACAGTAATTTACATGAATTAAAAGCGGGTGAATTAGTGGCTGAAGAATTAAAGTTTGCACAACAACAGTTGTCTTTAATAACGGGTGAGTTTAGCAGTGATGATTTATTGGGAAGGATTTTTTCAGATTTTTGTATTGGCAAATAACTTTGCTTTTAAAAGCGTAAGTTATTAACAGAATGCCTATGATTCAAGGCACGCTGTAAATGGAGAGTACAAATACCTCCATGTAAGCTCGACACTCGCATCCCTGCGCGGCTGACGGTCTTGAACCATAAGCATTCTTTTCATCCGGTTTAGTAATATTATACCGTAGGTTTTACAGTTATCCGCTAAAAACTTGTTATACTAAAATACGATTGCTATCGTGTTAATGTTATCCGCCATAGCATGTCGCCGTTGTTATAATTGAAACAAATAGTCAGTTCATGTTTTTATCGTTAACGGTATAGCAGTAACTAAAATTATAAATTAATACGTAATCAGTTATGTCTAATGAAATATCTCAATCAGCCATTTTATTAATACATTGTAATGATAAACCCGGTATTGTTGTTGCCATTACCGATTTTATACAGAGTAATGGCGGCAATATTCTGTATTTAGATCAGCATGTCGATAGAGAGAGTAGCGTATTTTTTATGCGTGTTGAATGGGAGTTAAAAAACTTTGTTATTCAACGTAAAAAAATAGCTGAGTACTTTGAAACACTGGTTGGTTTGCGTTATGGGATAAATGCACGGCTACATTTTTCTGATGAAAAGCCTCGCATGGCATTGTTTGTATCAAAAATGCCACATTGTTTCTATGATCTGCTAGCAAGGTATGAAAGTGGTGAGCTGGAGGTTGAAATACCTGTTGTTATTAGTAATCATTCTGACCTGAGAGTGGCTGCAGAGCGCTTAGGCATTGAATACCATGTAATAAGTATTAATAAAGAAAATAAAGTCGAGCAGGAAAACAAACAGAAACTTTTATTAGCTGAACATAATATTGATTTCATTGTACTGGCAAGATATATGCAGGTATTAAGTGATGCGTTTGTAATGGACTATTCGCAACGCATTATTAATATACATCATTCTTTTCTCCCCGCCTTTCCGGGTGGACGCCCCTACCACTCTGCTTATGAGCGTGGTGTAAAAATTATTGGTGCAACCAGTCATTATGTGACGGCAGAACTGGATGCCGGTCCGATTATCGAGCAGGACGTGGTACATATAAATCATAAATACAGTGTTGAAGACATTGTTCGTATTGGCCGCGATTTAGAAAAAATAGTATTAGCCCGAGCTGTACGCCATCATGTGCAACATGATTTACTGATTTATAAAAATCGTACGGTAGTTTTTGAGTAGTAAAAAAATTAAATCGTTTGGTAATATAAATTTTGTGGGTGGTTTGCCTGTGCAAAAAAGAACCAACGTTCAGCGATTAAGCCAATATATTGAATAATAAACGCTGCCGCAAACAGGCCTGTTTGCGGCGCTCCCAAGCTGATAGAAAGCAATACAATTGGTATGAGAAAAACCATCACCAAAAAAAGCCATTTAATGTGTTTGAAAAAAAATGGTTTTGCACCGTGAAAATATTCATGTGTATTAAAAGAACCCGCCATAAACCCCCGAGATTTTTGTTGAATCTGTGGGTGACGAATACCAATGGCGGTGCTAAGGCTGGATTTATACTTAATATTAGCGTTACGAATGAGAGCAGCGGATCGTGTCATAAAGGCCATAATGGTAATAATAATGGCCCAGTCAGCATAAAAATTAATTAAATTCGAATGCACAACCGCAGCAAAAGTCGCGATGAGGACAAAACCCGATGCAGTACCCAATAAAATATAATTAATAATGGTTAAAGGGGTTGCCCATTCCTGTAAAAATTTAATGCTGGCATAAATCATTCCGGTGCATATAAATAATATAAGCGCCAGTAGCATATTGATAGTACCAACAAATAAAGATAAATCGACTACCAGGACACGGCCAAATCGAAAGAGTATCGGATTCCAGCCGGTAAGATGAATAGCAGCATAAAGCACTGTTACGACCATAAATACAGGCAATATAATAACCTCTCTGGATAACCAGGAAGTTTTCCATTTTGCCGCTGAACGCCAGGCACGTTCAGGACGACCCAAATGGAAAAAAGAAGCAATTAAGCCCGCCACTAAAAAGACCAGTGCAACTAAACTGCCGTAACCATAAAAACCGACAGAAGCTTGCTCAGGTAAAACCTTGATTACAGAATAGAGCTGACCTGTGTACAAAGCTAAAAACAAACCCTGGCCAACGCCAATTAAGGTGGTTAAAAAAATAACAGAAAAAGCAGGACGCATAATATTTTCTCTTTGTTTATCCAAAAACCGCAGAGCGTTCGTTGGTCCATAGTGTGGTCTTATGAACTATCCGAGTTAATCAGAGGTTCTCTGGTGTATCTGTGTGTAATCAAAGGCTACCAGCTAGTAATATCATCAAGCGTCTGTTCATCTTTACCCGGCATGGGCAGGTGACGTTCCTTGTTGAGCGGATTATCCACACGCGCAAGTTCATCTTTATGAATGATGATTTTAGTTTTACGTCGAGGTAAATAATGATTGGCCGGTTTGGTGCCCCACTCCGGCATTAATTGATAACCGCCATTGTCGCGAATTTCTTCAGCAACTTTTGAGTTCGGATCATTGACATCACCAAACAGGCGCGCACTGGTCGGGCATGCCAGCACACAGGCTGGTTTGCGTTCTGATTCGGGCAGTGTTTCATCATAAATGCGGTCAACACAGAGCGTGCATTTTTTCATTACTTTCTGATTTCCATCAAGTTCACGGGCACCATATGGACAGGCCCAGGAACAATATTTACAGCCGATGCATTTGTCGTAATCAACCAAGACAATACCATCCTGTTCTCTTTTATAACTGGCACCAGTGGGGCAAACAGGGACACAGGGTGGCTCTTCACAGTGCAGGCAGCTTTTTGGGAAATGTACGGTCTGGGTGTTTGGAAAGGTGCCGATTTCAAATGTCTGCACACGGTTAAAAAAAGTCCCTGTTGGGTCTTTATCGTAAGGATCAAAATCGGGGAGAAAACCAGCAGTGCCCGAAGTATTCCATTCTTTGCAACTGGTCACGCAGGCATGACAACCGACACAAACATTTAAATCAATCACTAAAGCAAGTTGAGTCATGTTGATTTCCTGTTACCGGCAAAATATTTCAACCAGCGACCACGCAGGTGTTTGGTACCGGGGATCATTCGACCGGGTTTAAACTGCGGCGCGGTTTCTTCTTTATCACTGTTCGCCGCCGGATAAATTTTCACTCGAACATCATACCAGCCGGCCTGACCGGTAACAGGGTCTGAATTAGACAGATGTTCACCATCGTTGCTCGGTGGCAATTCTTCACTAATCAGGTGATTAAGTAAAAAACCTTTGGTGGATTCATTGGCCTTTTTAGTGAGGCCCCAGGTTCCGCTGGCTTTACCAATGGCATTCCAGGTCCAGACTGTACCGGGCTCAACGGCTTCGGAATGACGACACATGCATCGTATCTTACCGTGCATGGACTCTATCCACATCCATTGACCGTCATCGATACCCGCTACCTTTGCGGTAACCGGATTTACATGTAAATAGTTGTGGGTGTGAATCTGGCGTAACCAGGCGTTTTGTGAATCCCAGGAATGGTACATTGCCATCGGGCGCTGGGTAATGGCGTTGAGCGGGTACTGACGTAAATCGGTTTGCTGTGCTTCCAGAGTATCGGCATAAAACGGTAGCGGGTCAAAATGGGTTTCAACGCGCTTACGTAAATGATCCGGTGGTTGTTTGCCGCTGGTTTTGCCCTGTGCGGCGAGCCTGAATTTTTGCAGGACTTCTGAATAAAGGTGAATATTAATTGGTTCAGCATAACGTGTCAGGCTATGGCGTTTAGCCCACTCCAGATACCCCTGATTCCAGTTACGCATGTACTGATAAGATTTCGGGAGTTCATACTGGAAAACGCAATTATTCTTTTCATACATTTCCCATTGCTTTGGATTCGGTTCGCCCTTCATAAATTTCTCACCACCCTTGCCGCGCCAGCCAGCGAGAAAACCAATACCGGAACCGGGTGCGGTTTCATAATTAATGACAAAATCAGCATAATCACGGTATTTACGTTGCCCCTCTTCATTTACAAATGCGGGCAGTTTTAAACGTGCACCCAGCTCAATAAGCACTTCCTGAAAAGGCTTGCATTCACCGGTTGGTGGCACTACAGGAATGCGGACAGAATCCACCGGACCTTCAAATTCAGAAATGGGTCGGTCCAGCATGGACATCACATCGTGGCGTTCAAGATAAGTGGTATCCGGTAATACCAGATCAGCAAAGGAAACGGTTTCTGATTCAAAGGCATCACAGACGATGAGGAATGGAATTTTGAATTCGCCGTTATCGTCTTTGTCATTTAGCATGTTTCGAACTGTCGATGTATTCATCGAAGAGTTCCATGCCATGTTTGCCATGAATATCATCATTGTATCAATTTTGTATGGGTCACCACGCCAGGCATTGGTAATGGCGTTATGCATCATGCCGTGTACGGCAAGTGGGTACTCCCATGAAAAAGCTTTATCAAGGCGAATTGGCTCGCCATTTTGTTTGACAAACAGATCATTCGGATCAGCTGGCCAGCCTAGTGGCATACCATTTAACGGCGTGTTGGGTTGAATATCCTCCTCGCTAGAGGGGGTTTTTGCACAGGGCGGAATTGGTCGTGGAAACGGCGCTTTATGACGGAAACCACCGGGGCGATCAATAGTGCCTAAAATACTCATTAAAATAGACAGCGCACGAATGCTCTGAAAGCCATTGGAGTGGGCTGCCAGTCCCCGCATGGCATGGAATGACACCGGGTTGCCGGTGACATGATCATGTTCCTTGCCCCAGGTATCCGTCCAGGCGATGGGTAATTCGATTTTCTCATCGCGTGCAGTAATGCCCATTTCATAGGCTAGCCGCTGAATGGTCTCGGCAGAAATGCCGGTTATATCGGCGGCCCACTCCGGGGTGTAATCTTTTACCCGGTCAACCAGTAACTGAAATGCGGGTTTAACCGGGGTGCCATCTTCAAGGGTAAATTCACCAAACAGGTAGGGGTCTGCTCCTTCGGTATGCATGGATATGGGTTTATCCAGATTGCTGTCCCACCACAGTTTATTTTGCGCATCATAACAGGCCTCTTCGACGGGCGCTTCAAAGCGCACAAACAGGCCGTCCTGATCCGAATCAGCATCAATATTTACTAACTCGGCAGCGTTACTGTAGTTCACCAGGAAGTCGCGATCATACAATCCGTGCTTGATAATTTCATTGATTAAGGCTAAAAACAAGGCACCGTCTGTACCCGGCTTAATCGGTATCCACTCATCGGCAATGGCTGCGTAACCGCTACGGACAGGGTTAATGGCAATAAATTTACCGCCCTGGCGCTTGAATCGGGATAAAGCGATTTTCATCGGGTTGGAATGGTGGTCTTCTGCGGTGCCGATCATAATGAACAGTTTGGCGCGTTCCAGATCCGGGCCACCGAATTCCCAGAAAGAGCCGCCCAAGGTATAGATCATGCCTGCGGCCATATTGACCGAACAAAAGCCGCCGTGGGCAGAATAATTTGGGGTGCCATATTGTTTGGCGAACAGGCCGGTTAATGCCTGCATCTGATCACGGCCGGTAATTAAAGCAAATTGTTTCGGGTCGGTGGCACGGATATGCGCCAGACGTTCTTCCATAATTGAAAAGGCTTTGTCCCAGGAAATTTCTTCAAATTCATTGGTGCCGCGATCCGCACCCTTTTTACGCATTAATGGTTTAGTCAGACGAGCCGGTGAATATTGTTTCATAATCCCGGAAGCGCCTTTGGCACAGATAACGCCTTTATTTAACGGATGTTCAGGATTACCTTCTATGTATCGAATCTCTCCATCACGTAAGGTAACACGAATACCGCAGCGGCAGGCGCACATGTAACAGGTTGTGTTTTTTATTTCTATACGACTGTTTTCATCAACGGTTTTAGACAGAGGATCATGTAATGGCGAGTTCATTGATGGCCTTTATAAGGAATTGACAGAGGTGAAATCATCGACTTACTGTACGCCAACCAGAGCAGGAAAACTAATCAGCATTATTAAAGCGCCCATAAAATATATTTATGTTTAAATATAAGCGGAGTTAATTGACTATGGATTCAGGCTCCTAATAGATATAAGCACGATGTTTTTATTAAACAGCGGGCTGTTCTGGTTTATAATTTACCGCTTTAGTTTTAATATGAGAACTTTGTCTGCAGCACCTTTTCCTGCTGTAGCAGAGTTAAAAATACACTTATTAAAGTACAATATAGACAATTACCATGTTTTATGCAGATTCATTTGATGTTATCGTTATTGGCGGGGGCCATGCTGGCACTGAGGCCGCGCTGGCGGCTGCGCGCATGGGGGTGAAAACCCTGTTATTGACGCATAACATCGAAACGCTGGGTCAGATGAGCTGTAACCCGGCTATCGGTGGTATTGGCAAAGGTCATCTGGTGAAGGAAATTGATGCCATGGGTGGTATTATGGCAAAAGCGGCTGACAGGGGCGGTATCCAGTTGCGCATTTTAAATCGCCGCAAAGGGCCTGCGGTACGTGCTACGCGGGCACAGACCGACCGGATACTGTATAAAGCTGCCGTGCGCGAAGCGCTTGAAAACCAGGTAAATCTTTCTATTTTTCAGCAAGCGGTTGATGATCTGATCGTTGAGACAGTCGATGGCGCTGAACGGGTGACAGGTGTGGTCACGCAGATGGGGCTGAAGTTTAAAACCCGAACCGTGGTATTAACCGTGGGCACTTTTCTTGGCGGCTTAATTCATATCGGTGACAGTCACTATTCAGCGGGTCGTGCGGGGGACCCGCCTTCTATCGCACTGGCCAATCGTCTGCGTGATTTACCGTTTCGTGTTTCGCGGCTTAAAACTGGCACACCGCCGCGTATAGATAGTCGCAGTATCGATTATTCTGCATTGGCAGAACAGCCGGGTGATACTCCGTTACCAGTTTTTTCCTATACCGGCTCGGTTGCTCAGCATCCACGGCAGATCAGTTGCCATATCACCCACACCAATGCGCGCACTCACGATATTATTCGTCAGGGTCTGCATCGTTCGCCAATGTATAGCGGTGTGATTGAAGGTGTCGGGCCGCGTTACTGTCCTTCAATTGAAGACAAGGTGGTGCGCTTTGCCGATAAAACCTCACATCAGATATTCATTGAACCAGAAGGTTTAACCACGAACGAGGTTTATCCTAATGGCATTTCGACCAGTCTGCCGTTTGATCTACAGCTTGAGTTTGTGCGTTCCATGAAAGGCTTTGAAAATGCCCACATTACCCGTCCCGGCTATGCAATTGAGTATGATTTTTTTGATCCCCGTGATTTAACCTCCTCGCTGGAAACCCGATTTATCAATGGCCTGTTTTTTGCCGGGCAGATTAACGGTACGACCGGCTACGAAGAGGCAGGAGCACAGGGTTTGCTTGCTGCAATCAACGCGGCGCGCCAGGTACAGGACAAAGCTGCCTGGACACCGGGGCGTGAGCAGGCCTATATCGGTGTATTGGTGGACGATCTGGTCACTCTGGGTACACAGGAGCCGTACCGAATGTTTACCTCCCGTGCGGAGTATCGCCTGATCCTGCGTGAAGATAATGCGGATTTGCGACTGACCGAGCAGGCACGAGAAATGGGTCTGATTAATGATGCGCATTGGCGACAATTTGACCAAAAACGAAAGGCCATTATTAATGAACAGCAGCGCCTGGCGTGTCATAATGTGCTTCCAGATTCGTCACAGGCAAAATTATTATCAATCCGGTTTGAGAAACCGTTGCAAAGGAATTATAAAGCCGATGATTTATTACGCCGCCCTGAAATGGATTATGCGACCTTAACGGAGATTATTGGTGAAGGTAAAAATATAACCAGCAGTGTTGCCGAACAGGTTGAAATTCAGGCAAAGTATGCCGGTTATTTACATCGTCAGCAGGACGAAATAGACAAAACACGGCGGCATAAAAAAACCAGGATTCCCAATGTCATTGACTACCAGAAAGTACGGGGTTTATCGGCAGAAGTGTGTCAAAAATTAACCGACCATCGACCGGAGACCATCGGTCAGGCGGGTCGTATTCCTGGTATTACGCCCGCAGCCATTTCATTATTGCTGGTGCATTTGAAAAAAGTTAATGGATAGCGCGGTTTGAAAGAGCCCCTGCGTTTGCAGCTTGCCGCCGGTCTCAAAGCAATGGGGCTATTTTACCCGGTTCCGGTGCAGCAGAAGCTGATACATTATATTCAGCTAATTGCACGCTGGAATAAGACCTTTAATCTCACCGCCATTCGTGACGTAGAAGCGATGGTTAGCAAGCACCTGCTCGATAGCCTGGTGGTGCAGCCCTATCTGGAGGGCAAAACTGTCCTTGATGTGGGCAGTGGCGCGGGCTTGCCGGGCATTCCCTTTGCCATTACCAGCCCCGATAAACAATTTGTGTTAATCGACAGTAACGGTAAAAAAACCCGCTTTCTAATGCAGGTGAAAATTGATTTAAAATTGAATAATGTTGAAATAATTAATCAACGTGTTGAAGACTATCCGGCAATGCAGGTGGAACATGGGATATACTTCGATATTATCACCGCAAGAGCGTATGCAACGACGGATAACATTCTTCTTGGTACGGCACATTTGCAGAATGAAAACACGCACATTCTGGTAATGCAGGGTAAACGGGATGAACAGATTAATACACAGGGTTATACCTTGCTGGAAAGCTATGAACTGGACGTTGCCGGGCTGGATGCAGCGCGCCACCTCCTTGAAATTAGAAAAAGTTAGATAATTTTAGATATTGGATACATATGTCAAAAGTACTTGCACTGGCCAATCAAAAAGGAGGCGTTGGTAAAACCACGACCAGCGTTAACCTCGCTGCTTCACTGGCCGCGACCCGGCGTAAAATCCTGATGATTGATCTGGATCCGCAGGGCAACGCCACCATGGGTGTCGGTGTCGATAAAGCCTCACTGGATAAGACTTTCTGTGATGTCTTACTCGATGGCCTGGACGTGCATAAAGCGGTGCATCATATTGAAAATGTCGGCATTGATTTATTACCGGCCAATGCCGATATGACCGCAGCAGAAGTTGAGTTAATGCGTGCAGACAATGCCGAGCAACGGCTTAAAGAGGCCATCGCACCAATTAAAAATGAATATGATTATGTCTTGATTGATTGCCCGCCCGCCCTGAATATGCTGACACTTAACGCACTGGTCGCCTCTGATGGTGTCATTATACCGATGCAGTGTGAATATTATGCGCTGGAAGGCCTGACCGCATTAATGGAAACCATTGAGCAGGTGCGCTCATCAGTAAACCCGGCTTTGCAGATAGAAGGTTTGCTCCGTACCATGTTTGATCCCAGAAACACACTGTCAAATGATGTGTCCGCGCAGTTAATCGAGCATTTTGGTGATCGTGTCTATCGCACCATCGTGCCTCGAAATGTGCGTTTGGCAGAAGCGCCGAGTCACGGCCTGCCCGCCCTGCTATACGAAAAAACCTCGCGTGGTGCGCTTGCCTATCTGGCGTTGGCGGGTGAGATGTTACGTCGCGAAAGTAAACATAATACGCTGCAGCAGGTATAGGATTTAATATGGCAATAAAAAGAAAAGGGCTGGGTCGTGGTTTAACCGCACTGCTGGGGAATAGTGATGTTGACACCATGCTGGAGCCAAAAACGGATGATGAGCTATGCCTTATTGATGTCGACCTGATTCAGCGCGGCCCCTGGCAACCACGCAAACATTTTGATGAAGATGCGTTGCAGGAACTGGCGGACTCAATTGCAACACAGGGTGTTGTGCAACCGATTGTTGTGCGTCCAGCGGTAGGGCGTGGTGGTCGTTATGAGATTGTTGCTGGTGAAAGGCGCTGGCGGGCGAGCCAAAAAGCAGGGTTATCGCAGATTCCAGCGGTGGTTAAAAGGTTTAATGACCAGACCGCTGCGGTGGTTTCACTTATTGAAAATATTCAGCGCGAAAATTTAAATCCACTGGAAGAATCTACCGCGCTAAAGCGCCTGATTGATGAATTTGCCATGACGCATCAGCAGGTGGCTGATACGGTGGCAAGATCACGGGCTTCAGTGAGTAACCTGTTGCGTCTGCAGGAGCTAAATGTGGAAGTAAAAGAACTACTGGCCACACGTAAAATAGATATGGGGCATGCACGTGCACTGCTTGGTGTTGGCGGCACGGAGCAAAGTCATGCAGCAAAAGAAGTCGTCAGAAAAAAACTCTCAGTGCGAGAAACGGAGGCGCTGGTAAGGAAGCTTTCAAATCCATCAGTGCAACCAAAAGTGGTTAAAAAAGACCCGGATATTCAACGGCTGGAAAATCGATTATCTGAATCACTTGGTGCGCCTGTTTTGATTCGGCAGCGATCAAAAGGTAAAGGTTGTCTTGAAATTAGCTATACTAGTCTGGAAGTGCTGGAGGGTATTCTAAGTAAAATTGAGGCGTAATTTATGGATACATTATCAATCCCTGAACTCGACAGGTAGCGCCATTAAAAATCAATTTTATAGTTAACAGAGCAGGTTTTAATGCAATCCATAGAAGTTATTTATGTGGCGGGTGTTATCTTGACCTTGAATAGTGCTCTCCTATATAATTCGCGCGCAATGTGCCGCCCCATACCGTATATTACTGAGGTGGATAGTTAATGTCAGTGTCTGTACCGGAGAGTCAGTCATTAAAGGATTCGCAAAAACAGGCGCGCAGGTTTGTTAGCGCGCAACTTATAACCACACTAGTAGTTTCCTTTTTTTTGTTAGGTTATAACTGGACAGCCTGTTATTCTGCCCTGGCGGGAGGGTTAATTGCGACGCTGGCGAATGCGTGGTTTGCACTGAAAGTATTTGGCAAAAGCGGGGGCGATTCCCCAGCTACCCTGCTCGCCGTTTTTTATGTGGGAGAACTATATCGATTTCTATTGACGGGGGCATTATTTATGATGGCCTTTGTGCTGATAAGGCCGGTCAATATCGCCGTTTTATTAGTGATTTATTTTTTAGTACACATAACACCGGCTATCGTGAACACATTTGGTCCGGTGTCAGGAAACGAGAACTAAAATATGTCGGGTGAAACCCTCACAGCCAGCCAGTATATCAAGCATCACTTGCAGAATTTAACCTATGGAAAAATTCCAGAAGGTTTTGAGCATGCTGGTTCCTGGGGCTTTGCGCATACAGCAAAGGAAGCCAGTAGCATGGGATTTATGGCAGTTCATGTTGACACCATGTTCTGGTCTATTTTCCTGGGCGTGTTGTTTCTCCTCGTCTTCAGGCACGCAGCAAAAACGGCAACTGCAGGTGTCCCTGGCGGATTGCAAAATTTTGTTGAATGGATTATTGAGTTTATTGATACGAATGTACGTGGATCTTTTACCGCAGAAAATCCACTGGTTGCACCGATGGCTCTGACGTTGTTTATCTGGATTTTATTAATGAATCTGATGGATATTGTACCGATAGACTGGCTGCCCTCGCTTGCTGGTCTGGTTGGTGAAACTGCGTTAGGCATGAATCCACATCATGTTTTCTTCCGTGTCGTACCAACGGCTGATCCGAATGCCACTTTTGGCATGTCACTATCTGTTTTTGTGCTGACACTTTACTATAGTATTAAAAATAAGGGTGTTGGTGGCTTCCTTGGTGAGTTGACGCTGCAACCCTTCGAAGCAAAAAATCCGCTGGTTAAGCTTCTGTTTTTACCGATTAACTTTTTTCTTGAGTTTGTCGGCTTAGTATCAAAGCCCGTTTCTCTATCATTGCGACTATTTGGCAACATCTACGCAGGTGAAATGATCTTTATTTTGATTGCTCTTTTATACAGCAATGGTATGGCGCTAGGTATTTTTGGTGGTATATTGCAATGGGCATGGGCAGTTTTCCATGTTTTAATTGTCTTGTTGCAGGCGTTTATATTTATGACGCTGACGGTTGTGTATATGGAGATGGCGCATCACTCACATTAATGTCGGGTTGAGCTGGTCAGATTGAACTGGTTAAGTTAAAGCTGGTTAGGTTAAAATTGGTTAGGTTAAAACTGGTTTTAGAATTTTATTTTTTAAGTGTTTAGTTTAATTTTTAGGAGAATACAATGGAAGCGTCATTGTTATATATTGCTGGTGCCCTGTTGCTGGGTTTGGGCGCACTGGGTGCGGCTGTTGGTATTGGTATTCTGGGGGCGCGATTCCTTGAAGGTATTGCACGCCAGCCAGAGTTATTGCCGATGCTACGAACACAGTTTTTTATCGTCATGGGGCTGGTTGATGCAGTGCCGATGATTGGTGTTGGTATCGCTTTCTATATTCTTTTTGCTGTCGTTTAGCTGTTGTCAAATTAACCTCTTGTCAAAGCAGCACAGTGAAATTAGAAACCGATAAAAAGAGAGAAGGCGGAGTTCGTTCATGAACATTAACCTAACCCTGATTGGTCAGTCCATTACGTTTGCACTGTTTGTCTGGTTTTGTATGCGCTATATCTGGCCGCCGGTTATGAATGCGTTAGAGGCGCGCCGTAAAGAAATTGCCGATGGGTTGGCGGCGGCCGAGAGAGGAAGAAACGAGCAGGTGCTGGCAGAGAAATGTGCGGCAGAGCATATTAAAGCGGCTAAAGGACAGGCATCGGATATTGTTGCACAGGCGCAAAAGCGTGCCAGTGAAATTGTTGAAGCAGCAAAAACGGATGCAAAATCTGAAGCTGGCCGTATTGTTAGCGGGGCCAATGCTGAAATTGAACAGGAAATTAACCGCGCGCGTGAACATTTACGTCAGGACGTGGTGACTCTGGCGATTGCAGGCGCAGAGAAAGTGCTCAAACGTGAGATCGATAAAAAGGCGCACAGCCGCGCTTTAAACGACCTGGCTACGCAGCTATGATCTGTCTTACCGGGCGGGGGTAAGTCGAATGTCTGATTACACTACGGTGGCGCGACCTTACGCAAAAGCTGTTTACAGCCTGGTTACAGAGACTACCGCGGCTGATCCACAAAATTTACACGCATGGAGTGATGCGCTGGCAAACCTGGCTGCGGTGGTAGTTAATCCACAGCTGCGTGAGTTGCTTGATAATCCGAATAAGAGTAAGCGGCAGAAAGGCGAAGATATTATTCAAATACTGGCTGGCAGGTTAAACTTACAACAACAAAATCTGGTGCGTTTAATGGCGGAAAATGAACGCCTGAAAGTGATGCCAGACGTTGCTGAACTGTTTGCAGCGGCGCGTGCAAAAGCGGAGAATAAAATCGAAGCAGAACTCACCTCAGCCTTTGAGCTGTCCACACAGCAAGCTGACGAAATAACCAATATCTTAAAAAACAAACTTGGTTGTGATATCACATTGTCGACAAAGGTGAATAAAAACCTGATTGGTGGTGTAGTAATCAAGGCCGGGGATACCATTATTGATGCGTCGATGAAATCTCAGCTTGAATCGCTGGCATTATCATTAGGGCGATAAGAGGCACACAATGCAACTCAATCCAGCAGAAATCAGTGAACTGATTAAATCAAGAATCGAAAACTTTGAGACCAAAGTAGAGGCGCGTACCGAGGGCACCATTGTTAGCCTGATTGACGGTATTCTGCGTATTCACGGGCTTGCCGATGCGATGCAGGGAGAAATGATTGAACTGCCGGGTGATACCTATGCGATGGCGCTTAATCTGGAACGTGACTCCGTAGGCGCGGTGGTTCTCGGTGCTTATGGTCATCTTTCCGAGGGCGATACGGTAAAATGTACCGGTCGTATTCTCGAAGTTCCTATCGGTGAAGCCCTGCTTGGCCGTGTTGTGGATGCACTGGGGAATCCTATTGACGGAAAAGGCCCGATTGAAACAGAATTAAGCGCCCCGATTGAAAAGATTGCACCGGGTGTGATTGAACGTAAATCGGTAGACCAGCCCGTACAGACAGGCCTGAAAGCAATTGACGCAATGGTACCCATTGGCCGTGGTCAGCGCGAGTTGATTATTGGTGACCGCCAGACGGGTAAAACGGCGGTGGCAATCGACGCCATTATTAATCAGGCAAACACGGGCGTGAAATGTATTTATGTGGCGATTGGCCAAAAAGCATCAACGGTGGCAAACATTGTACGCAAACTCGAAGAATTTGGCGCAATGGAACATAGTATTGTAGTGGCCGCCACTGCGGCTGAATCGGCGGCTTTACAATACATTGCACCTTATGCGGGTTGTACTATGGGTGAATATTTCCGTGACCGTGGCGAGGATGCGCTCATCATTTATGATGACCTTACCAAGCAGGCCTGGGCCTATCGCCAGGTGTCATTGTTACTGCGTCGACCACCAGGGCGTGAAGCCTATCCGGGGGATGTTTTTTATCTGCACTCACGTTTATTAGAACGTGCATCACGGGTGAATGTTGACTATGTGGAAAAATTTACCGAGGGTAAAGTGAAAGGTAAAACGGGTTCTTTGACAGCATTACCGATTATTGAAACACAGGATGGTGACGTTTCTGCTTTTGTGCCAACGAATGTTATTTCGATTACGGATGGTCAGATCTTTCTTGAATCAGACCTGTTTAATGCGGGTATTCGACCAGCAATAAATGCGGGTCTATCGGTGTCACGAGTCGGTGGTGCCGCACAAACAAACATAATTAAAAAATTAGGCGGCGGTGTTCGTCTGGCATTGGCGCAGTACCGCGAGCTGGCAGCCTTTGCACAATTTGCTTCGGATCTTGATGATGTCACCCGCGCCCAGATAGAGCTGGGTGAACGAATGACTGAACTGATGAAACAGGCACAATATTCACCTTTATCGATTGCTGAAATGGCGCTTTCCCTGTTTGCTGCAAACGAAGGCTTCCTTAACGATGTTGAAGTTAAGAAAGTGGTTGCTTTCGAAGCGGCAATGCTGGCCTATATGAAGAGTAATCACGCAGCGTTAATGGATAAGATTAATGCAACGGGCGACTATAATGCTTCGCTTGCAGCCGAAATGAAATTCGCATTAGAAAAATTTAAAAATGACGGCGTATATTAGCGCGAGTGTAAAATTTAGGCTCTAAAAAAGCAGGTGTATCATGGCAGGCGCTAAAGAAATACGCAGTAAAATCAAAAGTATACAAAATACGCAGAAGATTACCAAAGCAATGGAAATGGTTGCTGCCAGTAAAATGCGGCGGGCCCAGAATCGGATGCGTGCATCACGCCCTTATGCAGAAAAAATGCGTGGCGTGTTAAGCCATCTGGCGCAGGCACACTGCGAATATAAGCACCCCTATTTGCAGCATCGTGAAGAGATAAAACGCGTTGGTTACATTATTATCTCGACGGATCGTGGTTTATGTGGTGGTTTAAATACCAACATGTTTAAGACGGCTGTAAATGAAATGTCTGACTGGGATGATAAAGGTGTCGAGATTGATTTATGCACCATAGGTAGAAAAGCGGCCGCCTTTTTTTCACGTTTTAAAGCCAGTATTATTTCTCAGGCAGTAAATTTGAGTGACCAGCCTGCACATGAAGCCTTAATCGGCCCGGTCAAAGTGATGCTGGATGCTTATGATGAAGGCAAAATTGATCGTTTATTCCTGATTAGCAATGAGTTTGTTAATACGATGACGCAGGCATCGAGTGTTATGCAATTGATCCCCGCTACGGGTCATATAGACAAAGAGCTTGCCCATCACTGGGATTATATGTACGAACCCGATACAAAAGTCATTGTCGATGCATTGATGAAGCGTTTTATTGAATCACAGGTCTATCAGGGTGTGGTTGAAAATATTGCCTGTGAAATGTCCGCGCGGATGGTTGCGATGAAAAATGCTACGGATAATGCGGCCGATATTATTAAAGAATTACAAACGATTTATAACAAAGCGCGCCAGGGGGCAATTACTCAGGAGATCTCTGAGATTGTGGCTGGGGCGGCTGCAGTATAACCGTCGCTACGGTCAGCTAACCTGAAAAAATAGAATTTAACCATATTTACGAGGATAAAATCATGAGTACCGGAAACGTAATAGAAATTATCGGCGCGGTTATCGACGTCGAATTTCCACGGGACTCCATTCCTAAAGTTTATGACGCCCTCAAACTCGAAGAAAAAAACCTGACTATGGAAGTGCAGGCACAACTGGGTGATGGTGTTGTGCGTGCAATTGCAATGGGGCCTACAGAAGGTTTGCGCCGTGGCATGGAAGTGAAGAATTCGGGAGATGCGATTCGCGTTCCGGTTGGCAAGCAAACGCTGGGTCGTATAATGAACGTACTCGGTGAGCCGATTGATAATCAGGGTGAAATTGGTAATGAAAAAGATATGCCGATTCACCGTAAACCGCCTCTTTTTGAAGAGCAGTCCTCGACCACTGAAATTCTTGAAACCGGAATTAAAGTGATTGATCTGGTTATGCCCATTGCAAAAGGCGGAAAAATTGGCTTGTTTGGCGGTGCCGGTGTGGGTAAAACCGTTACCCTGATGGAACTGATTCGAAATATTGCGGTTGAGCACGCCGGTTTTTCGGTTTTTGCCGGTGTTGGTGAACGTACGCGTGAGGGGAATGACTTTTACTATGAAATGCAGGAAGGTGGCGTACTCGATAAAGTTGCACTGGTTTATGGTCAGATGAATGAACCCCCGGGTAACCGTCTAAGGGTGGCGTTAACCGGTTTGACCATGGCGGAGTATTTCCGTGATGAAGGCAATGATGTGTTGATGTTTGTGGATAACATCTATCGTTATACACTGGCTGGAACTGAAGTTTCGGCATTGCTTGGTCGGATGCCTTCTGCGGTGGGTTATCAACCAACGCTGGCGGAAGAAATGGGTGTACTACAGGAGCGAATTACCTCGACTAAAACGGGTTCAATTACCTCTTTTCAGGCCGTTTATGTGCCCGCAGATGATCTGACAGACCCCTCCCCGGCAACCACCTTTGCGCATCTTGATGCAACCCTGGTATTATCCCGTCAGGTCGCAGAATTGGGTATTTACCCTGCGGTGGATCCACTGGATTCCTCTTCGCGTATTCTTGACCCACACGTAATTGGCGTTGAGCATTATGAAATTGCGCGTGAAGTGCAGAGTACCTTGCAACGCTATAAAGAATTGAAAGATATTATCGCCATTTTGGGTATGGATGAACTTTCTGACGAGGACAAACAGGTTGTCGCGCGCGCGCGTAAGATTCAACGCTTTTTGTCACAACCCTTTTTCGTGGCGGAAGTCTTTACCGGAGCGACGGGTAAATATGTTCCATTGAAAGATAACCTGGCTGCATTTAAGGCGATTCTTGCAGGCGAGTATGATGCTCTACCGGAACAGGCCTTTTATATGGTTGGTGGCATTGAAGAAGCGGTGGAAAAAGCGAAAACCCTGTAAACCTGGAACCGTATTTTTAGTGCCACAGAAACAATCAGAGACGGGAAAAATAGAGAAGAACCAATGGCCATGACCATGCATATAACTATCGTAAGTGCTGAAGACGAAATCTATTCGGGTACGGTTACGCAGGTGTTTGCCCCCGCTGAAATGGGCGAAGTTGGTATCATGCCGCGACATGCTCCCATGTTATCCACGTTGAAAGCGGGTGATGTCAGAGTGGTTTCACAGGACGGTGAAGAGCAGATTTTTTTTGTTAGTGGCGGAATACTTGAAATTCAGCCGCATATGGTGACGATTCTTTCCGATACCGCAATGCGCGCTGCAGACATTGATGAGGCTGCCGCCCAGGAAGCAAAAGCAAGAGCCGAGGCGGTGATAAAAAATAAAGCTTCAAGCATGGATTATGCGAAAGCAAAAGCTGAGTTGCTTGAAGCCGTTGCTCAGATTGAAACGCTGAAAAAATTACGCAAGAAGAAATAAACCATCCGTGTTACTCACAGGATGGATGAAACGAAGGCTTATGGTGTCGGCACACTGTCTACGTCCATGTGACTCGACACCCACATCCTGCGGCTAACGGCCTTGAACTATAAGTCTCTGTTTCTTCATTTCAGTATAAGTGGTGCAAAACGGGCTTGCAGATAATTAAGCACAGGGTTTTGCTGCTTGCAGCAGTAAAATTTTACTGCTAGTCTAAAATTAAAAGATCTGGTTCGAAAGCGACTGGCCTTTTTTACCCTGTCTTCTTGTGTTGAGGTTTTAAAAAGCACGGGCAATCTGTCTGTCTAATTCATTAAAGAAAAAAATATGAAGCTCTCTGTCATTATATTAGCTGCTGGCGCGGGGACACGTATGCGTTCAGCTATTCCTAAAGTGCTGCATAAAATTGCAGGTACGGCGATGGTTGAACAGGTATATAACCGAAGCCGGGAATTAAACGCACAGGCTGTGCATATTGTTTATGGCCACGGTGGTGAACTGTTACGTGATCAGTGCCATCATTTTGATGTTGTCTGGTCGAAACAGAAAGAACAGCTAGGTACGGCACATGCAGTGCAGCAGGCAAGTCCAAAAATAGCGGAAGATCATGTAACACTGATACTGTATGGGGATGTCCCGCTAATAAAAACAGCAACCTTAAAAAAGCTTATTGCAACCGTTAGCAATAACGATATTGCACTGTTAACCGTCAAGCTGGATACCCCTGGGGGATATGGACGTATTGTCAGAGACGGAGAAAAGGTGGTCGCTATTGTTGAACATAAAGATGCCAGCGAAAGTCAGTTACAAATAAACGAAGTGAATACTGGAATTCTTGCTTTACGGGCGGGTTATCTCCATGCCTGTCTGAAAAGAATAGATAATAATAATGCACAGGGTGAATATTACTTAACGGATATTATTGCAATGGCGGTTAAAGACGGCCATCGTATTATTACCACGCAGGCTGAAAATGTCTATGAGGTAGAAGGGATTAATGACCGGGGGCAATTGGCAAAACTTGAACGTATTTATCAATATGAAATGGCTCAAAAGATTATGGCAGAAGGCGTCACCCTTGCGGACCCTTCACGCATAGATATACGCGGCGCTTTGAATATAGGGAATGACTCATTTATTGATATTAACTGTGTGTTTGAAGGTGAGGTCAATATTGGCACGAACGTTTCAATCGGTGCAGGTTGTGTCATTAAAAACAGTACGATTTCCTGCAACAGTATTATTAAGCCCTACAGCATTATTGAAGATGCGATAGTGGGTAAAAAAGTTGAAGTCGGGCCTTTTGCACGGCTGCGGCCCGGCGCAGAATTAAAGCGCAACAGCCGTGTGGGTAATTTTGTTGAAGTCAAAAATACGGTTTTAGGTGAAAACAGCAAAGCCAGCCACCTCACTTATCTGGGGGATAGTGAAGTGGGTAAGAATGTCAATATTGGTGCTGGAACAATTACCTGTAATTATGATGGGGCGAATAAATTTAAAACCATTATTGAAGACGGTGCCTTTATTGGTTCAGATACACAACTGGTTGCACCGGTTAAAGTAGGCAGAAATGCTACCATTGGTGCCGGCTCAACCATAACACGAGATGCTCAGGCGGACACACTAACACTTAGTCGCAGCAGCCAGAAAACCGTGTCTGGCTGGCAACGCCCGGTAAAGAAAAACAAATGAAAAACAGAATTTCAAACGGAGTGTGCTATATAGTAATAAATGCATTAAATAATACCAGTCAATAAGGAGAGAATATGTACTATGGGTGTTTTCCGATCATTTTTAGCACTGCTGTTGGTTGCCTCCATGCAGATAGTATTTTTGGGTTGCGTCCGTGCAGAAGCGTTAGGTGACCAGTCAGATAACCTGTTTATTTTTCAGCAGAAACTTGCTTCGAGAGGAAATGCGCAGGCGCAGTATGCGGTTGGATTTATGTACGAAATGGGTCGGGGAACCGAGGTCGATAAAGGCAAAGCAATCAAGTGGTATAAGCAAGCGGCAGCACAGCATAATCGTGCAGCAAAGATGCGTCTGACATACCTGCATGTAAAAGAAAAAGGTTACCAGAATAAGTTAAATAATAAATGGTTGCGTGAGGTGGAAAGTGGTGCCTCAGCAGATAAGCCGGCAGCGATGTTTTTACTGGGGGAGCTGTACCACGAAGGTCTTGGGGTAAAAAGAGATTTAAACAAATCGGCTAAAATCATGTATCGCTTAAGCGCTGATGGGTACTCTGCAGCCGAAGCAGAAATGCGCATACTGGAAATAGAGATTAAGCAAAACAGCGCAGATAAAGTAAAAAGAAATCAACGGTTAGCGTTAGCGCGGTCAAACTCAGCGAATAAGCTTGAAAAAATAAAGATCGATAAAAAAGAGATTTTAGGCCACAAAGAAAAGCAGGCTGCGAGTGCAAAAAAGGTTAATCTCAAATCGGTCAAGAACATTGTCAGTAATGAGACTAAATCTCAGAAAAGAAAAAATTATGAAGCGGTAATGCGAAAGTTAGCCAAAGAACAGGCGCAAATTGACCAGTTACAAGGGTGGTCTGAAGGCAATAAAAAGGTAAAAGGTAGTGCTGATAACGAGTTATAAACTTACCGGCAGCAATAAAAAAACCGGTGTCATTGCGCCGGTTTTTTTATTGCTGCCAACAGGAAAAAACGCTTTTAAACGAGAAAAATGCGGGTTATAGATGGAATTTTTGAATAAAAAAAGATTTATTTTTGCACTATAATGGTGCGATATAGGTCGATATTTCATCTATAGCCTTGATTTCATTGTGTTTTTATTAAAACTGATGATTTGACCCAGAGGCTCTTATCATTGGATAATTTACGCATAGCTCATTAAAATTAGCGCTCTTGACAAAGGATGTTGTTAAAAGAGGCAAACACATTGGCAACCGTAATGAATCTAGCAGCAAAATACATATTTCCAGACCGGCGTTCGGTTGATAAGCGCCAGATCATCTTACAGAATATTTGTTTACAACTTGCTTCGTTGGGGCACAAATGTCAGCTAAATGCTGACCAGGGATATTTATCAGTCGCTGATAGCTTGTTAAAAAACTATTCCGCACAACGTCAGTTGCTGGCGGAGTACCGTTGCCCTGCTGACCAGCGGATACAGAATTTTCTTAATAATTATTTCACCCGAAACGGCGTTGACCAGCAGATTAAGTTACCTGGTAAAACCTTTAGTCTGAACGAAGCCGAGCTGGCTCGCGAATTATCCTTGCCCTATCAGGGCAATCATTATAAGTCAGACCTGGTTGAGTCCTATCGGCTGATACAGGGCGTTTTACATAACCCCAAAAATGATCGCCGTACAACATCAGGGGTGTTCCATATTGTGGAAGGTGGGTTGCCGATTCCGGCAGAGAAGAAAGCGGTACCCATCGAGGTGTATGCCAACCTGCTTCAGGTTGCGCTGGATCCGCCAACAGAATTATTAAGTCTGCCCATTACCAGTGAAGCGGAAAGTCCGGCTGATATGTGGGTATCGTTACTGATGCGCCCTGTCGTCAGACCGGAAGTTAAAGATGTTCTACCGGAGAAAAGTCTCGAAGTTCGTATGTTTGCACCAGGAGGATTAGTCTCAAATCTGGATTTTGTAGAGTCAATATTTGGCAATGGAGGCGACCCCTTCCTGAGTGAAAATGATGCTGCGTTAGATATAGATCACTGGACGGGGCACAGCGGTTGCATCATTTTAGCACCGCACCTGACGCGATTAACGAAGAAAGCACTGGGTTTGCCTCATTACGATGACGCCAGCTCGCGTCAACGTAATGATGGCATGTGCTGGAAACAGGATGATGAGTTTTATAATGACGGCTTCGCTTTTAAGGTTGTCTGTCGCGATATGAGTGGTGTTATCGTCACTATTCTTGCCGATAACTATTTTGGCTATACGAAAAAAGAAGTCAAATCACAAATTAGCTATTCCGCCAATCTTTTTGGTGGCGTTGAGGAGGAGCATGCGGGTGGTGCTATCGCCTTCCCGCGGTTCAATTTGGGTAATTATTATTTACCTAAAATTGAACGTGACATGATGAATCACACCTTTGAGCGTCTGTGTAAGCAGCTTGATGGCGGCATAGAGGTAAGACCTGAAGGTTATGCCATTGATCTGAATTATTCCAATATCTTTTATATACCTGAAGATGCTCACATTGATATGCAGCAACAAACGGTTAGCTGGAATAATCACTGTGAAAAGAAAACGATAAAACTGCTGGAAAAAAATACTTATATCTATCCCAGTGGATTTAAAGTCCACATGCAAAAACATCCACAGGCCCCCAGCTGGCGATTAATCGGTACTCTGGGCGAAGGCACGCATTGCCATAAACCCAGCACGGTCTCTGGGGGTGGTAAGTCAGAAATTTCTAAATCGATACAGGATTCTATGATATCCGGTCCTATATACGTGGGAAATTTTGAAAAAAACCTGGATCAGGTTGAAGCTATTATTAATTACGATTACTCAAAGCGTCGCCGTGATGTCTCAAAAAATGATAATCGCGGCGTATTAGACAGTAACCGTAGCCTGGGATCGGTAATTCGTTTGTTAACCCCGTCGGCTGAAACTTATACCGATGTATATAATCAATGGCTGGAAAATATTCCACAGCATATTCATGCACTGGTCTATTTAATCAAGCGCTTTTATAAACCGTCATGGGGGAACAACTGGCGCAAGCATTTCTCCGTGGATGAAGTTAATGGTTATCCCGGTCATGAACTTAAATATAATGGACGTAAACTTGTAACCAGCTATTTACGTGTTGGCACTCGAGACGATGGAACCTGGCGAATATATAAATTAAGGCAAGATTTTGTGGCGGCAACAAAAATTCAGACAGAAGACGATATAACCGCATCAACCGTTATTCCATTGAATTATGTTGAAGCTAAATTAAATACAAGTTATAACAATCCGAGTGTAAAAATTGTAAAAAATTGTGAAAACAGATTGTTTCAACGACCAGATGAAGCCATTAATCGGGGTCTGGATACACAAACAGAAGCGGATCTTGCTGGCGGCGATAATTTTATCTCCAATTTTGAACCCTTCACGAGTAAAGATGCGCGCGAAATTGTTGAAGATACCATTAATTTTCAGAATTATTCACCACCGATGCGAGATTTAATTCGCCGCGCAGTAGAGAGTGAGAGTGA
Source organism: uncultured Thiotrichaceae bacterium (assembly GCA_964441285.1). Classification (GTDB taxonomy): domain Bacteria; phylum Pseudomonadota; class Gammaproteobacteria; order SZUA-229; family SZUA-229; genus S010-25. The sequence continues at coordinate 36,594 of CAYTUK010000006.1, read as the reverse complement.
TGAATATTTTGTCTCATCAGCGCACCCTCGACTTGTTGAGGGTAAGCCTAGCCAGAATGTTCGCTATTTACAGCAGCGCCCTGATCTGGCCGACCCAAGAAGTGAGTATCTGGCAACAGCTGGGACAAGGCTGGCGCGTGGATTATCATTGAATGATCCGGTTTATTTTCCAGTCAACGCCGTATTGCAGGGGCGTAGAAATAACCCAGAGGATAAAGCGGCTGGTATCCGTCCGCTGGCTGTCTATAATCCCATACACTATCAGGAGCTGCCCGAATTATTTATGGATTTAATCTGTAGCTTAACGGGTAAATCACCATCAACAACCGGGGCGGGTTCGGAAGGTGCGTTAACCAAAGGGCCCTTTAACGCATTATCAACAACTGCCGATTTAAATAATGCGCTGGTTTCATTTATCTTGTGTAATTACGCGGGGTTCTCTTCCGCTGCTGGATATATTGGTTCAGGCCGTAGAATCGATCATGACATCAGCATGTTGATTCCTGAAATCTGGTGTCGTCTGCCTGCTGCACAGCGTAACCCGGAGTTCCTTATAGACAATGGTCATCTGGAAAAGCTAAAAGATTTTGAACATGAAGGTAAAACTGTTTTTGCCAGCCGTTTAGGTTATCGCATAACAGAGAAATTTGTTCATACCTTTTTTGGTAAGGTGTTTGACAGCCCAACAATTGTTTTTGATGAAGAAATGTTACGACCAGAAACACAGGGAATGGCGGCATTTATTGATGGTGTTAATAACATCAGTGAAGCTCAGCAAAATGTTGCCCAGAGTTATCTTGATGACGGCTCGATTAATGATGCCTGCCCGCCGCTGAAAGCATTGCTGTACATTATGGCTGAAGGCACGTACGAAGGGAAAAGCATTGATGACCCGGCTATTCGCTCCATGTTTAGCTATCGCTATTTACTCGCTAGCGACTGGTATAAAAAACGGCTGCAAATTAAGCAGCAGCGTGATGCGGCATTGTGGGAAATGAATCGCAATTATATTGAACAGAAAATAGATGAAATCAATGAATCCGAAACCGCGTTATGGGCTGATTTGCAAGAGCGGATAGAAAATGCTGAGCAAATGCTTGAATGGATAAACAGTGACAGCTATTTTGATCGTTTGTACGGCACGTTGGGCGCAGACTGGATTCATCTGGAAACTTAAAATCCTCTCCTCTCTTTTCTTAATGAGGACGCTGTTGGTAGTTAGTCTATGGTCGACTGGATGTATTCGGGGCACTCGGGTGACAGGATATCGTTTCAGCGTTAAGCCGTAAATTTTTTGCAAAGCAGACATGAATAATTTTAATAAGCTTAAACAATCATTATTAAAAAAAATATTTCGACGCTATACGCTGTCTGATTTTTTATGGCAAAACGCGCTGAATAAAGCCGTTCTGTTGCAGCCTTTAAGTTCCGCTGATAAGCAGCATTTACGGCAATTGGCGGAGAAATTTATACAGGAAAAGTCATTTACCGGTGTTGATGGTTTAGTGGTCACTGAGGAAATGAAAGTGCTGATTGCTGCCCAGGCATGTTTGTTGATACTGGCACTGGATTTTAGATACTTTGATGGCTGGGTAGAAATCGTACTTTACCCAGCGGCCTTTTATGTGGAGCGCGAGGTTCGCGATGAGGCCGGTGTTGTTAGCCAGCAGGCGCGGTTGCTAAGTGGGGAAGCCTGGTCGCGGGGACAGGTGATACTTTCGTGGCATGATGTTATCTCTGATACGCTTAAATTGCATGCGGGTCATCAACTGATATTGCATGAATTTGCACATAAGCTGGATGCACGGTCAGGTGAAACGAATGGTATGCCGCCATTACATGCGGACATGAGCCAGAACAAGTGGGCACAAATTTTGAGTCGAGCATACCATCAATTAATAAGCCGTATCGAACACCACAAACATACCTATATCAATGACTATGCGGCAACTAATCCGGCAGAGTATTTTGCGGTATTAACCGAATACTTCTTCACAGCACCAGATTTGTTAAAAAAACATGGTGCTGATGTTTATCAGCAAATGGTATTATTTTACCGACAGAACCCTGAAAAACGGTTTTTGCACGATTGATCAGGATTAAGAAGATAATACCCTGGCAGGTAAAGCCAGGGAGCCCTTATTTAAGCAACACTACCAAAAGATTTGTCAACGGCACCTGCTGGTATGTTTAAGCCGGACAGTTGACAGCCCTGTGCGACTGGACCGCCCGGTAAAATTTCATACAAATATTTCATTCCACCACAGTGGTGAAATTTTTCATTCAGCGCATCTTTGATCTGACGTAAATTTTTAAATTCCACTTTTGAGTAGTATTCCTGTAGTGCCAGAATTACTTCAAGATGATGTTCTGTCAAGGTAACACCTAGATCATCAGCAATAACTTTTGCATCATCGATGCTCCAGTCAGAAGGTGCATTGGGAAAAGATTTATCAGTTGTAACATTCATCGTTGGTATCCTCCAGGTTGATAAAGACAAATAAAGCTGGTTAAACTTTTAAGCTGTGAATAGATACTGTTGGCTGAAGCCGTTCGTTTAATCTAACGGATTCATGAAACATCACCTTCACATAGAGGTCAAAATAGTCGTTAATATTGAGATAATTATCAGGCAGCCCGCAATGGTGTAGGGCATGGTTATAATCAAAAACATACTCAGGGTACAATAAATGGCGATAATTTTTGTTAACGATTCTATGGTGGCGGTCAACAAAAAGTGCCGCAGCACTGCTGGCGAGTTGTTTGAGTTGAGCCATAAATTGATCCAGCTCTTTGGCAAAGGTGCGCTCAGCACCGGCAGATAAAAACCGGGGTTGCAAGTCTGGCGTCACAGTGACAGTACCGCCATTGTAGGGTATGGTTTCAGGGTACGTTTTTGCACCTGAAGAAGGCGGTCGGCGGGGAGTTGCCGTAGCCGAATTAACAATAGACTCAACCGAGAAGGACTTAAGTTTTATCGCTCTGCTGTTGTTTGATGGTTCGATATTCACAACCTTAGCTGCTCCTGACCATAGAAAAGGTCAATATTTCAGAATCCACTGGTTATATTAGTACCCAGATTTAGTCAGTAGTCAAGAGCTGATAGAAAACTTCTATCAGGAATGGAGCCGTAATGAGGTAGCGTCAGGGCTCCATTCAAGGAAATGGCAGGGTTTAAAAAAGTTCCTGGCGTGTACTTAATTTACTGAAACGGATGAAAAGGATGCTTATTATTAAGACCCGCTGTCAATCCATCCATGTAAGCTCGCCCCCGCATCTCTGCGGATGGCGGTCTTGAATAATAAGTATCCGTTTCATCCGTCCTGTTAGTAAGATGATGATTGAGCAACCTGATGTAAGTAGAATATTTTAAAAGGACGGTATGAAACGATGAAAAAAGACAAAAGAATTCCCGAGTTACAATGGCGAAAAACAAAAATTGTAGCAACACTTGGCCCAGCATCTAATTCAGAAAAAATGATCACTCGGTTAATCCAGGCAGGAGTCAATGTATTTCGCCTGAATATGTCACATGGCAATCATGAGTCACATCAGCAAGTATTTGAGCGCATTAAAAAAATAGAAAAACATATGGATGCTCAAGTGGCAATATTGATTGATCTTTGCGGGCCTAAAATACGGGTAGGAGAATTTGTAAGAGGTGAAATTACATTAAAACAAAATGCGAGCGTAACGATTAGCTGCAGTAAAATTCTTGGCAGAAACAATCTTATTACATCACAATATAAGAACCTGTATAAAGATGTTGGGCCGCGTGACAGGGTTCTGCTTGATGATGGGAATATCGAGCTAAGAGTAGAAAAAGTAACGGGTAAGGAAGTTATCTGTAAGGTTATTTATGGCGGTATATTAAAGGAACATAAAGGCATGAATCTGCCTGACTCAAAGGTTTCAGTTTCAAGTTTTACCGCTAAGGATAAGAAAGATGTCACTCTGGCGATGAAGTTAGGTGCTGATTTTGTGGCATTAAGTTTTGTTCGTACAGGGAAAGATATACGGACGTTAAAAAATTACATGAAAAGGAAAGGCATGGAAATTCCTGTTATTTCAAAAATTGAAAAACCTGAAGCGATAGAAAATATAACAGAGGTAATGCGTGAATCCTATGGCATAATGATTGCCCGAGGCGACCTGGGTATTGAATTACCTGCAGAGCAGGTGCCTTTGATACAGGAAACATTAATCAATATGGCGCGGGTGTGGAATCGCCCGGTTATTGTTGCAACTCAAATGATGGAATCCATGATTGTAAATGCCAGACCGACGCGGGCAGAAGTTAGTGATGTTGCGAATGCAGCGCTATCCAGTGCTGATGCGGTGATGTTGTCGGCAGAAACGGCGGTTGGTAAATACCCATATAAAACCGTTAAGATGATGGATACAATTTTGCGAGAAGTAGAAATTAATCAGTGGACCAATCACCAGTTTAGAGTGAATACTATTGAAGGTTTAGCTGGGAAAATTTCCTCAGCGGAAAAACCTTCAACACGGAAAGCCATCGCACATGCAGCCAGCACATTAGTACAGGAATTAAGTCTGCAGGGCATTCTAGTACCAACCAGAAGTGGTATCACGGCGAATGTGCTTTCCTCAGTGAGGCCGATGGCTCCATTACTGGGGCTATCTTCCAATAGAATAACCTGTCGAAAATTAGCGTTACATTGGGGTGTTGTCCCGGTAATGATTGAAGAAGTCGATACCCGAGACTGGAAAAAAATGGTGAGAAAAATTAGTCAGCAGTGTAAGTTGGCTAAACTGGGAGGAAAGGTATTACTGGTGTCAGGATTTAATGACAACCCGGGTGAAAGTGAACCTGTTTTGAAAATTATAACAGTGTAATTTAAAACCATAAATTTAATTTTATGGTACATTTCACAGTAAAGGTAAGAGAAGAATGTTTAAGTTGCAAAAAATGAAAGTTGTAATTTGTAATGCAGGTATTGCGGTGCTCCTGTTAACCAACTTTACAATAACACCTTGCATGGCAAATAGTGTTAGTGTGGAAAGAAATAAAGCAAGTGGGTTGTTAAAATGGAAGGTTGAAGATAAAGGCTTTAGTCTCGAACTGATACAACTCATTCCTGATTTCGTGCGTGCGGTTTACTCAAAACATCATTTACCTAAAAAAGAGGTCGAGCGTATAGCCGGTTACTGTGTTTTTGGCTCAATATTAAGGAACACTTCCCCCAGGCAGCAGATGAGTTATCGCGTAGCAGACTGGCGCTACCGAACTAAAGATGGCAAAGAATATCCAGTGAAGACTAAAACACAATGGTTGAAAGAATGGAAAAAAGCGGGCGTTGCTTTTTCATGGACATTGCTGGCAGATAGAGGTGTGTTTAATGTAGGTGACTGGATACAGGGTTTTACTACGATAAAGCTTCCTCGAAACACAGTGTTTGATCTGCTTTATAATTGGAAACTTGATGGTGTCCCCCACTCAGGGGTAATAAAAAATTTACGGTGTGCCCCTGCCAGTTTTAAGATTGATAAAAATTAATGCGAGTACTTATATGAAAATAGTATTAATACCCTTTGTGTTACTGTTTGGTTTGCAGTTCTCTACAGCATGGGCACAACCAAGATTAAGCCGCACCTTAGCACCGCTAAAAAAACCTTTTATGGCCAAGGATTTTCAGTTAGAAAATATGGATGAGGAAAAAATAAAGCTGTCTAGTTTTCGAGGAAAAGTTGTTTTGTTGAACTTCTGGGCAACCTGGTGCCCCCCCTGCCGCCGAGAAATTCCCTCGATGGAACGCCTGTATAGTAAGTTGAAAAATAAAAAATTTACCGTCTTGGCGATTAATCAAATGGAAGGCGAAGATCAGATTTTTACTTATACGGCACAGTTGAAAATAGACCCAAGCTTTAACATCTTGCTGGATAGAAAAAGCAAAGTGGCAAAACAGTTTGGTGTTCGGGGTATACCAACAACATATTTAATTGATAAAAAAGGCATGGTCCGCTATCGTGCTATTGGTGGGCGAGAATTTGATCAGCCTAAAATAGAAAAAATTATTCAACAATTAATTGATAAATAAATACTTATCATGCCGGCGGTGATCAGTCAATTAGTTTAACGGTTGTTGCCGCAGTAAATATATTAATAAGAAATATTACTTCGCAGTACTCATTGCACTGGTCAATGGGCGTTGGGTCATCGGCACAGTTACAGCCGGCGGTAATACCCGAATAAAATAATCCCGCTTTTACTGATAGATGATCAGTGTTAGTTGTGGTTGTTAAAATAATAATAGATAAGGTTTCAGATATTGCATAATTGCTATACTTTAAGCCTTGTTGTAAAGGCAGTAAGCCTGGATCTAAAGCGCAGATTTCCTGTTTGAGAACAGCATTAAAAAGAGAACCATTTCTTGCTTTTATAGATTGAGGTAAGTAGATCATACTGTTCTATGGCTGTAAACACAGGGGGCGTGTAATAACGGGCTACTCACGGCTATCAGGTCAGTAATAAAACTGTGAAGTTCGCTCAATGCTGTACCACTCAATATTACCACCAGCAATTATTTGGAGCAGAATAAATCCGGTTATTCCGATTAAGGCCATAACAATGGCGCCAAGTAGTGCACTGCCAAACCCGCGTACTTTAAAATCAGGTACAATAGCGGATGCCAGCATAATCATTAAAGCATTGATGACCAGGGCGAAAAGACCAAAGGTTAAGAGTGATAATGGTGCTGTAAGAATCCAAAGTACCGGCCGTATGGAGGAGTTAATTAACCCCAGTACAATGGCGGCAATTAATAAAGTTGTGGTGGATTTTATTTTTATACCAGGCACGATTAAGGTGGTAAGACCAAGACCGATAGCGGTGACTAGCCATATAACGAATATACCGGTTAACATGTTTTTATCTCTGCTGTTGAATGTTCTAGATAAAGATTACCGAGTGTTTTTTTCATTTATGCCATTACGTGTAGCGATTAATGTGAAAATGGGTTCTCTGTTTTATCAACTGAAAAAGCAGGTTTTTTATTTGTTTGCGTATCGTTTTTCTTTCTCGCTATGGCTTTATTTCTACCAGGCTTTATTTTTGAATAACAGCATTTATTAATTTGTGCTATTGCGGTTATTGCGCTTACCTGCTGTAAATTAAAGCTTCTTTTATAGGGTTTATAGTTACCGTTTTGTTCCAGGTCTAGCGTTGTCGCAATACGCAGATAATAGTTTTTGTTGCTCTGTAGTATCACTTTAAGTTTATGTTTACCCTTAAATTCATCGGCTGTAAGCAGGTTGACTTGATGCTGTCCAGGTTTTAGGTTGAGATGTTTTAACTGCCCGGGTTTGATTGGTAAAATAACATTGTTATCAATGGTTATTTTTGTTGCATAAAGCCAGTTTGTCATCGTTGGCGGTCGATAAATATACAGCCCGGAAAGATTTTTATCCGGGAGCGTTTCTGCTTTGAAAATAGCGACGGTCGTTTCAGTTTTAGGTGTGTGTACACAGGCGGTGAGGTTAATTATAAACAAGACAGGGAGTAGAAAAAGTATGCTATTCGGGATGAATAGATACTTATTATTGTTGCCAGAGATGGACTTTAGCCTGGAGAACATGAGGAAACCTGTGAGGTTAATATTAAAAGCAAAAGGAGTGATTACAATAACACCGATTTCCTGTTCTGCAAATGGTTTGCTGTTAATTTATATTGGACGCGTTCATATCACGACTAGTTACTAACAGGATGGATATCCTTTTTATCTGTTCCAGTAATAACGTGGCAGTAGTGGGATGGTTATACATATTTCATTTCCTTTTTACGATAGAGCGAGGAGACGGAGCCAACAATGCTGGCATCTGGCTTATAAACAATCGTTGAGTCCTTCGTCGGGTAGTTGAGACTGTGTAAAAAATGGCGCATACAGTTGATACGTGCGCGCTTTTTATCATCAGATTTAACCACGACCCAGGGTGCATCAGCAGTGTCTGTATGGAAGAACATGGTCTTTCTGGCTTCCGTATAGTCGTCCCATTTATCCAGTGATTGCAGATCAATCGGGCTGAGCTTCCAGTGTTTTAGTGGGTCGTGGCTGCGCGAATGAAAGCGCCGTATCTGCTCATGGCGGCTGACTGAGAACCAGTATTTTCTCAGCGTCAGGCCGGAATTTACCAGCATCCGCTCAAGTTGCGGAGTGGTACGTAAAAACTCAAGATGTTCCTCCGGGGTGCAAAACCCCATTACTCTTTCTACACCTGCACGGTTGTACCAGGAACGGTCAAATAATGCCATTTCGCCACGCGTAGGTAATTGCTGAATATAACGTTGAAAATACCATTGGCCCAGTTCCTTTTCATTGGGTTTTTCCAGGGCGATAACGTGAGCCGCACGGGGGTTTAAGTGCTCTGTAAACCGTTTGATGGCACCACCCTTGCCCGCAGCATCTCGACCTTCGAAAATACCGACAATTTTAATGCCTTTTTCTCTAACCCAGTTTTGAACCTTTAATAACTCGATTTGTAATAGCTGTTTTTCATGATCATATTCCCTTGTACTGATTTTTTCAGGGTAAGGGTAATTGCCTAGTTCATAATTAATTTTTAATAGCGCCTTGCTGGAAATAATATCAGGTGAAGATAGCACTTTCTCAGGGTCGGAAAGCGTTTCAAGCGCTGCTTGTAATTTCTGTCTGTTCTTGTCGCTGACCGTCTGTTGCATAAGATTCTCTCCTGTGGACTAGATTCGTTGATCACGCATTAAAGCTGAGCGTGTAACCAGCCTTGTCTAGATAACTTACCTCTTTGTTTAAGTCGGCAAGCGTCAGGCTGTTAGTGTTCAGCCAGTCAGGTGGAAATTTTAACTGTATATTTTTTTGTCTGATTATTATAGCTGGCTCTGGAGTCGTGCGGTTGGTACGGCCACGGTGAATTAAAACCGCCAGGCGTAACAAGATGCATAGTTGCTTGCCGGGTATTACGAAAGGTTGCATTAACTGGTCAAATTCTTCAAGTCGAAATCGACCTCGATGGTTTTGCACAAGGATTGCCAGTAGCGCCTGTTCCTGACGGGAAAAACCCTGCATATCAGCATTGCGAAGAATGTAAGCGCCATGTTTGTGGTATTGTGTATGTGATACTTGAAGCCCGATTTCATGTAATTGTGATGCCCATTTAATTAAATACTGAAAATTTTCTTCTTCAATATTCCACTGTGGACAGGCCTGATGGCAGAGTTGTTCCACCGTATGTGTGACTCGAATAGACTGTTCTTTATCAACGGCCCAGCGTTTGATAATGGCTTCAACTGTGGCATCTCGAACATCCTGATGGTTAATGCGGCCAACTAAATCATACAGCAGGCCTTCACGCATACTTTGATCAGAGACCAGCATATGCTCAATATTCAGGGTATTGAAAACGGCGAGTAATACCGACAGACCACCAGCCAGTACCGGGCGGCGGCTTTCGGACAAACCCTTTAGTTCAAGCTTGTCTTCATGGCCAGCATGAACGATGGCATCGCGCAGTTGATGCAGTGCTTTACGCTCAATGCCGTTATTACACCAGCCTTCTTCATGTAGAATGTTGCGGATAGCGCGCACGGTGCCAGCACAACCAATCACTTCATCCCAGTTACCCGCCTTAAACTTTGATGCCTGCGGTAATAACGTTAGCGCAGCATCAATTTGTGCTGCTTTCATTCCTGATTTACTGATGTAGCCGCGCGGAAAAAATTTTTTGCCGGCGCTAACGCAGCCGGTATAAATACTTTCACGGTGTAGTGGGTTCATGCCTTGCCCGATAATGCATTCTGTGCTGCCGCCGCCAATATCGATGACCAGACGCTTACCCTCACCCGTTGCAAGGCCATGGGCAACACCAAGATAGATTAGTCGTGCTTCTTCCCGACCGGCGATAATTTCGATGGGGTGCTGGAGTATGGTTTCGGCATGGTGTACAAAATCGCGGGCATTGCTGGCGACACGTAAGGTATTGGTTCCAACAATACGAACCGCTGAGTCGGGAAGGTCACGGATTCGCTGTGAAAAAGTTTCAAGGCAGGAGAATGCCCGCTTCTGTGCCACTTTTTTTAGCTTGCCTTTTTTGCTCAGGCCGCCGCCTATACGGACGCTTTCACGTAATCGGTCAATAATGGACAAGGTCCCGGACTCTTCCAGACGTGCGACAATCATATGGAAGCTATTAGAGCCAAGGTCGATAGCTGCGACAATTTCAGGGAGTGGTTCGGGTTTTTTCAAAACTTATCCAGAGGGTTTTTATGGGTTGATTTTACTTTCCAGGAAGAGTGCAAGCTGGTGAATGGTGGGATGATCAAATAAATCATTAATTTCAACTTTACCGGGGTAATAATGATCAATTTGTTCGTGAATTTCTGCCAGTGCCAGCGAGCTGATACCGGTTTCGAATAAGTTGTCATCAAGGCCAATCGTTTTATCAGTAACGGTATCGTGGCAAATTTCACTAATATGTGTGGCAATGTTATCTGGCTGTGCATTATGCGATTCATCTGGTTGTGTGGCGGTAATGGATAATTGTATTGCAGCGATAATAGTATTGTAATCGCCGTTTATGTATTTTTCAGTTAACAGGTAGCGTTGTATTTTACCACTGGTGGTTTTGGGGACGTGTTTAATCGCGATTACCTGACTTACTTCAATACCTATCGTCTGGTTTATGGTTTTACGCACTTGCCGTACTGTCGGTAAAAAATCTTCAATATCACCACGGTGTAAAATATAAACGATCAGTTCATCTGCATCACTGGCTGAGGTACGTGCGCCATCAACGATAACTTTACCGAGTTCAAGTCCATCGAGTTGGTGCAGAATATTTTCAAGATCATGGGAATAAAAGTTCTGTCCATTAACAAAAATAATGTCCTTAACACGACCAGTAATGAGCAGTTGCCCGTTTACAAATGCGCCGGAGTCCCCCGTATCCAGCCAGCCATCCTCGCTGATAAGTGCGTGATTAATTTCATCATCGTGGTAATAACCGCGGGTGACATTATCGCCTTTTAACTGGATATGACCGATATGCTTCTCTGCGAGTACAGTATGGTTATTCCCCACAATGCGTACTTCACAGTCCTGAATGGGCTTGCCAAGCAGTACGAGGGTTATGGTTTCATCTGAGGGCTTAATTTGTTCGAGAGTATCACCAATGCCGAGTTGATTACGTTTAACTGTCACTGTTTGCAGGGTGGTTTCAAGCGCAGGGAAAGAAACCGCCAGGCTAGCTTCAGCCAGGCCATAAACGGGGAACATGGTTGTCTCGTTGAGGCCAAAAGGTTTCATTGTCTGAAGAAACTGTTCACAAATAGCGATAGAAATAGGTTCTGCGCCATTAAAGATTAAACGTACACGGCTGAGGTCAATCGGGTCTATCCCTCTGCTTTCAAAAACTTTAAGAAAGTGTTTATAGCCAAAATTAGGTGAACACAGAATGGTTGCCTGCTTTTCACTGGCGACGGTTAGCCATAATAAAGGTCGGCGGACAAAAATACGGGTATCCATAATAATGTGGTTCATGCGTGCAACAATTGCCGTTAAGTGGAAACCAATCATGCCCATGTCATGAGTGAGTGGCATCCAGCTGAACATTCGGTCTGCGGGAGTGAAAGCGGCGCTTTTTATGATGGCATTGATATTTGTGAGAATATTTTTATGCGTTAACACCACGCCTTTCGGTTCGCTGGTGGAGCCGGATGAAAACTGAATAAATGCGGTATCTTCAGGTTGGGCTGTATGGATGTTGCCTGGTTGAGAAATATCTTCGATTGATTCAATAAGAAAGCAGCTCTGTGTCAGTTCATTTGCGGCATCTGGCAGGTTGTTCAGGGTGCAAAACTCCGTAAGTTTTTGCAGTATTTTTGTCTCCGTATAAAGTTGTGGATGAGTCAGTTTATTGAAGATGCGCAACAATTTGTAACGGTGCTCGTCATTGCTGGCAACGGCGACTGGAACGGGAATAATCCCGCCATATAAACAGGCCCAGAAAGCATCCAGAAAAAATTCATTGTTGTCAGTAAGCAGAATGCATTCGTCACCGACCTTTAGACCGTGTTGTTGCAGATTAAATAGAATACCCAGTGCGCGTTGTTTTAAATCAGCAAAACCGACATCTGCTTCATCGCTCTGGCTGCGTAAATAATTGATACTATAGTCGTTGCTGGCATGGGCATTAAGTGCCTGAGTGAGCGTTTGAAAAGTCATGGGTTATTTGCTTGTTAGTTTGATTGATCTTGCAGGAAGACAGGGTGTAAATTTTAGCCTGTAGGCTGACGAATGGCTACTGTCATCATAATACTGTTTTTGGTGCGCAGGTTTATGCCAGGGTCTAATTCGATTTTTTGGTCGGGAACAGGTTGTAATGTAAAGCGGTTCGCTAATATAGCCAGGTGGGTTTGCATTTCAATATAGGAAAAGTATTCACCGATACAACGTCTTGAGCCGGCCGAAAAAGGGAAAAAAGCATATTTATGTTTGAGTGCCACGCCATCATTTCTAAAATGCTCAGGATTAAATTCCTCTGGTTGCTCCCACAACGCCGGGTTGCGATGGGTGAAAAAAGGCGACAGGTAAATATCTGTGTTTGCGGGTAAATAATAACCAGCAACCGTGTCGTCATTAACCGCTCTGCGAGAGAATAACCAGACTGGTGGATACAGTCGCAAGGTTTCATTAATGACCTGTTTGGTGTAATGGAGTTTGGTCACGTTAGCCACCGTAATGCTGTTTTTGCACACATATTTTGCGACTTCGTGAAATAATTTTTCTCCACAGCGAGGATGCCGGGAGATTTCATACCAGACCCAGTTTAATGTGCCTGCCGAGGTTTCATGGCCGGCGATAATCATCGTCATAATCTCATCAATTAACTCCCTGTCGGTCATGCTGTTGCCACTTTTATCGGTAGCCAGCATCAACGAAGATAGTAGATCATAGTGGGTTTCGTTATTCTCCCGACGCCGACTGATGAGCGCTTGAATCAACGGCATCAGCTGGCGAAATTTCATTGCCAGGGCCAGATCCCGCGTGGTGTCTTTGGTTAAAAAGGCAAAAGGATTTTCCCCCTGTGCTTTTATCAGCAGTTCGAGGTCGTCGCCGATTAAGGCGCGTAATATCACTTCCAGGGCGAATTGACTCATTTCGGTGGTGATATCAATGGCCTCCCCGCTTTCAGCTTTATGTTGCCAGCGGGGAATTAATCGTTGGGTAACCGTTTTCATCATAGTGCACATATGGTGAACATTTTTGCGACTGAAAGCGGGCTGAATCATCGTGCGCTGGCGTCGCCAGAAGGGACCATCGCTGACGATAATGCCATTACCCAGCAGCATTTTTACACGTTCGAAGCCAGTCCCCTTGTGGTAATTTGTATGGTTAGAAACCAGAATATGTTTGATCGCATCGGGGTTTGTTACCACCCAGGCATCATGGTTGCGTTTGGGGACATGAAGTCGAAATATATCGCCATAACGCTGAATCATTTGTCTGATGAGCTGTTGTGATTGCAGGTTTATATCAATCTGCACTGCTTCATCGGGGCCTGGGGGTGTAGAAACAGGCGTTGTTGATTTATTATCATCAGGCATAATAGTGTTTTTTTATGGTTACATTCATAATGTGGGTCACATGGAAACGCAGAAAAATGAGGTTAGATTATATTACACTTGGCGCGGTGGCGATAAAAATCACTCGGTAATTAATGAAAAATTACGTCAGTGCTGGTTAAATGCGCTTTCGGGAGAAAAAAAGCAGGCCATCCTGCGGCTTTTACATAAAACAGATCAGGATAGCTCTCTGCTGGGGCTGCGTCTGTTAAAGCAGTGTGCAATGGATTTGCAGGTACATAACTTTGATCTTGCTGAACTGGAATATAAAAAACAGGGCAAACCTTGCTGGCCGTCAACAACTGGGTTTGATTTCAATATCAGCCATTCGGATAATCTGGTTCTGGTGGTTGCCAGTCGACAACTGAAAGTGGGGGTGGATGCTGAGAAAATTCGACCTTTAAAACGGCTGGCATTCAAAGCCGTGATGCAGCCGCATGAGTTAATGCAGATTCAGCAACAGCCAGAAAGCTTTTTCCGGTTATGGTCGATCAAGGAAGCCGTCGTTAAAGCCGCAGATACTGCCGGGCTGTCACGTATGCGGGAGGTGGAAACAGGTGATGCTAAAAGGCTTGGTTCACGGTTACATGAAGCCTCGATAACCGTGTCGTTTGGTGGTAACTGCTGGTATTTGAGAGCGATAGATATTGATTCACGATTCACGATTTCACTGGCGACTTCAGCGGCATTAAATGAATTGAACATTAAACACTTAAGTCAGGAGAGTCTGTTGGCCGAGAGATTGATTTAAGGTCGCCATTTTTTTAACAGAACAGAGCATTATGATGCAAAATCCGTACGAAAAAAAACCCACGGCAGATAAACCGAGAACGGGTAAAACTGAAGTCGAGACTGGCGAATCAGTGGTTGATGTGGCCAGGCCATTCACAACTCGGTCGAATATGCAGGAGCAGCCACGTCAGCTGACATTTAAACGTAAACTCAGTTTTGCCCTGTTAAAGCCGGCTGTCTGGCTACTGGTTAATTTTATCTGGTTAAGTTGTCGAGTGAAGGTGGTTGGTCAGGTCAATATGGATAAAGTGCTGGCCGATGGCAAACCGGTGATTCCCGTATACTGGCATCAACAGCATCTGTTTTGTGGCTGGTATATGTTGCAACAACTTAAACGCGGTTTGAAGGTGGGGTTTTTAATCAGCCCCTCAGGGGATGGGGATATCCCGGCTAAAATTGTTGCCTCCAGAGGTGCCAGAGTGATTCGTGGTTCGTCCACCCGTACTGGTGCACAGGCATTACGGGAAATGTATCAGGTCATTGTCAGGCAGGGGGTTTCGCCAGTGACCACGCCGGATGGCCCAACCGGCCCCAGGTTTAAATTTAAACCTGGGGCGGTCATGTTATCACGCATGACCGGTGCGCCACTGTTACCGATAGCTTGCGCCACTAAAAACGCCTGGTATCTCGGTTCGTGGGATAAGTTCATGCTACCCAAACCATTCACACAAGTTGTGATCGTGGTTGGCGAACCGGTAGTTGTGGAGTCGCAGCTAATAAATAAAGATCTGCCTCAAGTGCAGATGCAAATGGAAAAGGCGATTAATGCCATGATTGAGCGGGCAAAACAGGTCTAATCGGAATGATTTCTATACTATAGGCAGTTTGGAGGGGTGCATGATAGTGCCTGGATAGTGTAAAATTAGCACTTTCTAATGGCGCTAATCATCGAGCACAAATGATGAGTGCAAGTATCCGAATAACAAGATAGTACGTAACAACACATCGAAGCGCTTTAAATTATGCCTGCAATCTCGTGAACAGCCCTTTTCTGCCCTTGTCCAGGCCTTCTATTTCGGACGCTGAAATTACTGCTGTTGCCGACGTGCTGCGCTCCGGCTGGATTACCACGGGTGCAAAAAATGCCGAATTGGAAGCCGCTGTTGGTGCGCTGACTGGGGCAAAATATGCAATCGCGCTGTCTTCGGCAACCGCAGGAATGCACCTGCTGTTGCATGCGCTCAATATCGGGCCAGGTGATGAGGTTATCACCCCGTCCATGACCTGGGTTTCCACGCCCAACCAGATTGAGTTGTGCGGCGCGAAACCAGTGTTTGTTGATGTAGATAAACACACCTTAATGACCACAGCGGCAAGGATTGAGCCGTTGATCACTGAACGTACAAAATTGATTATCCCGGTGCATTATGCAGGGGCTTCGCTGGATCTGGAGCCGCTCAGAGAACTGGCTGAACGTTACCATGTAAAACTGGTCGAAGATGCGGCGCATGCGATTGGTACTGAATATAAAGGCGTGCCAGTGGGTAATGTCGGTACGGCGATTTTTTCGTTTCACCCGATAAAAAATATTACCACCGGTGAAGGGGGTATGGTTTGTACCGATGATAAAGCACTGGCGGAAAAGATCAGACAATTACGTTTTCACGGTCTTGGCCTGGATGCCTTTGACCGCGAAACTCAGGGTCGCGCGCCGCAGGCTGAAGTGCTTACACCTGGCTACAAATATAATTTGCCAGATATGAATGCGGTGCTGGGTCTGGGGCAGTTAAAACGTCTGCCGACACTCAATCAGCAGCGCACTGAACTGGCGCAGCATTATCGGCGTTTACTGGCGGATATGGCCGCCATTAAACCGCTGGATGTGCCTGATTACGCCATGTTGCACTGCTGGCATCTGTTTATAGTCCGGCTCGATATTGAAGCCGTTGGCATGAGTCGTGATAATTTTATGCAGGCACTAAAAGCACGGCAGATAGGCAGTGGGCTACATTTTCGTGCCGCGCATCAACAGAAATATTATCGAGAAAAATATTACTCTGCCACCACTGCCGAGAATACCGTAGCGAGCAGTAATGAGGCAGAAAACACGCTGGAGTTAAGTAACACTGAATGGAATTCAGCGCGTATCTGTTCATTGCCACTGTTCCCCGATATGGCCGTAGCAGATGTGGAGCGTGTGATTGCAGTGATTAAAGATATACTGGCACCGCCAAAATAAGATAGCCTGGCTAATTATGAGATACCTGACTGTATGAATGATTTATGTAATAGCGAATTGAACAAAGATGTAACCATCGATTTAAAACTGGTTTCAATGGTGGCACCGGTTTACAACGAAGAAGTCAATTTGCAGGAACTGGTTAACCGCTGTGTTGCGGTGGGTGAGGCGCTCGATTGTGCCTATGAAATTATTTTGGTGGATGATGGCAGTAAAGACCATTCTCCAGAACTGATTAATCAGGCCGCTAATAAGCACAAGGGTAAAGTAATCGGTGTTCTGCTGAACCGTAACTATGGTCAACATGCAGCGGTTATGGCAGGTCTGGCACAGTCAAAAGGGGATGTTGTGGTGACGCTGGATGCAGATTTACAAAATCCACCGGAAGAAATTCCCAAGCTGCTGGAAAAATCCAGGCGGGGTTGTGATGTGGTGGGTAGTGTGCGGCAGAATCGGCTGGATACTTTTTTTCGCCGTAGTGCTTCAAAAATAATTAATAAAGCGGTGCAGAAAGCCACCGGCGTGATGATGACTGATTATGGCTGTATGTTACGCGCCTATCATCGCAGCATTGTTGACGCGATGCTGGCCTGCCATGAGCGCAGTACTTTTATACCGGTACTGGCCAATACCTTTGCTCGACAGACCTGTGAAGTGAATGTAATGCATGCTGACCGCAGCAATGATGAAACCAAATACAGCTTGATGAAACTGATTAATTTACAGTTTGATTTGCTCACCAGCATGACCACTTTTCCATTACGGCTGTTAAGTGTGCTGGGTGGTTTGCTGGCACTGTCAGGTTTTGCTTTCAGTCTCGTGCTGTTGGTTACACGGCTTGTTTACGGTGCACACTGGGCGGGTGAAGGTCTGTTCACCGTGTTTGCGGTTCTGTTTATTTTTATCGGTGTACAGTTGCTGGCGATGGGGTTGCTGGGTGAATATATCGGGCGTATCTATCATGATGTGCGCGCCCGACCACGATATTTTGTGCATCAGGTTGTTGGTTGCCAACAGGTGACAGACGCAGTGCCTGATACTGCCGTCAATCACCAAACTAACAGTGAAAATTAATTAATCATTTATATATTTTAAGAGGGTTCTATGAGAGCAATTGTAGCGGCATATCATAATATGGGGTGCGCAGGGCTGGAAGCGCTACTGCGTAACGGTTTTGAGATTGTAGCAGTATTTACCTATGCGGATGATAGTGATGAAAACATCTGGTTTGCTTCGGTTGCTGAGCTGGCGGCGCGGCATGATATTCCTGTTTATACCCCGGATGATATTAATCATCCATTATGGTTAGAAAAGATTCGTGAAATGAAGCCCGACATCCTGTTTTCATTTTATTACCGTGACCTGTTATCGAAGGCGCTGCTGGAGATTCCAGGCAAAGGTTGTTTTAATTTGCATGGTTCATTGCTGCCAAAATATCGTGGCCGTGTACCAACCAACTGGGCGTTAATCAATGGGGAAACAGAAACGGGAGTTACCCTGCATGCGATGACAGTTAGCACCGATAATGGTGATATTGTCTGTCAGCAATCCGTCGCAATCGAGCCCCACGATACCGCAAAAACTTTAATCGACAAACAGGTTGAAGCGGCCAGTTCCATGCTGGATGAATATTTACCGAGCATCAAAAATGGCAAGCTTACATTAACTCCGCAGGATCAGGCTGCAGCAACGTATTTTGGTGGTCGTACAGCAGCAGACGGAGTCATCGACTGGAGCCGTTCTGCCAGTGAGATTCATAATCTGGTGCGCGCTGTCACTCAACCTTATCCAGGTGCGTTTACTTATGCGGGGCAACGTGAATTACTGGTCTGGGAAGTAGAGGCGCTGGCACAGGAAAGTGATGCACAACCAGGGACAATTCTATCAACCAAACCACTGGATATTGCCTGTGGACAGGGTGTTGTGCGTATTCATTTTGGCCAGCAGCAAGGTGGCGTGTTTAGTTCTGGCACACAACTGGCAATAAATTTAAATCTGGTTGAGGATATGCGTCTGGGGCCAAAATTTGAAAAAACTTCAGCCAATCATAAAACCAAAGTGTTAATTCTTGGGGTGAATGGTTTTATCGGTAATTTTCTGGTTGAGCGTTTGTTGCAAGATGGTGGTTATGAAGTACATGGTATGGACTTGTCCAG
The DNA here is from genome assembly GCA_964441285.1 of uncultured Thiotrichaceae bacterium. Lineage (GTDB taxonomy): Bacteria > Pseudomonadota > Gammaproteobacteria > SZUA-229 > SZUA-229 > S010-25. Next base: position 17,852 of record CAYTUK010000006.1, on the reverse strand, counting down.
CAGTGCGATCAGGCGTTTATTGCATAAGCCGGATTTTTATTTTCATGAAGGCGATATTACTGTTCACCGCGAATGGATTGAATACCACGTTAAGAAATGTGATGTGGTTCTGCCGTTAATTGCGATTGCTACGCCGATAGAATATACCCGTAATCCACTGCGCGTATTTGAACTCGACTTTGAGGAAAATTTACGCATTGTTCGTTACTGCGCCAAGTATGGTACCCGTATTATCTTCCCTTCAACCTCTGAAGTGTATGGTATGTGCACGGATGAAATGTTTGATGAGAACACCTCGAATCTGATTACCGGCCCGATTGAAAAACAACGCTGGATATATTCAACCAGCAAACAGTTAATGGATCGGGTTATCTGGGCTTACGGTAAAAAAACGGGCCTGCCTTTTACCCTGTTCCGTCCATTTAACTGGATTGGTCCACGCCTGGATACGCTGGATTCTGCCCGCATTGGTAGTTCGCGTGCGATTACCCAGTTAATATTAAATCTGGTAGAAGGCACACCGATTCAACTGATTGATGGTGGCGAGCAGAAACGCTGTTTTACGGATGTTGAGGAAGGCGTTGAATGCCTGTTCCGCATTATTGAAAACAGGGGCGGCTGTAGTGATGGCCAGATATTTAATATTGGTAACCCGGACAATGAAGCCAGTATTAAACGTATGGCAGAGATTTTAGTAGAAAAATTTGAAGCCCACCCGCTACGAAATCAGTTTCCACCGTTTGCCGGTATGGTCGAAACAGAAAGTCGTACTTATTACGGTGATGGTTATCAGGATGTGCAGCACCGCCGCCCCAGCATCGAAAATGCGCGTAAGGTGTTAGACTGGCATCCAGAAATAATGCTGGATCAGTCGATTGATGAAACCCTGGATTATTTCCTGCAGGACTATATTAATTCAACCAAAGTGAGTTAAGTGGCTTGAATGACAGCGGAATCACCGTTGGCCTGCGGATTGATGTCGATACCTTTCGTGGCACCCGCGATGGGGTGCCGGGATTATTGCGCCTGCTTGATAAGCATAATGTAAAAGCCACTTTTTTATTTAGTGTTGGGCCGGATAATATGGGGCGGCACTTATGGCGATTATTAAAACCGGTTTTTTTAATAAAAATGTTACGCTCAAAAGCAGCCAGCCTTTATGGTTGGGATATTCTGCTGCGCGGCACCTTCTGGCCCGGCCCGAATATTGGTAAACGCCTTGCTAAAACCATCCGGGCGGCAGATCTTGCTGGTCACGAAGCGGGCTTGCATGCCTGGGATCACCACCGTTGGCAGATGCACATGGAGGCAATGTCTGCGCTGGAAGTGCGCCAGGATATTCAACGTGGTGTTGCTGCCTTAACGGCTATTATTGGCAGGCCACCAGTCTGTTCTGGTGTTGCTGGCTGGAAAGCCGATACACGGGTAGTAAAAGAAAAACAGCCGTTTGATTTTATCTATAATACAGATTGTCGAGGTGAAAGTATTTTTCGTCCGGTTATAGACGGGGCTCTTTGTACGCCACAAATTCCCGTGACACTCCCGACTTATGATGAGGTCATTGGTAAAAACGGCATTACAGTGGAAAATTATAACGCTTACCTGCTGGGTTTAATTCAACCTGAACAGTTGAATGTTTTAACCATTCATGCCGAGGTAGAGGGTCTCGTCTGCGCGGATTTATTTGATCGGTTTCTAAGTAAGGCAAAACAGCGTGGGATTCATTTTGTGCCACTGCAACAGTTGTTGCCGGATGATATTGCCAAAATTAAATCAGGTATAATTAATCCCGCCCCACTTCATGGCCGTGAGGGCTGGGTCGGCAGACAGGGGCAGTAAGCTGCAATGATAATCTCAGTAGTCGATCATTCAGTCGTAAATCATGAAGAATAAACCGGACTCGCCACCTAATTTTTTAATGGCAGATTTTAATGGCAGATAAATAGCAGAGTATGAATAATTCCACAGAAGGCACTAACTGGCGTATTTATGCGTTTATTTTATTGCTACTGTATGTGTTAATTTACCTGTTACCGCTCGGCCTGCGCCCGTTAATGATTCCTGATGAAGTTCGGTATGCTGAAATTCCACGCGAAATGATGGATACTGGGAAATGGGTTTCTCCAACACTGAATGGGTTGCGCTATTTTGAGAAACCCGTAATGGGTTATTGGGTGGTGGCCGCCAGCATGAAGATGTTTGGCGAAAACGCATTTGCCGTGAGATTACCCAGCGCCTTGTCTGCGGGGATTTCCGCTTTGGCCATTTTCTTATTAATCGCCTACAACGGGCGCTCAGCAAAAACAGCGCTGACGGCAGCGGCAGTCTACCTGACCATGTTCGGCGTGTTTCTTATGGGGAGTTATAATGCCCTGGATAGCGTTTTTAGTCTGCTGTTAACGCTGGCGTTTGTCACCTTTTATTTTTCTCATCGCGAACAGAATCAACGCAAACGCGTTTTTGAACTTATTTTAATGGGTGTTTTTACCGGCGCGGCTTTTCTAACCAAGGGTTTTCTTGCGTTTGCATTGCTGGGCATGGTTATCGTGCCCTATGTCATCTGGCAGCGTCGCTGGAAAGAATTGTTCAGTCGAGGCTGGCTGCCAGCACTGGTAGCAATTATGCTGGTTCTGCCCTGGGCGATAATGATAAATCTGCAGCAGCCGGATTTCTGGCACTATTTTTTCTGGCAGGAAAATATAAAACGTTTTGCCAGTGACCATGCCCAGCATCAGGAACCAGTCTGGTTTTATTTGCTGTTTTTACCCTTGTTGGCCTGGCCGTGGATAACTCAGTTGGGCACGGCGGCGAAAGGATTATGGCAATCGCGACAGTCGATGGGTGGTACGGAAAAGGCACTGCTGCAATATACGTTATTATGGTTGTTATTACCGTTTATTTTCTTTTCTATTGCACATGGAAAATTACCCACCTATATCCTTCCCTGTCTTGCGCCACTCGCGATTCTTCTGAGTCTGGGGCTGGAGCGATATTTAAGTCATAAAAGTACTGATCAAGGTGAGCGGTGGTTTAAATACGCCGCCTGGTTAAGTATTTTTGTATTATGCAGCTTTACATTGTACATCGTGTTGATACAGACAAGGTTAGTAGGTAAAGCCGTCTGGTATAACGATGAAAGCTGGAAATGGCTATTATTATGTGCGGCGTTTTTAATGGCATCAGTTTTGACAGGCATCAGTTGCTACATTAAAACGGTCGGTAAGAAATTAAGTTGTTACGCGTTTAGTCTGGTACCCATTATGCTGGTAACACAATTTATACTGCCGCAGCGAACAGTGGAAAGCAAAATGCCAGGTAAATTTCTGCTGGAAAACGCATATCGAGTAACGCCGAAAACCCTTCTGGTTGCCGACAATAATCTGATTCATGCGGTTAACTGGTATTTTCATCGCCGCGATGTTTATATGACTTCACCTGGCGAATTAAACTACGGTTTATCCTATGCAGATGCTAAATATCGCTTACTTCAGGGGGATAAGTTCAAGCAGTTTTTAACGCATAATGTAAATAAACAACCAATTGTTATTGTGCAACATTCGGATGGGTATCAAAAAATGAAAGCAATGTTACCATCGCAGGCAACGGCAGTGCGTTGGGGACGTTTTGTATTGTGGACGATTCCGGTGGAAAAAGTAAAATCATAATGGACTACGTTATTATCTTTATTGTTGTTTTACTGACCTCCTGCGGTCAGGTATTACAGAAACTGGGTGCGGACCGAGGCTTAAAAAATGCGACAACATTAAACGAGACAATGCGAGCATTATTTCAGTGGGAAATAATGCTCGCAGTTGTCTGCCTGGGCTCGGCCTTGCTGTTGTGGCTGGTGGTTTTATATGACATGGATGTGAGCAAAGCCTTCCCTTTTATTAGCTCAGGTTTTATCGTGGTACTGTTGGCAGCGCGTTATATTTTACATGAAGCCATTTCATGGTGGCGTTGGGCGGGAGTTGCTTTTATTGTCGCCGGTATTAGCCTGTTGGCGCAGACATGAAAGCCTACCGGCCCGTTCTATTGCTCATCAGCAGTATTGTGTTATCTGCGGCAGCACAACTGTTAATGAAAGCGGGTTTGCTGGATATTAGACTGTTAAATATTGGCTCTGGCTCTGTTTCAGCGCTGGGAATTGTGCTACAAAATAAGCTAATACTGCTATGGTTGTTGAGTGGTTTTACCTGCTATGGCCTGTCAATGCTGGCCTGGTTGCTGGCATTGACACGTTATCAGATCAGTTATGCGTATCCGATGCTGGGCTTGAGCTATATCCTGGTTTACCTGGGGGCCGTTTACTGGGATAAAATTGGTGAGGTGTTATCGTATGAGCGTAGTCTGGGTATATTGCTGATACTGATCGGGGTGGCGCTGGTGAACATTAAAACCAGACCAGCCACATAACTCGAAAAATTTAATGCCAGCCTGCTTTTGCTGCTTGTTCAGAGAGATTAAAGCGCAATAAAAAAGGCACGTTCAGTGTACCGCTGCCTGTACACAACGTAATATGCCGTAATCAAACATACCGTCTAGCGCATCATAGACCGGTTTTAGTTTTTTTGTGCCGTCATCAAGACTTAAAAATGCTTCATGAATAATAGTGAGATCCTGTTTGTTTAAATTGACGACATCTTCGAGTTTAAGCTCACCCTGCTCAATACAGCTGGCAAGGTGAGAATAAACGGTTGTTATTTTAAGTTCACGCTGAGTCGCAATGCCATTTACATCCAGACCACGACGAAATAATAGTAAGCTTTCAGTGACGGTGTCGGTAGTCCCGTGTTGTTGCTGGTTTATCTGATCATTAATAACACTTAAAAAAGCCGCTGCATATTTATCCAGTTTATTTTCACCCACCCCGTTGAGACGTGAAAATTGTTCACGATTGCCGGGTTGACGTTCCAGCATTTCTGCCAGTGTGGAATCATGAAAAATAACAAACGGTGGCACGTCATTGTCATCGGCCAGTTTTTTGCGGCAGCCGCGCAGAGCCTCCCAAAGAGAATTACTGGCGTTGCTTTCAGAGCGATCAGGTTTGCGTCCTTTGCGCGATGATCGGGTATTTTGACTTTCTTTACGCAGTAATAAAGTTTCTTCGCCACGCAATACTTTGCGGCAATGCTCGGTCAGGCGCAGTGAGCCGAATCCATCAATATCGACAGTCAATAGATTCCGTGAGATTAACTGACGAAAAATACTGCGCCATTGCCTGGTATCAAACTCTTTGCCAATACCGAAAACACTTAAGTTATGATGGCCAAATTGTTCAATGCGCTCACTAGTTTTAGCGGTTAATATGTCAACGAGATAGGTGACACCAAAGCGCTGCCCGGTACGGTGAACACAGGACAGTGCTTTTTGTGCGGCGGTGGTGGCATCCCAGGTATCTGCGGGTGATAAGCAGTTATCACAGTTACCGCAGGGTTTGTCGAGGTGTTCACCAAAATAATTGAGTAGTGCCTGACGCCGGCAGCTGGTGATTTCGGTAAAACCTAACATCGCTTCAAGTTTTTGACGTTCAATACGTTTAAATTGTTCCTCAGCGTTTGATCCGCCCATCATTTGTTTAAGCATAATCACATCCTGTAAACCATAGGCCATCCAGGCATCGGAGGGTAAGCCGTCACGCCCCGCCCGCCCGGTTTCCTGATAATAGGCTTCCATGCTTTTAGGTAAATTCAGGTGGGCAACGAAGCGTACGTCAGGTTTGTCGATGCCCATACCGAAGGCAATGGTGGCTACAATAATAACGCTTTCCTCTTTTAGAAAACGTTGTTGATGTTCCGCCCTGATTTTTGTCGGTAGTCCCGCGTGATACGCAAGCGCGATAAAACCTTTGTCGGTTAACCACTGCGCGGTGGCTTCAACTTTTTTTCGTGACAGGCAATACACGATACCCGCATCGTGCTCGTGTTCGTTCTGGATAAAACGTAACAATGCCATTTTTGCGTTGTTTTGTCCTTCACTGATTTGATAACAGATATTTGGGCGGTCGAAACTGGATAAAAAAAGCTCGGCGTGTTCGAGATTTAATCGCTGACGAATTTCATTGCGCGTGGTTTCATCTGCGGTGGCGGTTAATGCAATACGTGGTATTTCAGGGAACTGTTCATGTAGCAGCGAAAGTTGAATGTAATCGGGGCGAAAATCATGCCCCCATTGTGATACACAGTGCGCTTCATCAATGGCAAATAAAGAAATGTCAGCTTGCTTGAGCAGGCGCAGAAAACTTGCTGTATTGAGCCGCTCCGGTGCGACATACAGCATATCCAGGCGGCCGTGGATAAAATCTTCTTCTGTCTGCCGACTGCGGGCAGCCTCCAGTGTCGAATTTAGATAAGCGGCCTGGATACCCAGTTGTTGTAGCGCCATAACCTGATCATGCATTAAGGCAATCAGCGGCGAAATAATAATGCCTGTCCCCGGCCGAACCAGCGCGGGTATCTGGTAGCAGAGTGATTTACCGCCACCAGTCGGCATTAAAGCAATAACATCGTCGCCATTAATTACATGCCGAATAATGTCACGCTGCTGAAAACGAAAATCAGCATAGCCAAAGGTATGTTGCAAACAGTTGAGTGCAGCAGCATCCATGTTTGTTACGCCATGTTAGTAATGAATAATTTAACCATTATAAAGGCGAACAAAAGCAGTTAAAAGATAATCTGCAAAAAACTACCGGTAAACTATAGAAAAACTTGGCAGTAATTTATTGCGGGTAGAATTTTTCTGCCAACTATTATTTTAACTACAGCCTCTAGGTCGAGGTAAACCTGCGACTTTATTGGCACATTTAATTAGCCCAGTTGGAAATAAAGAGTAAATATATTTTTGATCGGAATGATCTTTGCCATATTTTTTCTTCATGATTTTTGAGAATGAGCGTGGTTCACAAACGATGCCGTTATCCAGAAAATACTGGCGTGCTTCATTAACAATATCCCAGTGTGCCTGAGTCAGTTCATTAATCTTTTCATTTTTTGCAACCTCAACCGCGAGTTCCTGACTCCACTCATCGAGATTTTCTAACCAGCCGGCTTCACTGAGCTGGATAATCTTGCCATTAATTTCTGCTTGCATAGTCTCTTCCTGTAATAACCTAGTAAAATGATCAGGTATTTTATCTAAAATTGGAATGAATATAACAACATAATTGTTACGGATATAGAAGTTGTAATCTAACTTATTGAAATTATTGTCTATTTCTCCTATTTAGAAAGATTATTGTGTTTATCGAACCAGTTGTTGGCTGACTTCATCGCGCTTATCTTTACCCATCAGTAGCGCGATAAGGGTTAATGTGAAACCCATCGCGGTTCCGGGGCCACGCGAAGTGACGATATGATCATCAACTTCCACCGCATTTTGAGTGATGTGGATAGCGTGGTGATCAATGGCTTCCAGTTCTTCGCAGCCCTGAGCAAGTGGAACCAGTGCATGTAACATATCTTTTTTTCCTGTATTGGCGTATCTGTATGAGTCTGGAAACGGACACAAGTTGTATGCCATGTTGTTTTAGTTCGCTTAAATGTTTGGTCAGAAATCGAATTGTTTTCGGATGCGGGTGGGCGATTGCTAAACCGTAACCGCGTTTCTGGACTAATTTCATAAAGCGGTTGAACTGGGTTTTAATGGTGCTTACTCGATTCTCCGGGCCGAGAAAAACATCGCGGGTAATATTAGCAATAGCCTGTTCATTTGCAATTTTAGCGGCGACGGTTTTACTGCCTTTGCGATTACTGTTGCATACCTTGTTTCCGGCAATAGAGAGAGTGTTATTTGCGCGGGTAAGTTAATAATTTGTTGCGCATAATGCAGGTTGTTGCCCAGATCATCAATAATGATACTGGCGTAGTAAGGGGACCCTGCGTGACCAGGGCGGGTGAACAATAATGTGGCTATGAGTAGTAGCAGCGAGAATGTGTGGAAACGCCCCGCAGATAAAGGCTGAATTTTTATACGCTGGCAGCGCATAATGTAAACCATACCTCAGACAATAAAAAAGGTATAACAAACCATTTGTTATACCTTTTTTCTTATTGTGCCTGACTGGTGCAGGCACTTATCGATAAATTAGCCTTTACCAGCAATCGTCAATCCTTTAAGCAAGATTAGCGCTTCGTATAATTGAAAGTCCTGTGTTGCTTTTAGCTGAGGTTCCGCAGCCTCTTTTTTCTCCGTTGCGGCTTCAGCTGCACGAATAGCTTTCCGTGATTTGGTTGGATTGCTAATCGTGTGTTTCAGGTCGGACTCTTTAAGCAGTAATGATGAGTTCAGCTTCGAGTTGGTCACTTTATAGTGGCCCAGTTTGATATCTGGGGTAATGCCTTCACCCTGAATTGAGCGACCGGATGGGGTGAAGTAGCGTGCAGTGGTAATTTTGACTGCACCACCGCTGCGTAATTCCTGTATGGTCTGAACAGAGCCTTTACCAAAGGACCGGCTACCCATAATGATCGCACGATGATGATCCTGCAGGGCACCCGCAACAATTTCAGATGCAGAGGCCGAGCCACCATTAATTAGCACTACCATCGGTGCACCATCCAGAACATCGCCAGGTTTGGCATTAAACACGAAATGCGAGCTTTCAATGCGGCCTTTCGTGTAGACCAGTTTGCCTTTATTGATAAACGCATCTGCCACGCCAGCGGCGGCACTTAAAACGCCACCCGGGTTATTGCGTAAATCGAGTACCAGTCCTTTCAGTTTGCCTTTATTCTCTTTTTTAAGTTTGGCAATGGCGGTGAGCATGTCACGCGCTGTTTTTGACTGGAAGTTGGTTATACGAATATAACCATAGCCTGGCTCAAGGATGCGACTCTTGATGCTTTTTACAGAAATTATGGCACGGGTGACAGTAAAGGTTAATGGTTTACTGACCCCTTCACGAATAACGGTCAGCTTAATGTCTGTGCCTGGTTTGCCACGCATAATTTTAACAGCACCATTTAAGCCCATGCCTTTGACGAGTTTGTTATTTAATCGGATGATTAGATCGCCCGCTTTCAGCCCGGCACGAAATGCGGGAGTATCGTCGATAGGCGAAATGACTTTAACAAAGCCGTCTTCCATTCCGACCTGGATACCAAGACCACCAAATTTGCCAGTAGTACCGATTTTCAATTCCTGATATTGGGCCTTATCGAGATAGCTGGAGTGAGGGTCGAGGCCCGCTAACATCCCTCGAATTGCATTTTCAAGCAGAGTTTTATCACTGACTTTTTCAACATAGTCGGTTTTTATTCTGGCAAAAATATCAGAAAAGTTGCGTAGTTCGTTTAACGGTATTCCGTTTGTGGTTACGCTTGGCTGGGTTTTGTTGGCCAGGACATTGCTGGTAAGGGAGATGGAAACTCCAACGATAATACCAAAGACCAGAACGAGAAAGGTCTTAATTTGTTTGCTCATCTATATACTCCAGGTTTTAGTGGTTATGAGTTTAGCCCAGTTATTAGTGAATAGTGAATTTTCTGCTGGATTACGTCTGTATGGTTAGAAATAAATCAGATTTTGTTACACGGCTGGATAGATCTAACAGTTACAATTTAAAGTGTAATACATTGCTGAGACAGGTTTGTGTTGGGTAGACTCGAAAAAATAAAGCAGAATAATAATACTTGGAGCGCTATTTAGCCAGTATGTTCCAGGTTTTTGTTTAAAAAATTAATGACTGATGGGGGTTGTACACCATTTTGCTGGATTAACGGGTTTGCCGTGTGCTCGAATTTCAAAATAGACCCCGCTACGGGGTTGTCCACCGCTATCCCCTGCTGTTGCGATAACTTCGCCCGACTTCACCCAGTCGCCCACCTGTTTTAATAGTTGCCCGCTCTGCCCATAGAGGCTCATGTAACCGTTGCCATGATCAATAATGGTGATATAGCCAAAACCCTGTAACCAGTCGGCAAAAGCAACTCGGCCGTGGCTGATAGCGTGGACAGGAGAGCCCTCTCTGGCCCCGATCAAAACCCCTTTCCAGCGTAACCTGCCATGATTTTTTGACTGCCCAAACCTGGCCAGGAACGGCCCATGAAGAGGCCAGGGCAACTTGCCTTTCTGCAATTTAAACGGCTTTTCAGCGGAGGGGTTGGCTGGAATATCTGCCAGTAACTTGCCCAGGGAGTTAAGCAGGTTTTCGATGCGGATACGGCTTGATTCCAGGTTGGACAGGGTACTTTCCTGGTTACGAATCCGGTTATTGAGTCGAACAATCAGTTTTTTGCGTTGCAGTCGTTGTATTTGTCGCAGCATGACCTTATTTTTCTGTTTAACCAGTATACTATGTTGTGCAAGCATGGCCTGGTGTAATGCCTTTTTAGTCGAGCGTTTCTGTTGAATGGTGTGTAGAAAAGACTGAATTTGGTGTTCTCGGGCTCGGTTTAGATAAGAGAAATAGGCCTGTGTGCGCCCTGCTTCTGCTGGATTCTGTTGATTTAGAAGCATTTTTAACTGTTGTTGTGAGCCCATGGTATAGGCTGATCGTATTTGCTTGGTAAGCAGTCGCTTCTGTGATACCAGTTGCTTATTAAGTTGTTTAAGTTCTGCCTCGAGTTTTTTTCGGTGGGTGGAAATGGTTAAAAATCGAGCATTTAAAGTTTTTATGGTTCTTGTGTTTTGTTTGATGCGGCGTTCCAGTCGGTAAAGCTCGGTGATAACGTGACTGCGATGCTTACGGCTGCCGTTCAGGTGTTGTTGGACTTTGGCGATGCTTTTTTGCAGCGTGTTTAGTTTTTGCTGATATTGTACGGTGTCCTTATTTCTTATAGCCAAAACATTCTGTGATAATAGAAAGCCACCGAAAAGTACAGTAATCGCAAAAATGCCGGGGTTGAACAGGCAGTAGGTCTTTTTATACAGAAACTTCTTATATAGGGGGGTCACGTTGCAAAAGAGCCGGGATGAAGAGAGAAAATATGAAATAATATGTATATTTTTTCATTTAACTATTTTAATTATAAAAAAAGTGTATTAATGTATCATTTATTCGTTATATTATTAAAAATTAACCGAGGTGTAAGATGGCTCTAAGTCCCAGTGATCCAGATTTAATGTCGCGTGAAGAAGATATTAGTCGTGCTTCGCGCTCATTAAAAGCCATGTCGCACCCTTTAAGATTAAAAATATTATGTACTTTGGGCGACAAAGAAGTGAGTGTACAGGATATAGTGAACTCTGTCGGTACATCACAGAGTAATATTTCCCAACATCTGGCTATTCTGCGTGACAAGGGCATTCTCGCCTCGCGTAAGGATGCCAACAAGGTGTATTATCGCGTGGGTGATACGCGTACTTTGCGTTTAATCGGCATGATGCAGGAAGTATTCTGTTCGGCTGGCTCGGCACATTAATTTCTAATTTACTTTTTTACTATTTTTAATCTTATTTTTCAATAAGTTAGCTTTGATTTTTGGCCGGTGATTAAATCGTGCCTGATCAGACTATTTGTTGTGGCCTGAATTTTTACTATGGAACACGTTACCCAATTTGTATCAAATAATCTTTTTCTATTTATCGCCTTTTTTATTGTACTGGCGATGTTAATAAAAGCTGAATATGAGCACCAGACCAGCCGAAGCATGCAATTGTCTTCTGCGCAGGCCGTTCGCCTGTTAAATAATAATCCAGATGTTCTGGTGCTGGACATCCGCGCCAGCAAAGACTTTGGTAATGGTCATATTGGTCAGGCCGTCAATATCCCCATCGCAGAACTTAAAAACGAGCTGGAAAAGCTGGCCAAATATAAAGATAAGCAAGTACTGGTTTACTGTAATAGTGGGAATACCTCGTCTAAAGCAGAAAAGATATTACAGGGCAATGGTTTTGCGAACATTAATAATTTGCAGGGTGGTATCGCCAACTGGACGGAAGCCGGTCTGCCACTGACAAAAAAATGAAGACTTAAACCATACTATTCAAAAAGCAGGGGTTCTCACATCAAGGGGTAAGAGCATTTTGAACATCCATCTTATTACTGAAACGAAGGCAAAGGCTACCCATGGTTAAAGACACGCGGTGAATACATCCTGTCGGCTCGACACCCGCATCTCTACGGCTGACGGTCTTGAACCATGGGTATCCTTTTCATCTGTACTGTTAGTAAGTAGATGAAAAACAAAAAATTATTTATTTACAAGGTTGCGAGAATTTTATTATGACTGAAGAAAATCAACAATTTGCTATCCAGAAAATTTATCTGAAAGATGTTTCGCTGGAATCACCCAATTCACCACAGGTTTTTAGTAATGGCGAGTGGACACCTGAAATTAATGTGCAAATTAATAGCAATAACCAGTCGATTGGTGAAAACACCTATGAGGTGGTATTAACCATCACAGTAACCGCTACGCAAGCGGAAAACACGGCATTTCTGGTAGAGGTTAAACAGGCGGGTATTTTCACCATTACAGGATTTAGTGAAGAAAATATGGCTGGTATGGTAAGTGCTTATTGTCCTGAAACCTTATTCCCGTATGCGCGAGAAGTTATTTCAGATTTGGTTACAAAAGGCGGTTTCCCCCAGCTGTTACTGGCACCCGTTAATTTTAACGCTTTATTTGCACAGCAAATGGAGCAGCAGGCAGCAGAGACTAGCGAAAATACGGCACACTAGGAGTCTGTCCGAGAATAGGGCGCCTACTGCGGAAAAGTGGAATTTGGTCATATTTCCCGCTATTTTTCGTTAAATAGCCGTGCTATTCGCCTCAAAATAGCGAAAAATATGCCTCAAATCCACTTCCCCTCGCAACGACACTTATTCTTGGACAGGTTCCTGGATGCTCACTGGACTATATTAAGAATAATAAAGTCAGGGCGGAACAGCTATCCTGGTCAGATTAGCCCATTTTTTTACAAAATAGTCAGCCGTGGTGATCAGCAAACTGTTCGACAACGGGAGTTGAATACTGCGATATCTCAAGTCGCTGGCATCTACGTGAGAGATAAGGCGTGAACCAGCAGGCAAATCAGGCTATTAGTGTGCTGGGTGCCGGTTCCTGGGGTACAGCTCTGGCCATTCACCTGGCCAGAGCCGGACACAAAGTCCAGCTCTGGGGGGATGAGCCAGAGCACATCCAGCGTTTGCAGACGGAGCGGAGTAACCAGCAATACCTGCCGGGGGCAATGTTTCCTCGGCTGCTTGAACCGGTGTCAAGTCTTGAACAGGCACTGGCCTCGCCCTCATGGGTGCTGATCGCCATTCCAAGCCATGCTATCCGTAATTTTCTGCATAAAAGTGTGGCGCTTTTTTCTGCCAATACAGGGTTGGCATGGGCAAGTAAAGGCCTTGAACAGGGCAGCGCGAAACTTATTCACCAGATTGTTGCTGAAGAATTGCCGCACTGTAATAAAACTGCAGTGATGTCGGGCCCCACGTTTGCCGGTGAAGTAGCGCGAAACTTACCCACAGCGATTACCGTTGCGACTAAGTCAGACCAGTTTGCAAAGCAGATTAGTGATGATCTGCATAGTGGGCGTTTTCGGGTCTATTTAAGTGATGACATGATTGGCGTTGAGCTGGGCGGTGCATTAAAAAATGTTCTGGCCATTGCGGCGGGTGCAGTAGATGGTTTGAGTTTTGGCGCGAATACCCGTGCGGCATTGATAACACGAGGCCTTGCCGAAATGATGCGGCTGGGCGAAACAATGGGCGGACATCGTGAGACGTTTATGGGGCTGGCCGGTATGGGCGATTTGATTTTAACCTGCACCGATAACCAGTCAAGAAATCGCCGCATGGGCTTATTATTGGCGGAAGGAAAGTCGCAAGCGCAGGTGTATAAAGAAATTGGACAGACGATTGAAGGGGTTAAAACGGCAAAAGAAGCTATCTGGTTAGCTAAAAAGTATGCGGTTGACCTGCCTATTATGACGCAGGTATATCAGGTGTTGTATGAAAAATCACCGATTGATAAAGCCGTTAAGAACCTTTTAAGTCGCAAATCATCGCGTGAGATGGTTTGATGTTTAAAACTTAAGTATCGACCTATGTTTCACCTTGTCTATAGTTGGCGAACAACCAGTCATTTAGATGCTTTAATGCCGCTAAATATTTTTCTGTGATATTCAAGCTCACTCTCCTGATTTCAACAAATCAAATACAATACGTGCAAAATTAGCTGCTTTAGTTTGATCCGATAATATCTGCATCATCTGGTTCTGATGCGCATCACTGCTGTCCATTACTGCATCATCAACCGCTTTGTTAAAATCACCTAGCATGGCTTGTTCTGTAGTGTTGCTGGCTAACTGCTGCATTACAAGTTCATTTTCACGAACCTTGTCTCTGATTGTATTGGCGTAGTTCACCATGTCTTTTTCTGTGAGGTGATCGGTTATAAAGACTTCGTTAAGGCGATAGATAATCTGCGAAAGAAATTCTTCTTTTTTGTCTTTCGGCTTGGCTGTACCCAGTTCGTCACCTGGTTCCAGTTTATAATCGCCTGAATCCTCTTTAAGCTTCAAGTCCTGCTGACGAATTTTTGAGATCCGGTAGTGACTTAGTACGACACTATCGAGGTCGAGGTCATCTTCATCCATTATGGTTTCACGTAACATGGGGCTAAGGTTACGAGCGTATAAACTCAGCTTTTCTAGGTCCTTATCGTTATAGTCAACAATCTGCGACATAAACTCGTAGAAGCGGACATAGGTACCCAGATCCTTTTTGAAGATTTCGAGAGCATCTTTTGCCTGCTTACATTCTTTCAGGCTGTTCTCTGCATTGGCTATTAGCACAGCATCACCAGTTTCTTTGGTTCGACCATACATTTCCTTTGCTTCTCTAAAAGCATCAACAGCTTGCTTGTAACGTTTCTGCCAGCGTTCTACAGCAGGTTTACAAATATTGGCTATCGCAGCATTGCTTTTGTTCTTGATGAAGAAGGCTTCACAGAACTGCTCGACTTCTTGCGTGGTGAATATACCAGCAGCTTTTAGCTTATCAAACAAGTCGAAGATTAGATCTGGGTCAGACACGTCAGCGAGTTCGGCGGTTTCATAGTAAGGCTGAAATGCTGCAAGAATGTCATCGGGATCATTGAAGAAGTCGAGTATGAAGGTTCCGGTTTCCGCTTTGGTGGGGAATGTACGATTAAGACGTGACAGCGTTTGCACACATTCCACGCCACCCAGTTTCTTATTCACATACATGGCACATAGTTTGGGCTGGTCGAATCCGGTCTGGAACTTGTTAGCGACAATCATTACCTGATAATCATCCGAATCAAAGGCTTTACGCATATCCCGCCCTTTGAGGTTCGGGTTCATATTAGTTTCAGTAAATTTCTCACCAAGCATCCCTTCACTATTCGGATCCTTCTCGTTGAATTCCACTTCACCTGAAAATGCCACCATGGCAAATATTTTTTGGTAGCCTTTTTCGGTGATGTATTTATCAAAACCCAGCTTGAACCTGACTGCTTCTTTACGGGAACTAGTCACTACCATCGCTTTCGCCTGACCGCCTAAGAGTCCCATAACGTTGTCTTTGAAGTGCTCGATAATAACCTGCACTTTCTGAGCGATGTTGTAGTCATGCAAGCGCACCCACTGATTCAATTTAACTTTGGCTTTCTTACTTTCCACTTCCTGATCACTGGCTTCAATCTTCTGAGCCAGGTTGTAAGCGACTTTATAACTGGTATAATTTTTCAGCACATCCAGAATAAAACCTTCTTCAATCGCCTGTCGCATACTGTACACATGATAGGCTTCAGGCTTATTTGTTTTTGATGGTTGCTCGTCAGGATTAGGTAATCGACCAAACAATTCAAGCGTTTTTGTTTTCGGTGTAGCGGTGAAGGCGAAGTAACTCAGATTACTATTTGCTTTGCGTGAGGCAACGGCAGCATCTAATATATCTTCGGTAGTTAGCTCTTCTTCATCTAAGCCACCGTTATCGTAATATCTGTCAAGCATCAACACTTCTTTCAACTGGCGAGCTGTTGAACCGCTTTGTGAGGAATGCGCTTCATCAGCTATCACTGCATAGCAACGTTCTTTTAAACTAACGCTGTTCTCTATGGCTTTAAGTACATGCGGAAAGGTCTGAATGGTGACAATAATAATAGGCTGTGAACTTTCCAGTGCAGCAGCGAGTTTTTCAGACTTGGAACCATCACCCACTTGTTTACTGATACGCCCTACCACACCATCAACATGTTCGAATTGATAAATCGTATCCTGTAACTGATCATCTAGCACGGTTCTGTCAGTCACAATAATGACTGAATGAAACTGTTTATTGCCTTTGTCATCGTAGAGTGAGGATAGCTGATGCGCTGTCCATGCAATTGAATTCGACTTACCCGACCCTGCACTATGTTGAACCAGATACTTGTGACCTGGACCTTGTTTGTGCGCATCGTTAACTAATTTATTCACCACATCCCATTGATGATAACGGGGAAAGATCATGGTCTCTTTCTTATACTTACGCCCTTCCCAGGTTTCTTTCTCTTCGATTTGCAAATGAACGAATCGTGCAAGTATCTTCAGAAGATTCTCTGGCAGTAAAACTTCGTTCCATAAATAATCCGTGGCATATTGATTAACATCATCAGGCACATCATTACCTGCGCCACCTTCTTTCGTGCCTTTATTAAAGGGCAAGAAAAATGTCTCGTTTCCATCCAGACG
This sequence comes from uncultured Thiotrichaceae bacterium, assembly GCA_964441285.1. Lineage (GTDB taxonomy): Bacteria > Pseudomonadota > Gammaproteobacteria > SZUA-229 > SZUA-229 > S010-25. Next base: position 1,202 of record CAYTUK010000006.1, on the reverse strand, counting down.
AGTAGACATATACACTTCATACTGACTCACAGCGAAATGCACTAATGCGCCACGTTTAAAGGTTAATAGTGGTTCTGGTTTTTTAGTGATGGGATCAACAGGCAATCTTGTCTTTTTATACTGCTTTATCGCATTATCAATGGCTTGTTTAAACTCAGACTTCAACTCCAGAGTAGCAATGGGTAAACCATTTACAAATAGAACCAAATCAATACGCCAGGCTTTAGCTTTAACACCTGTTTGCTCCAGGTGCTCTTGCGTTGCCCAGGGGCTATAGACTAGCTCTGGTACAACACGTAATCGATTTTTCTTATATCGTGCTAGCGTTGCAGGGTTTAAGTCATGCTCTGGTTTGAACTGGCATAAACTAAATCGTGTACCACGATCACGTATCTCATGACGCAAGACACCCAATGTACCAAAGGTACGCATGTCTTTATCCGCTGCATTGCGGTCAACTTTGTTTAGTTGTGATGCGACACGCTCTAAAAACTTCTTATCCGAATCATTGGGATAAAGCTTGCAGAATTTTTGCCATTGCTCATCCTGCGTGTCTTTAATAAAACCAAGAAGATCTTCTGAATACAAAGCCAGTTCACGGTTGTAGTTATCGGGTTTACCTAACATCCAACCGCTAGCGACTAGCTGACGTATCATATCGTTTTGAAAGGTAAACTCGTTAGCCTTACCGTCTCCTGACAATATACTCATGCAGCTACTTCCTTGTTATTATTGTTAGCAGTGTTTAATGGTTCTGGGGCCTTCCAGTTTCTTACATCTATTTTCCCAGTGACAGCGGAAGAAATTAATGCCATGCGGCGCTCTTGTAGCAATTGCACTGCTTTATTAGCTTGACCTATTAAGATACTGAACTTTTCTTTTTGTTGATTTATATAATTGACAACTTCACGCTGCTCATTCTCCGGAGGAACCGCCGCCAATATTTCACTCAATATTGCAATATTAATCACACCCATTGTCCCCCCCCTACTCAACAACTCGAATTGCTTGAAGACCATCTCACTCTTTAGCATTTCTCTAATGTAGTGAGCATTGTGATGACTACTAATCTCAGCTTTTATTAACCTTGGATTAATTATTCCTGGCTTAGCATCTTTTGGAAAAACAGCGATTTTACCGAAAGTCCCTACACAACTAATTAGAACATCTCCTTCACCGACAATATAACGGGATAGTTCCAA